>JBDKEM010000042.1:0-9926 GCA_039795265.1 Bacteroidota bacterium | reverse complement strand
TAGAAACAAAATATTGCATCGAATTTTTGCTGTTATCAAAAGAGAACAGCCTTATGTCGATACCCACAAATACGCAGCTTGATTTTTTTTCAATTTTTACTTGTTTAAGTCATAGAATACGGAAACAACGATTTACTTCATAACACTTTCTCAATGTTCAGCCGCGGCGGACCGATACACTTTCAAAAGTGTTATTTGTAACTCATTGTTTCTGATCGGTCTGAATCCAATTTTATAAATTGAACTCAGGTTATAACCACACATAAAAGATAAAACAATCCCCTCACTAATTTTTATGAAAACAGAACACCTCATTTTCTTTCCTGAAATTCTCAAAAAAGAAACAGGTAAAATCACCGTCCGTTTAGAGGATTTAGATGAATATCAACCCGAAGATTTTAATGTGTTTTTGGCCGTAGAAACCTTGAAAGCATGTCGCTTATTATCGGAGGATTTTCAAGAAAAGTATGAAGCCCTGAAATACAATTACTTATACAATGATGTTGTCCATCTTCCATCCGTAAACTTTCAAGGAGAACTCGCCGACCGCTATACAGAATTGGAAATCGAGCAAGAAATTCTTCGGGAGGAACAGGCTTATAGCAGGTATGCAACTGCACTATTTAATGCAACTAATTTTGGAGACGAATGGCCGGAAAAATCCGATGTTGTTGAGGAAATTGAAAATCAAATAACAGAAAGACGTTCAGCAGCGCACAAAATAATGGATGAAATTTCAAAACAGCTTGGAGTTACCATCAATACAACGAGTTGGAAGCGTTTACCCAATGGAAAATTCGATTATTCCTTGCCCGCTACCTTAACTTTTGAAGTATATAAATGCAAACCAGAATTATTCATTGAATTGGAAAACCTTGCCAAAACGATAGTCAACAATTTCTCGATTGAAGCAAAAATGGAGGAGGAATGGCCGTTTTGGGAGATGGAGATAAACTACAAGGCAATTTAGTGGATTTAATTTTTTTAAAGTAAATCTCAGAAAAATCTAAGCATGAATAAACTTGTTTTTATCCTTTTTCTTTTTTTTCTAGAAATGAGTTGTTCAATAAGCAATTTTAGTAAAGAAGAACTCAACATGAACACAGTACAGATGATAAATAATGATTCTATGCAAAACACATTAGTATTCAGTGGAAACATTGCTAGTCTTTACATAGAAAAAGCCATATATCGTTCTAGTAATGAGGAGAATTTATTTTTGAAATTTAAGCTACAAAATAACTCCAATAAGCTAGTAGGCCTTGATTTAACCCAACACCAAAAGATAATTTTCCCTAATCAATGGGGTTTTTATCCTCAGCCATTCAGAACTACAATTGATGAAGAACGATTAATTCTAAATAAAATAGAGGATAGTACCGATTTTGTTAAAAAAATTAAAACAAATTCCCTAACATTAGTTCAATTAAATGATGTCATTGAGTTTTACGTAGAATTTAATTGTAATGAAGAAAAGATTAAAAAAATGGACAAAAATAGTTTTCTAATAATAAGCCTGGATGGGCAAATAACTGTAACAGATGGGGAACAAATTGAATACATGACAACCAACTCTAAAAGTGAGGCTGAAAGAACGCTAATATTTAATTACCCTATAATTTCAAAAACAATTCCCGAAAACTCAACTTTGGTTAAAAACTAAGCTAAATTGAAATTCAAAATAGCTATTTTTTAGTAAATTATGAAAACACCAGTTCATTTACAATTCGAACGAATATAAAAATTAGTACTAACTCAACTCTATAGAAATTCATTCTCATGCTCGGATATTTCAGTAAACTAAAATTGAATAAAAAAATGAAAAATTTTGTTTTCATTGTGATTTCCCTTTGTTGTCAGAATATCCTTTCACAAATAAGTGTGGATAGTTTATTCAAATTGAAACTGAAAAGGAATGAAAATTTTGTTTCGATCATTGCCCCTCAAAAATCAGTTTTTGTGAATCCAGATTCTATTTCTAAAAGTGAACCATACAAATCCGCAGATTTCAATAAGGATGGTAAAGTGGATGAGTTGATCTATCTTGGCGCTTGTAATGAAAAAGGTTGTGTTTATGCGCTGTTTTTAAACCAATACGATGATTACTATCACTTAGCTTTTATGGATTATCTCAAGTACCCCAACTTTGAAACGAATAACAATGGTTATATTGATTTAATCTCCAAAAATGAAGCTTGGAATCCTAAGAAAGTTTCCGTTTTATCGCAGCCGTCGGATACAGTAACTTTATTACTAACTAGGTATCAACTTGATCAAAAAGCCAATAAATACGCAGTAGTTGGAAATGTTACCAAAATCAACAACTCAGATTTAATACAATCATCCATTGAAGAAAATTTAGGATTGCACATTTCGCATTTGGTAGGTGATTATTATGTTTTTACGACCTATAAACAACTTAATAATCAACCTTTTCCTTCAAATGGAATGTATTGTGTAACTGCTGATGGGGTAATATTGTTTGACACTCCATGGGACACAACTCAGTTTCAGCCCTTACTTGACAGTATTCAATCCAAACATCAAAAGAAAGTGGTGATGGCAATTGCTACACATTTTCACGATGACAGAACAGCTGGTTTAGAATACTACAGCACCCAAGGAATAAAAACCTATACCTCTAAGCTGACGTACGACTTATGTCTGCAAAATGGTGAGAAACAACCAACTTTTTACTTCATAAACGACACAACATTTACTCTTGGCAAACATCAATTCTCTACCTATTATCCGGGTGAAGGACATACAAAAGATAACATTGTTATCTGGTGTGAAGATGCAAAAATTCTATATGTTGGATGTTTGGTGAAAAGCACCGAAAACAAGGGGCTTGGTAACCTTGCTGATGCCAACCTGAATGAATGGGCTGCTACTATCAAAAAAGTAATGAAAAAATATCCGAAAGTTCATTTTGTAATTCCTGGTCATTTCAGTTGGTCAAATAAAAAAGCATTGAAGCATACGCTTAAACTCCTTAAAAATGAAAAGCAATAAATTAATTTCTATTTGTGTTCTTGTTTTGATAATTGTTTCTGAATGCATGACTTTCAGTCAATCAAATCTACAATCAGGAATAAACAAAAAAATAGTTTTCATTGACAGTTCAAAAGTTTCCTTTCTTTCTAAACCTTGCCAAATTCACATTCCGAATAGTTATGGTTTTACTTATCGTTCTCAAGATAAACCAAATGAAAATTATTTTTTCGAAAAATTTGTGAATATTGATTCTTTTAATCTTATTTTAAGTCAAGAAATTCAGCTTGCACTATATAAAACATTGTTGCTGTCCAACTATAAAGAAGAGTTTAAATCTAGTTTTTTAAAGAACATAAGAAATAAAACAATAAATCAACTATTTCCTATTGCCCAGGTCAATGGAGAAATTCAAAAAACAGTATTTAAATTTATCCACCACGCTAATCCTGATTACAATAATTTTTACGAAAACTTCTATGAAAATTTGAATCTGCAACAACTTCAAAAAGTGTTAAAAGAAAATGGGAATTACAATTTTACTGTTCCTATTTGTGTTGAATTAAATGAGCAGGTAGAAAAAATCACTTTTACTTGTAACAATGGATGTATAAATGTTATTATTCCGGCTAAATATAATTCTAACCATTTAACTCCCAAGAAAACAGTAGTATTGGCAACGCAAAATTTCTTTTCAACAAAAGAAAAATTAAGTTTTCAGCTTTTAAATCCTTTCCGCTTTTTTTTTCTTTCATGCAGTGGCATTCCAGATTCTGAGCTTGAGAAGTTTGATTTAGAATCAAAACAATGGAAAATTGATTATTCTATGAAAAACCACAAAGACTGCGGTAACTCCTTAAGCTCTTATAAAGTAAATGATAGTATTTTCAATTTTAATTTTTTACCACAAGCACCTGGCCTATATCGTATAGTTGTTAAAGCTCCAAGCAAGTTTATTCCAAATGATATAACTGTAAAACACCAAGATTTATACTTTTATTCTGATCCATTTTATGTGGATGATTTTATTTCTTTTTCAGAACAGCAATTTTTTAATCAACAAGATACCGTCTCTAAAAAAATTCCTTTCTATTTTTATAAGGATAGTAAAAAAGTAACTAAAAATTGCTTTTACTATTCTCATCAATACATTATAAATTCTATTAAATTTTTACCTCATTTAGATGAGCTAACCCAAAAATCATTTATCTCAATTATAGGTAATGTAAATATAGAGTTACCTAAATCAAAAAATGATCCTAATTTGTATGTTCAACCAATAGCTGCGCATAATGTAATTGATCCGTATGGAAACATGCTAAATTATCCGCATTATTATTCAATTTTTGGAAGATATGTAACCATTAATGGGGAATCGGCTGTTTTAAAAAATACTTACAATGTAACCTTATCAGCAAAAGCCAAAAGAAACGATAAACTTTTAAAACAATTTTTAGCAGAAAGTAATTTGAAGCTAGTTGGTATCTCTCCTAATAGATATGCTCCAAAAGGATGGGCAAAAATTAAACCAAATGATACGGATATATTCTTTGGAAATAAAGACTCCAAGAAATGGATGAAAACAAAAACAATAGAAGCTGTTATTCAATTAGAATCAACAAATCCTATTGAAATTATTCAAATGACTGAAAAAATGAAAAAATCTAAATTGTTCTCAATTATTTCCAATAATATCTATTATTTAAGTTCATGGTAAATTTATTAAGTAAATACAAGCGCCTGTTTATTAGTCCATTAGTATTCATGGTAATTATCTTCATTGCTATTAGTACAACAAACAAGTATAAAAACAAAGAACAAAATCTACATCAAAAATTTAAGGTAGTTGCCTATTTCAGAGGTGATGTCAAAGAAGTTGAAAAATACGATTACAACAAAATCACACATCTAATTTATTGCTTCATGTACCTCGACGGGAATAAATTAAGTTTCAAAAACGAAGACAGCGAAAACACCTTGAAAGCTTGTTTGGCATTAAAGAAAAAGTATCCTCATTTGAAAGTGATGGTCGCTTTGGGCGGCTGGGGCGGCTGTGAAACCTGCTCCGACGTCTTTTCTACCCAACTAGGGCGACAAGAGTTTGCACTTTCTGTGAAAGAAATCTTAGTCAAATACAACGCGGACGGAATTGACATCGACTGGGAAAGCCCTGTACTAGGTGGGTTAAAAGATCATAAAGCGTCTCCTTCGGATAAAGAAAATTTCACAGCACTCTTGCAAACACTTCGAAAAACTTTATCCAAAAATCACGAAATATGCTTTGACGCCAACTCCTTTAAGGAATTTATTGACCTAGCAATTGAATGGGACAAAGTGATGCCACTCGTTGATTTTGTGAATTTGATGACCTATGGTTTACCAACGGATAAACGTGGTCATACAGGACATCATACCGCACTTTACTCCTCCCCTTTTCAGCAAGAAAGTATCGAAAAGTCAATTCTTTATTTGGATAGTTTAAAAGTTCCTTTGAGAAAAATAGTGATTGGAGCTGCGTTTTATTCCTTCGTCGTAAAAGAGGTGGATAGTGTCAATAATGGTTTAGGTCAACGTGGAAAATTCAAAGCAAATGTGAACTACAATAAATTACTAGAAGATTACACAGTGGAAAAAGGCTACAACTACTTTTGGGACAGTATTGCTCAAGCACCTTACTTGTATAATGCCACACTGAAGGAATTTGTTACTTTCGATGATAAACGCTCCGTTAGCGCAAAAACGAAATTTGCTCTGGAAAAAAAACTCGGGGGCATCATGTTTTGGCGACTCAACGGTGATGTTTACGAAAATGGTTTGTTGGATGCTATTGATAAGGAAAAACATGCAGGTTCAATTTTTCAAAAATAAGTCTTTTGAAATCACCAAAAATGGTGAAACTCTACAATTCAATGAAACCGAAGAACTGAGTTATGCTTTCTTGGAGCATTTAAGTCAATTTCGATTAGAAGATGGAGACTTTTCGTTTTCCTTTCCCTTTGATATGATTGAAGTTTTCTTTGAACACAAAATCGATGGAACAGTAATCATTGGAAAAGCAATGTACGATGGCACTGAAAAACAAGAATTGATTTTAACTGCTTCAGACTTCTTTACAACTTTTTGCCAAGCACTTTTCGATTATTTCAAGCGCATCGAAGAAAATATGCCTTTGGATAAGTACATTTTGGACAACAACCCACAACGCAACAAAAACAGAAAATGGAAGTGGGAAATGTTAGAGAAACTGAAAAAGAACTTTACTAATTTACATTAAACAAAGGCAATATTAATAATATCAAAATAATGCACTTAGATACCTATTTAAAAACCGCCCTTTCCTTCGCTCAACACCTTGAAATCGACAACAATTTCAGTCGCTTTGAGTACCAAAATCAGCCCTTTCAATGTGGAAAAAACGCCGAAGGATTTTGGTTAATGGCATCTGTTAAAGAAAAAGATACGCCCGCTTGTTTTGAATGCGATGCCTCTTTGTACGATGACGAAGAACGCGAAAGATTGGAAGAAATGTGGAGCGAACAAGCTAAAATAAACCAACTTTTGGATGACAGTTTTCCCAATTTGCGACTAGTAGAACAAGACAACTATTTTAAATTGCTAATCGAGTACAACGAGGAAGAATTTCGAAGTGCCCTTTTTGAATACGATTGCCAAATTATTCTAGGTGCATCAAAAAACCAGCTAGTTCGAATGTTTAGAAACCAATATGAAAGTCAATTTTAAAACATAATTATGAGCACAATAAGCACACTCCATTTCACAAAACTAAATGATTCCTCTTGTAGAATTTTGATGCGTTTACAAAGTAGCCATGACGAAATCGGCATTGATTTACAAGACAATCACAGCGAAATTGCACCAACAGCAATGGCATTCCTACTCGAACTTTTTGAAAATAATGGTATTTCAAGCGAAATACAAAAAAGACTAAAAATTGATTTGGACTTAGGAGAAAACGCTATTTTATCCAATTATTTCATTAACTACGAAACAGTTATGAATTATTTGGAATCTGTGTCTATTGTCAAAATTCGAGAAGAAAACTTGTATGCAGACACTGTCTCACTTTTAGGAATGACCACCGAAGAGGAAGAAAATATTTTCTGGAACAACATTCTTCAAAAAACAGAGCATCAATTTTATGCTCCAGACGAAAACGATTTTCCAGAAGATTCAGAGATTCCACGTTTTTGCGGATTAATGAACATTTTATCCAACATTACAGCATTAGAAACATTTTTAACGCCTGAGCAAATCGATGAAATTTGGCCCTGTATGGAGTTTGAATTGGTTTTTAAGGAGGACTTTTTAAAAGAAATCACCACCCTTTCATCAAAAGAATCAGCATTGAATGCACAAGCTGGTCAATGGTTGGAGAGGATTTAAAATGGGTGTATGGATTATATTAAAAAGGTTAAAAATGTTGTTGAATTGCTTGAAAAGAAAGGACTTTTCATCAATCATTTTTGGATCAATCCACCTGCGACGGAAGAAGAAATTCACGAAGTTGAAGCCGTTTTAGGTTATAATTTAGATGAAGGAATTAAAGCATTCTATCGCGCTTGTAACGGCTTGCAATTAATTTGGTCGCATCCTGAAAACAAGCATTTTGAACACCTAAAAACGTTTCAAAACAGCATGGAGTTTATCTCTTATGGCATCACGGACGATTTCCGTTTTGATGGTTGTATTTTGATTGAGCCGATAAAAGATGTTTTTTTGCAAGATTGGTATGGCCATATTTACTTTGACTTTACCATTGAAAACAAAGACGAAATTGTTTTTGGTGACAAAACCTACATCGAACCTGATTTTAGCAAACGCATTAAACCTTTTGACCTCTTTGACAGTTTTTGGGATGTTTCCTTTTTCCTAGACGGATCATCTAATCCGCCATTGATTTTAGGGAACGACTATCACGCTGACTACTTGTATTCCAAGAGGATAAGTTTTGAAAATTACATCTATTTTCTCTTAAAAACATTTGGGTCTGTAAAAGCAAGACAAGATTTATTAGAATGTTATGACGGACACAAAGAACCACTCATCAACCAACAACAGATTATAGAATTATCGTCGCTAGATTATTTAAAACCGAACTTGGTGTAATCGAATAAAACAAACCTTTAACTACATTTCTTTTGTCTTTCCAGTAAATTATACCTTTCTTTAGGTCAAAATATGAATAATGAGCACCATTTGGAATAAATACCTCGAAGATTTTGGCGATGACGAAGGTCACGAATACGAAGTGGAAAAACGCAATGAAAATCCAAAATTATACGATTGCGCCCTTGCGATTTGTGAATATGACGAACCAAATTTTCTGAGAGAACAGTGTAAAAACGCAACTTTTGATTTAAATAGGGTCTGCTGAAAAACTAAAAACCCTTGTCAGATAAAGGATTTCTGCTAAATTTATGGAATCAAGTGCAAGGAAAAATGAATAAAACAGCCAAAAACCGTGCATCTAAGCCAAAATATGTTAGTCCAAGCCAGCTATCTTTAGCAGGATTTGAAAGTCCGTTTGAACGTTCATTGAATCCAGAAAATCGTTGGGTTAGACTTGCAAAGCTTTTGCCTTGGGATGATTTATGTTCCATTTACAGGAAGTATATCCCTGAGAAGGAAACCGGGAGACCCGACCTAAATCCAAGGTTAGTTCTAGGTGCAATAATGATAAAGCATATCTGTGATTTAGACGATAGAGAAACAGTTGATCAAATTAGTGAGAACATCTACATGCAGTATTTCTTGGGGTATTCCTCTTTTTGTGACACACCACCGTTTGATCCATCTTTGTTTGTAGAGTTCCGTAAGCGTTTAGGTTTAGAGCAAATTAATGCAATCAATGATAGAATTGCTAAACTTAAACGTGATATTGAAGCCAAGCAAAAAGATAAATCAGATGATAATCAAGACACAAATCCGAATAAAGGTTCTTTGATTATGGATGCTACAGCTTGTCCCCAAGAGATTGCTTACCCTACTGATTTGGATATTTTGAACGATGCTCGGATGAAATCAGAAGAGTTGATGGACTTTGTTTTTGAGTATTCAACAGGAACAATAAAACCAAGAAATTACAGGGAAATTGCTCGAAAAGATTACTTGAATATTGCTCAAAAGAAAACCAAATCCCGAAAAAATATTCGAACAGCAATTAGAAAACAGTTGGGATATCTGCGTAGAAATATCACTTCGATTAATCAACTATTGGATAAATGTGAAACGATTCCATTTGATCAAAAGCAATACAAATACTGGTTTGTTATTCAGCATGTTTATGAACAGCAGCAACACATGTACACCAATAACACACATAGCGTTGACCACAGAATAGTAAGCGTTCATCAACCACATGTTAGACCAATTGTTAGAGGGAAATCAACAGCAAAAGTTGAATTTGGAGCAAAAATCAATGTCTCAATGGTAGATGGTTTTTCTTTTATTGATGACTTCAGCTGGGAGGCATTCAATGAAGGACAACGATTAGAAGCAAGCGTTGAAAAATACAAAGAGCGATTTGGTTATTACCCAGCTTACGTTTTAGCGGATAAAATTTATTGTAACAGATACAATCGAGCCTACCTCAAAGAAAATGGAATAATACTCAAGGCTAAACCCCTTGGAAGACCATCGGAAGAGGCATTGTCAAATCAAGTAAGTCCTGGTGAACGCAATCCCATAGAAGGTAAGTTCGGTCAAGCAAAGAGAGCATACGGTTTAGACCGTGTTAAGGCAAAGCTTGCAAACACAAGCCAATCTTGGATTGCTAGCATCATTTTAGTGCTCAACTTAGTCCATTTGGCTGAGGTGGCACTGCCATGGATTAAGAATTTGATACTCAATATAAAATTCCAAATCCAAAAATGGTTGATCAAACAATTTGGCATTTTTAGCCTAAATTTTCG
>JBDKEM010000017.1:0-35401 GCA_039795265.1 Bacteroidota bacterium | reverse complement strand
TTCCAAAGCGACACGAAACCGGAGTGCGAACGTCTGAAAGTGCGATTACCGCTGGTTGCGTGATGGTTTGTGAGGCTACTTTCTGACAACCTGCCGCGTCAGTTACGGTGAGGGTGTAGGTACCAATCGTCAAATTTGAAATCGAAGGAGTTGTCGCAAATGTGCTCCACTGATACGTATAATTTGGTGTACCGCCCGACACAGCACTTGTGATACTTCCCGATCCGTTACCATTACACGTTAAATTATTTCCAGTCAATACCACATCCAACACAGCTGGTTCCGTTATGGTCTCTGAAATCGTTTCTTGACATCCGCGACTATCGGTAACCGTAACTGAATAAACACCAGCTCCAATACTTACCAAATCCTCTGAAAAAGCACCATTGCTCCATGCGTAAGTATAGGTCGGTGTTCCACCAGATGCCGTTAAATTGATTACACCTGTAGTGAGTCCGTGGCAGCTGATGTTGGTTTTTGTTACACTTAATGATAGTGGTAACAGTGGTTGAATTATCGAAAAAGTATCTATAATTTGACACCCCTTCGAATCGGTTACAGACAAAATGTAAGAACCAGCAAAAAGGTTATTCAAGTCAGAAACAGTTGAACCATTGCTCCACGAATAGGTATATGGAGAAATTCCACCCACAAGATTTGTAGATATTGATCCGTCCGATAATCCGAAACAGGAAATATTAACAACATTTTCATTTAGTACCATCGCTGGAGGTTCGGAAATTGTTACTGCGACAACCTGTTGACACGACCTAAAATCAGTTAAAGTCAAGGAATAAACACCTGCAGCTAATCCAGAAAGATCAGATGTTGTAGCCCCATTACTCCATGCGTAAGAATAAGGCGCTGTTCCACCTGAAACTGAACTTGTAATACTTCCTGAAAAGTTACCAAAACAAGTTAAATCTATACCAGATAGTGAGACGGAAATTGGAGATGAAGGCTCAGTTATTGTTACCGAGGTACTTGATTGACAACCACGAGCATCCGTAACAATTACAGAATAAACTCCTGAAGACAAACCACTTAAATCCTTGGTAGTTGAACCATTGCTCCATAAATAAGAATAAGGTGTTGTTCCTCCAGTTACTGTTAAAGTAATAGTTCCATTATTTTGACCAAAACAATTAATATTGGTTCGAACAGCGGTTACATCTAAAGGAGCAATTGGTTGAGTTATAGTAACGTTTCTTGTTCTTACACAACCATTAAAATCCGTTAAAGTCAATGTATAGGTTCCTGGAGCAAGATTAGATAAGTTGGCTGTTGAGGCTCCATTATTCCAAGAATAAGAATAAGGACTTGTCCCACCCGAAACGTTTGAAGTAATGCTACCATTTGCCAATCCAAAACAAGTAACATTGGTTGACGTTGTGCCTAAATTTAAAACAGTTGGTTGAGTTATTGTTTGTGAAGCCACTTGTTGACATCCTTTCAAATCAGTAATGGTAAGTGTATATGTTCCCGCAGCAACATTCACTAAATTTTGAGTCGTTGCTCCATTACTCCAAGAATAGGAATAATTTGGTGTACCTCCTGTTGTTGAACTATTTACAACCCCTGATGAATTAGCGTTGCAAGTTAGATTTGTTCCAGAAAGGTTTGTTGATAAAGCCGCTGAAGGTTGTGTTAATGTCGTTGATAATACTTGTTGACATCCCTTAGAGTCGGTGACTGTCAAGGAATATATTCCTGCAGCTAGATTGCTCAAATCTTGAACCGTTGCTCCATTACTCCAAGCATAAGTATAGTTAGGTGTACCCCCAGAAACTGAAACATCAATAGATCCAGTATTTTGTCCGAAGCAATTAATATCTACGGAGGTTCGTGATACAGCCAATTGGGTAGGTTGCGTAATTGTGATAGATAAAAATCGTGAACAGTTATTGACATCTTTTGCAGTGACTGAATAGGTTCCAGCAGATAAATTACTTAAATTTTGTGTTGTTGCACCATTGCTCCAAAGATAGGAATAGGGACTTGTTCCACCTGAAAAATTCAGGTTTATACTACCATTTGCTCCACCAAAACAGGAAACATCGGTATGACTTTCCGTTAAAACGACTGCTGAGGGTTGTGTTAATGTAACCGCGGAAGATCGGACACAACCTCTTGCATCAGTAACTGTTGCAGTATAAATTCCTGGCCCTAAATTACTAATGTTTTGGGTGGTTGCGCTATTGCTCCAAAGGACTGTATAAGGGGATGTGCCTCCGCTATAAGCAACCGTTGCTGAGCCATCTGCAGCACCATTACAACTTATATTACGACCATTATAATTAGAAGTAATACTTGCGGTTGCAACTAATAAAGGTGGTTCGGTTATGGTGTAGCTCGCAGTTCTTTGACAACCATAAAAATCTGTTACGGTTACAGTATAAGTCCCTGGACCTAAATTACTTATACTACTCGTTGTTGCACCATTTGACCAAGAATATGAATATGGACTTGTTGCGCCACTTGCCGAAACCTGAACCGATCCGTTATTCAAACCAAAACAAGTTACATTATTTAATGTTCCTTGCGTAATTGTGGGTAGCGGTCGAATAACAACCAATTTTGAAAGTGTCAATGAACAAGTCAAAGAAGCAAATGATATAGTTAAAGTATAAATTCCTGAATTCAAAGATGTAGCAGGATTTATAACAGGATTATGCACGGTTGAAGTAAATCCGTTTGGACCAGACCAATTATACGTTGCATTTGCCGAATAAGTAGTTGACAATTGAAGCGAGCTATTTGCGCATGTTGTTGGGTAGTTTATTGTTGGAGTTGGACAACCTGTAACATTAATGGTCAAGGCATTGCTCAAGGTAACAGGGCAACCTTGACTATTGTAAGTATCAGAAAGACCATTATTGTTGTAATTATTTCCAGAAATGTTCCCTTTACCATATATATACGCCACGTTATAAATCGTTGGATTACATTGAAACATCATGCATTCATCTTTCACTTTTACGCGAAATTTTACCACGGTACTATCAGCTCCAGATGGGGAGGATTGTACTTGACCACCATTTGTGCCATTCGCGCCAGTTCCAATTCTAACTCTAATTTTTCGTGTTGTCGAATTATACTCTCCTTGATCGTCACCTGTTGCATCAGTTTTTGCGCCAGAATTTGGACCAAAGGTCACAGAAATAGAACCTGGAACGAAATCCACGCGATCATCAATTGTATTTTCTAGGTAGGTATTTATGGATAAATCTGAACCAATATTTTTACCAACTAAAGTGTATTCTAAAATATCCCCTGGGTCAATTGTTCCTCCATCAATATCAGATACACGCACATTGGCCCGCAAATCAGGCTCGTAAATATCTATTGCAGAAGTAATTACACGGGGAAGTATTGCATCTTGTGAAGTTACCACACGAACGGTTGCAGCAGTAGCACTGTTCCCGATATAGTTTAAAGTGGAATTGTTAGGCGAAAACATCCCTGCATCAAAACCTAACTGGTTGTTATAACTAGGATTTCTAAAAGGCGTAATTACTCCATAGTTAGTTATCGAGCTGTTGAAAAAATCATTTGCCGAACGATTGGCATCTGGAATATCTAGAAAAGAACCGTTACCATTAAATTGTAAGCGATCACCTGGAATGTTTCTATCTCCCTCCATGGCCACAATTCCCAAATCAAAAGTAACAGGTCCTGTTGATGGCGTGGTAAATCCAGAAATTGGGATATCTAAATTATTAACATTACTGACATAAGAAACCCCGTCAAAAACGGTCAAGTTCCGCATGTTTTGGAAAACATTTTTGTAAACAACCACTAAAGACCACGAACCAAAAAGATTATTGACCCCTGTTTGAGATACCACATTCGCCACAGTAATTCTGGCTTTTCCATTGGAGGAAGACAACAAACTCGTTACATTCTTGAAACAGAAGTAACCCGGCATTGCAAAATTTTGATTGGTTGGAATTGTCGTTAAGTCATAAATATCATCAGCGGCTAAATCTTGATAGGCACCATTGTTCACCTTCATTTTAACCCTATTTCTGATGGCATAATTGGTAGTTGAACTTTGAATTCGTGCTTGCCAATACAAACCAGCCCATAAGATTTCACTACAATTTGCCAGACTCATACTGTCACTACTTGACATCCAAGTCCCTGCATCACTGTCTATGTCAATATAATCTTGTGTTATACTGCCATCTTGATTATGATTTCCTGTAGGAGGTAATTGTTGTTGATATGTTCCACAGTTGCTATTCGAACTATTACACGTAATTGCTACATTGGATAGAATAACAATATTTCCTTTTGAATTGGTTTGATAGCGGATATTGAAAGGGGAAACGACTTGAGCAATTAAACTAACTTGTGTTACAAGAATTGCAACCAAAAAGCTCAGAAATCTTAAAAAAATAGTCGTTCTCAAATCGTCTTCTACAATTACACAATTAACACGTTGTGTTAAACGAAGTTTCTACCTAAAAAGTTGGTTCTAGAAATGTTAAAAAACGAAATGAATGCAAAATTTGATAACATCTTTGAATTATATTTCTCGAAAAACCACTCGACGATAAATAATCGCCACTAAAAGCGAGTTCATTGTACTGTAAATCAATAAAGCAAGAACAGATACCAACATCGTGAATTTTGCATTATAAATTGATTCTGTGTTATTAAGAACTACCTTCTTAATCTCACGATCTGATTTATTGCGCATGTCAATATTTTCTTTTCGAAGTGCTATTATATTTTCCGGTTTTTCTAATTTCTCTACAATTTCTGCAATTTTTTTCTCATTAAATTCAGGATAAATTTTTTCATAATAAAAATACATGAATACACTCACAATCAATGCGTAAGGAACTCCTGCAGTCATGCCATTTTTAACATCTTGCATTAAATTCAGACCAATAGTTTGACGTTTTGCAACATACATTCCAATGGCAACGGCACTTGTTAATAAAAGCATATTCAAAATCACAAAAAACCGAATGTCATCTAGGTTCCAATTAAGAGCGAGTCCTAACATTTTTGCTGCAATCCAAACGGCGGCACTTATCAATCCAACTTTTACTGGAAATCTCATTTTTAGCTGTTCATTGAAACCAAAAATTCCTCGTTAGAAAGCGTGTTTTCCATGTGTGACTTCATAAATTCCATCGCCTCGATAGGATTCATATCAGCAATAAACTTACGGATTAACCAAACACGTTGTAAAACATCTTTTCCAACCAACAAATCTTCACGACGTGTGCCTGAAGCAGTTATGTCAATTGCAGGATAAATACGACGATTTGAAATTTTACGATCCAACTGCAATTCCATATTACCTGTCCCTTTAAATTCTTCGAAAATAACCTCATCCATTTTAGAACCCGTTTCCGTTAAAGCAGTCGCCAAAATGGATAAAGAACCTCCGTTTTCAATTTTTCTTGCTGAACCAAAGAAACGTTTCGGTTTATGAAGCGCATTGGCATCCACCCCACCCGACAAGACTTTACCAGATGCCGGAGAAACTGTATTATAAGCTCGAGCTAATCGGGTAATTGAGTCCAAAAGAATACAAACATCGTGACCACATTCCACCATTCGTTTGGCTTTTTCAAGTACCATATTGGCAACTTTTACGTGTCGTTCTGCAGGTTCGTCGAAAGTCGATGCAATTACCTCCGCTTTTACACTTCTTGCCATGTCGGTCACCTCTTCCGGACGTTCGTCAATCAATAAAACTATTAAATAAGTTTCGGGATGATTTGCTGCAATTGCATTAGCTACATCCTTCAACAACATGGTTTTTCCTGTTTTAGGCTGTGCCACAATCATACCGCGTTGTCCTTTTCCAATTGGAGCAAACAAGTCCATTACTCGTGTAGAAAGCGTTTCCTGCTTGTGTCCTGTCAATTTGAATTTCTCGGAAGGAAACAAAGGAGTCAAATATTGAAAAGGAACACGATCTCGGATATATGAAGGGTCACGACCGTTTATTGATTCTACTTTAACCAATGGGAAATACTTTTCACCTTCACGTGGCGGACGAATCGTTCCTTTTACAGTATCCCCCGTTTTCAAACCGAATAATTTGATTTGGTGTTGAGAAACAAAAACATCGTCAGGAGACGGTAAATAATTGTAGTCTGAAGAACGTAAAAAACCAAAACCATCTTGAATTACTTCTAAAACACCTTCCGCGGAAACAATACCTGTTAAATCATACTGTTCCAATTTGTCCTCCGAATTTTCGACTAGCTCAGCAGCTTGGTTTTCAGTGTTTTGCTGTTGATGACGTTGCTGTTGATTCGGATGTCGATTTTCGCGGTTAAATTCGCGGTTGTTATTGTTGTTTTCACGATTTTGTTTGAATTCGCGATTTTGGTTATTCGGGGTATTCTCCTTGTTATTTTCACGATTGGAATCCCTAAAATTTTCTCGTTTATTATCTCGATTAATGTCGCGATTATTGTCGCGCTGATTCGGATTAAAATTTCTTTTATCTTTAAATCTGTTGTTTTGATGCTGAGCGTTTTCTTGTTTAACCTCTTCTTTATTTTCAACGGATGAAATACCATTTTCAATCATTTCAGTTTTTGGTTCTTCTAACGATTTTTCCGCTGAAACTTGCTGGGAAACTGGTTCTACTTTTTCTTTTTCAATAGAATTAGTAGCCGTTTCAAATGCTATTTCTGGCTGAATTACAGTAGATTGCTCTATTAACGATTTTGGTTTACGACCACGTTTTTTAGGTGCGTTTGATACTTCATTGTTATCCGTTTGCGTAACGACGTTATCTTCAGTTTTCACTTCAGTAACGTTGACTTTTTCCTTTTTTTCAGGTCGAGAAGGAGCTTCTTCACCAACGATTTTGCTGATCAATTCAGCTTTTTTTAAATTTTCTGCGTCTGTAATTCCGATTGTTGCTGCAATAACACGCAAATCTGAGAGCTTCTTGGTCTCTAATGTTTTACGATCCATCTATGTGATTAAAATGTCAAAATAAAATTAATGTGGGTTGGACTAGAGAGAAAGTCCGTTTTGAAGATTTGACGCAAGTATAAGGATTAACTTTGAATTAACATCAAAAAATGTTGGTCTATTTCTTCATTAAATTTTAAATTCGCTGAGTTTCAACTAAGTTTTACGCTTTTTCTTTTTTGCTGCCGGAAAAAGAATGTTATTTAATATCAATCGATAACCTGGAGAATTCGGATGTAAATTCAAGTCGGTAAAAGGATCACCCACAAAATGTTGATAATCCTCAGGGTCGTGACCACCATAAAAAGTCCAAGTCCCCTGCCCCATTTCACCGTGAATATATTTTGCGGTTCCTGCAGCTTTGTTTTCGCCTAAAATTAGCACATTCGGCTTGATGAATTCTTTATGAAAATCAGTCGTTTGCCCCATAAATCCTTTGATAACATCCACATGACACTGCGTCAACATAGTTGGGACAATATCCCATTTTGCAGAAAATTCAAATAGGGTGAATAAATCTACAGGTTCTACGATTTTCCTACTCGTTCTTAAATCAGTACCGTCAATATCCGAATATTCATAAATCATTGGATCTTTGATAATATGAAAATCTTTGAAGGCAAATGTCTGTCCAAAATCCAATTTATCTTGTGCTCTCGGATCAGAAGGGTCACCATCAAAAACAGCTTCACATATATCTGTTCCTTGTGCTGCAAGTGCAATATCGAAAGAGTCTGTTCCAGAACACATTGTAAATAGGAAACCTCCACCTACAACGAAGTTCTTGAGATTTTTTGCAACTGCCAATTTTAATTCAGATACTTTTTTAAAGCCTAACATTTTTGCATCGCGTTCTGCAACTGCAATTTGTTCTTGATACCAAGCCTGATAACGCGCTGATGAATAAAATTTACCATATTGTCCAGTAAAATCTTCGTGGTGAAGGTGTAGCCAATCGTACTTCGGTAACATACCCATTACAATTGCCGAATCATAAATTTTATCGTATTTGATTTCGGCATATTCCAAAACTAAAGTAACGGCGTCGTCCCAAGGTTGTTTATTCGGTGGTGTATAAACGGCAATTTTAGGTGCTTTCTCCAATTGTACAATTTCCATGTTCACCTCAGGGTCTGCGATTTGAGAACGAATTTGATTGACTTGTCCGTCTGCTAATATTTGATACGAAACGCCACGGATGATTAGTTCCTCTTCCAGGGTTTTTAAATGTGGCATTAAGAAAGAACCTCCTTTGTAATTTAACAACCACTCAATAGTTACATTGTTTTCAAGTGTCCAATATGCTACTCCGTATGCTTTCAAGTGATTACGTTGCGTTTCATCCATCGGAACTAATATCTGCGTGGCAAATAAATTCGTGAAAAAGAAAACGAAAATTAAACCGAAATAAAGTTTTTTAAAAGGGTGTATCATCGACATCGTCTTTGTTAAAAATATCATTATCCTCTATACTATTATTCATCTTACTTGGAACTGTAATCGTATTGGCACTACTCATAAAATCGTCCAAGCGTTCTCGAATCGGTTTGTTTATATCCGTATCGAAATCAGCGTATTCATCCATGTTTTCAAATCGAGCAAATTCGCCAATGAAGCGCAAACGTACGTTTTCCAGAGATCCATTACGGTGTTTAGCAATGATTATTTCACCCATATTCGCTGTTGAATTTCCATTCGCATCTTCTTGAATTTTGTAATATTCAGGACGATAAATGAATGAAACAATATCTGCATCTTGCTCAATCGCACCTGATTCACGTAAGTCTGACAACATCGGACGTTTGTCCCCTCCACGTGTTTCCACCGAACGACTCAACTGTGAAAGTGCGATAATGGGAACATTTAATTCTTTCGCGATTTCCTTGATCGAACGCGAAATGGTAGAAATTTCTTGTTCACGGTTGCCTTTTCCATCTCCCGCTGACATCAATTGAAGGTAATCAATAATGACGATTTCGATATTTTTATCGTGTTTCAAACGACGACATTTTGCTCGAAAATCAAGTATGCTAATTCCTGGAGTATCATCAATAAAAATCGGTGCTGTAGCTAATTTCGTAATTCGAGAATACAATTGTTGGTACTCGTGATCCGCTAAACTTCCTTTCCTTAATTTTTCGGCATTCAATCGTGATTCACTGGCAATCAAACGTTTCACCAACTGAACAGCCGACATCTCCAGAGAAAATACAGCAACGCCCATGTTGTAGTCCACTGCCGTATTTCTTGCCATAGAAAGTACGAAAGCCGTTTTCCCCATTCCGGGACGAGCCGCTAAAACAATCATATCCGAACGTTGCCAACCCGCGGTCACCTTATCTAAAGCATGAAATCCAGTTGGAACCCCAGATACTCCGTCCTTATTTAAAGATGCTTTTTCAATTTCAGCAACAGCTTCTCGAACTGCTTCTGGCATACCTTTGACTTGCTTACTCATATTGTTTTCGGCAATACCAAAAAGTTCTTTTTCAGCACGGTTCAATAAATCAAAAACGTCAATGGTATCGTCATAACTGTCACGCAAAATTTCCGAACTTACACGTATCAATTCGCGCTTGATGTATTTTTCAGAGATAATGCGGGCATGCGCTTGAATATTAGCAGCTGACCCCACACGATTGGTCAAAGATGCGATGTATGCCACTCCACCTGCCGCTTCCAATTCACCTTTTCGCCGTAAATGCTCCGTAACAGTTATTAAATCAATTGGACTCGTTCCAGCAAATAGTTCTCGAATAGACGAATAAATATATTGGTGCTTTGGATCGTAAAAACTGTTTACATGAAGAATATCAATTGTTTCGTTAACTGCAAATCGTTCCAACATCATTGCCCCCAAAACCGTTTGTTCGATTTGGATATCTTGCGGTGGCACTTTTCCCATTTCACTTATCGACAAGGGTGCAACAGCAACTTTATTTTTTATCTTTCTTCTATCCGGAGTTTCCATTGAGCAAAGGTAGGTATATTCAAATCGTCAATCGACAAGTTGTAAACGATGAATGAGGTGTTTTTATACACAAAAAAGTCATAAAAAGTGTGAACATCGTGTTCATTTCAATTCTAATTTTGCCTTAGCAGTTCCTATTTCCTGAGTAATATAATCTTTGTTTTTCAATGGATTACGTGCTGGAGAATATTCTCTTCCATAAAAAATAATTTGTAAGTGTAATTTGTTCCAAAGTTTTTCTGGAAAGAGTTTTTTAGCGTCTTTTTCGGTTTCCTCCACATTTTTCCCAGAGGTCAAACCCCAACGCGTCATTAGGCGATGAATATGTGTATCAACAGGAAAAGCGGGTACACCAAAAGCCTGCGACATAACCACGGAGGCTGTTTTATGACCTACCCCTGGCATCGCTTCAAGGGCTTCAAAAGAATTAGGTACTTCTCCCTTGTGTTGCTGAATAATAATATCTGAAAGTTCCCAAATCGCTTTTGATTTTCGAGGAGAAAGTCCGCAAGGTTTTATTATCTCACGAATCTCTTCCACGGATAACTTAATCATATCGAAGGGATTATTAGCTCTTTTAAAAAGCGAAGGAGTAATTTTATTCACCCGTTCATCAGTACATTGTGCGGAAAGTAAAACCGCAATCAACAAGGTGTATGCGTCTGAGTGATCTAAAGGAATTGGTGTTTCAGGATACAACTTTTCCAATTCATCAATTACAAATTTCGCTTTCTCTTTTTTTGTCATATAAAACCTAAAGTTAACAAATGTAACCAATGATTGTCTGAAAGCAGAAACAAGAAAAGTAAAAAACCTAAAACAAACCGGGTAAAATAATTCCCGAAAATAAAATATTCATCGTTGTGTTTATAGAAACGAAAAAAAAGCGGCAACAGTAAAAAAGGTAAAAACCAAAACTGAATCCATCTGACAGTAAAATGAATAGGCACATACTCTACCGTTTCATTCAAGGAAACAATTGCTTGAATTGGACTATGGAAAATCCATGTTTCTTCAACAACAAAATGACAATTCGGCTCTAACTCAGAATTAGAAAAGAAATTCATCCAAAAACCCCGTCCTGAACGGGTTTCCAAAAAAGCGATCAACTCGCCTTTCGAGCTATGGTAGTTTTTATCTGAATAAGCCGCCATATATTCGTCCTGAAAACGGTGGGGAAGAAAAATATCTGCTACCAAACCAATAAATACGAGCAAGGCAAGCACCATAACAACGTTAAAATGTAGGTTCCGAAAACCTGAACGAAGCCGTTGATACCAACCCACCATGTAGCGTTTTTGCTCATCTTCACGTCTTTTAAATTCTTCTTGCGCTCTTTTTCGATAAGCATACCAAGCATCTTCTTGTGTTTCTTCCTCTGTCTCAATATCGGATTGTTTTGTTGGTCCTTGTTGGCTTTCAGTAAAAATTGGTTCAAAGTACGCACCGTTTTCTAGAATTTTTAATGCTTGTTCGTAAGCCGCTGAAATTTCAATAAACTCTCGATGTGCTTCTTCGGAGTCACTGACGTCAGGATGGTATTTTTTTGCGAGTTGTTTGTATCGTTTTTTGAGTTCTTCTTCACTACAATTTCTCGGTAAACCTAATCTTTCAAAGCAATTCATTCAACTGATTTTCTAAAATTAACGAATTGGTTTTGAATCGGTTAATTTTCCCGCTTTCAGTTCGAATAAAAGCGTTAAGAAAGACGTACTTTTTAGGAAGCTCATACTTGGAAACTAAAGGTGCTAAGTTATTCTTTTCAATTGAAAAAGGAGTGCGAGACTCTAACACTAAAATTGGAACTTGTCCCCAAAAATCATCCATAACCGATGAAACATAGAAAGGAACATTAATCCAATTGGATAATTTATCCTCAATCTGTTCTGGAAACAATTTTACTCCTCCAGAATTGATAACAAAGTCTTTACGTCCTTTCCATTCAAATTCTTTTGGGTTGATGAGTTCAACTAAATCGTTGGTTTCAATCGCTTCGTCAGCCAATTCAGGTGAATCAATAACCAAACTACCTTCCTTTTGAGAAACTGAAATTCCGTTCAACACTTTAAATGTACTCTCAGATTCTAAACCGATTTTACGCAGCGCAATGTGAGAAATGGTTTCAGTCATTCCAAAAGTTTGATAAACCGTGATTTCCGATTTTTTTAATTGTTCAATTAAATTCAAGGAAACAGGAGCTCCTCCAACAATGCACTTTTTAATCAACTTCCATTTTTCAGGCGAATCATTAAGTGATACTTCCACTTGAGCAGGAACCATTGCAACAAAATCAATCGAAAAATTTAGTGTTTTCAAAGGATTCATGGAAGGCTCGTCTAAGTACAACCTCAAATTACCTTCTAAAGCTCGTACTAACATCATTTTTCCCGCAATTGTATCAATAGAAAGGCAAAGTAAAGCTACATTATTGGGTTGCAAATGAAGAAATTCAAGCGTTCGTTGAGCTGAAGCACGCATCCGCGATTTCAATAAAGATATTGTTTTCGGTGTTCCTGTGGATCCTGACGTTTGCACACTCATTGCAGGA
Source organism: Bacteroidota bacterium (assembly GCA_039795265.1). Classification (GTDB taxonomy): domain Bacteria; phylum Bacteroidota; class Bacteroidia; order Flavobacteriales_D; family Crocinitomicaceae; genus UBA952. The sequence continues at coordinate 22,925 of JBDKEM010000017.1, read as the reverse complement.
GAAGTATCAAACCAGTGACTTAAAAAAACCTCCACTTTTTCTCGGAACTCGGATCGATAGGAAAGAAATGTCCAATTTTCAGGAAGGTACTGCATTAGTATTCAATATCTAGATTGAACAAACTTTTCAAGGTATTCAAATTGGGATATTTTCGCACCAAAGTTTGAAACTTATCGCGTCCAGAAAGGAATTTTTTGTCGTCACCAATGGAATGGACTTCTATTTTTACTTGAATAAAATAATTCTGAAGTTGCTTTTTCAAATAATCTACAAAATCCAACAAATGGGTTTCAACATGTGTTAACAAAACGTCATTTTCTACTTGTAAAATATAGGTTTCGCTGTCTTCTTGAACCGGTTCTCGCTTACTTAAAATTTGGAATAAAGTAGGATGCGTCTCCTTCATTTTAAAGGCATATTGCCGCCAATGTACTACAAGTTTATCTTTTGTAAATTGCTCCCTTGGAAGATCATCCATGTTCACTGGCAACTCCGACTCCTTAGATTTTTCAATTGTTTTTTTTACTGAAATAATGGGAGTTACTACTTTACCAACTGGTTCCTTTAGATGTTCAAGAATAGTAGCTTGTTGCTGAAAAGGTGAAGGGACAGAAGGTTTATTTTCAGTTGAAGGTGCAGGAGTTCCCGGTTTTTTACGAAGCGATTGATTTGGAAAGGGTACAATATCAATTCGAGCGGTCAGGGATTTTTTTTTTCGTCAGTTTGCTTTAAGGAACACAACTGTAACAACATTACTTCAATCAAAAGCCGCTGATTTTTGGAAGTTTTATACTGAGCATCTACTTCACTAAACAAGGTTAGAGCGCGATAAATCCGATCGATTTCGACCAATTTGGCTTGTTCTACGAAACGTTGTTGTACGGATTCCGGCAATTCCATTAATTGAACTGTACGTGGATCTTTGCTCACCATTAAATTGCGGTAATGTTCAGCTAATCCCATTAAGAAATTGTAGGCATCAAAACCGCGATCATACACGTCGTTTAAAATCATCAACGTCTGGGAGACATCTTGCTTTTCAGCTGCATCTACAATTTTAAAGTAATATTCATAATCTAGAATACTTAAATTGTCGAGCACACTCTTATACGATATCGCTGCACCCGAAAAAGTGACAATTTGGTCAAATATCGAGAGGGCATCTCGTAAAGCGCCATCTGCTTTCATCGCAATTAAATGTAAGGCCTCAGGATCAGCCGTAATACCTTCTTTCACAGAAATATGACTCAAATGGTCAGCAATATCCTTTACACGAATACGAGAAAAATCAAAAATCTGACAACGGGATAAAATTGTCGGGATGATTTTGTGTTTCTCCGTTGTTGCTAAAATGAAAATCGCATGCTTCGGAGGTTCTTCTAAAGTCTTCAAAAAGGCATTGAACGCCTGATTGGACAACATGTGCACCTCGTCGATGATATAGACTTTGTAATTTCCTAATTGTGGCGGGATACGCACCTGATCTATCAGATTTCGGATATCTTCCACCGAGTTGTTAGAAGCAGCATCCAATTCCAAGACATTTAGCGAGGTGCCGTTATTAAAAGAAACACATGATTCGCATTGATCACATGCCTCAGTAACTTCCGAACGATTGGAGCAATTAATTGTCTTTGCCAAAATACGCGCCGTGGTGGTCTTCCCTACTCCACGCGACCCACAAAAAAGAAAAGCTTGTGCGAGGTGATTGCTTTTGATAGCATTCTTAAGCGTAGAAGTAATGGAACGTTGACCAACAACAGTTTCAAAAGTTTGTGGACGGTATTTTCTGGCTGAAACAACAAAATCACTCATGACGCAAATTTAAACTATTAAAAGGAACAACGAATTTATTCATTTAAATTCTCAAATTATTTTATTGTTCTTCAAATCCGAAAAATTAACATCGGCTATTAAGAAAAAACTTCCAGTCACCAATAGTACTTCATTGGAGTTAAGTTGTTGAACACAATATTCAATGGCGGCGTTAATGTCTCTATGAATGGTTTGAATTTGCTCATTGCTACTTTTCACCTCTTTTAATTCTTCCAAACTCGCGCTTCGTTCATTGGAAAATGTACATAAATTCAATTCATAATCCTTGGGGAAAAGCGCTAACATGCTTTTAATATCCTTGTCTTTCGATGCTCCGAAAATGACTTTCACCTTTCTATTTTGTTGCTTTAAATATTCCAAAGTAGCCCTCAATCCATCTACATTATGAGAGACATCGATTAACACATCAGGATTGCGTCGGAGGTAGTGCATTCGACCGAAAAGTCCACTGCGTTGTGGCATTTTTTCGGCTGCCTCTTCACGTTCAACATTTGAAAATCGAATTCCTAACACCTCCAGCGTTGTATTCGCTGTACGCCAATTTTCCGCAAGATAGCTTTCGTATTTATTTGTCGGAAACGAAAAATCCTCAGCATAGATGATGGACGCGTCTTTATATTTCGCAACTGCTTCAAAAACAGAAACTGTTTCTACTTGCCGTTTTCCAATTACTACTGGAATGTTCTGCTTGATGATTCCTGCCTTCTCGCCTGCAATTAGTGCTAATGTATCCCCTAAAAATTGAGTGTGGTCAATTCCAATGTTCGTAATTACTGCTATTTCTGGAACTACCACATTCGTTGCATCCAAACGACCTCCTAGACCCGTTTCCAGCACCACCCACGTACATACTTCACGTTGAAAATGCACCAATGCCATCGTTAAGGTGATTTCAAAAAAGGAAGGTTCAAAATCTAACTTTTCTTCGTGCAATCGATTGCAAAAATCTAACACCGCATTTTCCTCGATTGGAATTCCATTGACGCGTATCCGCTCTGAAAAATGAAAAATATGTGGTGAAGTGAACAAACCAACCTTATCCCCTTTTTGCATCAATAGCGACGTTATAAAAGAACAAGTTGATCCTTTTCCATTTGTTCCAGCGACATGAATAAACCGCAATGTCTCTTGCGGATTTTCAAAAACACTTAAAAGTTTAACAACATTTTCTAAACCTGGCTTATATGCTTTAGCGCCAATAATTTGGTAAGCTGGAAAACACGAAAAAAGCCACTTCTCAGCGGCTTTATAATTTGTAAATTTCATAAAAATTCTATTTCGCTTCGATACGAACAGTGTAATATGCTTGGTATGCAGGTGCGTTTTGTACTTTATTAAATTTGACCTGATTCCTTACTTTTGCAATTACGTCATTTATAATTCGTTGGTCAGTGACTGTTGATTTTGACTTGATGTATTTCGCCTCGACCACATCTCCACTAGCATCCACTGTCAACATCAAACAAATATCTCCGTCGTCATCGGTCTCGTAAGCGGGTAAACTAACGTTGTTCATCCGGGTTCGGTTTTTATAACCATTTTCAGCGCCTTCGTCACCATCTCCTTTTCCGGAACCAACGCCGCCAAAAGGACCATTTCCACCACCGTTACGTCCTCCTGAACCACCAGATCCAAAGGGATTGTCGTCCTGTTGCGTTGTTGAAGGTCCGTTATTTACATCGTTTCCGTTGGTCTTATTCGATTTCCCTGTGGACGTTGTTGTTTTACCGGTTTTTCCTGTCAAAACTTGCTGAACTTGTTGTTTTGGTTTGTCGATTGGGTCATCAGAAGGAGTACCTCCACCCGAACTACCCGTCTCTACTTTCAGATTCTTTAAATCCAGTTCTTCCAAAGTGGTTTCTGCCACCACCACAACATCTTGCGGAGCAGGATCAGCAATTTGATATGTCAAAATGAACAAGATGGCAATTAGCACAACAACGCCAATAATTGCCGCAACACCGCCAATCTTTAAATCTTTTGGATTAGCAACTTGAGGAAATGAAGTGATAGATGCCATAGTTCGTTTTATTTATCGTAAGCCAAAACGGGATCCCAACCATTAGCTTGTGCCAATGCCAAAACCTGAAATACCGCTTCGTAGCTTGCTTTACGATGACCCGATATTTTTAGTTTCGCTTTTTGTTGCTTTTCAACAGCTGCACCAGCCAATTCCTTGATTGCTTCAAACTCCATTGGGTTATTCAAATCTCCCCCAGGCATTACCACATAACGATTATCTTCCGTAATAATCACTTGCGCTTCTACCATATCCTTTACAGGAGGCAATTCAGTGTCAGGTTTTGGTAAGTCAATTGGGGTTTGGTTGTTTGCCATCAAACTCATGATAATGAAAAAGATGAGCAACAAGAAAACCAAATCGGTCATTGAGGCCATTCCGCCTTCGACTTTAATTTTGTTTCCTGGTCTTAAATCCATGATTTAGCTATTTGGTTGGTTCAACAAATCCATGAATTCCAACGCCGCATTTTCCATTTGGTACACAACTTTACCAATTTGACCTACTAAAAAGTTGTAACCCATAAAAGAAATAATACCTACAATCAATCCAGCTACGGTTGTAACCATTGCTGTCATGATACCAGGGGCAATCGTTTTCAATTCCAAAGCAGCCGCGTTTTGTAAGTCAATAAATACAACCACCATACCAATTGTTGTACCCAAGAATCCAATCATCGGAGCAGCACCTGCCGCAGTCGCTAAGAAGTTCAAGCGTTGCTCCAAACGAAGGATTTCAAATTTACCAGTAGTCTCAATCGTTGCCGCGATACTTTCCGTTTTCGCAGTACCGATACGAGAAATACCTTTCAATAACATTTTCGCAATCGGGCTAGAAGATGCATTACACATGTCCTTTGCCGCTTGCACGTTTCCATTAGAAATATTCGACTTGATGCTATTCAAAAAGCCTTGTTCTTCTTTCGTCGCTTTGCGCAGTGCTAAATAACGTTCCACAAAAACGAATATAGAATAACCAAACATGATTAAAAGAATCAGGTTGATTACCCAACCAATTCCCTCATTCGATTGGTTTACAATGTCCCAAATTGGAACTTCTTTAACCCCTGAAAGCGGTGCTTCAGCTGCTTGAGCAGCGCCTGTTTCAACTTGTAATGGAAGCATATAGATGTTTATTTAAAATTAACTTAGTAATAGAAATGCACCAATTCCAGCGAAGTAACCCAACGCGGCTAACAAAGAAATGCGCGTTAAATACCAAAAGAAAGAAATTTTCTCCATTCCCATGGCAACAACTCCTGCCGCTGAACCGATAATCAACATAGAACCACCTGTTCCTGCTGCATAAGCGATAAAATGCCAAATAGTTGCATCTGTACCTTCTTTGAACATACCAATACTTGCTGCAACCAAAGGTACGTTGTCAATCACAGCTGAAGCCATTCCAAGTAAAGTGATAAAAACACTTTCGTCAATTTTCGCACTTACTGTTTGTCCAAAATTTAAAATCATTCCCATGGATTCCATTGAGGCAACGGTCATTAAAATACCTAAGAAGAAAAGAATTGAGGGCATTTCTATTTTACTTAAAGCTTTTAGAGTTGGCCCGTGATGCGACTCTCCTCCCAACTCCTCTCTTTCACTGTGTGATAAGTGAATATTTCTATTACTCAAGAATTCAGCGGTAATTGCCATAATAGACAATGACATCATCATTCCAACGTATGGAGGAAGGTGCGTTAAGGTCTTGAAAACTGGTACCATAACGATTAAAGCAAGACCAAAAACTAAAACAAAACCACCAAATTGACTCGTTTTTTCTTCCGATTTATCTTCATCAATTTCACCTTTGAAAACAGGTAAGAAAATACTAACCACTAAAGGAACGAGAATACATAATGTTGAAGGAATAACCAATAACTTCATAACAGCACCAGTTGTGATTTTATCCGCCATCCACAACATCGTCGTAGTTACGTCTCCAATTGGCGTCCAAGCTCCTCCTGCATTGGCAGCAATAATGATAAATCCAGCATACCACATTCTCAATTCACTATCTTTTACGATTTTACGTAAAATGGTAATTAAAACGATAGTTGCCGTTAAGTTGTCAATAATAGCTGAAAGTGCAAATGCGAGAAGTGAAACAATCCATAAGATACTGATTTTCTTACGTGTTTTAATCAAACTCTTGATAGTAGCAAATCCTTGAAAATGATCAATCATTTCCACAATTGCCATGGCACCCATTAGGAAAATCAGGATTTCTGCTGTTTTTCCAAAGTGATGCAATAAAGTAGTTTCCATCAACTCCACCATTTTGTATTCATACTCCGAACCTTTCACTGAAAATAACTCACCACTGTGCGGATCAATCCAATTCTGAATTCCATCCAGATTTAGGGCAATCGTCGTCCAACAAATCACCATCATTAAAAGGGCAGGAACCAACTTGTCGATTTTCAAGGAATGTTCCAAGGTTATGGCCGTGTAACCGAGAATAAAAGTGGCCAAGATAAAAATTTCCATAGTTTAGGGAATTAAGAAATTAATTGATTAAGAGCGATTTCAAAGGCTGCTCTTGCTATGCCTGTATGTTTAGGATTTACTTTATAAGCTGCTTCTAATGCGGTTGAAATGATGTTCTCCGTATCGTTAAAGATTCCTTCATCGTCCAAACTTTCTAAATCGTTGCTCATTAAATAAGCAAATACGCGCGCCATTCCACAGTTCGCAATGAAATCAGGAATTAAGGCGAGTGCGCCATCCGCCTTTTCAGCAATTGGACCAAAGAAAATTTCAGCGTCTGCAAAAGGGACATTCGCACCTGAAGAAATAACTCGAACACCAGCATTAATCATGCTATCCAATTGTGATTCTGTAATCATTCGACTACCTGCACAAGGAATGAAAACATCCGCTGGAACTGACCAAATTTTAGCATTCACCTCGTCATAGGACAACAAATTATCTGCTTTTAATTCGTTTCCGTTTTTATTCAAGAAAAGAGAGGTGATTTCTTCGAATGTTAAACCATCTTCTTTGATGATTCCCCCTACTCTATCAATGATTCCAACGATTTTAGCTCCACGTTGCGCTAGGTAAAATGCAGCTGCACTTCCCACATTTCCCCAACCTTGAACGATGATACGTTTTCCTTCTAAGTCCCCTCCCCAAATTTGGTAATAGTGCTGAATAGAAACAGCTACACCAAAACCAGTTATCATGTCGGCCACTTTGTACTTTCTATTCACATCAGGCGAAAAACGTGCATCTTCCAACACCTTAAGAACACCTTGACGCAATTGTCCGATTCGATTTATTTTTTGCGACTCTCGCGGTTGAAAGTGACCGTTGAACACTCCTTCTTGCGGATGCCAAACACCACAATCCTCCGTTATAGGAATAACTTCATGAATTTCATCCACGTTCAAATCGCCACCTGTTCCGTAATAAGCCTTTAACAAAGGTGAAACTGCGGCAAACCATCGACGAAGAACACCTTCTTTTCGCGGATCTTTTGGATCGAAATTGATTCCAGATTTAGCGCCTCCGATTGGCGGACCTGCGACGGTGAATTTCACTTCCATTGTTTTTGCCAATGATTCTACTTCACGCTTGTCTAAACCTTTTCGCATGCGCGTACCGCCACCTGCTGCACCACCACGCAAAGAGTTTATTACTACCCAACCTTCTGCCTCCGTTTCAGCGTCTTTCCACTCAAAAACTATCTCTGGTCGCTTATTTTCAAATTTCTTTAAAAGTTCCTTCATATCGATAAAAGTCGGACAAAATTAAAAAAATGGCTTTGCGAACAGCACGAATTGAGCAGAGTTACTAACATTTCTTCGTGATTTATCTATGAGTTGGAGGGAATCTAAAAGAATTTATCTAAAAAACGATTAGTATTTCTAATCATTTATGAACTCAACACACTTTTAAAAACTCGAAATCGACTGATTTAATGATTCTTTTTCATAGCGTAAAAAGCAGGCTACTACTTCTTACATTTTTTTAATTTCAGCACCAAATCCGCAGGCAACGTTTGTCCAGTTTCTTCATAGTCGCGTGCTAAACCTTCGAAGCAATTGCATGATTTTTTTAAATCGCCCAAATTCCCATAAAGAACTCCTAACATCATAACATATTTATAATCATAGACCCAACCATTCGACAAATCAACTCGCTTTAACAAGGAATTCAACTCCTCCATTTTCTTTTGCGCATAAAGTGATTTGACGATTATTTCATACACTTCGTCCGTATTTGCTTCTGGTTTCAACAATTCCTGTTCAGCGCTTTTGATTGCCAAATCGTACTTTTTCTGAAGCAAGTATATCCTACCTTGGTCGATATAGAAATAATCTGCATTTGGCGATAATTCAATGGCATTGTTGATGTACGTTAATGCCGTATCTAATCTCGTGGTATCGTTGGTGTAATAAAAACGCGCTAAACTAGCGTATCCTGCTGAAAAATTCGGATCAATTTTTATTGATTTTTCGTAATTCTCCACTACTTTCTTGGGTTCATTTTGCATTTCGTAAACACTTGCCAACATCCATAAGTACCAAGGATCTTTCGGGTTTTCCTTGATGGTTTTATTGAGTAACTTAACCTTCGATTTAAAATCCATTTCGAAGGTAGAATTGTAAAAATTAGCGTATTTATCTGGAAGTTCTTGTGAGAAAAACACTCTTGTAAACAGTAAAAAACAAATGGTAAATATCAACTTCATTCGATTCATTTTAATCATGGAATCAACCCAAAATCCTTAGCGATGTAGTAGGTACTGAAAAAGTCCTTATCTACAGAAAATAATCCCGTTCGTCCGCCTTGATTTTCTTTAATTCCCGGGTCGATTGGTAGCACGTGACCCGTTTTCTTGAATTGGTAGTTCACTATCACTTCTTTACCTCGGGCATTTAAAAAATAACTTCGTGTCACATTCGCATTTCCGATAAAGTTTGCTTCGGTTTTCTTAGCTGTTGCGTCCAAGCGGTTAATGATGCGCCATTGATTTTCCAAGACAAACGACTCCTTGTTCGGCACAACTGGATCTAATTCACCACTTAGAATCACGATTTTTGGAATTACTTTACCTTTAAATCCTGCCTTCAATTGAAAATTTTCGGTGCTATCTAATTTGTTTAGAATATGGAACTTCCAATTGGTTGAATCGTCTTGATACATTGCCGCTCCTGCTAAAATTGCTGCTCCTTGGAACTTATCCGGCTCTGTGAACGCTAAAGCTTCCGCCATCATTGCGCCTGCGGAAACACCAAAAAGATAAACGCGTGAAGAATCCGTATGTGGCTCCTTAATTAAATAATCTCGTAACTCTAAAATTGCGGTCATTTCGCGTTGTCGTGACGCTGTTAAAAACCAATTGAAACAGCCCGATGGATTATTGGTAAAAGGTTGCTCAATAAAAACAACTTTAAAATTGTATTTTTTGGCTAACTCTGTCCATCCACTTTCTTTCGCAAATTGGGGCGCTCGTTGCGAACATCCGTGCATCACCATTACTAAAGGAACGTCGGATTTCAACGAATCGGGCTGAAAAAGGTAAGCCCTTAAATCCGCTTCATTCACACCAAAATCTCTAAATCTTTCCAAAACAATTTGCCCGAAGTAATTCGAGAAACAAAAAATAGTAAGGAAAAACAAGCTGTATTTCATTATGCGATGTCTGTAACCATTCCGTGTTTTTCAATCATTTTACGGATATTGATCAAGGCATAACGCATGCGCCCAAGAGCCGTATTGATGCTGATGTTTTCCGATTCGGCGATTTCTTTAAATGACATGTCTTGAAAAATTCGCATTTGCACCATTTCACGTTGCGCTTTGGGCAAATAGTCAATTAAAGTTAACATTTGACTTTCCAATTCCTCGTAGGAAGTTTGTTGCAAATAGTTCTTCTCTTCGCTCGCCAAACGATGAAAAATGGAATACTCCTCGTCAAAAGAACGCGATTCAGACAACATTCTCACTTTGGATTCACGTCGAAAATGGTCGATGACTAAGTTGTGCGCGATACGCATTGCCCAAGGTAAAAATTTCCCTTCCTCGTTGTAATTTCCTGATTTTAGCGTATTGATAATTTTGACAAATACGTCTTGAAAAATGTCATTAGCCACAGCATGGTCTTTGACTTTTAAATATACAAAGCGAAAAATACGATCCTTGTGTCGCAATAATAACGTTTCAAACGCTTTTTCGTTTCCGTTGATATAAGATTGAATCAGGCTACAATCAGTTAATTGTTGCATTTCCATACTTTACTTTTTTAATCGTTAACTTTTTGGGGGATTTTCAGTTTTACTGTTGTCCCTTCAAATTATAAAGTAGAAATGCGTTATAAGCCTTAGTTTTAGAATTTCGGCTAAAGTATATAATTTCTTGAAATCTGATTACTTTTCTTCTGTTCAATGAGTAAAATAGTACGTTTTTCGAGCAAATTTATCGTTTCAATGACCGAATAACTACCGAAAACTGTACTTTTGCATTTTAGAAAGCTATGGATTTTCACCCTCTCTTTAACCTTTCCCCTATTGACGGAAGGTATTCCTCAAAAACAAAAAACTTAGTTCCGTTTTTATCTGAATTTGGTCTAATTCGTTATCGTGTTCATGTCGAAGTAGAATATTTAATCGCGCTTTTGAATCAACCTATCGCAGCATTATCGGACTTTCCAAAAGAGAAAATTGCTGTAATGCGCGCGTGGGTTACTAATTTTAGCCGTGAAGATGCTTTGACCATTAAAGACACGGAAAAAATTACTAATCACGACGTTAAAGCCGTTGAATACTTTTTAAAAGAAAAGATGACCGAAGCGGGTCTTTCGAATTATTTGGAATTTGTTCATTTCGGATTAACTTCTCAAGACATCAACAATACTGCAATTCCTCTTTCTTTGAAAGAAGCAATGGAACAAGTTTATATTCCTGAAATTCAGAATATAACCGATAAATTGCATCAACTTAAAACCGATTGGAAAGATATTCCCATGCTGGCTCGTACACACGGACAACCTGCTTCACCGACACGTTTAGGGAAAGAAATCCAAGTTTTTGAGGAACGATTACGGATTCAACTAAAGCAACTTGCAGCACTTCCATTCTCTGCTAAATTTGGAGGAGCAACAGGGAACTTCAACGCGCATTTTATTGCATATCCAGAAATTAATTGGGTAGATTTTGGAAATTCCTTCGTGACAACACTCGGTTTAGAGCGCTCACAAACTACTACGCAAATTGAACATTACGACAATTTAGCCGCACTTTTCGATTGTTTGAAACGCATCAACACGATTTTAATCGACCTAAACCGTGATTTCTGGACCTACATTTCCATGGACTATTTCAAGCAAAAATTGAAAGAAGGGGAAATTGGTTCTTCAGCCATGCCACACAAAGTTAACCCCATTGACTTTGAAAATTCGGAAGGGAATTTAGGTATCGCTAATGCAGTTTTCGAACATTTAAGCGCTAAACTTCCCATTTCTCGATTGCAACGCGACTTGACGGATTCTACTGTACTCCGGGCGATTAGTCTTCCGATTGGACATTCACTCATAGCTTTTCAATCCACGATGAACGGACTGAATAAATTGTTGCTGAACGAAGAAAAATTAGCTTTCGATTTGGAAGAAAATTGGGCGGTTGTTGCTGAAGCTATACAAACCGTTTTACGTTCAGAAGGATTTGAAAAACCATACGAGGCTTTAAAAGGTTTGACACGAAAAAATGAAAAAGTCACCAAAGAAAGCGTACATTCGTTCATCGAAACCTTGTCCGTTAGTGAAGCTACCAAAGCGCGTTTAAAAACAATCACTCCAGCAAACTATTTGGGCATTCAATTAGTGCAATGAGAAACTTTATACTATTTCTTACGCTTCTAATGACGACCAATCAAATTTGGTCTCAAAACAACAGTTTTCCAATTGAATGGGGGGAATTGCAACGTTCGCCAGGAAGTTTGGTGGAAGTTTTACCTAAATCAAAAATCGACTTTTTCTCGGTTCGTTGGTCAGGTAACGGTTTGATGGGTACTTATCGCTTGGTTTCTCATGAAAACCTATCCATTTTACTCCAAAAACGAATCAAAACCGTAACTGAAACTGGGTATTCCAATTTTGAAACGGCATTTTACTTTGGTGAACAGTTAATTGTCATTATGTCCGACCGAAGTGGTAACGAAATGTCTTTGTATTCCCAACGTTACAGCGAGGAACTAGAACCGATTTCAACTGCTGAAAAAATTGCAACTTACTCGAACAATCGTCTAAGTGCACGACCTGAATTTAAATTATACCAATCTCAAAACCGAAAATTTATTGGAGTCGTTTGGGAAATTCAAGGAAAAGGAAATACCAATGACATCTACGGTTATTCCATCATCAATGAAAAAATGAAAATCATTCAAAGTGGTGAATATGTTCTTCCTTTTGACGGAAACATGTCCACTATAAACGACCATCATATTTCCAATAACGGAACCTATATTCTGTGTGTTACCGAACACAATCACGCGGTCGATAAAATGTTTTCGAGAAGTTATGACAATTACAAGGCCTTGCATTTATATAAAATCAACAGCGGTCAATTGCGCGAATTCAAAATTCAAGTAGAAGGATTGCGTATTGACGACTTACAAATCAATTCCAACGACTCGACTTTTTGTACTTTGACGGCCATTTACGGAAAAGGCTTTAAAAACGGAATTGAAGGTATGGTTTTCGCGAAAATTGACACTCAATTGGATTCTGTAGTTACTCAAGGCGTTGTAAAATTTGGAGGAGAGATTACCATGCAACGTTGGAATGACAATTGGAACGATAATACCTGGAATCAAAACAACAATTTCGCAAGTCCAGCAATCACCAACAATAACTTGAATCAATCCAACTACTACACCTATAAACTTCGCGATTTATTCGTTCTCGAAGACGGAAGCATGGTTGGCTCGATGGAAGAATATTATCTGTACCGACGCGTAAATTTTGACAACCGAACAGGTACAAGTTCGAACATTCTTTATTACTACTATGACGACATTATCGCCTTTAAAATCGGTTCAAACGGCATCTTAGAATGGCAAAAACGAATCGAGAAAAACCAAGTTTCCATGAACGACGGTGGACCTTACAGTTCGTATTGTAGTTTTACAGACGGCAAATCGTTGCATTTTATTTTCAACGACAATTCCAGAAATTACAGTGATGAAGGCGTATTTGTTCAAAACGATCGTCGTGTCTATCCTTTCAATTTATCCCGAAGAAAAAATGCTGCGGCACTTGCTTCTATTGAAATTGGAACTGGACTGAGTTACCGAAAAACACTTTTTACCCGTCAAGAAGTGGATGTACTCGTCGTGCCGAAATTGTTCAAAATCGATTTCGTTCTCAAAGAAATTTTAATGTATTCAATTAATGGTACCAAGGAGCGTTTTGGGGTATTGTATTATGGGAAATAAAGTACTGCTTTTTTTATTTTTTCTTGGCTTATTTTCTTCTTGTGAAACACCTCCTAAAGTTTCCGCTTCGGCAACAGAGGAAATAGCCAAACAGGTGCTTGACGATCATAGTTATTCCAATATTAGTCGCGTTCGTACTACCCATTTGGACCTTGAATTAGATGTTGATTTTGTGAATCGAAAAATTTACGGAGTTGCCCGACATTCCTTAAAAAACCTTGGAACTGATACAGTAATCTTCGATATCAAAGGATTGGATATTAAAAAAATCACTTACGAAAGAAAAGGAAAAGAATACGAAACGGACTTCGTAATCGGAAATATGGACAAAGATTCCATTTTAGGTCAACCTTTAATCGTACGAATTGAAAAAAACACCGATCGGGTCAGTATTTATTATGAAACCACTTCCGAATCAGAGGCCTTGGATTGGTTAGCACCGCAACAAACCAGTTCGGGGAAATCTCCATTCTTATATACACAAGGTCAAGCCATTTTAGGACGTACTTGGATTCCATTACAAGACTCACCAAGTAACCGTTTGACTTATTCGGCTAAAGTAAAAGTCCCCTCTGGAATGATGGCCTTAATGAGTGCAGAAAACCCAAAGAAAATTTCCGAAGATGGTACCTATAATTTCACCATGTCGCAACCGATTCCAAGTTATCTCATCGCATTGGCTGTCGGAAAAATCGCTTATCACCCCTACTCGAAAAAATGTGGCGTTTACGCAGAAACTGAATTACTGAATAAAGCAGCTTACGAACTCGTTGATTTACCTCGAATGATTCATGCAGCAGAGAAAATTTATGGCGCATATCGTTGGGGACGTTACGATGTTTTGTTGCTTCCGTATTCCTTTCCTTTTGGTGGAATGGAAAATCCGAAATTGACTTTTTTGAATCCCACAATTATCACTGGCGACCGGAGTTTAGTGTCTGTTCTTGCGCATGAATTGGCTCATTCTTGGTCAGGAAATTTGGTTACCAACCGAACATGGGACGATTTTTGGCTGAACGAAGGATTTACTGTTTATTTCGAACACCGTATCATGGAAGAATTGTATGGAAAAGATATGAGCGAAATTTTAGCCACGATTGAGTTTCAAGAACTGCAAGATGAAATGACCCGTATCAATCATTCGGAGCATCCACAAGATACACGTTTAAAATTGGATTTAACAGGCAGAAATCCAGACGATGGAATGACCCAAATTGCCTATGTGAAAGGAGCGTTTTTCTTGAAAACCTTGGAAGCCACTTACGGACGCAGGAAATTTGATGCTTTCTTAAATTCCTATTTCAAAAAATTTGCGTTCAAAAGTATCCGCACCGAGGATTTTTTAGCCTATCTCAATGAAAAATTAATCCTGCCTAATAAAAAAATAGAATTCAATCCTGATGAATGGATTTTTGAAAAAGGGCTTCCAAAGAATTGTTTCAAAATAGAAAATAATCGACTTCAAAAAATGATTGATTTGGCTAATCAATTTGCGTCAGGCGTCGATATCTTCAAGAAAAAAAGACGGGTAATTAAAATTAAACGCCGTCGCAAAGTAATTGTAGAACAATTAGAACGGAACGACCACATAACCCAGGAATGGCAAACTTTCATTCGCGCCTTACCGCAGAATTTAGGTGAGCGAGCTATGCAGCGAATTGACAGTCAATTACAATTCTCGACGTGTGGCAATTCAGAGCTTATGGCAGAATGGTTCGTGTTAGGAATAAAAAACAATTACAAGGCACAACTTCCTGAAATAGAACACTTTTTGAAAAAGGTAGGCCGACGCAAATTCTTAGTTCCAATTTATCGCGAATTATTGAAAAAATCAGACTTGAACGAATTTACCATTTCCGTTTTTGATGCATCTTCTCCAAATCTGCATGCCGTTTCCAGAAAGACAATCGAGAAAATGGTGTCGAAAATTCGTTCTTCAGAAATACAAGCGACTAAAACCGACCAATAATTCCGACATTTGAACTTCAAAAGCAACGAATGTCACTTTTCAAGGAACTTAAAATCATCGATTTATCCACTGTACTTGCTGGTCCATCTGTGGGAACTTTTTTTGCCGAATTAGGCGCGGAAGTTATCAAAATCGAATCGCCTAAAATTCCCGACGTCACCCGTTCATGGAAATTGCCAACTGAGGACAAATCGACTAACGTTTCCGCCTACTTTTCGAGCGTTAATTATAAAAAACACTACCTCGAAGCCGATTTAAAAAATTCGGAGGAACTCGAAGAAGTGAAACAATTAATTTGCTCTGCCGACATACTGCTTTCCAATTTCAAACCCGGCGACGACGCTAAATTTGGATTGACAGATAGCCAATTGCACGATTTAAATCCTTCCTTAATTATCGGAAAAATTAACGGATTTGGTACCGAAAGTGATCGTGTTGCCTACGACTTGATTCTTCAAGCCGAAACAGGTTTTATGTCAATGAACGGAACACCTGAATCGGGACCGGTTAAAATGCCCGTTGCACTCATTGATGTGCTTGCGGCGCACCATCTAAAAGAAGGAATTTTAATTTCCCTTTTGGAACGCGAACGAACAGGAAAGGGTGCCTCAATTTCCGTTTCGCTCTACGATGCTGCGGTATGTAGTTTAATGAATCAAGCGTCTAATTTTTTAATGGAAAACTTTGTTCCTCAGCGTATTGGAAGTTTGCATCCTAATATCGCACCTTACGGAGAATTGTTTACCACCGCTGATAATGCCTTGATTACCTTCGCAATTGGGTCACAGTTGCATTTTGAAAAACTGTGTCACTTGCTCGAATGCCCCGAACTTTTAAACGATAAGCGTTTTATTTCCAATCAATTACGCGTTTTAAATCGAACAGTTTTACAACACTATTTGCAAGAAAAAGTTGCCAAATGGAACGCTATCGAACTATTGAAGTCCACTCAACAATTATTCATTCCTTGTGGAAAAGTGAAAGATTTAGCGGCAGTCTTTGAGACGGAAAATGCTAGAAAACTAGTTCGGAAAGAAATTATAAACGGACAAGAAACAAGTAGAATCACCGCAATTGCATGCCAATGGAAATAGAAATCCGCAGTCCGAAATCTGAAGAAGAATGGACACAGTACTACGATCTTCGCTACCGAATTTTACGTCAACCTTGGAACCAACCTCTTGGAAGTGAGCGCAATGAAGGTGACGCAAGGGGGCAACATTTTGCTTTATTCCAAAACGGAAAAATTATGGCGATTGCGCGACTTGATATTCAAGAAATAGAAGGACAAGTTCGCTTTATGGCCGTTGAAACCGAGGTGCAAGGAAGCGGTTACGGAAAACGTGTTATGCAGCAAATTGAGAATGAATCAAGGAACCTACAGTTGCGACGTTTGGTGTTACATGCCCGTGAAATTGCCTTGCCTTTTTATACTAAATTGGGGTATCAACTCCTCGAAAAATCACATTTACTCTTCAACGAAATACAACATTATTTTATGGAAAAGCGATTGCCCTATTCGATAAACGAAGCCGATAAATCTTTTTTTGTCAACCTGTTAGGATCGCGAGCGAAATATGAAGAAGCAACGTGCATCGCTTACGGATCGGATCATACAGAAGATTTTGTTTTCCCGCCATCCATCGTTTTGCAACCTGAGTCTGCGGAAGAAGTATCAAAAATCTTGCATTACTGTAATGAAAACTCAATTCCCGTAACTCCCGCAGGTGCGAGAACAGGATTAAGTGGCGGTGCTTTAGCGATTTACGGTGGCGTACTTCTTTCCTCCGAACGTTTGAATCGTATCCTTCATATTGATGAAAAAAACCATCAAGTGACCACCGAACCCGGAGTAATCACGCAAGTACTACAAGATGCGGTGCGCGAAAAAGGACTGTTTTATCCACCCGACCCTGCGAGTAAAGGTTCGTGTTATATTGGAGGAAACATTGCTGAAAACTCTGGTGGACCAAAGGCAGTAAAATACGGTGTCACAAAAGATTACGTCTTAAATTTAGAAGTTGTTCTACCGAACGGAGAAATAATTTGGACAGGTGCCAACGTGTTGAAAAACGCTACTGGATACAATTTGACACAGTTAATTGTGGGTTCGGAAGGAACTTTAGGATTCGTGACTAAAATCGTGTTGCGTCTCCTGCCTCATCCTACACAAAATCTCTTGTTGTTGGTTCCTTTTTTCAATTTACGAACTGCATGTGAAGCCGTTGCTGCCATTTTTCAAGCTGGAATAACGCCGAGTGGATTGGAGTTTATGGAGCGTGATGCCATTTTATATGCACAAGAGTTTACTGGAGATAAGTCACTTGTTATCAACGAAAAACATAAAGCGCATTTGTTAATTGAAGTCGATGGATTTGAAGGTGACCAATTAATGAATGAAGTTGAAAAAATCGTGGAAGTACTCTCCAATTACGAGACCGACGAAATTCTCTTTGCCGATTCCGAAGCGCAGAAAAACGCCTTATGGAACCTCCGTCGAAAAGTAGGAGAAGCAGTAAAAGCGCAATCCGTTTACAAGGAAGAAGATACAGTTGTTCCTCGTTTTCAATTACCTGACCTCATAACGGAAGTCAAGCGTTTGGGGCAACAATACCAATTTCATTCGGTGTGTTACGGTCACGCTGGCGATGGAAATTTACATGTCAATATTTTGAAAGGGAATCTCACGGATGAAGCATGGAACAATGAAATTCCAAAGGCAATTGGGGAATTATTTAAACGAGTAGTTGAGTTAGGCGGAACAATTTCTGGAGAACACGGCATTGGATTGGTGCAAAAGCCATACATGTCAATCGCCTTTCCTGAGGTGACTTTGCAAATAATGCGTTCGATAAAAAATGTTTTTGACCCGAAAGGCATCTTAAATCCTGGAAAGATTTTCTGATTTTTAAGCGAAACTGTTAAAATTGACCTGTTTTTAATCAGGAAGTAATCGTTTGTTAATCAAAACCTTTTTGGATTCACCAAAAATAAACTTAACTAAATTCCATATTTTTTAAAAAAATTCCTTGCAGAAATGCGGACTATTACTACTTTTGGCCCGGAGAGTTGGCAGAGTGGTCGATTGCGGCGGTCTTGAAAACCGTTGAACCGCGAGGTTCCGGGGGTTCGAATCCCTCACTCTCCGCTGAAAAGATTTCAAAAGAAACCAAAACCCCGTAAAACGCTTGATTTTACGGGGTTTTTTGTTTTTTGACAAACCAAAAGAAATCAAAAAACATCATCGTCAAAAGCGTATAAAGGTGCGTCGCGGCACTTTCAATTTTGCGACGCACCTAAAACCGCTGAAACGCCCGTCCATCAAGCAGTTCAAAGAATGAACATCTTGTTTTGCATAGTAGGTTGATCTAATTTTACTAACTTAAAATTGCGCAAATGCAAAAGAATTTTAGCCTGCTTTTCTTCGGGAAAAGAAAAAGATCAAATCCGGATGAAGTATTCATCTTCGTTCGAATCACAGTGGATGGAGTAAGAACAGAATTTTCAACAGGCCGTGACTGCCCCACAGCCCATTGGAATACAAAAGCCTCCAAACGCATCGGAAACTCATACGACGTCAAAGCATTCAATATGTACCTTGACACCATTCGAGTGAATGTGTACGAAGCACATCGACAACTCATGATTAACAATGAGACCATCACAGCAGAGACCTTGCGAAACAAAGTACAAGGAAAAAATGACCGACCGCGTATGCTCATGGAAATCTTCCGAGAACACAACGACCGTATGCAACAATTGATTAACGACGAATTTTCACCCGCAACACTGGAGCGATACAAAACATCCTATTCCCATACCCTAGAATTCATGCAGTACCAGTACAAAATTTCCGACATCGACATCAAGAACATCGATTATGCATTTATCTGCGATTACGAATTCTACCTGCGCACCGTTCGGAAATGTAATAACAATACTGCGGTGAAATACCTCAAAAACTTCAACAAGATTATCCGAATATGTTTGAAGAACGGTTGGCTGGATAGAAGTCCGTTTGTCAATTACACCGCCAAGGTCAAAGAAGTCAATCGCGTTTACCTCACAGAAGCCGAAATCAACACGATGATGGAAAAGCAATTCAGTACCGAGCGCTTGAACCGCATTAAAGACATATTCCTTTTCAGTTGTTTCACGGGCTTGGCGTATGCCGATGTGGCCGCATTGCGAAAATCAGACATCAATTACGTCATGAGTGGCGAGAAATGGATATTGACCAAGCGACAAAAGACCAATTCCATTTGCAACATTCCCTTGTTGCCTCCTGCAGAATACATCATCAGCAAATACGAAAACGACCCCGTTTGCCAAAATACCGGAAAACTACTTCCCGTTGCGAGCAACCAGAAAACAAATGCGTATCTGAAAGAGATTGCGGCCATTTGCGGAATTGATAAAGAACTCACTTTCCACATAGCACGTCATACCTTCGCCACCACCGTGACACTCACCAATGGGGTTTCCATTGAAAGCGTTAGCAAAATGCTCGGACACAAAAACCTCCGAACAACCCAACACTACGCCAAGATTATTGATAAAAAAGTGGGCGACGACATGAAGCAATTAGCATCCAAGTTCAAAGAACTGGCTGCAGCTTCTTCTTTTTAACATTGAAAGAGATAATACGAGCCTGCGAAAGTGGGCTCGTTGTTTTTTCAAAATTTGATTTAATCTGCTATTTCCCTTTTCATTAATAATAACTCATCTAGACAATTTTCTACCAATAATTCTTTTCCATTTGCAGCAAAAATAAGTTTATCTAGCATTATTTTATTATTTAGTTCATTTTCAATGAACATTTCTTTATACATACTGGAAATAATGGTTATGATTTTATCATTGAAAGAAGATTCATTCGTTAACCCATCTAAATTGTCTTTTGAATATTTATTTTTCTTTTTTGCCGTTATCATAGTACAAAATTAACTAATATTGTCTGGTTTCACTATTTCGTTTCCAAAAATGAATCTAAAACCTTCTTGATCAATTACTGCAAGTTTAATCACACCACCAACTGTAGGGATATTCTCGGTGTACTTTTGAAAATCAATTTCTATCTTCATTAATAAAGTAGCTAAATCAACAGCTTGTTGCAGACTCAAATCAGCCAACTTATTAACCTTCATATCATCAAAAAATTGTTTAGGTAAAAAAGATTTTGCGTTAGATAAGAAATTTTTTTCATAATCCATTGGAATTGTTTCTTCCTTAATTTTTAAATCTGAAATTACCTTTTTGACAATTTTTGGAGTAATGTCAAGGAAAAAATCGATTTCACCAAACAATATTCTCTCACTTATTCTATTTTGACCATCACAAACAACTTTATAAAATTCATCCATTTTTTTATAAGTTATACAATTGAATTTATCATCTTTTATATCTTCCTTTTTTGAAGGAACAACATCAACTTTGTATACTTCAGATTTATCTTTGGATTTATTATAATGGCTTATTAGAAAAGTTGTTCGGCCAATATCATTATAATTGTTTAAATGATTAATTGCCTCTTTATTAATAAATTCACAAAATTCTTTGATTTTCGTAATGAACCTTTTTCTGTTATAATTTTTATTTTTATTATTTTCAGCAATTTTATCTTTGATTAAGTATTCAATTCTCTTGTTGTTAATTGAAGCAGAACCAGCTGTTGTAATCGCTGTGAAATTATCATATTTGAACAACTTTTCTTCAAAATCTTTTGTATGAGAAGGCTTTTTTTTAAATAAATCCACTAATTCAATTGGCTCAATCTTTATTTCGTGAAATGGGGTAACTTTAGACTTTTCTTTAATGAAATTAATAAATTTTTCATACTCCATAACATTAGTCATCGAGGTTACTAATGAATCCGCAATTATCGCAATTCCTTTTTTTGCAATTACCGTTGCTATAAATGTCATAAAAAATCAATTACTTAATTCATCTTTTTTAAATCTGAATTTTAAAATGGTTTTTGATTGCTATTCTTCAATTTCAATATAAATGGTTATTAAAATTTGTTCTAAAGATTCTTTCAACAATTGCAGTTCTTTACCTTCTAGAAAGTCTATATGCTCAATTACATTATCGGCATTTAAATTTACACCTAAACTTCTTAATTCATCTGCTTCTTTTCTTGGTATTTTAAATCCTTTATTTACTCTGTGATGTGAAGTACCGTCCATATTAACGGCATAAATCTCTTCTTTTCCTCTCGCTGCAATAACATGATAATGTGCCTTAACAGGAGGATTCATTTGTTCTGGATGATAAAAATATCGATTTGTTGAATTTCTAAAATTCTTAATCTTGTTATGTTCAAGTAATGAACTACCAAAATCAAAGGTAATTTCGATTAAATAAGTTTTAATAAGTTTTGCATTCGTTTGATTTAGACCTGCCAATTCCTTAAATCTTTTTATGTAAGGCTTGAAATTTCTTTCAGCAATATCTTCTATAAACTGATGATAATTTTTAATGCTTGCCATGTTTAATTACTTTTATTTATACGCATACTTTTGACCGCCTGTATTTTAACAGGAATCAAATCCGTATTAGATGTTAATGTAAGTGTTATTCAAATATTTGAATAATAAAACTTCCATAAAAAAAGTTTATTTAACTTAATCTGAATAAATAATTTTGCCATAGGGATTATTCATTCGTGACATTTTTTATCCGCCTAACGAATTGAGTTAATATTCCCCAAAGTTTTCAGTGACAATTAATTTAATTAAAGATTTTACTTTTTCACCTCTCCTCCCTTAGAGAATTTCTCAATCTTAGTTTTATCAACTTTAGGTAAAACTGTTTTTTTTGGTTTATTTTTTTTAGCCATGTATTATTTGATTTAGATAAATACTCAATGATCCTAGACAGATAACTACAACATTTACAATTAATCCGAAATTTAATTTTAATTGAAGGTTTTTTAGAGGTCTTACATTTTCATTAAAAGAATCCAAGTTATATGCAATTTCGTTAAGATAAAAATCATCGTCACTCTCAATTATTTCTTTGATTTTTGAAGTATTCATCCCTCTATTTAATGGGTTTGAAAATGCTCCACCCACCATAATTCCTACAGAAATCATATTAATAAATATTAATCCTATTAAAAAATGGTTAAACGGCTCTTTGATATTGCTCCAAAAGGTGAAAAAGGCTGTTATCATAGCAATACTGAATGCAGAAACAACCAAACAACGATCTCTTAAGATGTTAAATTCTTGATTTTGCTCAGCAAGTTTCCGTTCTGTCTTTTCTGCGATGACAATTTTCATAATAAGTTAAAAGAATTATCAATTTATATTATGGCGTTAAATCCACCCCCCCAAACTTACCCCAAATCCAAACCCGTAATTTTTGCAACATTTCGCCAAAACGATACAAATCCCATCCTGAAAATCGCTAAAAACCTTATGCTGTCTAAATAATCCTACAATTTGCAATTGTTCATACAATCTAAAAAATTAGTACAAGTACTAGAAAAAAATAGTATTTGTACTAAATGATTATTTTACAATGCACATTCAATGAAAAGAACCACAAAATATGTTGTGATTATATGAAGTAACTATAATATTGAATCAATAAAATCGATATGGTTAATTAATTGAAATTTAATTAGATTTCAAATTTGTATTTATTGAGTTGT
>JBDKEM010000013.1:0-2783 GCA_039795265.1 Bacteroidota bacterium | reverse complement strand
ATATTGATAATATGGGTGCATACGATTCTACAGCTGTGAACATTAATGTAACCAACAACTATTCTTATGATGAGGAAGGAAGATTGATAAAAGACAAAGCTGAATTTATCAGTAAAATCGTGTGGCGCGTGGATGGAAAAGTGAAGGAAATTCAACGAAACGGCGGAAGCGCGAAATGGATGAAATTTGACTACGACGCCATGGGACACCGCATCGCGAAGCACGTGTACAACACTGCGGGGACGGTTTTGGAAAAATCGACATACTACATACTAGATGCTCAAGGCAACCAAGTGAGCATGTATGAACACGTTGTGGAGAATGAAACGGTAAAATACAACCTCGTGGAGAACAACATTTATGGTTCGTCGCGTTTGGGAAGTTTGAATAGAAAAATCAATGTCTTAACAACATCATTAGCAGCTAATTACACCCAAAAATTAGGTGCAAAATCCTATGAATTAAACAACCATTTAGGAAATGTTTTAACGGTTTTTACCGACTTAAAAATCCCACAGGACACTGATAATAACGGTTCAATTGACGCCTATAAAATACAGGTTCTCAATACGTTTGATTATTCTCCGTTCGGTGTTGAACTTGATGAACGAACACAAAAATACGTACCACCTGCACCTCCTGCTCAAACAGCGGTCACAGTATATAAAAACAGCTTTGATTCACCGCAAGCCACGAGTAACCCTTACACCGGAACGCCCTCTAACCTCGACCCGAATTTATCAACAACAGGTTGGAGCAGACCATCGGGAACGTTTACCAATTTCAATGGAATTAGTGGCACACGAGCGATTGCTTTTGAAAACACAAGCGCCGATACGAGTTACGTAACCTTGAATTTATCGGTTGACGAAGCGAAATTATTGGATATTGCTAGTTTCAGTTTCTATCACCGATCAAGTCCAACAGGTTACAACGCTTACAAATTGGTTATCAACGGAATAGAAGTTGGTTCGGGTAGCATTTTTGTAAGTTCAGGAAACACTTTACAACACACAGGAACGATTAATGTTGCCAACGCTGTTTCTGGATTGAGTGGAAATGTGACCGTAACACTCAAACTTTTTGGAGGTTTAAAAGGTGCTTTAGGTACGTTTAGAATGGATGATTTTGTGCTGAATGGTTACACCACGGCGAGTGAGAATTGGAGTCCGGCGGGGTATCGGTATGGGTTTAATGGAATGGAAAGCGATCCTGAATTCAAAGGACAAGGAAATAGTTATACAACGGAGTTTAGGCAATATGATGCACGAGTTGGAAGGTGGTTGAGTTTGGATCCGCTCAAGGAAAAATTTGTAGCATTTAATCCATTTAATTTTAACTTGAATAACCCATTAATTTTCAATGATATTAAGGGAGATAGACCATTGCCAGTTAATGAAAAGTATAATGGTTTTAGTTGGAACATTGCTTCTGGTTTCGGATCTCGAAATGTAAAAGGAAATGCAAATGCGTCTAAGTTTCATCAAGGAGCAGATTTAAATACAACTGGTGGAGGATGTACCGATTTTGGTGCGCCAGTTCTAGCAACACATGATGGAATAATTAGCAAAGTTCATGAGTCAACCGCTGGAGGAGCAGGTCGTTATGTAGAAATCACTTCTCCAGATGGGTCATTTGTTACTAAATATTTTCACTTATCATCGACAAATGTGGTTGTAGGTCAAAAAGTTGAAGAAGGAAAACAAATTGGACAAGTTGGGGCATCAGCTTTTGGAAGTGAGAAAGGAACTGCTTGTCATTTGCATTATGAGTTAAAATTAATTGTAAAAGGAGTTCAGGTTCCATTTGATGTTCAAATGGATAGTGATACTGATGCAAATACAAATAATAATATTAAGAATTTAATTGACCCTCAGCTATGGGTTAATGGTACCTTTAAAGTTGGAACTCAAGAATTAGTGAAAATTCAAGAAATACCTGAGGTTACAGTACGTCCTAAAGAAAAATTAGAACTTAAACTAAGACCAATAGAACTTATTCCAATAGAAAAACGTGAACTTGAACCTATAAAAAATAAATAATGAAAAATTATTCAATTTACATTATGATGATGTTTTTTATTTCTTGTCAACAAAATCATAAAAAAGACTTGAAAAACGCTGAAATGTTAGATACCATTAGCAGTCAAAATACAAATTCAGAAAATTTTACTGAATTTATAACAATATTTAATCGAGATACAAATTTTCAAATAAAAAGAATATCATTTCCACTAATTACTTTAAACATTTCTGACCCTATGGGTAATTTTTATGATACTATATATATTGAAAAAAATCAATACGAATTTATTCAGTTAACTGAACCTAAAAGTAATATTTATGATGGTATTATTTTATTGTCAACTGATAAAATAGATGATTCTAACATAAAAATCACTTTAATTGTTGATGAAACTGGAATTCAAATTCAGTATTTCTTTAAAAAAATTAATGGAAAATGGTTTTTAATTTGCATCAAAGATGTATCAACATAATTGTTTGTAAAACAACAATTTAGTTTTGATATTTCTTTATAAATCTATTAATTCTCTAATTTTAAAAAAACTAGGTTCTAAAATAATTTTAAGAAATTAAATTTAGTATTTAATTGAAAGCAATCAACGCCATAGAAAACACCAACGACCCGGGCAACGACGGTGCTGCGGGGGTGAATAGCTATTTTGGTAAAGACCTGACTGCCTTTAGTTTGAGTTATTTTAATGGCGATTATGCGCCGATTAATGCCAGTGCGCCGATGGCAAGTGTGAACAACGCCAGCCA
>JBDKEM010000057.1:0-219238 GCA_039795265.1 Bacteroidota bacterium | reverse complement strand
GTTCTTCTACCTCGACTGGGACAACTGTTACCGTGAATCCTACGCCAACGACACCCACGATTTCCGCAGGAGGTCCAACGACTTTCTGTTCAGGTGGTTCTGTGACTTTGACTTCGAGTTCTGCAACGGGAAATACCTGGTCGAACGGAGCAACGACGCAAGCGATAACCGTCACGCAATCGGGAACTTATACCGTCACAGTTGGTTCGGCAGGTTGTTCTTCGACTTCTGCAAATACGACAATTACAATTAGTAGCAACCTACAAGTAAACGTTCCTGGAGATACAATTTGTTCAGGAGCAACAGCTACATTAACGGCATATCCGAGTGCTGCAGGAGGGACTTTTCTTTGGTCCCCAATCTATGGAACGAATCCGAGTTTGAATGTGCAGCCCAATAACAACACAACTTATTCGGTCACTTATAGTTTGAATGGTTGTACAGCAACTGCTTCCGCTTTGGTGGTCGTATTACCTAATCCCACGGCGTCATTTAATATGAGTCCCGGATTTTTAAGCACCGACAATCAATCAGTTACTTTTACCAATACGTCTTCAAATGCCACATCATATGTTTGGGATTTTGGAAATGGACTTGTTTCAAATGACCCCAATGAGACGATTTCTTATCAATTCAATACTGTTGGATACACAATTACCTTAACAGCTTATAACGCTGTTGGCTGTAGTAGTTCATTTCAAGTAAGTTTGAATTATAAATCAGGGTTGTTGTATTATGTACCGAATTCATTTACCCCCGATGGAGATGAATTTAATAATGAGTTTATACCAATTTTTAGTTCTGGATTTGACCCATACAATTACCAACTTTCGATTTATAATCGATGGGGTGAACTCCTTTTCGAGTCTTTTGATCATACGAAAGGGTGGGACGGTTCATTTGGAACGGAAGGATTAAAAGTTCAGGATGGCACGTATATTTGGAAAATCACCTTTAAAAAACCTGAAACTGACGACCGAATCCAATTACATGGTCACGTGAATCTAATCCGTTAAACGTGTTCGTTTTAGAATTTCGTGGAACAAATAATCGACACATTCTTCAACACTGTTTTCAGCGGTTTTGAGAACCAAATCGGGTGAAGTTGGTGCTTCGAATGGACTGTCAATTCCCGTAAAATCTTTCAATTGACCATTTCTTGCTTTTTTGTAAAGTCCTTTTACATCGCGGCTTTCACATACTTCCAACGGACAATCAATATATACTTCCATAAAATCCACTTCGCCAATAATTGATTTTGCCTTTTTGCGATCAGCAATAAATGGAGAAATGAAAGAAGTGATAATTAATGCTCCAGAGTCGAGAAGAAGTTTGGCAATTTCCGCCACACGACGTATATTTTCGGATCGATCTTCAGGTGAAAAACCCAAATCCGAATTGATTCCCAAACGCGTGTTGTCCCCGTCTAAAGTGAACACATGAAAGTTTTGTTTGAATAATTTACTTTCTATTTCTTGTGCAATGGTCGATTTTCCCGAACCAGAAAAACCTGTAAACCAAACAACTAAACTTTTATGTCCGTTTTGTTGCTCGCGTTGTGCACGGGTAATTTGTGAAATAGAATGGATTAAATTCATGTGTTCAAAGTTAGACAAATCTCATTTTAACTATTGAATACTCAACGTAAAGACAAAAATTAGTTGGATAATATCAACTTTTATGTTGTTAATTCCCTGATATCCTATCCGTTGTAGAATTGTTATGGCAACTGTTACATTGTCCATTCGACAAAGCTGAACCCATGTAATACATGTTTCCTGAACTCGTTTTTAAAGCTGGATAAAGTCCTTGTACATCGAATGATTCGGTCGTGTAAAAATTCCCTTTGGTATCAATTGCGACGGATTTTATCAGCGTTCCTCCACCATCTGGTTCGGTAAAAAACTGAATTGTTCCACCATTCAACGTTGTCGTTAAACTTGCGTCATAGGCGGTTCCTGCTGCGGTAAAACAACCTTCACCTTCGCCACCAGAATAATGGCAATTCATGCAGTTTTGACCTTTGTTATGGCTTTTACTTCCACCTGCCGCGCTGATATTTTTTTCGTGACAACCGCTTTTTTCGCAACTATTTAAGGAAAGAAATCCTAGTCCTGAAACAAAAAGTGCTGCGAAGACCCAATTCATTCTTTTTTCATTTTTATTATTCATCTGCTGTGTTTTTTTGAGTAAAATAAGTCATTAACTCGTACGCCCCTTTGGCAACAATTTTTCCTTTTGGACGACTTTCTGTGAAACGAATTGCTGTAAACTGATCGTCTTGTGCAACAATTTCAACGTTCAAAGGAACGAAAAGTGTTGGATTACTGCGTTCAAAGACCACATTTTTTCCTTTATAGCTTGTGATTGCTGATGTTGGAACGGTTAGTAATTTCCTTCCATTAGATTGAATTTCAGCCTTGAAAAAAGTTCCTGGAGTTAAAAATTCTTTGGTGTCTTTTAAATGACAGTGGACTTTGATGGTTTTCTGCGGAGAAATTTCTTTTCCAACCAAAAAAATGGAAGCTTCGATGGGTTCAGCGCCAGAAACGGACGATAAGGTAACTTTCTCGCCTTCTTTCAACAGTCCTGCATATTTCTCGAAAACGGTCAACTCAACGTGTGCATGTTTCAAGTCGATGATTTCTAAAATTGGTTGTTTGCTATCGACAAATGCTCCGTTTTGTGCCAATAACTTTGTTACAACCCCATTGAAAGGTGCCACAATGGATTGATACCGTTGAATTTCTCCTCTTTCTATACGTGAAATGTTTACCTCCGCCAAATTTAATTTTACTAACAAGCCTGATTTTTTAGCTTTTGCTGCTTCGAACTCAGATTTGATTTGTTGCATATTTCTAACACTCGCCGCTTCTTTCGAAACTAGTAAGCGCAGGCGTTCATACTCACTTTCAAGGAAAACCAATTGTGCTTTCGTTTGTAAATAATCTTCTTGTAATTGGATGATTTCTGGGTGTTGAATCTGAATCAGTTCTTGTCCTTTCGTCACTTTTGAACCATCTAAAATGTTGATTTTTGTGATGTATCCTCCGTACGGTAAAGAAACAAACGTACGGTTCTGTGGTGGTACTTCAACGGTTCCATTTGCGGTTATTACTGTGGACATCTCGCGCATTTCTAGTTCGGTGAAAGTTAAGTGCATTTTTTCCTGATCCGTGTGGCTGATGTTGCCGTCGAATGCCACAATGTTTTTTTCAGTCGCCGTATTTTCATTGGACGAGCAAGCAAATAAGGCAAGGCTCAATCCGATATATATTAGAAAAGTCTTCATGTTATTTTTGATTTAATGTATTAGTGAAAAACTCAATTTGTATAAGGGTTTGGTGTAAGTCGAAAAGATTATTGAGTGCATCCATTTCAATTTGTTTAACTTGGTCGCGGATTTGTAAATATTCAATCATGGAATGTTCTCCTGCAGCGAAATGCAATTCATTTTCTTCCTGCATCAACTTGGATTCGGGGAGTAATTGATTCAAATACAAGTCCCGTGTTTTGAGTAAACTTTCCATGCGTCTTAGGGTTTTCTGATAGCTTCCTTCCAAATTCCGTAATTGTTGTTCACCCGCGAGAGCATTTTGATCGATAGCGATGTCCAAGGCATTTTTTCGTTGGTTGTAAGCTCCCCAAAATAGCGGAATACTCACTCCGAATTGACCACCTTGGAACCGTTTATTAGCATCAAAATATTGATCTGTTCCATTGATATTTTGAATACCAACAAGGGATTGATTGAAATAGCCAAAAGACAAGTCAGGAAGTTGACGCTGCAAATTGACTGCTTTTTCTGCCTTCAATTGTTCTTCTCGTGTTTCAAAAATCCGCAAATTCGGGTGGTTTTCTAAGTCTGCTAAACTCAAATTTGAATTCATGTTTGAATATGCTTCTTTCGGAATTTGATTTACCTCGATTTTTTTACCCACCAATGCACTAATTATTTCTAACACTTGCAAAATTTCGTTGTCGATAATGGAATAATCGTTACGTACTTTTTTTAAGCGCGAGTTAACCAAGGAAAGTTCCAATTTGGTGATGTCTTGCACTTCTTTTCTCAAGGTCATTTTATCGTATAGTAATTTCAAAATGCTGTCTTGATCATTGAGATAGGCGCGTTTTTCTTGTAAAAATTGAACTTGGTCGTAAAACTGTTTTAAACTCAATTTCGCAGAAAGTAACTCAATTTCTTTCCAGTTTTCGGCTTGTTGGGCGTTCACTTTTCCCAATTGTTTTTCAGCTGTTGCCACCGTTGGAAATGGAATTTGTTGCGAAAACGTGAGGTTGTGATCCATTTGAATCGTATTGTATTGACCAAACATCCACATAGCATTCGTTTTTCCCCATTCGATATTTCCTTTTGAAACAGCAAGTTGTCGTTCTTTTTCCAAGGATAAAGCTTTCAAATTGCCGTTGTTAGCGAGCATGAGGTTACACAGCTCAGGGTAGGATAAGGTTTGTGCATGTATCACTGAACTACTAGAGAATCCCATAAATAGTGCAAGAAGTAACAGCGTCAATTTCGATTTTTTCATGCTCTTTTTTCGTTTGGATTCAGAAAATAGATAAAGAATTGGGAGGATGAACAAGGTTAAAAAAGTCGAAGAAATCAAGCCTCCAATGACTACCGTTGCAAGAGGTTTTTGAACTTCTGCACCACTTCCGCTTGATATCGCCATTGGAACAAATCCTAGTGAAGCCACTAATGCGGTCATCAAAACTGGTCGTAAACGTGAACCTGCTCCGTTAAATACGCGCCGAATGTTACTTAGATTGGTTCCTTTTTTCAAATTGTTAAACTCAGCGATAAGCACAATACCGTTCAGAACGGCGACCCCAAACAAGGCAATGAAGCCCACTCCAGCGGAAATCGAAAACGGCATATCCCGCAATGCCAGAGCGAAAATTCCACCTATCGCAGCGAAAGGAATTGCTGAGAAAATAAGTACCGCTTGTTTCAAGGAACTAAAAGCAAAATACAAGAGCATGAAAATCAAAAATAAAGCTGCCGGAACTGCCACTAATAAACGTTGACGAGCGTTTTCAAGATTTTTGAAAGTACCACCGTAAGTCACAAAATAACCCGAGTCGAATTGGATTTGTGCATCAATTTGTTTTTTCAACTCGTTCACAATACTTTCCACGTCGCGACCTCGAACGTTGAATCCCACCAAAATGCGTCGTTTAGCATCTTCCCGTTGGATTTGGTTGGGACCGTTCTCCAAGGAAATTGCTGCCAATTCGGTTATAGGTATCGCCATTCCATTTTTGTTGACGACCACCAATTCATCGATTTTATCCACCGTTGAACGATAACCTTCTTGCAACCGAACGACCAATTCAAAACGCTTTTCTCCTTCAAAAACCAGTCCCGCTGATTTTCCAGCTAAGGCCGTATTTAAAGTCGTGTTCAAGGTCGCTACATCAATTCCGTATCTTCCAAGCGATTGAAAATTTGGACGAACAATTAACTGCGGTAAACCTTCCATTTCTTCCACATAAACGTCTTGGACACCGCTTATTTTTCCAGCAAGTTGTCCTATTTTTCGAGCGTAGTTGCCTAATCTATCAAACTGTTCACCGTAAATTTTGACCACCACATCTTGTTTCGCACCCGTCATTAACTCGTTGAAACGCATTTGAATCGGTTGTTGGAATCCGAAGGAAACACCCGGAATTTGTTCTTCTAAAACTTGTTGCATTTTTTCTGCCAATTCATCTTTGGAATGCGCTGAGGTCCATTCTTCTTTGTCTTTTAAAATAATCATTAAATCACAGGCTTCCATCGGCATTGGGTCGGTAGGAATTTCTGCGGTTCCGATTTTTCCGACCACTTGCTTGACCTCAGGAAAACGTTTCAATAACACGTCTCCCGCTTTTTCTGAAACTTCAATAGTTTTAGTGAGTCCGCTTCCGGTGACCAAGCGCGTTTCAACGGCAAAATCACCTTCGTCAAGGTTTGGAATGAACTCTGCACCGAGATTTCCGAAGAGCCAAAAAGCAAAAATTAAAACTGCGAAAAGTCCAGATAAAACAAAGTTTCTGTGCTTTATCGTTTGGTGAAGTAGGGGAAGGTAAGCGCGTTTCACAGCATTTACCAACTTATCAGAAATCGTTTCTTTGTGGCTTAATTTTTTTGAAAGAAACAAACTGGAAATCATTGGAACATACGTCAATGAAAGAATCAAGGCGCCGATGATAGCGAACATAACCGTTTGTGCCATAGGACGAAACATTTTTCCTTCAATGCCCACCAACACCAAAATTGGAAGATAAACCACCAAAATAATGATTTGACCGAAAACCGCGCTGTTACTGAATTTTGAAGCGGAAAAAGTCACTTCGTCATCCATTTCTTGTTGTGTTAAGGTCTTATTTCCAAAGCGATGCATCAGGTGAAGGGTACTTTCAACGATGATTACCGCTCCGTCGATGATGAGACCGAAGTCTAAAGCGCCCAAACTCATGAGGTTTCCTGAGACGCCAAAAAATTGCATTAAGGAAATGGCAAACAACATGGCCAAAGGAATCACAGACGCTACTATCAATCCTGCACGGAAATTTCCCAACACAAGGACAAGGACAAAAATCACTATTAGCGCACCTTCTAATAAGTTCTTTTCGACCGTGTGAATGGCACGATTGACCAAATCCGTTCGGTCCAAATACGGCACCAATTCAATTCCTTTAGGTAGCGTTTTTTTTATCTGTTCAATACGTTCTTTCACTAAGGAAATCACTTCCGAAGAATTTGCACCTTTCAACATCATCACGATACCACCAACCGCTTCTCCTTGATTGTCAATAGTTAAAGCTCCGTAGCGTACTGACGAACCAATTTTCACGGTCGCGACATTGTCAATTGTAATGTTTGTTCCTAAGTCGTCGGTTTTCAGAACAATTGACTTGATTTCTTCCTCGGTTTGTAAAAGTCCTTCCGTTCGGATAAACGTGGCCATTCCGTTGCGTTCGATGTAGGCGCCGCCAGAGTTTTGGTTGTTATTTTCCAAAGCGGTGAACACATCTTCAATGGACAGATTTAAGGTTTGTAATGCAATTGGATCGAGTGCAATTTCGTAGTTTTTTAGGTTTCCTCCAAAGCCACTGACATCCGCAACCCCTTTTACTCCAAGTAGTTGTCGGCGAATAATCCAATCCTGTATCGTGCGCAATTCTGTCGGATTGTACTTGGATTCGTAGCCTTTTTTCGCACGAATGGTGTATTGATAAATTTCACCTAATCCACTGGAAAGAGGTGCTAAATAAGGTTCGCCAAATCCTTTCGGGATCAGTCCTTTGGCATCTGCGAGGCGTTCGAGGACTTGTTGACGTGCCCAATAGACATCGGTATTTTCGTTGAAAACAACCGTTACCACACTCAACCCAAAGCGACTGAACGAGCGAATTTCTTCCATCTCAGGAATGGTCGCCATACTTTGTTCGACGGGAAAAGTGACGTAACGTTCCACATCCAGAGCACCTGAGGAAGGAGAAACGGTGATGATTTGTACCTGGTTGTTGGTGATGTCAGGTACAGCGTCGATGGGCAAACGCGAAAGGGATAAAATCCCAACGATGATGAGCAACAACGTGAAAAAAACAACGATGAGTTTATTTGTTACCGACCACGCAATTATTTTGTGTAGCATGAAATGAAATTGAAATTATGCTGAAAAAGCTTAAAATTGAAGGTGTATTTTGTGGATGAAATACATGAAAAACGCCATTTAAAAGCGTTTGAAAGTTCTAAAAATGCGAAAATAGAAACAGTTTTGGAACTTTTGATTAAGCCAATTTAGGCGGTGTCCAAATGTCGAAAAGTTGTGATTTTAGTAGGTGTTCGTCGCTATAAACGAATGGACGTTCCTTGGTTTTGGGAAGCGCCGATTGGTGCAAAACGAATTCGATACTTT
Organism: Bacteroidota bacterium; assembly: GCA_039795265.1. GTDB lineage: Bacteria > Bacteroidota > Bacteroidia > Flavobacteriales_D > Crocinitomicaceae > UBA952. The sequence goes on along the minus strand of JBDKEM010000057.1, from coordinate 211,313 downwards.
TTACCTGCTGGCAATAATTTATAGAGGGAAGATGCAGCACATTTTTAAAAGGAAGGTTACGATGTTCTTTTTCAAAGGAAGTGTTTTTGTCAATGTAGTGTTCTTTGATAAACGACAAAAGCGTTCCGTTTGCATTTTCGGATTTAAAGTCGTAGTAATGTTCCACTAATTGACTGAGATTAAGCAATTGAATTCCTTGCATATTCGGCGCAATGGAAAGCACCAAAAAATACATAGAAAACAAAAAAGCTAAACCTCTCATCACCCCAAAACTAAACAATAAAAGTAATTCAGCGCCTGATTTATATCATGTTTTGAAAAATGAGTAGTATATTTTAGAATTTTCTATTCAATCGATCAATCTTGTTTTAGGCATTAATATCTTAACCCTTCACTTTTAACCCATCACTCTTAACTCTTAACTCTTCTCCCGATAGCTATCGGGACTTAACTCTTAACTCTTCACTTTTAACTTTTAACTTTTCCCCCAAAACATTCAATCTAGTTTGGAGCAATATAAAAATCTGCTATTAAAATTATCGAGCTAATTTCTCTTGATTAATGAGGCTTCATCTACTTTTACAAAAAAAATACAAAATGTCCATTGAACGCGTTAAAAACATAAGCATAGACCCTTTTGATTATCCACTGCCTGACGAACGAATTGCGAAATTTCCTGCATCACCTAGGGATAGTAGTAAGTTGTTAGTGTACGAAAATGGGACTATTCGACAAGATAATTATTACAACTTGGATCAGTTTTTACCCGAAGATGCTGTCCTTGTGTTAAACGACACCAAGGTTGTAGAAGCTCGTTTGCTATTTCAAAAAAATACTGGAAGTACAATAGAGCTTTTCTGTCTGGAACCCGCTTCTTTTTATTCAGATATTGTCACTGCGATGACCGAAACTGGTTCTGTTGATTGGATTTGTTTGGTGGGTGGTTTGAAAAAATGGAAGGAAGATCAATTGATTTCCAGTCGGGTTGAAAATGGAAAAACCATTGAACTTAGTGCTCAGCGAATTGAAAAGGAAGGAGATGCTTTTTTAATACGTTTACGGTGGAATGCTCCAGAAATGTCCTTTGCGGAAATCCTGCATTTGTTTGGAAATGTGCCACTTCCACCTTATATCAAGCGTGAAGTTAACGAGAAAGATGCCTCTGATTATCAAACAGTTTATGCCCACCACGACGGTTCAGTAGCCGCTCCTACCGCTGGATTGCATTTTACAGAATCACTTTTTGAAAAATTAAAAACCAAAGGAATCCAACAACAATTTGTCACTTTACATGTCGGCGCTGGTACGTTCAAACCCGTGAAAGCGGACAATTTAGGCGATCACGAAATGCACGCGGAATATATTGATGTGAGCTTGGAATTTTTGAAGCATTACTTGGCGAAAATTAATCAATCCAAAATCGCAGTAGGCACAACGTCAATTCGTACCTTGGAAACGCTTTATTGGCTCGGTGTGAAATGTAAAGCGAATTTGATACACAGTTTGGATGATTTAACGCTTTCACAATGGGATGCTTATGAACTTCCGCAAGATTTTTCTGCTGAAGAAAGTTTGTCCGCCTTAATTCAAAAAATGACAGCATTGAAAGCGGAACGTATTCTTCAAAAAACACAGTTACTCATTGCACCTGGTTATCAAATCCGAATGGTGGATGCTATATTGACGAATTTTCATCAACCTAAATCGACATTACTCTTGCTAATTCATGCTTTCGTCGGCGAGAATTGGCGCACTATATATGACTATGCTTTGGAGCATGATTTCCGATTTTTAAGTTTTGGTGATGGAAGTTTACTTTGGCTTGAAAAGTGATTTATTCACTGATTTCCACGCCTTTCGTTGAATAGGTTTTGAACTTTCCTTTTTCAAATGTGATTAGAAAAACATCCAATTTGAGTTCTGGATGTGTTTTAACAAATTCGAGGGTTTTTTCTTTTCCCATGACCATAAAAGCAGTTGCATAACCATCAGCTTGGGCACAATTAGGTGCGAGAACCGTGGCACTTAATAGATTGTGTTCCACTTGGAGACCCGTTTTTGGATTAATTGTGTGGGCGTAACGTTTCCCATCGATTTCGTAGTATTTGCGGTAATTTCCGCTAGTGGCTAATGAACGATTTGTCAAACTAACCACAGCTTGTAACTCTCTCTCCTGTTCATCCACAGGTTTGTCTATTCCAATACGCCATTCGTTTCCTTCTTGATTTTTTCCCGCAACACGAATTTCACCACCGATTTCAACGAAGATATTTTTAAAGCCTTTTTCTTTCAAAAATTCATAAACAATGTCCACTGAAAGTCCTTGGGCAATCGCATTAAAATCCAATTTGACGCGATTGTCGATTTTAGTTAAAGTCAATTTTTTACCATCTGCGTCATAGGTTGCAACGCGATAAGAAAGCAATTTGTCTTTTTGAAATCCAATGTAGGGTAGGATGCTATCTGCTCCAGCTTTTGTAAGCGGATGTTTTTCATCTTTAAAAAATCCCCATGCTTCAATTAAGGGAAATACAGTTGGGTCAAAAGCACCATCCGTATTTTCAAAAATAGCTTGACTTTCCTTTAAGCACCTTGTGAAGAATGAAAATTCGTCGGTGAATTCAAGTTCAATACAATTACCATTGAAAGCACTAATTCTAGAATCCTTTCTATATGTCGAAAGGTAAAAATCAAATGCGTTCAAGAGTTGATCAATCTCACTTTTGGTAACCTTTTTTCCTTTGCCAACCAACTTAACGGTGTAAGTCGTTCCTTGTGCTTCACCATGAATTTCAATCAGATCGGAATCGGTTTCTTTTGTTTTTGTTTCGGTACAACTAATTAGAAACGCGAGAACAAATGTGAATACTAGTTTAACGTTGAATGACATTGATACCTGTTGAATCGTTAAACCAAACAAAATCAGGAACAGGAGCACCATTTCGAGTGTAATGTGTACGTCCGCTATCGCTTGTAATTTGCTCAAAAACAACTCCGTGCCCATTATTGTCCACCACCACGCGACGAACAATTACAGTAATCACCTCTCCCGCTGAATTTTTAATTTGATAAACTTTTTCCGTCATTTTATTGCGTTCAAATGGAACACCGTTTTCGTCGGTTAAATTATTTTCAGAAGCTACAATTTCCGATTTGTAGTCCATCATTTTTTGAATTTGATAACCACGAACTTCTTGTTCTGTTTTTGCCAAAGAATCTTGTTTGTATCGTGCATAATTTAATTTCTCAACGCCTTTCTCTATTTGCGCTTGACGTATTTCTTCATCCGAATTGATTTGACGCGCTTTCATTTCGTTTTCGTCTTTGTTTTTATCGATGGACTTCACTTGCGCTTGATATTGTTTGGCGATTTCTTCTTGATAAATAATGTTGTGATAGTCCGTTTTATCTTTCCAAGAAGTAATGATATCTGCTGTTTTTGCTTGGTCTAATCTGGCTTCAACATCGCGTTTTTCAGCGGCAATTTCAGTGAGCAATTTTCTATTTTCTAATTCGTATTGGTTTTTCTCTAATTCATTACCCACTTGTCGCGCCAGTACATCTTTGTTGTCTTTGAAATTGTAAAGTCGCGTTTTTTCTTCCTCTTGTCTTGTTGCAACTAATGCAGCTTCATACTGTCTTTCAAATTCAATTCTATCTTTATAACCTTGTTGTTGATCAAGCGGTTGTGCTTTTCGTTTTTCAACGGTTTCGTATAAATCATTGAATACCGATTGTGGTTCAGGACCAGCGACCAATTCTCCAGGCGCGGCAAGTTTCGTTGTTGGAGGTGTTGGAGGCGGCGTATTTTTAGGTGGAGTAACAGCAACAACTGGTTTCAAGGCTTTTAAAGAGTCGATGCTTTTTTGAAGTTGTGCTTTTTCATTTGTACTCGCAATTTTTTGTTGAAAAACAGAATTATTTAATAGAGCAGTAAGTTGTTCAATCGATTCATTATCTTTTTTGGCAGCGACCGTTTGGTAGGTTTTGTCTCTTTCCGAATAATAAGCTTCCATTTTTGTGATTTTCTCTTTCAACTCCACCACTTGTGGGACGGTAGATTTGCTTTTCATTGGATCCGAATTCAAAATCGTTTTTGCAACGCTGTAAAAGTTACGTCCTTTGTTATAATTTTCTTGTGCTTTCGTTAGTTGACTTTGGTAGGTTTCTTCTTCTGAGTTTTTCTTGTCGCGAACTTTTTGTAATCCGTCGTTGATTTCCTTTGAATACTTAGTCACTAAATTCGGGTCTGTAAAACCTGTTATTGTTTTTTCAGTGGCTTTGTATTGCGTTATGGCATCGTCTAATTTGTTTTTGTTAAGAAATTCAGCAGCAGTTTTCAGTTCTTTTAAAACAACAACTTCCAAAGCGGTATCAGCCATCTTGTTTTTCACTTTAAGGATTTCGCCGTCAATGAATTCTTTTTTCTCTGGTTGAAGTGTCAATGCAAACTTGTATTTCTCAATTGCTTCATTGTAACTTTTCTTCACTACTAGTGCCACTGCGTCACTTATCGCTTTATCGTATGCCGATTTGTTTTTAGCAGATTCCTGTTCTTTTTGTCTTTCTGCTGCAATCTTTCCAATTTGACTTTTTACATACGTATCTGTTGGTGTAATTTTTTGAGCGCCCAGGTAATTCGTTTCTGCGTCATTCCATTTTTTATCTGCAAAAGCTAAATCACCAGCAGTTTTCAAACGGTCAAATTCTTTCTTATTATCTTCTTCTTTTTTGAGGTCTTCGATGATTTTGACTACTTCGTTTCTTCGCACGGTGGTTATCGAATCACGCGGTACCATGACCAATGCAGTATCGTAATACTGAACAGCTTTTTGGTATTCTTTTCTATCCAACGCTTGTTTCGCTTTGTTTTGATAAGTCGCTGTCGTGGCTGCGTTTTTATTGGCTTCGTAGGCTTTTTTTACTTTTTCATCCAAATCTTTCTTTTGTTTTTCATCCGGTTTAACGGTGAATGAAGGTTGGTCCCAATAAAATTTTTCAGCGTATCCGATGCGTGCGAAACTCAAATCCACTCCTTGTTTCTGGTCGTATAATTCTACCGTTAAATCTTCTAGTAACTGCAATGTGGTTTGATTCGGACGACTAATTTTCAAGGTCTTTAAATCGAAAAGCACTTTCTTTGGAACAAATCCAGGCTTAGAAATCAATAAGTCAATATCCTCTTGTGGATTAATTATGCCGGTAATGGTATAATTCCCGTAATTATCTGTGAATGTTTTATTTATCGTTCTGTCATTTTGCATCAAATAGATGGTGACACCTATCAATCGATCTTTATTTATAAAACCTTGAACAGTCCCAACTAATTGTATGTTGACAGGTTTTTGAGCAAAAGTACTTCCAACAAGGAAGAAGAATGTCATTAAAAAAAGTAGTTTCTTAAACATGAATTAATTTTTTCTGAGGTACAAACGCATAATTTTACATTCGTTTCAACTAGCAAAATTGGTGAAAAATAACGAATATTGAACTATGCAATTTTCTGATTTAAGTTTTTGGGAAAGAAATGAATACCTCAGCGGAATAGATTTTTTAATTATCGGTGCCGGAATCGTTGGAAATACAACCGCTTTTTATTTGAAACAGCGCTTTCCTGATGCGAAAATCTTAGTGCTTGAACGCGGTTATTTACCCTCAGGTGCAAGTACGAAAAACGCTGGTTTTGCTTGTTTTGGTAGCCCAACAGAATTGTATGATGACTTGAGTAAAATTCCTGAAAATGAAGTTTTTGAAACCTTAGTTTTGCGTTACGAAGGATTACAACGCCTGTTTTCTGTAGTTTCTCCTGAAGCAATGGAATATACCAACTGCGCTTCTTGGGATTTATTGAGATCAACGGATAGTGAGTTGTCAGCCGATTTTATTCACTTTTTAAATGAAAAAATGAATACGCTCTTTCATGAAAAAGAGGTGTATTCGATTGAGGAAAATGTGCAGGACAAATTTGGTTTTCAAGGAATTAAACTTGGATATAAAAATCGCTTAGAAGGAAGTATTGACACTGGCAAATTGATGTTTCATTTGCATCGAAAATGTGTGAACTTAGGCATACAATTTTTATTTGGAATTAACGTAACTGCTTTAATTGACAACAAGTTAAGTGCAACGGTGGAAACTAGTTTTGGGGAGATTAAAGCGCAAAAAGTATTCGTTTGTACCAACGGTTTTGGCGGACAATTATTGAAACTAGATGTTAAACCTGCACGCGCTCAGGTTTTAGTTACTGAACCCATTTCTGGTTTGAACTGGCAAGGAACTTTTCATTATGATTCTGGCTATTTTTATTTCCGAAATGTTGGCAATCGAATTTTAATTGGTGGTGGCAGGAACCTTGATTTTGAAGGTGAAACAACGTATGAATTGCAAACTTCAGAACGAATTCAAAATGCAGTTGAACATTTATTGAAAGAAATGGTTTTACCTTGGTGGAAAGAAGTTCAAATCACGCACCGATGGGCAGGAATAATGGGAGTAGGAGAGACGAAAAAACCGATTGTTCAACCCATCAACGATTCGATTTTAGTAGGAGTTAGAATGGGAGGAATGGGAGTGGCAATTGGTTCTCAAATTGGTTATGAATTATCGAAACTTGTGTAATACCGACGATGACTGTTATTGTCCCTGCTGTGACGGGTTGGAAAATAACTGAATGTCGTGTCGGTAATGTAACATGAAGAATTTTCTTTGAAACTGAATAAATAGAAATTGGTATAAAGTGGAAAGTAAAAACGAATTTGTTAATCCGATAGATCCGGATAAAATAACGGAAAATCCGCATAGCTTGGAATACGCACACCATGCAGGAAGTGCATTGGTAAAGCCGGAAGACCAAGGAAAAATTAAAGGACGTTCCTTAAACGCAATGGAACACCAAACTGACATGCAACTTGGTCAGATTTATGAGCAAATGCAACTCTTGGCTGCTCAAGCTAAAAAGTTACAAGATAGAAAGCGAATTTCGGAATTTATCTACCAATCTGAAATGCGTTTTGAGCCACTAATTAATCACATTTACCATTTATACCAACGTGAGAATGGGGCTTTTCTTCTTTCGTTAATTGCGCCTAATCAATGGGGAAAAGCGAAATTTGAATTTATTGCCACTGTTCGTTTGTTAGCTGACCATACATGGGACATTTTGGAGCAAAATCCGAGTTTTAGCTTTGAATAAATTTGTTTAGTGAGTATCCGTTTTATACCACAATTTCAAATTTACCGACTTTGTTAATGTCAAATCATTTATATCGAAAGTCCTTCCACCTCGGCTGAGGCATAATTCCTATGTGTCAACGCCTTGACGTCTATCCCAACTTTCATAACTAGATTATCTATGTTTCTATGTGGTTTCCAATTTTTTTAACCACATAGAGACATAGTTCGCTAAGGCGAAGGATAGCGCAAATTGTTTTGTTTCAAGAAAAACAGAGGTTCACATAGAGATTGTAAATATCCCTGAATCGCTATGTGTCAACGCCTCGGCGTCTATCGAAATCTTAAAGCTAAATTATCTATGTACCTATTTGGTTTCCAATTTTTTTAACCACAATAGAAACATAGATCGCCACGGCGAATCATAGTTATAAGCCACTAATGAGCGTAATAAAACATAGAAATCACGGTGTGAAACATAGACATTTTTGATTAATTGGATACGTTCGTTATCAAATTTGCATAGGTGGTATGATTGCGGATATTCAATTTGTTTTTTACTAATTCACATCAAACGGATTGAAAAGTACTATCGAATTTCCACTTCAAACGGCATGCGCATCTGAATTCCAGACATGGATTCCAACTTTTTCAATTGGCGATAGTAGCGCACTAATTCTTCTGGAATTTCATGTTGTGTAATGCGTGAACTTGTTTCTTCATCGTTGGCATCTTCTTCCTGTTCTTCTAACATTTCAAGTATCTCAGAAAACTTATCTGTCTTTTTCAAAGGATAATACAATACTTTCGGGTCTTTCAATTTTGCCGCATTGGTTGCATACGCAATGGCATCATTCAAACCACCCAACTGATCTACCAATCCGATTTTCAACGCATCTTTTCCAGTCCAAACACGTCCTCGAGCAACTTGATTTACTTCGACAACGGTCATTTTTCGTCCTTCAGCAACTCGTTTAAGGAATTGTTCATAGATTAAATCCACTTCAGCTTGTGTAATTGCCAATTCCTCTGGTGTCAATTTGCGATTCGTGGATAGCACAGCGTGTTTATTTGTGGAAACTCTATCGAAGCTCAATCCCAACTTATTTTCAAGCATTTTTCCAGTGTATGGAATCATACCGAAAACCCCAATTGAACCGGTAATTGTGTTGGTTTCTGCAAAGATTTTATCGGCTGGTGCAGCGATGTAATAGCCACCTGAAGCCGCTACGTCCCCCATGGAAACGATTACTTTTTTTACCTTATTTGTCAAGTTGACTTCGCGCCAAATTTCTTCACTTGCCAAGGCACTTCCACCAGGGCTGTTGATGCGGAAAACCACCGTTTTGATGGAAGATTTTTCACGAACTGTACGGAAAAGTTTACAAATTCCTTCTGAAGTCAAACCGTCTCCTTCTCGGCTAACGTCACCTTCAGCAAGAATCACCGCAATTTCAGGAGATTCCTCTTTAATTAACAATTGATCTTCTTGGAAACTTTTCTTAGCGTACTTCTCAAAGTTCATCAAGTGTAAATCTTTTTCTTTGCTAACACCAACTTTTTTCATCAAGTAATCCATCATCTCATCGCGGTATTTCACGCCATCCAATAATTTCAATCGCACTGCATCTTCCACGTCGGTAATCGCCATATTTTCCGCCCAATCATTCAAGAGTTGTGGACTCAATTTTCGATCTGTTGCTATATCAACTCGCATGTCTTCCCAAATTGAGGAAATGTAACGCTCTACTTGAACGCGTGAAGAATCACTCATTTTATCACGGAAGAAAGGTTCAACGGCACTTTTGAAGTCGTTATTTTTACCGCGAATGATCTCCACTTCAACTTCCAATTTATCCAACAGTCCTTTGAAGAATGTCAATTCACCACCCAAACCAGTCCATTGAAAATTCGACATTGGAAAACCATACGATTCTTTAGCTGCGGAGGAAATATAGTAGGAACGTTGGGATACATATTCTCCAGAATTATAAGCAATTACAAATTTTCCACTGCGTTTAAAATCTCGAATCGCATTACGGATTTCTCGCGCTGTTGCCATTCCGCAAGATACATTCCCTAGATCTAAGAAAACACCCTTTATTTTATCGTCTTTTTTTGCAGTTTTAAAAGCATTTAATAAATCGGGTAGGCCAATGAAATTGTTCATTTGTAATTCACTCGGATTAAATTCCGATTTAGACTTATCCCGAATTTCACCGTTTAATTGAACGTGTAAAATGGTTTTATCCTCTAATGCCAAGGGTTTAGGGCCAAAATCACCGAAAGAGCCGATAATTCCTCCAAGGATTAGAAAGAAGAAAATCATTCCGACCAATCCTGCTACAAAAACGGCAAGAAAAGAAGGCCAAAATATTTTTCCGAAAGTGATTTTTCCGGTGGTTTGAGTTGGCGTTGGTGTAGTTTCTGACATGATTGATTAGTTTAAAATGTTACTTAAATTCAATGGTTTATTTATAAAATTATATTTCAAGGTAAAACGGATTTCTTTACCATAATTGTTGTAAAGTGAACCCATATTTGCAGAACGGAAAAGTGGGAAATAAACTCCGAGAATGTTTCCTAGGCGAATTCCCAATCCACCATTTACGGCAGACTGAACGCTATTTCCGTCATAAAACGCGCCGAAGTCAGTGAAATAACCTAAGAATCCAGGTTTAATTGGAAGTTGTGCATAGACCGATGCAGTTGTCATCCAATGTGAGGTGGTTCCAAATGCTGAGGTGCTGTGGAAAGTTCCCATTGCGTCAGAACGTTGTTGTGACCAAAATCCGCTCGTTGCGTTTCGGGCAAAATCGTATTCTTCCAGGAACAAATCTTGGTAACCACGTGCGCCACTCATCGACAGTAAGAAGTTGCGATTACCTAAATTTCCTTGGGTTTCATAGCGTAAGTTCGCAGCAGCAAAAGCAGTGACTTCAATCGAACGTTTCATTTTTTGCTTCATGTATCGATAGCGATAAGTAACTTGTGTGGAGATGCGTCCAAGTTGATCAAATTTCTGACGTCCAGTAAAATAATCACCGCGCACATTCCAGCTAAAATTGTGGTCAGGAAGTGAAACAGCGTAACGGTATCGTGCAAAAATTCCACCTTGCGTATTTTCTTCTGGGTAAATAGGATCTTCTCCTGGTGTATAGCGGAACACGTCTCTTCTAACAATAGCTTGGACTAAAATATTGTGTGAGGTTGGACTTCCACTTCTGCGATTTCCTAACTCTGCATTCCAATAAGGCGCTACAGCTGCGAGATAGGAATTGGAATTTTCTTTTTGACCGAAAGATTTAATGGAAACTCCGAAGCGAGAACGTTCAAAAACTTTCGTGGGAAGAAAGGTATAACTCAATTCAGCCATTCCGGATACATTTTTTCTTCCAAAAGAGAAAAGTGGCGTAACAACATATTGAAAAGGTTTGAACGGAATTCCCATATTGTGGAAAGTAGCGCCAATCATCAATTTATCGTATGCATTTCCCGCTAAAACTGGCGTCCAGAAAACATTGGTTTTTGAAGATTCGTTGTCCCCAATTAAAAATTCAAATTTGATGGGTTCCATTTTTTTGAAAAGTCCTTTGCTTTTCCAAGAGTTGTTTGTTCGATTGATTTCAGGAATGTTTTTATTAACGTCAATACTGATTTGTGTAAAGTCTGTTCCTTGTAATTCGATGGTAGATTTTTTTCCAGGTTCAGCCCAAGCGGATGTGATTAATTTGTTGTCTTTCAGAGCGTTGATTCCAATAGGTCCGTTTACTTGTCCTACATTTTTAACGGTTACGAACGTTTTGTTTGCTCCTTTATCGCGTTTAACTTTCGCAATTTTGTAGTCCACGTGGTTAGTGGTTTGAATCAAATCGTTGAATAGCCAATCCAATTTTTTTCCCGTAGAAGTTTCATAGGAACGTTGCATATCTTCTGGATAAGGATGCTTGAATTTCCATGTTTCAAAATAGTCACGACACGCTTGATTGAATTTTTCTTCGCCCAAATAGTCCATTAAATAGAAGAAAACTAAGCCTGTTTTTTGGTACATAATAGCTCCGTAATTCGCGGGAGTAAAGTCTGCTGAATGCGTTTCAATCGGTTGATCCATACCAAAACCAGCAAGTGCACGGTACGAAATGTCACCCATATCGTGATGCGATAAGCCGTCAAAATGGAATTTTCCTTGAAGAACCATATCGGAGAAACGCGTATTGTTTGGATATTTGGTTTGCATGTAGCGCATTTCGTTCAGGGTATTCATTCCCTCGTCCATCCAACCGTGTTGACGCTCGTTAGAACCTAAAATTCCATAGAACCAATTGTGACCTACTTCGTGAACGATAACAACTTCCAATTCTTCTTTGGAGGATGAGTTACCGATAACGGTTACATTTGGATATTCCATTCCACCACCAGCGCTAATCGTTCCGTCCACTGCGGTAACTTGGTTGTAAGGATAATCGCCGTTCCACAAGGAATAATAATACGTTCCGTCGTTGATGTATTCAATTGCATGTTGCCAGTAAACCGTGTTGTGCGGAACAAACATTGCCCAAGAAGTAACTTTTCTTTTAGAATGTGGTAATTCCACTTCTCCTTTTAAAACAGCGTAACGTTTATCAGCAAACCAAGCAAAGTCATGCACTTTATTTTGAGTGTAGCGAATCGTTTTCAATTCCGAATCCGAAGCTGGAAATTCTGTTTTCGCTCCACGACCTTGCTTTTTAGTCATCAAATCCGTTAAGTTTTTGTCCGTTTTTTTCGCAAGTTGATCCAAAAATTCCATTTCTGAAGCGGTTTGCAAATCCCCAGTCGCTCCGACAACATAATTTTTTGGAAGCGTAATCGTCACATCAAACGAACCATATTCGGAATAAAATTCGCCTTGATTCAAATAAGGAATTGCATGCCATCCTTTTCGATCGTAAACGGCAGGTTTCGGGTACCATTGCGTGATTTGATAACTTTGGTCGATGTGTCCCAAGCGAGAAATTTCTCCAGATGGTAATTTCACTTTGAACGGTGTTTTGATAGTAATACGTTGTCCTGAAGCTAGGGGAGAGGGGAAATAAATCACTGCAATATCCATATTAGTTGGATCGTATTCCCATTTCAGTTTTGAGCCGTTGGAAGTAAAATCAAGCGAGTCGATATACCCTTTGTCTTCATCCTTTGCAAATTGTAATTCCAATTCACCATTTTTATACAATTGCTTACCGAGTGCTGATTTTCCGCTACGATAAGCATTAGGCCAAAGGTGAACGTATATTTTGTCTAGGGAATTGGGAGAATTATTAATGTATTCGAACTCTTCATTTGCCCGAAGAATGTGATTTTTATCATCAAGCGAAACGTTGATTTTATAGTTTACTTCTTGTTGCCAATACGATTGACTATGAACGGTCGCCGAAAAAAATGCGATTGATAAAAAGGTTAGAATTTGTTTCATCATAAAAGTATTCCAAACAAAGATAGTTTTAAGTGTTATTGAATTTATTATAAAATGACAAAGTGCGATTTTCCTATTTTAGTGCGCATTATGTGGGATAAGTGGGGCGAATGGAAACAAAAAAGGCTGCCTTTTCAGACAGCCTTACTTACAATAAATTGAATAGTTATTTTACAATGAAACGCAAAACTTTTTGAGCCTCGTTGTTACGAATGTTTACGAAGTAGCATCCAGATAACATGCCGTTGATTGCAATTTCTTGGTTGTTTTCAAAGGCTTGGAATTTACCCAAAACTTTTCCGTTCAAATCGGTAATTATAACTTCTGCACCGTCAACAAAGTCACCTTTCAATTGGAAAGTTCCGTTGTTCGGGTTAGGGTATAGCTGAACGTTTCCAAATGGCACATTGTCGATTCCTAAATAACCGTCAACACTATCGCAGTTTTCATCGATTCCATTATCGGCGATATCGGTAGCTCCTGGATAGATTGCATTATTGTTATCATTACAGTCTCCTGCTTGCAAAGCGAATCCTGCTCCCGGATTAGAACAAAACGATTGGGCAACTCCTGTCCCAAATCCATCATTATCAGCATCCACAAAGTAATTTACAAAAGTTAATCCCTCGTCCGTTTGGTTATTACAGTTGTTGTCTAGATTATCACAGATTTCAGCTGAACCTGGGTTGATAGCATTATTGTTATCGTTACAATCTCCGTTTTGGGTTGCGTATCCGGTTCCAGGGTTCGAGCAGAACAATTGTCCATTTCCAGTCCCATATCCATCGATGTCTGCATCAGTGTAGTACAGGATTGATGAATTGATTTGATTATTTGAATCGTCGCAATCCGTAGCATTCAAAACGTAACCGCTTGGAGGAACACAACCAACAAAGGTCACGTTACCATTTCCAAAGGTATCGTTGTCAGCATCTTGATACCAAATTGTTGTTGGATTAATTGATTGATTGTTGTCGTTACAATCTGTGTTATTGCTTACATAACCATTAATTGGCGAACAACTTTGTTGAGACACGGAAGCATTTCCAAATCCATCTCCGTCAGCATCGGCGTAATAAGTTACAAGTGGTAAATCATTTATGAAACCGAATAGATTCACATTATCTTGTCTCCAAGTCATAGAATTCGAGGTGGCTCCAGTCACATAGAAGCGGAAAGTCACAGTGTTTAAATTAGTGAAACCAGCAGGAAGATCTATTACAGCGTTTGTTAATGTTGAATTGGAGGTTGCAGTCCCTAGGTTTGTAGTGAAATTGTCCACACTTGAACGCACATACCAAGTTGGAATCGCTGTACCACTTGCGCGATGATCAAAACTTAATCGAACAGCTGTAATAGATTTACAGTTATTTGCATTAACAGTAAATTCATTGAATTCAGTTAAGTCGATGTTTGCCGTTTGATTCCAGCCTGAATTATTAAATACATTAGCCGCTCCAGAACAGTTGGTTCCAACAGTTGAATAAGCAGAGAAAGTTGCTCCTGTTGGTTGTGCAGTCACGGCTGTATTGATGTCTGTACAATTGGTTGTTCCTGTAAATTCATAAATTCCTAGAGAAGTTGGTTGAATAACAGCATCACCACCAATACAATCTTCATCGATACCATTGCCAGGAATGTCTGTTGCTGAAGGATTAATCGCTATATTATTATCGTCACAATCGCCTCCTACTAATACCCAACCTGAACCTGGATTTGAAGTGGAAGAAGTAATTATTGAACCTCCAAATCCATCTCCATCATTATCAAAATAATAAGTAACAAGAGTAAATCCTTCATCGGTATTCCCATCACAATTGTTATCTATATTATCATAAATTTCAGTTGCATTTGGGTTAACTGCGAAATTATTATCATCACAATCCGTATTGTTAGCTACATATCCAAGTGGCTGTGTACAATTTTGGGTTGAAACAGTTGGATTTCCGAAACCGTCTGCATCTGCATCTGCATACCAAGTTGAAATTGCGAGAATAGTTGGGTTGGAATCGTCACAATCTGTGTTGTTCAAGACATAACCATTTGGTTGACTGCACTGAATTAAAGTTACACTCGAATTTCCGTAAGTATCACCATCTAGATCTTGATACCAAGTTGTGTTCGGGTTAATTGCAGCATTGTTGTCATTACAATCTGAATTGTTTGTGACATATCCGGATAAAGTATAACATGTTGAAATGATGTTGTTTGCATCACCAAATCCGTCGTTATCAATATCTGCGTAATAAGTTGTAGGTGCATCACAAGGTAATACTGCTGCCCAAGAGCCAGCTGCTCGGATTTCGTCTAATTCAAACGAACCGGAACCTGTTGTGGCATTGCCGCTTTGACGTAAAAATACCGATGCGAAATTGCTATAATTTGTTGTGCCTGAGCTATTCGTAACGCTTGGGGTTGAAGGTTCAATTTGTCCTGGAGTTGGATTAATGAAGAGTGATGCTTGAGAAGGAGAAAGACTAGAAGAAGCCACTAATTTCATAACAACAAGCACCGTTTGCCCTAATGCTAAATCTCCAGTGTAAGTCTGTGTTGGAGTTCCTCCAGACATATTTTGAATACCAAGTTGGAAAAATCCAGCTCCCGTACCAGGTTTAATGAATACGCGACCACCAAAAACGGTAACATTAGCTCCAGCTGTAGAACCAAATCCTGTGAAATATTCTCCTGCTGGATTCATTCCTGTTGTTGAATTCACTTTTATTAAGAATGAAATATAACCAACACCAGAAATTCCAGTCAACGCTTTATTGACGTCCTCACTGTTTCCTGCAATAAATGAAGTTCGATTTCCAGTGGATGGAGCTAATCCGGAATAAGAAAGGCTATTACCATTATCTGAGCTACTTGATAGCGTAGAAAATTGACCTGCGGTTCCACTGTGTGTTGTCCAACCATTTGCGTTGAGTAAACCAGAGTAGTTAAAAATATCAACCGTTTGCGCCAGAAGACTTCCAGTGAGAAGCAAAGTGGCCGAAAGTAAAATTCTTTTCATGAATCTATTTTTTTACAAATTTAAAAATGAGGAATTTGATTGAGGAATAAAAAAAATCTATTCTAAAAATAAAAACAGTGAGCCAAATAAATTCAACTCACTGTTTTCAAGTTTCTATTATGCATCTTGCTTTTTCTCTGGACGAGGCAATAACACTTTTCTAGAAAGTTTCCATTTTTTCGTTTTTGGATCTTTCCCAACTACTTTGAAATCGAGAACATCTCCTTCTTTTACCACGTCTTCCATTTTCGCAACTTTTTCCCAGTTGAATTCAGAAATATGAATTAAACCGTCAGTTCCAGGAAGTATTTCTACGAAACAACCAAATTCTTTCACAGATTTCACTTTTCCAGTATATGTTGCTCCTTCTTCAACAGTTGGAGGGAAAGCAATCAAACGAATTCGACGAATTGCTTCTGCCATGTCGTCACCATTATTGGAAAGGATTTGAACGCGTCCTTCACCAGTTGGTAGTTCCTCGATAGTGATTGTTGTACGCGTTTCTTTTTGCATTGCTTGGATGATTTTTCCTCCAGGTCCGATGATAGCGCCAATCATTTCATTTGGAACATTGAATGCTTCAATTCTCGGAGTTTGTGGTTTTAAAGTCGGTCTTGGCTCAGCTAAAGTATCGGTGATTTTACCCAAAATGTGTAAACGACCTGCTTTCGCTTGTTCCAATGCTTGTGTTAAAACTTCGTACGGTAAACCGTCCACTTTGATGTCCATTTGACAAGCGGTGATTCCTTTTGCCGTTCCTGTAACTTTAAAGTCCATATCTCCTAAATGATCTTCATCCCCTAAGATGTCGGAAAGAACTGCAAATTTTCCTTCGTCAGCAACCAATCCCATTGCGATACCAGAAACGGGAGCTTTGATTTGAACGCCACCGTCCATCAAAGCCAATGTTCCAGCACAAACCGTAGCCATTGAAGACGAACCGTTGGATTCTAAAATATCAGAAACGATACGGATGGTGTATGGATTATCTTCAGGAAGCACATTTTTCAAAGCTCTTAAAGCCAAGTTTCCGTGTCCGATTTCTCTTCTAGATGTTCCACGTAATGGTTTTGCTTCACCTGTAGAGAAAGGAGGGAAGTTATAGTGTAATAAGAATTTCTCAGTTCCTTCAAACGTTGCACCGTCGATTAATTGCTCGTCCATTTTACCACCTAAGGTAAGGGTTGTCAAGGATTGTGTTTCACCTCTTGTAAAGACAGCTGAACCGTGAACCATTGGTAAATAATCCACTTCCGCCCAAATTGGACGAATCTCGTCGAAGTTACGTCCGTCAAGGCGTTTGCGCTCGTTCAACATCACCCAACGTACGGCTTTTTTCTTCACTTCAGAGAAATACGGTGAAATGAATTTTCCAACTTCTGCTAATTCTTCTTCAGTAAATGCCGCCTTCACTTCTGCTTTAATTTCTTCAAACAGTTCAGTTCTTTTCGCTTTGTTTGCCAAGCCCATTCGTGCAACGTCTTTACATTTTTCCATTGCTAAGTCATAGACTTTCGCACGAACTTCTTCGTTGTGTGTTTCGTGGCTGTATTCTCTTTTCGGGTTAGCCGTTGGAATTTCGGCAGCTAAGTCTAATTGGAATTGACATTGTTCGATAATCGCTGCATGAGCAAATTTGAATACTTCAACCAATTCTGCCTCAGAAATTTCTTGCATTTCACCTTCCAACATGTTGATGTCTTTAGCTGTACCTGCAATCATAATGTCGATATCTGAAAGCGCCATTTGAGCCATTGTTGGGTTGAGGATAAATTCACCGTCCACTCGACCAACACGTACTTCTGACATTGGACCATTAAATGGAATGTTAGAAACTGCAATCGCTGCAGAAGCTGCAAAACCACAAAGAGCATCTGGATTGTTCACGCCGTCATATGACAACAATTGAATCATCACCTGAACTTCTGCATGATAATCATCTGGAAACAATGGGCGTAAAGCTCTGTCCACCAAACGCATCACTAAGATTTCTGTTTCAGAAGGACGTGCCTCACGACGGAAGAATCCACCAGGAAAACGACCAACTGCAGAATATTTTTCGCGATAATCCACTGTAAGCGGTAAAAAATCTACGCCATCTTTAGCGTCAGGAGCTGCAACAACTGTTGCCAATAACATGGTGTCGCCCATGCGAACCACAACGGAACCATCCGCTTGTTTAGCCAATTTGCCTGTCTCAACGGAGATTTCTTTCCCCCCTGTGATAATTGACTTTCTTGTACCTATATTCATACTTTGTTTAATTACTTTTTTTGACTTTACGAGTGAATTACTTTATGAGTGCATGATTTTACGAGTTAGTTTCTCGTTCTTCATTCCCGCATTCTCTCATTTCTCTTCGCCGCGGCGAACCCTCGTTCCCTCGTTCTTCATTCCCTCATTCTCTCATTTCTCAATCCTTCATTCTCTCATTTCTCTTCGTCGCGGCGAACTCTCATTCTTCATCCTTCTTCGCCGCGGCGAACTCTCGTTCTTCATCCCGTCATTTCTCTTCGCCGCAGCGAACCCTCATTCCCCTAACAACAAAAAAGGGACGCCCGACAAAAGCCGAAGGTCCCCTCTACAATAAAATTCGCGTTTAAAGCTGATTAACGACGTAATCCTAATTCTTTAATTAACGCACGATATTTCTCAATATCTTTTCTTTTCAAATAATCTAATAAGCTACGACGCTTACCTACTAACAATTGAAGAGCGCGCTGAGTACCATAATCTTTACGATTCTTTTTCAAGTGCTCTGTCAAATGGCTGATTCTAAAAGTGAACAATGCGATTTGTCCCTCAGTAGAACCAGTGTTTGTTTCTGAACCTCCGTGTTGAGCGAAGATTTCTTTCTTCTTAGCTGAATCTAAATACATGCCAATATTATTTCAATAATTATTATGTAGTTACCGAACTTTTCGATAATCGGGTGCAAAGATAGCTTTCTTTTTTGGTTGGCAATACTTCTATTTCAAATATCCAATAAATCAGCGTCAAATTTATCTGTTTTCGGATTTGGTCCATAATCATTCACTTCTTCATCCCCTCCGATTACAGTAAAGACAAAAATTAGAATCGAGAAGATAATCAAGATCATTCCTGTAAGTATCATCAAAGGCAAAACTGCTACTTTGATTAAGGCTGTGATAAAAATTAGCGCTATTGGTATAAGATAAATGAGCAGTAATTTACCACTTTTATTGGTGTCATGTAATCGTCTCACCAAAACGGCCAGACCAGGAAGAAAAACGAAAAGGTCATATAAGGATCTCAAAAGTCCTGTGCTATAGGTTGTACCACCGAATGTATAGGTTGTACCTACTTTGAAACCTGCTAGTTGCAGATTTTCAATTCCTAAAACATTGTCGATCATTCCAATAACAATACCGATTAAAAAGTTGAAAAGTACAAACATCCAATATTCTTTTCTTCTTGCACGACCTTTAAAATTGGCATAGTTCGAGAGAACCTTAATATACCATTTCATCACTCACGTTTTAGTTATCTAACAAATCTTTTGATCCGTGGCCACTGAAATCAGCCTCATCACCACTCATAGAGAACGGAGGGTAAGTGTCTGTAAGGTAACCCATGTAAGCGTTTACTCGGAATCCCCAACGCATTACTCCCACCATGTAACTGTGCATTCCTTTTGGATATTTACCAGTAATAAGAATCGCCCAAAAAGCAATAATTCTAACGAAGTTTGCACCGATTTGTAAAAAAAGTAAACAGAATGCATGTGGAATCATAACATAGAAAACACCAAACATTGCTCGAGCCAATACAGACAATCGGTTTGATTTTTCTGGACGCTCAATATCAATAACAACACTATCATCTTGATGCGTCATTCCAAAAGCAGGGTATCCATCTACTAAGTTTAATAATCGAGCACTAACTCGTAACCCCCAACGTTGAGCGTTCACTTGAAAATTGAACATGCCTTCTGGGTATTTCCCTGTTATTAAAATCGCCCAAAATGCAATCATATTAAGAAATATAGAGGCAAGCATCACAAAAATCAATAGAAATGCATGCGGTAATGCAATGTAAAAGGCTCCGAAAAATCCTCTGAGTAATAATTCTCCTCTTGAATAAGAGTCTTGGCGTTTAATTCCGTACTTCATAAATATTAGTTTTTAGGGTTATTAAGGACAAAGAAGAGCAAAATATTCCACTCTCACAAGAAATGTTAAAAAACAATCAATTAATTTTCAAGGAATTGAACAAATTCCATACTTTATCGGTAGGCAATCCGATGACATTTGTGTAAGATCCTTCTATGCGCTCGATGGCGATTAATCCAATCCATTCTTGAATGCCATACGACCCTGCTTTGTCATAAGGTCGGTAGTTGTCAACGTAATAGTTCATTTCATCCAAGGTGATTTTTTTGAATTGAACTAGGGTTCTTTCACAGATTTCGTGGCGTTTTGCTTCGTGATAAATAACTACTCCAGTTAAAACTTCGTGCATTTTTCCAGAAAGCAACTCTAGCATCTGAATTGCTTCGTTTTTGTCTGTTGGTTTTCCTAAAATTTTCCCATCCACAACCACAATTGTGTCGGCACAGAGTAAAGTTTCTCGTTCAATTTGATGCATTGAACGGATAGCGATTGCTTTTTGATCTGCGATAAAAACGGGTACTTTTTCCACCTCTAATTCCTCAGGGTATCGTTCGTCCGTATCGGCTACTTTTACCTCAAAGTCAATTCCCATGGCAGTTAATAGTTCTTTTCTTCTTGGTGAACCCGAACCTAAAATAATGCGCATAACTGATTTACAAGGCGTTGGTGAACAAAGTGCATACTCCAATGAGCATACTCCATTTAATAATGAGGTTGATTTTTTCAAATGGAAATTCCTTACTTATTACATGTAAAACCAAACAACTCAAATTCAAGGTTGCTCCAATGGAAAGGAAAAAAATAGAAAGCCAATTCGCTTCGACCCAATTGATTTGAAAAGCTGCAATTCCCATGAAAAGTGGGATTTGTAGTATCAATACGGCTATCCAACCCGCTTTTTTAACACCGTATTTCATTGGAAGCGAATACACATGAATGAGTTTATCGCCCGCCACGTCTTGAATGTCTTTTGAAATTTCTCTTGCTAGATTTGTAAAAAAGGCACAAACAACGGTGAAATAAACGAAGGAATAATCCATCGATACGCCCCAGCTTTCAGGTCGATAGGGAGAAAATTGACCCACACCTTCGTTGGCAGTTTTGAAATACCAAACGGAAAATAAAGGTACCAAGGCGGTTAGAAGTGCAATGACAACGTTTCCGATGAAAAGCTTTTTCTTGAAGTAAGTACTGTAAAACCACAACAAATTCATCGCTAATAAATGCACAAATAAGAACAGAAAACTATTGTAGCGAATGGTTAAAATAATGGAAAAGAAAATGGCTGCGATGTTTAAACTCCAATGAATGAAAATTGCCCAACGTTTTTTCAAATGTCGAGTGATAATTAAACGTTTTGGACGATTTACACGATCGGCCTTCACGTCGAAATAATCGTTGATGAGGTTTCCAGCGGCGGCTATAATTACAGTTGTCAACACTAATAAACCATAATCAAGCGCATTGAATTCGATGTAATGTACCCGATTTGAACGCATGACAAAGAATGCTACTCCGACCATCGTGACGACAATGATGAAGAGATTTACGACGCGAAATAATTGCAAGAAATGCTTCATGGAACGACTTTATAAACGGTACGTCTGTTTTTCTGATGCGCTTGTTCTTTTTCCTCTTCTGTACCTAATAGGTTAATTTTTTCATCTGAAATGATAGGCTCGTTTGAACCGTAGCCCTTAAAACTTAATCGTTCTGCAGCAACGCCGTTACTAATTAAAAAGTCATAAACTGCTTTGGCACGATCGTTAGAAAGTTTAAGATTGTCCGCTTTGTTTCCGCGACTATCGGTGTGACCTCCTAATTCAATTTTTAATTTGGCATTCGATTTTAAATAGTTTGCAAAATCGGTTAATTCCACTTTGGATTCGGGACGTAAAGTAGATTTTCCTAGGTCGAAAAATACGTTTGCAAGAACATTTTCCTGATTACTATTTTCAGGATTCATAGGGATGTCCAAGTGATAACTATTTTTTCCGTCCGGAATGACTAAGTTGAAGTTGATGGAGTAGGGGAAGTAACCTGGATACGTAACACTTATCGCGTATTCACGGTTAATTGGAAGCGGTACCATAAACGATCCATCCATTTTATCGGCATCTGAAATGATCATGACTTTGCCGGTTTTAATATCCGTTAGTTGAAAATGTCCGGGTAGTGATTGTTTGGAAATCGCATCGAACACTTTTCCGTCGAAGTACAAGGTTTTCACTGGACGCACTTCTTTTGGTAGTTCAAAATAATAAATGTCCAATCCACCGTATCCACCTTGGCGATTTGAAGCAAAAAACGCAATATCTCCTTCCGCTGAGACCATTAATGAATTCTCGTCGTACATTGTATTGATTGGATAGCCCAAGTTTTCTGGTTTGGACCAATTGCCATTTTCGTCCATTCGGGTGACAAATAAATCCGAACCGCCCATTCCTTGGTGACCGCGTGAAGCAAAGTACAAGGTTTTTCCATCGGGGTGAATATGCACCGATTCTTCTTGTAATGGCGTGTTGATGGAATTCGGAAGTCGTTGCGGTGTCCCCCAAGTCCCGTCTTTTTGAAGATAGGTGACATAAATATCACTATCGCGTTTTCCCCCTTGACCGCGAATGCCGCGAATGAAATACATTGTTTTTCCATCTGAAGAGAGTGAAGGTTGCGTTTCCCAATTGGAAGTATTTACATTTCCCGGCAAGTTGATTGGATTCGTCCAACGGGAACCAATTCGTTTGGTGTAAAAGAAGTCGCAGCTTCCTTTTCCTTCGCGATTTTCTCCGTAGTAAATTCCAGTTTCATCTGAACATGCTACAAAAATTAAACTACGCCCATCGGGAGAAAGTGTTGGAGCTCCTTCATTATTGGCCGTGTTAACGTTTTGTGGCATTGGAACGGCAGTTTGCCAAACATCATCAAGTTTGTTAGAAACAAAAAAATCTTCTTGTTCGGGAAATTTAGCATTGCGACTATCGGGAAGTAAACGAGTAAAAAGCATCGTTTTTCCGTCCACGGTTAAAGCAGGGAAATACTCTGAATAGCGGGTATTGATTCCTGGACCACAATTGATTGGATTGAAGGGACGTGGGTTTTTTACTGCGTTTTTGGCGAAGTTGGCGTTGGTTTGTATTTGCCTGGCTTGACCAATTAAATTTTCATTTGCATTGGGATTCCGCAAGAAACGGTCTATGCTGGCTGCCGCATCTTCATATTGTCCCATTGCTAGTTGACAAGCCGAAAGGAAGAAGTAGGTTGAACCGCTAATGCTATGTCCGGGTTCGATTTCTAAGGTTTTCTTATAGTATTCAATTGCTTTTTCGTAGTTTCTGGATCGTTCGTAAAATTCAGCAGTAACCAAGTATGCTTCCCAAAAAAGAGGATCTTTCGCTATTGCTTGTTCCGACAATTCGATTCCTTTTTTATAGTTGGGACCTGTCGAAGGGTCAAAATATTGATCGGGAGCTTTTTGCGCTTCTTCCAATAATTTGATGGCCTTTTTATTTTTAGAAGAGTAAGGAAATTGAGCCGTGGAGCAAGCGGAAATAAAAACAAGGCTCAAGAAAAGTAGCAAGCGAATGTGCATGGTTAGGGGATTTGCATGTATTTATGCGTTTGTAACGAGATTTGCCACTTTTGGTTTCTCTTTACGTAGTCAATTATAAGCGGAAGAAGTTTTTCGCTCTTACTCCATTCGGGTTGCAAGTACAATTTACAATCTTGGTGAACTTTTTTTGCATGCTCCTCTGCCCAGTCCAAATCGCTTGGATGGAAAATAACCACTTTCAATTCTTTCGCATGGTGATACGCTTCTTGGCAAGGTGCTTTGAATTTTTTCGGAGAAAAACAGTACCAATCGATGTTTCCTTTCAGTTCGTAACAACCTGAAGTTTCAATGGCGACTTCGATATTTTCTTGGTGTAACAAGTCTGTCAATTTGGTCAAATCGTAAAGTGCAGGTTCGCCTCCGGTGATGACAACAAATTCGGTTCTAGAGTCTTTAACTGCTTGAATGATTTCGTTGTAACTTAGTAAAGGATGGGCATGGGCTTCCCAACTTTCTTTCACGTCACACCAAACGCATCCAACATCACATCCCGCCAAACGAATGAAATAGGCAGCACGTCCCGAATGAAAACCCTCTCCTTGAATGGTGAAAAAATGTTCCATGATGGGGAGAGAAGTTTGGGTATCAATATCTGAAAAACGCATGTGCAAAAATAGAGATAAGGAAGCAATGCAGTCATTTCTTTTAACAATTGCGCCTGTACACTGAAATTTGACTTTCTCAGGAATTCTTACATTTGCCCTATTAAATGATAACGTATGAAACGAATTTTACTTGGTATATCTTTAGTTATTAGCTCTTTATCCTTCGGGCAATTTCAAATAGGAAATTCAAATTTAGAACAATGGGACAACGTTGGACAAAGCACGGAAGAACCAACAAATTGGAATAGTTTTAAGACAGGAACTGGTAGCTTGTCCTCCTTTGGTAGCAAACAAGTTGAACGATCGACAAGTATTCGTGCTGGTGCAACAGGTTCGTATTGTGCACGAATTTGGTCTGTAAGTACCTTAGGACAAGTTGCTAATGGTAACATGACTTTGGGACAAATCAACATGGGAAGTAGCACACCAGCGAGTTCAAGTAATTACAATTTTTCCAAAAGAACGGATGTCAATTTTTCCGAGGCAATGACCGATAAACCAGATTCAATTGTTTTTTGGGTGAAATTTACGCCAGCAAGTGGTTCGCCAAATGCAAGAATGCACGCCATATTACATGGAAATTATGATTTCCGCGATCCGATTGATGCAGCTTCTCAACCATTCACTGTGGCGCGTGCTGAATTGAACTATCCTAAAACAAATGGTGCATGGGTGCGCAAATCCGTTCCTTTTGTGTATGAAGGTCCTGCAACAAGTGTGACACATCTTTTAGTTTCTTTTTCTACCAATCAAACCCCTGGTGGAGGAGCGGCAAACGATGAAGTTTTAATCGACGACGTTCAGTTAATCTATGTCCCGAAAGCAAGTTTTACCACTTCTTCTGTTTCCATCTGTGAAGGAGAAAGTATCACATTTACCAACACTTCTACCAATTACCCAACTTCCTATTCTTGGACATTCGGTGGTGGAACTCCTGCGACAAGCACCTCAACTTCGCCTACGATTACTTTCAATACTGCAGGAACTTATACAGTGGCATTAACAGCGACAAACTCCTTCGGAAGCAATACAATGACCCAAACGTCTTTAATTACTGTAAAACCGAAACCAACAGTAACTACAAATGGTAACCAAACTGTTTGTTCGGGAACTTCTGCGACGGTTACAGCAACGGGAGCAGCTTCTTATTCTTGGTCACCCGGAAATCAAACCTCCCCGTCAATTATTGCAACGCCAACATCCACTACAACTTATACGGTTACAGGATTGGCAGCAAATGGATGTTCAAATACGGCAACGGCAACCATTTCTGTAATTTCATTTCCTGCACCACAAATTACACCTTCAACAACTGCGGCAATTTGTGAAAATGAAACCGTTATTTTGACTTCCTCTGATGCAAGCTCCTTTCTATGGTCAACCGGGGAAACAACTCAAAGCATTTCCGTTTCTCCTTCGCAAACAACAACGTACACAATCACCGCTATCGGATCAAACGGTTGTTCGTCTTCAACACCTTACGAAGTTCTTGTTAATGCCATAAATTTAGTGGTAACAAGTCCCGTTACTTCCGTTTGTGAAGGCGCTTCAACTACCGTAACAGCTTCAGGAGCAAATTCCTACTTATGGAATAATGGCGAAACAACCGCTACAATTACAGTTTCTCCAACGGTTGCAACAACGTACACCGTAACAGCTACCTCAGGTTCATGTTCAGAAGTAGGTTCTTATTTCATTGGTGTTGGTCAAATAATTGTTTTTGGTGATTTTGAAGATTCTACTATTTGTGAGGGTTCAAGCATTGTTCTTTCTGTATCTGGTGCTGATAATTATACATGGTCTAACGGTGATGTAGGTAGTTCAATTACAGTTTCGCCTTCCGTTGCTACAATTTATACGGTGACAGGAATTACGGGATCATGCACAGGAACCACCAATTTTTTTATTGACATCCAAGCGCCAATTTCGGTTTCCGTTTTACCGACTTCAACAACAGTTTGTTCAGGAGCAAATGTTACTTTAACGGCTTCAGGAGCAACTAGTTATTTGTGGTCAAACGGTCAAACGGGAGCTTCAATTACGGTTCCGGTACAAAATACAACTGTATTCACTGTTTCAGGTCAAACTGCTTCTTGTTTTGACGAGGCAGTTGCATCCGTTTCTGTGTTCACTGTACCAACGCTTTCAATTACTTCAGATGCAGTTTGTTTTGGGGGTATTTCTCCGTTAAGTGCCACACCAGAGGGCGGAACATTTAGTGGCGTGCATGTTGTAGGTTCTAATTTTGATGCAAGTGAGTTGCCACTCGGAAATTCATATCCCGTAACTTACACCTTCATTGATGTGAATAATTGTACTTACTCAACTACGGAAAATGTGGTCACAGAAATTTGTGAATCAGTCGATGAATTGGAAAAAGCTTGGTTCACGATTTATCCAAATCCAACAAGTGAAATGTTACATTTTAATGGATTAACGACGGCGTCTGACTATTCAATTTTTTCAATAAATGGAGGAGTTTTGATGACAGGAACAACATCGGAAGTGATTAATGTGGCTAGTTTACAAGCTGGTTATTATTGGATTACCGTAAAAGAAAACGGAAAATCTGCTACAGCAAAATTCATTAAATGGTAAAATATCTTATTGGTTTTCTTTGCCTTGTTGCGACTTATTCGACACTTGCGCAAAATGGAAAAGTTCAAGGAATTGTTCGAGATAACAAGGGCGAACCTTTAGCTGGTGCTTCGGTAATTTATCGAAAGGACGTTACAATTGGAGCGAATACTGACGATAATGGCCATTACGTAATCGAGATTCCTGCGGGACAATGTCGTTTGATTTGTCGATTTACAGGAATGGTTACGGATACGCTCAACGTTCAAGTCTTCGCAGGAAAAGTCACGAATTTGGACATCGTTTTACAACCTTTCGTGGTGGAATTGTCAACTATCGATGTGAAAGTGGGGAAATTCGACAAACCGATTGAGGAACAAACCGTTACAATGGTAGTTTTGAAACCAGAATTGATTGAAAACAAGAACACGCGTAGTATTGAAACAGCACTCGATCAGACACCTGGCTTGAACATTCTGGATGGCGAACCACAAATTCGTGGAGGAAGTGGTTTTACGTTTGGAGTTGGTTCCAAAGTGGCTGTTATTGTGGACGATATGCCCATGTTGTCGGGAGATGCTGGCCGTCCTGAGTGGGGCTTTATTCCGGTAGAAAACATTTCACAAGTTGAAGTTATTAAAGGAGCGGCATCGGTGCTATCTGGAAGTTCCGCTTTGTCGGGGTCGGTACATATTCGAACGGCATATCCAAAAGCAAAGCCCTTGACCAAAGTAAATGTCTATTCAGGTGCTTATTCTGCCCCGAATTGGGAAGGTGGAAAATGGTGGAACAATTACCCTGGGATTCATGGCGTTAATTTCCTTCATTCTCAAATGTTCGGAAATTTGGATTTGGTCGTTGGTGGTAACTTAAACATGGATCATGGTTATATCGGACCGCCGATTACGGATTCAATTGTCGCTACTATATTTCCTGACACCATTACAAACTTTTCCGAAAAAGATTTGGTGTCAAAACGAGCGCGCATTAATTTCAACATGCGTTACCGTTCCAAGAAGGTAAAAGGTTTGAGTTATGGCGTGAACGGAAATTTTATGAAAATGCACACCGCAATGCCTTTAGCTTGGTTGAACGATTCCACAGGATTGTATCGCGCTTATCCCGGTGCAATTTTCTTACAAGATCAATTCATTTTCAACGTCGATCCTTTTGTACATTTTCTAACCCAAACCGACGGAAAACACTATTTACGAACACGGATTTTGCATGTTGATAATCAAATGTCAGCCAATCAGTCGAATCGGGCAACTACTTACTACGGCGATTACATGTTTCAACGTTCGTATCCTGAATTGAAGAATTTGGATTTCATCGGAGGAATAACGAGCACTTACACCAATTCATTTGCGAATATTTATGTTGGTTCAGGTTCGCCGAATAATCAAATGCTCAACGTTTCCGCTTACGGTCAATTGGAAAGTAAGTACAACAAATCCTTGAACATGTCTGCCGGTGGACGTTTAGAATATTTCCGTTTGAACGATACCATAACGGCATTGAAACCAATTTTCAGAGCAGGCGCAAGTTTGAAATTGTACCAAGAAACGTATTTACGAGGCTCTTATGGTCAAGGATACCGATTCCCAACGATCACGGAACGTTTTATCAAAACTGGTGTTGGAAATTTTGGTGTTTTCCCGAATCCGAATTTGAAACCAGAAAGTAGTTGGAATGCCGAAATTGGGATTAAACAAGGGTTGAAATTAGGCGGAGTAATGGGGTATTTAGATGTGGCCGTTTTCTGGCAAGAGTACCAAAATACCATCGAATACATGTTTGGAATCTGGAAAGAATTGACGTCTATAGAAACGATGGCTTCGAGCGCAGGATTTATGTTCTTAAACACAGGTCAGTCGCGTGTTCGAGGAATTGATGCATCGTTTACAGGAGCTTCTAAATTTGGAAAGAAAATGGAGTCTGTATTTATTTTCGGTTATAATTACATTCTTCCTCAAACCTTAACCCCTGATTACGTTTATGCAGTCGATTCGTTGAACCGTGTTTTTAGTTACAATTCGACTTCAATGGATTCGACTCGTGGCATTTTGAAATACCGATTTTTACACAATGTAAAAATAGATTACGAGGTGACTTACGACAAGAAAATCAGTCTTGGTGTAAGTGCTAAATATTTCTCAAAAATGGTGAACATGGATGCCATCATTAAAGATTTTGAGCAAATTACCATTAACAATGAGTTCCTTCAGGATTTGCGTTATATGGATTATTTCAATTCGCACCGCTTTGGAAATTGGATTTTTGATGCACGTTTTTCTTATGCCTTTAGTGAACATCATAAACTTGCGGTAATTGGCAGTAACATTTTTAACCGTTCATATTCCCTACGACCACTTAAAATTGAAGCTCCAAGAACGGTCATGCTGCAATATACCTACCGTTTGGAAGGAAAAGAGAAAAATAAGAAAATCACGAAAGACCATTCTAAAGAGAATTCATAGTCATAAAAAAACCACCCCGATTGAGGTGGTTTTCTTTTTTTAAGTCATTGAATTACTTGTCGATTGAACCTGTAACTCGTTTCATGAACGCATTCAAAGCTTCGCGTTTTGGTTTCCCGTTGCGAATTTCTTGTTGAACTTCCAAAGCACCTGAAAAGTTTGAGAGTAACTCGCCGATAACGTCCAATTCCTCGTCTTTAATTCCCGGAGCTTCAATCAAGTTTTCCAAGACCTCCATGGTTTCGATTACATAGTCTTCATCATTCTTTTCGATGAATTCTACGATGTGTTTAATTACCGGTAACCGCATGGAGTACTTCTTGAATGGTTTCTATTTTGTTTCCTTGTGCTTCGTGAACCAATTTACCACCAACAAATCCTGCGAAAGTTGGAAGGTTGCTCACATTAGCCAGTTTGCGAGAATCAGGAAGTTTTTCTGCATCAACATAGTAAAACGCAATTTCCGGATTCTCCTCTGCCATCCGCTTAAATTTCGGCTTGGTTATTTTGCAATTTCCGCACCAAGTAGCGCCGTATTGCACCATCACTTTTCCATCGTTGGCAACTAATTGTGCTAAATTATCTTCCGTGATTTCCTGAAACATAGTGTTGATTTTTAGTGGTTTGCTAAATATGAAGCTACTCCGTCACGTGTTGCGTTCATTGCGTCTTTTCCTTCTTCCCAGTTCGCAGGACAAACTTCTCCGTGTTTTTGAACGTGCGTGAAAGCATCGATTAAGCGTAAATACTCATGAACGTTTCTTCCAACAGGGAAATGGTTTACTGACTCATGGAATACCACTCCGTTTTCGTCCAATAAGTAAGTTGCACGGTAAGGAACATTATCTCCACCTGTACTTTCCTCGTCGAACATATCGAAATCAAGAATTCCCAATTCGTAAGCTAACACACGTGTTGAATCAGCGATTAATGGAAATTTAACTCCTTCGATTCCACCGTTGTCCTTTGCTGTGTTTAACCATGCAAAGTGAACTTCTGCCGTGTCACATGAAGCACCAATAACGATTGTGTTGCGTTTTTCAAACTCAGCTGCAGCTTCTTGGAATGCATGAATTTCAGTTGGACATACAAACGTGAAATCTTTTGGATACCAGAATAAAACTACTTTTTTCTTGTTTTCAACCGCTTGGCTCAAAACGTTAATTTTAAATGCATCGCCCATTTCGTCGATTGCCTTCACCGTAATGTCTGGAAATTGTTTCCCTACTAATGTTGCCATAATTTTACTTTTTATTTGATTACTGAATTAATTTACAAATTTAACAACGGATTGTTTAGTTGTTTTCATTTCTGGAACAAAGGTAGCGGTAGATTGTCTATACAAAAATTCAATTGTGTTTATATTCGCATAAATTTAATCTATAGTTAATCATGATTTCGATTCAACAAATGCAGTACGTGCTCATTTTGAGTGAGGAACTTCAATTTTTAAGAGCAAGTGAAAGGTGCTTTGTGACCCAACCTACACTTTCGATGCAAATCAAAAAAGCGGAAGAAACTTTGGGACATCCCATTTTTGACCGTTCGACCACGCCACTTAGTTTGACAGCATTTGGAAAAGAGTTGCTACCAATTCTGCGCGAAATCATGGTGGAAAACGACCGAATAAAATGGTTATGTGAACGACAAAATAACAGTTTCAAGGAAGAAATTAAAATCGGAATTATTCCAACGATTGCAAGTTACATGATTCCTGATCTTTTTGGGGAATGGAAAGAATTACTTCCAAACGTTCAACTGATTATTGAAGAATTGCGCACGGAAGAATTGTTACTTACTATGGAAAACAAACAACTTGATTTAGGTTTATTAGCAGGGCCGCATTACGATCCAAGAGTGAGAACGGCACCACTTTTTCAAGAAGAAATTTTGATTTATGCTCCTGATTTTGAAGGTGAAACGATGGAACTTTTGGATTTAGAAAATCGGCAGCCATGGTTGTTAAGTAAGGGGAATTGTTTACGCACGCAAATGATGGCATTTTGTAAATTAAACGATCAAACGCCAACAGAATGGAACTATCAAGGTGGAAATTTAGACCTTTTGGTGGATATGGTTACCCGTTTCGGAGGCTACACCTTAGTTCCTGCCAATTCGCATTTGAACGCCAATATACAACTGAAACGTTTGCATAGCCCATCTGGTTTTCCAGCGCGTGAAGTGATTGGAATTTTTGGAAATCGCTCACTGAAAAAAGCGAGTATCGAGACCTTGCTTCGCAGCATTCAGTTGCGTTACGGACAACAAGTGGAGGGTTTGAATTTGTTGAATTGGAAATAGTAGCTTTCAGCCCTGTGTGGCGGAATGTAGTCCCGAAAGCTATCGGGATAAAAGTGAAGGGTTAAGAGTTAAAAGTGAAGCGTATCAGACTCCGTCAGAGGAGAGGAATTGAATCTTGGCTAAACATAAGTAAAAGATAAACAATACGTTAATAAATATCAATCGTTTTCATCGAAGTAGAAAACCATTTCCCCCTTTGAAGGGGGACAAAGGGGGATGACAATAATCTTAACACCCAAAACAACTTTACATCTACCTGAAAATCAATTTCCCTAACTGTTACTTTATTTCTCACACTGTGAATTTCGACATGGTAGATAAAATCAAGTGATTATTTCCGGAACCCAACTATCTTTGATTCATGTTGTACCTTTTGAGAATTCTCGCAGTTTTTGTTTTTCTCCATTTTCAAGTTTCAGCTGCTCATAAAATATATATAATTCACGGTTATGCGAGCTCGAAGTTGATGATGAGTAAATTAACCCGAACTATTAGAAACGACCATTTTAAAGTTGAAAATTATGGGTATCGTAGCATGCGAAAAGGTCTCGACTCACTTGGAAAAGAACTCTATCTTCACATAAAAAATGAGCATTACGACACGATTTCCTTTGTCAGCCATTCGATGGGTGGACTTGTGGTGCGTTCAATGCTTCAATTTTCTCAGAATGACCCCAAATTCCCGGTAATCCATCGTATGGTGATGATTGCTCCTCCGAATAAAGGCGCGGAATTGGCTGATTTTGGTTCTTCATTTGAACTTCTAAAATTCGTTTTAGGTCCTAATGTTGAGAAAATGAAAACGACGTCGGATGCTTATGTTGCTAAATTGCCACTACCTCTCGGCTTTGATGTCGGGATTATTGCCGGACAACGCGGAAAAAAAGTGGGATATAATTTATTCATAAAAGAAGACAACGACGGATTATTGTCCACCAATAAAACCAAACTAGGCACCGAAAAGGATTTCATTTGCGTCAGAGCTGACCACAATTCATTGTTGTATAAGAAATTCGTCGGAAAGCTGACATTGTCTTTCTTAAGAAACGGGATTTTTGTGACAAATGAAGAATAGAAGGACTTCTTCCATTCCTACTAGGAATCACTAAAAGAAATTAATCTTGAGATTCCCCCTAATCCTTCCCAATATACTGAAACAATTCCTGTTTGGTCGCGTCCTTACTAAATTTCCCTGAAAAATAGCTCGTTACGGTAGCAGAGGTTTCATCCTTGATGCCTCGTGAGGAAACGCATAAATGTTTAGCATCTATGATTACCGCAACATCTTCCGTTCCTAAAACGCGTTTTAATTCTTCTCCAATTTGCACCGTAAGACGTTCTTGCACCTGCGGACGTTTCGCAAAATATTGAACAATGCGATTCAATTTTGAAAGACCAATCACCGCGCCGTTTGAAATGTAGGCAACGTGCGCTCTACCTATAATGGGTACAAAATGGTGTTCGCAATTGCTGTAGAACGAGATATTTTTCTCCACCAACATTTCGTTGTAGTGGTATTTATTTTCAAAGAGCGCAATTTTCGGCTTGTTATCCGGATGTAGCCCCGAAAAAATTTCCTTAACATACATTTTCGCCACGCGGTAAGGAGTTCCTTTCAAGCTATCATCGGTTCGGTCTAATCCCAAAATATCCATAATCGCCGCAAAGTGGTCGGCAATTTCATCAATTTTTTGATCGTCGGATTTATCGAAAGCGTCCGCACGCATGGGAGTATCTATGGAAGTAAGCACGTGTTCGTCACCGAGTTGGTCGTGCCATTCTGCTGTATGGGTAGTGTTCATGTTGTTTTGAATAAGGTTGTAAAAGTGATAAACAAGCAAAAGAAAGTTTTTGTTTAACAAATGATGTAAAAAGATTAAACAAAACTTCACGAGATTTCTAAAAATTCAAAATGGATGAAATAGAAGTTTAAACAATGCGCCTTTCCCGACCGCACTTTGCCAACCCACACCGCCTACAGCTACAAGTTCACTAGCGCAACGGTTACGCCACAGACAAGCGCAAACGAGCTTCCGCCGGTCGCTGTTTTTGCTTGGTGGCTGTTCCTTGCGCACCGTGA
Source organism: Bacteroidota bacterium (assembly GCA_039795265.1). Taxonomy (GTDB): domain Bacteria; phylum Bacteroidota; class Bacteroidia; order Flavobacteriales_D; family Crocinitomicaceae; genus UBA952. The sequence continues at coordinate 177,892 of JBDKEM010000057.1, read as the reverse complement.
AGCTTTCCGCTTTCGTCGGGGCGTGGGGGATTTTGGGCATGAATGAAATATTGGAAAATTTGAAACAACAATCCATTGAAATGGATGATTTATACCCACGATAACCCATAGGGTCGGGTTTAAACCCGACCCTATGGGTAATATTCATTCGTAATTAAATGGTTTCAACCATTTATCACTGCAACACAATCTTCCTCACCGTCACCGTATTGTTTTGCGGATCAATCAAATGCACGAAATACAAGCCATTACCTGACCAAGTGCTTAAATCCACATAAAATTGCTGCTGGTTTATGGCGTTTTGGAAAACCTGCTGACCTGCGTTGTTTGTGATTTTGATGCTGTAGCCTGCCATTGCCGCAAAGTTTCCATTATCAATCGTGATGTGGTCGCTAGCCGGGTTTGGGTAAATTAAAATCGTATTTTCATTGTTTGGTGCGGGCAAACTCAAGGTGGTGTTAATGATGAGTGTGTCGGTTACGGTGGTTAGAAGCGTATCGTAAATTGTTACGTTGGTAATGCAGGTATCTGCGATTTGGATGGTTGCGATGTTGGAGGTGTCTCCACATGCTAAAACTCGAAAAGGTTGGTTATGATTGGATAACTGTAAGTTTGAAACAACTAATGTATCATTATTTACTCCATTGTAATTTGAATTATCTGAAAGATTTACCCAACCGATATTGGAAGGATTACTTTGCCATTGAAGGCTTTGTATTGGTGTAGAAACTGTTAAGGTTGCATTAGAACCAATAACATTAGAAGCTAGGTTTACTGAAACCGTAGTATTTGAAAATGACCCCAATTGTGCATTGTATAAATCTGATATTTCACATTCTGATAAAGCGCGATTCCAAATTGCAATGTCGTCAAATTGAGCGTTATTAAAATTCCAAGAAGTTATGTGTGCAGGATTGTTAGGAAAATAACTGGCTAATAAAAGTGATCTTCCAACATTGTTTATTGCGATATTTCCAATTGTTCCAGTTTGACTCAGTTGACCGTTTAAATAAATGAATATTAAATTTGAATTTCTTTTAACTGTTATATTATTCCATAAATTATTTGTAATGGTAGAATTTGTTGAAATTCCTTGAATATTAGTACCACTTTCTATGTAAAAGCCAACTGTATTTAATGGTGAAGGAGAATGATTAAAAACAATAGTAAATTCATTTTGTCCTGCAGTTGCCCCACCGTGATCCCATTTTCCAATAACAAATGAATTATCATAATTATTCAAATTATTAAACTGAATGCGACTAACCCATAACGAAATTGTAAAACTTAAATTAGAGAAGTCATAAGAAGGTAAATCTCCGAAATCAATATAATCATTCACCCCATCAAAACTATACGCTTTCCCTGCATTCCCAAACCGATCCGTCGTCAATGTCGCGCCATTAACCGTTCCATTATTCCCATTCCCACTTTCATCGTTGGCATTACCATTAAACGGCCACCAACCTACCAAACCATTTGTTGGCACATAACTTGGCACTTGCGCCATCACATTTGCAGTCATACAAAGCCCAACTGCAAAGGCTGAAAGTAAACATCTTTTCATTTTTAAAAAGTTTTGTTTCACTCGCCCCGCAGTGAGATATATACAAAAAAAGAAGCGTGGGACAGTTGCTGAAATGCTTGTACCAGTGGGAGTCGAAGCCCAATTCACAAAGCAAAGCAACGCCCACGCCGTAGCATGAGCATTTACTTTAACTTCCCTGTGAATTTGAAATTTCGACTTTTCTGGTACAGGTTGTTTAGCAAACGCTAGTTTTTAATTCTAATAAAATCCGATATGCCGTTGCAAATGGATGGTACAAAGTTAAGCGTCAAATTTTTAATACAACATTCGAATTCTTAAATATTCTCATTTGAATATAAAATAACAAACTTATTTTTACCCCTAAAAACCCCACTCATGACCCCACAAAAAATCACCGTCCAAGCTCAAATCGCTGCTGACGTGAATACCGTTTGGAAGGCTTATACACAAGCCGAACATATTGTCAATTGGAACTTTGCCGCTGATACGTGGTGTTGTCCTAAAGCAAGTAATGAACTAAAAGTAGGAGGGAAGTACTTCGCACGCATGGAAGCAAAAGATGGAAGTTTCGGTTTCGACTTTGAAGCGATTTATACTGAAGTCATTGAAGGAAAAAATTTCACCTATGAATTTGGCGGTCGTTTTTGTACAATAACTTTTGAACCAATTGAAAATGGTACACAGCTGACTATCGTATTTGATCCTGAAACTGAAAATCCTGTCGATTTGCAACAACAAGGATGGCAGGCAATTTTGAATAATTTCAAGGCCTACGCGGAAAGTTTGTAAGGGGATATAGAACTATCTTTTAACCTTATTCTACCGCCCCTCCTCCGTTTTCGCTACAATCGCGGCTACTGTGGCGTCGCTCGTGACATTGATCACCGTGCGACACATGTCCAAAATGCGGTCGATGGGATAGATGATGATTACCCACATCGGATTTAAGGCCACCGAAGAAAGTACGAACATCAACATAATGAGTCCCGCACTTGGCACGGCTGCAGCTCCAATTGAAGCCAAAGTGGTAGTGACAACGATTCCTGCTTGTTGACCAAGTGTCAAATCGATACCGTGATATTGCGCCAAGAAAATAACTGCAATGGCTTGATAGAGCGAAGTTCCGTCCATGTTGACCGTTGCACCAATCGGTAGCACAAAGTCCGAAATTTTGCGCGGAATGCCTAAACCGTCCTCCACACATTTGATAGTAACTGGCAAAGTTGCAGCACTTGAACTTGTTGAAAACGCCAGAAACTGTGCAGGACTCATCGCCTGGAAGAATTTAGAATACGGAATTGGTACGCGGAAAATAAGGAGTAGCAACGGATAAAATCCAAATAGAAGCAAGGCTAAACCACCAACGACTAACAGAGCATAAAATCCTAAACTTTTGAACATTAAATAGATTTCTGAAGGGGAATCCGCGATTTTTGCGAGTACGCCTGCCATCAAACAAAAAACGAAAAATGGAGCACCTAGCATCACAATATTTACCATTTTAACAAAAACCTCGTTCATCCCGTCGAAGAATTTGCGCACTAAGGACGTATTCTCGCCAGGTAACAATGACAGGGCGATACCAAAAAACAACGCGAAAAAGATAACTTGCAACATCAATCGCGAATCGGAAAGTGACAAAATGAGGTTTTCAGGAACCACGTCAATCAAGGGTTGTAAGGGACCTGTTTCAGTTGGTGCGGCAGCTTTTTTTTCTGCCATTTGTTGGTAACTGCTACTTTCCATGGTCTGTTGCAACTCTTTTTCCAATTCAATTCGTTTAGAAGAATCGCAGGTAGCTAAGAGATTTTTTCCGTCTTTAATGGGCATGTTTTCAGAGGCCGCCCAAATTTCATAGCGCAAACGATTCTTTTCTAAAGTTGATTTTTCTGTGTCTCCAGGACGAAAAATATTAACGATTCCTAGTCCAAGACAAACTGCTGCAACAGTCGTAACTAAGTAGAGAATCAAAGTTTTAGCTCCGATGCGTCCCAATTGTGAGACATCGCCCAAACTGGAAACTCCGCTGACGATAGAAAACAATACCATCGGAATCGCAATGAATTTCAAGGAATTAATGAAGATTTTTCCAAACGGATCAATCCAATCTAAGGTGAATTTGTTCCACCCAAAATGTCCGGAAATTAATGCCCAAACGATTCCAAGCACCATTCCAATGATGATTTTCCAATGTAATGCGATTTTCTTCATGCTAAAAATTGAGCGTTAAAAGTAGTTAAGTTCTGAATTTAAACTGTAAGTTTGATACGCATGTTTTTTCAATGACTGTTTTGACTTTTCCAATTTTCCGACAATGAGTACAACAACATGGTACAGTATTTTCGACTTTTCGTTTGATTATAAGGGTGTTGAGCCATCTTATATCGACCCTGCAACGCAACGATGGACAGCTGATTTTGAGGCTAATTTCGAATCCATTCGCGCGGAATTGTATCATTATTTGGAAAATCATCAGTTGCAAGCCTATTTCAACAGTGCGATGGTGAACAATGCTAAATCGTGGAAGACCATATCTCTACGTTGGTGGGACGTTCAATTTGCTAAAAATCAACAGTTTTTCCCAAAAACGATGGAGATTGTAAATCGCTATCCTGAGATATTGTCCTTGTCTTTCAATCAGTTGGACGCACATGGAAAAATTTTAGCGCACTGCGGAGATACCAACGCAATGTATCGCTGTCATTTGGGGATAAAAATTCCGGCAACCTTACCAACAACAGGATTCCGCGTTCGAGATGAAAAACGAAGTTGGGAGGAAGGTAAGTGGTTGATTTTCATGGATGCGTATAATCATGAAGCATGGAACGATTCTGATGAAAACCGCATCATCATGGTAATAGATGTCTTGCGTCCTGAATGGAAAAATCAACGCGGAAAAATCACTTCTACGGTGATGAGTTCTCTTTTTTTACAGAAGCGAGCGGAAATGTTACCTTTTCTGAAAAAAGCACCAATTTGGTTAATTAAACTCCTGGCTTTCAGTCTTCGTCCTTTAGCATGGTTGGCGATACGCACCGTTAATTTTTTAAGATTTTATTGATGAGCTTGCGCATTTTAGTTTTCCTTTTATCGCTATTATTTTCCTTTCAATTCGTTTATAGTCAGCAGTTTGTCTTTCGCAATTATTCCGTTGAAAATGGAGTAGGGCAGTCCCAAGTCTATGATTTGGCACAAGATCAATTTGGCAAAATTTGGATGGCAACTCAAGGTGGTGGACTAACTGTTTTTGACGGCGTTCGTTTTATAACTTACACGGAACGAGAAGGTTTGTTTAACAATACGGTGGTAGAATTGTACTTCGATGACAAGCAGCTTTTATGGATTGCCATGAAAAATGGACTTGCCACTTTCGATGGAAAAAACTTCGTCAATTATCCGTTAAAAATGGAGCGGGATTTGCGCATTCACACGTTCACGCCAGCTGGAAAAAATCGTTTTTTAGTAGGAACGAGTAGGGGCTTATTACTTTTTGAAAAGGGTCAATTTCGCGATTACGGAGAACAATTGAAATTGGAAGTGATGAATGTGTATTCCATTCTAATTCAGGAAAATAACTTGTATTTGGGTACAGAGAAAGGTCTTTTTATCAGCCGAAATGCTCAACGTATTCGAAACATGGGAGATAAATTTCCGGTGTTGAATAACGCGATTACGTCCATCAAAATAGACGAGGAAGGCAATTTTTGGTTGGGAACTTATGGCGATGGACTTTACCGAATGAATTCCAAAGGGGTAAAACGAATTGATTACGCAGGCGAGTTACGCGGTTCGACTGTATTTGACACCTTTCGCGACGCTGAAAATCGCTTGTGGGTAGCTACCTTAAATCAAGGCGTATTTTTTGTGGATTTAACTTCAAATAAATTCACCCAACTTTCAGAAAATGAAGGCTTATCAAGTAAACAAGTTCGCAAAATACTGCAAGATTCCGAAGGTAATTTTTGGTTCGGAACTTCGGGGGGCGGAGTAAGTCATTTCTTGGGACAACAATTTGTAAGTTTCGACAGAACAGATGGAATTAAAGGAAAATTGGTTTACGCGATAGTTGAAGATAAGTCCGAAGAAACGCTTTGGTTTGGAACGGATAAGGGGATTACAAAACAGCAAAACAGTGCATTTGTCAACTATTCAAGTGAAAATGGATTCCTTGATATTCAAGTGCGCTCCTTGTGTTTTTCCTCATTTGGCGATTTGTTTATTGGTACAGAGGGAAAAGGTGTTTTCTATACCACTGACGGTAAGCAATTTGTTCAAGTGGATGGACTTAAGAATCTACATGTCAAAGCATTGAAAGAAGATGCTGAAGGAAATTTATGGATTGCCACAGCGGGAACAGGTTTGTTTCGGGTCAACTTACGAGAAAAACGAAAAAGTCAATTTAAAGAAATAGAACAATTTACTGTGGGAGATGGGCTTTTGAGTAACCGTTTAACCGCCTTGATGTTGGACAAAAAAAATCGCCTGTGGTACGCTTCCGAAAAAAATGGATTCGGCTGCTTTGATGCGAAAAAAGGTACAATTTTACGTTTCACCTCACGGCAAGGGCTTAATAATGAAGAAATTACTTCTCTTTCTCAAGCTGACAACGGAACGATCTACGCAGGTACTTTGGGGAATGGTTTAGTCGCTTGGAATGAAAATGAGCCATTAAAATTGTGGGAAATAGGTCTTCAAAAAGGATTGACTTCTTCCCTGGTTTATTTTGTGCATGCGGTCAATTCAACAACCTTGCTAGTCGGTTCTGAAAAAGGAGTGGATTTGATCAACGTGGGCCAAGAATCTGCGATAAAAGTGCGCCATTTTGCCCGTGGTGATGGCTTTAACGGCGTGGAAACTTGTCGAAATGCAGTATTCCAAGACAGTGAAAACGCATTGTGGCTTGGTACAATTAACGGTGTTTCCCGCTTCGTATTAGATGGTGTTCAAGCGAAAAAATCCCTACCTACAATTTCAATCACAGACATTAAGTTGTTTTACGAACCACTTGTTAAAACGCCATTTAAATACCTTTTAAATGCTTGGAATCAGCCGAAAACACTCTTATTGCCTTATGACCAAAACCATCTCACCTTTGAGTTTTTTGGAACCTATTTAAGCAATCCACAATCGGTACGTTACCGTTGGAAATTAGAAGGGTTTGACGAACGTTGGTCACCACCCTCAGAAGATATTCGTATTGTATATTCCAACCTCAATCCGGGGTCTTATCGCTTCATGGTTGCGGCTTCCAATGAGTTGGGACAGTGGTCAAAACCAACATCTGTGGAGATTAATATCGGTGCACCGTTCTGGAAAAAATGGTGGTTTATAACCTTGTTTTTCTTGGTGTTGTCCGGGGTGATTTTTAGCGTTATTCGATGGCGTTTTCACCGCTTAACAATGCAAGCTGCTGCCGAAAACCGAAAGCTGCAAATGGAACGCGACGTCTTGGAGTTGGAGCAAAAGGCCTTACGCTTGCAAATGAATCCGCACTTTATGTTCAACGCATTGACATCCATTCAATCGAAAATTGGCACAGGAAACGAGAAGGAAGCACGCTTTTTATTAGCAAAATTTTCGGGCTTGATGCGTAAGATTTTAGACCATTCACGAAAATCGTTGATTCCCTTGGAGGAAGAGGTGAAGTTGTTAGAATCGTATTTGTTTGTAGAGCAATTTCTAAACGATAATTCGTTTGATTATGTGGTGCTTACGGATGAGGTAAACGAACCTGATTTTATTGAAATTCCGCCGATGCTTTTACAACCTTTTGTCGAAAATGCAGTGAAACATGGCTTTCGTCAGTTGGATAAAATGGGCAGACGGGGAAAATTAACCGTTCGATTCATTGAAGCAAACAAGGAACTTATCGTTGAAATATGTGATAATGGAATCGGACGAAAAGCCGCCGCTGAATTTTCCACAGCCACGAATAACGAAAAGCATGTTTCTGTGGCTATGGACGTTACCCGTTCACGTTTGGAAAAAATGAAAGCGGGCAACCGTTTGGAAATCATTGATTTGTATGAGAATGGTGACGCAAAAGGTACGAAAGTAGTCGTTCGGATTCCGTTGATATGACAAAATTTAGTTCAATCATAAACGCGCTACATTGATGAAAATGAAATGAGCTAATTCAGTTTAGGTTATTAATTCCATTAAATTGCTTTTTTCAAGCTATTCAATCTTAAAAAAGATCAGCTACTTTTTTGAATTATAATTGGAATAAGCCAATTGACACACCTTGTCCATAGCTTTGAACAGCGGTACGTCCAATTCTGGTGCTTGTGAAATGCTTGTGAGTAGCGAAACTGCTTGATAAAGAATTTCATTATCAGTACGTTGGATACGTTCTACTAATTGAATTTGTTTACTTCCTTTTGGAGATTCCGAAACGCTAATTTCGTGAGATGCAGCGTCGATTGCAAATAAGTAGCTCATTTTTTAAGGATTTAAAATTGGTATTTATTGATGTAAATGACAGCGTCCATTGGAGTTGGTTGTCCTGTTCTTGCACCTTGCTCCTTTTTTGGTCGTGCCAGTACATTGTTGCGCACTAGCAGTTGAATGGGAAGAATTGGAAGTCGAAGCACCGTCACAACAGTTGGAACCTACTTTTTTATCGTGAATTTTACAGTAACAACTGTTGGATTTACTTCGGTTACAAGACATGCAGAGCAATTGAACATTCGAAGTTGTACTTTCTCCACCACAAGAAAAAGGAACGATATGGTCGTATTCCAAATTTGACGAACTTCCGCAACATTGACAAACACCTCTATCGCGGGCATACACTGCTTTTTTTGTCGTTTCTGAAATATAGCGACTCTGAGAAAATCCAATGAAATTTCCTATTAAAAAGAGCAATAAGACAAGAATTTTTTTCATTAGGTAGTTAATTTTGAGAGTGTTATTCACAAGTTTTGTACGTTGACAAAATTAGACAAAAGATAATCTACTCATTACACAACTATCTCTAATCCCAATTCTTTTCCGATTCGGAGCATTTCTGCATAAGCTTGGTCGTAGTCATTTTCGATAGTTCCTTCTAAAATTGCTTCTTTAATTTGTGATTTGATGATTCCGATTTCTGCTCTAGGTCCAATTCCAAACGTGCTCATAATCAATTCTCCAGATACTGGAGGTTGAAAATTACGAACGCGATCTTTTTCTTCGACTGCCCGTAATTTCTCGGCAACTAATTCAAAATTGCGCTTATATTTTTTGACTTTGAACTCGTTTTTCGAAGTGATATCCGCATTACACAACATCATCAAATCTTCAACGTCGTCACCTGCTTCACTTAATAATCTCCTGACTGCTGAATCGGTGACGTCACCTTTCACCAAAGCAATTGGACGCAAATGCAAACGAACCAATTTTTGGACGTATTTCATCTTGTGATCCAAAGGCAATTTTAGGTTTTTGAAAATTTTTGGCACCAAACGAGCACCCAATTCTTCATGTCCATGAAAAGTCCAACCAACCTCATTATCAAAGCGTTTTGTTGGTGGCTTTGCAATATCGTGTAAAATCGCCGCCCAACGTAACCATAAATCGTTTGTGTTTTCAGACAAATTATCCAAAACTTCTAAGGTGTGATAAAAATTATCCTTATGTGCCTTTCCATTTCGCGTTTCAATTCCCATTAAAGCTGTCATTTCTGGGAAAAACCGTTCTAATAAATTCGTGATTTGTAGTAACTTGAAACCGCGCGATGGTGTTTTTGTCAAAATAATTTTATTCAATTCATCGGCAATGCGTTCGCGAGAAATGATGTCGATTCGCGCCGCTTGTGAGGCGATTGCTTCCAAACATTTATGTTCGATTTTAAAGTCAAAACGGGTGGCAAAACGAATAGCACGCAACATTCTCAAAGGATCGTCACTAAAGGTGATTACTGGATCAAGTGGCGTTCGAATAATTCCTTTTTCCAAATCTCCCATTCCGTTAAAGGGATCGACAAGGTCACCAAATGTCGCTTTTCTTAAGTCAAATGCCATTGCATTGATAGTAAAATCACGTCGGTTTTGATCATCGCGTAAGGTACCTGGAAGCACGTCTGGCTTGCGTGAAAGTTCTTTATAGGATTCCTTTCTCGCGCCAACAAATTCAACATCTATGTCTTTGTAACGAAAATGCGCCGTTCCATAGGTTTTAAACAAGCTTACTTTTTTCACCCTGAGGATTTTACCAACCTCTTCCGCTAAAGATAAACCGTCTCCAACGACCACAATATCAATGTCTTTAGAAGGATTACCCATGATGAAATCACGCACAAAACCACCTATGACATAGGCTTCTAAATTGTTTTCGGTAATGTATGCAGAAACAACTTTAAAAACAGGATGCTTTAGTGCTTCGGCATAATTTAATGGTTTCATCATGGGATTTTCGGGGCGCAAAGATAGTCACAAAACACGAAGATTACCATCCTCCACCTAAAGCGCGATAAAGTGCAATTCGATTTTGAAGTTGTGCGTAAATAGCATCCAATAAATCAATTTGAGCGCGTAAGTAATTCTCTTGCGCTGTGATTATTTCTAAATATTCAGCACGTCCTGTAGCAAATAAATCTTTCGACGTCGAAATGGCACTGTTCAATACGTTCACTTGCTGGGTCTTTAAGTTTCGCAATTCCGTAAGTCGAACCTGTTGTTTTTGAATAGCAGCTAACTCGTTAAACGCCGTATTTACCGATTTTTCAAATTGTAAATAAGCACTTTTCTGATTCGATTTGGAAGATAAAAGTTGTGCCTTTAATTCCCTTCGATTCAGAATAGGAGCAGTTAAACCGCCAACAGCATCCAAAGCAAGAGAGGCTGGCGACAGAAAACTACTTGCGCGAAATGATTCAAAACCAACGTTTACGCCTAAAGATAAACTTGGATAAAAAGCTAATTTTGCCGCTTTTGTATCGGCATTTGTAGCTGCAAGTTGGTGCATTGCCATTCTTACATCAGGTCGATTTTCAATCCATTGCGCTCCGGTAAAACCAAACGATTGTTCTGCTATTTCGGTTTTTGTCAAGTCCAACTTTCCACGCGCCACGGTTTGAGGAAAGCGTCCTAGTAACTGATTCAATTGCTTTTCAACTTCTAAAATCTGCTGCTCCACACTTTGCACAATACTTTTCGTATTCAACACCTGAGCACTTGTCATTTGAAACGCCAATTCGTTACTTTTCCCACTTTCTTTTTGTGCAATCACCGTGTTAAGGGCGTTTTCTTGTAAAGTGACATTTTCCTTTAACATTTCCAATTCACTATCAAGCACAAGCAGCAAGTAATATTGATTGGCCACCTCGCTAACTAGTAGTGTTTTGAGTGCATTCACCCCTTGTTCGGTAGCTAAAAGACGTTGGCGAGCGCCTTGTTTTCTTAGAAGTAACTTTCCCCAAATATCTGCTTCCCAAGTTGAGTAAAGTCCAAAATTATGCTTCGGAATGAAGGGATCGGGGATTTGTTGTTTGTCGTTCAAATTCGTTGAAAATTGGGTGTCGTAATTACCAACACCATCAATCGTATAAGCTCCAAACTTGCGCGCACCAGTTCCTAAACTCACTCCTAAATTAGGCAAGCGAATTCCTTTCATAAAAACCACTTCCGCTTGGTTCAACAATACTTGTTGGTTCGCTAGTTTTAAATCGAAGTTATTGGCGATTGCCTCTTCAATCAATTTTTGAAGTTGGACATCATTGTAATAAATCGACCAAATTGGAAGCGCTTTTGATGGATTATTTAACGAATCAATAGTGATTTTTTCCGCTCCGTATTCTGTTGTTTTTGGGAGTGAAATTTGATGCTTTAACAACGCGTTTTCTGAATGGCAGGAAACTAAAATTAAAGCAATTAAAAATTGGATTATGAATAACTTACGCATTTGATTTTGATTTACCGATACTAGCAAAAATGACATATAAACCAGGAATGAAAATCACCCCGAAAATTGTTCCGAACAACATTCCTCCAGCCGCGGCCGCACCAATTGTTTTATTTCCAATTTCTCCTGCTCCAGAAGCTAAAATTAAAGGAATCAAGCCAGCGGTAAAAGCGAAAGAGGTCATTAAAATTGGTCTCAAACGCGCTACGGCTCCATCAATAGCCGCTTGAACAACTGTTCGACCTTCCTTCTGTTTCAAAATGGCAAATTCAACAATCAAAATCGCATTTTTACCTAATAATCCAATTAACATGACCATAGCGACTTGTGCATAAATGTTGTTTTCTAAGCCCATTAACAAAAGGAACAGGAAGGAACCAAAGATCCCAATTGGCAAGAAAAGTAAAACGGGAAGAGGAAGTAAAAAACTTTCGTATTGTGCTGCTAATAAAAGATAAACGAACAATAAACAAATACTAAAAATGATTACTACTTGGTTACCTGAAAGCACTTCCTCTCGCGTCATTCCCGACCATTCATAATCGAAACCTCGAGGTAAGTGTTTTTTTGCCGTTTCTTCGATCGCTTTTATGGCATCACCACTCGAATATCCCGGTGCTGCTTCTCCATTTACCATCGCTGAAACGTACATGTTGTAGCGAGTTAATTGTTCGGGGCCATAAACGCGTTCGATAGTTGTAAATGCACTATACGGAACCATTTCGCCACCACTATTTTTAATGCGAAGTTTTAAGATGTCCTCAGGTTCAGCTCGATAACGTGGATCAGCTTGCACCATAACCTTATACATTTGTCCGTATTTAATAAAGTTAGTGGCATAATAACTTCCAATTAGCGTCTGTAAATTAGACAAGGCATCATCCGGTGTAATGAGACGTTTCGCGGCATTGTCAGGATCAATTTTGATAATGAATTGTGGGAAGGAAGGGTCAAAACTAGAGAAAGCAGATTTTATTTCAGGACGTTTTTTCAACGCATCGATGAAATTGTCTGTGACGCGGGCAGTTTCTTGCAAATCACCTTTCCCTGTCTTATCCAAAATTCGAACCTCAAAACCATTTGCGTTACCAAAACCAGGAACGGCTGGAGGCGGGAAAAATTCAATTTCAGCATCCTTAATATGTGCTGTCTTTTTGTTGAGTTCTTCAATGATTTCATTCGCATTTTTTTCACGTTCATCCCATGGTTTCAAGTTAATAGTACTCATTCCAAAAGAAGAACCCATACCCTCAGTAATCATACTGTATCCCGATAAACTAGAAATGGATTCAATTTCAGGTATGGTTTGCGCTACACGGTCAATTTCGTCCATTACCTTTTCGGTACGTTCCACTGTTGATCCAACGGGAGCGGTTACAGCAGCATAAATTGCACCTTGATCTTCCGTCGGGATAAATCCACCTGGCAAGAAAAGCGTAGTTCCCCATGTTCCAACGACAAAGGCTATTAAAGCTCCAAAAGTGATGGTTCGACGATTAACGATTTTACCTAGCAAGGACTCATAGCGATTGCTAACACCGTCGTAAGTAGCATTGAATTTATTAAAAAATCGTTGCAAAGGGGAGTTGTTATTTTGCTCGATTGGTTTCAATAAAAGTGCACAAAGCGCTGGCGTTAAAGTCAATGCGTTGATCCCTGAAATCACAATCGAAATGGCCATCGTCACAGAGAATTGTCGATAGAATACACCCACTGGTCCATCAAGAAATGCCACAGGAATAAACACCGCGGACATCACTAAGGTAATTGCGAGGATAGCACCAGTAATTTCTTCCATGGACTTAATTGTTGCATCCATTGGACTCAAATGTTCTTCGTGCATTTTGGCATGAACGGCTTCCACGACCACGATGGCATTATCTACCACAATACCGATAGCTAACACCAAGGCAAAAAGGGTCAACAAGTTAATTGAAAATCCGAACAGCTGCATGAATGCAAAGGTTCCGACTAGGGCGACTGGAACAGCTAAAATTGGAATCAAGGTAGAACGCCAGTCTTGTAAGAAAAGAAATACAACCAATCCCACCAAAATAAACGCTTCGACTAAGGTTTTGATTACTTCGTGGATGGAAGCATCCAAAAAGCGAGATACATCATAACTAATGTTGTAATCCATTCCCGGAGGAAAGGTCTTTTGTTTCAATTCCTCTAAACGCTTTTTCACATTGGCAATTACTTCACTTGCATTGGATCCTGGACGTTGTTTCAATACGATTGCGGCAGACGGTCGATTGTTTTCTTTCGAAAGAACATCGTATAAAACGGAACCAAATTCCACATCAGCCACATCTTTCAAACGAAGTAATTCACCTGATTCAGTGGCCTTAATAACAATGTTTTCGTATTGTTCTTTTTCAGTTAACTTTCCTGTGTAGCGCAAAACGTATTGTAAGGATTGCGATTTACGACCAGAACTTTCACCAATTTTTCCAGGAGCAGCTTCGAGGTTTTGCTTTCGAAGAGCAGCGACCACATCTTCGGCCGAGAGTTCGTATGCATCCAATCGTTGTGGCTTCAACCAGACACGCATCGCATACTCGCGATTACCCATTATTTGTGCGAAACCAACCCCTTCAATTCGGCGTAACTCTGGAATTAAATTGATATCTGCAAAGTTGTAAATGAATTTTTCATCAAGCGTTGGGTCGTTGCTTTTGACGTTGATATACATCAACATACTATTCACTTCTTTCTCTGTCTGTACTCCTGCTTTGATTACCTCTTCTGGCAATTCGTCTAATACAGTTGCAACACGGTTTTGAACGTTCACAGCCGCTAAATCGGGATCTGTACCTACTTTGAAATACACCTGAATTATACTCGTCCCATCATTACTGGATACGGAGCTCATGTAAGTCATTCCCGCAACCCCGTTAATTGCACGTTCAATAGGAGTTACAACTGCTTTCGCACAAACTTCAGCATTTGCACCTGTATATTTGGTAGTTACAGTTACCGCAGGTGGTGCGATGTCAGGATATTGAGTAACCGGTAGGGTCACCAAAGACAACAATCCTAACAATACTATGAAAATGGAGATTACCAGCGATAAAACTGGACGCTCTATAAATTTACGTACCATTTGAATTGTTAGTTTTTAGAAATTTCGTTGATGATTTTTCGCAGCGGAATGAATTTTTCTTCGATTATCATTCCTTCACTTAAAGACTGAATTCCCTCATAAATTATACGTTCGTTGGCACGTAATCCACTTGCAACGACAAACAAATGTGGAATTCTTGATTTTATCTCCACTTGACGCATTGCAACTTTTCCTGATTTGTCAACTACAAAAACAAAAATTCGGTCTTGAATTTCAAAAGTTGCTTTTTGAGGGATGACCAAAGCATGGTGTAAATCTTTCTCAATGCGCACTTTACCAGAAGCACCGTGTTTCAACAATTTGTCTGGATTTTGGAAACGTGCTCGAAAGGATAAATTTCCTGTTCGGGCATCAAATTCGCCATCCATTGTTTCGATAATACCTTTGAATTTATGAACCTTTCCGTTGGCGAGAACTAATTCTACTTCACGTTCATTTTTACTTTCTTTGGTCAATCGCGACATAAAATCAAGGTACTCTTTCTCTGAAACATCGAAATAAGCAAAAACCTCTTCATTTTGAGAAATCGTTGTCAGTAGGGTCCCGTCTGTAACTAAACTTCCTATTTTTTGTGGAAGTCGATTAATAACACCATTAAATGGAGCACGGATATCGGTGTAGGAAAGTAGTTGTTTCGCTTTCGTTTCCTCGGCTTGTGCTTGCTCCACTTTTCCTTTCGCTACAAGCAATTTGTTTTTGGCAAATTCATATTCCGTTTTTGAAACTACATTTTTATCCACCAATTTTTTAGTGTTTTCTAATTCAAGTTCAGCACTTTTTGCTTCTGCTTGAGCAATCTTAAGAGCAGCCGATTTATTCGCTAGTTCAACTGCGTACTCTTTGTTATTAATTTGAAAAAGCAACTGATCTTTTTGAACGATTTGTCCTTCGTCAACTAACACTTTTTCAAGATAACCTTGTGCTTTTGCCCTGATTTCTACATTTTGAATGGCATTGATTTCGGCAACATAATCAATGTGCGTATTCGAGTCAATATAAATTGGCTGGGTTACAGGGTAAATTTCTTTCTGTTCCACATTCTTGTCGCCACCACAGGAGTTTAGACTATAAAGAAAGAACAAAGACAAGGGTAAACTAATAAATTTATTCATTTTGGAGAGATTTATTTTTTCCGTTTCTGTTTTGTTTGGGTGCGAAAATAGTTTGATAGTCATATCGAAGTTTCTTAAAAAATCAAAAATAAAAGCTGGTTGCAAGAATTACATACTCGTCAATTCGCGTTAACCCGTTGGTTGAATTTCTAAAAACTTTGTCTTTGTTCCAACCGTATCTTCCTTCTGCCCTGAATGTCAATTCTTTAATTGGAGTATATTCAAAAGTTAAAGTGAAACTATTGCTTTGCCAACCATTGGGAGTATTGGTTTTCAACTCAGGCACGATATCGAACTTATTGTATAAATATTCATAACGCGTGGCTACCGCGAAGTTTTTATTCAACTGATAACGAGCAGAAAATGCAGGTGCGACAACGTAATCAAGCCCTTTAGTTTGATTTTCTCTTTCTTGAACTACGAAGTCGAGAACTGGAAAAACAATCCACTTTTCACCTAGGAATATTTTACTATATAGGTTGCTGTAAAAGCGATATTTGTGCATGCTGGAACCTAATGGAGTTTCATTACCCATGTATATATGCCAGTCCAAATTCATTTTTTTCTCTTTTGCATAACTAAGTCCGAGTCCAAAGGCTTTCTTTCCGTTCAAATCTTTAATTTCTTGCCAACCATTCAATAACATCGCACGCAGTTTTAAGTTCTTATTGACTTCAAAATGTGCCCTAATTCCCGCTTCATAATCAGGGGTGAAATCGGCGATGTAGGCTCTTGTGGCATGAAAATTTTCCTTATTCAAGACAATTTCAGCACCATAGTAGGATGGGAAAATTCCCATTTCCGCACTAAACTTCTTGGAAAAATTATAACTAACTGACGATTCACGAATGAATTTTAAGGAGTTCATTTCTTCTGTGTACAGGGCTTCCACGATATGACCGGCATGAAAAGCGAGTTTTACTTTTAATTTATTTTCAATTTCATACTGTGCTTGAATGAAACCATAAGACATGGCAAAGGAATTCGCATACAAAGGATAACTGGTAAAATCTCTTCTACCAAAATCCGTAACAGTATCTTTTGTAATAAAATCGTAATAGGTATTTGTTTTCTGAGGTCCGATAACATATCCAAAATCAGAATACAAACTAAAGCTTAGTTCACCCTTAGGGAGTTCTATTTTCAGTTTTTTTATTTCTTTTTTGTTTTTCTGCACACTTTGTGCTTGTAAAGTTGTCATTGCTCCAACTAATAGGATACATAATATTGTTTTCATAAGATTGGTTAAATCTTTTGTTAATCAGTAAATTAGAAAATGATTAGCAGCAATACCATGAAACTGGATTGCCACAAGAGGGATTTATCTTTCAAAAGAAAGAAATCCAAAAAATTATATCCATTACCCTAAATCCGAAAAACGCAAAACCAAATCAAATGATTTTTCGAAATTCTATATGCTAAATCCGTAAAGTGACGGAAGTGAATTTTTTTGTTGGTGAGAAAATCTTGATTTTTTTGAAAATTGGATAGGTAGTCAAAAAAACTTATTTTTTTTAGAAAGGTACCCTGTGCGTTCAATTGGTTCTTTACATAGAAAGAGTGATTTAGACCAATTGAGGATAAAACATTTGGTTCAGAAAATTGATCTAGATAACAAACCAATGTTGTCTCGATGGTAGAAGAAGCTCGAGCCTCAGCTACAGAAACAACAAGTAGTAGTGATAAAAAGTAAAGTACAATTCTCATTCGGCGGCAAAAGTACTCATTTGCTATAATTAGAGAACCTTATTTAGAATGAATTTAATTTTGACATAGGGTTACATTATGTTATGACTTCATATCCTACAATATATGATTTTTTCGGCCATTTTTGTTTCTTTATAAAGTTGAGCACATTAGAAAAAAGTTCTTTTCACATTTTCTTCTACCTTTGAACAAACCCAAATTAAATTCATGCTGAAAAACACGCGCGCTCCACATTTTCTTATAGCTCTTCTTCCTATTGTTGTTTTGGTAGTGTTGTTAGCTGTTAACGTTCTGTTTTACAAGGATAACGCTACTTATGGGCCGAATCAAATCGCATTATTACTTGCAGCTGTAGTTGCTTCTGCGATTGGAATGAGTTTGGGATATTCCTGGCATCAAATCCAAAAAGGAATGGTTAAAAGTATCCAATCTGCAATGTCGGCAATTTTGATTCTGTTAATCATTGGTTCCTTAAGTGGAACGTGGATGCTTTCGGGGGTTGTACCAACAATGATTTACTACGGCTTAAAAGTCATGAATCCTGAAATATTTTTAGTGGCAGCATGTATCATTAGTTCCATTGTGGCATTGGCAACAGGTAGTTCATGGAGTACAGTTGCGACAGTTGGTGTGGCACTTTTAGGAATTGGAAAAGTTATGGGGATTCACGAAGGGATGGTGGCAGGTGCAATTATTTCGGGCGCATATTTTGGCGATAAAATGTCACCGCTCTCGGATACAACGAATCTCGCGCCAGCAATGGCTGGAACGGATTTATTTACACATATACGTTACATGACCTACACTACCACTCCAACATTGGTCGTTACGCTCATCATTTTTTTAATTCTTGGTTTTTTCACGGAAGCGAAAAATGACCCAGGAAGTATAAATGATTTATTGACCGCCATGCAGAGTAAGTTTACTATTTCCGCTTGGCTGTTGTTAATTCCTGTAGCGGTAATGGTGATGATAATTAAAAAAGTTGATGCACTTCCAGCTTTGTTAATTGGTACTTTGTTGGGCGGAATTGTCGCTGTCTTTGCTCAGCCTGAATTGGTAAAGGAAGTTGGAGGAAATGCAAATACTTATTGGAAACAAGCCTACGCAGCCATTATTAATTCGATGTCTTCCGAAGTAGCAATTGTTACCGATAATGAGAGTATAAATAAATTACTAGTGACAAGAGGTATGGCAGGAATGATGAATACGATTTGGTTAATTGTATGTGCCATGTGTTTCGGAGGAGCAATGGAAGTGAGTGGTTTATTGCAAAAAATCACCAAAACAATAATTAAAAATGTGAAGTCCGCTGGTGGTTTAATTGCCACAGCAGCAGGAACATGTGTGTTTTTCAATGCCACAGCAAGCGATCAATATTTGGCTATTGTGGTTCCTGGTAGAATGTTTGCCAAAACTTTTAGAGATAGAGGCTTGAAACCTGAAAATTTAAGTAGAACATTAGAAGATTCAGGAACGGTGACGTCAGTTCTTTTCCCATGGAACACGTGTGGTGCTGCTCAATCAACTGTACTGCAAGTGTACACTGGTGACTATTGGATGTATTGCTTTTTCAATTTATTAAGTCCCATAACAACAGTTATTTACGCTTATTTTAACATTCGCATTCGTCGTTTCACCCCCGAAGAAATAGCCGTTTCAGAAACCACATCGAATGAGGAGGAAGAATAATTCTTAACCTTCATCAAGAATTCCTTTTGTTTTCTCCGTGTAAATTTGAACTCCAAATCGTGAACATTTTGGATGATAAATCATTTATTACCCAACAAGAGGTATTAAAAATTCATGTTCTAAAAATTTAAAATATGGAAGAAAACAAACAACGTAGAGGCTTTATCACGAAGTTACTTTTTGGGTCAGCTTCTGTATTCTTGTACCCTTTCAGTGGATTGGGAACTAAACAACAAAATTCAAAAAATGCTATGAAATCACCTGTAATACAACGCGTTCGTCCTCTTGGTTTTCAATGGGAAACACTCGATCCATTTTTATTTTGTGTTCATCACGAGGATTTTTTTCCAAAAGGAAATAATGAACTAGGTCCTGATCCAAGCCATTTTTCAGGTCGTCACATGGGACAAGATTTTATCGTAAAAGATGGATTTAGAATGTACCACGGGACGAAAGTACCTGGATTCCCTGGACATCCTCACCGAGGTTTTGAAACGATTACCGTAGTTCGCAAAGGTTTGGTGGATCACGTGGATTCAACAGGTGCAGCAGGTCGTTATGGTAATGGTGATGTGCAATGGATGACAGCAGGAAAAGGAGTTCAACATGCAGAAATGTTTCCACTTTTAAATAAAGACACTGATAATCCCTTGGAACTCTTTCAAATCTGGTTAAACCTACCAAAGAAGAGTAAGATGGTCGAACCGCATTTCAAGATGTTGTGGTCGGAGGAGGTGCCCAAATTTTCTGTAAAAGATACCAACGGAAAAGAAATTGCTTTCGTGGAAGTACTCGTTGGTAAATTGAATGAAGCAAGCTCAAAAGCTGCTCCACCTGACTCTTGGGCGGCAGTTTCGGATAACCATGTCGGTGTCTTTAATATCAAAATTGAATCAGGTGGAACCTACACCTTACCTGCAAGCGTAGTAGGAATTAATCGTTCTCTTTATTTCTACGAAGGTTCTAAATTGCAAATCGAAGGAACTGAAATCAAACCGTATCACGCAGCAGATGTGCGTTCTGAAGAGCAAATTTCTTTAGTAAACTCAGGAAATGACGTTGTGAAAATCTTGGTGCTTCAAGGTCGTCCAATTAGTGAGCCTGTCGTTCAGCATGGACCTTTCGTAATGAACACACGAGAAGAAATTTATCAAGCGTTCAACGATTATCAAAAAACGCAGTTTGGAGGTTGGCCGTGGCCCACGTATGACCACGTTCATCCGGCAGATAGAGGACGTTTCGCAAGACATTCCGATGGGAGATTGGAAGAAAAAGCTTGATCGTGTAGTTCGTGATTCGTTTGTAAATAAGTCAGTTAAGCAATTTCATACTGTAAATTACGAGTTGTGAGTTACAGTCGTCTGCATCGACTTTTTTGAAATCACACATTTTACAGGACACACGTTGAGTTTTACCACAAATTAAATACGCTTTTCTTTTAAAAATTCATTCTCTTTTTTTGTGCAATTGACGTACTTTTGCGCCCCGATTTGAAGAAAAATAGATTTTTTAAAACGAAATGTTAGCATGAAAATTTGGCATAACAACAGATGTTCTAAAAGTAGGTGTGCTTTAGAGTGGTTGAACGAAAATAACTTTAAACCAGAAGTTTTCGATTATTTAACTTCGACTTTGACCAAATCGGATATTCAGGCTGTTTTGAAACAACTTTCCATTCCAGCAAATGAATTATTGGGTTCTAACGAAGAGGAATACAAACAGCATATTAAAGGAAAGAGGTTAGCAGAAGATGAAATAATCGATTTAATGCTCAAATTTCCGAAACTAATTGAACGTCCAATCGTACTAGGAAGTAAGGGAGCTGTTGTAGCTCGTCCTTTGGAAAAATTAATAGAAGCCATTAACCAAAACAAGTTGTAAAACCAAAATGAGAACTAAATACATTGACTTAATTGACCAAACGTTTGACTTTCCACAAAACGAATTTAACCTACGCGAGGATCGTTTGTTTTTTCATGGAATTGATTTAATGCGCTTAATTAACGAATACGGAACACCTCTTAAGTTCAATTATTTACCTCAAATTTCAAATAACATTCAACGTGCCAAAAGTTGGTTTCGTGAGGCAATAAATAACTTGGGTTATTCCGGTAAATATTACTATTCGTATTGCACAAAAAGTAACCACTTTTCTTTCGTTTTGGATGAGGTACTAAAAAACGACGTGCACATTGAAACCTCTTCGGCTTATGACATAGACATTGTTCGAAAATTGGTGGAAACGGGCAAACTAGAGCAAGGGAAATTCGTGATTTGCAATGGATTTAAACCTGAAAAGTATTTGAATAATATCGTTGATTTAATAAACGAAGATTTTTTAAAAGTAGTACCTGTTGTAGATAACACGGATGAATTAAATCATTTATTATCTAAAACTGAAAAAGACATTACTATCGGTATCCGTATTGCCTCCGAAGAAGAACCTAAATTTGAATTTTACACCTCACGTTTGGGAATTCGTTATCGTGGCATCGTTCCGTTTTACAAAGGTTTTTTAAAGGATAATCCGCGTGTGAAGGTGAAAATGTTGCACTTCTTCATCAACACAGGAATTAACGACACGGCATATTATTGGAACGAATTAACAAAATGTTTGCGCATTTATTCCGATTTAAAGAAAATTTGCCCTGAGTTGGATTCGTTGAACATCGGAGGCGGTTTCCCAATTAAAAAATCTTTGGCGTTTGACTTCGATTACGCCTACATGGTTCGAGAAATCTTGATGCAAGTAAAACGGGTTTGTACGGACAATGATATTCCTGAACCTAACATTTTTACGGAATTTGGATCGTTTACGGTCGGAGAAAGTGGTGGTGCAATTTTTAGTGTGTTACACCAGAAACAGCAAAATGACCGCGAAAAATGGAACATGATTGATTCAAGTTTCATGACCAATCTTCCAGATACTTGGGCAATTAATCAACGTTTTATTATGTTGCCAATTAACCGTTGGAACGACGATTATGAGCGTGTTTTATTGGGTGGTTTGACATGTGATAGTGATGATTATTATAACTCAGAACAACATTCCAACGCGATTTATTTGCCAAAATTCGACACCAATAAACCTTTGTACATCGGATTTTTCAACACGGGCGCCTATCAAGAAACGATTGGTGGCTATGGAGGACTAAAACATTGCTTGATTCCTGAACCACGCCATATTCTGATTTTCAGGGATGAAGATGGGAAAATTCAAACAGAAGTTTTTAGCGAAGAGCAAACCGCAGCGGATTATTTAAAAATTCTTGGATATTAATTGGAGTTAACAAAACTTTAAAAGTTATATTTGCACGACAAGGAGAATTGGAGATGAAGGTTGATAAAATCTATTTAAAAGCCGGGAGTAAGTTTTCGGAGCGTGTTTATGAATGGTCGGTGTCAAGATGCAACGATCTTGTTTCAGTGCAAGATAAACTCGCGGATGCTTATGAAACTTTTGACAGTTTGTTAATTTTTAACGAAAATCAAACGTTAAATCGCGAAATTTCAGAATTGAAAACCATTTTTGATAAGCAACAGCGTCCGGTACATAAAATTGATATTAACGGTACATTAATGGTTGGTCGCTCCAATCTTGAATTATGGGTAGAACAAGCCAAATGTAAGCGCCTACTTGTAATAGGAGGTGATGAATTGGTGAAGAACCCAAATCTTGAAAGATTTATAGGTTAACAATCCTTTATTTTTTCACGATTAATTCACAGTGAGTTAATTCCCGTTTTAACATTTTTTCACTACTTTCGAGAAGTTTTAATCAATTCTCGTAAGAAATGCGCCTTTTCTACTCAATTTTCGCCTTTTTTTTATCGTTTTCAATTTTCGGTCAAAAGCAATTTGATGATTTTCATCTCCGAAGTGGTTTAGTTCCTTCTATGGCGCCTTTTTACCACGGTGTTGCTTCAGGTGACCCGCTTTCAGACCGCGTAATTATTTGGACTCGTTTTACACCGGATGAAGTCATTCAACCGAACGAATCGGTTACCTTAAATTGGCGCATGGCAACTGACGTTGATATGCAAAATATCGTAGCGTCAGGTCAGGTGAGCACTTCAATGGAACGTGATTTTACAGCCAAAGTAGATGTTTCTGGATTACAGCCGTTTACTTGTTATTACTACGATTTCTCCTACAATTCTCTCTATTCCATTGTAGGTAGAACGAAAACCGCTCCTGCCTCATCTGTGGACAATTTGCGTTTTGCAGTAGTTTCTTGTTCTGATTATCAAAGAGGTTATTTTAACGTATATGCTTCTATTGCCGAACACAATGACATCGATGCCGTAATTCACCTTGGAGATTACATTTATGAATATGAGGCTTCAGCGGGACCAGATGGGCGTACTTCAGAACCTTCCAACGAAACGATTTCTCTTGCGGATTACCGTACCCGTTATTCGCATTATCGTTTGGATAAGGATTTGAGAAATGTTCACCAAGCACATCCGTTTATTGCCGTTTGGGACGACCATGAAACTGCCAATAATTCATGGATGGACGGGGCAGATAATCACACCACATCAAGCGAAGGAGAATGGTCGATCCGCAAAGCAAGTGGAAAACAAGCTTTTATGGAATGGATGCCAATCCGTGAGAATGCTGTTGAGAATGGTCAAATTTACCGAGCGATTCGTTATGGAAACCTAATGAATTTGTACATGCTCGATACACGCTTGGAAGGAAGAATGGAGCAAGTGGGCGCAACAAGTTCAGCGTTAAATGATGCCGATCGTACCTTAATTAGTGAACAACAATATTCTTGGTTAGTAGGTGAATTACAGCAATCGCAAGCACAATGGAATGTTCTTGGTCAACAAATAATGATGGCGCCATTAAAGGCTTTTGGTGTACCTGTCAACTTAGACCAATGGGATGGTTATCCTGCGCAACGAACACGATTGTACAACGATGTTTTATCGAATAATATTCAAAATATGGTGGTGCTTACGGGAGACATTCATACTTCATGGGCGAACGATTTGCCTGGTTCAGGTTACAATGCATCCACTGGCGCAGGTTCCGTCGGAGTTGAGTTCGTGGTTACGAGTGTCACATCAGCAAGTTCTCCTTTAGGTGTGCCAACTTCGATAATTAGTTCGTCTAATCCACACAATAAATGGTCGGAGCTTTCTAAAAAAGGGTATTTAATTTTGGATTTAAATGCAACACGAACCCAAGCAGAGTGGTGGTTTGTAAATTCAATCACTTCACCTTCTTCGGAAGTTTCTCTTGGGGCGAAATACATGGTGAATTCGGGTGAACGGTTTTTAAGAAATGCTGGAGATATTAGCTCTCGAACGGAAGGTCTTTGTCAATCTGTGAATTTTGTAGATCCAAACGCTTCGTTGTCAACACTAAGCAACAACCTTGTTTGGGTAAGTGCTTATCCTAATCCATTTGATAAAGAGATTACACTTCAATTCAATGCCTCTAAAGCGTCTAAAATGAAAATCAATATTCTTGACAATCAAGGAAAACGGATGAAAACAATAGAAACAGAAATCGTTCCCGGAATGAATTATTTCAATCTTGAGGCAGAAAATTTAAAATCAGGAACCTATTCTATTGAATTGAACGCAGGAAGAAATAACAAAGTAGTTCGTGTCATACGTCTTTAATCCGTAACACACGACGTTCTATATGACGTTCTACTTCGTTTCAGTCAATATCTATGACACTTCTTTTCGGTCAGTGCCTTCGGTTCGCAATTAGTAACCCTTAATCCCCAATCAAAATACCTAACTTTGAACCTCGTTATGGAAACAAATACTCTTTTAATCCTTGCAATTATTGGCGTTTTCGCTGGAATGTTAAGCGGTTTTGTCGGTGTAGGTGGTGGTGTCATAATCGTTCCGGCATTGGTCTTTTTTCTCGGTATTTCACAACATGAGGCACAAGGAACGAGTCTATTTGTGCTTTCTATGCCGGTCGTAATTTTTGCGGTGATGAATTATTGGCAAAAAGGAAATGTAAATTGGAAATTCGGTTTGGTGATTGCATCAACTTTTCTGATTGGTGCTTATGTCGGTTCAAAATTATCCTTAAAAATGTCGCCAGCATGGGTAAAACTAATTTTTGGAATATTCATGGCTTATACTTCTTTTCGTCTAATTACCTCTGGTTACCAATCTCTTGTAAGTGATGAAAACTGAATTGATTGAATTACTGAAAACCAAGGCGAAGGAGGTCGCACCGGAATTTATAGCCGTTCGAGAATTTTTACACCAACATCCTGAATTGTCGTTTGAGGAATATAAAACGATGGAATTCGTAGCCAATGAGCTTTCTAAAATTGGAATTCCATTTCAAAAAGGCATTGTGAACACAGGAATTGTTGGCTTCATTGAGGCTCCGAATTGCGAAAAATGGATTGCTTTACGAGCTGATTTAGATGCTTTGCCTATTCAAGAAGAGAATGACGTTGCCTATCGCTCACAGCACCAAGGGATAATGCACGCTTGTGGACATGATGTTCATACGTCTGTGCTACTAGGAACGGCGAAGATTTTATGGGAATTGCGCAACGAATTACCGTATTCCATTAAACTAATTTTTCAACCTGGTGAGGAAAAAAATCCAGGTGGTGCAAGTCTAATGATTGCTGAAGGAGTATTGGAAAATCCAAAAGTAGAGGCTATATATGGTTTACACGTTTTTCCAGAGATGAACGTCGGAAAGGTTGGATTGCGAAGCGGGCTATACATGGCATCGAGCGATGAAATTCATTTGGAAATAATCGGAAAAGGTGGACACGGCGCTTTGCCAGAAAAATGTATCAATCCCATTTTAATGGGCTGTCGTTTCATTGAATTGGCCAATAAACGCGTCAAAGAATTGCAACCTGAAGGAGTTCCATGTGTATTGAGTTTTGGTCATTTTGAATCCACTGGTGCAACGAACGTAATTCCAAGTCACGCGAAAATTTTGGGTACATTCCGAACAATGAACGAGGATTTTAGAACGACTATTCATTTAGCGTTACTGGCAATTGCTGAGGAGGTAAGTCTCGAATTTGGAGGCGAAATCCAACTGACTATTCCGAAAGGCTATCCCTTTTTAAAAAACGACAATTTCTTAACTGAAAATTGGAGAAAAGCCTTAAAAACAACTTTTTCCGAGGAGAATGTAGAAGAATTGGCGCTACGTATGACAGCAGAAGATTTTGCTTTTTACAGTCAGAAAATTCCGGCAAGTTTCGGACGATTGGGGGTTGCTGATCCAAATAAAGCGGTGAATTACAGCGTACACCACCCAAAATTCGACATCCATTCTGATGCCATTGAAAACGGAATTTTAATGCTATTTTCGGCGGTGTTTTCAGCATGAAGGTTATTTTGATTTTCCTATCGATTTTGGTCTTGTTTTCTTGTTCAAAAGAGAAACAAACAAAGCGTTTATTGTGTCGAAATTGGGAGCTGATTAAAGTTCAAATCGAAGATGGAGAAGGCTTTTCCTACGTTTCTGAGGATGTTGCAGGTACAATTTCCATTACTGAAAATTTACAGTTGAACGGTCAAGTGAGCTATGCTTTCAATTCTATTCAAGGAACAACCGTTCGGGACACTGTGACATGGGACGCTAAAAATTTCACTTTTTCGGATAGTAAAACTATGCTATTAAATGATTGGCAACCAGCAAGTTCGATTCGGATATTGATTTTAACGAAGTCTAATGCGCAATTGGTGTATTACGACATGAATCAATATCGCTTGGTGGGTTTGATTTTCAAGCGGAAGGTTTAATTCGCACAAAAAAGTTCCCAATTACCCCCAATTGAAATGTAGTCGGTTTTCTCCGCAACATTATTCTGCCTTTCATATTCTTGTAAGCGTTCGATGAGAATCTTTTCCTCGTAGAATAATTGATTCCAGACTTTATAGAATTCTAGGCAATTTTTAATCGGCTCTTGATCAATGGTGACAGGGTAGGTATCAAAAGGTGTTTCATCAAAAACAAGTGGTGATTCGAAAGAAATATTTTCGTTGTCTAGACATAAAATCAATTCGCACAATAACTCAACATAAAAATTTTCACTGCGCAACATCCAATCTTTTTTGTCATTTCTTGTCACACTATTTTCGTGGTATTCGTTCATGAATTTTTCCGCGTTTGCTTCGAATTTCTTCCCTTCAAGTAGATTATTAAAAGTATTAAAAATCACTTTAAATTTTTTATAATGTGCTTCAATTTCGTCATCTTCACCCAAATACCATTCAGGATCAGTAGAACTCTTAAGTGTGATACTTGATTTAAAAGAACTAAAATCTTCTGCCCAATCTTTGTATAAAATCAGCCACATTTCAATTTGTTGAAATGATACTCTATGGCCAATTAGCGATTGCATTATCGGATTCATGTCAGTTTACATTGAAAAGTGAGGAATTCTTACGTTTAAAATCTTGAAATTCAGAAGATGATTTTAACTTCATAACTGCATATTCAATAAAAGAAGGCGTTGGA
Organism: Bacteroidota bacterium; assembly: GCA_039795265.1. Lineage (GTDB taxonomy): Bacteria > Bacteroidota > Bacteroidia > Flavobacteriales_D > Crocinitomicaceae > UBA952. The sequence continues at coordinate 150,342 of JBDKEM010000057.1, read as the reverse complement.
TAAAATAGTGTTTCCATTTTCGAACGGTAAATTTGAAAAAACTCATCCTCGCTTATTTTTCGAGAGGGATGTTTTTCGATTTCGTGCTTCCAACCTATGAAAAAGGACTGCAACGATTGCTTATAGAACCCCTGATATTCAGTGGAATTGTCGTAATACCTTGACCACGATTCGGGCGTTGAATTGCTACTTTTTATCTCCACAGGCTGTAGCACATTCGTATCTTTAGGAGGTATAACTTTGACAATTTTTGGGAGTTTATTCGATGGAGATGCCACAACTTTTGGAGTTTGAATTGGCATTGGTTTGACAGTATCTGGTTTTAAATTTTGATTTTCAGTAATTCGTTCATTGCGTTGATTTACAGTAGTTTCTTTTTCTGGATTGTTTGGTTTGTCAACACAAGATACCACTGATAAAAGTACGATGAAAATGGGGTAGAAGGAGGAAAGTTTACACGGATTCATAGTCGTAAATTTAGATTGAAATTTGATTTTAAGGAACTCTTCAACAACGCAAAAGGGAAAATAAGGAACATTTTTCGCAAGAAAATTTAAGAATTCCTTGTTGCTAAAACTGTTTTCGATACTACTCACTTTCAAAACTAGAATGTTAAAAAATGTAATGTCGATAATTCCATTTTGAATTACGTTTTTCGTCCTTATCCTTTGTTTATTTTTGAACTTTTACAAATTACATGTCCTATTTAGATGAATTGAACGACAGTCAACGTGCGGCTGTAGAAAATATTTTCGGTCCAACCATGGTCATTGCAGGAGCTGGTTCTGGAAAGACGCGTGTTTTGACTTATCGCATTGCACACATGATTGATCAAGGTGTGGATCCTTTTCATATTTTGGCATTGACTTTTACCAACAAAGCGGCACGGGAAATGACCGAACGTATCTCTAAAATCATTGGTGGAACGGAGGCGCGGAACATTTCAATGGGAACTTTTCACTCGGTTTTCTCCCGAATTTTACGCATCAATGCCGATAGAATTGGATATCCTACGAATTTCACGATTTATGACACAAGTGATTCAAAGTCACTCATGAAAGCCATAATAAAGGAACTCAATTTGGACGATAAAGTTTATAAAGCGAGTAACGTTCTTGGTAGAATTTCAAATGCGAAAAACAACCTCGTTTCCCCTGAAATGTATTGTCAAGACAAAGAAATTCAAATGGAAGATCGGGATGCACGACGTCCAGAAATGGGAAGATTGTACACGACTTATGTTAACCGTTGTCAAAAAGCAGGTGCAATGGATTTTGACGATTTGTTATATTTCACTAATGTACTTCTCCAAAAATTCCCTGATGTTTTGCACTATTATCAACAAAAATTCCGCTTTATTTTAGTGGATGAGTATCAAGATACCAATTATGCTCAATATTCTCTCGTGAAGCTATTAGCTGCTGCTTGGCAAAATATCTGCGTTGTCGGCGATGATGCACAAAGTATCTATTCTTTCCGCGGGGCGAACATTGAAAATATACTCAATTTCCGAAAGGATTATCCTGATTTCAAGCTGTTTAAGTTGGAGCAAAACTACCGAAGCACGAAAACAATTGTTGAAGCAGCTAACTATGTGATTCAAAAAAATAAGGAGCAGATTTTTAAGAAAGTTTGGACAGACAACAGCCAAGGAAACAAAATCGCGGTGGTACGAAACTTAAACGATAGTGAAGAAGGGCAAACCGTCACCAATCGTATTTTTGATCTGATTCACAGCGGAGAAGCAAGTTCATATAACGATATTGCCGTCTTATACCGCACGAATAAACAATCACGTGCCTTTGAGGAGAATTTACGTCGTCGCAACATTCCATACAAAATTTATGGTGCACTTTCGTTTTACCAGCGGAAGGAAATCAAAGACGTATTAGCTTATTTCCGAATGGCCATCAATCCACACGACGAGGAAGCCTTGAAACGGGTTATCAACTATCCTAAACGTTCAATTGGTCCAACGACTGTTCAAAATATCATTATTGCAGCGAGCCAATACAATGTAAGCATGTGGGATGTCATTACCAACGCGAATCAATATCCGTTTCAATGTAATGCTGGTACTCGTCAGAAAATTGATGAATTTGCAACCTTAATAAAGAGTTTTACCGCTGAAATCGATAAAAAAAATGCCTTCACTTTAGCGGATGTAATTATCAAATCTTCAGGAATATACGGTGAACTTAAAGGAGATAAAGACAAAGGTCCTGAGGAGGTTGAACGCTTCCAAAATATCGATGAATTATTGAACGGAATTCGTGACTTTGTGAAAAACAAGGAGGAAGACGAACCGAAAATGTTGACCGATTTCATGTCTGAAATTGCTTTAGTAACGGATGCCGACACCAACAAAGAAGAAAATCCTAACCACGTTTCAATGATGACTATTCATGCAAGTAAGGGATTGGAATTTCAACATGTTTTTATTGTTGGGTTAGAAGAAAATCTATTTCCATCGCAAATGTCAATCATGGACAGAGATGATTTGGAAGAAGAACGGCGCTTGTTTTACGTGGCTATTACGCGCGCAATGAAATCGTGTACATTGACTTATGCCACTTCTCGTTTTACTATGGGAAAAATTGTGAGAAGCGAACCAAGTCGATTTTTAGATGAAATTCCAGCTCCTTTTTTAAATGAAGAGTCGATTCAACGTCCGGGTGGAGGTCGTTCCTTGAATGTAGCGCCTCGAGTAACTGGAGGGCTAAACCGTCCATTGTCAGGTAATGCGCCTAAATTGCGTTCCATGAGTGATTTAGAAAAAACTGGAAATACGGTCCCTAGTGACGCGACAACGGTTAAAGTCGGTTATTTAGTAGAACACGAACGCTTCGGAAAAGGACGGATTACCGCTGTAGAAGGAGAAGGAGTGAACAAAAAAGCAACCATTTTCTTTGCGGGAATCGGCGCGAAAACCTTGATTTTACAATTCGCAAAATTGAAAGTAATCGAGAACGAACTGTAACGAAATACGATATATTAATGAGAAAACATTTTTTTAAACGCAACATCGGCTATGTGTCAACGCCTAGGCGTCTGGTTCTTTAATTCATTGAAAATGTTCCTATGCAAACTATTTTTTCTATGTGGTTTCCAATTTTTAACTGTCAAAGAAACAAAGTTCGCTTAAATGAATCGTTTAGGAAAAGTGTTGAATTAATTTTAGAAATCACGTTGTGACACTTTGAAATTCGAAATAAATGAAAAACGAACTGTAACAAAATACGATTGTTTAATTCTGAAAGTATTCCCTAAATAGACCAACATGAAAACCAAATTCTTGACGCTTTTTTTGATGTTCAACGCTTTTCTAGGAAGTTTTGCCCAAACTTGGACTGCAGAAGAGAAGCAAAAAGCAAACACTTTTGCGCATGTAAAAGAACTTTCAACCGTGGAAAAAGAAGCGATGCTTTACATTAATTTGGCGCGAATGTATCCCCAAAAGTTTGCAAAAATCGAATTGGCAAATTATGAAGGAACACGCAAGTTTCCAACGATTTATGTAGAATCGGAGTACATAGAAACCTTAAAAGATGAATTAGCGGAGTTAGAACCCATGCAACCCATACAGTTTGATGAAGAAATGCAAGAAAAGGCAGAATGTTTTGCGACCGAACAAGGACTTTCGGGTTATGTTGGTCACAAACGAAAAAATTGTTCGGGTGGAAATTTCGCTGAATGCTGTTCTTATGGAATGGATACAGGGCGCGACATCGCATTACAATTATTAATTGATCATGATGTTCCTAGTTTAGGGCATCGTAAAAATTGCTTGAATCCTAAGTTGTTGAAAGCAGGAATCAGTTTTGCTGATCACAAAAAACATGAGTTTTGTGCTGTTATTGATTTGTATTTTTAATGGCATTAAAGATCGGACTTCTCTCGGATACACATGGATTTTTAGACCCGAAAATCTATGAATACTTCAAAGACTGTGACGAAATTTGGCATGCTGGTGATATTGGCACCATTGAGGTTTTAGACAATTTACGTGCTTTCAAACCAACGCGAGCTGTATTTGGAAATATCGACGATGCTAAAATACGACGTGAAACTGCTGAATTTCTTCGATTTACACTAGAAGAAGTGGATGTGGTGATCACACATATTGCAGGTCGTCCAGGAAAATATGCGCTTCCGGCTCACAATTATATAGAGAAAAATGGAGCACCTAAGTTGTTCATCTGTGGTCACTCACACATCACCTTGGTTCAAATGGATAAACGATATAACATGCTGTGGATGAATCCCGGGGCATGTGGTTTCAAAGGATTTCATTCGGTGAAAACCATTTTACGTTTCCAATTAAATGCTGGAAATATTGAGAATTTGGAACTGATTGAACTAGGAAAGCGGGTTTAGAAGATAATTTGAAATAATTGAAAATGAAAAGGAGCAAGAATTAGATTCTTACTCCCATGTTTTAATTCAATGACTATGTTACACTTCTTCTTCGGCTAAAACGGGTTTGCGAAAGACGATTTTTCCATCAAAAACATCCATCACGATGCGAGAATTTGTGGCAACTGTACCACTTAATAAAGCCTTCGACAATTCATTTAGTACTTGTTTTTGGATTACCCGTTTCACTGGTCGTGCTCCAAAGAATGGATCAAACCCAGCCTCTGTGATGTAATCGAATGCCTCTGATGTAACGAATAAATCCAATTCTTTTTCTTTCAACTTATACTTTAAGTTTGTTAACTGAATCTCCACGATTTCACATACATTCTGCTTCGTAAGAGGTTGAAACATGATGATTTCGTCCACACGGTTCAAAAACTCTGGTCGAATGGTTTGGCGCAACAATTCCATCACTTCAAATTTTGCCTTTTCTGCCGCTCGTTCAATTTCTGCAGGTCGCACATTATCAAAGCGTTCATGAATAATACTTGAACCTAAATTTGAAGTCATAATGATGATAGTATTTTTAAAATTCACCATTCTTCCTTTATTATCCGTTAAGCGTCCGTCGTCGAGTACTTGTAAAAGCACGTTGAATACATCGGGATGTGCTTTTTCAATTTCGTCTAAGAGCACAATGGAGTAGGGTTTACGTCGAACGGCCTCAGTTAATTGCCCACCTTCATCATAGCCCACGTATCCCGGAGGAGCTCCAACTAAACGAGAAACTGAGTGTTTTTCTTGGTATTCGCTCATGTCAATCCGCGTCATGGCATTTTCGTCGTTGAAAAGAAAATCGGCTAATGCTTTCGCTAATTCTGTTTTTCCAACTCCTGTGGTTCCCAAGAAAATAAACGATCCAATCGGACGACGTGCATCTTGTAATCCCGCACGACTGCGTCGAACAGCGTCGGACAATGCTTCAATTGCTTCTTCTTGTCCAACGACCCGTTTCTTCAATTCGTCTTCCAATCGCAACAATTTGGAAACTTCACTTTCAACCATTTTATTCACTGGAATTCCTGTCCATTTGGAAACAACTTCTGCAATTTCTTCCGCATCTACTTCCTCTTTAATCATTTTTGAATTGACCTGAATTTCAGCTAATTTGGCTTTGAATTTTTCCAGTTTTTCTTCTGATTCTTTCGTGCGTCCGTAGCGAATTTCGGCTACTTTTCCATAGTCCCCATTGCGTTCCGCTTGATCCGCCTCGAATTTGAGTAATTCCAATTCTTCCTTCGTTTTTTGAATGGCATCAACCACATCGCGTTCTGCTTGCCATTTCGAAGTAAAGGCATTTCGTTGTTCGTTGAGATTGGCTAATTCACGTTCCACGGACTCCATTTTCTTGACGTCGTTTTCTCGCTTTAACGCTTCACGTTCAATTTCAAACTGCATGATTTTGCGTTCGATCTCATCCAATTCTTCTGGTTTTGAATTGATTTCCATGCGTAACTTAGAAGCTGCTTCATCAATTAAGTCGATGGCTTTGTCAGGAAGGTGACGGTCGGTGATGTAGCGTTGCGATAGTTCAACCGCAGCAATAATCGCAGCATCTTTAATCAAAACTTTGTGGTGATTTTCATATTTGTCTTTGATTCCACGTAAAATTGAAATCGCATCTTCAGTTGTTGGCTCATCCACCAAAACAGTTTGGAAACGACGTACCAGCGCTTTATCTTTTTCGAAATATTTTTGGTATTCGTTTAAGGTTGTTGCGCCAACTGCTCTCAATTCGCCACGTGCCAAAGCGGGTTTTAATATATTTGCTGCATCCATTGCCCCTTCGCCGCCACCTCCTGCGCCAACTAGTGTGTGAATTTCATCGATAAAAAGGATGATTTCTCCATCGGCTTCAATAACCTCCTTAATGACAGCTTTTAAGCGCTCTTCAAATTCACCTTTGTACTTTGCTCCCGCAATCAAGGCTCCCATATCCAAAGAATAAACGATTTTTGATTTCAAGTTTTCGGGCACATCTCCGGTGATAATGCGGTGTGCTAATCCTTCTGCAATTGCTGTTTTCCCAACTCCAGGTTCACCAATCAGAATCGGGTTGTTTTTTGTTCTTCGTGATAGAATTTGAAGTACGCGTCGGATTTCGTCGTCACGTCCAATTACAGGGTCGAGTTTGCCAGAAGTTGCCAATTCATTTAGGTTTTTGGCATACTTAGCGAGTGATTGATAGGTGTTTTCTTGTCCCGCCGAAGTTACTTTTTGTCCATTTCTGAGGTCCATAATTACGTTTTTTAAGTTCTTTTTGTCGATTCCGTTATCTTTTAGAAGTTTTGCTATTGCGTCTTGCGAATCTAAAAGCGCCATGAAAAGCAGCTCGATGGAAACATATTCGTCCTTAAAATCCTTCATCAATTCGAAGGCGGATTGAAGTACTTTGTTCCCATTGTTGCTAAGGTAGATTTGACCGCCACTCACTTTAGGATATCCTGAAATGATGCTGTCTAAAGCCAACTCCATCATTTTTCGGTTAACATTTAATTTGTTCAATAAGAAAGGAATAACCTCTAGGTCTGTGAGAAAAATACCTTTAAGTAAGTGTCCTGGCTCGATAGTTTGTTGACCATTGGATTGCGCTACGTTTTGCGCTTGTTGAATGGCTTCTTGTGATTTAATGGTGAATTTACTGATGTCCATGTGTATTAATTTTGAGACGAAAACCAACTTTCAAAACTTCAACCAAAGCCAATTTTATTGCAAAATACAGTCATTTTGACAGGTTTAACAAAGCTTTAAATGTCATAATTTCCGATTTTCTCCAAAAATGTCTCCATCAGTGGAATTTGTTTTACTTTAAATTGAAACCTTTTGTAAATCCGTTCCGTTGAAGAAGACACAACAAACAAACGAACAACAGAAAAATGAAAGGAAACCTGCTCCTTATTGTATTGGCAGGTAGCTCGGTGGCACTGGCAACTCCCGAACTCACGCGGACGGAGTACATCAGTAAATACAGGGAAACCGCAATACAGCATCAGTTGGAATACCATATTCCAGCTTCGATAACCATTGCTCAAGCCATTTTGGAATCTGCGTCTGGCAACTCGGTTTTGGCTCAAAAAGCAAACAATCATTTTGGAATTAAATGTAGCAACGATTGGAAAGGGGAGAGCTACTATAAGTCCGACGACAAAGAAAATGATTGTTTTCGCGTTTACAAATCCGTTGAAGAATCGTATAAAGATCACAGCGAAATTTTGGCAACTCGAACCCGATATAGTAATCTATTTTCCTTATCGTCAAATGATTACAAAGGATGGGCGAAAGGTTTAAAGAGCGCAGGGTATGCCACAGCAAGCAATTACGATCAACAGTTGATTCAATTGATTGAAGATTTGAAACTGTACGAAATGGATCAAACGATGAGTGCTCCGATCAGTTCCGCTTTGAATTATTTAGAACACGCTAATAAGGTCAAATTTATCACTGCGAAAAAAGGAGACACCTTCTATCGTATTGCAAAAAATTACGGTTTAACACTTTGGCAACTGCACCAATACAATGATTTCGATTCTGAAAAAGATGTGTTACAAGCAGGAGACATCGTTTATTTAGAGCCAAAACGACTTTGGTCGCATGTTCATAATTACATCGTGTTAGATAAAGCCATGACTCCTAGAGAAATAGCGCAAAAAGAAGCGGTTAAACTCAAAACTATATTAAGAAGAAATTTTATTTCTTCACCCGACGAACAACTACCGGTAGGTGAAAAGATATTCCTACGCTAATTCATCGCGGAGGAATTTGTTTGTTGTTGTTTGTTTATAAGGTCCCGCGAGTCGGGACTTTTTTTTGTATTTCGAACTTATGGACCGTTACATAAACCATTTCTTATCGTTACTATAAAAATTTAACATCCTCATTAACAAAGGTTAACTCTGGTGTTAAATTTTTATAAAGCCTCGATAAATGATTTTTGAAACGGTCTATTTTATGGAGTTTTCTTTTGATTTCAACAATTATTATCCGATACAAATTGAGCAAAGAAAAATTCTACATGCTACATTTTGATGTTTATTTTCGACCTGACTTTCGTTATCAAAACTTTGAACTTTACTGACATTGTTTTTATTGTAGTTTTATATTTTTGAGTCCGCACAGTTTAAAAACTTTTTTTTGTTCGATGTGCCGAAAAAGTGTACGTTAACACAGTAACAAATAGTTTATTTTGAAGTTAGAAATTGTTTTTATGATTTAATTTCTGTTCTAATCATGTAACTAAAAATTCCTTCAACGTTTTCGACACGTGAAATTTTTCCTTTTTTTTAGTTGCATATTTTCGATTGTAAATGGTGAGTTATTTGGACAAAACCTAGTTCCGAATGGAAATTTCGAGAAATTGATAAACTGTCCAAATACGCTTTCTCAATTATATGTTTACAATTGGAACAATGCCGTTGGAACTTCCACAGCCGACGTTTTTTCAACTTGCATTCATAAAACGGCGCTTTCTCACCCTGAAATTTTGGATTTGTCACCTTTTGAAGGGAATTCGTATGTAGGATTGAAACCCGCTGCGAAAAAAAACGGTTATCGCGAGTACATCTTTACGAAATTAAGCCAACGCTTGAAAAAAGGACGACAATACCGTGTTCGAATGGCACTTGCGATTCCAAATGAAGCGGATTATAGAGTGAATCATCTGGATGTGCTCTTTACCGATTTTCCACTTTCTTCTGATTCCGAACTGACGCCAATAATTGAATCTCCATCACTCACTTTTGATTTGAGTACTGTAGATTCCTTGTCGCATTGGTATGTTTTTGAAGGTACGTTTACAGCAGCGGGAAATGAATTCTACCTTTTTATTGGAAACTTTCAAACCTTGAAAAAAAGGGATTTAATTCCGATTAAAACCAAGTCGCCATCGGGAATGCCGAAATTGTTTTCCACCTTCGCTTACACTTGTATAGACAATGTAGTGGTGGAGGACATGAGTAAACCCGCAACTAAAGAAACTGTAGTTCAAGTACCGATCAAGCAAGATGAAATTTCGGTTAAAAGTCCAGAGATTCCAATTGTTGCAATTAAAGATTCTGTCGTATTTGACAATTTGCTTTTTGAAACGGGTTCTGCTCAACTCAAAGCAAAGGAAATTCCAGAATTGGATGAATTTGCCAAATTTGTACTTGCTCATCCCGATTTGAAATTGATAGTGGAAGGACACACAGATGATGTTGGGAATAAAAACGCCAATTTGTTACTCTCAAAAAATCGTGCGTTAAGTGTAATGGACTATCTAGTCAGAAAAGGAATTGACAAACAGCGATTTAAATGTATTGGTTTTGGTTCCGACCGTCCAATAGCGTTAAATTCAAATGAAGAAGGACGTGCAAAAAACCGGCGAGTGGTTATCAACTTCCAAAAATAAATGCAGCTTTGTGAAGAATTCAGAAAAAAAGAATGCAATTTACACAGCTACAACTTCATGATGAACTTCCACTTACATGTTCTAGAAAAGGAACGTGTTGTCACGGTAATTTGGTTCGACTCAATCCGTATGAACTCGCGCGTTTGTCGGATGAAAAAGGACTATCAACTCGCGAATTTGCTGAAAATTTTTGTGATTCAAAAGGGTTAATTTTACGCTTTAACGGTCCGAAAGATGAACGCAATTTGAAAGCGTGTAATCAATATGTTAATGGTTTTGGGTGTAGTGTTCATCGCAGTCGTCCTTTGGCGTGTCGCTTGTTTCCTTTAGGTCGAACAATTCAAAATGGAGTAGGGTCATACATGTTTCAAGGAGCTACTTTTCCTTGTTTCAACGGTTGTGAAGAAGTAAAGCAATTGCCAAAAATGAGTGTAGAATACTACCTCAAGGGACAAGAAACAAAGGACTTTGAAACCGCTCAAGATGCTTATTTAGAACTACTTCAGAATTTGGCGGATGTGGCTTTTGAATTGTTTTTAGATACCGATTTAGCTGCGTCGGGAGAAAAACAAACACTTCTTGCTTGGACAGAATTAGGAAATTGTAGCCTCGACAAATTGATTGATGCGATAGAAAAGGATTGGTTAGATGTGTTACTTTATCCAGAATTAGTCGTTGAAAATGAATCGGTTGAAAGTTTTGTCGAAAAACATAATGCTTTGCTTTTTGAAAAAATACAACGCGATTTTGGTCACTTAACCCAACTCAATGATTTACATCTAGCATCAGTATTGATGATGCGATTAGCGTTGATTATTTCCCATTCGATTGGAGCAAATGCAAAGGAATTGATGGAGTTATGGGTTCAAATAGCAAAGGGAGAGGATTAGAATTTAGAATGTATGATGTAAGATTGAAAATTTAAAAAAAGATCAGTCAAGAATTACTATTTGAAAAGCAAACTTTTGGGTTGAAGTTATTGAAATCAAAACAAAAAAAAGGACAACCTTTCGATTGTCCTTTCTCACTTTATTTTCGGTAAGTCTAAACGTTTTCGATAATCATAGCAGAAGCACCTCCGCCTCCGTTACAAATTGCCGCACCACCAATTTTCGCATTGTTTTGCTTCAATACATTGATCAAGGTAACAATAACACGAGAACCTGAATTTCCAAGTGGGTGACCCAAGGCAACAGCTCCTCCGTTAACGTCCACTTTTTCAGGATTTAATCCCAAAATTTTCATGTTTGCAAGTCCAACAACTGAAAAGGCTTGGTTCAATTCCCAATAGTCAACGTCAGCAGTTGTCAATCCTGCTTTTCCCAACGCTTTTGGAACAGCTAAAGACGGTGCAGTTGTAAACCATTCTGGAGCTTGAGCAGCATCTGCATAACTCACGATTTTCGCGATAGGCGTTAAACCGTATTTTTCAACCGCCTCTTTAGAAGCCAAAATCAAGGCAGAAGCACCATCATTTAATGTCGAAGCATTAGCAGCCGTAATTGTTCCTTCTTTATCGAATGCTGGTTTCAATCCAGGGATTTTATCTAAAAATACGTTCTTGTATTCTTCATCTTCTTTCACTAAAACGGGATCCCCTTTGCGTTGAGGAACAGCTACCGGAACGATTTCGTTATCAAATTTTCCTTCCGACCAAGCTGCCGCTGCACGTTTGTAAGAGGTAATTGCAAATTCATCTTGCTGTTCACGTGTAATTTCATGTTCTTTGGCACAAAGTTCAGCGCAATTCCCCATAGGAACTTTACTGTAAACGTCTAATAATCCGTCTTTTGTGATACCATCTAACATCGTTATATTTCCAAATTTTGTTCCAGTACGACCAGAAACATAATGTGGTGTTTGCGACATATTTTCCATTCCTCCAGCGACAACGATTTGATTGTCACCTGCTAAAATTGTTTGAGCACCGAGCATGATTGCTTTCATTCCCGAAGCACAAACTTTATTCACGGTAGTACAAGGAACATTGTTTCCAAGACCAGCACCAAGAGCCGCTTGACGAGCAGGAGCTTGACCCACACCAGCTTGCAAAACGTTGCCCATAAATACTTCGTCTATTAACGAAGCATCGAGATTTGCTTTTTCAATTGCACCTTTGATTGCAGTCGAACCCAATTGCGTTGCAGAAACACCAGAAAATGCTCCCATAAACGCACCCATTGGTGTTCTAACCGCAGAGATAATGTAAACTTCCTTTGCCATTTGATTGATTTTTGGTTGACGAAGATAGTGTTTTAAAAGCAGTCTATGGTTTTTAGAATAAGGAAAAAGAAAGAATTAAGGCTTTTTAGAAATGATGAGGGATGTCTATTCAATTTCTTTTCCAAAGGTGAGTAAATTATAGTCAGGGTCAAGCAAAGCAAATTCCCGTTGTCCCCATAGTTTTGTTTCTAATTTTCCATTCGGATGAATGCTTACCTTTCTTTCTAGAAGTAATTGATAAAATTGATCAATATTGTTTGTTCTTATGTATACTTGGCCATAATCCTCCTTATGATTCAAGTCTTTAAATTCAAAAAAGTGAATTTGAATTTCATCTTTTTCAATCATTAGGTACCCTTCATAGTCTCGTTCTCCTACCATTTGAAATCCAAGTTGATTGATGTAAAAATCTTTTGTAATCGCCTTGTCTCGCATGGGCAATTTTGGATGTATTGTTGTTAACATAATTGCTTTTATTGTCCAAATTAAACTACTCGGTTTTATTAACTTGAATGTGCCGAAAAATGAAATTGCACCCTTTTCTTTAGAAATTTTCCATTTAAAATAAAAAAGTAAGATGTGCTAATAATCTTTAAATCAGGAAAAGTTGAGGCCAAATCATTTAACGAAAAAAGCACGAGTTTCCCCGTGCTTTATCAAGTTGCTAGAACGAACTATTTTTTTAAGAGTGCCTTCACAAAATTAGGCGTTGCAAATGTTGCCGAGTGGATGTCTTCGTTGTAATAACGTAATCCTTTTTCTTCAACAAATTTCGCCACTGCTTCTGGATTTGCTAAGGTTTTTACTTGCGCATCACCTTTTAAACCGTATTGGAAACTCCACATTCCGGTAGGGTAGGTAGGAACAAAAAACAATCCAACAGGTGCCTTATCTGTTCCGAAAATCCCTTGTAAAGTATGGTTTAATTCAGCAAAGGCTTTTTCATTGAATTTCGGAGACTCTCCTTGCGCCACCAAAATTCCGTTTGGTTTCAAGGCATTGTAACAGTTCGTATAAAATTCAACTGAGAACAGACCTTCCGCAGGACCAACCGGATCTGAACCGTCAACGATAATCAAGTCATACGTTTCAGGTGCAGCATTTTTAATAAACGCAATTCCGTCGTCAACAATCAATTCTAATTTCGGATTATCGAATGCCGCAGCGATTTGCGGAAGATGAATTTTACATGCTTCGATTACTTCACCGTCGATTTCGACCATCGTAACTTTTTCAATGTTTTCGTGACGTAAAACCTCGCGAACTGTACCTCCGTCGCCACCACCGATTACCAATACATTTTTTGCATTTGGCAAACTAAACAAAGAAGGATGCGCAATCATTTCGTGATAATGGAATTCGTCTTTTTCAGTAGTCATTACCATATCGTCGAGAGCCAACATTTTTCCGTATTTATAGGATTCCAAAATACGAACGCGTTGGAAAGGCGATTGAACATCAAAGAAAACATCTCCTGTGAAACGCAAAGAAAGTGCTTGATTTTCATCTTTATCTGTAAACCAAACGTTACGTGTGAAAAACTCAGGATTTCTCCACTCGGATGCTTTTTGGCGCATCGTTGAAATGTCAAAATCATTGCGCGTCAATAAATTAACTGATCCGCGTTTCATTTCTAAAGCAGAATAGGATTTCGCCCCGAAGCATTCTTTTAAATGGTCAAATGCGATCCATGCGTTCATTTCGCCACAAGTAAAAAGGTCAACTGCTGCATATCCATATTCTGGCCATGTATGGATGGCTAAATGGCTTTCTTGAATAACCACTACACCAGAAACTCCATAAGGAGAAAAATGGTGAAAAGTAGAATTGATAACTGTTGCTTCCGCTTTTTGTGCTGCTCCTACCATGTCTCTTTCGATAGCCGCAACGTCATTCATTACATGCGGGTCGCAATTCATAAATTCAACCAAGATGTGGTTGCCAAGTGCTGTACTCATTTTCTGTATTCTGCTTTAAAAAATTAGGGTGCGAAGTTACGGTTTTCCTGAGGTTTGGCGTTCAGTTAGTGGAAAATTAATACAAAACCGTTCATCTATATTATATCTATTCCCTCACATAACGCCCGTATCCCACAACTCGCGATTTCCAATAGGCAGATGATTCAATTTCCACAATCGAAATTCCTTTCGAAGAACTAGCGTGAATCATAGTGATTGGTTTGCCAGGTTCGTTGATGAGCATGCCTACGTGTGAAATGTCGCCACCATTCGAGAAGAAAATCAAATCACCCATCATCGCTTCACTTTCTTTGATTTTTTGGGATGAATTGTATTGATCAACAGCACGTCTTGGCAACTTAATTTGTTGATTAGAAAAGATATATGATGTAAAGCCACTGCAATCAAATCCAGTCGGAGATTCTCCCGCAGAGACATAAGGCACTCCCAAATATCGTTGTGCAAAGGTTACCATCGAAGCACGATTTTTTAAATAAGACGCTACTTCTCCAGAGTAATTTACCGCTTTTCCTTCTTTGTCTTCCCATTCTTTAAATCCGTCAAAGAATTGATTCACTTTTGCTGCTATTTGGGTGGCTTCTTCTTTGCGACCCAATCGTTTTAGATCCGAAATCCAAGCGTTCATGTCTTGTTGAAGTGCTTGTATTTCAAATAAATGAGCGTCTAAAATTAATTTGCCTTTTTTGCTGTTTTTGATTTTAATTAAATCGTCTAAGGCCACAAGATACGCTTCAGGATGACGATTTCTCCAACGTTCTTGCTGTGACAATTGAAGAATGGCCAGGGAACGATAATAGGTTGGAAGTAGAGAAAAATCAAATTCAGGATTATCTAACAAGCGATTCGCACGTCGATACACGATTCCATAATGTCCTTGGTCATACAACATTTCAAGTTTATCCAACTTAGGAACTTGCGCGAAAATTGTACCTGAAGAAAGTAATAAAAGAATGACAAGTAATAATCTCATCTTCAATTGATTAGTTGTTGTAAAGTTTTCCGTTGCTATATACAATCGACGATTTGTTTGGAAGGTTTACAAGAACATTATTTCCGTAAATGAAAAACTCACAGTTATTAATATTGGTGATTTGGGTCACTTTTCCATCGGCAAAAACACTTACACCACCTAGAATATCTTGAAACGCAAATGTATTATTTTTGAGTAGGTATTTTTCAGGACTATACGAACAAATTTCGGTCTTAACTCCTTTTGAATAGGCAAATAAATAACTGTTTTCCATCCAAATAACAATGTCGTCTTTTACTTCCCACTTGGAACTTGAAAAGTTAGAAAGTTGTGTTTTTTCTCCTTTTTCATAGCGCCAAAGATTTCCGTTCATGTCTTCATAAACCACAAAACCACGTCCAGCTTTGTATTTTTTAATAGGTAAATTATCTACTTGTAAAAATTCACCTTTGTCAAAAACATAGAAGGTTTGGGAGTAAGGATCTTTAAAACAAAAAACATCCGTACCGATTTCGAAATTAAGAACTTCATTGTTGTAGGTACCGATTTCAATAATTGCTCCGTTCCAAAAGGCATGATAGGTATTGCTATTATCTCTAAAAATTAGAATGTTCTCACCAATGGTAGTCGGAAATTGAAAGTCGGAAAAATAGGTTTGAACGGGATACATTCTACCTTTCCAGTAGGTATTTAAAGTGTTGTATCGGGAATCTTGATACACGATAATACTATCCATTACCTGAAACTCCTTCGCGAAAGTGGTTAGGGTTTGAAATTTTCCTCCATCATACATTTTCAATCCACCTGCGATTTTATATCCCATCAAGTGGTCGGAAACTTGATATTCTACGTTTAGTACGGTGACGTCTTTTCGTTCTTTTCCATCATAAATGCGCAAATTCCCGCGTGTATCTACATACGCAACAAATTCATCACCAGCTTTATAACTTACAATCGGTTGAATTTCAATTTGTCTGAAAAATCCATCTTGAAAGGATACAAAGAAGTTATTAAAATCTTTGGTTGGGATTACTTGTGCGGTGAAGGTTGAAATTGAACAAACAAGTATAACCTTGGCAAATGCGCTTAAAAATTTCATGTCACGAATTTACCAAAATTTAGACCAATTCAGAATTATTCGGAGAATTCTGAGTCAATCATTGTTTTTTGACCTTTGAAATTATAGGGTAAGCGTTCGCGGTACAAAAATTTCCGTTGGTTAGATTCATACGGTCGATAAACGTAATACACGAAATTGTCATGAACTCGGATTTTGTCCACATAGCGGTAATTCAATTTTACGCGTTCGTCTATTGTGCCTGTTTTCAAGTTAACTCGACCGAGGTAGGGATTTCCTTTATGTTCATAAACTGCGTAAATTTCCCCCGTGATTTTATCTTGAATGACTTGACGTTTCCAACCCGTAACTTTTTTGTCGTAGTGATGATAGATTGGAGTAGTGTAAAGCGGCGTTCCAAAACGATCATAACATTCTAACTTGTCTTTCGGATAATTGAAAATAAAAATCGAATCGTTTCGAGTGAACATTGGAGCATAGACTTCTTGGTAGTAAATGCTTGATGTAAAATACGTTGCGCCAATCCAAATTTCTTTGTCGATTCCTGATTCCAATTCTTTTTGTCGTGCCCAAAGTTTCGTGCGAATGTCCATCCATTTGTATTCCGAACGGTACAATTCCATCATTAAATCATCTTGAATATGTTGTAATTTTCGGTAGGTGGAGTCTTCTACATCGTAAGCGAAGTAAGAAAATTCTGGAATATTGGAACTGTAATTGGAATAATACAATTTGGATCGATTGGTATCGATAATTGGTTCAATGTACTTGAAAAAATAGTCTCTTGGAATTTGGGCAATTTGAATTTCGTTTTTCTTGATTTGAATGCCAAAAACGTTTTCTTTGCTAACAACATGGACATTTCCTCTATAATCGCGCGTTAAATATTCCGCTTGGTCGTTTACTTGAAATGAGGAACGAATGTTCTTGCCATCAAAAAGCAGCAGTTCATTGGATTTTGACAATTGTTTGGGATAGGTCAATAATATAATATCGCCATTTTGAAGTACTTCGTAATCCGCAACACTCAGTCTGTCAGAATGATAAATCGTATCAGGACGTCCAGGAGCTTTCACGGTTATTTCTTGAATATTCTGAACTTTTAGACGGTTCATCAATACGTTCAATTTTAGGGTATCTGCATTTTTTGAGTTTCGAACGAATTTTTCTCCCGACTCAAATAAAGGATGTGAATAATTGATTTTTAAAGTCGTAATTTGATTCAATTGAAAGGTGAGATTCCCTTCTAAATTGGAATTTGCGAATAGGGAAGTATCGGATTTTCCAATACGTTGAACGAGCATATTTACCACGACATTTTGAATCGTTTCGTCGGATTTAGCATCGCGAAATTGCAATTGAACAACTTGAGCCTTTGCAGTAAATATCCCAAAAACGGCAAAGAAGAGAAATGAAAAACGCATCATATTTCTACGATGCGTTATCTTATAATTTTTCACAAAATTAAGCTATTCCAGTTACACAATTAGGTTCCAACCGAAGACGTCTTCCGTTTTTCCTGTCTTTAAATCGTCCAAATAGTGTTTGATCTTATTGGACAGGGTTCGTGTTTCCAAAGCTGGTAATTCTATTCTTTCGTCACCGTAACCAATAACGACTATTTGAGCAATTGTTGCGGCTGTTCCTGCTCCGAAAGCATCTTCCAAAGTTCCGTTTTTTGCAGCAGTGATGATTTCTTCCACCAACACTTTTCGTTCCTCTACCTCTACACCCCAGCTTTTTGCGATGTCGATAAGAGAACGTTTCGTGATTCCTCGTAAAATGGTGTCTTCGTCTTCAGAAGGAGTAATCAATTTTCCTCCGATTTGGAAAACGATGTTCATGGTTCCTGATTCCTCAATGTATTTATGTTCTTTGGCGTCGGTCCAAACTAGTTGATGAAAACCTTGTAACTGACATTGTTTCGCAGGAAATAAAGATGCACCATAATTTCCAGCAGCTTTCGCACGACCAACTCCACCTCGAGCGGCACGCGTATAATGTTGCTCGATTTTAACTCTTACGGGTTCGGAGTAATATGCTCCAACAGGTGAGGTAATTACCATGAATTTATACGTGTCAGCTGGTTTGATTCCAACAAATTCATCTGTAGCAAATAAGAAAGGACGTATATACAAAGCATATCCCTCACGGTCAGTTACCCAATTTTGATCCACTTCTACCAATTTACGAACCGCTTCAACGAATACATCTTCAGGTACTGTTGGCATACACATACGTTCTGCTGATTCTGCGAAACGAGCTGCGTTTTGATCTGGACGAAAAATACTTACTTTTCCGTCAGTGTGACGATATGCCTTTAAGCCTTCAAAAATAGATTGTCCGTAATGTAAAGCCGACATTGCTGGATGCATTGGAATTGCCTCGAAAGGAACAATTTTTCCTTCTTGCCATTGGCCATTTTCGTATTCCATTATGAACATGTGGTCGGAGAAAACGCGTCCGAAAGCTAAATTATCCCAATCTACCTCATGAACACGCGTCGCCGTAACAGGTTCAACAGCAAAGGAAAGCGCAGGTATTGACATTTTTTTCAATTTTAGTTTCGCGAATATAAGGGTAAAAAACGAGGTGATTGGCTTCAATTGGCTTTTATTAACGGCATCAATCATCAAATAATTTAATGCTTCAAAGGCAAAACAGCTGATTATAGAAATTTCAATCAACCGTTCAAGGTATGTAGGAACAAAAAAAAAGCCCTGAGTTAATTCAAGGCTTCATTATAAATTCGTTTTTCAATTTATTCAATTGTAATACAACCGTCTTTAATTACAATTTTTGCTCCGTCTTTTACTTTTACCCAACCGCATGAAGTTTTGATTTCAACTTCTCCAGCACTTGTTTGAATAGATGCTGAACTCGTTGTTGAACCACTAAATTCAACTTTTTGCGTTGAACCATTTGAACGCACTTCCATCACGTATTTTTGTGAATCTTTGTTGTAATAACGAATCGTGAAGGCACTTGCAACGTTAGCAATCAAAAAGAAAGCCATCGTTAATAAAGTCATTTTAATTTTCATAACACATCATGTTTTTAGTTGGGAATAAAGATACGTTTTTATAACAACACTGTTAGCATCGAAAAAATTTCCGGTTATCTATCGAATCGCACGTTCATTGAAGAGCACGTAACCGTAACTAATTTGAAAATTAAATTTCTGAAAATATTGCGGTAAATAATTAACCGTGGCACGAAGTGGACCGAAAGGACTATGAAAAATAAAGGATCCTGAGGCAACATACGTTCCCCACTGAAAGTTGCGGTCATATTGTACCGTACCGTTTTCATTTTTCTGAATACGCATTATTGGCTGAAAATAATATAAATCAGCGCGTAAATCCAAGAATTTTTTCAGTTTGAATACCAAATTAGTTCCTGCTCCTGTATATTGTGGAGAACGATATTCAGGTAAGAAATAAGTTTCCATGTCAGGAATTGGACTGAAGGCAGGAATTGACATTAAACTTGCTGTGTAATTGGCAAATAAGGATTGCGTGTTGAAGACCCCTTTTGCGTGAATACCAAGTGAGAATACTTTTTTATTGATGACATACGATTGAAATTCTGCCTGAGCACTTAACCAATTGTGTTTTTTGTGCACAAATAAATCAGACGGAGAAGTTGAACCTGGATAGGTGTTCTCGTGACCGTTTACATAGCGTAATTTCAAAATCCAATACGTGCCTTCATTCGCAAATTGCTTTCTATTCAATGAATTGCGAACGATATTCCACGAAAGTGATTGACCGTAAAAAATAGTATTGTCCGACGTGTCTTTGCTTGTAAACTGTTCGGTCTGATAGTATTTATCGTCGAGATTGAAAATGCGATAATCCAAAGTCGAAATACCATTATTACCAACGGGTACCTTCAAGTTTAAGCCCCCGTAAATTTCATTTTGAATCATAAAAGATGGACGGACATCTTCAAAAAAAGCGGTAAAACTTCTGAAATAATCCCAACGATTCAGCGTGAAATAACCCGTTACAGAAATCGGAAAGGTAGAGGGAATGTCCACATTTGCGGCGATTTTCGCAGAACCATAAAAACGACCGAAATACGTTTCTCCTTTTACGCGATACGCCAAATTTCCAACAGTTCTATAGGTTAATCCGAGGTAGCCAATGTTCGTTGAACGGGAAGATAACTGTCCACCGACATCGACGCGAAAATCCTTCGCTTTGGTAACTTCTAAGTGCAAATGCAAAGTGCTGTCTTTTTTCATGCGAAAGGTAGGAAACATGTAACCAATTTGTTCGGCTGCATAGAGTCGGAAATAGCGTTTACTTAAGGTATTGAAATCAATTTCTTCCTTTTGGCGAATCAAAGAAGAACGAACAAAATTGAAAGGTAACCTACGTTCTAAGTTATTTGAAATGGAACTGATAACAGGTGTAACTAATTGTTTTTTAAATACTTCACGACGTGCTTGAATTTCCTCTTTTGTCACTCTTCCTTCAATGAACTGTTGTAAAGAATCCAACATTTTTATAGTGGTTTCATATCCTGCTTTTATGGCTATATCCACAGCAGTAAAATCGAAAGTTCCAACGTTGTAAATGTTTGGTTCAATGATAATTCCATCCGTACAAGGGAGATCATAATTGGTCGGTGTTGTCAACATGGTGCTAACTAATCCGAAAAAATCACGTTCATCCAACGCTTGTGGATTATCTGCGACTTTACTTCCAATGATATAGTCGGGATGAAAATCATTATACATTACGTCGATGGGAAAATTGTTATAAAAACCTCCATCAAAGAGTACTTTTCCGTTTACCTTAATTGGGTTGACATACAATGGATAGGTCATTGAAACTCGAACTGCTTGGTTCAAAAATCCATCGCGGAATATCACCGATTTTTTATCAGCAACATCGGCTCCAACACATCGGAAGGGGACAAACAATTTGTTGAAATCGCCTTTGAAGTTGGCGCTCGTGCTCCCCATAATACGCAACATTTCTAGGTCTAAGTATTTGGGTGTTATAAGGTTAGTAGGAATTGATTTGCGAAGAATACTGTCTTTAGAAAACGAGAAATCGAGCATTCGGGCAGAATTGTTTTCATCGCGTAATAGAAAATGTTTCTCTTGTTCTATTTCCCCGATTGTCATCAATTGAAAGGCGCTACTTTTTACATACGCTTCCATTTCTTCCGGTGACCATCCACAAGCGTACATACTCCCGACTAAAGCACCTGCGGACGTACCTGTAACATAATCAATCGGTATTCCACGTTCTTCTAGTGCTTTTAAGACACCAATATGCGTGATTCCAGCTGCACCGCCTCCGCTGAGGACCAAGCCGATTTTTTGTTGTGCGATTGAAAATGAACTGATAAAAACGAATAAAATCGAGTAGGGTAGTGCTTTTGTCATAGATTTTACAAAGTTCATTAAATAAAATTAATAGTAACTTTTGCAGAAATAAATTAATTGTTAAAATTCATTGTAAGTTCCATTTACAACAATCTGTCATGAAAATCCTTTGTTAACGTTTTGTATGCATCGGTATAGGTTCCGTCTAAGTTTCTTATTGTGAGTTCGGAGGTAATAGTGTTTTTTTTAAGATGACCGAAACTAAATACAACTCGTTTCTTTTGTTTTCTCTCGTTTCCGTGAATGGTAATAAGTTGGTGAATGAATAACTGTAAGTCAGTCAAATATGGATTAATCTGTTCGAAAAGGGAGTAGGGCAGAATCATCCAAGCTGTACCTTCAATTAGCAACAAATCACTTATTTTTTGCAATAACTGCTTGAAGTTATTGAGATCGGTCCGTTTAGCGTTATCCATATCCTGATTTTTGGAAGTAATCGTTTCAACATGATAGGGAGGATTACTTACAATTAAATCATATTTTTTTGAAAATGGAAATTCGTAATAATCGCCTTGGATGAGGTGCAATCGATCTGACCACAAACAATTTAGGAAATTTTGTTCACATTCTCTTGCACCGAATTTGTGGAGTTCGATTGCTTCAATTTGCGCGTCTGGAAATTTTTGCGCCATCATTAATGCTAAGATGCCCGTTCCAGTTCCTAAATCCAAAACTCGATGTGCGTTTTCAGAAGTAACAAGTGTACCTAAAACCAAACTGTCCGTCCCAACTTTCAAGGGATTGTCAGTTTGTAAGATTTCGAAATGACGAAACTTAAATTTCGACAAGGCGCAGATTAATAAGCTTTTGCAAAAACAACTCTTCCTTTCGATGGCTTTCCAGTAACCATACAAACTCCTTCTTCTGGTTCGATATCAAAGGCAATACAACGAATAGTAGCTTGTGTTTCTTCCTTAATTTTCGCCTCTGTTTCAGCGGTTCCGTCCCAATGCGCTAAGAAAAATCCACCTTTTTCGATTTCTGTCTTAAAGGTAGTATAGTCGTCCACTTTTCGCATGTTTTCCGCACGAAAGGATTTTGCTTTTTCTAACAAATTCGATTGAATGTCATCAAGTAAGTTTTCGATATAAACGTCTAAGTTTTCAAAATCAACAATCGCTTTTGATTTAGTGTCGCGACGGGCAATTTCTGCTTTTCCATTTTCCAAATCCCGCGGTCCCATTGCAACTCGAACAGGAACACCTTTTGACTCATATTCAGCGAATTTCCATCCCGGACGACGGTTATCGTCATCGTCAAATTTGAATGAAATTCCTTTCTTCTTCAAGGCATCGCCCAAGCTTTTCATTCTTTCCGTAATCGCTGCAAGTTCGGTTTCCGTTTTATAAATTGGAACAGCAACCACTTGAATAGGAGCAAGAGCTGGAGGTAAAACTAACCCTTCGTCATCGGAATGCGTCATAATTAATGCACCCATCAAACGCGTAGAAACTCCCCAGGACGTAGCCCAAACGTATTCTAATTTGCCTTCTTTATCAGCATATTTAACTTCAAATGCTTTCGCGAAATTTTGACCTAAAAAGTGCGAAGTTCCCGCTTGTAGAGCTTTTCCATCTTGCATTAATGCTTCTATACAAAGTGTATCGTCGGCACCAGCAAAACGTTCGCTCGCTGTTTTTCGACCTTTCAGTACGGGCATTGCCATATAATTTTCAGCGAAGTCCGCATAAACATCCAACATTTGTTCCGCTTCAGCTATTGCTTCAGCTTTTGTAGCATGAGCTGTATGTCCTTCTTGCCAAAGGAACTCCGCAGTACGCAGAAACAAGCGTGTGCGCATTTCCCAACGTACCACATTAGCCCATTGATTGATTAAAATAGGAAGGTCGCGATAGGATTGAATCCAATTTTTATAAGAGTTCCAAATGATGGTTTCCGAGGTCGGACGAACGATTAATTCTTCTTCCAATTTCGCCGCGGGATCTACTATAACACCGCTTCCATCCTCCGCATTTTTTAAGCGGTAATGGGTAACGACAGCACATTCTTTTGCAAATCCGTCCACGTGACTTGCCTCTTTACTCAAATAAGATTTCGGAATAAACAACGGGAAATAAGCATTAGAATGTCCAGTTTCTTTGAACTTTTTGTCCAAGATGTCGCGCATTTTTTCCCAAATCGCATATCCGTACGGTTTGATTACCATACAGCCTCTTACGTCGGAATGTTCCGCTAAATCTGCTCTGTAAACCAGTTCGTTATACCATTTTGAATAGTCTTCTGCTCGTGTTGTATATTTCTGTGCCATAGTGTAAAAATGTCTGCAAAAATACGTACAACAAAGGAAAAAAAGGGAACAAATTTCGCAATTCTCAAAAACAGCCACTTCCCACATTATCTCATTCCACACTTCTCATTCCTCATTCTCTCATTCTCATTCTCATCCCTCATTCCTCATTCCTCTTCGCCGCGGCGAACCCTCATTCCCTCATTCTCATTCTCATCTCTCATTCCCTCATTCCCTCATCTCTCATTCTCATTCTCATTCTCATTCTCATTCTCATCTCTCATTCTCATCTCTCATTCTCATTCTCATTCTCATTCTCATTCTCATTCTCATTCTCATTCTCATTCTCATCTCTCATTCTCCTTTTCTATTCAATCCCTAATTCCCCGTCACACCAAATCTCCTTATCTTTACCCGAATATTTCTCTGTATGGCAGGCTCAACAATTGGTAAAAACCTAAAACTTACTTCCTTCGGCGAGTCGCACGGCCCTGCAATCGGTGGCGTTATTGATGGACTTCCAGCAAATTTCACTTTGGATTTAGAATATGTTCAACGACAATTGGATAAACGAAAACCTGGACAATCGCATTTGACAACACAACGAAAGGAATCAGATACTGTCGAATGGCTTTCTGGGTTGAAAGAAAACGTGACAACGGGTGCTCCAATTGCGTTTTTGATTCGAAATGAAAATGCAAAATCAAAAGATTATCAGCATTTAGAACAAGCTTTTCGTCCGTCTCACGCTGATTTTACCTACGAGAAAAAATATGGTCTCCGGATTGAAGCAGGTGGTGGCAGAAGCAGTGCACGAGAAACAGCTGTTCGTGTTGTTGCTGGAGCTTTGGCAATGCAGTTTTTAGAGAAATTGGGACTTCGTTTTTCAACCTATGTCAATCAAGTTGGTAGCGTTCGAATGACAAAGGACTATGGTTTTTATGCTTCAGAAGAAATTGAGAAAACGCCTGTTCGTTGTCCTGAGTTGATTATTGCCGAGGAAATGATGCGATTGATTGAAACCACCAAAAAAAATGGGAACACCTTGGGTGGAATTGTGACGTGTGTTATCGAAAATGTTCCCGTTGGCTGGGGAGAGCCCGTTTTTGACCGATTGAATGCGCGTTTGGGACAAGCACTTTTTTCCATAAACGCTGTAAAAGGAGTGGAGTTCGGAAGTGGATTTGAAGGAGCGACAAAGTATGGAACGGAACAAAATGACATTTTTAATTCCGATTTCACCACTCAAACGAACAATTCAGGTGGGATACAAGGCGGGATTTCTAATGGAATGCCGATTACCTTTCGAGTAGCTTTCAAACCTGTTGCGACATTAATGCAGCCACAAATTAGCGTAAATAAAAACGGGGAAATTGTCGAATTAGAAGGAAAAGGTCGTCACGATGCTTGTGTTGTTCCTCGTGCGGTGCCGATTGTAGAGGCAATGGCTGCATTCATACTTTTGGACGCTTATCTGGAAAATAAGTGTGTACATTTGTGACCTAAAAATTCAACTTATGTGGCAACGCATTCAAACTTTGTATTACGGTTTATCAGCAATCATTCTAGGTACCTTACTTTTTGGTATCGAGTTATTTGGTTTTCGTGGAGAATCATTTTATTACCGAGTTTCTGCTTACGGTATTGAAAAATTGGAAATCAATGCAAATAAGTCCATTGGCGATGTGACTGAATTGTGGGCAGTTCCGTTTTACTTCGTTGTGATTTCTCTGATTTTATTGGTTTTAATGACAGCCTTATCGTTTAAAAATTTGAATCGACAGTTTAAATTAGCACGCGCTTTATTTTTCGTTTATCTGCTTTTAGTCGTTAGTGTTGTGATTTTTGCCGTGGTTGGCGTACAAACCGATGAAGAAGTAAAACGCGAACTTGGACTTGGATTTTTCCTTTTTGTAGTTGGATTTCCATTCACCTTTTTAGGACAAATCGGTGTGAAGCGAGATAAAGCGTTAATAGATTCATTGAATCGTTTGCGATAGTCGATTTCAAATTTAAGGGGCTAATAAGTAGGGTCTGCTGAAAAACGGCAAACTCTATGTTTTACAAATGTTTAGATTAAGAATTTTGACTATAAGTGCATGGTTTTCTAAAGAAATCATTGAATTTCCATGCACTTATTTGATAAAAGTCCATTTATTTGGAATTTTTATTTGCCTAGCCATTAGCACATCATCTACTCGTAAGCTGTTTTTCAATGTATTAATATACATCTTCAAACACCTTACTTCGAATCTGATGCACTACTGACTTTTTCAGCAGACCCTAAGTACACTTTAGTGTCAGGTCTTAAAACACCAATTCTTTATTTCAACTTGTTTAAGTTATAAAATTCTTCAGGGAATGGTTTCAACTGTGGCGAAAGGTTTCAAATGAAATTCAAATGCGTCTTCGTCAAGGCGAATAAAACCTTCATTGGTATTAGAATGATTCCCCCCAAAAAAAAAAGCCACTCCGAAGAATGGCTTTTCAATTGATTTTTAAGTTACGTTATTTCACGATTTTGAAATTCACTCGACGATTTTTCGCGTCTTTCGTTTCTTGATCGTCATCTTCAGCGATTTCGGCATTTTGGACCGTAGCGCCTTTATAAGTTTTTATTAATCTCTCTTCCTCAATTCCTTGACCAACGAAATATTTTACCACAGCCGCAACGCGTTTTCTTGCCATATCTTCAAAATCAGGATCTTCTTCACCTGCTTTATCTTCAAGCGCATCATTGTGACCAATAATTTCGATTTTCATCGAAGGATTGTTTTTCATTTCACTGATCACATAATTCATCATTTCTTTTCCATTTTCAGAAAGTGATGCTTTTCCTGCTCGGAAGAATACAGTATGTTGTTCAATGAATTGATCTTTGGTCATTTTATCGGTAAATTCTGGGTTACACGTGTATAACAAAGTCGAGAAGGAATCAGAAACTTTAGGTGGTTTGTTATTGTAACATTTGCACTCCGTAGCATTGTCAATTTGACGTATAGAAATGTTATCAATGTAATAATATGCATGCTGAACTTGTTCAGTTTCGCTGTCTTTTGGTTTTTTCAACTGCTCAAATTTAGTTCGGTCGTTGTGGTCAAAATTTCCTACGGTTATAAACTTCTCATCACCTTTGGCAGTATAGATATTACAAACTTTTTCCCACCCGAAGAAACCAGTATATACCTTGTTTAATTGTCCTTTTACAACGTGGTCTGAACTGTTGAAAATTGCACCAGCACCACCAGTACCCGGGGTCTCTTTGGAAAATAATATTCCAATATTGTTACTAGCAAATTTTGACGATTCAGACAAAGAAACAGAAAACTCAATGCAGTAAGTCAATCCTTTTTTCAGTGTGATTTGCTCTTTTCCTTTGGCAATCGGCATCGTTAAATAACTTCTTTCGGCTGCGGCCTTACCCGGTTTGTATGCTATAATTCCAGCATATACTTTACCTCCTCCATCTGCTGAAGGCTCTTCTTTTCCATAAATGTTAATTGGAATTCCAACGTCTCCGCTTCCGCCAACTTGAAAAATATCAGCAGGAATGCTGGTAGGAGAAGATAATCCTTCTACCATGGTTACGGCACCTAGTTCAGCAATACCATCTTTATTTTTTAATTTTTCAAAGTCTTGGAAAAGCACCTGTTTTTCACCACCCTTATCTTTTTGGGCATGAAGAGGAGCACTTGCAGCCATTAACGTAATTGCCGCGTAAAAGCCTAATTTCATGGTTTTAGATTTCATAGTTTTGCACTGTATTAATAAAAATTTTCACCTTTTCAGGGTCAATATCTGGATAAACTCCATGACCCAAATTTACAATATGTCTTTTACTTGTAAACGATTTTAAAAGTTTCTTGGTTTCAGTCTCAATTGTTTCGGTAGAGCCGTAAAGTACACAAGGATCTAAATTCCCTTGTATGGTTTTACTTTCCCCAATCAATTGACGTGTTTCTGTTATGCTCATGTTCCAATCCAATCCAATAGTTGTGAAAGGTAAATTCACTAAATCGGGAATGGAAGCAATTGCGCCTTTTGAGAAAACTGTAAACGGAACTCCCGGAAATGCTGCAACAATTTTTTCAATGTAATGTACTCCGAATGTCGCGTATTGTTCTCTTCCCAAAATTCCTGCCCAAGAATCAAAAAGCTGAAGCGCGTCCGCCCCTGCTTGGAGTTGTGCCTTCATATAGTTGATGGTGACCTCCGTGATGCGCTCAAGCAATTGGTGTGCCAAAGCTGGGTTTGCATACAATAGTTTTCTTGATTCAGAGAATGTTTTCGATCCGCGGCCTTCAACCATGTAACAAAATATTGTCCAAGGTGCTCCAGCAAAACCAATTAGCGGAACTCGTCCGTTTAAGGCTTTTTTTGTGATTTTCAAGGCTTCGAGAACATACCACAAACGCTCTTCCACATCGATGGATTCATCTAATTTTTTAAGGTCAGCTTCTGTTTTGATGGTATTCTCGAACCAAGGGCCTTTTGCTTCCAACATTTCGTAAGGAAGTCCCATTGCTTCAGGAACTACAAGTATGTCAGAGAAAATGATAGCGGCATCCACGTTGAGGATATCCACCGGTTGAATCGTAACTTCAGAAGCAAATTCTGGCGTCTCCACTAAGGATTTAAAACCGTTCATTTTTGCTCGAACTGCTCGGTATTCTGGTAAAATTCGTCCTGCTTGTCGCATTAACCAAATCGGATAACGCTCAATGTCTTCTCCTCGGTGTGCTCTTAAATAGAGGTCGTTTTTAAATTCCATGTAATGCAAAGATAAAGTTTAGAATGTTTGTTAAGGTCCATTTATGAAAATTGATTACCAACTAATAGTTGTCTTGCCTAATTGAACTAAAAGTTGGTTGGTTTTTGAAAAATGCTTACAACCAAAAAATCCACGATGCGCGGAAAGCGGGGAGGGATGAGGTGCACTTAAAATTCGATGTCTCTTGGTATCTATAAAATCACTTTTTGCAATCGCTTTCGAACCCCAAAGCAGGAAGATAATTCCATTTTGTTGTTTATTGATTACTTGAATCACAGCATCAGTAAATTGCTCCCAGCCAATACCTTTGTGGCTTTCTGGACGTCCTTCTTCGACCGTTAAAACACTGTTTAATAATAAAACACCTTGTTCAGCCCAACGCATTAAATTTCCGTTCTCAGGAATTGCTACTCCCAAATCGCTTTGGATTTCCTTGAAAATATTCTGTAAACTTTTTGGAAAAGGTTTTACATCGGATTCAACAGAAAAACACAAACCGTGTGCATGACCGCGAGTTGGGTAAGGATCTTGCCCTAGTATAACCACTTTCAAATTTTCCGGTGGACAAAGGTCGAATGCTCTAAAAATTTGATTCGCTTTCGGGAAAATTTGATTTGGTTTTTCCTTGTACTTTTCGCGAACGGATGTGGTAAGTTCCTTAAAATAGGTTTTTTCAAATTCCTCTTGGAGCAATTTTTTCCAGCTTTCGTTAATTTTTACATTCATGATTTAACGTAACCAATAATTAGAATAAGCTGAAAATTTGCTACTAGCATCTTTCGAAAGTTGGAAAGTTGGTTTCCGGAAATTTGTCATTTTCACTTTGACTGTAAATACTTTATCTTCACGAGCGACCAATAATTCCGCGCTTTCACCT
This sequence comes from Bacteroidota bacterium, assembly GCA_039795265.1. Taxonomy (GTDB): domain Bacteria; phylum Bacteroidota; class Bacteroidia; order Flavobacteriales_D; family Crocinitomicaceae; genus UBA952. The sequence continues at coordinate 120,987 of JBDKEM010000057.1, read as the reverse complement.
TGCCCAGTTCCGTTCATCATTGCATCGAGCATAGCTTTGTCCACTCGGTAGTTGTTGCAAGCGATAATTTCATCCCCAGCACTTATTCCTGCTTCTTCCGCAGCTGAACCAAAACGAACACTTTTAACGCGCACTTTACCACCTTCATCTGCGACATTCGCTCCAAAAGACGGTCGAAAAGTTGTATTGTCTTTTATGGAAATTCCAATTTTGTCAAATATTTCGGCATATGGTAGAATTTCCGTTCCGTGAATGTATTTTTTGAAGAAGTCATCCAATTTTGTTCCTGTAAATTTTTCTAATTCAGTTTTAAATTCAAGCTCGGTAAAACCGCGTTTCAGCTCCACATAGAATTTTTGGTAAAGGTGCTGCATGAAGTGATCCAAGCATTTTTTTCCTTTGGAATCGCTAATTATCATTGCGTCGAAAATCGCTCCTAAAACCGAACCTCTTGAATAATAGGTCATGCTCGTATTCCCACTGTTTTCATTTGGACGATAGGCTTTTATCCAAGCATCAAAACTTGCATGAGCAACCGGCTGAACGCGTGATCCAACGGAACCTTCCACATAATTAATTTGACTTTGCAACTTGTTTAGAAATTCCTCTTGGGTATAGATTCCAGCGCGACGCATGATTAATTCGTCATAGTATGATGTGAATCCTTCCATGACCCAAAGTAAGGTTGTATAGTTTTCTTGGTCGTAATCAAAAGGTCCTAGTTCAACTGGGCGAATGCGTTTCACGTTCCAAAGATGGAAGTATTCATGCGCTACCAAATTCAAAAAGTCATTGTAATTTGAGCCCGCATAAGTCCAACGGTTTACGCTTAATGTCGCCGAATTGGTGTGTTCTAAACCGCCTTGACCATCTACGACATTGTGAATGATGAAGGTGTATTCTTTATTCGGATTTTGTCCAAAAACAGCGGTTGCAGCTTCGATTACTTTTGCCATATCCACTTTCAAAGAAGCAATATCGTAGTTGCCTTCTCCATACATGGCAACGGTATGATTCACGCCAGCTGCTTGAAAATTGAAAACTTGTTGGTTGCCAATTTCTATCGGACAATCTACCAATTCGTCGTAGTTTTTATATTCAAATGTTTGAGAGCCATCTTTTTGAACCGCGAAGCTTGATTTCGCCAAAGCAGTCGTAATGGTTTTGAATCCACTGTATGGAAAAATTTCAACGGAACCTTTTTTGTCTTTGAAACCATCAACGTACATAAAAACACCACTTCCGCTGATAAATCCATGTGTCAAATCTAGGAATGACGTACGTACAGATAATTCGAAAGCATACACTTCATATTTAATGGATACACGACGTTTTCCTTCACTTAAAATCGTCCAAGTGTTTTTCGTTTTTTTCATGACTTCGATTTCTTTTCCTTTGTCATCGAAGGCTTTAACGAGGTTGATATTTTTAGAAAATTCACGAACCAAGTATGATCCAGGTGCCCAAACGGGAAGCTTTATGTCCAATTTTTGCTCTTTAAAATCCTCAAGCAGCATTTCGATTTCGAAATAATGGTTTTGAGGTTTTGGCATTTTTACCTTATAGTTGATTGTTTGCGCATTTAATAATGTGCTAGAAAACAAAAGAATAGCAACTATTAGTTTTTTCATCTCACTTGTATTTTTGAAGCCACTTCTTGGGCGATTTTCACTAATTCATCAGTTGATTGGTTTCCGTAGGCCAAGGCAACGCCCATTCTTCGGTATTTTCTAGTTGACGGTTTGCCGAAGAGTTTAAAGTCCGTTTTTGGAACACGAGCCGCTTCTTTCAATCCGGAAAATTGGGGTATTTCTTTGGATTCTGAGGTTGCCAAAATAACCGCACTCGCACCATTTTTCAATAACTCGATTTCTGGAATAGGCAAGCCTAAAACAGCTCTCGCGTGTAATTCAAATTCTGAAAAGTTTTGTGTTCCTGCCAACGTAACCATACCCGTATCATGCGGACGTGGTGAAAGTTCGGAGAAATAGGCACCTTCTTTTGTGATGAAGAATTCAACGCCCCAAATTCCAGCTCCACCCAGCGCCTTCGTAACTTTATCGGCCATTGCTTTTGCTTCTTCCAAGTGGACCTCAGACATCGGCATAGGTTGCCAACTTTCTTGATAATCACCACGTTCTTGTCGATGGCCGATTGGAGGACAAAATAGGGTAGGACCTTCGTTTTGTGTTACGGTTAATAAGGTGATTTCAAAATCAAAATCAATAAATCCTTCAACGATAACTTCTTTTAAATCACCGCGTGAACCTTCCATAGCATAGTTCCACGCTTTTTCAATGTCTTCCTCCGTTCGAATTACGGATTGACCTTTTCCAGAGCTACTCATCAAAGGTTTAACAACACAAGGGATTCCCGTAAACGCAACGCCATTTTGCAGTTCTTCAAGTGAGGTGGCGTATTTATATTTTGCGGTACGAACACCTAAATCAACAGCAGCAAGGTCACGAATCGCTTTTCTGTTCATGGTGAAATTCGCCGCTTTGGCGCTGGGCACTACTTGGATTCCTTGCTTTTCATAGTCATAAAAACGTTCTGTACGAATCGCCTCAATTTCGGGAACAATTAAATCAGGTTGATGTTTCGCGACAATTTGATCTAAAGCATCACCGTCGAGCATATTAATGACTTCAAATTCGTCGGCCACTTGCATTGCTGGAGCACCGGAATAACTATCCACAGCGATGACGTGTTGACCTAAACGTTGACAAGCAATAACGAATTCTTTTCCCAATTCGCCTGATCCTAAAAGCATTATCTTTTTCTGCATTGCGTTAAATTCTGATTTTCTTTAAATGTGTCCCGAAAGTAGTCAAAAAAAACGCTAGTTTGCGAGGTGTAAGGGCTGTAATAAATCCAAAATATTTTTTACCGGCGAAAACGTTTCTGAAGGGATTTCTACGAATAAGGTGATCCAATTCGCCATGCTTCCGTTCCAAAGTCCAGGAAGTTCAACAAATTTCACTTTTTTACCCGCTTGTGATTTTTCGACAATAAAATAAGCGCTTTCATCAATAAATTGCTTCAAGTCAAAGATCTCTCCGTTAAAGTCTTTAGTGACTAACGCCATCATTACTGGATTGAAATGGGTACTTTGCAACATGAGTTTATATTGCTCAGGATGTTGCGCTATTTGTGCCTTTTCAACGATTTGTTTGGTAATTATCCCCTCATTTTCAACCCAAAACGGACCTCCTCCGGGTTGACCATCGTTTTTAACCATACCACAAACACGAATTGGGCGATTTAAAAATTCATGAATTGACTTGGATTTTTCCGCATTAGTCAACTCTGAATCGTGAAAAAGATGGTATTTTTCGTTCCATGTTCGCAGTGCTTCCCAAGTTGTTCCGTTCACTATAAAATCGTGAATTTCTTCCTTTATTTCCAACAGTAATCCTGAAATGATGGACCATGTTTCCACGGATAAATCCGTTTTGTGATAATGTTGAATGTTGTCGATATTTTTGACCAAAATTAGATCGGCGTCAATTTGATTGAGGTTCGTTAAAATTGCTCCGTGTCCCGCTGGACGACGCAAAGAATTACCATTTTTTTCAAGAACAACCTCACCATTTTCATCAAAAACGAAGGAATCAGTTGCTGGATTTTGTTCGGAGTAAGAAACATGAAAATCCATTCCTGTCATTCCTGACAACAAATTTACCGCTTGTTCGATGCGATCTTTGTATTTTCCTTGTATTGTAAAATGATTCAAAGTTTGTTTAGAGGGTAATAATTTTGATTGCAATAAATGCTCTTGAAAAGGATTGAGAATGAAAGGTTCAACCACATGAAATGGAATTAAACCTTTTGGTGAATCGTTGAATTTTAAATTTTCATCTTCGATTAAATAGGATGCAAATTCCTCTAATGAAATGGAATAATCCAATATCCGTTTTTGCATTGACGTCGGGAGTTTTTTGAAAAATGCAAACTGACCAATGTTTGATAAAAATTTCTCAATTTCCGAAAGGGATTGTGAAGAAGGCTCTTGTAAAAAGTTGTAAATAAATTCAAACATTCTTGAACCTGAACCCGATGCTGGTGTGAATGCGCCAATAGTAAGTTCTTGAATTTCACTGTTGAATTTGGAGATATACTTCTTCTTATTTTCAACGGTATAAATTCCATTATTTTTCCGACAAGGCGAAACAAGGTTCAATGTTGGATTATTTCCAGTTACTTTGTGGCGTTGATTTTCAATTTCCTTTTGATAATCCATAACGAATAGTGATGTTAAAATTAGCCTTCGAATATATCAACTATCTGCGACGTGCAAAGAATCGGCATGGGATTCATTCTCCTTTCGTGTACAAGTTATCGGATGAAATTTTGCGATTACCACTAAAATTAGAGGATCAAGAAATTATTAAAACGTATGTTTCAAGCCTAAGAAGAAGTCAGGAAACGATTGATTTTCATGAATTTGGTTCAGGTTCAAAATTAATGGGTCAACGGCGAAAAGTAACTGACATGCAAAAGAATAGTTCATCAAAAGGAAAATTTGGTCGTTTGTTGTACCGTTTGTCTTCTTCTTTGAATGATAATGCGAAAATTTTAGAGTTCGGTACATCGTTGGGTGTTGGTACTTTACATCTTCATTTGGGAAATAAAAATGCCGTAATTCACACCTTGGAAGCCTGTCCGAATACCTTTCGATTCACAACGGATAATTTTCCGAAATGGGTTGACTCAGAAAATGTTCACTTCCACAACCAAACCTTTTTGGATTATTTGAATCGGTCTGAATTACCCCTTTTTGATCTGGTTTTTGTGGACGGACATCACGACGGTGAAGCATTGGCTATTTACATGGAAATGCTCAAAAAGTGTACGCATGCAGACACGATTTTCGTTCTTGATGATATCCGATGGAGTTCTTCAATGTGGCTGAATTGGAACAAATTAGTGAACAGTAGTGATTTTCATGTTAGTATAGATTTGTTTAGGATGGGAATTTTAGTTCCACGTCCTCAACAACGAAAAGAGGCATTTTATCTATGGTTTGAAGATTGGAAGATGTGGTAAAAACACGATTGAATGGACGAAATGTGTAATTTTGTCGCCGCATGATTCAATTCAAAAAAGTCGCCTTTTATACACTTGGTTGTAAGCTTAATTTTTCGGAAACTTCTACCATTTCTCGCTTGTTCGAAGAAGCTGGATTTGCAAAAGTTGATTTTGAAGATACTCCTGATATTTATGTCATTAATACGTGTTCAGTCACGGAAAATGCGGATAAAAAATGTAAGCAATTGGTGCGAAGAGCAAAAAAAATCAATCCGAATTGTTTTGTGATAATTGTGGGTTGTTATGCGCAATTGAAACCTGAGGAAATCGCGAAAATGGAAGGTGTGAACATGGTTCTTGGAGCGAATGAAAAGTTCAATATTTTGGATCATCTTGATAAGTTGGAAACGGCGGATAAAACAATAGTCTCCTACGAAAACATAAAACAAACTACGGATTTCGTTCCTTCTTTTTCTTTCGGTGACCGCACACGTTCCTTTTTAAAGGTTCAAGACGGTTGCGATTATTTCTGTACTTTTTGTACCATTCCGTTAGCTCGAGGAAAAAGTCGCAATGCAAGCATCCAGGAAACGGTAAATGAAGCCAAAAAAATTGCCGCAACTGATGTAAAAGAGGTGGTACTCACAGGAGTAAATATTGGCGATTTCGGACAAGGTGAAGGTCCAACTTTTTATGAATTGATCCAAGAATTGGATAATGTGGAAGGAGTAGATCGTTTTCGAATTTCATCTATCGAACCCAATTTACTCTCCAATGAAATCATTGATTTTTGTCTTTCAAAATCAAAACGCTTTGTTCCACACTTTCATATTCCGTTGCAGAGTGGAAGCGACCGTTTGCTAAAGTTGATGCGACGAAAATATGTGCGTGAATTGTATGCTGAAAGGGTAGAAAAAATAAAATCAATTCGTCCAGATGCTTGTATCGGTGTGGATGTGATTGTTGGCTTTCCGGGTGAAACAGATGAAGATTTCCAAGATACAATGACATTCTTGAGTAACTTAGATGTGTCTTATTTGCATGTCTTTACCTACTCGGAACGTGCCAACACAGGAGCGCCAAAATTGGGGGAGAAGGTACCAATGGAAGTTCGACGTGAACGTAGTAAACAGCTTCATTTATTGTCAGATCGCTTGAAACGTCGTTTCTATACCGAAAATGAAGGGACTGAACGTACAGTGCTTTTTGAACAAGAGGAAGACGAAGGATGGATGTATGGATTCACTGAAAACTATATCAAGGTTAAAACACCTTTTGATGCACGATTAGTAAACGCATTTACGAAGGTTCGTTTAGAAAAACTAGGACGCGACGAAATAATGGAAATTTCAATAATTGATTAAAAATAGAACAATGAAAATGGTTTATATCACTCGAAGAGAGACGTTTAATGCAGCACATAAACTATGGCGGCCTGAGTGGACTGATGAGAAAAATTGGGAAGTTTTTGGAAAATGTTCTAACCACAACTGGCATGGGCATAACTTTGAATTATTCGTCACGGTCAAAGGAATTCCCGATCCTGAAACTGGTTTTATTCTTAATTTAAAAACCTTAAGTGCTTTGATTCGCGAAACAGTAATTGAAGCTTTGGATCACAAAAATTTGAATTTGGATGTTCCTTTTTTAGCCGGACAAATGGCTTCCACAGAAAATATTGCCATCGCAGTTTGGGATATTTTAGCGCCAGAGATTCAGCAACTTGGTGGCGAATTGGCGAAATTAAAATTGGTTGAAACTGAGAACAACTTTGTAGAATATTTTGGTGGAAAAGAACCATTTTAAGAACTATCCGTTCAAGTAAAAAAAACATTTTGGGAGCAAGTAATTTAGAAGAACATTATAGAGACATCATTTCTCAATTGGGTGAAGATGTTAACCGTGAAGGATTAATGAAAACGCCAGAACGGGTTGCAAAAGCCATGAAGTTCTTGACGCATGGTTACGATATCAATCCAGACGATATTGTGAATCAAGCAATTTTCCATGAAGAATATTCGGAAATGGTCATCGTGAAAGACATTGAAGTTTATTCATTGTGTGAGCACCACATGTTGCCTTTCTTTGGGAAAGCCCACATTGCTTACATTCCGAACGGGAAAATTGTTGGTTTAAGTAAATTACCACGTGTAGTTGACGCTTATGCACGTCGATTGCAGGTGCAAGAACGTTTGTCAATTGAAATTCGAGATTGCATACAACGAACCTTAGAACCGAAAGGTGTTGCTGTTGTTATTGAATGTGCACATATGTGCATGCAGATGCGCGGTGTCCAAAAACAAAATTCGGTAACAACAACAAGTGCTTTTACGGGCTTGTTTTTAAGTAATGAAACAACGAGAAAAGAATTTATTAATTTAGTACAAGCAAAATTACATTAACCATGAGTATTTTATTAGATGACGATCGCAGTTATTCGGTTGAATTAACGCGTGAATTTATTCGCAATGTGTACACTTACATGTTTGCAGCATTGGGTATTTCTGGCGGGTTGGCGTATGTTGTTGGAACAAACGAATCGCTTTTTTTTAGTTTATTTATTTCAGCATCAGGAGGTTTGTCTCCTTTGTTTTATGTTATTGCCTTTGCACCTCTTGGGGTAGTTTGGATTATTCAAGGTGCAATGTCGCGTTTGTCCTTGGGTTCGTTGATTGGTTTATTCATATTATATTCAGTGTTGATGGGCTTGAGTTTATCGTCCGTTTTTATGGTATATAATATTGGTTCCATCATCTCTACTTTCTTTGTTTCAGCAGCTGCATTTGGTGCGATGGCTGTTCTCGGATACACCACAAAAACAGATTTAACAAAGTTTGGCAGTCTTTTAATGATGGTGTTTTTTGGAATCTTTATTGCAGCTATTGTAAACATGTTTATCGGTAGTTCAGCTTTGAGCTTTTGGATTTCAGTGATTGGCGTATTTGTTTTCACAGGTTTGACAGCTTATCAAATGCAACAATTAAAAGCATTGGCAAACCAACCAGGATTAAGTGCTGAAGAACGTAACAAACTCTCCTTAATCGGTGGTTTACAACTTTACATTCTTTTTGTGAACTTGTTCTTATCGTTACTGCGTTTACTTGGTTCGAGAGACTAATTTACCACATATAAGGAAATTGAAAAGTCGTCTATATGGCGGCTTTTTTTATTTCTATTATTTTCTTTGGGGGATAAACGAAACAGAAAAGTGGTACTGATCTATTTTGCTATTCGTTGGTTCAAAGACTCAATAAACTCACCTTCGTTGTCGGGAGTAATGAAAATATCATCGAATTTATTGTAGTGAACGACCAATCCGAAAATCGAGGTACTGAATTTTATACCGGCATAAAGTCCTTTTTGTTTTTCTACCTTGCGGATTGCAGAATATGGAATTCGTTTTTTGAAGAAAAATGTATGACAAATTAGTTCATTGTCAGCGAGTTCGAAATAAGTTGTTCGTTGAATGGTATAATATAAAACTGCCATAAACAGCAAAACTCCTCCGAAAACGAGTAAAATTGAATAATCCTTTGTGCTTAGAATTTCAAAAAAGGAAATAATAGAATAGAGTAGGAAGACTAAAGCAAAAACGATTGGAAAAGTGTAATCTTTTTTACTTTTAAAGACCATTTAAACAAGGTTTACCAAGCAAACAAAGGTCGATGTTGCATCATATCATTCACCTCTTTTCGAATTATTTCTAGTGCCGCATCATCATTACGGTTCATCAGAGCTCGATCAATTAAGGAAACGATTTGTTTGATGTCGTCTTTTTGCACTCCACGAGAGGTAATAGCAGGCGTTCCAACACGAATTCCTGAGGTGATGAATGGACTTTCCGTGTCGAATGGAACCATATTTTTATTAACCGTTATGTCCGCCTTTACTAAGGTGTTTTCTGCATCTTTTCCAGTGATACCTTTTGAACGTAAATCGATTAACATGCTATGGTTGTCAGTACCACCAGAAACGATATTGTAGCCTAATGCGATTAATTCTTTCGCCATTAACGCAGCATTTTCTTGAACCGCTAACATGTACGTTTTGTACGAGGGATCAAGCGCTTCACCAAAGGCTACTGCTTTAGCTGCAATAACGTGTTCCAAAGGACCGCCTTGAATTCCTGGGAAAACCGCAGCATCTAACAAAGCTCCCATTGATTTTAAATTCCCATTATTCCACTTAAGTCCAAAAGGATTATCGAAATTATGGCGCATCATGATAATTCCTCCACGAGGACCACGTAGCGTTTTATGTGTTGTGGAGGTAACAATATGACAATGCTCTAATGGATCGTTAAGAATTCCAGCAGCAATCAAGCCTGCGGGATGAGAAATATCGGCTAAAACCAACGCACCGACTTCATCCGCTACTTTGCGAATTCGGGCATAATCCCAATCCCTAGAATAAGCAGATGCACCACAAATAATCATTTTTGGTCGAACTTCACGCGCCTTCATTTCTAACATGTCGTAGTCAACATATCCCGTTTCTTGATGTACACCGTAAAAATGAGGACGGTATAATTTTCCAGAAAAATTAACAGGAGAGCCGTGCGTTAAGTGACCACCGTGTGACAAATCAAAACCAAGAATTGCATCACCTGGTTGTAAACACGCTAAGAAAACAGCGGCATTAGCTTGTGCTCCAGAGTGTGGTTGGACGTTTGCCCATTTTGCTCCAAACAACTGACACAAACGGTCAATAGCCAATTGTTCGACTTTGTCAACTACTTCACAGCCACCATAATAACGCTTTCCAGGTAGTCCTTCAGCATATTTATTGGTTAATACACTGCCCATTGCGGACATTACATTATTACTTACATAATTTTCAGAGGCGATAAGTTCAATTCCAACGGTTTGACGTTGTCTTTCCTCTTCGATTAGGTGAAATAGTTGCTCGTCTCTCATAATTTATGATTGCAATTGGTGAGCGTAATTAATTTGATAGATTTTTTCAAGACCTTGACGTAGGGTAATCATAGGTTTAAAGCCGCTCAATTCGAGTAATTTTGCAGAACTTCCGATACGTCGCTCAACTTCATATCCATTTTTTAAATGGGCGTTTTCAACGAAAATCAATTCAGAAGTTGAATTTGTAACCGATTTAATTTCGCGGGCAAGATCTGCAATACACCATTCAGCCTCATTCGCAATATTCACAATGTGCCACCCCTTGATATCCATCAAACGAACACATGCTTCAACAGTATCGTCGATGTAAGTGAAATCACGTGTTTGTGATCCGTCACCATAAACTGTAATTGGTTCGCCAGCAATACATTGTTCAAAGAAACGCGGTACTACCATACGATTATCTTGATTGTGTCCGTACACGTTAAAGAAACGAAGTGAAACTGAATTTAATCCTCTTTCGTCGAAATGTGATTTCAAGTACAATTCGTTGTAACGTTTCGCCATTGCATAAGATGTGTGTGGATCCACCAATAAATCTTCAGTCAAAACGTCATCAACAATTTCTGTTGAAGAATAAATACCACTTGTTGAAGCATAAATTATTTTGGTGATGCCATGTGCCTGAGCTGCTTCCACGACATTACGTGTACCGATGACTTCAACTTCCATCGTCTCGACAGGATTTTCAGCAACGATATCAACACCAAGAACTGCTGCGAAATGGTAAATTACATCACACTTTTCAGCCACTTTTTTAACCAAATCCGCATCGCGAACGTCTCCTTGAACGAAGTCAATTTTTGCAATCGTTTCGTCGTCTAGCTTGTTTCCTCTTAGTAGTGAATCAAGGACAACAACTTGATGTCCGTCGTTTAAAAGTCGTTTGGTTAAATTGCTGCCGATAAATCCAGCACCTCCGGTAATTAAAATCCTCATTGTAATAGGTCTAAAATTGGACGACAAAATTAAGAAAATTAAAGAATTTTAAGAAATTTTGTTTTTCATTCCTTTCACTTTTCAAAATTTGATAATTACTACATTCATTTATAATAATCGACGGAGAGAAATATACGTATGCGAAAGTTCATCATTGTCCGAATTTATAATCCCATTTTCTGAGAAAACATCGACCCTTACTCTTCCGCTAGCATGAATGATTTGATTGTTTTCTAACACTATTCCAACATGCGTGATTTTCTCTTTCGTTTTTCCAAAGAAAGCTAAATCTCCAACTTCCTTTTCGTCAAAAGCTACATCCAACCCTAATTCTGCTTGTTGGTAGGCATCGCGCGGAAGGTTTTTTTCTAATTGTCGGAAAACGAGTTGCGTGAATCCAGAACAGTCAATTCCAAATGGACTACGACCTCCCCACAAATAAGGTGTATTCAGGAACTCATTGGAAATACTTGTGATTGAACGGTTACCAAAGGATTGCTCCTGTAAACAAAACGAAAGATTTCCAATTGAAAACCTTCCTGCATTTGCATAAGCTCCACTTGTTATCCATTGATTTCCCCAAGGTGTTTGCAATTCTGCGAAAATTCCTTGAACAATTTCGTGTTCGTCAAACCAACGACGCATTTCTTTTTCTGTCAACGGAATAAATTGTTTTATGTCGGCAAAACCTTGGTAGCCATCGTGTAAAGTTTCAATTTGAATCCACGGTTTACCAAAGGATTTTATTTCAACGATTTCACCAAAAAGTACTTGTGAAACGATTTCGGAACGGTCGTCGGATGCAGCTCGCAAAGGAGAAATTGGCACAAAACAAAAAGCATATTTCTGATGTGGGAGTAGTTCTTGAATTTTTTCCATGGCTTAAAATTACTATCAAAATTGAATGGTATTCATTCGGATTGTTTTTATTGGCAAGTTTAAGGTGCTAATGAACTAATGTGCTTCCGCCGCTGAGGAGGTTTAAGGTGTTGATGATTCGTTTTGTTAATTTGATTTCTTGAGTTGGCTCATACATTTCTTTTTTCTTTCGGGAATATTGTTCCTTTTACAGCTAGAATAATTATACAGTATCTAACATTTCCAAGGGAATTAATACCTTCGCATTTCATGGATAAAAAACCTTTAATTTTAGTCACCAACGACGATAGCGTAAATGCAAAAGGAATACATGCGTTGGTAGAAGTAGCGAAAAAGTTTGGTGAGGTAGTTGTCGTTGCACCCGATAAACCGCAGTCAGGAATGGGACACGCGATTACGATACACCACCCGCTTCGTTTAAAGGAATCCAAGCTTTTTGGAGAAATTCCAGCTTATGCCTGTTCAGGAACTCCTGTCGATTGTGTCAAATTGGCGATTTATGAAATCCTACACCGTAAACCTGATTTAGTGCTTTCTGGCATTAATCATGGCGAAAATTCTTCGACAAATGTGCTTTATTCTGGTACAATGTCGGCGGCTATCGAAGGAGCAATGGAAGGTCTATCTTCGATCGGATTTTCTCTTTGTGATTTTCATCCTGAAGCTGATTTTTCTGCCACACAATTTTATGCGGAGAAAATTATTGCTGATGTTCTACAGCGCGGAATGGCAAAAGGAATTTGCTTGAATGTGAATGTGCCGAAATTACCTCTTTCTGAAATAAAGGGGATCAGTGTTTGTCGTCAAGCACATGCCTATTGGGCGGATCGCTTTGAAAAACGTGAAGATCAATTTGGACAACCGTATTATTGGTTAACGGGTGAGTTTTCTGACGAAGACCAACGCGAACATACGGATTTGGCTGCCTTAAAAAATGGTTACGTTAGTGTAGTTCCTACGTTGTTTGATTTGACATCTGAAAAAGATGTGATTTATTTTAAAAATTTAGAAGAATGAATTGGAATAGAGAAAAAACTTTCGGATTATTAATTGGTGTTCTTTGGCCAATGATTTTTATGCCCGTTGTCTTATTAATTATTTCTGTATCACAAAATCAATCCTACAAGTACATTTGGGAAATCACGTTTTCGTCATCAGAATTTACAAGCAGATACCTTTCTTTGGCTTTAATATCCAATTTACTTTGGTTTTACTTTTTCCTCAATCGTCAGAAATATCAATTGGTGTACGGGATTATTATTGGAATGATTGTCTATGTGCCATACATGGTTTATGTCAACTTGATTAAATAATGAGTTCATCAAAAAGGCTTTTTTTTATTACTGGAGAAGCTTCTGGAGATATGCACGCCGCAAATTTGGTTCGTGCGTTGAAAATAGAGGATTCAAATTTGGAAATTGAAGCTTGGGGAGGAGATCGCTTGATTCAAGAAGGAGTAACTGTCCGTAAGCACATTAAAGAACTTGCTTTCATGGGTTTTTGGGAAGTGGTGAAGAATCTGAAAACCATTCTCAATAATTTTAAAAAATGCAAGGAAGACATTTTACGCTTTCAACCTGATGTACTTGTTTTGGTTGATTATCCTGGATTTAATCTTCGGATGGCAAAATGGGCAAAAGCAAACAAAATTCGCGTATTCTACTATATCTCACCACAAATTTGGGCTTGGAATCAAAAGCGTGTACACGAAATAAATCGCAATGTTGAGGAGGTGTTTTGTATTCTTCCTTTTGAGAAAGATTTTTATCGGAAATGGGGTAGGGAAGTGCATTATCTCGGTCATCCTTTACTGGACGAGGTGGAACGCTTCAAAAATCAAAAAAAATCGGATGCAACGCTACAATTAAAAAAACCTGTTTTGGCGGTCCTGCCCGGAAGTCGGAAGCAAGAATTGGATAGGAAATTGTCGATAATGTTAGCAGCGGCCAAGGAATTTGAGGATTATGAGGTGGTTATTGCCTGCGCACCAAACATTGATATGGCCTACTTTGAGCGGTTTAAGAATGATAAATTTCACTTCATTCAAGGAAAAACTTACGAAATTTTGAAACTTGCATCGCTTTCTATCGTAACATCCGGCACGGCAACGTTGGAAACCGCCCTTTTTCGCGTTCCTCAGGTAGTTTGCTACCGAAGTTCTTTCGCTTCTTATTGGATTGCTCGGATGTTGATTAAAATTAAATTCATCTCCCTCGTAAACTTGATTTTAGATCGTGAAGCGGTAGAAGAATTGATTCAGCAAAAGTGTACTTCAAAGGAAATAGTGAAGGCATTAAACAAAATTGCTGCTGGTGAAAATCGGGACATAATGTTTAAAAACTATGATGAATTGATTCATCTACTCGGCGAAAAAGGTGCAAGTGAACGCGTTGCGAAAGCAATGATAGAGAGAATTTAAAGTATGGTAAAAGCACTGATTTTGTGTTCTGTTTTATGGATGTCGTGGTTTGCTCAAGGGCAAATGATACGTGTTGGGTTGTTTTCGGAGGCGTCGCTTAAAACGGTACAATTTCAATCAGGAAACGGAAACTTTTTCTTTTTTAACGATACTGGATTCGTACAAAAATTACAGGCAACCGATGTTTTCACGGTTACCTTAGGAATTTCCAAAAAAATGGACGTAAAATTAAACGGTGTTTATTTAATGTCGTGTTCTAAAGTTCAATTGATTCAAGAAAAAGCAGAAAACTATTTTACGATAAAACCAATTGCACCAGCTATCAAAGAGCGTTCTTATGAAGGTGATTTTGAATTGACAAGTAATGGTACAAAAATGACTTTGGTAAATGTCCTAGACATCGAAAACTACCTTGAAGGCGTAGTAGAGTCGGAATCTGGTACGGGACAAAATCAGGAATATTACAAGGCTCAGGCGATTATAAGTAGAACTTACGCGTTAAAATATTGGTCAAAACACAACGCAGACGGTTACAACGTTTGCGATCGTGTGCATTGTCAAGCGTATTTGCACCGACGACTTACGGCTCATTTGATTGACTCCGCGGTAAGAAAAACGGCTGGCGTGGTCATGTTGGACGATGCGTATAAATTATATCCAACTTATTTCCATGCTAACTGCGGAGGACAAACCTGCGAACCAGGACACATTTGGAATGAGAATTTACCCGGTTTTGAAACGTTCCGCGATACTTTTTGCGTGCGTACGAAACAAGCGAATTGGGAAAAACGAATTCCTGTGTCAGAATGGACAGCTTTTATGGTGAAGAAATATGATTTTCCTGTGAATGATTCGACGAGTTTAAACCTACTCTATAATTTCAAGCAAGATCAACGACAAGCATTTTTTATACACCCATCGTATGGAATTCCGTTGCGCGATGTACGTGAAGCATTTCAGTTGAAATCGACTTTTTTCAGTTGTTCACATGAAGGAGAACAAATCGTAATTAAAGGTAAAGGCTACGGGCACGGTGTAGGTTTGTGTCAAGAAGGAGCAATGAACATGTCGCGAAAAGGCTACGACCACAAGCAAATTTTGGAGTTCTATTATCCAGCGATGCACTTAGAAGGTCGCTACGATTTGGTAAAAAAACGATAAATTCGTTCGGATAGGTTAATTTTTCAATTTCCCCGTACACTTTCAATTTTCAATAAGGGCTTGTTTTTCATTGTTTTCTTTTTAAACAAGATTCATTCTCTCTATTGAGGGGATCCGTAGTGGCGAAGTGTTTCAATCTCTTTTTGTGATGTTCATTATAAATTCTCCATTTGCTCCAACTTGGCGGATCTCACCCTATCTCAAATAGTTATCAATCGCCTCAAACAACAATTGTCCTTGTAAATTGTATCCTTTTCTGAGGTAGTGGATGTGGTCGTCGTTGACCAAACCTGCCTTTTTCCATGTCAACATACTTCCTTCGCCTCCCATGACTTCGCGCAGATCCCAAACGGCAAAACCAAATTTGAAACTTTCTTCGCGAAGAATTTGAGAAATGACAGCAATGCGTTTGTTGACAGATGGCACTTTGTTGTTTAAACGGTAATTTTCGGAAGGTAAAGTGATGATGACCGAACTCTTTGGTGCTTTTTGACGAATGGATGTAAACATGGAGTCCACAATTTGTCGGAACCCTTCTTCGGTGTAAGTCGGGTCATACGATTCGTTCGTTCCCATGGAAATGATGATCAAATCCGGTTGAAATAGTGGAAGTTGCTGTAAAAAATATTCGTTTCGCAAAAAGTCACGGTAACGCGCACCTGCAACACCTGCTGAATTATAAACTACTCCAGATTTTTCATTTTCGACATAAACTCCGTGCAGGGTCATTGGACTACCTGAGAAAGCAACATCGAGTTTGGTCCGGGGTGATTTTTGTTCAAAGCGTAAGGTGTCAAAAGTTGGAATTGCTCCCGTCTTTTTAAACTTGTCATTCACAGCGATTGAACCGTTTTTTGGGTCTTGAAAGGAGTACAAAACGAAACCTTTGGTGTACGGATTTTTTAATGAATCTTTTACCAAATCGAGGGAAAATCCACCTGATGCGGTGGTACTTTGAATACCAATTCCGGGTAAACCGATTTTGAATTTGTGGGGGTATTTGATGATCCAATGGTTATTCCAAACAGTTGTTGAAGTGGCTGTAAAATCTTTTGGTCCGTTGGTTTTGGCTAGTGTATATGGGAATACCAATCCGCGACCTCCATTACCATATGCCGCTTGAAAAAACTTTCGTGTGAACCCGCTGAAATTATCCGGCTGAATGTGAGAATCTCCGATGTGTAAGACCCGAATTTTTTCGATTTTTCCACTTTTTAAAGAGTCCATTTTTTGTTTAAAGCCAACCATTGATTCGCTGGTGTTTTCCAATTCGTTTTTACCCAAATTGAGCTGTTCACGTTGTGCTACAGCAAGAATTGGAAGAAGGAAAATAAAAATTTGAAACCACTTCATAAGTTACTAAAATTGGAAGTAAATAAAAGGTTGGACGACCGACGAGCGCAATTGAATCATGAGTTGAACAACGAAAACAAAGAACAAAAACTTGACCAAAACATCTTGTTTTCCAATATATTTCATGATTTGGTTCTTCCATTCGAGTGAGATTAATGTAGAAGCGTAACCAATTAGTAACAAAACGATTAACGTGGGATTCGTTTTTATTACTGCCCAAACCATTCCTAAATCAACGGAAGTGAAAATGCGTTTGTAAATCAACCACGTACTTTCCATAGAAACAGCACGAAACGGAATCCAAAGTAAGGAAACACTTGCAAAGGTTAGGAACCAGGAAAGTCCGTTATTCCACGTTGAATCTTCTCGCTTTCTGAAATATTTTACCCATAATTTATGAAGGATGAGTAAGGTTCCATGTCCCGCTCCCCAAAAAACGAATTTCCAATCTGCGCCGTGCCAAAATCCGCCGACAAGCATCGTGACCATTAAAAAGACCAATTGTAAGGAAAAACCTTTTTGATTTCCACCAAGGGGAATGTAGATGTAGTCGCGCAACCAAGATGAAAGGGATATATGCCATCGACGCCAAAAATTCGTAATGTCCAGCGCTTTGTACGGCGAATCGAAGTTCAAACACAGACGGTAACCCAACAACAAAGCAATTCCAATCGCCATGTCGGTGTATCCACTAAAGTCGCAGAAAATCTGTAAGGTGTAACAAAGTGAAGCTAAAATCAACTCGCTACCCGAAAATCCGTCGGGTGCAGAAAACACGATGTCCGCGTATTGTGCCACAAAATCAGCGATAATGGCTTTTTTAATTAATCCTTTCAAAATCAAGTAAAAAGCCTCGTTGAATTGTGCGCCATTTAAAGAGAATTTTTTTGACAATTGCGGTAAAAAATCACGTGCTTGAACAATTGGTCCGGCAACCAAATGTGGAAAGAAAAGCATATACATCAAGTAATTTTGGAAGGCAGGACGTTTAATGTTCCGTCTGGAAATGTCCACCAAATAACTGATAGATTGGAAGGTGTAAAACGAAATTCCGATCGGTAAGATGAGCTTTCCTAAGGTGTGTTTTGTACCGGTAAGCGCATCGAAATTGCTGATAAAGAAGTTTTTATATTTAAAATAAAGCAAAAACGAAAGTGAAAATAGTATTGCAGCTGTCAGTATCCATTTCCGTTTTCGTTCGTTTTCTTCGCGCTCCAACCAGATGGAAAAAAGGTAATCTGCGGAAATCGTTGTCAGCAAAAGCAGCAAGAATATTCCACTGGATTTGTAATAAAAATACGCGCTAAAAGCAATAATGAAATATTCCCTTGGACTTTTATTTTTCGCTACAAACGAATACCCAATCAAAAAGACAGAGAACAATAACAAAAACATGCCCTGATGGAACAGAAGCGGTTGATCTTCAATGTATAAAAACTGCTTACCTATTGCTTCCCAATTCATTTGTCGTCTTTTACGTTCATTAATAAGGTGCGCGTGAATTTCAATTTTGGCAAGGTGTCCACTGATTTGGATAGGTCTAAAATTCCTTTTTCGGTGAGGACAACCGCCACCTTATCGAACCACATTTTTGCTCCATTTTTAGAAGGATGTCTTCCGTCAGCGGCACGTTCAAGTTCTAATTTATGGGAAGCGTAAAAGTGATCGCCAACTTCTTCCTCCATTTTTGCGATGATACCTTTATCCGTCGTCCAAGCAGCTGGACCAATCCACAAGTAACGCACTTTATATTTTTCAAATTGTTTGATGATGTTCTTCATGTATTTCACTCGCTGATCGAAGTCATTGACAAACAATTCATTGAGTCCGATGGCAAAGAGCACCACAGAAGGTTTATATTCTTTCAGAAAATATTCCAAGGTGTCAGTGCTTCCCCATTGTTTGGTCGATGAGCCGTAATAAATGATGGTTTCCAAAAGCACATGACCATTTTTGTCGCAGTAAGCACTCACGGGACTACGCAAACCTTCAAGTTGAGAATCGCCGATAAGTAGCACACGTTCAACACCTTCTGGAGTATCAACTGGTGTAGTTCCTTTGGTAACTTTGAGTAATTTCTGGTGTTCTTTAATTTCTACTGAATCGATTACAATTTTGTTGTTTAGTGTGTCCGCCTTTCCGCTTTTATTTCCTTTTTTGGAATTGTTTAAAAAATCCAGAGATACCTTCTTAAGCTCATACGAAAGCGGAAGATCAAAATGCGCGAAACTGAAAAACAACGTAAAGGTGAGTAACAACCCGATACCGACCTTGAGCAAGCGTTTGGATGAATTTTCTGTCATGGGGCGCAAACATAATTATTTCGCTTTTAATGGACTTATTCGGATTGGATAAGTGTTGAATATGGCAGAAAAAGTGTCGTTGTCTAAGTAAAATTGAAGAAGATCCCAGAAAGACGAGTTACTCGAAGAATCAAAAATCTACCATTCACCGAAAAATAGCTACATTTCACCGAAATCTACTTTAGAGGTCTTTGTGATGCCGATACTTTTGGCTCATAAAACAACAAAAAATGAA
Source organism: Bacteroidota bacterium (assembly GCA_039795265.1). Taxonomy (GTDB): domain Bacteria; phylum Bacteroidota; class Bacteroidia; order Flavobacteriales_D; family Crocinitomicaceae; genus UBA952. The sequence continues at coordinate 101,748 of JBDKEM010000057.1, read as the reverse complement.
AAGAGAACATCGATTTAAAGAACATTTTAACCATTGGAACATGGATGAAAATTGGGCAAAAAGACAACGCATAAGTAAAGCGCTTGCCGGTGGATTAATCGTTACAGCGGGTAGTTTAATCCTTGCAAAACAAATGGGAGCACCCCTTCCTCATTGGTTATTTTCTTGGGAAATGATTTTGATTTCAATCGGATTCGTTTCTTTGGTAAAACATCAGTTCAAGCGAATGGGCGGCTACATTATGGTGTTCATTGGAAGTACCTTTAAGTTGCACGATATTTTTCCGAACGTCGTGGACACAAAAATTCTTTGGCCTGTTATCATCATTTTTATTGGAGCCTATATGATTTTCAAATCCTTATTTGGAGGTCAAAAAAAAAAATATGTGCAGGATAAAATTGATGCCTTCGGAAATGTAAACGATGAAGATTTTGTTCAGGCTACGGCAATTCTAGGAGGGGCAACGAATAAAGTTGTCAATAAAAATTTGAAAGGTGTTTCGGTCACGAGTGTTATGGGTGGCGTAGAGTTGAATATGACCCAAGCAGATTTTGATAAAGAACTAACAATGAATATCGATTGTGTGATGGGTGGTGTCAGTTTGTTGATTCCTTCGGATTGGAAAGTGGTTTCCGACGTGACAACAATTTTAGGAGGAATGGACGATAAACGCGTTCCGAATAGTTTAGATTTAATCGTTGAACCGAAGGTGTTAATCATCAAAGGCACTTGTGTCATGGGTGGAATAGAATTGGATAGTTATGATAAATCGGATTCGAAAAATTGGTAAGAATAGGTTTGTCTTAACCGCGCTTCTTTTAGCATTTATCGGTTTAGGATATTTTTCGTTGCTGCGTGGAAACAACATCAGTTTTCGCGCAGCTTTTTCCGATGTACTGCATTCTTATTTTTGGATGTTGTTCTTTTCATTTATCCTGAATCGAATTCACACTTTTTATCATTCTCGATCGGCGATAAGCGTGGTGCATATTAGCATCATCGCGATTTTTAGCTTGTTGGTCAGCGCTATCACGAATTGGTACGCACAATGGATTGCTGGTCAGGATAAAGTATATTTTGATTTTTTGGAGAATACGTTTTTCGTCCGTTGGTTTATCCTTTTTCTACTTCTATTTGTGATTGTACAGCAATTGTGGATAGACAAGCATTTACAAGAACAAAACGCTGCTTTTACGCGATTAACGGAGAAAGAACGTCAATTAGCACGTGCCGAAATGAATAATTTGCAGCAACAATTTCGACCTCATTTTTTGTTCAATAGTTTGAATTCTATCAGTGCTTTGGTGAAATTAGAACCTGAAAATGCACGAAAAATGATTTTCAATTTATCCGATTTTTTGCGAAAAACGATTCATAAAGGGAAAGATGATTTTAATTCTGTTTCCGATGAAATTGATTATTTGGAAAATTATTTGGCAATTGAAAAAGTCCGTTTTGGAGAACGATTACAAGTTTCGATACGATGTGATGCGAACTGTTTGGAGTGGCAAATTCCGTCTTTGATTTTACAACCGCTATTAGAAAATGCGATTAAATATGGCGTAAATGGAGTAGTTGGAGAAGTTCTCATTGCTTTAGAAATTAAATGTGTCAATGAGGAATTAGCGATTTCGATTTCCAATCAATTTGATCCTTCTGCGGTGATGAGCGGCGGGACTGGATTCGGGTTGAAGTCGGTGGAAAGAAAACTAGGATTGCTCTATCAACGAAGTGACTTGATGCGGATAAACATAGAAAATGAACGATTTATTGTAAACTTAAAAATACCAAAAGATGCAAAAAGTAATTCTCATTGACGACGAACCATTGGCACGTGTCCTTGTTGCGGAATATTTAGCGGAATTTCCAGAATTTGAAATTGTTGCATCGTGTGCAGATGGCTTTGAAGGAGCAAAAGCGATCGCTCAATTTCGTCCTGATTTGATTTTTTTGGATGTACAAATGCCGAAAATTAATGGTTTTGAAATGCTAGAAATCATCAATGAACAACCTGCGGTTATATTTACAACAGCATACGACGAATTTGCTCTAAAGGCTTTTGAAAACAACGCATTGGATTACTTATTGAAGCCTTTTTCAGAAGAACGTTTTCGACAAGCCATTCAAAAATATCAATCCAAATCTTTAAAGAATGTAACGGCCGATGTTTCTGAAATGGTGAATAAATTTCCGGAAGAACAATCGCGAATAGTGATTAAAGATGGAGGTGAAATCACGATAATTCCTGTAGCAGATGTAGAATTTTTTGAGGCGTACGATGACTATGTGAAAGTGAATTACAACGGCAAGAATTTTTTGAAAAAGAAAACCATGAATTTCTACGAAAAAGTACTTCCAAAAAACCAGTTTATTCGTGTGCATCGTTCCTTTATTTTAAATATCAATCACCTTGCGAAAATTGAGTCCTTTGAAAAGAATTCATACATCGCGATTTTAAAGTCTGGTAAACGTTTACCAATCAGCAGAAATTCCTACTCTGATTTGAAGCATGCTTTGGGTTTGTAATCAAAAAAAAGATTGGTATAATTCCGAAATTACATACATTAAATTCCAAAATTGCATAAAGAATATTCCGAATTAACATAAGGTAAATTCCGAAATTGCGTAACGAAAATTCCGTAAATGCATAACTGAAATTCCAGATTTGCATAGATTTCTAATTTTGATTTCCATCTCGTCCACAGCTCGCAAGTGAATCTGCTTGAATTTATCGACAGCCATCAAGGTTAATTTGGTAACTTTGCGCCTCAAAAAATAGCAACACTATGTTTCAACTTTCGGATCGACTTTTAGCTATGGAAGAATCGGCTACGATTGCCATGTCTCGCAAAAGTCGCGAATTAAAAGCGCAAGGTAAAGATGTGATTTCCCTTTCTCTTGGTGAACCTGATTTTTTCACTCCTCAATTCATTAAAGATGCAGCTGTTGAGGCACTTGAACAAAATTACACCATGTACACGCCAGTTCCTGGTTATGACGATTTGCGCGAAAGTATTAGCTTGAAATTCAAACGGGATAACGGATTGAACTATGCAAAAGATCAAATCGTTGTTTCAACAGGCGCGAAACAATCTATCGCTAATGTCGTTTTGAGTTTGGTGAATAAAGACGATGAGGTGATTGTGCCTGCCCCATATTGGGTTTCCTACCTTGAAATTGTAAAAGTTGCTGAAGGTATTCCTGTGGTCATCCACGCTGGAATTGAACAAGATTATAAGTTTACCGCCGAACAATTGGAAGCTGCTATTACTCCAAAAACAAAAATGTTGATTTTTTCAACGCCTTGTAATCCAACAGGTTCAGTTTTCAATAAATCAGAACTTCGCGCGATTGCCGACGTATTGAAGAAATATCCGCATATCGTTGCATTGTGTGACGAAATCTACGAACATATCAATTTTTCTGGAAAGCATGAAAGTTTGGCGCAGTTTGAAGATGTTTACAATCAAGTGGTTACTGTAAATGGTGTGTCAAAAGCATGGGCGATGACTGGTTGGCGTTTGGGTTACATCGGTGCTCCGAAAGAAATTGCGAGTGCCTGCGACAAAGTTCAAGGCCAGTTTACTTCCGCCACATGTTCGATTGCGCAACGGGCTTCAATTGCAGCCATGAAAGCAGATCCAAGTGTTTTAAAGGAGATGTTGGAAGCGTTCAGAAGACGTCGTGAGTTAGTGATTGATGCCTTGCAAAAAATGCCTGGCGTGAAAACCAATCATCCAGACGGTGCATTCTATGTTTTCCCTGATATTTCTTCGTTTTTTGGAAAATCCTACAACGGTCGAACCATTCAAAATGCGGAAGATTTATGTATGTATTTGTTGGAAGAAGGTTTAGTGGCGTTGGTAAGTGGAGAGGCTTTCGGTTCGCCAGAATGTTTCCGAATTTCTTACGCTGCTTCCGAAGAAACCTTGACAAAAGCTATGAATCGCATCGGTGAAGCCCTTGCAAAATTGCACTAAGTGACTGCTGAAGAAATTTTTAATCAATTTAGAAACAAACACATAGTCGTTTTTGGTGATGTGATGTTGGACGTTTATCGCTACGGTAAAGTCAATCGTATTAGTCCAGAAGCACCTGTTCCAATTTTGTCGTTTGAACGGGAAGAAAGTAGAGTAGGAGGGGCGGCGAATGTGGCATTGAACCTCCATTCATTGGGAGCCAAGGTGAGTGTTTTTTCCATTGTTGGGAATGATGCTAGCGGAATGTTACTGCGCAATTTATTGAAAGAGTCAGGAATTCTAACCGACGCGATTTTCATAGAGGAAACAAAGCCAACGACAGTAAAAACCCGCTACATTTCGGGTGGTCAACAAATTCTTCGCGTTGACACGGAAAATGTTGAAGATGTCGTTCAATCGCTCGAAAATCAAATGTTGGAATCTTTGAAAGAACTTTCTCAAAAAACGCAAATTGACGCCATCATTTTTGAAGACTATAATAAAGGCTTACTCACAGAAAAATTGATTGAATCCGTAATTCAATTCGCCAAAGAAAATCATATACCAATAGCTGTTGATCCAAAGAAAAAGCATTTTCTGAACTATAGAGGTGTCAGTTTGTTTAAACCAAATCTCAAAGAATTGCAAGAAGGATTATCACTTTCAATTGATCCGAAAAGTAAAAGTTCTTTGAAAAATGCGGTGGTGGAATTGCAAACAAAATTGAATAACGAGTTAACGCTGCTTACGCTTTCAGAAAATGGGGTTGCGATTGCTTCGAAAGAAGATTTGGTACATTTTCCAGCTCACGTGCGCAGCATAGCAGATGTTTCAGGTGCGGGTGATACGGTGATTGCGGTGGCTACCTTAACCTTAGTTTCCGGCGGAAGTTTAGAGCAAATTGCAGCTTATTCAAACCTTGCAGGTGGTTTGGTTTGTGAACAATCGGGAGTGGTAAGTATTAATAAAAATCAATTGTTATCTGAAATCAAGAAATCAGAAATTTAACGTATGACAAAAGTTGTAAAACCCTATAATTCAGACAAATCGAAGAAGGAAGAAGTCGCTCAAATGTTCAATAATATTTCAGCGAAATACGATTTTTTGAACCATTTTCTTTCGTTAGGAATTGATCATTTGTGGCGTCGTAAAGCCGTGAAAGAACTGCGTGCTGTGCAACCGAAACGAATTTTAGACATCGCTACAGGAACGGGGGATTTCGCGCTTGCTAATTTGAAATTAAAACCAGAAGAAATTGTGGGAATGGACATTTCAGAAGGAATGTTAGAGGTTGGTCGTAAGAAAATGAAAAAAAAGAAGGTGGACCACATTATTTCCATGCAATTGGGTGATTCGGAAGACCTTCCGTTCGATGATAACTATTTTGATGGCTTAACGGTTGGTTTTGGTGTTCGTAATTTTGAAAACTTGGAAAAAGGACTTTCTGAAATGCTTCGCGTGCTTCGTCCGGGTGGTAAAGCGGTAATTTTAGAATTTTCAAAACCAAAGTATTTTCCTGTTAAGCAAGCGTTTGGATTCTATTCAAAGTACGTTATTCCGTTTTTAGGAAAGAGTATTTCAAAAGATGAAAAAGCATATTCTTACTTGCCTGAAAGTGTAGCAGCCTTTCCAGAAGGACGTGATTTTGAGCAAGTCATGGAAAAATTGAACTACAAAAACGTCCGTTCTTATCCAGTATCTGGCGGAATCGCTACGATTTATACAGGAATTAAGTAATAGTGCAACAAAGCAAAAAGGATAGCGTTACATTCGATATGCGTTTGGTTTTGGTTCTTTTTATGTTTGTTTCGATTTGTTCTTTTGGGCAACGAATGAAGCAAGAACGCTACAAGAATTTCGATAAACGATTATTCCATTTTGGTTTTATGTTAGGTACCAATACCTCGGATTTCTCTGCGTATCAAAAAGTAGAAGCTTTCCAGCAATACGGACTTGTTTCACTTGAAAGTGACGCGCAACCTGGTGGTCAACTTGGAATTCTCACCACGATGAAATTAGGAACTCCCGTTCTACGTTTGCGTTTTATTCCAACCTTGTCCTTTCAAGAACGTGTTTTGAATTACAGGAGTTTAGATAGCGTGAACTTTCGAAAAGGAGTTGGACAGGAGCGCATCAGTTCCACCTCTTTGGATTTTCCGTTGATGTTGCAATTTCGAACCAAACGATATAATAATTTCACCGCTTATTGTCTGTTTGGTGCGCAGTATTCCATTGATTTACAGTCACAAGAAAAGGCGTCACAGAATTACATTGATCCTTTTGTTAAACTCAAACGATATGATTACCAAGGACAAATTGGTGCTGGTGTCGAATTTTTTGCTCCGTTTTTTAAATTTGGATTAGAGCTAAAATACTCACATGGTTTCAGAAGTAGTTTTGTTCAAGATTTCACACCGGTTTCCAATCCGATTTATAAATTATACAACCGCGGTTGGTGGTTTTCAATCATTTTTGAAGGATAATGCAAGAATTCAAATGTCAACTTTCGCCCGAACAAGCGGCAGATGAACAGTTTATACTGAAAACTATCCGTCGAAACGCAAGAATTGATGCCGAAACGCCGATTTATTTCCGATGGCACAAACGGTCGATTGACGCAAGAAAACCACAGATTTTAATCAATTGCACCTTTCATTATTCGCTTGAACCGATTGAATATGAAGATTTTGGATTTGATTTTCAACAGGTTGAAGGAAAAAAGGAAATTCATATCATTGGAGCTGGTCCCGCAGGATTATTCGCTGCGTTGCGTGCCTTGGAATTGGGTTTTAAACCGATAATTTTCGAACGCGGTAAAGACGTACGTAGCCGCCGAAGAGATTTAGCCATGTTGAACAAGGAAGGCGTCGTAAATCCTGAATCTAACTATTGTTTCGGTGAAGGGGGAGCAGGAACATATTCTGACGGAAAATTGTACACTCGTTCCAAAAAACGGGGCGATGTGGAGAAAGTTTTGCGTTTATTGGTGCATTTCGGCGCGGACAGAAACATTTTAGTCGATGCGCATCCACATGTTGGTACCAATAAATTACCACAAATAATTACTGCCATTCGCGATTGCATTCGTACCCTTGGAGGTGAAGTGCATTTTGAACAAAAACTAACCGATTTAACACTTGAAAATAAGCAGATTAAGAGAATTTGTATAAACGATTCCAACTGGATTTCTGTAGAAAATTTAATCTTGGCTACAGGACATTCTGCTCGTGATATTTTTCATTTGTTGCACCGAAAAGGTATCACTATACAAGCAAAACCCTTTGCATTGGGCGTTCGTGTGGAACATACGCAGGAACTCATCGATAAAATTCAATATCACGGTCGAATGCACGACGATGTACTTCCACCGGCTAGTTATTCCTTGGTTACTCAAGTGCAAGATCGTGGCGTGTATTCGTTTTGCATGTGTCCTGGTGGTATCATCGCTCCATGTGCCACCGATACGGAAGAAGTGGTCACGAACGGTTGGTCGCCTTCCAAACGCAATAATCCGTATTCGAATTCGGGAATTGTGGTCAGTATTTATCCCGAAGATTTTAAAGACCCAACGAATCCTTTGGTTTGTTTGGAATTTCAACAGGAAATCGAACGCCGTTGTTGGGAAGCAGCAGGGAAAAACCAACAAGTTCCGGCACAGCGATTATTGGATTTTGTAGAGAAGAAAAAGTCGCTTGATTTTCCGCGTTCGAGTTATCAGCCAGGAATTGTAAGTGTGGAAATGGACACTCTATTCCCGCCTTTTGTGGTGAAACGTCTTCGTCAAGGATTCATTGATTTTGGCAAAAAAATGCGTGGATTTCTAACCAATGACGCGGTAGTTCACGCCCCTGAAAGTCGTACCTCTTCGCCCGTTCAAATTCCTAGGGATGCGTCTAATTTACAACACATTGACATTAATAATTTGTATCCATGCGCCGAAGGAGCGGGTTATGCAGGCGGTATCGTTTCCGCGGCAATTGACGGAATGAAATGTGTGGATGCGATTCAAGAAAAAGAGCATGAAAAATAACCTAATTGTCTTTTTTATTTTCATATCAAGTTTTACATTTTCACAAGATTCTATTTGGAAAAAAGCTCCTCAACTGAATTTTTCTCTTTTTACAGATGTGTTTTATTGTTATGATTTCGCTCGTCCTAAAGAAGGCAACCGACAAGAATTTTTGTATAACCACAACCGACACAATGAGTGGAATTTAAATGTTGGAGCGATTGGATTTAATTTGCTGCATGACAAATACGAAGTTTTGTTGAGTTTTCAAGCAGGAACTTATGTTTTAGATAATTATAAAAATGAAGTAATTAAACATGTTGCTGAATCCTACATTTCCATTCATCCTGACAAGAAAAATGATTTTACACTAATGGCAGGCATCTTTCAATCGCATTTAGGCTTCGAAGGAATTTACTCCATTGAAAACCCTACAATGACAAGAACCTTGTTGGCAGAGAATATCCCTTACTATCTAACTGGTATTCAAGGAATTTATCAACCTAGTAAGTCCTTGAAAGTTTTGCTTTTTTCAGGAAATGGCTGGCAGCGAATTGCTCGTCTTTCTGGAAATTCACTTCCCGCGTTTGGAACTCAAATTCAGTATCTTGGTAAAAAGGGATATACCTACAATTGGAGCACTTTTATTTGTTCGGAATACCCCGATGAAATTAGACGAATGCGCTATTTTAATAATTTTTTTATTCAAAAGAAGTTTAGAAAGGTACTGTTAATTTCCGATTTTGATTTTGGTTTGGAGCAGAGACAAATGGGTTCCAAAAATTTGAACTTTTGGTATTCCTCAGGAGTGATTGCAAAGATTAAACTGAATAAGATGTGGTCAATTAGTTGTAGAGAAGAATTTTATTCCGACCGTAACAATGTCATTATAAGCGGATCAAGTCCCTTTCAGGTTCTGAGTTCTTCTATTGGCTTAAATTATCAATTGACCCAAAATCTAAAATTTCAAATAGAGGGTCGCCATTTGGTTTCTTTTGATGCATATAGGTTGAAAAATGATTATAAACAAAATTTCACACTTGGCGCTTCATTGATAGCCTCTTTCAAGAAAAACGTGAAGTAATCAGAATTCCTCAAAAATCACCTTGTATTTCTTCAAACCTTCTGGACGTGAACATGCATTGAAATGCCACCATTCCGTATCTAAAGGTCGAAATTGTTGGTGCTGCATCACTTGTCGGAGCAATTTTCGATTCGCGATGTGTTTTTCAGTCAACTCTCCTTTTGCCAAAAATTCGGCTTCTAAAATCGGGTAGGCAATTTTTCGAATGTCGTCGTAGCCAGCTCCCATGTCTAAAGGTTTTCCATTTCCGTCAATAATTGTTAAATCGACCGCTGCGCCTAGGTTGTGCAAACTTCTATTTTTGGGATTTGAGACAAATTTCCCTCTTTCAGTAACGGGAATTGTGTCCAGAGCATTCCACATTTTTTGTTGTACACTGACCGGACGTGCTGCATCATACACCAATAAACTATAATCCGAATGAAGCGTTTTTAAATAATTTTGGCAAGCGGAAAGACGTTCTGCAACATCATATTGTAAATACGCCTTATTCAATCGACTATACAAACGAATGCGCATAAAATTGTCCGTAGTGGCATATTTTAAATCGACTTTAATGGACGGATTGATTTCTTGAATATCGACTAATGAATCTTGCAGTTTTGTTGCTGATTTATAGAATGTTGGGTTGGATTGATGAAGGTTTGTTGTCGTGTCAGAATTCGATTTTACGCGTTCATTTATTTTCCTATTCGACTCTTTTTTCGTTTGTGAACTTTCACATGAAAACAGTATCAATAAGGATAGAATAGGGGCAAGACGTCCAAGCATTTTCCTAAATTTTTTAATTTCGGTTGACCAAAGTACCTTGCGATTTTACTTCTTCCAGCAAGGCATCACGGAGCAATTTGCCGCTATTGTTCGTGATTTTTCCTTTTTTGAAGAAGTCCATTTTGTCACCACCATTGGCCAAATAATCGGACGTGATTATGAGGAAACTTTTGGTGTTTTCATTTTCTCCGTTCAAAGAAAGTTTGCCGTTTAAGAACTGCGCGTTAGCAAGTGGTTCACCACCTGTTTTTTGAAGAAAGGCCTCGATTTCGGGTTTAACTTCAATGGGTAATTCAACCCAAACAATCGTGTTGTCAAATGGCATTACTTTAAAAACGTCGCCGATTGTAATATTCCCCTTAAAAAATCCGGAACGAATTCCACCTGTGTTCAATAAACAAATAGCCGGTTGGGCGAGACGCACTGTGCGAGTTTGATTGGTGAAAACAGCGTTCACTATCCAGTTCATCATGTTTGAACTCGGACGTTGAACCAAGAAATTTGTATCCGCTTTTCCAATAATTTCGTTCATACTTTTATCGAGTGAATCTTTGTAAGGCTGAATTATTTGTGCAATTTTCATATCAGCAACCGTTTCACGAGATACCGGAATCTTCTGATTTCCAGCTTGAATTGAAATTTTTGGTTGACAAGAAGTTGAAATGAAAAATGTCCCAACAATTGTAGAAAAGAACAGAAAAAAGTACGTTATTTTGGATAACATGAAATGATTTATTTGGGTTCGTTTTTATTTGATTCTTTCATTTAACCAGTTGATAATACGATTTATAAACGCTACTTGGTTGGTATCGTTATGTAGCTCATGAAAGCCATTTTCTTCCAAATGTAAGGTGACATTTTCACCACTTTTTTCTTTGAATTCGATGCTTGCTTTATGATCCGTAAGTCCGTCCTTCGTACCATGCGCCAAGAAAAGTGGAATTTTGATTTTCGTGGCATTTTCTATCGCGAAAGGTCCTGCGAAATGTACATTGACAAAAAATGAAGATGTTATTTTGTCGTGAACCAATTTATCGTGTTGGTAATCAGTACTAACATTTTCATTTTGAGCCAATTGCTTTACATCTAAGCCAGTGGATTGTGCCAGAGTAGGAAGTAGTTTGGCGCTAAATTTACCGAGCGTTACTTTCCAAGCGGGTGGTTCAAAAGCTAAGCGTAAATAAGGTGAGGTAACAATTGCTGCGGAAAAATCTTGTTCTTTGCGAATCAAATAGTTGAGTACCAAATTCCCACCCATACTATGTCCATAAAAAATGATTGGTAAATTAGGAAATAGTGCCACCGCTTCCTTTTTCAGTTGTCCGACATCTGTCATTAAGGCTTCATAACTCGGTGTGTGTCCACGTCTTCCTTCCGAGGCACCGTGTCCCCGTAAATCAACCGTTAAAACCGCATAGTTGTGGTGGTTCAACTCCTCAAAAACGTGAAAATAACGGCGATAGTGTTCTCCCATCCCGTGAATATGAACGATAACCGCTTTTGGGTTTTCCGGCGCAGCAACAAAAGCACTTAGTTTGAGTCCGTCGAAGGTGGTGAGTTGGAATTCTTTTTTCATTTTTTACCAATTTCTATCAAAAGTTGAATCGACCATTTTATCGTCTGTTTTCGTTTTTAAGGCATAATTGAAGCCTGCATAAACGGAATGAGCACCTATATTTCCTTGCTTATCAATCGCCAAAAAACAGCATTGCAAGTTGGTTAAGTCTTTGTTTTTACGAATGATACGATTCACCGCTTCTTCACATGCTTGCTGTGGCGTATATCCGTGACGCATTAATTCTACGACAGTATTACTTCCCGCGATGCGAATGATGGCTTCTCCTAATCCTGTTGCTGTGGCGGCTCCAATTTCATTGTCCACAAACAATCCTGCGCCAATAATTGGTGAATCGCCGACGCGACCATGCATTTTATAGGCCCAACCGGATGTCGTACAAGCACCACTCAAGTCGCCATTTACATCCCTTGCGATTAAACCAATAGTATCGTGGTTTTCATGATTGATTTCAGGACGTTTGAACAAATCTTTATTCTCTTTTCGCCATTTCTCCCATTCTTTTTTTACCTCTGGAATGGGTGTTTTTGCGGTCTCAAATCCGTAGTCGAGTGCAAATTTTCGAGCACCTTCTCCGACCAACATCACGTGTTGTGTTTTGTCCATCACGGCACGGGCAACGGAAATAGGGTGGGTGATTCCTTCCAAAAAAGCAACCGAACCACAACGTCCTTGTTCATCCATTATGCAGGCGTCAAGGGTGACATGTCCATCTCTATCCGGTCGTCCGCCGATACCCACACTACGATTGGTGATGTCGGACTCTGTGACACGAACGCCTTTTTCAACTGCGTCGATTGCCTTTCCTCCTTTGGATAAAACTTCCCATGCCGCACGATTCGCCTCCAAACCGTGAATCCAGGTAGAAAGCACAACTGGCCCATCTACTTTTCCACTGAAGGAGGATCGAACCAAATTAGGCATTGCCGCACCAGAGGCCGTAAAAGCCGCACCTGAAAACAAGCCGAGTTTAACAAAGGATCTACGTTTCATAGTTTCATTTTTTGTTTTAAATGAGCATTAAAGGTTGTTTAAAGGACTGTCAACGCGCCTGCCTTTTCTCTTTTTCTTCGGTTAACCACTTCTGATAGGCACTCGCATTTTTAACGTGTTCCACATCACTAAACTCAAAATTATGACGAAAAGAATAATCTGGTTTTGCACACATATACAAATAGTTAACCTTGTCAGGGTTAAGTACAGCTTCCACTACTTCTTTCGGAACTAAGCATATTGGTCCAGGAGGTAAACCAGCGTATTTGTAGGTGTTATAGGCACAATCAATTTCGCGGTGTTTTCCAAGTAAACGGTTGACGCCATCTAGTTTTCCTTCCCAACAAAATTTGAAGGTTGGGTCAGATTGAAGTTTCTTATTGATTTTTAGGCGATTTAGGTAGAGCGCGGCAATTGTTGGCCATTCATCGGAATGACGGGACTGTTCGCAGTAAACGATACTAGCTAAAGTTGCCGCTTGACTTTGAGTAGTTAAACCAATTTTTTGAAGTGCCCTTTTTCTTTCAGGTGTCCAAAATGTTTTGAATTCTGCAGCCATTGCGTCCACAAATTGAACCTCGTCCGTATCAAAATACATTTTATAGTGTCCCGGGAAAAAGAGTGCTGGAAGTTGTTCTGGTGTAAATCCGAATTTATTCAGCGTTTCTGGATTGGAAAGATACTGAACTAATTTTGCGCTGTCCAGTAAAAGACACTTTTCAACTTCTTTTGCCATGGTTTTAATGTCGCGAGTTGGTGTAAAAATGACATTCACCATTACCTCGTCTTTTCCATGCCCGTTCTCAGTTTTTATGAATCCTTCTACAAGTTGCGAATAAGTTTCTCCTTGAAGAATGATGTATTTCCCTTTGGCAACTGTGGATTTATTCAAATTGTTGTTTGCTGCAATTTTTAAGAAAGCTGCCTTGTCGTTAATTAATTTCTTTTCAATCAGAAAATCAGCTAATTCGACCGCTGTAAATGATTCTCTTATTAAAATGACTGTTTCTGAAGTGTTGATAGTCCGCATTCTACCTTGCCAAAATAGCATGAATTTCGGAAAAGCAATTGCGCCTCCTACTAATATCGTCAAAATAACGATAAGCGTTACTGTTCGTTTAGACATAGTTGATATTCTTTTTCGTCGTAATAGTTGTTTTTGTAGCGCAGCCAATTCAATTTTGTACCGATAAGTTGAAAACCTACTTCTTCAAAAAGCCGGCAACTTGCTTCATTATCATCGTGAATGTTACATTTTAGATTTCTTAGTTGTAATATCTCTGAACAATAAGTGATTAGCAATTGTAGGGCTTCTTTTGCGTAACCTTTTCTGCGCTCTTTTTCCTCAGCAATCAGAATTCCTACTGAAGCAAAACCGTGTTGAAAATTGGTATCAAATAAATCAATCGTACCTACCGAAAAGTCACTTTCAAGTTTGCAAATCATAAAGCGTAATTGACCGTATTTTCTGATTTCACTTTGATTTTCAACTAATTCATGGATTGCGGTCATTGAAAAAGGAACTTCTGTATGAGAAATTTTCCAATTATCGGGATTGTTTTCCCACAAAAACAAGGTGGTAGCGTCATCAATATCAACGACTCGGAGGTAAATGTTTTTTCCTTTCAACATGTGCTAGTTCCTTAATACGTTCTTGAATTTCCCGTTCACTATAGTATCTGATTCCTCGAAAATCCTTATCCAAATATAAACTAAAAACTGAGGCAATTTCACCTTTGACCTTTAGTTTTTCTAAAAGGGCGCTAATTTTCTCCACTTTAGATTCAGGTAAGATTAATTCATTAATCGGTGTAAGGCAACTCGGTTTTATTTCATTGATTTCTGTCAAATTGGTGAAGTAATTTTCAATATCCGGTAACGAAAGAGTTGATTTTAACGAAATAATAAATGTTCCAATTTGCTTATTTGAAATTATATTTATCAATTGTTTATAATCTACGTTTTCATCTTTTCCTTTAACTTTTAAACTAAAGAATTTACCGTTGACAGAAAGTCCTAAATGTGGAGGGATTTTATTCGCGTGAATGATCCAAATACAGGTGGAATTGAGGAGTGTTGTTTCGTTAAAAACACCAATTTCGTCGAAAATAAAATCAAATTTCAACGACACCATGAAAAACTGCTTTTGCGGGTCCGATTAAATAAATGTCCGAAAATTTCCCTTTTTCCGGTTGACGGAAGCGAACGAACAAATCTCCTCCTTTAACCTTTACGTTTATTGTTCCTTCTATGGATTCTGTTAGGTACGCTTCTAAAAGTGCTGCAGCGGTTGCACCTGTGCCACAGGATAAGGTTTCGTCCTCAACACCACGTTCGTAGGTCCCAATTTGGATTACATTTTTTTCAATACGTTGTATGAGGTTAACGTTGGTTCCTTCAACTTTAAAAGTAGCATTGTATCGGATTGATTTTCCAATATTTACAACATTTTCATGGGATAAGTCATTTGAAAATCGAAGATAATGTGGAGAACCTGTATGGATAAAAAAATCACCTTCACCGAACGATTTGACTTCTTTAACTTCATTCATTTTTAATGCAATAATATCCCCCTCGAACTTTGCTTCATGCACGCCGTCGATTGCTGTAAAACGGCATTGGTTTTCAATTTTCCCAACTTGTCTTGCAAACTGAACCGTGCAACGTGCTCCATTTCCGCAAAACGATTTGGACCCATCCGAATTGTAGTAATCCATCTCAAAATCAAATTCTTGGCTTGAACGAAGCATGATTAATCCATCTGCACCGATTCCAAAACGTCGGTCGCAAATTTGTTGAATTTGCTCGTTGGATAACTGAAATGGCGCAATATTGAGTGCGTCAATCATCACAAAGTCGTTACCAGTGCCTTGGTATTTACTGAATGCTAGTTTCATTTTGCCCAAAAGTATTGAATCTGCGGATTGGTTCTCAAATAATCTTAACAACCTTTAAGAATTTCAATTTTGAAAAAAAACTTGGGGAATTGTAATATTGCGCTTTAAAATTAGCAAACCATGAGTTATTTAAGTTATCTAAAAATCTTAGGATTAGGAGTTTTGGGAGGAAGTTTGCCTCTAGCGACTGTGATGATTATGAACAGTTCAAACGAGAAACTTTCCGATCAAGTAATTGATGGAAATCGAATGCCGCCCATTCATCAAGTAAGTTTAGAAAGTGCCGTTCCATCGGTAGATTTAACTGTTGCAGCTGAGAATACAATCAATTCTGTTGTTCACGTGACTACTAAAGTTGTTCAAACTACTTTTCAGCGCGATATTTTTCAAGAGTTTTTTTACGGTCCAGGAGCTGGAGGTCGTGAGTTCAAACAATATGGTTCAGGAGCGGGTTCTGGGGTAATTATTTCGTCGGAGGGATACATTGTTACTAATAATCACGTGATTCAAAACGCAAGTGAAATCGAGGTGATTCTAAACGATAATTCAAAATACACAGCAAAGATTATTGGAACGGATCCATCCACTGACTTAGCGGTTATCAAAATAGAGGGTGGAAACTTCCAACCGATTCGCCTTGGAAATTCAGATGACCTCAAAATAGGGGAGTGGGTGCTTGCAGTTGGAAATCCGTTCAATTTAACTTCTACTGTTACTGCAGGAATTGTTTCTGCTAAAGCGCGTAATATCAATTTGTTAAGTGAACGAAGTGGAAATAACGTGCCAATTGAATCTTTTATTCAAACGGATGCTGCGGTGAATCCAGGGAATAGCGGTGGTGCATTAGTGAATACCCGAGGAGAATTAGTGGGAATTAATACCGCTATCGCCTCTCAAACAGGTAGTTATGCAGGTTATGCTTTTGCTGTACCCGTAAACTTAGTGGATAAGGTGATGCGTGACATTATTGATTATGGAATTGTTCAACGTGGGTATCTTGGTGTACAAATAGCGGATATCACGCAAGAATTGAAAGAAAAAAACAAACTTCCTAACCTAAAAGGAGTGTATGTAGCGAAGGTGGTGGAAGACGGAAGTGCGGACAAAGCAGGAATGAAAGATGGAGAAGTCATCTTGAAAATCGGAAGTAAAGAGGTGAATTCGGTGGCTGAATTGCAAGAAGAAATCGGAAAAAGACGTCCTGGTGATAAGGTTTCTTTAACGGTGCGAAAGGCAAATGGAGACGAAACCATAAAAGAATTGGTCTTGCGTAACAAAGAGGGAGAAACGAATTTAATAAGCAAAGAAGAAATACAAAAGAACGTAGCTTTGGGTGCGACTTTTTCAGAGTTAACAGCAAAAGAAAAAAAAGAACTTAATATTGCTTATGGTGTTAAAATCAAATCTATTGAAACTGGAAAATTGAAGTCCTTAGGTCTAAAAGAAGGAATGATCATTACGAAAGTCAATAACGAAGTGGTGGAAACAGTGGAGCAACTGACTTCAAAGTTAAATGGTATGAACCGTGGAATCTTACTCGAAATTCTAACTGAAAGTGGCAAAAAGGATTACGTAGGTTTTGGATTGTGATAGGGTTGAATACAGAACTTTTATAGAAAGAAACTAAGTTCTGTTTTTCAATTTAGGCATAGTTTTTGACAAGATGAACAGCGAAATTTTTTTTCTAAAAAGTTGAAAATAAATTTTTCTGTTCATTTTTTTTGGCGTTACTTTGCCCCCTATTTCAGGAATTATTTAACACGTTTTTAATAAAGGATTAAAAGTAGAATGAGGCAGTTAAAGATTACCAAATCCATAACCAACAGAGAAAGTCAATCATTAGACAAGTATTTACAGGACATTGGTCGCGAAGAATTAATCACCGCAGAAGAAGAAGTTGAGTTAGCACGAAAAATTAAGGCAGGTGACCAGAAGGCACTTGAAAAATTGACTCGAGCGAATTTACGTTTCGTGGTTTCCGTAGCGAAACAATATCAAAATCAAGGTCTTACATTGCCCGATTTAATCAACGAAGGAAACTTAGGTTTGATTAAGGCAGCGCAAAAATTTGACGAAACACGTGGATTTAAATTCATTTCCTACGCAGTTTGGTGGATTCGTCAATCGATTCTACAAGCGTTGGCTGAACAAGCGCGTATTGTTCGTTTACCTTTGAATCAAGTAGGTTCATTGAACAAAATCAACAAAGCTTTTTCTCGATTAGAGCAAGAGTTCGAACGTCCACCAAGTGCTGAAGAATTAGCAGAAGCTCTAGAAGTACCTGAAGACAAAATCAAAGAAAGTTTAAACGTTTCAGGTCGCCACGTGTCCATGGATGCGCCGTTAACAACAAGTGAAGATGGTGGTACCTTGATGGACGTTATGGCTAATACAGACGCTCCAAAGACGGATCACATGTTGATGGCTGAGTCTTTACAACGTGAAATCGAGCGTTCATTGAGCACCTTAACCGATAAAGAACGTGAAATCATTCGTCTTTTCTTCGGAATCGGAATGAACCACGGATTAACGCTAGAAGAAATCGGTGCGAAATTTAACTTAACTCGTGAGCGAGTTCGACAAATCAAAGAAAAGGCGATTCGGCGTTTACGTCATACTTCGCGCAACAAATTGTTGAAGTCGTATCTTGGATAAATTTATAAGGCTGTGGGATGATTCCTGCAGCCTTTTTTGTTTGCATCATTAATCAATAAATACCTAAACATGGAAACAGTAATTGGCTATGAAAAGGAGCTCAAATCACACATTGAGCGAGAAAGAGCAGCGGTTAAATTACAAAGTAAAGTGGGCGAACTACTTTACGACAAAGGAATCGAATTAGTATTGTTCCGAAATCATCTAACGGACATTACCATTTCTGAAATACTCAATTTACATGAGTATGCAGGAAAAGTAGTGAATCGTCCAATTGATGTATTCACAACAAGCGAGTTGGCGGAATTGATTCACGAAATGAACATTTCTCCTTCGAAGTTAGACATTGGAAAGTTAGCAAGTGAGTGGTTGAATGACAAAGCTAATTTTGCATCAAAGTCTGATTTCTTGATTGATCGTCTCGGCGATTTCATGAAAGACAACGGCGAAAGTATCGAACCTCGTGATGTTGTATTGTATGGTTTCGGTCGTATCGGTCGTTTGGCGGCTCGTGAGTTAATTAAACAAGCAGGAAAAGGTCAACAGTTGCGTTTGCGTGCAATAGTTACTCGTGGAGCTTCTGATGCGGACATTATTAAACGTGCTTCTTTGTTGCGTAATGACTCTGTTCACGGTGCATTCAAAGGGTCAGTGATTGAAGATTTGGCAAACAAAACTTTAATTATCAATGGTCAAATTGTTCACATGATTGACGCAAGTGCACCTGAAGATATCGACTACACAAAATACGGTATCAAGAATGCATTGATTGTTGATAATACTGGAGTTTACACCAACCGTGAGGCTTTATCTCGCCACTTGAAATCAGTTGGAGCTTCAAAAGTATTGTTGACTGCGCCAGGAAAAGAAATTCCAAATGTGGTTTATGGTATCAACCAAAATACGCTAGATGTTGAAAATGAAAATATTTACTCAGCGGCTTCTTGTACGACCAACGCGATATCACCAATTTTGAAAGTGATTAATGACAAATTAGGAGTTGTTAAGGGACATATTGAAACAGTTCATGCCTATACCAACGACCAAAATTTGTTGGATAACATGCACAAGAAACCACGTCGTGGACGTTCAGCAGCGATCAACATGGTAATTACTTCAACTGGTGCTGGAAATGCTGTAACGAAAGTCATTCCTGAATTGAAAGATAAATTGACCGCGAATGCGGTTCGTGTACCAACTCCAAATGGTTCATTGGCAATTCTTTCATTGGAATTGGAAAAAACGACAACGGTTGAAGAGGTCAATGCTCTTATCAAGGATGCAGCTTTGAATGGTGATTTAGTTAACCAAATTTACTTCTCCTTTGATCCAGAATTGGTTTCGAGTGATATTATTGGAAATACGTGTTGTTCTGTATTTGATTCCAATGCTTCCATCGTTTCAAAAGACGGTAAAAATGTAGTATTGTATGCTTGGTATGATAATGAATTTGGATACACAAAACAGGTTATTCGTTTAGCGAAACATGTTACTAAAGTGAGACGTTCGATTTATTATTAATAAACGGAATAAATAATGATAAGCCACCTCATAGGTGGCTTTTTTTTTCGGAATTAGTTTTTTCTTTTCTTATTGTTAACAAAAGATTAAATTTTTTAGCGTTGAGGACAATTCCTATTTATTTGACAATTAGGTGATTATACGAAAGTAATTTAATGGCTGTGTTAAAAATAATTTCTTTATGTATATACGATAATACATTTAAATCCTCTATATTTGTCCACGAAAATAGAACATTTTCAAAATACCTAACTACAACACTACACCCATGAGCTACAGAGAAGGACATAGTAAAAGAAGTACAATGGCATTGCTAATCGCCATTTTAGCACTTTTTATATCAGCGGTAAATCTATTTCTACTTACTGGAAATTAGTTTTTCTTTTAAGAATTTTCCTGTTACACTTTCCGTCGATTTTATCATTTCCTCTGGCGTTCCTTCAAAAACGACACTACCACCTCTTTTCCCTCCCTCTGGTCCTAAATCAATCACCCAATCAGCGGATTTGATAATCTCTGCATTGTGTTCTACCACAACAATTGAATGGCCTCGATCAACTAAAGCATTGAACGCGATTAATAATTTCTCAATGTCGTAGAAATGTAGTCCTGTTGTGGGTTCATCGAAAATGAACAACGTTTTCGAGTTATCGTTCCCTTTAGCGAGAAATGAAGCTAATTTGATTCGTTGTGCTTCTCCACCTGACATCGTGCTAGACGATTGCCCGACTTTTAAGTAGCCTAAACCTACATCCACCAAAGGCTGTATTTTCTCCACAATTTTTTGTTCCAACTTGTCTTTCCCTTCTTTAAAAAAGGATAAGGCTTCAGATAAATTCATTTCCAATAAATCGTAAATGCTTTTTTCTCTGTATTTTACTTCCAAGGTCTCCGTTTTGTAACGCGTTCCTTTGCACGTTTCACAAGGCAATTGAATATCTGCCATAAACTGCATTCCTACGGTGATTATTCCTTCGCCTTCGCACATTTCACACCTTCCACCTTCTACATTGAAACTAAAGAAACCTGGTTTGTAACCCCGATTTTTTGCCAAAGGTTGTCGCGAATACAATTCACGAATGTCGTCGAAAGCTTTTACATAAGTTATTGGATTACTTCTTGATGATTTTCCGATTGGGTTTTGATCGACGAATTCAATTTGACCAATTAATTTTAAATCGCCCGAAATACGGTCATGTTTTCCCATTAACTCTCCTCCAAGCCCCAATTCTTTTTTAATTCCTGGATAAAGTATGGTGCGCACCAATGTTGATTTTCCTGAACCAGAAACGCCTGTTACACAAACCAAACTGTTCAATGGAATGTCCACCGAAACGTGATTCAAATTATTTTGTCGTGCACCTTCTATGGTGATTTTGTACTTAAATTTCCTTCGTTTTTCAGGAACAGGAATGTATCGTTTTCCTGTCAAATAGGCTGCTGTTAAACTATTTTCGGCATTTATCAATTCGTCAAATCCTCCTTGAAAAACAAGTTCTCCACCCTCAATTCCGGCTTTCGGACCGATGTCCACCAATTGATCCGCACTGCGCATAATATCTTCCTCATGCTCAACAATCAAAACAGAATTTCCAAGTGATTTTAAACGTTGTAACACGCTGATTAAACGCTCTGTATCTTTTGGATGTAAACCAATGGAAGGTTCATCAAGTACATATATGGAACCGACTAAGGTACTTCCTAAAGAAGTGGACAAATGTATGCGCTGCGATTCTCCACCAGACAAACTATTCGACGCACGGTTTAAGGTCAAGTAACCTAAGCCAACATCATTTAAAAAAGACAAGCGTGAGATGATTTCAGGTAGAATTCGTTTGCTAACTTGTTGATCGTGATGGGATAAGTTGAGATTTTGAAAAAACGGTAAAGCTTCATCCACAGGCATTAATACAATATCTTGAAGCGATTTTCCATTAATTTTCACGTTTCCAGCGTCACCACGAAGGCGTGTTCCTTTACATTCTGGACAAAAGGTTTTACCTCGGTAACGCGACAACATTACGCGATATTGAATCTTATACGTCTGACTTTCAACAAATTTAAAAAATGAATTTAACCCTTCGAAGTACTTATTTCCAGTCCAGAGTAATTGTTGTTCTTCAGGTGTTAAGTCTTTGATTGGACGATGAATCGGGAAATTAAATTTAGCAGCATTATAGACCAGCATTTTCAAATATTCACCCATCGATTCACCTTTCCAAGGAGCAATTGCACCGTCGTAAACACTTAAATTGCGATTGGGAATTACCAATTCTTCGTCAATTCCAAGCACCATTCCGAAGCCTTCGCAAGTTTTACATGCACCAAAAGGATTATTGAAGGCGAAAAAATGAACGTTAGGTTCTTGAAATTCAACCCCATTTTCTTCAAAACGATTGCTAAACCATTCTATTTCTTGATCCGGGAAACGTAAAATACCACATTCGCCATTTCCTTCAGAAAAAGCAATTGAAATGGAATCCGATACACGAGAGAGTTGTTCGTCCTCAAAATCGGCGATTGAAATACGGTCAATCACTAAAAAAACATCACCACTTAATTCGCTTGTAACTTCTTCCAATAATTTAAAGTTTCCATCATGATAGATACGAACAAATCCTTGACGATAAAGTGCTTGGAGTTTATTCAATTCACCATTCGTTTTTGAAATAACAGCGATTTTAGTATCTAAAGGCAAAGATTTTAAGAAATAAATTACATCGTCGATGGTATGTTTAACCACTTCTTTTCCAGTTGTCGGTGAATAGGTGCGACCAACGCGTGCAAACAACAATTTTAGGTAATCGTAAATCTCTGTGGTGGTACCGACTGTGGATCGTGGGTTACTCGTGATTACCTTTTGTTGAATGGCTATAGTTGGGGCGATTCCTTTGATGTAATCCGCTTCAGGTTTGTCTAATTTCCCTAAAAATTGACGCGCATAGGACGACATACTCTCTATGAAACGACGTTGGCCCTCAGCATAAATCGTGTCGAAAGCCAAGCTAGATTTTCCTGATCCAGAAACGCCAGTGATTACAATCATTTTTCCATGTGGAAGTTGTATGCTCAGGTTTTTCAAATTGTGTACACGAGCATTTTTTATTTCTAAGAGTCGATTCATCAAGGCAAATTTAAAGTTTAACCCTTCACGTGTTGAAAGGTTCTTTCGATTAAAGAAAAATTTTCGGTTAACTGAAATTAGTATCTTCGTCAAAATTTAGTGCATGCGCGTTTATCTTGATAATGCAGCCACTACTCCAATTGCACCGGAAGTTGTGGACGCAATGATTCCAATTTTAAAATCCGAATTCGGAAACCCCTCATCCACACATTTTTATGGAAGAAATGCCCGAGCGATTGTAGAAACAGCGCGTCGATCGGTTGCCAAACAGTTGAACTGTCTACCTGCAGAAATCATTTTCACATCTGGCGGAACCGAAGCGGATAACATGGCGATTCATACTGCGATTCATGAATTGGGTGTGAAAAGAATTATCACATCAAGTATTGAGCATCATGCAGTTGGGCATACCGTCGAGCATTTGAAAAGCAACAACTTAATTGAGCTGGTTTATGTGGACGTCGATGAAAAAGGAAATGTGAATTTGGAACAATTGGAAAGTTTGCTGAAAGAAGATGTACCAACATTAGTTTCTTTGATGCACGCCAACAACGAGATAGCGACCTTGTTACCCTTGAAAAAAGTGAGTGAATTGTGTCGCCAATATAAAGCTTATTTTCATTCGGACACAGTGCAAACCATGGCGCATTATGCCTTTGATTTACAAGACTTAGATATTGATTTCATTACCTGTGCAGCACACAAATTTCACGGGCCAAAAGGTGTTGGTTTTCTGTACGTCAATCGAAAAAATCATGTTGGACCGTTCATTCATGGAGGTGCGCAAGAACGTGGATTACGCGGAGGAACGGAAAATGTAGCTGGAATTGTTGGCCTGAAAACAGCGATGGATTTAGCATATCACGATGTTGAAGGTCACCAAAAACATGTTCAGTCCTTGAAAACGAAAATGATTGAAATGTTGTCGCAAGTCTTTCCTGATTTAGGTTTTCATGGTGAAATCAGTCCTGAAAAATCGCTATACACGGTCTTAAATGTGAGTTTTCCTCCTACGCCAAAAGCAGGATTGTTATTGTTCACCTTAGATTTAAAAGGAGTTGCGGTAAGTGGAGGTTCTGCATGTTCCTCAGGAGCCACAAAAGGTTCGCATGTTTTGGAAGGAATCAAAGCTGATATGTCCCGACCGAATGTGCGTTTTTCTTTTTCGAGATACACTACTGAAGAGGAAATCCAATTCGCTGTAAATGTGGTTAAAGAAGCCTATGAGCGTAACTTATAGTTCATGTCAGAAAAGCTAAAAGTACTTACCTTTTGTTCTTGGTTTCCCAATCGACTTAAACCTACACTTGGGAATTTTGTGCAAAAACACGCTGAATGTGCTGCTCTATATAATGAGGTGATTTCATTGGCAATTTTTCCTGACACTTCGATTGAAAAATTGGAAGTTTCGGACACCCTAAATGGATCATTACGTGAAATTGTGTGTTATTACCCCAAAAAAGAAAAAGGCTGGAAACCCTTACGTTTACTGAAAAATTACCTTGAACACCGTCGAGCTTTTAAAGCGTCAATGGAGTTGGTGAATAAGCAATTTGGAAAACCAGATATTGTTCATTTAAACATCGTTTACCCGCTTGGATTGTGGGCGCTTTGGTTGAAAATCACGAAAGGAATTCCGTATGTAATCACTGAAAATTCTAGTGGTTGGCACGTAACGAGTGAACATGCTTATCCCAATTCGATTCGTTTTTTAGGAAAATTAGTGTTTCGATCAGCATCCTACATTTTACCAGTTAGTGAAAATTTAAAAAAGAATATCCAAATTTTAGCGCCTAAAAATAAGTATGCGTTGATTTCCAATGTGGTAGATGAAGATTTATTTCAACCTCAAAGTGTTTCAACAGAGAGATTCCGTTTCATTCACATTTCTACTGGCGTTGATGAAATCAAAAATTTAAGCGGAATGATTCGCGTTATGGCAGCAATTTATTCCGAAAATCAAACGATTGAATTGGATATTGTTTCTGATGGCGATATTGAATATGCGCGAAAATTAGCATTGGAATTACAACTTCCAAACTCGCACCTCCGCTTTCATTCCACCAAAACCACAGCGGAAGTTGCTGCAATGATACAAGCGTCAAATGCCTTATTGATGTTCAGTAATTATGAAAATTTTCCATGTGTTATTGCGGAGGCGATGATGTGCGGAAAACCGGTTGTTAGTTCGAATGTGAATGGAATTCCCGAACATGTTTTGCCTGATGTTAATGGGATTTTAGTTCATCCGCGCGATGAGAAGGCGCTCAAAAATGCCATGTTGAACTTAGCAACGACTCCCAACCAATTCGATGAAAAAACGATACGTTCCTACGCAGAAAAGCATTTTGGTTATCGAGAGGTGGGAAAAGCGTTCACTGAGATTTACGAGAAAGTAGTGAACAAAAACAACTAGAAATTGTCTCGAAGCTATGAAGAACATAATTGAAACCTTGAATTGGCGTTATGCCGTTAAAAAATACGATGCGAGTAAGAAAATTTCCGCGGAAAATATTGCTACCCTTGAAGAATCTATTCGTTTAACTCCCTCCAGTTTTGGATTACAACCTCTAACGTATTTGTGGATTGAAAACGAAGAGTTACGCATCAAGTTGAAGGAGAAAGGATGGGGGCAATCCCAATTTTCAGACGCGTCACATATTTTGGTATTGTGTACCTACAACGAGTTCACCGACGAAATTGTGGACGATTATATGCAACTCATTTCCAACACGCGTGGGGTAGAAGTGGATAAAATCGCAGGGTTTGGAAACCATATTAAAAACCATTTAAAAAATAGAACGGATCTTGAAAACTTTACCTGGGGACAAAAACAAGCCTATATTTCACTTGGTCAAATGATGTTATCGGCAGCACTTTTAGAAATCGACGCAACTCCAATGGAAGGATTTGAACCCGAAGCTTTTGATGAAATCTTAGGTTTGAAAGAAAAGAATTTGCGCACCGTTTTGGTGTGTGCTTTCGGCTACCGATCAGAAGAAGACGGAAACCAGCATATTGCCAAAGTGCGTAAATCGAAAGTGGACTTGTTCACCAGAATTTAAAGACATAAAATACGTCAGTCGAGTATGATTGAAGACTGTTGCAAAGCACCTTTCTCAACGTTTCTTCAAAAATTCATCATCCTCATTATCAGTTGGTAACCAAGGTGTTGAATTTTTAAAGAGCCTCGATAAATGAATTATGAAACTGTCTTTATTGGCGTTTTTAGTAGGTGAAATAAACTTTAACTACATCAAATTCTTCTCAACGATTATGGATTGTTTCTTGAAATTCTCTTGAGGATTAGGATTACACAATTACTCCAGAACCTATCAATTCACCGTTTTTATACCAAGCTGCAAATTGTCCAGGTGTTATACCACGTTGTTTTTCTTCGAAAAGAATATACCACGTTGAATTGCGTTGGATGAGTTTTCCTTTTTGTAATGGCTGACGATAACGAATGCGCAATTCACATTCCCAACCTTGAGAAAAATCTATATTTTCAGGAAAGACAATCCAATTCAGATCTTCTTCGCTCAATTCAAGAGCCCAACGGTTTAAGCCGGGATGTTTTTCATTTAAGCCAGAATAAACAACATTTTCTCCCGTGTCGATGCCAATAACAAAACTTGCCTCTGGACGTCCGCCGATATGCAGTCCTTTGCGTTGTCCGATGGTGTAATAATGAGCTCCTTGATGTTCCTGTACTTTGATTCCCATCGTTTTAGAGTAGTGAAATGGTGCGGCAAGTAATGCTACATTATCAGTTGTAACTGGAATTGAATCGTAAATTTTGTATTGTTCCAAATCATCAGGCAATTCTATAATGTCGCCTTTTTTCGGGGAGAGTTGTTGTTGTAAAAAGACAGGTAAACTAATTTTTCCAACGAAACAAAGACCTTGTGAATCCTTTTTTTCGGCGGTAACCAAACCTTGTTCAAGTGCAATTTTTCTCACTTCAGGCTTATCCAAATGTCCAATCGGAAACAAGGCCTTTGCTAGTTGGTCTTGAGAAATTTGACACAAAAAATACGATTGATCTTTGTTTTTATCGTTCCCAGCGAGCAAACCGAAAGTTCCGTCAGGATGTTCTATTTTTTGACAATAATGTCCTGTTGCCACATAGTCTGCGCCAAGATTCATAGCGGCTTCCAGAAAGACATCGAATTTTATTTCACGGTTACAAAGTACATCGGGATTAGGAGTTCTTCCCGCTTCATATTCCCGAAACATGTAATCTACAATGCGTTGACGGTATGCCTCGCTCAAGTCAATTACCTGAAATGGAATCCCTAATTGTTGGGCAATTAAGAGCGCATCGTTGGAATCATCAATCCATGGACATTCATTCGATAAAGTCACTGATTCGTCGTGCCAATTGCGCATGAACATTCCAATTACTTCATAACCTTGTTGTAGCAATAAATAAGCTGCAACACTAGAATCTACTCCGCCAGAAAGACCTACAACCACTCTTTTCATGGTTCAAAATTACGCATTCAAGGTTCAAATTGGGTAATCACATAACAATTCATGTATTATTTTCAAGGTCTTGTAATTTCTAGTAGTGGTCATGGTTTTGGTTTTACGTTCAAAAAAGGCACCGTTCAATTTGGTGTTTCCATAGCCATTTGGGCAAAATAGATAAACGAAATTGGAGCTAATTACAAATTGGTCAGGGTGAAAAATGGAACCATTCAAATTCAACTCAGAGGATTGCTTGAAGAAGGTAATAAGAACTTTGTCAGGACTTTTAAGTGTTTCATTTTGAAAAGGATTTGTGGTTATAATAGAGGTTAATTCTTCCTTTTCTAAAATGAAAGTTGAAACGGTATATCCCCAATTTGAAAGCATTAAATCTTCAATTGATTTGTGTATTTCTGGTTTTTCTAAATAAGACTGAAGAAGAATATTTCCGCTTTGGACGTATGTTTTCACATTTTCGAATCCACATTTTTCCAATTCAGATTTTAGCTCTTTCATAGAAAGGATGTTTTTTCCAGCGACGTTAACACCACGAAGAAGAATCAAGTAGGATTGCATAAAAAATTAAGGAGATGATACGGTTACTTTTTTGAGAATTTTTCAGCCGTTTAAGTTTCAATTAGTTGAAAATTAAAGATGTACGATATTTTTTTATTATAAAGTCTAATTTTT
The DNA here is from genome assembly GCA_039795265.1 of Bacteroidota bacterium. GTDB lineage: Bacteria > Bacteroidota > Bacteroidia > Flavobacteriales_D > Crocinitomicaceae > UBA952. The sequence continues at coordinate 73,996 of JBDKEM010000057.1, read as the reverse complement.
ATATCGCCTATTTTATTGGAATTAATTTGGATTCTAGCAAATCCTTGGAAACAATTTCATAGTCCATTTTATTTTTTTTGATTTCAAAACAATGTGATTGGATAATTTGACTCAATCTAATAAGGTTTAATCCTTTTTCTTGCTTCGAAATTGATTCCGAAGGGATTCCAAAGGTTTTCTCACATTGAAATACAATTTTTCGATTTTTTCTTGACTTTTCTTATCTAATACTAAAACATCCGTATCTCCTTGTAGCGATTGACTTGTGCTTTCAAGTTCAAGATCAGCCAAAATTTGATATTCATCAGCAACTTTTATAACGACGAATGCGGTTTCGATTCCTTTACCATCACCACTGTCATAAATTGAACCAAGCAACCCATAGTATAATTTCGCATACTTTCTTGCGGTTGATTTATCGCCAGAAACATGATAACAAACCAACATTTTGAAAAGCATAGTGAGATTAATCGGGTTTTCTTCCAATTCTTTAAGTCCAAGAGGAATCGCTTTTTCGTATTCTTTTTTGTTGTAAAATTTAAAAAATTCTTCTTGGTTTTTTCCAGTACTGTAAGGACTATATTTTTCGAAATAGACGTTGCCGTAATACAAATAACTGAACTCTTCTGTGGTAATAGAAGTATCCAAATTCCGCATCCGTTCCAATAAATTCGGGTAATAAAATGTTGATTTTTTATCTTCAACTAATGACTTGATTGTATTGAAATTGACATTTGATATTTTTTGTCCAACAACTAATTGAACATTTAACAATAGGATAAGAAAGGGGTATAACTTCATGATTTAATTTTTAGAACAATAATTTTCAGGATAAATACCTAAATCGAATAACCAAATTTAAAATAACTTCTCGACAAACAAATGAACAGTTCAATTTATCAAGAATTTACGACTTCCGAACATGTAGCATAAGTTACAAATGCATAAATAAAACTGCCTTACATTTGTCCCAAAATAAATTAGAAAAATGAAAAATCTGCATACGGTGATTTCAATTGTCGGCTACGTGTTAGGAGGCGTTGGAGGTTACATTTATTATTTACTTTTCCCTTGTGAAACAGGATGCTCTATAAATAGAACACCTTTAGCATCCGTATTAATGGGAGCATTTGTGGGCGGTCTTATTGCTCAAGCAGTTACTTTGTTTATTAATTCATCAAAATCATAAATTATGTCTAAAATCGGAACAATCGTTGACGTTAGAACTCATGCAGAGTTTGCGGGTGGTCATGTGGCGGGTTCAATCAATATTCCGCTTCAGGAAATTACCGCTCACATCGAAGAAATTCGAAACATGGAGCAACCAATCATTTTCTGTTGTGCAAGTGGAAATAGAAGTGGTCAGGCTACCCAATATTTTCAATCTTTAGGAGTTGATTGTGAAAATGGAGGTTCATGGATGGATGTCAATTATCAAATGAGTTTGTAGGATGTCATTTCTATCAAAAATATTCGGAGGTAGTTCAGTGGACTACAAAGAATTGGTAAAAAATGGTGCGGTAATTTTAGATGTTCGTACACCGGGAGAATTTCAAGGTGGACATATTAAAGGAGCCTTAAATGTTCCTTTACAAAATTTACAGCAATCTTTAAACAAAATACCAAAAAACAAAACGATAATCACATGTTGTGCTTCAGGTATGCGAAGTGCAAATGCAAAAAGTATTTTAAAGTCGGCTGGATACAGTGAGGTGCACAATGGTGGTGGATGGATGAGTCTGAAAGGGAAATTGTAAATTTAGTTTGAGTGGTATCCAATTGAAAAGGCTGTTCTCAAAGAACAGCCTTTTTTTATGCTTGTTTGAAATACTGAATAAAAACAGATTAATTTTTCTTTTTGAATTGGAGGTATTTTTTGAATTGCTTCATAAATATTTGAATTCTTGATGGTTCGTTTTCATCCTCTTCAGTGTAATACTCATTTTTGTATCCACCGTAATTTCCATAACCATATCCATAACCATATCCATAACCATATCCGTAACTGTAGCCATAACCCTTCGTGCCAAAAGTACCATTCAAAACCATGGTCATATTCTTGATTCGTTTTTCACGATACAATTGTTGAGGCACGTTTAGCATTCGTTTTGGAAGTTGGTGTGCTCGAACAATATAAAGTAGTAAATCGGCTTCCCCTGAAATCAATAAGGTGTCCGTTACAATTCCAATTGGAGCAGTATCTACCACAATGTAGTCGTATTTTTCTCTTAATTGGTTGAACATTTCTGTTACACGAGGAGATAATAATAACTCTGATGGGTTTGGGGGAACATCACCGGAAGGGAAAATATCAACGTTTTCATTAGCTGAAGTTGTGTAGATGAAATCAAAAATCGACGATTCTGAATCAACAATAAAGTTTGAAATTCCTTTTGATCGTTTTCCTTCAATGTATTCTTCCAACTTAGGTACACGTAAATCCATACCAAGAATAATCACTTTTTTACCTGTCAAAGCCAACGCAATAGACAAGTTAACGGCTGAAAATGATTTTCCTTCCTTTGCGACAGTAGAAGTGATAAATATTGTTCTTCCTTTTTTATGTCCACTATTTGCCAACATAAAATCAACATTCGTTCGTAAGGTTCGGAATGCCTCAGAAATTCCACTTTTACTTCCTTTACTGATTACTACATGGTTTTTGTTGTTGCTCAACGGAATATTTCCGACGTAAGGAAGACCTAATTTTTCAATTTCCGATTTAGAATATACTTTATCGTACATTAAATCGCGAACGTAAATGATAACTACAAAGAGTAATATGGCAAATGAAATTGCGCCAATCAATATTAAATTCTTTTTAGGAGAAACAATAGCGCCAGAAGAATAACCCGAATCAACAATTTTTGCGTTTCCAATTCCAACGGACATCGCAATTTCGTTTTCTTCTCGTTTTTGTAAAAGGTATAAATACAACGATTCTTTCAGTTGATTATCGCGTTCGATTTCTCTATAATCTTTCTGATAAGCAGGCATTTGAATGCGTTTGCCTTCAATTCGTCGACGTTCCTTTTCATAATTTGCAAGTACCTCTTGTTTTCCTTTAATTAAGTTTTGGGCACTCTTGATTAGAATGGTTCGTAACTCTTTAATTCTGTTACTAAGATTGACAACTTTTGGTGTCTTCTGTGTGGAAGTTCGTAGTTCTTCGGTTCGCTCTAAAATGAGTTTGTTGTGCGTATTGATGTTATCTTCAATACTCGGGTCAGAAAAACCTAAATTCGTTGGAACTAGTTGATTTTCATTTAAATTTTCGGTAAGAATGCGATAAACCATCCTCCCAAGCTCCAATTGAATGGAAGCATCAACGATATTTTTATCGATATCGGAAGTGTTGAATAAAATGTGTTCTTCTTCAAGACCGATATTTACTAGGTGATGGTCTTCTTTGAATTGTTTCGTTTCTTCTTCTAACAATTCCAAATCATTGGAAATGACCTTAAGTCGTTCACGAATGATATTTGCTGTATTTCGGGTAACTTGACTTTTATCGGTAATAACATCTTCATTGTATTTTATAACAAGAACATTCAAAATGTCCACGGCTTTTTCTTTCGATTGGCTACGATTTCTGAGTTCTAAAACTGATGAGTTCGTTATTGGTTGCTCAATTGTTAACGATCCAAGGATTTCATTAACAGCTAATTCACGTGGTTTTATCCAAATTTCGTAGGTTTTGTCAATTGCATTTTCATCGAACATTTTTGTTTTGTCCACATGCAGACCATGAACTCCACGATAGGAAAAGGTCGTATCAAAATTTATCGATTTTCTTTTGTCTCCGTCTTTTGTGACAATATCACAAGAAGTAAATGAAGTGATTTTTACATATAACTTCATGTTGTAAAAATCGACGATGGAATCAGGAGCGAAAATAGAAAGTTGAATTGGGGATAAGTTGTACAGTTCACGACGGGTTAAACCTGTGACGCCCCCGACAGAGTAATAATTAATGTTTAAATTAAGTGAATCAACAACCGAACCAATAATTCTTCGAGAGCCTAAAATTGACTTTTCATTTTCAATTGAATTATAGGCTTTCATTACTTGTAAATCCTCAAAAGCACTAGATTCTGTCATTCCTGATTGTGCTTTTTCATCATCTTTGATTACGATTGTTGCAACTGCCTCATAAATCGGGATGGTGTAACGTATGTATAAATAGGAAATAGCAACGGAGGAAAATAAGAGCAAAGCCAATAATTTCCAACGAGCTAAAAATTTGAAGATGATTTCCCGCAGATTTATTTTATCCGCAGCGTCGTTGTTAAGCCATTCTGGATTAATTTGATTGCTCATATTTAATTGCGAATAAATATATTAAGTGCGGTGACAACAATTGAAACAGTAGATAAAATTGGAATGAAAATAGGACTGTAATTCGAAGTATTTATTTTTGCTTTATTCGGTCGAATGTAAATAATATCGTTTTGACGAAGAAAGTAAGCTTCCGATCCAAATACATCTTTTTTGGTCAAATCCAATTGGATTTCTTTGCGCTCCCCATTGGATTCTCGAATTAAAACCACTGAGCGCAAATCGGCCGTTGGGTTGATATCACCTGCGATACCAATTGCTTCAAAAATGGTTATTTTTTCGTTCGGAATGGTAAAACTACCAGGAGCTTTTACGTCTCCCAAAACGGTAACTTTAAAATTCAATAATTTCAATTGAACTACAGGATCTAAAATAAATTCTTTGAGCTTTTCTACAATTTCTTGTCGCACCTCAAGACGACTTTTATTTTCTACGAAAATTTGACCAATGTATGGTAGTTCGATAGTTCCATTACTTTCTACCACAAAACCTTTAAAAGTTGGAGCTCCGGATGTATAGGTTGAATAGGTTCGCGAACTATTTTCCATAGCCGATTCGAAAAGACGAGAGAATTCTTCGTTGGAGGTAGTTAAAGAAACGAAAATGATATCGTTCTGTTGAAAGAATAAATCATATTGTTCGTGTAGATTTTTTTTTGTCTCAATATTTTCCGAATCACTGAACATAATTACACGATTCGTTTTACACGAGAGTAAAGAAAATAAAATCAAACTTATGAAAAGTAGCTTTTTAAAAATCATTTAGGCGCTTGTTCTTCTGTTTATAACTATGTTTTTTATTGCCTTAAAAAAGTACTTTACGTCAGTTTTGTAAGGATGTTTCTCTTTTTCCTTTAAATAAATCAATTCCGCTTCTTCAACACCAATTTTACTACCCGGCATATTCAAGGAAACATACGGCGGAATACAACCTGGTTTGTGCTTGATTCTTAAGATTTTAAGTTCATCAGGGAGTAAATCAAAATACACTTTTGAAACAGGTCTGACACCAACTAATTTCATGTTGAATTTCAAAAGATTAATTAGTTGGGGCAATTCATCTATCCAATACTTCCTAAAATTCCGAGACCAACGGGTCATTCTGAAATCGTTTGAGATTTTTCCATTTTCTCCAAATCCGTGTTTATCAATGAGATATTGCTGAAGAAACTCGGAATATGGATGCATTGTACGTAACTTGTAAACCTTGATTAATTTACCATCTTTACCCACTCTTTCCATAGAGAAAATTGGGCCGAATGACGGTTTTTTTGAGCTTTTCTCGCCAATTTTTCGAATGACTAAATATTGACTAAAGTTGTATTTTTCGATTTTGCAGATTTCAAAACCGTGATAAATTAATCTTCCCAAAAGTTCCGCTTTTGAAACATTCGGACTTTCGACAAAAATTTTATTTCCGAATAGATTAATTTCTGGGACAATACGAGGTATAATGCGAGAAAAGATGAAATTAAGTAATCGTTTAGGTAGTGTAAACCAGTTTATGAGTGATTGATGGTTTTCTTCGCGATAATCTTCTAATGTCTTGTAACTTATTAACAGTGTTTGGTGATAATCTAAATTTTTATGTATTTCTTCTAGTGATAAATTGAGTGGAAGTATGTTGTTCAGTTCGATTGTTAATCTGAAATCTATTTGTAAATCAACTATTTGCTCTTTGGGAAATAGGTTTTGTTCGATTTGTGGTTCATTCCGAATTATTAATTCCGTTACAGTTTTATATAAACTGTTTTTAATACGGATTATCTTTGGGAATTGCACTTTAATAGTTAATTTTGAACAAATTTAAGAATATGAAACGGATTTTAAATGCAATAGTGTTGATGTTGGCTGTAACATCATCATCTTTCGCTCAAGTCCAACCGCAACTTCGAGCTGCTGACTGTTCACGTCAAAATCTATCGTTGACTCAATCGTTGTTTGCAAATATTTCTGTAGGTACCCAATTTCGATTTAAGGTTAGAAATGTGCAGACTAACGTTACCGATAGTGTTACCAATTCAGTAAGATCGTTTAATCTTAGTCAAATACCTTCTGTGGCACGTTACGATTGCAATTATGAAGTTCAAGTAAAAATAGATGCTGGTGGAGGTTTTGGTGCTTACGGTCCAATTTGTAATGTGAAAACCGATCCGTTGATTACCCAAATAAGAAGTACAGATTGCGATAAAGTGCTTCTTCAACTTTTTTCAGGTGTTTACGCAAATCAAACCACCGCTGATTCTTGGGATTTTGAAGTACGATTCTTCGACGATCCTACAGTAAGTCAAATTGTTCTTAATCGTCCAACACGAGAGTTTAAATTAAGTATGGTGTCGAATAACTTTTGGGTTTATTCTACACGTTTTGAAATTCGTTGCAGAACGACTCAAGGAGGAATTTTACAACCTTGGGGGTCATGGTGTTCTTTTTACACACCTTCAGTCACACCTCCTGTTATCACCTCAGGTTGTGGACAGACATTTGAATATCTTGCTTATGAGTATATTACATGTACTTTCATCGAAAACGCTAATCAATATAGATGGAGGCTTCGAGAAGGAACCACAACTATTGGTACGGTTATAACTACAACGAATCAAGTTAGGATTGGAGACTTCATGCATCCTTCCACGTTTGCCGCACTTTATGATTACGGAAAAACCTATAGTATTCAAGCTCAATCCTATAACGGTGTAGCTTGGACGGCTTATGGAGCAGGATGTAATGTAAAAACTACTGCTACTCCTCATACAGAAGTGCAACATCTATGTAATGCAACCTTGACTTCTTTTTCACAACCAATTTCCGTTTTTGCGATTTTCGGTGCTGATGAATATATTTTTGAAGTTACGGATGTAACTCCTAGTTCAAACAATAGTGGAACACAAACCATAACTAAAACTTATCCAACAAGAACAGTTGCCTTATCCGAGTTGCCATTGCGAGCTTATGGTCATCAATACAGTGTTCGTTGTAGGGTAAGATTCAAAGGCGTACTTTATCCTTATAGTACAGCTTGCTTTGTCAATTCACCTCCTGCAATTACCAAGTTAAGACCAGTCGATTGTCCAAAAACGCTAACAAGTGCGTCCGCAAAAGTTTGGACAAATACAATGACTGCGGATAGTCCATTATCGGTTACGGGATATCAATTTAAAATTGGTTCACAAGAATCAGCTTGGAAAGCGACGCGTGATGTTACCTTAGCTGAAATTCTAGGTTCAGCACCTGCTGGAAACACCACTTATCAAGTTCAAGTTCGACTTACTTATGCAGGAGTTGTACAACCTTACGGTGAAGCCTGTGCAGTAACGACGCCTTCTTCTATCGTTCTTAATCCTAATCCAGTTGAGCAGAGCAATGACTTTGAGAGAGATGCTGGATTGTTTAATGTCTTCCCAAATCCAACAGGGAAGGATTTTACAATCCGTATAGCTGATGAAATTGCGCAAGAAGAAGTAGATCCATTTGTGTTAATGGTTAAGAATTCATCAGGGAAAATGGTATTGAACGAATCTATAAATGCAGCTCAAGAGGTAGTTTTTGGATCTGATCTAGGAAGTGGTTTCTATTTCTTAGAATGCTATAAAGACGGTATTCTTGTTGAAAGAAAGAAGTTGTTCAAGTTCAATCCTTAAATTTACTTTCTAACAAAAAATAGTTGTTTCACCACATTCTTAGTTCGTTGTAATAATATTTCTTGCAACCAAATCAGTGGCGAATTACTCCAGCGCTGTGGATGAAAGGTGAACATGATTTGATTTGGAAACAAAGGAATGTTCTTGATGACGTCCTCTGTTGATTTTAAATCGAATTTGTATGGAGAAACAACTTTGTCGCGAACGCTGACCTTATCACCGTTCCATTTTCTTCCTGTGTCCGTCAAATACAACATTTTTGAAAAATCGGTATCGAAATAGGGTTCTCCAATAATTTTTAACTTTTTATAATCGTATTTTTTCCAAATGTCTTTACTATCATGTTTACTCATTGGACTTCCGTGCATACAAATCGTTGAAATTGAAGCAACATTTCGCATTTTTTCGAGATTTTGAACAAAATCTGAATAGGCCTCGCCAACATCCCCTTTTTTGGTAGTTAGGTTTTCGTAATGATAGCCAATTTCATGACCTAAGGATTTTATTTTTTCTACGATTGGCAATTGCCAACTATTTGCAATCATTCGGAAATAATAACTTCCAACGATTCCATATTCATGCTGTATTTCGGCAAATTGAAGAGCATGATTGGGTCTAGCATCGATATCGTGTCTTAAAATAACAAACTTATATTCAGGAACTTCACGACAATAATGTTCATACGTTATAAATTGATAATTGGCCGCTATCAATGCTTCAATCAACTGGCGATAAGCTGTAATTGTAAAATCTAATGCCATTGTTGGAAAATATTTTCAAGATGTTGTTGTACAAAATTGTAGGTGTTTTTTGCGGCTGACAAATCAGCACTTTTTGGAGCGGTTAGCTCAAATCTCTCCATCAAAAGTTGTGCGTTCCGCGAATGAAACATTTGTCCTTTAGCAATTAAATCTTTGTCCACTTGTAACAAATCGTTTCCTGCAAAGAACGAAAAAGATGGAATTCCCAAACATGCTGCTTCTCTTGCAAATGTTCCAGCACCAGTGAAAACACCTTGAGAAAAATAGGAAGCGTCTAATCCGTTGATGGGTTCATTCGGGATATAAATGGATGTAATTCCTTTCGCGTAATTTCTATCTTCTTCGTAGCGTGGAAGATATAGAATATTTCTACCCGCTTCGGAAAGTGAACGTAGCAATTCTGGAGTTATGCTTTGTGCAAAGTCTCCGTTGACATAGTTAGCCCGCAAATTTTCAGGACGAACTACCACGTAATCTCGAAAAGGAAGGCGCTCCAAAAAGTTTGGATTTGGCTTAAAATGAGCCAGATAAATATGTTCTTTATACCCCGGATAGGAAATAATTTTATTTGCATTAATACCTTGACGAATAAGAATTTCAGGTGAAATACATTCAGGAAAAAAAACGTGTTTTACAAATCGTCCATAGGTCCATTGTTTCGCTAAATCGTTGTCGCCAAACGCAATTGTTGGGATTCCGCGAAGAAAACAATTCCAAATTGCGGCTTCACTACCACATGAGATAGATGCATGAATACCTTTGGTAAATTGACCAATTGATAAGGTTCTTTTTGCAACACTAAATGCTTTTTTAGCCAAATTTCCTTTCGTGTGACCTCCAATAATTGAAAAAGGTTCATTGGTTTTTTGCTCCATTAATTTTATGGTTTCACTAAAATCTCGAACAGTAAATTGAAACTCTCGCTCACTATTTTCCAGCATTTTATGAATGGCCAACAAAAAATGAACTTGTGGGGTGTTCGTTATGTCAATCCAAATCTTCATCTTTTTTTGTTAAATGCGAATAATAAACGAAAGTAATGTAGTCCAGGTCGATAATCATCTTTTTGAAACAAAGCATCGACAATTCTTCCGCGATAACTTTCATGAATAAACTGAGAAATCGTAATTTTTCTTGACAATAGAGCTTTGACACCAAAAACAAAATCGGTTATTGGATTCCGCCATTTAAGGATTTCGTTTCCTTGTAAATATTTCTTATTCAATGGAATATCGTTAACATGCGAATACGCCAAATAAGGAAAATCAACGCCATCATGTATCGCTAAGTCCACCCAAAGCCATGTTCTCGGATTGAGTTCAATGAAGCAATATTTTTTTTTGACTTCGTGATATAAAAACTCAATCTCGCAAATGCCATTGTAATTAGTCGCACGAATTAGTTTTTTTGCTAATTCAACTAGTTCCGCATTCGGTGCTGATTCTGCTAAAGTTGCCGTCCCAAATTCAAGCGGATGTTGCCTTCTTTTCAGCCCGACCCAATGATTGCGAACCTCTCCTTCAATACAAAAACAAGCCACGGAGTAGGTTGGTGCATTTCCAGGAATTTCTTCTTGAAAAAGAAGTTCCATTGCGAGACCACTTTTCTCGCACAGATGTTGAAAATTGGTGTAATCGTCTTTAGTTTTTAAGCGAAAAACTTTCTTTTTGAAGGTTTTATAAAATTGTAATCCAGATTTTCCACGAACCAAAATTGAATTTTCAGTAGTGTATTTTGAGAAGTAATTTTCAACTTCTTCCAAATTGTAGATTTTTGGAATATCTATCCCGACAGTATGTGCCAATTGTGATAAACGAACTTTATCGGTCACTAAGTTAATGATCTCTAAATTGGAAGTGAATAATTTTAACTTTTCAGAAAGTCGATTCAAATTTCTAGCTAAAGTAATGACAATGTGGTCGTTGGACGGAAGTAAAAACCATCCTTCTAGATTTTCTTTTGTAGCGAGTTCCAATAAAAAATCAGCCAATTCATCGGACTTGAAATCAGGACATTGAAAGAATTTTTTGCAATATTTTGAATAACGAGCAATGCAATCTTCCTTGTCTATTACAATAACAGGTATTCCTTTTTTACCTAAACTTCTCAGGTTAGCCAAGCCCTGAACATGTCCTTCAATGATGATCACACCTTTCTCTTTATTTTCCATAAGTAGATGTATAAAGCTGAATGATTTTTTGAGCCACTGAACGGTCATCCAATTCCAATTCAATTAGTTTTTCTCTACCATTGGTGGATTTATTTTCAGTTTTGAATTGAAGGGCTGAAGCTATTTTTTCGGATAAATCTAGGGCATTTTGTTCACTTAAGAAAGCACCATTGACTTTATCAAGTAACCAAGGTATGTCACCGACTTTGGTTGCAACGATGGGTGTTCCAATTGCCATTGTTTCTTTAACTACATTCGGTGAACCTTCCCATCGCGAACTCACAACAACGCAATCTGCTTGCTGAATGGCTTCGATTACTTTCTCTTGAACTTGATTGTATATCGTTACAAGTTTGTAATTGCTCTTATTATTCAGAAGATCAAAGGCAGTCTTTGTTAATTCAAAGTTTTTAGAAGTTCGAGAAGGATCAGCTGGAAATAATATAGTTTTACAATCCGTTTGAAGTTGATTTAGAGTGGGTTTGAATCGATCGAGGTCCACACCATTCGGAATAACATGACATTTAGAAAGTCCTAATTTTTCTCGCATTTCATCACTTTTCACAATTGTCTCATTCCAGAAAAAAGAAGATAAAAAGCGCAAAAAGATTCTTTTCCAGCCCTTAAAATTTGCATCACTGCCCATCAGCGAAACGAGGTGTTTTTTTCTTGAAAACAAAAGGGCTATCGTGACTAGAATTGCTGTTGTCGAATAGTGAGAATGAACGAGGTCGATTTTATGATCACGAATATATTTTCTTAGTCGAGGAATTTCTGAGAAATAGCCTTTTAATCCACCTTTTCGGATTAAAAATAATTCCAAATTCAATAAGTTGTTTTTAAGGGAATTAAATTGATTTTGAACGACGATTTTTGCTTCGTTTCCAGTTGAATTTCCTCGTGCTACAAAAAGAACTTTCATACTTCTTTTATATATTCAACGATACTTTTGACGTAGATTTCTTCTTGCGAAAAAGTGTTTTTTTGTAGCGTCCATTCTCCATTTTCCAGTTGATAAAAATCATCACTTTTGTATTGTGTTGAAGTACCGAAAAATAATCCTTGAAATTCAAAAATCACGGGTTTTCCATTAAAATTAGAAACGTCTAAAGATAAATGAGGCGTGTTTAACTCCTTATAAAACTGATAAATAATCGGTAAGAATTCGGTAGGAAACTCAGCTTTGGAACCCGATGCGTAATTAAAACCACTACCACTTGCTCGAAAATCACCGGGTTTAATGTTGCGCGTGAGTACAAAAATAGACCTTCCATAAATGAGCACTTTCCAGTCATTCTTCAGTCCAGGAAGAAAATCTTGAACAATAAACTTGTTGGTATTTGCCGATTCTGGAAGATACCCTTTATGTTTTTTTGTGCGAAGAAATTCTCTGATTTTGTGTTTCAAACCCGCCGAGGAACTCAATTTACTCGCATTCTTCAGGAGTTCATTTTTGGAAGTACACAAGAAGACGCCACGGCTCATTGATCCGGAACTTGATTTTAAAACAATTGGAAATTTTAGCGTTTCTACAACTCTTTGTAATTCATCTAAACTCCCAAATACGCGCGATTGAACAGGAAACACGGCTTCGTTTTTTAAGGTTTTTCGAAGTGTTTCCATAAATACCTTATTCTCGTGCGCCCGCAACAATTCTAAGCCAGGAATAACCGATGCTCCAGCACATTGAAGTCCCCAAACTAAGTCCAATAAGAATTCCTTATGTCGCAATCCTTTTTCTTCTGAAGACGTATAAAGCACTACTTTATCTGTCCAATTTTGAGATGTGATTTCAACTTCTTCAGGACGAATAAAGTTGGCTTTAAATCCATGAATTGCAAATAATTCAATGATTAATTGCTTGTCATAGCCACTTCGATAAGGTGACGCTTTCCATTTAGTTCCGAATCGAAATCCGTAGTCGGTGAGTAAATAAATTTCTTTCATCTGTAGGATTCGAAGTTACTATTTTCAATTATTTGAAGCCGCTTTTCGTAATTGGAACTTCAATTTTAAATGTTCAACATTCAAGTTGCCTAACGAATAACCAATAAGTAAAAATAGGATTATTCGATAACTTAAAAATTGCAATCCGCCTGAAAAAGACATGATAAAACTCACAATCATCAAGCTGACAATCAACGCGTAATCTTCATTGGCTCGAAAGCGAATTTCTTCGTTTGCTAAACGTTTCACCCAATTTAAAAACTCCTTTGCTTGTGACCAAATAGAATAATGAACGAAGAAATAGAATAAAAAACCAAAAACACCTGTGCCTAGGAAAATAATATTGTAATCCACGTGTAACTGACGGCTGTGGCTGAAATATTTACGCATAATTGAACCAGAATTGAACGCCTCTTTACCAAAAACAATTTCCAATACGGACATTTTCTCTAATTCTTCCATGATATAAAAGGTCTCTTTGTATCGGTTTTCATTTTGAATATCATTTCTTTCTGTGGTACGTGCTTCGAGTCTTTCTTGTAATACTTCTGTAAAATTTAATGAAATTACATAAAGTACTCCAACGGTAATGACAAGATAAAATAACGAACTTCCTTTGCGTGAGGTGTTTAACAAGTAAATTACAAATCCAAAAATCGTTGATAAAATAGCTCCACGTTTAACACTAATTAAAATCGTAAACAACGCGGCGGCAACAATTATTAAAATAATCCAATTGGAGTAGGGAAGTTCTTTTTTATTGAAGGCATGGAAAATATAAATAATTGCGGTAGTGAGCAGAATGGGTGCAGCCGCTGTTGCACCCCCTTTATAAAAGGAATCTTCGTCGTAAATGGAAGTGCCTAATTTGAAAAACTGAGAAAGTATATAGTTCAATAACAAGATGATAACCATCCAAATCATCGGTTTGATTAAGGCATTTGATTTCCATTTTGCCAATTCCATTCCGATAGGAATCATAAAGAGTGAAAACGAAATTTTCATAAATCCATCCAGTAAACTTTCTTGTAAATCGGAACTCCTCATGGATTCCGCGAAAAGAAAAAGGATGTAAAAAACAAGAATGTTGTTCAAAAAGCTGCGATCTAATCCAAATCGAGACAAATAAAAGATGAAAATTGTCAGGGTAAAAACTACGCGTAAAGCACTCGTAACCAACTTTGTAGATGGATACAAATTCATAGTAATGTCCATCAGCAAGTTAAAAACAGGGATGGAAATACATAGAAAAATCAGAATCTTTTTCTTGTCAAGCAATGGTTTCGGCTGTAAATTGTTCTAGTATTTCTAGGTTCTTACGTTCGAGTTCGTCAATGGTTTTAAAATCAAAAATGTTTTTGTGAGCCGTATGGTCCATTTCTATTCCTTCTATTCGCTTAACTCTTTCTATATAAAGGAAATAGACGTATTGTAGAATTTCTTCTTGTGATACATGTTTCGGCAATTCTGCATGCAACAGTAGAGCTTTGAGTTCTTGAAAATAGGATGCAACGGAATTAGGAATTATGGTATAATTACGGTATTTAAAAAATGCATCCCCTGCTACTAAACACGATTTACCGTAATACGGAATTTCTAAACCAATTGTACTCGCATAGATTAAACCAAAAGACATGTTTTCTATCAAGGTGTACGAATTCACCTTGTCATCAGGTCCATAAAGAACGATATTATCACAACCTTCCACCAAAGGACGCAAGCGTGGTTCCAAATAGTCTGTAGTGGCTACAATCAATTTGGTTTCTCCAGGATGAACGCGAATAACCAATGTTTCTTCGATATTATTTTCCTTCCAAAAGTGAATTACTTCTTCAATCCAGTGCGTAATGTTGTTGAACAGGGGATTTTTACCGAGTACGTAAGTATCGTAATTTAAATTCGAGAAAAGCGCAACGAATTTTTTACCTTTTAACTTTTCGTCTAATGGGTGTTCATCGTTTAATTTGGCGTACATGTTTTTACCATAACGTAGTCCTTCGAAAAATTCTTTTGCTTCCTCGCGTTGTGCGGATGTCAACGGTTGCTTTTTAAACTCCTCCCACTGTTCTTCCCACTCCAAACTCATGATCTCGTCATTTTTCTTGTAAATCCAAGTATTGTTTCCGACAAATGTTTCGTTAGTTATGTAGTCGATTCCATTTTTTTCGCCGAGGTGACAATAGATTTTTTCGGCAGAAAGTGTCCCGTTATAAACAATAATACGATGGATTTGAGAAGCCGGAATTTTTGTCAATAACTGATTGAATGCCTTTGTATGCTGAATCAAACTCAATAAAAATTTTCGGTAAATCCTTTTTTCATCCTCTGAGCCAGATAATTCTCCCGTAATGTAGAACCGCAACATGCTTTTGTAGGCAAACTCACCAATTGGGTTTCCTTCGAAGGTGAATTTTTTAAGCTCGTCTAGTGTGGTTAACTTTTCTAAATCAGCTTTATACACTTCTAGTTCCTTTTTAGAACAGAGCTTGGATAAGTGTAAAAATTCGCCTTTTACGCTTTCTTGTATGATGCGATAAGGACTAAAACAGTTGTAGCATAAATACGGATCGTTTTCACGCGTTTTTAAATTCCGTTCGTTACTACACACGGGCATTGAAGTATCACAGATTAGAAAGACAATGCGGTAACCTTTTTTGTTTAAATGTTTGGCAATTAATAGGTTGAGTAATAAGAAAACGTTGTCTCCACCTGAGAAAAAGGGAAATAAAATCACTTTCGCATTTTCACCAACATCTTGTAATGGAGAGTTTTTGAAAGAATTTGCAATCAAACGATAATTCAAATCGCGTTGATATTGTTTTACCACACCGAGCGCTTTCATGGTGCGGTTGATCAGAGGAATGAAAATTGGTAATAGACGCGTTCTGTCTAAAACAATAATCGCAGGTTGACCTACCTTTTTTAATCGTTGTAACCGTTTTAAATAGCTAATTCCAATTCTACTCATGCCTTACTTTTTCGCTTTTTTGACAACAATTTACGCCACTCTGAACCGTATCTTTTATTGAGGAGGAATAAGGAAATTCCGAAAAAACATAAAGCGATTGGCACATATATCAAAAAGAGTTCGAAGATAGTTTTATTAACAATGGTGTGAATGAAATAGTGGTTCAAAAAGGAAATTCCTATGGATAAAATGAGCAAAACAGCATAAAGTCGCACGAATGCAACACGATTGAATATACCAGGTTTCTTTAATTCTAAAATTGAAAAAAGGGTGATCGAACCAAAAAATTTACTCACCACTAGCGCTAATGGAATAGCGTACATGGAGTAGGAAATACCAATAGTCATTATTCCCACTTCCAAAAGAAACTTTATAAAAGTGACATTAAAAAGTTGCTTGTAAAGTCCTTCGATATACATTGTTCGGGATAAAAAACTCATCATTAACCCTGGCACAAACCCGATGGATAAATATTGAAACAACTCAAAAGTATCGATAACATCGCCGGAATGAAAAGCACCGCGTTTAAAAATTAAAATAATGAGTAGTGGTCCGAAAAGAATACTTCCCATTTGAAACATAAAAGCAACTTCACTTAAAAACATTTCCATTTTATTGGAATAGCTTTTAAATGCGTCCTCACTTTCTGCTTTTTGATGCGTTTGCTCAATGTAAGTGGTAGTTAATACAGAGGAAAGAACAGCCATTCTCGGTAATTCGGTAACGCTTTTGGAATAGTTTAAAGCACTTAAAAATCCTTCAGGTAAATAACGCAAACTTAAGGTGCGTTCCCAAAAAGTGGAAAGATGGGTGATTAAAGTTTGAAGACTCAATGAAAATATTTTTCGAAAAATTTCAAAGATTTCTGTTTTCACACTCAACCATTCTTTTTTCAGGAAAAGAACACCGAATTTTAATTGGTGCGCATAAACGAACAAAAGCGCATTGACGGTTGGGGTAATCATCATGCCGTAAGCAAATGCTAAAATTCCTTGACTGTCAACCAATAATACTATTGTAATTATTCCAGCTATTTCAGCGAGTAGGGTAGAAAGAACGAAGAAATTGTATTTTCCTTTCGCGTAGAGTAAATGTTGTAAGCCAGAAACAAAAGCAGATGGAACTTTACTTGCAATGATTAATAAGGACATGCCCTGAAACAAAGCCATTTTTTGGGTAGGAATATGGAATAAGTCAGCAGCAAAAGGAAGACAAAGTGCATAAACAGTTCCAATTGCGATGGTCAACCCAACAACGATACTTATAAAATAGGTAGTGAAAACAGAGTTGTGATAATCGTCTTTAGAGCGTTGTGTGACAAGAATTTCTCCAGCACCTCCAGCAATCATTCCTGCGATGATGGTTGGAATAATTTGAACGATACTTATTAAATCGACGTCGGCGGAAATTCCTAAAAAGAAAGCAAGCAATAACTGTTTTATGAAACCACTTATTTTGATTAAAAGTTGTCCAATGAACAGAATGCCAGTTTGTTTCAGCTGCGACGACCTCATAGCATTAACTTCCCTGGATCATCGTTTCAAAAATACCTAAATCACGAATTTGCTCGTTTATGGTTTTTAAGATTTTAAAGTCGTTTTCCAAAAATGCGCGTGTTTGGTTAAAAAGTCCTGGTTTGAATTTCTTATCCAGTTCATCGTTAATTGCCACCGCTTGAACAGCAACGGTTCCTATCAATTGTTCTTGCAATTGTTCCATTGGACACAAAATCAGTTTGCGCTTCGAAGTAAGTAATTCCAAACTCCACCTGCCAGCAGACAACCAATTTGACCCGTAAGAGAAAGTAACATCATACTCCGTGTTTCCTGCTCCTGAAAAGATGGCAGTAGTGTTCCAAATTTCTGATTTGCCGGTAAATGCGCTCCAAGAAGTAGGTTTTCCAATCAAATGAAACGCTAAATCTACTACATGACTAGAGTTCGCTAAGAACCAGTTTTTCAAAACTTCTTGATTGGAAACAATTGGCTCTATGGTGTGAGGCCATTCCGTGAATTCAAAGCGTGCGGATAACAATCCACCATCGGCTACAATGATGTTTTTTGCATGTTCAGTCGAACTGTAAAAACGACGGTTATAAGCAATGAAAATCGAACTATTACTTTGTTGCGAAAAATCGAATAAATCATGTATTTCCGCTGGATTTAAACCGCCAGGTTTTTCTAGTAAAATGGTCTGAATTCCTGCTTTTATTATTGTTTTTGTAACACTCGCCAAGGTTGGTAAATCAGTTGCCACAATGGCATGAGAAAAAGTCGAAAGTTGTTGATTTAGAGCTTCAACGCCTCCAAAATGACAGTGGATACCGGTTTCTTTTTTGAAATTTTCAGCGCTTTTTTCTGACCGACAAACCACCTCGAAATCAATTTCAAGAGCTTGTAAAACAGGAACATATTCTTTTGCCATGTAGCCGGCGCCAACAAGTAGTAGTTTTTTCATTAGGTGATGTAGTGGGGTATAGGTGAGTTTGGTTCAAGTTGTTGAAACTGCGAATTAAAAGCTTCAATAATTCGTCGATGGTTAATTTCTGATTCTGAATACGGCGTTAAAAGGCAGCTTCCTTTTTCGAGTAGGTCTTTTAAAACCCAACCTGTTGTTTCTGAAACATACAAGGGTGAAATTTCTTGACTTCCCTCTACATCAAATGAGAAAAATCGGTTAGTGGATCCTTCCAAAATGGTGTAGTGCTTTTCTCCATTGGAAATTTGAATGTGCAAATCATGAAACGTTCCCTGAGTAGAGGACAAAATGAGTTTAGAACCTTCAGAAAATTGAATTTCCATATTTCCCGTAGCCTCTTTGTATCCGATTCGTTTGGAATCGAAAAGTTGCGTTATTTCGGAACAGTTAATTTTTTCGGCAACTTCTCCACATAAAAACGTCATTAAATCAATAAAATGAAGCGCGTTAGACGCAAGTCCCCACTCGCAGCCTGAAACATTCATGTAAATTGGTTGCCGTTTGTTAATTTTCGATTTAATCATTTGATAAACAGAATGTAAACGACGAGGATGATTAACGTAAATGTTAATGTTTGCGTGTTTGATTAACGCGTTAAAAACATCAAAATCGTCCAAACGAGGAAAGATAACTTTTTCCAGAATCAAATGTTGAGTGGAATTATTGGAAAGCAATTCGCGTATTACCTTTAACCTTTCATTGGAATTAGTAGCAACTACTGTAGTGAAATATTTTTGATTCTCAGGTAGTTCCGTTGAGAAGCTAAGTTCGGGTTGTGGACAGCCAGTGTCTTTCGCCAGTTTTTTTGCAACCTCAAAAGTGGAAGAATTTGGATCAATACAATGTATCTTTTTCGCTCCCCCTCGGATGAGCCCTTGTAAATGTCTTACGCCTAAATTCCCTAAACCAATTAATAAAATTTCTTCCACAACAGATTTATTACTATTCAAATACCTTTTTAAAACGGTCGCGAAGTTAACATTTTCATCGGGATTAGAGGTTTTCGAATGTTACATAAATGTTACAAATAAAGTGCTTTGTGGCGCTTTAAAGGAAGTGATTTCCTCTCTTCCTTGATTAGAGAAACTAAAAACCTGGATACCATTCAAAAAATGCAATTTGATTTGGATTTTTGTATTTCAATTTTCATTGTGGGTATCATTTGGAATAATCGACTGTTTTGATATGTTAAACAGTTTGCAAAAAACAGGCATTTATCCAATAGAGATTTTGATTTTCGATTGAGATAATGGTGACTTGCAATTTCGAGCTTCTTATTCAAATCGTTTAAAGAGTCAATTATTTGCCCCTGGAATCCGTTCTTTCAAAACTATATTTCCAGTTTTATCGAAATAGGTACATGTCATTTTATCCAGGCAAATCTCCCACTTCTCGATACCTGTTTCTGCGCACATTTGAAGAAAGGTTGGGTAGTCTGTTTTTCCTTGTTGATGGGCAATTAGTTCCTTTTTAAAGACTTCCATCGTTGATTTTTCTGAAATTTTAAGCGATTCGTATTTTTTCGGAGCAGATACCATCGATCCATCTGTACCGTAATAATCCACATGTCCATCGGCTACAAATGCCGAATATCGAGCCACTCCTAAGGTTTTAATTTCTTGAATGTAGGATGGAAAGTCTGCTCCAGATTTTACTTTTTGATGCGCTAAATTGATTTGGTCTAAGGTAAACATATTATTAAAATTTTATTTTCTCGATTGATTATATGACACTAATCAAATTTTATCTACCAAGCAGAGCTGGGTTTTACAATTTCCCATCTACCATGCAGGGAAATCGAGATTAGACAACGCTGTATAACTAGTTTTTATGCAAAGCTAGTTGTTATTTTGCTGTCCGCTGCGACGGAAACAACAGTTTACTTCATAAGACCTTTTTCGATTTATCCCGATACCACGAAGTAGCACTGAAGTAAATCTACAAAAGCCATGTTCGAAACCACCTTGGGTGCTAATTCGTTTTCATTGTTTTTAACGACCTGACCGCGTAGCACCTTTTCTCGCTTGCGGGAGCAACACAGTCAATCCAATTCATAGATCGAAATCAGGTTTATATGACGATGAATTAAATCTAATTTTTCAATTCCATCAATTTAGCGATTCAAAATATTGGGGCTAAAAACAACTAATTCTCCGAAATTTTTAATCATCTGTTTAAATTTCCAATTCTCAAAAACACATTTCCCGTTTTCCACAACACTTATCCATTAACTGGAAGCATTTCTGCATTTGACAGATTTTCTTGCTTACCTTGCTGCAACTTTGACAAAAAATTAATTTATGTGGCGTTTTATCTCCCTTTTCTTCCTTATTGGACTTGTGTTGAACTCCTGCGGTTCGCGACCAGAAATTGTAAAACTCGATCCGGCTTATGCCAAATACGTTTCTGCTTTTAGTTACGGTATGATTTCGCGCAATGAAAATATCCGAGTGGTGCTTCACCCTGATCGTATGAAAAATATCGACCGTGATAGCGATGCCTTGAACGAAATGCTTTTCACATTTGAACCATCAGTAAAAGGTCACGTGGTTTGGACAGAAGAAA
Source organism: Bacteroidota bacterium (assembly GCA_039795265.1). Lineage (GTDB taxonomy): Bacteria > Bacteroidota > Bacteroidia > Flavobacteriales_D > Crocinitomicaceae > UBA952. The sequence goes on along the minus strand of JBDKEM010000057.1, from coordinate 53,129 downwards.
ATGTCGTGGAATTTGTTCCCGATGAACCCTTGGATAATAGCCAATTTTACAATGTTTTCTTTGATTTAAATAAAGTCTCTAACGTAGAAAGAGAACATCATACCTTTCATTTTCAGGTGGCTACGTATCCTCTGACGATTTCTATTGAAAATCTTACCCTTGAGGATTATTATTACGATTTGGAAAATTATGAATTGTCGGCTTACATCTCCGTGAACGAGGAAATTGATACTGCTCTTTTACGCTCTGTGATTACCGTTACTCAAGATGGCGCCTTACTTCCTTTCGACTTGGTGAAATACGAATGGAGCGAGCAATATTACCTCAATGTCCACGACGTAAAACGAAAAAAAGCGTCTTCGGAAATTCGTGTTAGTTGGAATGCTGCGCCACTTGGTTCTATTTCTTCGGGTTCGGTGGTAGAGAAAATTCCTGCAATTGGTGATTTTACTTTATTGAGCGCAGAAGTAGAGGAAGATGAAGACCAATTCGTGCGCCTTAATTTTAGTGAACCCATTTCTTCAACACAAGATTTAAACGGTTTGATTGAGTTGAAAGGCGAAAAATTTACAGCTTCTGTGGACGGCACAACAGTAGATTTATATTTTGACCATCGTATAACGGGCGAACGTAAATTGAAAGTACATGCCGGATTGCGCAATGCTCGCGACCACAAAATGAATCAAGGTGACGAAAGAACATTAACCTTTGAAGCTCCAAAACCAAACGTGCGTATTCGTGGTAACGGCAATATTTTACCGAATTCACAAGGTTTGATTTTTCCTTTTGAAACGATTGGACTGAAATCGGTGGAAGTTCGAATTCTGAAAATTTTAGAGACAAACGTGCATTATTTTCTACAAACCAACGACTTCGACGGTGACGAGGAATTGACTCGCTTCGGAAAAGTCTTAACACGCAAAACGATAAAACTCAATCAATTTGGTAAAATCGATCCGAAAGTTTGGACACAACACGTCTTGAACCTCGAAAATTTTATTCAGCCTGAACCGGGTGCGATTTACCGAGTAAGTATCAAATTTTCCCGTAAAGATTCCGACTGCGGCTGTCCAACCGAAGGAAATGCCGAATCCAAGTACGAAGATGAATCGTGGACAGAAAATAATTGGCACACGTGGGGCGATTTCGATGACGGTTTCGATTCGTGGTATGGCTATTACGGAAGTTCGCGCCAAAGTCCTTGCGACGACGATTATTATTCTGGAAAAGCAAGAAGTCGCAACATCATCGCTTCGGATTTAGGATTGATTTACAAATTGGATCAACGCAAACGCGGTCATGTTTTTGTGAACAACATGTTAAATACTGAACCAATGCCTGGTGCAACGGTAGAATTTTACACCTATGCGCGCGATTTGATAACTTCTGGCGTCACCGATCAAAACGGGATGTTGGAATTGCCTTTGCGAGAAAAGCCGTTTTTAATGGTTGCAAAATTTGGTAAGCAACGGGGCTACCTGAAATTAACCGACGGAAAAACGAATTCCCTTTCAAAATTTGATGTTGAAGGAGAACGGAATCCTGACGGAATAAGTGGTTATTTGTATGGCGAACGTGGTGTGTGGCGTCCAGGTGATTCCTTGTATATTTCCTTAATGCTTGGCGACCGCTACCACAAACTCCCGAAGGATTTTCCCGTAAAATTTGAACTTTCTGATCCGTATGGTCAAACCGTTTATTCCGTGACAAAAACAAAAAATGTCAATAATCTCTACGATTTCCGTTGTAAAACCGACTCCGATGGCATGACGGGAGATTACACTGCGACAGCAACTGTTGGCGATGAAACATTTTACAAATCTTTTAAAGTGGAAGCCATTCGTCCGAATCGCTTGAAAATCAATTTTAGAACTCCTGTTTCAAACGACAAAGATTCCTCAAGTTTCTTGCAAGTAGCGTGGTTACATGGAGCAGTCGCAAAGAATTTGAAAGCATCGATTGACGTAAGTTTCCGACCGGCAAAAACAACCTTTTCGCAACATAAAGGCTATATTTTTGATTCTCCTGTTCGTTCATATTCTTCTGACGCTCTGACAGTTTATGAAGGGGAAACCAATGAATTGGGAATTGCCTTGCCCAAACTTCGCATGCCCGAAACCGAAGAAGCGTCTGGTAAATTAACCGCCAATTATGTCGTGCGCGTCTTCGAGCAAAGTGGTGATTTCAGTACCGATCGCTTCCAAACCACTTTTTCTCCTTATCCAACCTACATCGGACTTAAAGCGCCTTTCATGAAAGATTACGACCAATCCTTGCAAACGGACAAAAATCACCGCTTTGAAGTAGTGAGTGTGGACGCGGCTGGAAATTTAAAAAATACGGCAAAATTGAACGTTCGAATTTATAAATTGAAATGGCATTGGTGGTACGAGAAAAACGAATTCGACGACGTATATGAATATACACGAAAAAATGAAAGTTCGCTGGTAAAAGATACAACGATAATGACGGTCAATGGTAAGTCTAGCTTTACTTTCAAGGCGAAACACAACGAATACGGACGTTATTTATTTACCGTAACGGACGTACAAGGAAAGCACCAAACGGGACAAATTATCTACCTCGATTGGCCGTATTGGGAACGTGGAAGTCGTATCGACAAAGAAGAGGCTAAAATGATGAATTTTTCGTGCGACAAAAACAGTTACGTCTGCGGTGAAAAAGTGCAAGTTCGTTTCCCTTCTCCGCAAGCAGGTCGTGCCTTAGTAAGCATCGAAAATGGCGTAAAAGTGATTCAGAAAAATTGGGTGAATACCGTTGCTGGTGAAACCACTTATGAGTTTACGGCAACAAAAGAAATGGCTCCCGCTGCATACATCCATATCACCTTGATTCAACCACATGCGCAGACTGTCAATGATTTACCTATTCGATTGTATGGAATTATTCCAATTGTGGTCGATGATCCAGAAACACATTTACACCCCTTGATTCAAGCCGCGGAGGTGTTCAAACCAGAATCAACGGAAACAATAAAAGTGAGCGAGAAAAACGGACGTCGCATGACTTACACGCTCGCTGTGGTGGACGAAGGATTATTGGACATCACACGTTTTAAAACTCCTGCACCGTGGTCAACTTTTTATCCGAGAGAGGCTCTTGGTATCATGACTTGGGATTTATACGACGACGTAATTGGCGCATATTCAGGGAAATTGAACAACCTTTTCGGAATCGGTGGCGACGGTGGTGATGAGGAAATGGACGGACAAAAAGCCAATCGTTTTCCTCCAATGGTGCGTTTCGTTGGACCATTCACTGTTGAGGCTGGACAAACCCGCTCGCACAAAATCGACATCCCGAATTACATTGGTTCTGCGCGAATAATGGTGGTAGCACACGACAACGAAGGGGCTTACGGTGAAGCAGAAAAAACTGCTTTTGTCCGAAAACCGTTGATGGTATTGACGACTTTACCGCGGATGTTAGGTCCCGGTGAAACGGTTCATGTTCCGATCACGGTTTTTGCATTGGAAAATCACGTTCGCAACGTTCAAATTTCAGTGGAAGGAAATGAATTTTTCAAGTTTACCAATGGGAAAACTCAAAATGTAACGTTTAAAGAAAATGGCGACCAAGTCGTTTATTTCCCTGTGGAAATTGACAGACGTTGTGGCCTTGGAAAAATCACCGTAAAAGCAACAAGTGGAAAGGAAACCGCCTATGAAACGATTGAAATACAGGTGCGACCTTCGAATCCTCTTTTGGTAGAAACCACGACACAAACCGTTGAAGCAGGAGAAAAATTACAGTTGCCAATCAAACTTTTAGGAATGGGAGGAAGCAATAAAGTGAGTGTAGAAGTATCAAAAATTCCCGCGATTGCCTTAGAAAAACGCCTGAGCTACCTTATAAATTATCCGCACGGTTGCCTAGAGCAAACTACTTCTGGAGCTTTCCCGCAACTGTATTTGAAACAGCTCACTACCTTTACCGAGGAACAGAAAAATACAGTGAACCAAAACATCCTCGCGGCATTGAAACGTCTAACAAAATTCCAAACAAGTGACGGTGGATTTGCTTATTGGCCAGGTGAAAATGAAGCAAATGAATGGGCGACAACTTACGCAGGACATTTCTTACTGGAAGCGGAAAAAATCGGTTTTCAATTACCTAGCGGCATGAAAGAAAATTGGAAAAATTACCAGAAAAAGAAAGCGGAAGCATGGTCGCCGGGAGCGTTTAGAGGCCGTTCGGAAAGCGATTATTTGAATCAAGTTTATCGTTTGTTTACGCTTGCGTTGAACGGTACTCCGGAATTAGGAGCGATGAACCGTATGCGTGAAGGGGAAAGTTTAAATGCTGTGGCAACATGGGAGTTAGCAGCCGCATATTCGTTGGCTGGAAAAAAAGACATTGCCTTAAAATTGGTAACGAATATGAAATTTTTGGTGGACGAATACCGTGAATTTTCAGGGACTTTTGGATCGGGATTGCGTGATAAATCCTTGATGTTGTTGGCAGCCGACATAATGGGAAAACACAACGAAACGATTGACGCAGTAGTGCGTGAAGTGGCACAAGAATTACGCTCTGAGAAAGCCTTAAACACACAAGAAACTGCTTATTCTTTAATGGCAATGGCGTCAATTTCGGACAAAGAGAGTGGAGGAGGAGCCTTTGATTTGCGCTTGGAAAACGAGGAATGGACATCGAAAAAAATCGAGAAAGCCATCATGCGATTTGTTTGGACAGGAAAAAAATTAGCGGAAAACAAAAACGTCCAAATTGCTAATAAATCTGGACAAAAATTATATGTCACTTACACCACACAAGGTACACCATTAGAAGCAAAATCTGCGGCAAACAGCAAAGGTTTAAAGATGGGAGTAGAATTTTTATCCATGAACGACAAACCAATCAAGGTCGATAAAACCCAACGTGGAATGGAAATCAAAATCGTGTTGACGTTGAAGAATATAAGCCAACGTCAAACCTACCGTGAAATGGCCTTGAACTTTGTTGTACCAACAGGTTGGGAATTGAGTAATGGACGCTTGGATCAGACCGAAAGTGCCAATTCAGTACGTTATACTGATTTCCGTGACGACCGCGCGAATATGTATATGGACTTAAATCCAGGCGAAGAAAAACGCATTACTTTATATGCGATTACGGCATGCAAAGGTCGCTTTTATCTACCATCTGTCTTTGCCAACGCGATGTACAATGAACAAATCATGGCGTTCCAGCCGGGTAGGTGGATTGAAGTGGATTGACGAAATTGAAAATGCATTTCAACTCGAGAACTTCTTCCCCCTTTGAAGGGGGACAAAGGGGGATGATTATCATATTATAAGAAAGTGGACAGAGTTGAATGATTTAACCATCTTAAAATGAGCAATGTTCTAATTCATTCGATTATTACGCTCGATCCTGCATTTTTCGAGTTACTTTAACTACAATAGAACGGGGTAAGAATCGAACAGAATTAGCTAAAATTCGATTCATAAAACCATGAATAGCAACCGTTTTTCCTTTCAACATAGCCGTGTATCCGAATCGAGCAACTTCTGCTGAACTCGGAAGTCGTTTTCCTTTTACGAGTGCACTTTCCTCCATAGCCGCCGCGACTTGAAATCCACTTTCTGTGGCACCCGGACATAAGGTTGTGACGCTTATACCTTTGTCTCGAACTTCATTATCCACTGCTTCCGAAAAACTTAGAACATAAGCTTTTGTGGCGTAATATACAGCCATTGTAGGACCAGATTGAAAAGCTGCTGTCGATGCCACATTCATGATTTTACCACTCTTTCTTTTGGTCATGTCCTGAAGATAGAGTTTAGTGAAATGGGTTAATGTTGTAATATTCAAGTTAATCATTTGAAGTTCTTTCTCCCAACTGGTTTCAGTGAACATTCCAAAATCCCCAAAACCCGCATTGTTGATAAGGTAATCAATTTGAATTCCTTGGTTTGTGGTTTCATCATACACTTCTTGGGCTGCATTAGAATCCGAAAGATCCTTTCCAATGGTGTAAACTTTTACCTTGAATTGTTTTTCAAATGTCTCTTTAAGTGAATCTAGTTTCGCTTTGTTTCGAGCTACCAAAACTAAATTCCCACCTTGGGATGCATGAACTTTTGCCAGTTCCAAACCAATTCCATTCGATGCACCAGTTATTAAAGCTGTTTTCATTCTTGTTTTTTTCGGCGAAAGTAAACCTATAAAATAAAACCTACAACATTAGAGTATAGTCTATACTTTAATTATTTTTCTATTTTTGTTTCATGTTAATCAATGAACTGTCAAAACGCACTGGAATTACAGTGCACACCATTCGATTTTATGAAAAATCGGGATTGATAAAAGGAAAAAGGAATGAAAGTGTTACTTCCAATAATTATTACCATTACGACGAGGAGACAGTTGAAAAATTGGAACTGATACGTTATGCCAAATCGGTTGGTTTTACTATTCAAGAAATCAGTCAATTAATCGATGCATGGTTTGATAAACGACTTAGTCAATCCGAAAAAATTAAGGTACTTGACGAAAAGTTGCAGTTTATCGAACAACAGATACAACAATTAGTGGAAATGAAGGAAATGATTCACCAGTTTAAATTGGATGTTTTGGAAAACGATTGTTAAGGGTATGAACTGATTTAATACCAAATCACTTTAATTTCGTAATGAAATAGTTACTTCTCAATCTCTCGCAAACTTTCCATTTTCTTCAAGGCCAAGAATCCTTTGATGTCCTCAAAATGTTCTTTTACTCGTTTGTTGCCAAATTCAAAAACTTTGGTAACCAAGCCATCTAAAAAGTCACGGTCGTGGGAAACGAGGATTAAGGTGCCATCGAATTCCTTAAGTGCTTCTTTGATAATGTCTTTGGTTTTCATGTCCAAGTGATTCGTGGGCTCATCGAGAATCAACAAATTGACGGGTTCTAGTAACAATTTTATCATTGCCAAACGCGTACGTTCACCTCCTGAAAGTACTTTTACTTTTTTCGTTCCTGCCTCACCACCAAACATGAATGCACCGAGAATATCGCGGATTTTGGTTCGGATATCTCCTTCAGCAATGCTATCAATGGTATCGTAAACACTCATTTCTTCATCGAGTAAAGAGGCTTGATTTTGAGCGAAATAACCAATTTGTACGTTGTGTCCAACTTCACACAATCCATCGAAATCAATCTCCTTCATGATGGCTTTAATCATGGTCGATTTACCTTCACCGTTTTTCCCTACGAAGGCAACTTTTTCGCCGCGCTGAATGGTCATTGATGCATTTTCAAAGACAACATGATCGCCGTATTTCTTACTTAATTCGGTCACTGTGACGGGATAATTCCCCGAACGTGGAGTAGGAGGGAAGCGCAATTTTAACGCTGAGGAATCAATTTCATCGACTTCAATTAATTCCAATTTTTCCAACATCCGCACACGCGATTGCACTTGATTGGTTTTGGAATAAGTTCCTTTGAAACGTTCTATAAATTCGGTTGTTTCCGCGATAAATTTTTGCTGGTCTTCGTATTGGCGTTGTTGTTGCGCTCGTCGTTCTTTTCGGAGTTCGAGATAATGCGAATATTTGGCTTTGTAATCATAAATTCTGCCCATCGTCACCTCAATAGTACGATTAGTGATGTTGTCTACAAAAGCGCGGTCATGGGAAATTACAACTACCGCTTTCGCATTGTTCACTAAAAAATCTTCCAACCATTGAATCGATTCAATATCCAAGTGGTTCGTCGGCTCATCCAATAAAATTAAATCTGGTTTTTGAAGAAGAATTTTAGCCAATTCAATGCGCATCCGCCAACCACCGCTAAATTCCGAGGTGGAACGGGTAAAATCCTCACGCTCGAATCCAAGTCCTTTCAAGGTTTTTTCTACCTCACCGTCGTAATTGATTTCCTCGATGGAATAATATTTTTCACTGATTTCGGAAACGCGTTCGATCAATTTCATGTATTCGTCGGATTCGTAGTCCGTTCTGACAGTTAATTGGTGGTTGATGGTGTCAATTTCGTCGCGCATGTCAAAAATGGACTGGAATGCCTTGGAGGTTTCCTCGAAAACAGTGCAGTTGTCTTCCATTAATAAATGTTGAGGCAAATAGGCAATCACGGTGTCTTTAGGTGCTGAAATTGAACCTTTTGTAGGTTTATTAATTCCCGCAAGGATTTTTAGCATGGTGGATTTTCCAGCACCATTTTTCCCCATCAAAGCGATTTTGTCAGTTTCATTTATTACGAAAGAAACATCGCTGAAAAGTACGGAACCACTGAACTCTACGCCAATTGCGTCAACTGAAATCATTATTTTGAAATTAAAAAAGTCGCAAAGTTACACCGTCAATCGTTGGAAATTGATTTTCGGAATGAAATAGTTTAATAAAGCCGATTTACGGTTTCAACACCGCTGAATTATTCTTACCCTTTTACGCGATTGAAAGCCATTGCTTTTAAAATCCAACGTGGTAGTGAAGTTCCAGGTTTTTTATTTTTCAGATTGATGTACCAACCTAATTTTTTCATTACAGGAACTTTATGTGTTTCAACGAATTCAATTAAGGTGCCGTCTGGATCTTCAATGTAAGAAAATCTTCCTCCCGCTTCTCCCATATCAAAAGTATTATCACTGTCAATGGTGAATGGAAATCCTTTTTCAGCACATTCTTTTTTCAGTTGATCCATTCCTTGAACGTCGAAACACAAATGAATGAATCCCCAATCGCCCCAAAAACGGTTTTCAAAAATTTTTCTGCAATCTGTTCGGTCTAAAGCTTGCACCAATTCGATGGTTGTAGCTCCTAACAAGGCCGCAAAAGGACCAGGTCGAGCCGAACTGTGCGATAAACGAACGCGACGAAATTGACCGTTTCCACCTGCTATGGCTGATAAATCCGAAAAAGTTCCTGATACGTCGTAATCTATTTTGTCGTATTCCAAAACGTCCTTATATAATGCCAACGATTTTTCCATATTGGACACACCAATAATTGTTCCTGCAACTCCTCCACAATTCGAAGCATGTCCTGTGGATGAAAACCAACTTTCACTTTCAACTACTTGAAAAAGATTTCCATTTGGATCAACAACAAAAAAGGAAAGTTCACCGTTTGGTGCTTTTTCTGGTGCGTTCAAAACGTTTGCACCATTTGATTTCATGTAATTGTATGTTGCAGTAACATCGTGGGATTTGATTTTGCAGGCGAACATACCATAATCGCCTAAGCGCGGTTCGAAGCTTGGTTTTTCAGTGGACCGACTCGTATATTGCCAGATTTCAAAACCGCCACCACCGTCCATACTCAAGGCTAAAGTTGCGGTGCGCGATTGAACCACTCCGCCAGTGTATTGGGTCATCAGTGGGGCAGGGGCAGCTTCTTCAAAAATGCGAACGTCTGTTCCGAAAAATTTACGGTACCAACTCCATATTTCTTGCACGTTTGGTACACCAATACCCATCTGCTGGATGCCACAAATGATTTTTTCCATAAGTCAATTTTGGGCAAAAATAGGAAAATCTTTGTGCTTGAATTTTGTTTGTCATTAATGGAGGGATTTTAGGACGTTGGGATGTTGGGACTCCGCCGTGGCGGAAGTATATTAGGACTCTAGGATATTGGGATAATACGATTTTAAGAGATTAGCACATTAACCCTCCGTCGCGTCAGAAGCAAATTAGCACATTACTACATTGGCACATTAAATAATTACCGCATTACTAATTCTCAATTTTTCCTAATCTTTAATAGTTTTATCTATCTTCGGGGTCTTTAAAATCAAAATGAAAAAACAACTTTTACTCTCTTCGCTGTTTCTTTTTCTATTCAATAGCCTTTTTAGTCAAGATTTTACCGTTCGTGGTTTTGTTTACGATAAAGGAAATGGTGAGCCAATGGGTTACGAAAAAATCCGATTATTGAAGAAGGATAGCACAATGGTAGCAAACGGAGTTACGGATATCAACGGTTTTTTCTCGATTCCCAAATTGGATAAAGGAAGCTACATTTTGAAAATCGTTAATATTAGCTACGAAACGGCCTATCAGAATATTGAAATTAAAGACGGTAAGAAAATATATGATGTTAAGTTTGAGCTTGTTAAATTAGAGGTTGTAAAAGAATTTGACCAAATTAATATCACTGCAGAGAGCAAAACTAAACGTACCGAGGTGGATATGTCCAAACTCAAATTGGATAAAAAAGCGGTGGAACGAATTCCAAGTTATGGCGCTGAAAGTGATATTGTTGGCGCATTTAGTGTAACGCCTGGTGTCGTAACCACGGGAGATCAAGGTGGACAACTTTATGTTCGTGGTGGAACGCCGATTCAAAACAAAATTTTGTTGGATGGTATGACCATTTACAACCCTTTTCACTCTATTGGTTTTTTCTCAATTTTTGAAACGGAACTCATTAAAAACGTGGACATTTACACGGGTGGTTTTGAGTCAAAATACGGTGGACGAATCTCTTCTATCATGGACATTACCTACCGCGATGGCAACAGAAACAAGTTTGGTGGTAAGGTTTCAGCTTCTCCGTTCTTAGCAAAAATGGTTTTGGAAGGACCACTCGGCAAGAAAAACGGAACCGAATCGCGTTCAGGGTCTTATATCTTTTCAGCTAAACACAGTTTGTTGGATTACACATCTAAATCAATGTATCCACGTGTCAATGACGGAAATGGACTTCCTTTCAACTTTACAGATTTATACGGGAAAATGACCTTCAATGCGGACGGTGGTTCTAAGGTGAGTGTTTTTGGTTTTCACAATCGCGACAGTGTGAATTACAACAACGAGGCTGATTTAAATTGGAACGCATCTGGAGGAGGGGTTAACTTTTTAATGGTTCCCAGCGGATCTCCAATTTTTATACGTGGTCACGTAAACGGAAGTAACTTTCAAACAACCTTCACGGAGACGGCTTCAGAACCTCGTTTTTCAAAAATTGGTGGTTTTGATTTGGGATTTGACTTTAGTTATTTTTTGAAGGAAGAAGGTGAAATGAATTACGGGTTCAGCTTTAGTGGTTTCAATACGCAATTTGTTACTTACAACGAAGCAAAACGTCAAATCGAGGCGACAAACTTTACGACCGAAATCGGTGCTTATTACAATTACCGAAAAGTAACTCGTCGTTGGGTTATTCAAGCAGGATTAAGAGGTCAGATGTATGCTTCTTTAGGTACTTTTTCACCAGAACCACGCTTGGCGTTAAAATATAATGCGAGTGAAAACCTACGTTTCAAATTCTCTGGAGGACGTTTCTCACAAAACTTTACGTCGGCAAGTTCAGATAAAGATGTTGTAAATCTATTTAATGGTTTACTTTCAGCGCCAACAAACGTTCAATCGCAATTTGTAAATGAATTCCAACAAATTAAAAACACGAAAAACGGATTACAATATGCATGGCATGCTATTTTAGGAATGGAGTACGATTTGAACCGAAATTTGAATGTCAACATTGAAGGGTATTACAAATATTTCTCTCAATTAAGTAACATCAACCAGAATAAATTGTATGAGGACGTTGCCCAATTTGCATTGATTGATGATGTTTACAAAAAGGATTTTATCTTGGAATCGGGTCAATCGTATGGGGTGGATTTCTTATTGAAATATAACAAAGATCGCATTTTTCTTTGGGGAGTTTATTCTTGGGGATACAACACACGTTGGGACGGCTTCGCGAAATATTTCCCTGTATTTGACCGACGTCACAACTTGAATATCGTAGCTTCTTACTTATTTGGAAAGAAGAAAAATTTAGAATTGAACGTTCGATGGAATTTAGGGTCAGGTCTTCCTTTCACGCCAACAGCAGGTTATTATCAAATGGAGAATTTCCAGAACGGTGTAACAACCGATTATGTCACAAACAACCCAAGTTCAGTTTCAACATTACTAGGAACATTCAATAGTCAACGTTTGCCGTATTATCACCGCTTAGACGTTACATTGAAAAAGCCATTTACTTTCAAGAATAAAACCGTTTTAGAAGCAGTTTTAAGTGTGACTAACGTTTACAATAGAAACAATATTTTCTACGTCAACCGAATAACAGGCAAGCAAATTTATCAGTTCCCAATTTTACCAAGTTTCGGTTTGAGTTATAAATTTTAATTCCATTCAATGGCTCAATTAATTCCATTTCGTGCAATTCGTCCGGTTCGTGACAAGGTGCATTTGGTGGCAACGCGTCCTTATTATTCGTACAAAAAAAATGTTCTCAAAGCCAAATTAGAAGACAATCCATTCACGTTTTTACACATCATTAACCCTGAATTTGGACAACATAAAAAAACGAAACCGAACTCCAAAGAACGTTTTGAATTGGTTCGTGAACGCTTTGACGAATTCGAAAAAAAAGGAATTTTAATTCAAGACGGTTCACCGCGTTTGTATATTTACCGTCAATCGAGTGAATTTCTCTCCTTTACCGGAATCATTGGTGGAGCAAGTACGGAGGAATATTTGAACGATACGATTAAAAAACACGAAGCGACCTTAACTGAGCGGGAGGATGTATTTACCAATTATTTGGATATTGTTGGATTCAATGCTGAGCCTGTTTTGATGAGTTATGCTGGAAATGATCGTATTAATGAAATTTTACATGCTGCCATTTTACAACGTCCTGAATATGAGTTTACGACTACAGACCGTATCAAACACGAATTGTGGGTACTGAACGAGGACCAAACTTTATTGCTTAAAAACGCGTTCGAAGCGGTTGAATCGATTTATATTGCTGATGGTCACCACCGTTCAGCCTCGTCTGTCCGGTATTATGAAAAACAAAAAGCACTTGGTAATCCAACTGATAAATGTGGTGCTTTTCTTTCGTATTTTGTAGAGGAAAATGAACTAGAAATTTTAGAATTCAATCGCTTGGTGAAAACCTTAAACGGACATTCTGAAAGCAGTTTTTTACACGCTTTATCGGCTTTAGGAACGATTTCAAAACTCGAAGGTGCGGTAAAGCCTGCGGAAGTCCATCATATCACGCTTTGCATCAAAGGGACGTGGTACCTATTTCAACCGTTTGATTATTTAATTGAGCACGAACATCCTGTGAAAAGTTTGGATTCGGATTTGTTGACTTCTTTGATTTTGGAACCAATTTTAGGAATCAACGATTTGAAAACTACGGCTGATGTTGAGTTCGTTCCCGGCAATTTACCGCTTTCGTACATGGAAGAAAAGTTGACTTCTGAGAAATTTGAAATCGCTTTTGCTTTGTTTCCATTGTCGATAGAGCAAGTAAAAAAAGTGGCAGACGCTCAGCTCAATATGCCTCCGAAATCGACGTGGGTAGAGCCAAAACTGCGCAGTGGATTGACTATTTATTCTATTCGTTGAGAAATGATTGCTGACAAAATTCACGAATTACAAGCGCAACTTCCTTCACATGTGACTTTAGTTGCCGTATCAAAAACTAAACCTGTTACTGATTTACAAGAAGCCTATAATGCAGGTCAACGTCATTTTGGTGAAAACAAGGTGCAAGAAATGTGCGACAAACAAGCGGTTCTTCCGAGCGACATTTGTTGGCATTTAATTGGTCATTTACAGACGAATAAAGTAAAATATATTGCGTCATTTGTTCACCTCATTCATTCCATCGACAGCTTGAAATTATTGGAAGAAGTCAATAAACAAGCTCAAAAAAACGATCGTATTATCGACGTATTGCTTCAATTTCACATTGCACAAGAGGAAACGAAATTTGGTTTGAATATCGAAGAGGCAGAAGAAATTTTAGAACGTGTAAATAGCAATTCCTTGGAAAATGTCCGAATTGTTGGCGTAATGGGAATGGCTTCTTTTGTGGAAGACGAAAAGCAAATTCGAGCTGAATTTCAAACCTTAAGAGCCATTTTCGAGCAAATTAAAAATACTCATTTTCAAAACGAATCAAGTTTTCAGCACCTTTCAATGGGAATGAGTGGCGATTATGCGTTAGCCATAGAGGAAGGAAGTACCATGATTCGTGTTGGTAGTTCGATATTTGGCGGAAGGTAATTTGTCATTCGCTTTCATGATCATCGGATTTATTTTCATGTATTTTCAGGGCAGATAAAATACCGCGAATCATTATAATGATAATGAATAAAGAAATTACGATGCGCTTGGTATTCCAATCATCTTGAAGTATGATAATCATAAAAACGATGTAAAAAGTTAGTCCAGTTATGAGCGCGTAATAGGGTTGATTTATTGACCAAATTCCCAAGATGATAAAAATACCTCCAATGAACAGGTCAATTATTCCAGCTCCAAATTCATCACTTTCGGTCATAATAAAAGCGCCGAAAAATACTGTAAATGCTCCTATAAAAAACAGTGTATAACTTCCTTTTCGAACTTCACTATTTTTTTGGAAATCCGTTTTTTTTCTGAGTTAATTGCAAACTCGGGTAAAGAAGCATCTTGTTTATATCTTTCACAATTCCCGATAAAGTCAGGAACTGATGCGGTCAATTTACACACATCACCAATTCGAGGATCAAAACCGCGGTGATGACATGTTGAACAAATGATTAGGCGTTCTTTTTGGGTCATAAAGCTTAGAACTGATCGATTAAATCCTCCTTTTTCTTTTGAAGTTGAGATTGTGCCTCTCGTGCTGAACGAATTCCAAAAGCGAGATAGGTTACGATTATTATTTTCAAAATAATTCCGTTAAATAAACTGAAAGGATTTACAAAAATCAGGAGCAAATTGATTAATAGATACGTGCTTAAACCTGAAATCATCGCGTAATACGGTTGCCTAAACGACCAAATTCCAAAACCAATAAACAATAATCCAATAAAGGAATCGACAATCCCAATGAATATAGGGTATATGTTCCAAATTTGATAAAGTCCTAAAGCCAAATTTATTAGTCCAATTGCGAGTAACACATAACGACCTTTATTTATCGTTTTTTTCTCCGTCTTTTGATGTATTAACTCTTTTTGATTTTCGATTTCAGCTTCATGTTCATCCACCACGTAGCTCGAACAATTTCCTTCGAAATCAGCAATTTTATTTGTTAGGCGACAAATAGTTCCTTCCTCGTTACTAAATGCTCGGTTGGTACAAATGTTGCAAAATTTTAACTGTTCGTCTCTTGTCATACGGATTACACTTGGTCGATTAAATCTTCTTTGATTGTCTTCTGTTCGTCTCTTAATTCCTTTGCTTTTTTAATAGAATATACTAGAGCAATAATTACTATTATTTTGATAAAAGCACCTTTATAAATGTAAGTCGGGTCAACATAAATCATTAAAAGATTGAGTAAAACATACGTGCCTAATCCAGTAATGAAGGCAATAAAGGGTTGCCAATAAGACCAAATACTAACTGCAATAAAGAGACATCCAAAAAATAAATTTACGAAGCCGTCGATGTAATTGTTTTGAGCGAAAATAAGAAGACATGCCACTAAAACATCAATAGCACCAATAAAATAAAGCGCCAATCGGCCCTTATTCATGGTTTTATTGTCAGACTTTTTTGTTTCTAAACTATGTTCTACAGCTAACTCATCACTACGCTCGTCTTGAATAAAATCCGGACAGGTTAAATCAAAAGCTGCAGGGCGATAGGTCAAGTTACATATTGTTCCTAAGTCCCTGTTGTAAACTCGGTTTTTACAAACGGTACAGTATTTTAGTCGCTCTCTTTGTGTCATTCATTTACCTTTAAAAACAGGCGCACGTTTCTCTAAGAATGCAGTTACTCCCTCGTTAAAATCGTAAGTTGACCCAGCTTCCGTTTGCAAAACTTCTTCTACATCAAGTTGTTGTTCCAAGTTGTTCGTCCAACTTTGGTTCACTGCTTTTTTTGTTAATCCTAAACCAGGAGTTGGCATTGTTGCGAGTTGATTGCTAAACTTTTCCACAAACGCTTCAAAGTCATTGTCGGCAACTGCTTTGTAAATCATGTTCATCGCTTCGGCTTCTTTCGCCATCACTTTTTCTCCTGTAAACATCAAAGCCAACGCTTTCTGCATACCAATGATCCGCGGTAAGAAAAACGTTCCCGCCGAATCAGGAATTAATCCAATTTTAGAAAATGCTTGAATAAAAGCTGCTGATTCTTTTGCAATTGCAATGTCGCACGCTAAAGCAATATTTGCTCCTGCGCCAGCTGCTACTCCGTTAACGGCGGCAATCACTGGTTTTTCGATGTTTCTGATTTTCAAGATAATGGGATTGTAATGATCTTTCACTATACTGTTCATATCAGGGCCATTCGGATCGGTTGCTTCCGCCAAATCTTGTCCAGCACAAAAGGCTTTTCCTTCGCCACGGATGACAATTACTCGGACTTCGTCGTTCGTTGCACAATCGTCGAGTGCTGCCTGTAATTGAAAGGCCATCGCTTGGTTAAATGAGTTGAATACCGCAGGACGGTTAAGGGTTAGCGTACATACGCCGTTGAGGATAGTTTGAGTTAGTTCCATTTTTTTTTGATTTTATGAGGGAATGTCCGCCGCGGCGGATTATGACTTTAAGATTTTATGAGGGTATGACCGCAGGGGAGGATTATGAGTGAATGATAGAATAATTGGAAACATGGATACATATTTTGATTACTTAAGATATATCTTCGCCATCGCGCTGACTCGTTCTGCTAAGATTTTCTTTAGTTTTTTTGGTTTAATGACCTCGATTTCACCTCCGTAGCTCAACAAGGAACGTATCAATTCCTCGGAAATAAGTACTTCTAATTCAAAAATGGTATGGTCTTTTTCTTTTTCGATAACCTGTTGTGTGGCGTGAAACGGTTGGGATTCAATATAACGTGCAGCTACTTTTTCGGCTTTCAAAATTACTTTTTCCGGAAGACCATCGTAGGTAGTTATTCCAATACTGTATTTGAAAAAATTCGCAGCGTCAAATTGTAATTCACTATCGCCAGGTTCGTCCAATTTTTTCACATCCGCCATTCGATCCAAACCAAAGGTCAAAAAGTCACCTTTCGCAGCATCAAAGGAAATTAAGTACCACCGATTGCGGTATTCTTTGAGAAATAAGGGTGTCACTTTTCGTGGTTTTTCTACGCCTTTGACAAAGCTCATGTAGGTGAACCAAACTTTCGAATTGCTTTGTATCGCTTCTAACAAAATCGGTAGAAATTCATTTCCACCAACCGACGTAACTGACTCAAATGCAATGTAATTATCCAAACTTGGTTCTTGAAAATTGCCAACTGAAATGCGATCCACGATTTTGTCGATGGCATTTCCGAATTGTTGAAAAACAGGCACTTCACGAAATTGACGCAGCGTATCAACTGCAAATTTAATGGAGGATAATTCATCTTCCGACAAGGGTACGTCGTTGATGCTGAAATTCGGGTCGGAGTAAAAATACCCGTTGTTGCGCTTGCTGAATTTTATCGGTGCATCGTGTTCCATGCGCAACGCAAAGATGTCTTTTTCAATTGTTGAATCACAAATATTGGCACCTGAAGTTGAGCCAAAAAGAGCTTCCTCACAAGCCTGTCGAAAATCTTCTTTACTTGGATACGGTCGAAATTTGTTACGCAACATCCTGTCAATGATGCGATAACGGATTAAAGCGTGCTTAATTTGTGACATTAGGAAACAGTAGCTGGTTGACGAAATCCGAACAATTCCATTTTCTTAATCGCTGTCACTACGGATTCAGGCACATCGTTTTCCCAACTGGAAGCACCTGCTTTGATTTTACTCAGAACATCGTCACTGTGTATATGGAGCAACTGCTTGTCATATTCTTCAATTGGCGCCATTTTATCGTTATCGCGCATGTAGTGCATCAAACCAACGAGATTTTTCGCGAGCCTCATGTTGTCTAAATTATACAAAGAGCCGTCTTCAACATTCAAAGCGGGATATACATACAATTTAACATTGTGTCCAAATCCACGACCGAAAGCTTCTAAAAGTCCACCTGGAAGGTTATCATAGTAGCGTTCATCGAAAATAGTGTTTAAGTTGTAAACTCCTAGAATCACGCCCATTAAACTACCTTTTGAAATCGCTGAAAGGTATTCGAC
Organism: Bacteroidota bacterium; assembly: GCA_039795265.1. GTDB lineage: Bacteria > Bacteroidota > Bacteroidia > Flavobacteriales_D > Crocinitomicaceae > UBA952. The sequence continues at coordinate 35,095 of JBDKEM010000057.1, read as the reverse complement.
CATTTTGTAATGTTTCAAGTAGTTGGAAATCATCACGGTATACCCCAAGGAACACAACAATTCCGCACGGTCTAGAAAGTCGCTGTCGGAGATTTTTCCGTCCGCTGTTAAGTCTTTTAAGGTCAACTCAAAAACGACAGAGACCTTCTTTTCATCCACACGTTCTTCTCTTAAAAATGCTGTTTTACCTTGGTGAATCATGTCCAAATGCACCTTAGTCACTGGACGAAAACGACCTCTCATTAACAAGATGTTTTTCTTGTATAACGCAGTTGCAGGCTGAAGCACCTCTTTTTTAGGATTAAACAGGGTAGCATCCGTAATACCTCGCTTAACTAAATTTAAGGCAATCACACGGTTATCGACGTTGTAGAAATCAGGACCTTTTACGCGCAACATGTCAATTTCCATTCGGTCGCGCGGCAAACGCTGCACAATCGCTTCTAGAAAATTGTCCAAATTGTCAGTATGAAAATAACTCGCGTGTATGAGATTTACACCTAAAATACCTAAAGCTTCTTGTTGACCTTTGTGGCTGTTATCGTGCATTTTTATATGCAAAATAATGTCGTTGACAGGACCGTTTAGGTGCAATTGAAACCGAATTCCAACCCAACCTTGTCCTTGGTTTGTTTTGTGATAATTCAACGATTCTACCGTGTTACAAAAAGCAAAAAATCGAGCTTCTTTGTGTTTCTTGGGAAGTGTTTCCGCCAAATGATTATACTCCGTTTCTAACATCGTATGCAGCCGTTCTTCACAGACGTAACGTGAAGCAACACCGTACATCGAATCGGAAACTTTCATGTCATATGCTGACTGGGTGAAGGCAATTGTTCCTGAACTTCCTCCAGCTTTGAAAAAATTAGCAGCTACTTCTTGCCCTGCGCCGATTTCTGCAAAACACCCATAAATATCTGACGTTAAGTTGATTTTTAGTGCTTTTTCTTCTGTTGTAAGACGTAATTGGTTTTCGCGCATTGACTATTTTTTTATCGTTTAATGATTAATTCGGGTCACTAAATTTAGGATTATTGACAAATTTTAAATCGGTCAAAGTCAATAAAAATTTCTTCAATAAATATTTTTCTTGAGCATCCAGTTGTACACCACCTTGGCTTGCAAATTCAATCAATGGATCGATGGTTGGGCTATGGTGAATTCCAGAGGAGTAATGTTCAATCACCTCGTCCAAAGTTGCAAAGCGCCCGTCGTGCATGTAAGGTGCTGTGAGTGCAATATTACGAAGAGTAGGTACTTTGAATTTTCCGTTATCGTTTGAATTTCCAGAAACGGCACCTCTACCTAAGTCGGTAAAAACGGCATCTAATCCATTGTTGCTAAATTTTTTCACCCGCATCAGAGGACCATTGTGGCAGTGAAAACAATCGGCGCCGTTCAAACTTTTAAATAAATCGTAGCCTGCCCATTCTTCGGAGTCAACTGTTGGCAGAAGTTGCATTTCAGCAGTTGTTAATGGAATACCGTTTTCAAATTTATACATCACATCGAACTTTGATTCAGAAGAAATCATGGTACGAATAAACTGAGCAATTGCTTTTGCAGCGCGGGTAGAATCGATTCCTTCACTTCCAAAAGCTTTAAAAAATCGGTTACGGTATTGTTGATCTTTTTGCAATTTGGCAACAGCATTTTTCCATTCCTCATGCATTTCAATGGGATTAATTACAGGCTGTAGAATTTGCTTTTCCAAGGAACTTTCACGCCCATCCCAAAAGAAAAAATCCTCCCATCCAAGATTAATAATGGCCATAGATTGTCGATCTCCTTGTTGACCTAAAATTCCTACAGAATAACGTGAACTATCTGAAAAAGAATGTTGCGGAAAATGACAACTTGCACAACTTTGCGTATTATCGCCACTTAAACGCTTTTCATAGAACAAATATCTTCCCAATTCAACCCCTTCTACCGTCATTGGATTGTCAGCAGGAATGTTCATTGCAGGAAAATGTGAAGGAATTTCTAAATTGTACGGCGTTGGTTTATAGACTGCTTTGTCTTTGGAACATGAAATAAGGAAGGCAAAGAAAACAAAAAAAGAGAGGTATCGCATAGTTAATTCGCTTTGAAGGATTCTTTGAAGCTTTCAACAACTTTATTTGTGAGTTGTTCTTGACCAAAGGCTGTGTGCGTTAAATATTCCGTTTTTAAATCGATGGAGCGGTTTGGGTTCGAAATGAAGTTTAAGAAGTCGAATTTTAAAGTTGCTTTGTGTTCGTGATCAGCACTTTTTGTCCAATTTAAATTGGTTAAATTTAATTCACGAAGCATGTTATCCGAACCAATGTGATAACTGAAATTCAAATCAAAATTTCCAGTATTTAAGGTGTCCACTTTTCCTTCAATTGAAAAGAAAATATAACCCGTATTCCAGCTCCAGTGCATTTGTCCAGCATTAGAAATGTTTAATGGACTTGAATTTAAAAACGTACTTGGATCTAAATGATTTTTTGTTGCTGGAACGCCAATCTTTGCAGTAAAATTTCCAAATTTAGACTTATCGCCTTCAACACGAGTTAGTTGCGTACCTGTTTCACGGTAGTCATATAGCGCGACGTCAAATAAGGTGTCGGTTCCGTTAATAAAGTCAGTAAGGTAAAAACGAAAGTCAGTTACTTTAAAAGCATATCCTTCGGGTGAAAGATAGGTGGAATCCAAATACAAATTCGAAGTTCCATAAACGGGTTGTACCTCAAGTTTTACATATTCTTTTGCAGGTTCAACTGGTTTCTTACAGGCTACGATTGTTCCTGCTAAAATTACAAATGCTACCATCTTTTTCATGAACCAAATATAAGGTTTTTACGCTGATTTTTGAATTAATAAGAACAACTTTCTTAAAACCTAGTCGTTAGGTATTCCATGCGCGTCCAACTCAAATCAACTTTTCAGTGTTCCGAAAATTGGAACTTGATGACACCTACCGAAAAAGGAAGGCATTGCGAAGTGTGCCAAAAAGAAGTACTGGACATCACCAATTTCACAGATTTCGATTTGCGCCAACTGTTTCAGGAAAAACAATTTACAACGTTTTGTGCGCGGGCAACTTCACGCCAATTTAACGCGCCAATTGAAACAGAAACCTTCTCTTCGTCGTGGAGTTCAATGCCTTTGTATCAGCGCATTTTGGCAGTAGCAATTTTCTGTTTTTTTCCTGATATTTTAGGACTTTCTTCCGCGTGGACACAAGACACGATTCAGGAAATGGAACAAGTGGATACCTTGAAATTAGATTCCATAGTGCTTACAACTCCAGCAATTAGGACTGATTCAAATTGGACATATGATTTAATTGTTAAATCGAATCATTTCATTCTTGGCGAAATAGCAACTGCAGGAGTTTGTGTGTATGAACCGATCCTGGAAATTCCTACATGGGAAATAGACCTTTCAGATTTGATATTCACGGATTATGTTCAAGCATTAACCGACTCATCCGATTTGAATTATTCCGATGTCTTTCGTTATCATGTAAAATCCAAAAAGAAAGGCGATTCAAATTTCCCCAACTTACCACCAATTTCTCGTGAAGCTGTTTTGGAGAGAGAGCTTGAGGTCAAGCCGAAAACTTTATAAACTGAGTTTGACTTATAAAAAAGGCTATTGATTAGTAAACCAAAAATTTGATTTCGGGTGAAAAAGGGGTACAACTTTTATGAATTTCATTTAATCGTTTTGTATAATTTCCATCCGGTGAAAAATGAAAAAAACTAAAATGTCGTTCTTGCCAATCATTGTGGGGAAATAAACGTTCATGAACTGTGTCAATGAGTTTTAATTGTTTATCGAAGCGCGATTTAGTACTCTTTTCCAAGCGTTGACGAATAACTTCAACTTGCTTTTCCATTCGTGTCATTTCCGCACCAACGAAACTTTCCAAACTTTCATCCACGGTTTGCGTCAGGTGTTGAAGTTCTGATTTTAAACGTTCAAATTGTTCAACAATAGGATTGAATTCCAAGGGCTGAACTTGATTTTTTTCAAGAAAAGTAGATTTTAAATGGGTAGGTTTCTCGAAGAGTTGCAGCTGTGAAAAACCCAATTCTTGCCATTTTGTAAAACTTGTTTCGTCAATTGTGAAGTAGGAAGTTCGCGCTTGAATCAAAGGAAATTGAACTTTTGCAGCATGAAAAACTTCTTTTAATTGAAGCCAATAACTCAATTCACCCAATCCTCCGACATAACACAAATTGGGTAAAATACACTCTTGGTATACTGGACGTAGGGCAACATTGGGAGAAAAATTCTCAGGTTCGGAATTCAATAAATTCAAAATTTCATCCAATGAAAACTGTTTTTTTCCAATTGAATAGCTCTTGTTTTCTTCATTCAATTCGATGCGAAGGCGTTGGTTTTCTGATAAATAAAATAAGTTTATGGGCCTCCCTTGTATTTGTTTTGTCCAATTGCGTTCGTCCAAAATCGCATTTGCTTTTTCGATTTCATTTGAGACAAACGGGGCTTGAATTTCTTGTGCCATTATGGATTGGAAAACACGTTTAAGTGCCTTATTATCAGGTTGAACTATAAGTAATCCAAAAGTATCAAAGAGCGAATGAACGAACTGAAAAATGGCCTCGGAATAAGATTTTCCATTCATTGAGTCAATTAAAGCATGAATTTCCGCGTCTGGGTTGTTTTGAAACAATTCATGTAATTGGTGTCGAACGGTATCTAACCCAAATGTGTCCATTCTTCCTACTGCTCCAGATGGCGAATGTGCCCATTCAATTTTTTTGTTAAAGAGGTTTAAATGATTCACTTCTGCAAAATCATGGTCTTCGCTTGCCATCCAAAAAACAGGAATGAAATTTTGATCAGGAAAAGCGTTTTTCAATTCTTCAGCCAGTCGGATAACGTGCATGATTTTATAGACAAAAAAAGCAGGACCACCAAACAAACTCAATTGATGACCAGTCGATACAGTAAATGTGTTGGATTGCGAGATAAGCTCGAGGTACTCCTTCGTTTTTTCGGAAACTGATTGATTCGTGTATTGTTGCTGAAAATAAGTCGAAAGAATTTTACGTTTATCAGAAGTATATTCGTTTGACTTTTTTTGTATTTGTCCCTCAAAAGCCGTTAAAGAAAAAGGAGTTTCAATTAACGGAAGAAGTTCATTTTGTGTGTCAGTAAACTTTAATTGAAATTGGGAAAATAACTTGGACGCTAAACGATTGATATTGAAACAGGACATACGATTTGAGTGCGTGAAAAGAACGCAAAAGTAGGAATTACTGCCGGACTAGTTTACCATCTTTCCAATCCTTGACCAATTTTGCCCAAGAGTAGGGGTTTAGTAGGTTGTTGACCGGAAGTTGGCCATTCGTGTAAAGTTGAGTATAACGTTGATTTTGAGCATATCCTGCGGCAAGTGAAGCATCATTGTCCAATCGAGCAGCAGCAAAAGCTAAGGATTCACCAGAAAGTTCGCGTTGAGCGCGTCGAATAGCATCGTCATACGGTTTCATATTGACAAAGTAATGGGCAAATTCTTCTCGTGATGGCCATGGGTAAACCGTTACCTCGGGTAAGTTTAAGGTGTCACGTTGAAGCATGTGAATAATCGAATAGCGGTTGTCTTTTAAAGTGTCTGGAATAATGTACGTGGAATTTTTGTATCCGAAATAAGAAAAATAGACCGTATCACCGGGGAAAGCAACCATTGTAAAAAATCCGTAGTAATCCGCAATCATTCCTTTTCGAATGGACTTATTATAGACCGTAATATAAGGCATTGGTGATAAATCTTCTTCGGAAACAACAACACCGGAAAGTTGCATAATTCGAGTTGTATCAATGTTTTTACGTTGAGCTGAAAGCTTGCTGGAGAAAACAAACAAGGCGAAAAGTAGAAGTATTGTACGCATGTGCAAGATTACATATTTAGATGAATCAAAAAAATGACCATTGTCAAAGAAACGAAAAGAATCTTGATTTATGCGACGATAAGTCGATTTTTTAGCCGACGTGGATGAAATGAAATATTTTAACATTTTATCCCAAAGTTGAAGTTCCGTTGAAGTTAGAATATTGGTTAATTTAAATATTTGTTAATCATTGAGTTAGGTTTAAAATTTTGGTTTTATATTGTAAAAAAACGACGAAAACAAATTGTTATACTTATTTTTGACTTTATTTAATTTATTATGCATATTTCGACTAACAAGGTGGTTTCTTTAACCTACAAACTCTCAAACCTCAATTCCGGAGAACAAATTGAAGAAACTACAGCAGAGAATCCAATGGTATTTTTATTTGGCGTTGGCGGTTTAATTCCTGATTTTGAAATGGGAATTGAAGGAAAAACAATCGGTGATACGTTTGAATTTTCCATTCCAGCAGCTCGTGCTTATGGTGAGCGCGAAGAAGAACAAGTTGCAATGATTCCAGCAAATATTTTCCATGATGAGAATGGGAAATTTGATCATGCTATGTTTCCAGTAGGAGCCTTGATTCCAATGAGCGACAACGAAGGAAATCATTTGCGTGGGAAAATCGAGGAAGTAACTGAAGAATTTGTTAAGATGGATTTCAATCATCCTTTAGCAGGAACTGATTTACATTTCACAGGGGAGATTCTGGAAATTCGTGAGGCAACACCAGAAGAAATCGACCACGGTCACGTTCATGGTCCACACGGTCATCACCACTAAACCAACCCGAAACCCTTAAACCAATATCCTATAAAATGGCAACTATTTTTGAAACTCGACTCATTGGCAACATCGGAAAAGATGCTGTTGTGAAGACCATGGACAGAGGCATTGTTGCAATCAATTTTCCAGTAGCACACAACAAAAATTGGCGCGACAAGCGAACAGGTCAAATTAAAACAAAAACGACTTGGGTGAACTGCACGATTTGGAAACGTGACGGTTCGAATATGCGAATCGTGGATTTTCTTACGCGTGGAACCTTAGTTGAAGTGACAGGAACTCCGTTTGCAAAAGCGTACCATCAAGAAGATGGATTTATTCGAACGGAAATTCGATTAAATGTATCTCGAACCAACATTTTACGGCCGACAAATATTAAAGAAGGAGAAATTTCTGAAGATATTGTGGACAGCGATGATGATAATTATGACAACGGTTTGAGCGATTTTAGTTTAGACGAAGATGCTTTTAATTGATTAGCAAAGAGTTAAAAAAAGATTAAAAAAAAGTTCATTTTTTTCTTGACTTTTTATAATCTGTTACTATCTTTGCATCCGATTTCAACGGAATCAAATTCCTCCTTAGCTCAGTCGGTTAGAGCATCTGACTGTTAATCAGAGGGTCGCTGGTTCAAGTCCAGCAGGGGGAGCAAAAGGCTAGCAGCGATGTTAGCCTTTTTTCGTTTTGGAAGAAATCAAACGTTGTTTGGGAACAAGATGATTAAGACAAAAAGAATCATGACAAAAACGTGGGGATTAAGCATAAATTTGAGTTAAACGATATAAGAAAAATGGCATGTTTCTAACGGTCACGAAATAGTTCTTTTATTTTACTTTTTCAACGAAGTAAATTATCTTAATCTATTATTCTTCCCCAACTTTTGTCTTGCTTCATTCAAATTCTCTCCTCTCTGTACTTCTTTACAATGGCCACAATTTAAGGTAAGATCGTAATTTAAGTCCAATAATTTAGTGGCTATAACATATTCGGAAAACGTATTTTATACTCAAATAATATATTTTGGCCTTATCTATGGAGTTCTGGTTTGTTAATCATGTTTTTAATAAATATCAAACCAAATTTCTAATTCCAATTCTGCAAGTTTTTTTAATTGTTTAGGAGACAAAGTCGGTCCTCCTTGTCCATTTTCAGATGACCAAAAACAAGAAATATCTATTTGACAACTCCTGTTTTGAAGTTCAATAAGTTTTGGTTTAAGTGAAATAATTTTATCTGCTAAATAATCGAAGTGTTTTCTACAATCTTTTGATTCAACAAATCCCTTGGACGTTAGAAACCACCCATTTATATTTCTTTTCTTGTTTGTTTTATTTCCGAAAACATCTCCTTTTTTAACTGAATCAGAAGGAAGTGTATTTAGAGTTTTAGAAATTTCATCGGGAAATATATTTACAGAATAAATCCTTAATGTCACAAATGTTTCATGACATGATTCATAGCTATCGTTGTATTCTTCTACCATGTTCGAATAGTTACCACAAATGTTTAAATATGTTTGAAAATTAATCAGATAAAAACCTGATTTCATCCTTGTTCACTTCAAACTTACAGATTTGCGACAAATAAAATGATAAATATCAGGGTGTTTTTCAAGTATACTTCATTACAGCATTATATTTTGCACCTAGCCGAAGGTAGTGATTTTTAGCACTAAACTTCATTAGATGCGCAATTCCGAAAGCTATCGGGATGAATTTAGCACTTCACTTTCGTGGAAGCACGAATCCCTCGCTTTTACAAAACGGCACTTGCCTGCTGTTCAAGCGAAATTCTCCTATCGTCGAATTAGCGGTGGTGCAGGGTAGGTTACACTTCATTTTTTAAAACTACAAATAAATCTTTAACTTGCTGATGTAATTTTAAAATTTTAATTCATGAAAAAAAAGCACTTCATGCTGACGTTGTAGCAGGGTTGTTGCAGTTGGAAAAAGTAATGACAGCGGGCAATTATGCTGCTCGAAGTTTGGTGGCGTATGCACGCGAGATTCGATTTTTTGCGGAGTACCATGCGGATTTATCACCCAATGATTGGACCGAACAGCATGTTTTAGACTACCTGTTTTACCTCAAAAAAACCTTGCAAGCTTCCCATGCGAAGCACAAAATGGTGGCTCAAAGTATTGCCTTTTACTTTCGTCACGTGCTCCGACGTCCATTCGATACACCGAGTAAAATGTATCCCCGCAAAGAGTTTAAGTTGCCATGCGTGTTGAGTCAAGAGGAGATAAAACAACTGCTGGAAAATTGTTCGAGCCTCAAACAACGTGCGCTGATTGAACTTTTTTACAGCAGTGGCATCCGATTGGAAGAGTTGCAACACCTAAAATTGACCGATATTGAAGCCTCCGAAAATCGAATTCGAGTCAATCATGGGAAAGGCAGGAAACAACGCTACACGATTCTGTCCAAGCAGTGTTTACAGACCTTGCGAACGTATTACCGTCGAGAGGAAGTGAAGCCCGAGGTGTATTTATTTGAAGGTCAAACGCCCGGAAAACCGATGAATTCCCGCAGTATTCAACATGCTATCAGAATGGTGTATGAAAAGGCGGGATTGTCTCACAAAGAGCGAAAGGTTCATGCGCTAAGACATTCATTTGCAACGCATAGTCTGGATAGTGGCATGGATATTTTGGCTATCAAAGAATTGCTCGGACACAGCAAAATCGAAACGACGATGGTTTATTTGCACCTGCAATCCCACAAACGCAACTTGTTGGTGAGTCCCTTAGACGTACTGCATCTACCCAAGAATGAAATTGCAGTTTTGGATAAAAATGTAGGTCTATTAAATGCCTAAAGCGAGCGTTCAAGGACTCTTACGAACGATAGATTGGCAAAAAATCACTCCTGAACCGACGCATAAAGTGTTGCGGTTGATCCAAAACTGCCACAGTGAAGCCATGGGATTTCATACGTATCGCTGCGAGAATCAAACATGTGACCATTTACACATTCAATACCACAGTTGTCGGAATCGTCATTGTCCGCATTGTGGCAGTTTTCGGGCGCAAGAATGGATGGAAGACCGACTTCGGGAATTATTGCCGGTGAAGTATTTTCACGTGGTATTCACTTTGCCACAGGAGTTGAAAAAGCTGGTTTATCTGAACCGTAAGCCACTCTACAACTTACTTTTTGAAAGTAGTTCGCACTGTGTTTTGACCTTGAGTAAAGACCCCAAACACTTGGGAGCGATGCCGAGTATGAGTTCGGTTTTACACACATGGGCCACGTTAGAAATCTAGCTGACATTTTAATCTATTTTTCAAATATCTTCTTCCCATCCCTGTCTTTAAATACTTTTCTCTGGCAATTGCATCAAATTTATTAAACGATACTTCAAAGTAAATCACTTTCCATGGTGTTTTTCTCTTGGTGTAATATGATTGTCCTTCATTGTGCTCAATTAGCCTTTTCTCTAAATTTTGAGTGTATCCAATATACCATGATTTGTCTCTTTCAGACTCTAATAAATAAACATAGAAATTTTCCATAGCTTGAAGTTACGAAAATTTCTAACGTGGTGGGGTCAAAATTTGGAGTTTCACCCGCATGTGCATTGCATTGTGAGTGGGGGAGGTGTGGACAAAAACAACGAATGGCACGCCTTGAAGAAAGGGAAAGGAACATATTTGTTTCCTTACAAAATGATGGAACCGCTGTACAAAGGATTCTTTTTGGAGAAGCTCAACGATTTGATAAACAGAAAATTAATCAAGTTGCCAGCAGGGGAAAATTGGAAGCGTTTAAAGACTCAATTGTATGCCAAAAAGTGGATTGTGTATGCCAAAAATCCAATGGGAAACGCTGCGCAAGTGGTGGAATATTTGGGACGCTACACCCAGAAAATCGCCATCAGTAACCACCGAATCCAACAAATAGACACACAGGGAAACATCACTTTTTGGTACAAAGATTATCGGGATAATGGTCGCAAAAAGCGGATGATTTTGACTGGAGAAGAGTTCGTGCGGCGCTTTGCACAGCATATATTGCCACCACGTTTTGTACGCATTCGACACTACGGATTTTTGGGGAATTACAAACGGAAAGAACGCCTCCAAGCCATCGTAAATCGACTAAAAATACCGCCACATTCCCCCAAGTTGGAGTTGCCAACCGAAATAAAAAACTTGTTGTTGCGTGGTAGTTCGGAGCGCAAATGTCCAAAATGCAAAAAGGGAAACATGGTGCTGATTGCGGTGGTTCATCCTCCCAAACGTGCCGGACCATTGATGCGAAAGGTAAGCGCAGACAACGATGTAGTGTAACCCTGACTTTTATTTGCAGCGATGCGAACAGCCACCATTGTGCTCAAATTTTTAGGAAAAACAACAGCAACGAGCTGCAAAACCCAAAGCAAATCCAGCGAAATGAAAAACATGCTTAAAATGAAAAAATTAGATGGAAATGCGACGATTTTAGTGACGATTCATGCCTTTTTTGACAGCATCTCCAACCAGAAATTGACCAAAAACAATATTGAAAAGCGCCATTTTTGGCTACTTTCTCCCTAATGGAAAAATGATGTTAGCCAACCCACACCCTCAAAAGATTTCGCTGAACACCGAATAGATCAAAACAAGCCCCCACAAGCCTTCCCACAAAAAAAAACGCCTCTCAAACTAACTCGAGAGGCGTTTTTTTTATGCCGGCTTTTTTCGACTATTCGGATAGATGTTATAGGGCGTTTTTACTCTCAAATATATTTAATACCAACTCATTAGGCTTGGGAAACTTTGTCGGCAAAAGGTCTATTCTGAAAGGTAATTCTAATCCTTTCAATTCTTCAATGTGCTTATCTAAAAGTCCATTGTCGTTGCAATAGTTAAATGTTAGTTTTAAGTACCTTCTAATTATCATTAATGGCAAAAAATGTCCCCTAAAAGCCATCCACTCCATTAAGTCCTTTTTCCCTTTTGAGCTATTGCAAGTTCTACAAGCAAAAATCAGGTTTTCGGCTTCGTCCTTACCTCCTAGCTTTTGAGGAAAAATATGGTCTAATCCTAACTTTTCTGTCGAACCACAATAATTACACATTTGTCCTGTTTGCAATTTAATCTTTTCATCGTCAAAAATTGTCCGCATATTCATTGTGCCATCTTTCAGTCCTTTGAACAGTTTGGCTCTAATCATAAAGTTAAACATCTCATACTTATTTTGCTTTTTATCAATAGCTGTGTGAGCCATCGCCAAATTTGCGTATGAATAATAAATTAAGTGTCTAACTGTTTCTATTGGTTGTTTAGCCATTATTTGCGTTGTCGTTGGTTTCGCTGTCGTTTTTAAAATGCCCTATAACGTTTTGGCGCTTGGCGCTGTGGCGGGTTTCGGAGCACAAAACTGTCAATACACCACAAAAGTTGATGCGAGGTAGAATGTTCAATTAACCACTTCACCCGCCATTGAGCCAAACGCCTGTTATCGGTTCGGGCTTCTTTCTCAGTCGTCATATTGCAAATGTTTTGAGTTTTGTCACCAAGAGTTTTTTACGTTCAGCTATAAAGTCAAGGAAGTTGTCAAAGTTGTAACTATGAACGGTCGGTATGAAATGCCTGTCCTTGAAATTACTGTCTCTACTTGCAAACCAAGTGTCAAATGGCTCTGCACTTTTTTCTCTATTTTCTGTGTCGGTAAGCAATTCAAGATTTAGTATGCAGTTGAAATATTTTTGATACTCTGTAATGCGGTCTGTGTCGTAGCCCCTGTGTTTCAATTTTGCAGTCGTAAATTCTGATTTTGGGAAAATATGGTCTTCTTCAAATTTCTTTCCTTTCCAGTCTCTGTCAGGATACAATAATGATAAAATTAGATAGCTGTATTTGGTGCTGTAATTTGTCGCAAGGAGATTATCAATTTCGGTATCGTTGAATGAAGGCTCAATATTTAATTTCTTATTCAATGCTTCGTAAGGGAAAACATAATGGTCTGTTTGTTCATTTATTACGTCTTGCAAATTTTTAAGAATGGTGTCAGAAGAACCGCCAAAAGCATTTTTCAAGAGTGTCAGTATTAACCACTTTTGAATGATAATTTGGTTTCTTACATCGTCTTTGTCCGTTGAGTCAACAAAGTTCTTTTTGTTCAGCTTGCCCAAATAGAATGAAATTGGAAGCAATGCAATCTTTGCAACCAAATTTTTGTCGTTGAAGCCGAATTTGTTTACAAGTGAAATCGTGTTCTCAATATTGTCTGTAATGTTGTCCCAATTGTTTTCAATTTTTTCAAGATTTGTTTTATTGAAGTTCTTGACCTTGTATTGAATTGGCAAGTTGTCTGTAAGATATAAGCAACCTTTAAGAACAAAGTCTTTACCGAAAGTATAGCCGTTTCCAATTGCGTTAATGTTATCGGTGAATGAATGAATTTCTTCTCGTGCATTCAATGTTTTCCACTTTGCAGTTGCAGTTGAAAGAAGAATGTCGCTATACTCTAACTTAACGCCACCCGTGTTGGCTCTGATAAATGCTTCAACAACTTTATCATAGTCCTGCGATTTTTCCTCATAATAGTTTAGAAGTCGAGAAGTGTGTATTCTTGAATGAAGTCTGCCAATGTGCGAATTGGCAGTGTCTTTTTGGTCATCTGTAAAGTCGTTTAAGCGTTGCTTAATATCTTTTTTAGCATCTTCTGCATCGTCAAAATTCAATATGTCACCTACTAAATACCAAAATTGAGGACTTGGGTCTTTTGGATTAGGAATGTCATTATCTCTGAATTGAAATTGATAAACAAGTTCTTCTGGATTTTCACTTTTTACAGGTGGTTTCAGAATATTCAGGTAAAGTTTTGTTTTGTGCCAGCTGTAATAAAAATACCTGTATGAACCTTTAAGTCCGATAAGCAAAGAGGTTAATCTCTGTTGTCCGTCCAATACAAGATAAATGTCTTGATTGACCCCAGCTAAATTTGCTTCTTTGTTGTGTGGTGTTTCGCTGTCAAATTCTCTGATAAATTCGTAAGCAGTCCATTCATTTTTATTTTCTTCCTTAATCTTCCAAAACAGAAATGTGCTTATGGGATAATCTCCCATTATGGAGTCAAAAAGTTTTTCAATACCGTATGTCCCCCAAACATACTCTCGTTGGATTGCGGGTAAAAAAGTTGTCCTATTCAAATACTCTGTAACAACTTCGCTAATTGTCTTTGGAATGTAACTCATCTGTTGTTTTTATTTCTGTTTGTCAATGTTGTTTATGTTGGTAGCTGTCGTCATAGCCTGACCGATAACGTTCCGCAGCTACCCGAAGGTGGCGATTTCGAAGCACTTCACTGTCACCCAAGCACAAACTTTGATAGGAGCGCAAAGCTTGATTTAACCACTGAACCGCCACTTTTGGGTAGGTGCTGTTAGGCGTTTGTTTTTATTTTTTCGTCTAAGTACGAACCGTCTAAATCAAATGTAATATTGTAAGCTTTTATTATTGATGGCAGACTAACTTTGAGCTTTTTCAATGTTTCTTCGGTCAATGTGTCAACTATCTTGCTATCATTTAATAAATCATTTATGTCAGATGTGTTGTACTGATTTAAATTTCCAATTAACGTATTGAAATTGATTTCTTGATCTTCATTGCTACTTAAAAAATGAATAATTCCATCATAATTATTTTTATATCCTGTTTTAGCAAAGTAAATCATTGCCATTTGTTTTATTACGGGGTCCTCATTAATAACTTTACTATTGAATAATTCTGAAGCGTAATCTGTTTTTCGAGAACTTAAAATAAAGACAAGTTGACTTTTAATGTTTATGGCAAAGTTATTCTTCTTGATTATATTATAAATCTGAAATAGTTGAGCATCAGTTAATCCTTCGCTTTGAGTGAATGTCAAGTATGAAATGGCCTGATTTTGTTCCTCTGGACTTCCATCTTTTATTTTTAATATAGCATTATCAATTTGTTTATTTCTGTTATCCCATAAATATTGTTCAAGCCTATTGTCAAAATACTTTTCTAAATCTCTAAGTGCCTCTTTTGATGGTTTTACTGCATACTGATAAGTTGCAAATGGCACTACTAATGCAATTATGCCAATCAGGATTCCCAAAAACGTTATGATGTTGCTAAACGTACTTGTAACAGAATTTAAGTAGGAAATAGTATTTGCAGCCTCATCCAAGTTCTTTATTAAGTCTTCATTTTCTTTTTGAATTTCCTTTTGATAAGTTACGCTTACTTGTTTAAGGCTTTGAATACTGTCTAAAAGTTCTATTCTAAGATTTGTTATTTTATCTTTTTCTGGTATTTTTTGTGAAAAGGCTATTCCAACAATTAGTAAAAAGATGACTGTGGATATTAATTTTATCATATCTATAATTTTAAAATCCTACACGTTTAAGTAATTCCAAAATACTTATCATATTATTTCTCCTTAAATATTCAAGTAGAGCTTCTCTTGGCGGCTGATTACTCATATAGGGATTAGAGCTAGGTCCAGTATAGCGTCCACCACCTGGTCCTGTATAAAGTCCACCACCTGGTCCTGTATAAAGTCCACCGCCTGGTCCTGTGTAAAGTCCACCGCCTGGTCCTGTGTAAAGTCCACCACCTGGTCCCGTATACATTCCACCACCTGGCCCCGTGTACATTCCACCACCTGGTCCCGTGTATGCACCACCGCCTGGTCCTGTGTAAAGTCCACCGCCTGGCCCTGTATAAAGTCCACCACCTGGTCCTGTGTATCTATCTCTTGGCCACATAAATTTGTATTTTTTTTCTTTGTTGTCTTATTTCAAAATAACGCCCAACGGTTTGGCGCTTGGCGAAGAAGCGGATTTCGAAGCACTAAACTGTCTGCCAGCACTGAACTTGATACGAAGCACAAAGCTTCATTCAAGCACTGAACCCGCTTTTTTGCCAAACGCCTGTTAGCGGTTGTTTATTTTTTTGTCGGCAAGTAATAGCAATTTTTTAACGCAATTTATTGAATAATTAATCATGTCATTTATTTCTATTATATCTAGCTGTAATTTTTGATTAATCGTTTCATTAGCTCTTTTACTCCTTGCCAAATATCTACTATCTATAATTCCCGCATTATGTACGATTATGTGTCTGCAAATTTCAAGTTGAATGATTTTTGTCTCATTGAAAAAACTAATTTCTTCGTCTTCCAAATTGAATAAGTCTTTAAAAGCTTTTTTTAGCCCTTCAACTCCAGTGAAGTCATATTTAATGGATAAGATTTCTCCTAAATGTCTTGAAACATCATAGTTGTATTTTGACAATATGTTCAATGAAATGGTTTTGCTATTAACTCCATTGTCATTTTCACCTTTAGTGTTTATTATTTTTTGATTCAAAAGCTGTGGGTTGTCATTCAAAATATTAACCCAAATGTCTTTCGAATATGCTTCAAATAATGTCCAAGAATTTACAAGTGCATTTAGTCCAATGTTGTTAAAACAACTTCTAATCTCCTCGCTTTTCTCATACAATTTATTGGATTCACTTTGAGCATCTTCAACAATATTTTCATTTGCCTTTTTCAATTCTTCTTCAAAGAATTTAACTAAGTGTTGTGCAGCATCTTTAGGTTCCTTAGGTGGATTATTAAAGAAGAATCCAAGTTTTACCGCGCTTTGAATTGACAAATGGTCCTCTTTTACCTTTGCCATTGCAAATGTCATCAATATCAAAGGGCTTGAAATCATCGTCAAGATTTGTTCAATAGAATCACAATATTTTCCATGAATAGACTTCAAATTGTCTGAGGTCAATTCTTCTGAAATGGTCTTTATAGATTCAATATCAATATTTGCGTCTTCTAATTTCATCACTTTTTCGAGGTCTGTTTAAATAACCGCTAACGTATTGCAGCTTGGCGAAGTGGCGGATTTATAAGCACTTACTTTCAATTTAGCACAAATGTTTATTTGAAAACCGAATGTTCAATTTAGCACTGAACCCGCCATTTTGCCAAACTGCTGTTGTGCGTAGTTATTCTTCTTCCGTCTGCCATTCATCACCAAATACTAAAAGTTTATTTGTTCTTAAATAATTGTATTGTTCAATTGTCAAATAAATAATACTTGCTTCTTGTCCACCTGTATAAAGTTCATAGAACTGTCCTTTCAAGTTTTGTTCTGAAACAACAGATTTTGTGAAGTTGAAAAACTCGGTATGAATCCAATCATCTTCAATTTTAAGTGTCTTGCTGTACGACTTATTTCCAATTTTAAATTTTAATTCAACTTTCTTTTTCTTTTCAATGTCGAAATTGTCAGATATTTCAGTTGCATTAAAATCATTGTGAGATATTTTCTTGTACTCTCGAATTAATTCAGCGTAAGGGTCTTCAAGATTGCCTAATTCTGTGTCAAACATATAAATAACATCAGGAAAAGCCATTAACACGATATTTAGATTGCTGTTCTCTTGCTCAGAAACCTTCTCTTTTGCTTTTTCAATTTGTTCGTTTGTTAAGTGTGACAGTAAGCCAATCTTCTTATACTCTTCGATTGCAAGTTCTATTTTTTTGCTTGTCAATTTATTTTTAAAGCTTTCGTAGCTTGGCGTGAAATAAACGCCACCACCGTGAAGCAAATCTGCTTGTTCTTTTGTCAATGCGATTATTCCAAAAACTTTCCATTCAACTGCGTTTCCTTGATATGCTTTTACTTCGTGTAGTCTGTAAGGCGATTGCAAGTCAGCAAGGATTTTGTTGAATATTTTGTAATATTCTTGTTGGTCTATTTTGTTTCCGTAATATTGATTTTTGCTAGGACTATATAAATGATAACTGCTTTTGTGTTTGTATTTTTTGCCGTTTGATTTTAGTGAAACAACAAAATCGTAGAATTTACTATCACTGTCTGAAATTGAACTATCAAGAACAATTTGAAACTGAAAATCTGTAAAGGCCAATTCGGGAATTATGCTTGCAGTTTTTTGGTGAATTAATTCAAGATATTTCTCTGGTTCATTCGGATAATCTTGTTCGTTAATAATCACAGCTTTGTTGCAGTAATTTAAAAAATCAATGGGATTTTGTAGTTTTTCTTGTTGTATATGGACAATGAGACTATCAAATTTTGAATTCACAATTTCTTTGCTTTTGAGTTTATCTGCAAATACTTTGAGTTTTTCAGGGTTTATATGTTCCTTTAATGCTACTTGTTCAATTATGGATGGTAATAATTGAAGTGAATGAACAAATTCATTATTATTTATTTTGGATTGGAAATGAGTGAACTGATTTTCACTTATTAAGTCGCAAGATTTAAGCTTTGATAGATATTGAATGAGATCTTCGTTTATTTTGGTCTGTTCCGTTAGTTTAGGTTTTTCATCTCCAAAACTTAAATGCGTTCCAATTTCTGAATAGAATTGCCCTGTCAACTCCTTAAATTCAATTTGAAATAAAGAATATAGATATGTTGTGTTGGATTTTGTGTCACCTTTTTTTAGAAGTTCTTCAAAATCCTTCACTTGTTTTTGTTCAATTAGTTTATTGTCAATTAACTTTTTTAAAGTGCTGTCCGTAGTCTGTCCGTTGGCAAAATTTGCTGTCAAAATTAATACGGTCAATATTTGTAGTAGGGTCTTCATATAATTACGCACAACGGTTTGGGGCTTTGCGAAGAAGCGGAATTAGAAGCACAAATTTTCGTTTTAGCACAAATGTTTATTAGAATACCAAATGCTCTATTTAGCACTGAACCCGCTTTTTCGCAAAACCCCTGTTATGTGCCGTTCTTATTTTTTCCATTCAATGTGTCCATTTATATTGTTCTTTTCAAATACTTCTAATATCTCTGCACAAAATTTTTGAAGAGTTTTATCTTCTTGAACTTTTGCTAATTCGTAAAGTCGGATAAACATTTTCTTTCCTGTTTCAGTCTGCTTAAAATTCTTTTTTAGGAAGTTGTGTTGAGCACACAAAGTTTGTCCATTTTCAATAGTTGCTTCACCTCCAAAATCTTTTGCTTTTATGTGGTCTATGTGCAACTCAACTCCGTCTTGTTTTCCTCTACCACAAATTACACATTTATAATTATCTCTTTCTAAAATTTCTTTTTTCTGTGCTGGTGTAAAATCTTCTAGCTCTCTATTGTGAACATATTCAGGGTCATAACGATAAACGCCTTTTGAAACTTTTATTAGAAACCCTTTTTGTGATAAAGAGCGAATACCCCTATCTGGGTCTCTAAAAACTTCACCTGTTCTTTTACGGTATTCTTCTACAACCCAATCTACCACTTCTGGGTGTGAAATATCTCTTAAAGGATTATTTATAAAAAACTCCTTGATTAAATCAAGTTGTGATATTTTCTCTGCCATTTAATTCAAAATTTAATGTTCCTGTTTCTTTTAAAATTCTATTCTTTGCAAGTTCACAATATTCGCTGTCTATTTCAGTTCCTATTGCTTTTCTGTCAAGGTTTTGAGCCACTAATAAAGTAGTGCCACTTCCAACAAACGGGTCAAAAACTAAATCGTTTTGATAGCTAAAAAGTTTTATACATCTATAAGGCAATTCTTTTGGGAATGGTGCAGGGTGTCCAATTCGTTTTTTACTTTCTCCGTTAAAAACCCAAACGCCTTGTGTCCAGTCCTTAAATTCATCTCCTGTTACATCTGAAACTTTACTTCCATTTGTTTTTTTCCATTCGTCTTTATATAGAACTACAATTAACTCAACTGGGGCAATTACAACTGGGGCAGAAGCCGATTTCCAAGAACCCCAAGCTGTTCGTCTTGAAATATTACCCTCATTCCAAATAATAGTTGTCTTGTATTTCCAACCCACTTTTTGAGCAATTTTAGTCAAATCAGCTCCAACTGCTCTGTGTCCGCCCTTGTTTTTGTCCAATGGAATATTTAAGCAAAACCTTGCTTGTGTTTTGCTCCAATTATAGCAATTCTGCATCCATTGTTCCGAAAATTCTAGGTATTGTTCATAACTCAATTCATCGTTGTTAGAGTTGTAATCAATGCCTACATTATAAGGTGGAGAAGTAACAATTAAGTCAATAAATTGCTTGTCAAAGAGTTCTTTGTTCAAAATATCTCCGTGAAAAAGCAAAGTGTTTTTATGTCTAAAAAATTCTTTCCTTGCATTATGATTTGGCTCTTCTACCATATTTAATACGTCTTCTGCTATTTCGTACATTAATTTTTTAATTTGTCGGTAAAGGTACTATTTTTATTCTGTTTTGTTATTACGGAATGTGTCGGTAGAATGGCACATAACGTTTTGCGGCTTGGCGTAGTGGCGGATTTTTACCACAAATGTTCATTCGAAGCACGCACTTCAAATATAGCAAAAATGTTTCTACGAAGCACTTCGCCCGCCATTACGCCAAACCGCTGTTAGCGGCTGGCATTATGGTTTTGTCTACGTTTTAAAGTCCTATTAGAAAAAGTATTTTGCGCGGTTTAATTTATTTCTTAAGCGATGTCTCCACAGATTTGGCTGTGTCAAGAACAGTTTTTTCAAAAGGAATTGGTTTCCAATTAAACGTTTTCATTGTGTCACTTACGTCAGCTTCAATAGTATTACCTACAAATGGCAACATCCCTTTCATTTCGTCATTAAAATTGGCAATAAATTTTAGTAAAAAGGTTGGAGCCAATTTGGTGCTTACTTTATCATATCCATTTGATTTTAAAATTTTACCGATTCCCTGTATAGCTTGAGGTTTTTCCGTTGTTACAATGAACCGTTTACCGTTTGCTTTTTCGTTTTCCAAGGCCGCAACATGTATAGTCGCTACATCTCTCACATCGGACATTACTGAATAAGCTCGGGGTAACATTGGAACTTGTCCAGTAATCAATTTTTTGAAGAAATCCATTGCTTCGGTAGCTAAATTTCCTGTCAAAGTTGGTCCATAAATAGGTCCGGGATTAATCACTACCAATTCTAATTTATTTTCACCTGTCTGATTTTTAATAAATTCCCAAGCACTTTTTTCGGCAAGTGTTTTACTTTTAAAATAAGCAGTCACATTTTTCGCATTTAGATTAGTCCAACTGTCTTGATTTAGTTTAATCAAACCTGTTTGTCCTCCATGCATAGCAACTGTAGAGGATGTAAGAACTAATCTTTTAACTCCTGCTTTTTTTGCAGCTTTCAATGCTCTTAATGTGCCATCAACAGCTGGTTTTATTAATTCATTTTCGTCTTTTGGAACTTTAACAACAAATGGTGATGCAACATGTAACACATAATCGCAGCCTTCCATTGCCTTATCCCAGCCTGAATCGTTCATAAGGTCAAGTTCGCAAAACTCTAAATTACCTTTTGGGTCAATTTCTTTTTTGATACCATTTACTACTTCATCAGTCTTTGACAAGGCCCTTACTGAACCTCTTACCGCATAGCCTTTTTTTAATAATTCGGCAGCGCAATGCTGTCCTACAAATCCTGATATTCCTGTTACTAATACTTTTTTCATTATTTCTTTGGGATTAAATTTTTAAATAATAAACCAAACTCAGCAATTTGCTGAGCTTGGTTTATGGACGTGAAAAGAACAAATTACATTCCTGGGATAATTACCACTCTACCTGCCTCAGATTGTAATTCATTAATGCGAAGAGTTTTGTAGGGTTGATATTCGTCAGAATTGTACCAGCCCTCGGCTGCTTCCATACTAGGGAATTGAAGTACTGCTGCCCAGTTTCCATTCCAATCTCCTTCTTTTACATTCGGTGCAGGAGTTCCTGCAATCATTTGCCCGCCATGTTTTTGCAAAATTGGAATTGCAAATTGTGCGTAGCGTTGCATCAGTTCCTCAAGGCTTTCAACTTTCATTTGAACCATAATGTAGGCTGGCTTTGTTGCATTTGCACCTTCAGTGCTTTTTTCTTGATTTTCCATCTTTTTGAAATTTTAATTATTACTTTTGTTTCGCAAGCAAAAATAGATAATAACTTTCAAATTGCAAGTAATATTTAAAATAAATTTCATATTGCAAGTAAAATTAATGTTCACATAACATGGATTATAAATTTCGGTGCGAATGCCCAATCACGTCAGCCCTTGATATTTTAGGGGATAAATGGGTGTTGGTTATCATTAAGCAAATGCTGATTGAAGATAAAAAGACTTTCAAAGACTTCACTGAAAGCGATGAAGCCATAGCTACTAATATTCTGTCTTCCAAGCTTAAATGTCTTGAAGAATTAGGGATTATTACCAAAACTCAGCTTCCTGATAATAAAAAAACTAATCTTTACCTATTAACAGAAAAGGGCTTGGCTCTAACTCCAATTATTGTTGAATTGTCTATTTGGAGTGATGAAAATGTGAGGGAATTAAATTCAATTATGAGAGATAGTCCTGAAATAGCAATAATGAAAAGTGATAAGAATGCTTTTATTAAAATGATACAGGATACCTATAAGTCAAAGACTGAAAAGTTTTATTAGTGGTTTTTTTTTCTTGTCCCGTTTGGTGTGTCCTCTATGCTTGCCGCTAACGTTATGCGGCTTGTGGTTCGTTAGCGAAGCAAAGCCTTGTGTGGTCGGGCTAATGACCACAAACCGATGTTATGTGCTGGGCGGTTTATCAGCACTAAATTTAATTTAAAAGCGAAATGGTAACTAAAAAAGAATGGACAGAATTTAGAAGCACAGGACTAGTGCTTATTGTTAATCAAATACTTCACATTTTCGGATGGGCTTTGGTATTTGAAATTGAAAACGATGAAATCAAAAATGTTTATCCAGCAAGGGTAAAATTTAGAGGATTTGATAACAAAAGCACGGATGAATCCTATAAAAAATTGAGTAAATATATGCTTGATAATTCAAAGGAACTTAATGATGAAGCGCAATCGTAGCCTTGCACATAACGGTTTGCAGCTACAAGAAGTTGGCGATTTCGGAGACGAAAACTGTCTGCCATTACTGAACTTGATACGAAGCACAAAGCTTTATTTAACCACTGAACCGCCAATTTTGGGTAGGTGCTGTTATGGGCTGGTTTTCTGTATTTCATAGCGAGTTCAAATATTTTTCAAATTCCATTTTGTTCCGAAAATACAGTGTATCTATAACTTCAATACGGTCAACATTCATCAAGTTTTCTCGAAGATAATTTACTACAGAAACTTTGTCCACCGAAGCAAGGCCAGCAGATACTTCGGAAAATGTGGGTCTTCTATATTCTGAAGAGCCATCTTTGTAAGTTACTTTACATTCAACAATTGCAAATACTTCTGTCATTGTTATTTGTTTTTAATTAAAGCAAAACTGACAGCTTTAAACTGTCAGTTTGCTAAAGGTTAATTAAAGTGCTGTGCCAATTTACCTTTTGAATTGTTTAATGAAGTTGAAAGCTTTATCATATCATCTGTGCCAATTACGCCATTTATTCCACGATACTGAATATTCACTTGTTTTTGGTCATCAAGAAACACTTTCACTTCTGCCTCAAAGTATTTGTAAATTGTCAACTCTATAGTCACACTTTCAAGAGTGTTTTTTGTAACACTACCAGCGAATACACGAACGAAACCTGTGGAAATCAGTCCGTCTAATTTTAATTGATTGATAATGTCACTTTTTATATTTTCTGCTTTCTGGTTCATATTAGTAAGAATATTTTACAGCGTGCCAAATTGCCACAAATTCTTCAATAGTAACATAGCCGCCAATTGTGAAGCTAATGTCACCTGAATAACTTGAATTACCCGTATAAACCTTTCCGTCCCTTATTGTTGCAATAACATCACCACTGTATGAAGATGTTCCCTTATAAACTTTTCCATCTTTAATTGTCATCACTATGTCACCACTGTATGATGAAGTTCCTTTGTATACCTTTCCGTCAGCAATATTATACAAAACATCACCACTGTATGAAGATGTTCCCTTGTAAATCTTACTGCTACTGATATTACAAATAATGTCACCACTATAGGATGAAGTTTTTTTATAAACCTTTCCATCTGAGAGATTGCACAATACGTCTCCACTGTAAGAGGATGTGCCTTTATAAACCTTGGTCTGTGCGTTCACAAGACTAAATGTAAGCAACATAGTTGCCATTAAAAGAAATTGTTTCATTTTGTTATTTTTTAAATTTTGTTCCTACTCTTATGGATTTTCGGAATAGTCCCTGTTTTTTGATGGTTTACTTGTCTCCACTTTTTTTTGTTTGTCACTATTAGGTGGTCAGCCTGCCTTGAACCGCTATGTCTGTTTAACTTGCCCATAACGGTTGGCGTGTAGGCGATGTCCCGAGAGGAACGATTCGGGATATTGCTTACACGCTGTTACAGGTAGGTTTTATGTTTTTCGGTTATGTATTCTTTGGCAAATTTTCTTGCTTCATCTTCTGTATCGAAAAGTTTAACTCGGTCATTTTCCCTAACTAATTCACCAATTAAAAAGGCATTTGGTTCTTTGAAATTAAAATAACAGACAATTTTAGTTATTGATAAATCTTGGTCTTGATAAGGCAGATCTAACGTATCATAGACAAGGGTTAGTTCTGTATTCTGAATTTTTAGTTTTTCACTTTTCATAATAATAGCGTTAGTTTGGCAAATCTGCTAAAGTAATTTCGCTTAAATGTTCATCTTCAATATTTTCTAACTGTGATACACGAAGAAATTGGTTTTGGATAATTTGCTCATATAAATTTCTTGCAAATCGTGCGTTTCCAAATTGCTGACCTTGAGCAAAAATTGCGTCATTAATTATGTAGGTTAATTTACCTTTTGCTTCGTCAGAAATTACAAATTTGTTTTTATAGATTATGCGTAACAGGATTTCAAGCAATTCAGAACCTGAGTAATTAGGGAAATTAAAATACTTATTGAATCTTGATTTTAAGCCGGGGTTAGTGTTAATAAATTCTGCCATTTCATTCTCGTAACCGGCAACAATTACAATAAGACGATCTCTATTATCTTCCATATATTTAAGTAATGTGTCAATCGCTTCTTTCCCAAAATCGTCATCACTACTCAAACTATAAGCTTCATCAATAAATAAAACCCCATCAAGAGCTTTGTCTAATACTTCTTTTGTTTTTATTGCAGTTTGCCCGACATAACCTGCAACTAATTGCGAACGATCTGTTTCAATTAAATGCCCTTTTTTCAAAATACCAAGACTTTTAAATGCTTTAGAAATTAATCTTGCTATAGTTGTCTTACCTGTCCCAGGAGGACCAAAGAAGACTGAATGTAATGAAAGTGAAACAGTAGGTAGTCCTTTGGATTTTCTAATTTCATTTACTTTGGCAAAATTAATTAGTGATTTCACTTCATTTTTAATGTCAGACAGGCCTACTAACTCGTCAAGTTCGTTAAGCGTAGATTCCAATGTATCGTCCTTTTCAAAAGCATTTGTTGAATCTTCTTTAATTGAAGAGTAGTCTAATTGAAGAAGACGTTTGAGTTCTTCATATTTTGATTTTTCAAATTCTGTTATCTGATTATCAAGGTTTACGATAAGCGTGAAATAATCGATTATAATTGTTTCAATCGAATTTTTAATTTTTTGTTTTAGCGAATTGTCAATGTTCAAATTATTTAAATAGAAAAGAGACTCTAAATATTTAAATGAATGTGAGTTGTCTTTTACACTATTTATCAAAATTGATTTTGTTTCTTCTTCTAAATACCCCCATTTATCAATTATTTCAATAGAGGACACATCTAATTTTTCAGTGAATTCAATATTCCAAACAAATGATAGTGCGAATTCAAATTGACTTTCTTCAAAATTATTATACCCCAAATGATTTGTTATAATTGAACACCCATCGCCTTTAATTTTATCGTTTAAAATTGATTTATCTAAATCAGATAAATTATCCAATGCTCCATTTTTAAAACTTTGAATGTTTTTCCGGAGTTTATCTGATTTAATTAAAAGTTGAGTTCTATTTGGAATTTTGGTTGAGTTCATATGAGATTATTTTAATGAACTGGGCTCTTTTTTAATTCATTACAAAAATTTCCATAATCTAAAAAACCTATATTATATTTGCTTTTGTACTTCCACATTTCCATTTTAAGTTTTTCATTCCCCATATAATTAGTTAGACTTATAGTTTTAACTTGACTCTGAATTCTTGACATTTCAACCAAATCATCAAAAAGAATATTGTACTTTTTAACATAGCCATCTAGTTTTGAGCTCATGCCTTCCTTAGCAGTTGTTGATATTGTTTTGTTCTTAATAGAATCAAAAATTGTTTGTAATTCAAAATCATCATCAAATGCAGCATTATAAAACCCTTTCATAACTGTCAAATCATTTTGACTAAAGGTGTTTTCTAAACTGCCTTGACCAAACCGTATACTATATTCAATTTTCTTAGCATTAGCTATGGCTATAAAATCAGACATGCTTACTGCTAATTGAGCAGTCTCTATATACACAGAGATATAGTTTTCACCAACTCTACTAGATTGACTAGCATGATCAAAGCCAGAAGCATCTGATAATTCAACAGTTCTGTCATCATCTAATATCAAATACATTTTAATATTTGTCATACCAGGGTATCCACCGTCAGAGTTAGAATAAGTAAACCCAAAAAACACTGAGTCAGTATCATCTTTATGACGATAATCAATGTTCATTGAAAGGGAATTTGAGTAAGAATCTTTAGTTAGCATGAATTTATTTTCAAGATCTTTACCCTTCCATTCAATTTTGTGTTTACACTTGATAGATTTTACCTTTGTAAACTTGTCTTCTTTAATTTCAACAAAGTAATCTTTGATTCGTTGTTTAATTTCTGTTGTTTCCATGTTATTTATTTTTAATTACTTGCATTTTATTTGACCATTCTTCGGCTCTTTTAGTAAAATTACCCCAAGGAGCTGGACAATATATAATTTGTTTTTCGATTGATTTAATAGTTTTCAATTCTAGCAAGTTATTAATTAGCGATTCTTTAGCTTTTAATAAGGTAGGTATTGTGTTTTCCCAATTTTTCCTTGTAAAAACAACAAAATCAAAATTACAATTTCTGAAAGCTTCCTTTGAATTAAAATACGTTGTATTTGATTCTTTTTTTGAAATTAAAGATTCAATTTCTTTGTCAGAGAATGAGTTTAATTTTTGATTTGAATTAAAGGTTTTTACTAAGTCTATAATTACAACCTCATTTTTTTTACAAAACTTAATCCAGTCCTCTTTTTTTAAACCCTTTAAATTACTATTAATAATTGCTTCTGGAATGTATTTCCATAAATTGTTGGCATTCCTGCCATAAAACCATTCTGCCTCATTTTTTTTGCAAATCATCCTGTCTTCTGGGTTAAATGTGCCAACTACTAGAATTTTATTTTTTCCAATAATTGATCTACCCGAAAAGGTTTGTTCCTTTTCAAGTTGGATTAAATCATTGATAAATTTGTGTTCTATTGTTTTCATAAACTTACCTGTAACGTTTTGCCGCTTTGCGAAGGCGGGGATTTTTAGCACTAAACTTCTTTAGATGCACAAATCTTAAATCTATCACTTCGCTGTTATTGAAGCACGAAACCCCCGCTTTTGCAAAACGGCTGTTACCAGTAGTTGTTCTTCGCATCAATTGTCCGCTAAGTCTTGAATACATTGTTCTCTAATTTTCCAAATGTCGTTTAGGGAGTAGCTTATTTGCTCGTTTTTGTCAAGCCAAGTTAAAAGATAGTTTTTGTGATAGTTCACCTTATAGTCGGTGATTTGTTCAGGTGAAATTTCGATTTCTTCAATGAGGTCGTCTAAAAAGTCTGTCGGTTTAGAATTTATTTTTGTCAAGTCGATAATTTGGTCTTCAAATTTCAAATAACAATGTGCTTCTGGAATAAATTCCAACTGATTTTTATGGAGTGTTTCAGAAATTTCAGGCGTGTTTATTTTGTTCATTTTAAAAAGTCCAACTATAAGTTTAACTTTTTCAAAGTTGTTTTCGTCTGCCAGTTTTTTGAGTAATGCGTGCTTTGTACTACAAGTTCCGCAGTTGTCATTAAATACTGAAGCCAAATTATTCTTATCAGCATTACGTCCATAAGCAAGCTGTCTTACGAAAATTGAAGCCTGATTAAAAGTCAAAATATTCCTGTCGATAAATTCTTTTGAAATTTGTCCCTTAGATTTTATGTCAAAGTCGGGTTTATACGTCATTGTGTTGTTGACTATTACAATTACTGGTAACGTTTTGCAGCTACAAGAAGTTGGCGATTTTTACCACAAAACTTAATACGAAGCACCAAATCAAATTTAGTAAAAAACTGTCATACGGAGCACTAAACCGCCAATTTCTTGTAGGTGCTGTTAGCGTTTCGTTGGTTCTTTTTCACCGGTCTTACTTTCAATACAAATTTTGCGATTCCTCCACTTAGATATACATGGTTAAACCAATAACATGAAAGTCTTTTGAAGATCATTTTCTTTCGCAGTTTATAGCTTTTGTAATGTTGCATTATTCCGAGATAGGAGTTCATACTGCTTAAAAATGCTGCTTTTTCTTCTTTGGTGGGTTTGTGGTTGCGAACAACTTTGTTTTGTTTTTCAATTGCGTTAAAGAAATTACCTTTTGTGCGATTGGCAATGTATATTCTGTTAGGTTTGATAACTGTTCCTAAAAACTTAACGCCTTTGCTGTAATGTTGCAGATAGATTTTTTTGGGATGCAATGTGAGTTGCAAAGTTGAAAGTAAAAAGTTAGAAAGTTGGGGGATGAGTGATTTTAGATAATCTTTGTCGGGGTGCACAATTATAAAATCATCTACATAACGCCCATAGTATTTTAATCCCAATTGTTTGGTTACAAATGCGTCAAATTGGTGCATATAGAAATTGGCAAAAACCTGCGATGTTAAATTTCCGATAGGCAAACCGCAATCGGGTGGACTGTGGAACAGACTTTTGTTTTTTGGTAAACCCTCCCAATCTTTTTTGTTGCCTTTGATGATGCAGTTTTGGGTGGGGTTATTGAAAATGATTTTTCGGGTAATTTCCAATACCAGCGATTTGTCCGTATGTTCATAGTTTTTATGAATAAACAGCTCCAACATGTTGTAAAGCAACTTGCGGTTAATATGCATAAAAAAGCCTTGAACATCTAATTTCAAAATATAGCAATCTTTGCTGTAATTTTCTGAACAAGTTTTGATAAAAGTATCGGCTCGCTGCACGCCATAATGTGTGCCCATTCCAATGCGACAGGCATAGCTATCGGGAATAAATGTTTTTTCAAAAAGGGGATTCAGTTTATTGATGAGCCAATGATGCACCACTCGGTCCCGAAAATCTGCTGCAAAGATTTCTCGTTTTACAGGTTTGTTGACAATAAAGGCGATGCTGCGACCGGGATAATAATTTCCACTTTCAATTTCATCTCTGAGCTGAAATAAATTTGCTTCATAGTCCACCTCAAATTTAATCGCATTTTGCGTGTATCGTTTTGTTTTTCGGCAACTTAAATAGGCTTCAAACAATTGCTCAACATCAATTTTCCTTAGCTGCTCCTGATTTGAATCTGTATCAAATAATGATAGTTGCATAGTTTCTAAAATAAAACCCCCGAATTTTCAGGCTCGGGGGTTGATTTTAATTGAAGAAGCCCGAACAGCACGCACATAGTTTGTGTTGTTCTTATTGTTGTTGTTGGCATTCCCATTGTTGAAGTTGAAGTTCCACGCGTTGTTGTTGTCGTTCTCCGTACTACTCCAATAGTTGGCCGAATAAGCAAATGAGTTTTGTATTAACGAGTATTCTTGCGAGTACCTGTCCATTTGCCCTTTTTCAATTAAAACTGCTCGCCCTTTACTGCCTTAACAGTAAAAGTTCAGGCTATACAGCTTGGCTGTTACGCCAAGCTGTAATCTGTTTACCAATTCTATCCATCAGCTCACTCAATTCAGCGTGTTTTTTGAGCGGTAGCAACTTCATATCAGCACAAAGCCTCAATTCTAATTTTACCAACTCAAAATCATCTAAAAACGCTTCGAGATAGGGTGTTTTCTCCTTCGATTTATTGGCTCTATATATGCTTCTTACCAAGTTTATTCCATCCCGCTTTAAATCTTGCCCGAGGGTAAACTTATACTCTCTTGGAAAATCTTTGGTGTAATCAAATATCTTTAAGATAAGTTGATACACATCCTTAAAAACAGGTAAATCATAATATAGCGCCATTTTTAAAAAAAATTCGACCGCTTCGCGGTATATCTTAAATTGTTAAATAGTTGAATAGTTAAAAAGCCCGAACAGCACGCACATAGTAGGTGAAGTACTTATAGTCGTTGCTGGCATTCCCATTGGGGAAGTTGAAGGACCACGCGTAGTTGAAGCCGTTCTCCGTACTACTCCAATAGTAGGCCGAATTTGGCAAAACTGTTGCACCTCCAATTGTTGATAAAGATTTATTTACATTGAATCGGCTATGCCATAATAGACTTAGCTCGTCTATTGATGGCAAATACCAATCACTTTGCCCCCCATTTGTTGAGTTTAAACAAAGTGCAGCTGCACTACTGGTATGCCCTGCCTGGCCTACTGTAGCATTGCTGTTGCTCAGTCCATCCCAACTGCTTTGTGCCGCCGGGCCGATTAAAGTTTGATCAATATTACTCCAAACCTGAGCTGTACTCAAGTCAGTTTTGTCCACAATTAAACCATGTTCTACACCGGCATTGTCTTTCCATAAATGAAAGATAACTCCACCGCCAAATGCTTCGCCAATGTAGTGTGTGAAACCGCCACCGCCAGATGTTGTCGCACTGATTGTGTTTCCAGTAATAGTAATATTAGAACCAGCTACTAATTGATTTTGTTTATTATTCCAATTGGTTGTATCAGCCCCAGTAATTCCACTTGCTACAGATGCACCAAAAACAGGATCAGTTTCATTTGCTCCGCCACTTACACTCCCAGCACTCTTTGCATACATAGCATACGGCACGCTCAACAACTGCGTAGTACCCATTGTCAGGAAATTCGTTCCACCAGTTGCATCCATACCAACTTTTAGGTAATAATTGTCATTGCTCCAGTCTATTGTTGCCATTGAACCGCTTTGAACAGCCCCTGCTCCAATTACTAGATTGAAAAGACCGAAAGCATCCGTATTTACAAAATGGTTTTCGCTATATTGCGAGGCTCCTGTTGGTGAAGTTTTAAGAATTGTAACTTGAATACCAATGGTTGCTGTGGCAATAGGTTGTCCTGCTGCGTTGCGTGCTACGGCACTATAATTAAATGCATTGGGTGGGGTTTGTGCTTTAACAACTAGAGTTAAAAATAGAAAGCACAAAGTTGAAAGTAATGTTATCTTTTTCATTGTTTTGATTTTAATTAGTGTTTAATGATTTTGTAAGTGCCAAGCACTTGGTTGTTGTTATTTTTTAGTGATAAAACATAAGTTCCCGGAGCATACGCAGCGGTATTTATTCCAATGGTGTTGGAAACACCTGCATACTTGCCGTTGTACACTTCTTTGCCTTGTAGATTGGTGATGGATACCACAACCTGCTCTATACTAGAGTGGTTGATGCGAATGTTTACCAAATCAGAAGTGGGGTTGGGAAATACGCTAAGATCCAGCACTGCGGCATCGGTTTCTTGTATGCTCACCGTTGTCAATGTAGCACCAGCAGTAAATCCACCACCAAGGGTATTTCCTTGACTATCGGTTTGGCTCAGCACTAACAATTCGCCAACGGTAAAGCTCAATGAACCATTTGCCTGACTCATTTTTGTTCCGCTGCTATTTACCGATTGCGGAGCTATACTCTGAGCGTAGCTCATTGTTCCCATTAGCATAGCAGCTCCAAGCAGTGCCAATGGTTTTGATTTGTTTTTTGTCATGTTGTTTTTGTTTTTAATTTTCCTACTCTGTTAAAAAGGCTTTTCGGATTTCGCCTGCAAGTTTATTGTTTTTTTTGTTACTGACGGGTTTTACCAATGAACGCTAACGGTTTGCGCATTGGCGATGGCAGGGCTTTTTAGCACCAAAGCTTCTTGCTAGCACGAAGTTACAAAAAAGGGCAGAAGTTCAATGAAGCACTTCCGCCCTGCTATTGCTAATGCGCTGTTATGGGATGGGCTATTTACCCTTCAGTATTTTTGAAACCTCCTTAATTTCCTCTTCAGTCGCTGATTTTTGAATCTTATTTTGATTAATTCTATTCTTAGAAACTTTTACAGGATAACCAAGTTTTCTTTTCACGTCTGCAATGGCACAGGTACTTATCCCTTTTTTATTTCTCTTTTTATAAATTTCTTGAATGTCTCTGTAGATCATAAATACTAATTTTTTATTATCCTAAAAGACTGATTCAACTTCTCATTTATTTTTAAAACATAGGTTCCTTCAGATAAAGAATTCAAGTTTATTTCTGTATTTTCAGTTGCGATTATTCCGGTTTGGATTATACGCCCAGTGATATCCAAAATAGAGTAAGATTTACCAACTAGCGAAATGTCTGCCTTCACGTTAATTACGCTTTGCGCAGGATTTGGAAATACAGAAAATAACATGTCTTGTGATGTTTCATTTATACCAACATTGTTATTAACGGTTAAAACTGCAACATTTGATGAGTCTGAGCATGAGCCAGAAGACACAATACAGCGAAAATTCTGATTGTTGTTGCTCATTGTAACATTGGAAACTGTAAGAGTGCCGGTTGTTACCCCGCTGTATTGACCAGCGTTACTCAGATTCTGAAAACCAACACCAAGGTCGGTCTGCCATTGGTAAGTTGCACTAGGATCAGATGAACTGACTACAAATTGAGCGTTGTTGTTAATGTTAACTGTTTGATTTGTTGGTTGAGAATTTACGGATAATGGACAACCATTGTACAAATCGGTAATTTCTTGTTGGGTCAAACCCCTGTTCCATATTCCAACATCATCCAATAATCCGCTGTAGTGCTGTTGATCATTTGAATTACATGACATACATCCATTTTGAGAACCAATAACCCAACTATAATCTGCACCGAATGTCATATATGTTGGATTAAATGCTAATGCCCCATTTTGTCCACTACCACTTGTAAATTCTAGAATAGCGTCTTTATAAAATTTTAATGTGCCATTTGATAGCCTTACTATTGTTAGCATATGCCAGGAATTGTCAACACAATTACTTGCAAAAGCATTATTACCTGTGCCGCAACAATTGTCTCTTACTAAAATTCCATAGTGACCAGGATTTTGAACAACGTCGGCTAACGTTCCAATATGAAAATCGTACTCTATACCAATATTACCTTGCATTGAAATCAATGGGCCATTCAAATCTGTAGTCTTTATCCAAATTGATGAAGATGATTCTGTTGATGCCGGAAATAAGTTATTAATGGAATTTAAGTTAAAAGCAATTCTATTTGAAATACCATCAAATAAATACGATTTATTACTATTCCCAAATCTATCACTCGTTAACGTTGCCCCATTCACTGTTCCGTTATTCCCATTTCCGCTCTCATCATTGGCATTTCCATTAAATGGCCACCAACCAACAAGGCCATTGGTCGGTACATAATTCGGCACATTTTGCGCCATTGTTACAGCAGTCAATCCTAGCGTTGCCACTGCGGTTAAAAGTAAACTTTTCTTTTTCATTTTTTTGAAGTTTGTTTTGTTCTACTCTGCCCCGCAGTAGAGTTATTATAAAAAATCAGCGTGGGACATCTAGAGAATCCGCCGCTGAGGTACTGGAATACCTGACAAACGAAATAAACTAAAGCCCACGCCTTGGCGTAAGCGTTACAGCTTATCATTCGTTTGTCTTAAAATTTCCAGTTTTCAGCGACGCGAATAAACTAACGCTAATATTATATGTCAGCCATCTAGACTGTTTTTTTGTTCTATCTCATTCGTTTCATTTTTTGTCGGTTCAAAATTACCATTTTCTTTTTTGTTTTTTATCGTCTGCTTAAATAGCCTTTCCCATAACGGTTTGGCGCTTGGCGAAGAAGCGGATTTCGAAGCACTAAACTGTCAATCCAGCACAAAATTTGATACGAGGTAGAATGTTCAATTAACCACTGAACCCGCTTTTTTGCCAAACGCCTGTTATGGGGTCGGTTTTCCCTTTATGGTCAAGTCTTTTGATGTTCGTTTAATTCTCGCTAACCCTGTTCTGCTTGAATTACATTCTGTTCGTACTATTCGCAAACTTGCTTTTTCCATATGATACTTTCTGAATTGTTCTGTCCAAGTTTCGTCTTTAAAAATTATATGATTTTGGTCGTTTGAAGTATATTCAATCAAATCCAATTCAACTCTATTTACTTCTTTGAACCTGTCAACTATAACCGAAAATGTGTTTGGTTGTCTATGGTCAACGGCTAATTCAGTCCATTTTGATAGTATTCCAGTTTCTTGACATTTAACTTGTCCTTTGATTGAATTTTGGTCAAAATACTCCTGCTTTACAGCTTTGATATCATTATGAATTGAGTTTCTACAAGCAACGTTGAATAACTTTTCAGGCGTATATTTTGTGTTGTTTATAATCATCAGATATGATATATACGCACTTGACTGGTCGCTATAAAAAATTTCAAAGCATTTCGTATTAAATTGAACTCGTGCGACTTTTATGTCTTCAATTGTCAATTCGGCTTCTTCTTCATTTTTGTTTATTTCTATTACGTCATTTAATTCTTCTTCTACACTGTTTTCAGTAGTTTCAAGTTCAGCCAAATAATTGAGATAATCATAATCCAATAAGTCAATGAGGTCATCATAATCAGAATCATTTAGAGATTGTCCAAAGTCGTAAGAGTTTAAAATAGTTCGGTAATGCGTAATTGCATCTTTTTTGAATTTATATTCTTTCTGTCCTATTTTAATTGGTTTTCTCATTGTCGTTGTCTGTTTTTAAACTGCCCCATAACGTTCCGAAGCTATGTGAAGGCAGGGTTTAAATGCACCTTACCTGTCAATTCGCACTAAACTATCTAAGGATGCACAAACTTTTGGCTACCACAGAACCCCTGCTTTTGCATAGGTACTGTTATAAGCCGTTAATTTTTAAAACAATGAGTAAATTAAAAGAATTACAATTAGAAGTAAAAGACTTGCACAAACACAGAGTTGAAGAAACTGTTTTGTTTGCAAGATGTGGTGTTACTGGTAAAGAAATGAGATTGACTTTTTACGGTGGCATACAAGTGTGGAAAGATGGCAAACTTATTCGTGAGTTTGTGCAAGAGTTTCAAGCTGTCGAGTTTTTTAATGGCTTATAACGGTTTGGGGCTTGGCGAAGGTGGCGATTTACAGCACAAATATTGAAGCGGAGAACCAATATTTGATTAGCCACAAATGTGTCTGCGTAGCACTGAACCGCCACTTTTGCCAAACCCGTGTTATGTGCTGTTCTTCTTTTCACTCTGATACTTTTCTCATTAGAGTTTCAAAAGGTCCATTCTTAAATTTCCTTGTCCACAGTTTTGTAAAGAC
>JBDKEM010000027.1:0-40300 GCA_039795265.1 Bacteroidota bacterium | reverse complement strand
TTGGAGTTCCGTTCAAATTCCATTGGTAACTAACTCCAGGTGAGGAGGTCAAAACCAATGTTGAGCCGGGACAAAGTGTAGTTGCTCCACCGGCTGAAGTTATCGTCGGTATAATTTCAGTAATAACAAATGCAATAGATGTTGAGGAACAAGCACCATCATTGACAGTTACGGTATATGAGCCACCTGCTGTAACTGAATAAGTTTGGTTCGTTGCACCGGCAATAGGAGTTCCATTTAAATTCCATTGGTAACTTACTCCGGTTGAGGAAGTCAATACCAATGTCGAACCTGGACACAAAGTCGTTGCTCCTCCTGCACTGGTTACTGTTGGAATGATTTCGGTGATTACAAAGTTGTCTGATGTTGATGTACAGGTTCCATTGCTTGAAGTGACATAGTAAGTCCCTCCTTGTGTTGCAGAATAAGTCTGTGAAGTGGCATTGGAAATTGGATTTCCATTCAAATACCATTGATAACTCGTACCGCTTGATGCAGTCAATAATAGTGAACTACCAGGACAGAGTGTTGTGGCATTATTCGTACTTGTAACTGTTGATGTGTAAACATTTACCTGAATGCTAATGGATTGTTGTGAACAAGTTGCATTTGAAACAACCGCATAATAGGAACCAGTTTGTGTAGCATTATAACTGTTGGTAGTCTCTCCTGGTATTACTGAACCATTAAAATACCAAACGAAAGTTGCAGTTGGATCCAGATATGGCGAAGAAACGGTAAGATTTAACACATCACCTTGACAAATATCTGCAGGACCACTTGTTGTTATATTGGCAGTTAAATCATAGACGGTAAAAGTAGAAGATTGTGCATCACAACCATTTAAGTCTACAATTGAGACATCGTAAACACCTCCTTGAGAAACAGTAATTGTGGAAGTTGTTGCTCCCGTATTCCACAAGTAAGTTGCCGCACTTCCAGAGACTTGTAAAGTAACAGATGCTGGCGGACAAATCACGTTGTTACCCGATACACTACTAACCGTTGGGGTTACTGGAACATTTAAAGTCACATTTGTTGTAGCAGATGTTGCGGTACATCCATTTGGATCTACAACCGTAACACTATAGTTCCCGGGAGTATTCACGGAAATTGAAGAAGTAGTTTCTCCTGTATTCCAAAGATAAGTACCACCTCCTGACGTGGAAAGCGTCACTGATTCACCAGCACAAATAACCGAATTTGTTGCATTTACAACAGGAGTTGAAACTGGAACTACGGTAATATTAGTATAATAGCCCTTGCTCCAACCACAACATGATTCACGAACACGGTATCGAATGGTATAAGTTGTAGTCGAAGTTACTGTAGGTGCCGTAAAATTCGCTGTTTGACTCGTTGATGTAGCAATTGGTGAATTGATGTTATTTTGGTAAAAAACCCAATCCCATTCTAATTCTGTCCCCCAAGTTGGTGCATCTATCGAGAAACTTTGTCCCGAACAAATGGTTGTGCTAGGGATATTGAAAGCCATGTTGGCTGGACGTGTGTTATCAATTATATTAATCCAATTTAGATAGGTTCCACCATTTGTGGTGACATTATATAAACCTGAGTTGGAATAATAAACCATAATTGGATTCGAATTGTAGGTGTAGGAACTACTAGAAATTCCAACATTATTCAAAAGCGTTGAACCAGTTAATGTCCATGTAGAAGGACTCGTGTTTGTCAGAAGAACTTCTGAATTATTGCATGCTTTTCCGTTGTTTGGGTAAAAGAGGGAAATCGTTGTTGGATTTGGTATTGAGGTTGATGGATTGGTAAAGGTTCCGTCAGTAACCATATATGCAACATACCCATTAGCTCCAGGTTGTCCATTCCCTCCATTTCCTCCATTTCCTCCTCTGCCTCCTTGACCACCTGCACCAACTTCAGAATTTCCACAAACTCGACCAGTCGAACACAGTCCACCATTACTTCCCAGGGATCCTCCACTCGTTGTTGAAGTGTTATTTCCACCAGCTCCACAACCACCAGCTCCTCCGGCTGCACCCGTTCCTCCAGCTCCTCCAGCTCCTCCAGAAGGAATAATTCCTGGTGCCGTGATAGTTATATCTTGAATAGAAGCTCCCGTATTGGAATTGAAACGATAAATCCCAAAAGACCCACCACCTCCCATTCCACCAGTTCCAGCAGCACCACCTTGACCACCTGAACCGCCACCGCCGCCGCCTGAACCACCGCCATCATCACAAAAAAAACAAGACTGCCGACCGCCGCCGCCTCCACCTTGACCACCAGCACCTCCACCGCCATCTACTCCACTTGCTGCTGCTCCATTTGGTGTCCAAAAAGCACCAAAAGTTGTATTGGTAACATCTGCCACAACAGAAGCATTCGCTCCGTTTGTTCCATTTGCTCCATCACCTCCTTTTCGACCATCTCGATTAGAATCTGTGCCACCACCACCATTTGCGCCAGCAGCGCCAAAACCAGCTCCTGCAGCCGCTCCACCACCACCAGCTGCTCCATTTAAACCGGCAGTATTATTACTATTATCATAATCGGAACCTCTTCCCCCATTTCCGCCTGCACCACCTTGACGCGTTCCTGTTCCATTAGCTGTGGCTCCAATACCACCAATTCGATTCGTAGTGTTATTATCACAATGCCCTAATAAACCTGTTGCTCCTTGAGACCCCGCCGTTCCATTAGCCCCATTCGTCCCATTCGATCCGTTCGTTGCAGTTCCAACATTAATTGCACATCGGGTAATGTAATAATTCGAACAATTGGCAATGAGAACACCATAATTTGATTTTCCTCTGCCATCGGTTGCTGTTCCTGATGCATTATTCGTGTTAATTACTAAATCTTGTAATCTCCAACCAGAAACTCCATTGGCTTTAATTCCAACTTTGTGGGTTACCGATGCTGATAAAGTTTCCTCTCCACTAAAATTTAAGGTTGTTGTTTGGTTACTTTCTTTTGTCCAAACTCCACCTGTGTTTTTCCATGAACCATCAATTACTACGTTGTTTTGAAGCGTTATAACATTTGGTTCAGTGTAGGTTCCACCTGTAATTCGGATATTCGTTCTCCCTCCGCCAACTAATTGCATGGCACGCCATAAATTCGCCACCGGAGCATTATCGAAACCAAGATTAGCATTATTTCCTGCTGTTGCGTCCACATAAATTAAATCGCAAGCCGGAGGAGAAACAACCGTGTTGCAGGTTGCAGTTGCGTTCGCGTCAGGACATGCGTCGTTGTATGTTAAGGAAATTGTGTATGATCCTGAATTAGCAAAG
This sequence comes from Bacteroidota bacterium, assembly GCA_039795265.1. Classification (GTDB taxonomy): domain Bacteria; phylum Bacteroidota; class Bacteroidia; order Flavobacteriales_D; family Crocinitomicaceae; genus UBA952. Next base: position 37,025 of record JBDKEM010000027.1, on the reverse strand, counting down.
GTAATATCCGTACAAGACTGTGTTGGTGTAGAAATTGTCACACCTGAAGATGGAGTAACCGTCCATGTATAACCAGCTGCATTGACGATTGCACCTGCGTCTGGAGGTAATGTTGAACAAAACTGAATTGGAACATTAGGAACTGTCGTGGTGTTACAAGCCATAGAAATTATTGGCGCCGCGTAAGGATGATAAGTCACGCGAACACATTGGCTAACAACTTGTTGCAAATTTATATCCGTACAATGACTGGAAATCACGCAACGATACAGACGTGTTCCTGTAGTTTGAGGAGGCGTGTAACTTAAGGATGTCGCACCTGAAATATTTGTCCAAGTACCTGGGGTTGCACAATCAGTATTAGAACTTACTTGCCATTGCACTAAGCGACCTAAAGACCAACCGTTCCATGAATTGACTGCAACAGTTAACGTTGTAGGCTGACCGGGACATAAAGTACGATCGTAAGGAAAAGGTTCGCTGGTTATAGTTGGAGAAGAAGCAAAACTCCAATCGATATATAATTTATCGATCCCATATCCTCCCCCATTGTTATCACTACACCTTCCAAACATTGATAAAAAGCTTCCACTCGTATATTGTCCTGTGTAGGTAGAAGAGGCACAAGGCGCATTGTTCCAGAAATTAATATCACCAATTCTTGTTCTTCCACAACGGACATCATCACTATTAAACGTACAGGAGGTTCCATCACAGTTGCTACCGCATCCATCCTCTTCCCAACTCTCCAGATCAACATTAATGGAGGTCATCGGTAGAGCTTGAAATGTAATTGCATTAATTATTCCTGGATTCCAAAAAGAGCAATTTACCGCATCGGCGCCGTAAGTATTCGAACATCCCGGAAATAATCCCTGATTTACGTTAATCTGTGTGAAATTTCCTGAATTGTACCCTAACCATACTTTATATCGTGGATCAGGTTGGCTATTGATTCCTCCCGCATCACTTCCACAATCGTAATTGTGTCGAAATCCGTCAATTCTAACATTTGCATTAATTAATGTTTGACCAAAAAAATTGGCCCCGAGTATAAAAACAAAAAGAAAGAGACTAAGCCCTTTCTTTCCAAAATTTAGTTTTGTCATACCTATCGTATTTCAAATTCTGCTTTTCTGTATTTGGAATGGATAGCGTCGTCGCAATTTCCAGAACAATTTTCTTCGTATTCAGCAATACCAAGAGCTTGTAATCGGATGCGTTTTTTGTCAACTCCATTCTTAATCAGATAATTGTATATTTCTTTTGCGCGTTTTGCTGTAAGTTCTAAATTATAAAGAGCGTCTCCCCTATTATCAGCGAAAGTTTTAACGACGACAATTGCATTCGGTTGTGCTTTTAACTCTTGTATTAAAAGTTTCAATTTTTCTTGTTCAGCTAAAGATACATTGAACTTATCAAACGCAAAATAAACTGACTTCAAATCAGCCTTTTGTCTTTCAATTTCCTTAACAAAGCCTTTTTCCACAATATCTGTTATCTTCTCTTGGATGCGTTCTTTGACAGAAGGTAAATCAATGGTGAGCAGTGTATCCCGGCCTCGACCAGATGGCAAATTCATGGTTTTAGTAATAGTTGTGTCCATAACACGTATCATGAATTTAACTAATGACCCAGAAGGTATAGCTTCAACCAAGTAATCTCTATCAGACTTTTTATCAATTTTAATGCTTTCTCCATTTGCAAAACATTCTGCTTTGCCACCACTTTTAATGTTGGAATTTGGAATGTTTACCTTTACCATCAACCGCCATGGAATTCTTTTCTGAACTTTAAAAATATCAGCATCTCCCATGCTTTCCAAACGTTCTGACACGAAATACACCTCGTCGATTGATTTCGGACAATAACCATAGTCATCTGAAAATGAATTAACTGGAAATGAAAGCATCTCGGGTTTACCTTGAATCCGATTTTCTTTTAAGGTGACTTTAAAAATGTCATGTCCACCGATTCCGTCGCGACCATTTGAGGAAAAAAACAGAAGTGAATCACCAACAATGGCAGGACTCATTTCTTCGCGATTTGTATTTATTTCTATGCCTAAAGATTGAGGTTTAGACCATTTTTCATTCTTTTTTTCAGCAAAATATAAGTCACCTTTATTCGTTCCGTTGTCGATAACGAAAACCATAAAATCTCCTTTCGAGTTCAATGTGGCTTGACCAACACTCATGTGGGATTTTATTCCTTTCAACTTGATTTTTTGTTCTTTCTGTCCATTCCAAAAATAGAGTCGCGTATTTTCTGCTTCTAGGTTTGACCATGATTTTTTTCTTTCTGTTAAAGTTAAAATCCAACCTTTGTTAATTTCATCACGACAAGCACCCAACACATTAAACTTTGGAGATTCGTAAATAATCGCACTATTTTCTCCTGACTTGAAAAATGCAGTTTGTGGTCGGACTTCAAAACCATAAGCCAATCCTGTTACATCTTTAGAAAAATCGACTTTAGCCTGTTTCAAAACAGAATTTGTTTTCTCGCCAATAAAATATAATTCGTTATTCCACAACATTGGCTGATATTGAGCAGCGGCGTTGTTAATTGCTGTAACTTGTTCTATCTGTATGCTTTCATCTGTAGCGTAGCCCTTATTATTTTTGGAAAATTCAATGGATTTCTTTAAATAAAGAGCATTTTTATCTTTTGGAAATTCAGTTAAATAAGCGTTAACCTGTTTCAAACCCTCAACATATCGTTTCGAGTTTTTTAATGCCTCTGCAAAGTATAATAAGTTAATAGGATCAATTTTATCATCGTTCAAATCAACTTTTGAAAACTCTTCAACTGCATGCTGAAAATCGCCAATATAATAATAGGATTGTGCCAATTTCAAGAAATCAACTTTAGAATCAGAAGATTGAGTTGACAATTCGATATATTTTCGAAATTCAAAATTCTCAAACAACTCTTCTAGTGCACGTTGCTGTGACCAACTTGAAAAGACGGTAAAAAATGCAATCAAGGTAAAGTACCTGAACATAAGCAGTTTTTAAAAGTTGGAGAATGTTGAATAAACACGATTTCTACGTTTCCAAGAACTTTTACGTCCCCCTGTAATATCTACTCCAAGGAAAACTTCATGAGTTCCTGAATTGTAATTGGATAAACCACCTACTGAAATATCGTATGAATAACCAATTTTCATTGGACCAACACGAATACCTGCCATTAAGGCTACTGCATCCTTAAATCGATAAGACAATCCTCCCCAATAGGTTTTATCATAAGTGAAGGAGGTGTTGACGTCAAAGGTGAACGGTGCATTACCCATCATTCTGAAAATCGTACTTGGTGTAATTTCCAATTTGTCGCCTGCCTCAATTGTATAACCTGCCATCAAATAGTAGGTTCGTTCCATTCGGTTAACTACATTGTCCTCAATGTCAAACAAATCCTTTCTTGATTGAATCAAATGCCAAGATGAAATTCCCACGAAAAGATTTCTTGATGTCAACACTAAACCAGCATTAGCATCGGGAATAAAACGATTATTTGTATTGTAATCCACTGCATAATCATTTGGATTCTCGGTTCTAATTCTATCCTTATCAAATGAAAACTGCGTTAATGAAACACCTACACCAAAAGAAAGTGCATACTCTTCATTCAATTTAACTTTGTAAGAAAGCGTTGGACTTATTCCTGTGCGACGAGTTGGACCTGTGGCATCGTTGTATATTACACCACCAACACCAAAATTATATTTCAAATTCCCTTGTCCCCATACAGTTTGGGTTACTGGAGCTTGATCTATTCCTGCCCACTGACGACGAAACGAAGCGCCCAATGTAGTATGTCCTTTCAAACCAACAACAGCAGGATTCACAGACATATCGTTCAACATGTACTGGCTGGAAAGGGCAATTTGTTGTGCATTAACCGAAAATGTTGCCAAGCCAAATACGAAAGCTATAATCTTTTTCATGATAAATTTCTATTAAAATTAACGTACTATTGTAATTGGACCTGTTTGTTTTCCGTAGTCAGGATTATTAATTTCCATGACGAAATAGTACGTGCCTGGTGGTAGTGGATTGCTTTTATATGTCCCATCCCATTCGAAACTATCAACCTCATTCTGTTCATATACAACTTGCCCCCATTTTGAAAATACTTTCAGTTCCTTTATTCCTCCAGCGTTAGTAGCATCAACTCTCCATTTATCGTTGTTTCCATCGGCATTTGGTGTGAATGTATTGGGAATATCCAAACATATTATCGTCTCAGTCACAACTAAATTATCAATGTAAAAGGTACAGCCTGAACCATCCCCAATAGTCACGGAATAGGTTCCTTGAGGAACGTTTTTCAATGGATTAGCAATTTGACCTGTATTCCATGTAAAAGTATAATCACCTGTCAAACTCCCTTGTGGGTTTACCTTTATACTTACTCCACCCTCGCTACATTCCAAAACATTTACTTGAGCCGTCCCAGTTACTGAACTTGGAACGACTGTGATTAAAGTACTATCGGTAGCAACACATCCATTATCGCCAGTAACAGAATAATAAACTTTACTTGTCCCATATCCTGCTTGACTAGTATAAAACATATTGTTTGTAATTCCTGTTCCACTATAAGTTCCTCCCGCTGGTAGTCCACCAGTTAATTGAAAAGGAGGTTTTAATCCGCAAAGTGTATCAAAAGGAACAATGTAAGCATACGAATTTTGAACATTTATAAATATTGAAGCGCATTGAGTATTTCCACAAGTCCCACCTTCTCCACGTACAAAGAATGTATTACTTGAAGTTGGACTAACTATTATAGAGTTTCCAGTTCCGATTGATTGACCACCACATGAACTTTCATACCAATTCCATGTTGCTCCATTCACTAAAGAACCACCTTCAACTGTTAATGTGGCATTTCCACCTTTACAGAAGTTATTGTTAGTAGTAGAAATTGAAGTTGGAGAAATTGAACCATTTTGCACGTTCAAAGTTACTTCTTTACACAAAGTAGCACCACAATCACCTACTGCGCGAACATAATACGTTGTGGTGGCATTAGGCGAAACTGTAATTGCATTTCCTACTCCAACTGGAACCGCTCCACACGCACCCGTGTACCAAACCCATACATCGTTGTTTTGAAGAGAACCACCAACTTGTGTTAAGGTAGAAGATACTCCAGGACAAATATTATCCGCACTCACGTTTATTGAAGATGGTATGGCAGATGATGCGCCAACATTGATAGTTACCGAAACACAAGCCGTATTTCCACATGGTCCTTCAGCTCGAACATAATAAGTTGTCGTCGAAGTAGGACTTACACTAATAATACTTCCACTACCAACACTCTGTCCGCCGCAAGAAAAAGCATACCAATTCCAAGTATTTCCTGCTGCTAAATTTCCACCTTGCACTGATAAAGTCACATTATCACCCGGACATGCTTGGGTGGTCGATGGGACTATTCCTGTAGCAGCTGTTGATGCTTGATTAACAGTGACAGAAACACTGACACAAGAACCCTGATAACAACCACTTTCGATTCGTGCAAAATACTGTGTTGAGGTTGTTGGGGAGACAGAAAGAGAGGCACCATTGCCTATTGAAGTTCCTGAACCGCAACCATTTTCATACCAAACATATTGCGCACCTGTTCCTAAAGTACCTCCAGAAATGGATAATGTTGTTGATTGGCCGTTACACACTGTAGTTTGAGAGGCATTTGCTCCCGATGGATCAGAAGAAGGTGGTTCAACCGTTACAGTAATAGCATTTGAATAATAAGTTCCACATGCAGTCAAAACAGCTCTTCGGTAACAAATAGATTGAACAATTCCAGCAGGTGCGTCATAGGTAGCATTAACAGCACCCACGATGTCGACAAAACTTCCAGTGCAACCTATGTCCTGTTGCCATTGGTAAGTAAAAGAAGGATGGGAAGGATTAGCAGCCGATGTCGATGTAAAAGCACTCGGATCACCACCAGTGCAAATCGTTTGATTTCCAGCAACAACACCTCCAGAAATTGGTGTTACATACTCCCAATAAATCTGAAGTTTTGCGTAATAACGATTGTTTTGAATAATATAAGTTGTCCAAGTACATGGAGGATCGTTTGTGAAAACAATATTTCCAGAAGTGGCACGATTATCCCTCGCGTCATCACCATTTCCTACACATGCACTAAAAATTGATGGATTTGGGTTGTAACTACATGTTGGGTTACAATCTTCTTCCCAACCTTCCATCTCAGTAATTAAAGTTGTAGCATTTGAGTTGGTAATATTCAACCAATTGTTCGGAATTGGAGAAAGTCCACCACCCGAAGGATTTCCTGTCCACCAAACGCCAAATGTCGTTGTTGCACTCATACAACCAGAGGCTTGCCAGTTCGTTAGTGCAGAAGGTGTTGAGCCATTATCTTTGACCCAAATGAACCAATTTGGATCTTGGGAACCAGAAACACCTCCACCATCATTGTTATCGGCTTGGGCCATTAACTCTATCACTTTAACCTGATAGTTAATGTTTTGAGCAAAATTCTTATTTGTAAAAACAAATAAAAAAACACTCATTATTGTTACGTATTTAAGTCGCATAATTGTTTAAAACGATTAGTTGAAGTTTAGTTTTGCTCGACTAAAATAAGTATAATTTTCGAAGTTAAAATTTTTTAAAGAAAGACTAATATAATCAAAATATTGGGTTAACAAAAAGAAAGTCGATTTGCTTTAAAAATTTTAGTTAATGAATCTAACTTTTAATTAAAGCATGAAAAAATCACATTTTCTCTATTGATTTTCAATAAGCTATTTGATTTATATCAACTGAAAAAATGACTTTCATCATGTCTCAAAACAACCTAATTTCCGAAATTTGTATAAAATTCACAGATGATTAAGAAAGCATTTATTTATGACAAACACCAATGTTTTCAAGATTGGTTAAGTCGATTAGCTTTCTACAAGGAAGAATTAGCCATTTTGAAGGAACAGTTAATAGAAATAGCAAACAAAAAGATTGGCACCAAACAAATGGATGATGTGGACTTATTTTTTCGGAAATTCATCGATTATCGCGCTCAGATTGAATTATTGATAAATGAAATCAAAATTAATGACCACCAATTGTCTTTGGCAAGTTTAGCAGGTTCAATTTCCAATGAAATACAAATTGAAGTGGACAAAAATGAAGAAGCTTCAATGCGTACGTTTGAAAGTAATTTTGCCAACCTAAGACAAGAATATAATCGTTTTGTTGCTCAATTTTTATAACTGAGTAACAGGTTTAAGGGTTGAACCGGCTGTGAGGGATTGCAGTCGGTTTTTTTTGTTTTCAAACCTAAAAACTTGACTTGCTGGAATTGTTCAACTAGTTTTGCAAGTGTCGAATTTGTTTTAGAGGATATTGATGTATTTGTTAAGGAAACAACAAGTGTTGAAGACCTCTGAAACTGAAAAGAATAGATTTTAATCTGAGATTTGGATTTTAAAATGTGACGTTGTAACAATTGAGCTCATATCGATGATTAATACATTGAAAGTAATGAATATTAAAGGAAAATAATATGACGGAAACATTTGAAATTGAAGGTGACTTCATCGAACTTTTAGGGCTGCTGAAAGCACTTGGTATTGCCGAAACGGGTGGTCACGCAAAGCAGATCGTAGATTCAGGTTTAGTTATTCGTAATGGAATGATAGAAACACGCAGAAGGGCAAAATTGATAAAAGGTGACGAAATACGAATTGAGGACATGTTGATTAGTTTGGTTTAGTTTTTGAAAAAAAAATCAAACCTAGTTTACCTTTTTTCCAGCTGGAATCCCCATATCAATCGTCCGATTTAGCGCTCCATCAATTAACGAAATACCATTATTTATGGATTTCACTTTGAGCCAACCGTATTGGTATCCAGCACCGTTTACTACCCGATAGCCAACATAATGTGTACCGTTATAACTGCATGTAAAAGGTGCGTTTGGAACAAACAAAGCAAAAGCAACACTATTGGACCAATCTTTTGTTGAATCAATAACTTCGTTCAATATCAATGTTTCCACTTGATTGTAAGTTCCATTTTTAGTGAATTGAATATCACCTTGATTTGCTGTAATTATGACACTGTGGCAATAATTTACACAAGGATAACTAGCACTCACAAATTGATACCAACTTTTAGCACTGATGTAACTATCTTTTATAAGGTCATTATTCAAATCAAGCGAATCAATATCCAAAGAATCAGAGGGAAAAGGAATCAATCCGCAACCTGAGGGATGATTGATGAACGCATTAATAGAACTTACAACTCGATTGGTATCAAAATCCAACTGCATGATGTCATAAACTTCCGCTGGAAAGACCGTTTTATCTTTCTCACAAGAGAAAAAGAACAGAGATATTCCCGTTAAAAAATATGAGATAAATTTATTTAAGATACCTGAAATCTTGACCATCTTTGATCGTTTTCAAGGTTTCAAAAATTAAGCGAATGCAATTTTCAACATCCTCTTTTTGAACCATTTCTACAGTTGTATGCATGTATCTTAGAGGTAAAGAAATCAATGCACTTGTAACCCCTTCATTAGAATAGGCAAATGCATCTGTATCAGTTCCTGTTGAACGTGAAACTGCTGCTCGTTGGAAAGGAATTTTATTCTTTTCAGCTGTCTTGATTATCTGACGTAAGAAATTATTTTGAACTGCTGGACCATAGGTTAAAACCGGACCTTTCCCAGATTGCTGGTCACCATTCTCAATTTTATCCACCATCGGTGTTCCTGTGTCGTGACAAACATCAGTAATTAAAGCAACATTTGGCTTTATTCTATGCGCAATCATTTCTGCACCGCGTAATCCGATTTCTTCCTGAACTGCATTTACAATGTAAAGACTAAAGGGTAACTTCACTTTGTTGTCAGAAAGCAAGCGAGCAACCTCCGCAATCATGAACCCACCTACTCGATTATCAAGTGCCCGACCTACATACTTGTTTTTATTCAAAATCATGAACTCGTCCTCAAAGGTCGCTACGCATCCAACATAAACACCCAATGCTTCCACCTCTTCCTTTGATGCGCATCCACAGTCTAAAAAGATATTTTTCATACTTGGAGTTTCTTCTTTCGTATGTCGCATGTGAATTGCAGGCCATCCAAATACTGCTTTAACTATTCCTTTTTCAGTATGAATGTTCACTCTTTTCGAAGGTGCAATCATATGATCGGAACCACCATTTCTTTTCAAATAAATAAAACCGTCCTTCGTAATGTAATGAACAAACCAACTAATTTCGTCTGCGTGTGCTTCAATTACCACCTTATATTCTTGACCTGGATTGATTATTCCAGCAACTGAACCGTAATTATCCACGAAGTACTCATCTATATATGGACGGATGTAATCCAACCACATTTTCTGACCTTCTGATTCAAAACCTGTAGGACTTGCGTTATTTAAATAATTCTCTAAAAACTTCTCTGATTTTGATGTAATTACCTTTTTCATTATTTATTTCATTAATGTTACGTTTCCTTTTGTAATCGATTGCAAACCTCCTATACAGGTGACATCCAAATAATAATCATAAACATCTGGATCCAATTGTTTGCCCCTGAAAGTTCCATCCCAACCTTTAGTAATGTCGGTGCTTTCAAAAACCATTTCCCCCCAACGGTCAAAAATTCTAAAAATCATTTTTTCAATCCAAATTCCACGAACATAAAGTACGTCATTATGTGTATCTCCATTCGGAGTGAAGGCGTTTGGAATAAAGACATACGGATCATCGCAAATAATCTGATAAACACGAACTAAAACGGTGTCTGAAGCACTACAAATTCCATCGGAAACAGTTAAAGTAAATGTTGTGGTTTCATTCATCAATGCGGTTGTATTCTGCTCATTTGGTGTACCAAGCCCAGTTACTGGTGTCCAAGAATAGGATACCAATCCAGAGGGGTTTCCTGACAGATTCACCGTCGTATTTGGTAAAACTATTGTCTGTGAAGCACTTGCAACGACAGAACTTGCATCAAAATTGGAAACCAAAATGAAAATTGAATCGGAAAAATTACATCCATTGGCAGATGTTGCATTGAGATACAAATACTGCGAAAATGTAGGATTCACAGTAACACTTGATGAAGTACTGCTTCCCACAATTATAGAGCTCGGTGTCCAATTGTACGTGAAAATAACATCTGGATTACTATTTAAAGCTGAAATAACTGTTGAGTTTCCAATACAAAGATTCGGGGTTCCCGTCAAAGTAAGGTTAGCACTGACAAAATTCACAAAAACACTATCCACATTATGGCAATCGCCGTTCGAAGCAAATAGGTAATAATACCCAGTAACTGGATCATTAACAGTTAATGAAGAAACGGTTAAGTTTGTATTTAAGGTGTCAGAAAAAGAGGAATTTGTTGACCAAACAAACGAACTAGGATTTCCAGTAAATGTAGGATTGAAGGTTATTGGCACAGAGGTACACAAGGCAACTGTATCCACCAAATTAACTTCAAACGTTGGAGTCACAACAATTGTAGCACTTTCCGTATCAGTCACTTGACAATCGGTATCAGTAATCAATAGAGAAACTGTGTAAGTGCCTGGATTTGTATAAGTTACGCTCACTGTGTTATCCGTTGAATTCGTCGTTCCATTCCCGAAATTCCATTCCCAAAATTCTGTTTGAACGGAAGTATTGGTAAAGGTGACGGTGAGTGGTTGGCAACCAGAAGCATTACTAAGTGAAAACTGGGCGACAGGAGGAGAATCAAACTCTACAAAGACTGAATCTTTTTTGTTGCAATAACCATTTCCAGCTTGTACATAATACCAAGCGTTTGGAGGTACAACTGTTATTGATGGAGAACTAGGACTGTTTAGTGGATTGGATAAGTTAGAATTAGCTGACCAGGTAAAGGTATTTGCTGTCCCATTTGTATTCGCTGTTAATAAATATGGATTAGAATTACACAATTTCAAAGTATCAGGCAAATTCAGGGTTATTGAGTCCAATACAGTGATGGTAATTAAAGCCGTATCTATCAAATCGCAAACGCTATCACGTACGTATAAATTAACATTATAAACACCTGGAACAGTGTATGTAAGCGTTGGACTATACGTAGTTGAATCGATATTTCCATTACCAAAATCCCATAAATATGAATCGGACAAAGAAGATGAATTCTGAAAATTAACAGTAAAGTTCCGGCAACCTGTTGTCGCACTTGATGTAAACTGTGCCTCAGGAATCAATTCTGTGTCAAACTTAAACACGACATTATTACAGTTATTACTATTATTCGTTGCAGACCACGCCGGTTGAGTGCCTGAATTTCCTGTTGTCGGGAAATCACTATGTGCGCCACATCCAGCACAGACCGACTGGTAAACTATTCCGTTTTTGTCAAAACGTGACGTTCCTCCATCAACATGTTCTTGCGCCTGATTTCCTCCTATGTAGGTTCCGTACAATATTCCTGAGAAATTGGTTTTTATTACCAACAAATAGAAATCAAAACCATTTGGTGGTGTTGTTCTGAAAGCGTTTGGCGTAACCGGCATTCCATTCAATGGTGTTGACTGCAAGATGTTGGCGCCCCAACCTGAAACGTAAATATTTCCACAAATGTCAACCAAAAAGGCCGCAGGAGAAATATTGATAGAAGTAGATCCATTCCCAAATCGTGTTGAAGCTAAATTGGTTGTTAAGGTTGGATTCAACTTGATAATAAAATTACTACTTGAACCATTCGAATAAGCCGCATTAACAACAGGAAATGTTCCTCCAGCAGATTGACCAAGTAAATAGATATCATTGTTCTTATCCACTTCAACAAAGAAAACTTGATCGTAATTGTTTCTACCAATATAACTCGCTTGTGTGATAGTCGATCCATTTCCAGGCATTTTTACCACAAATCCATCTGTTGTTCCTCCTTGGAAAGTATTTTGATAACCACCCGCGGTTGCAATTAAGTTTGATGATCGTGTTCCTCCAGCAAAAATCACATTATCAAATTCATCGACCTTAACAGAGTAACAGGCATCATCGGCAGAGCCTCCGTAATAACTGGAAAAAAGTAAGGAAGAAAAATTAGCAGCTAACTTGAAAATAACTCCATCTTGACCACCTCCATTTGTAGCTTGCATAGGACTTACCATCGGGAAATTGGTAGATCGAGTGGAAGAAGCAACCAATATATTATTGTTGGCATCCAGCATTATCTCTCCTCGAAATTGGTCACCGTAGTTGGATTGTAAACCGCTATATGAATTGACGCTATTATATGGAAGAGATGCCGTTGTATAGCTGATCCCATCATTTTCTGAACCACCAACAAACGTAGACCCCATTAAAGTATGTCCATTTGCGCTCAATTTAGCTACATAAATATCGGTACCTAAATTCTGAAAATAAACACCGTTGAAATAAAAATTTGCCGTAACTCCCGTATTTCCTCCATTGAAAGTAACATCATAAGCTCCTGTTGTAGTGGGGAAAGTGCTACTTGATGTTGTTCCGAAGAAATAAAGATTATCATTTAAATCACAAATCATACTATGTACCGTTTCTGTACCAGAAGTGTTGTTACCTCCACCAATAAATGTACTCCATAACATTTGTGTTCCTGTCGGATTATATTTTGAAATAAAAACATCAGTAATTCCATAACTACCAGCATTCACTGTGAAATTGGAATTGATATTAAAGGTCTGGTTATCAGGAATTGGATAATTTCTTCCAAAAACGGTACCTCCTGTATATGCTGTACCGTCGTGACCATAAGTTGCAGTCATACCAAAATTATCAGAAGTAGCACCATTGTAAGTGGCAAAAATTAAGGTCGGATCTATAACCAATTCACGAGTTTCATCGTATTTACCGAGTTGAAATTTAACATTGTCCCCTTCTAAGACAAATTTACAAGAGACCTCAGCTTTTTTGCCATTTATTGATTGAAATGCAATTGGATTATTTTCAATTATTTTCCCCAAATCTGTCTCAATATGTAAATTTCCTTTTCGATCCAATTTCAAACTTTTCTGTCCTGCATAATTCAATAAAATTATTGATGGATCTACTTGCGGTTTGACGATAAACTCATATTTCAATTCATCACCTACTCCTTTGTAGCGCAAATCGATTCCATTATAAAATTCTTTTAAAATCACCTCTTCAAAACCATAAACTTGCGATGCCCATTTACTTTTATCGTTTCCAAGAAAATAATTGAAATAGTAGGTTGTTGGATTTTTCTTTTCAATTTGATTCACCTCTTTTGAGCCTACAAAATTTAAGTGCACAACCGTTTCGCGTATTGTTGTGTCCTTAAACTTCGGATTTAATCCTGCATGCGACTTTTGCATGGCGGAATAATCCTGTAAGTGATAAACAATTTTTCTTTGTTGCACCCATAATTTCCCACCGTCCATTTCCGAACAAAACAACACTCCTTGTGGCCATTGTCCTTTATTTTCGGTGAGTTTACGATTGTGCTCCTCATGACTATGTATTAACTTCGGAGCATATTGTTGTTGACTTTTCAACCACTGAGGGAGGAAAAGAAAAGTTAGAATGGAGAGATAAATTCGCATCATTTTTGCAAAATTTGACTTACTAATTTAAGGATTTTTTAACATTCACCACTTTTACGACCTAAACTTTCCAAAAATCGTTGCAAAATGGCTGAATTCAACTCAAAAAATATGAATCGAATTTGTGAACTTTTTTCCATTGAATACCCGTTAATTCAAGCTGGAATGATTTGGTGTTCTGGTTGGGAATTGGCAGCAGCTGTTTCTAATGCTGGCGGACTTGGAATTATTGGTTCAGGGTCAATGTATCCTGATGTACTCGATACTCATATTCAAAAATGCAAAGCCGCTACTTCTAAACCATTTGCTGTAAATTTGCCCATGCTTTATCCCAATATAGAAGAGCATATTTCTACCATCATTCGTCACAAGGTTCCAATTGTTTTTACTTCTGCGGGAAATCCGAAAACCTACACTGCTCATCTTAAAAGCCATGGTATTAAAGTTGTCCATGTTGTTTCAAGTGTGAAATTTGCTTTGAAAGCACAAGAGGCTGGTGTGGATGCCGTTGTAGCCGAAGGGTTTGAAGCTGGAGGACATAATGGACGTGACGAAACAACTACTTTTTGCCTTATCCCCATGGTTAAAAAAGAACTGTCGATTCCTTTAATTGCTGCCGGAGGTATCGGAACAGGAAGAGGTATGTTGGCAGCAATGAACTTGGGAGCAGATGCCGTTCAAATCGGAAGTCGGTTTGTAGCATCATTGGAATCTAGTGCTCACGAGGCATTCAAACAAGCTGTAATCGCGGCTAAAGAAGGTGATACCATGTTGACGTTAAAAGAATTAACTCCAGTCCGATTAATTAAAAATGAATTCTACAAAAAAGTTGAATCCGCTTATATCGAAGGAAAATCCTCGGAGGAAATCAACACGCTATTGGGAAGAGGTAGAGCAAAAAAAGGAATGTTTGAAGGCGATTTAGTGGAAGGAGAACTTGAAATCGGACAAATTTCGGGCTTAATTAATGAGGTGCTTCCAGCAGCTGAAATTGTTGCTGAGATAATTACTGAATTTCGCGATGCAAAAGCAGAACAAAACACAGATAAATTTCAATTTTAAATGATAAAATTTGACCGTTTCACCTTGTCAAACGGACTTAAGGTGATATTTCATAAAGACGAAACGACACCAATGGCGGTGGTCAATGTGCTCTATGATGTTGGGGCGCGTGACGAAAGTCCCGATAAAACAGGGTTCGCACACCTATTTGAACACTTGATGTTCGGTGGGTCGATAAACATTCCAGAATTCGATTATCACTTGCAATTAGCTGGAGGAGAAAACAACGCCTTCACAAGTAATGACATCACCAATTATTACGATGTTGTTCCAGCGGTCAATTTAGAAACAGCACTTTGGCTAGAAAGTGATCGAATGCTTTCATTAGCGTTTACAGAAAAAAGTTTGGAGGTTCAACGAAGTGTTGTAATTGAGGAATTTAAACAACGTTATTTGAACCAACCTTATGGCGACGTTTGGCTAGAATTGCGTCCAATGGCTTACCAACAGCATCCTTATCAATGGGCAACAATTGGCAAGGAAATTCGACACATTGAAGAAGCAACAATGGACGATGTGAAATCCTTTTTTGCAAAATATTACAATCCATCCAATGCCATTTTGTGTGTTGCAGGTAATTTTAATTTGGATACCGTTAAAGAACTCACTGCTAAGTATTTTGAATCCATTCCTAGCGGTAGAAAACCTGAACGCATTCTACCAATGGAACCGCCTCAAAATGAATTTAGGGTTAAAACAATTGAACGCAATGTTCCTGCTTCGGCCTTTTATTATGCCTTTAAAATGGCGGATCGAAAAAGTGAGGACTATTACATTACTGATCTTTTAAGTGATGCTTTGGGAAGAGATAAATCGTCAATTTTATACGTTCGTTTGAAAAAAGAATTGCAGTTAGTTGCTGAGATTAACGCTTACATTCTTGGTGCTACGGACGAAGGATTATTAATGATTTCTGGAAAACTCAACGATGGAATTAGTTTCGAGCAATTCGACAGCGCTCTTTGGGAAACGTTAAATACATTTTTGGAAAACGAAGTTTCATCAGAGGAAATGCAAAAATTGAAAATTAAGTTTCGTACTGCCAAAGAGTTTCAGGAACAGGCTCTTTTGAATCGCGCAATGAATCTTTGTTACTTTGAATTGCTTGGTGACGCTGACGGAATCAATCAAGAAGGCCTGATTTACGAGGCAATTCAAGCCGAAAACTTAGCAACAGTTGGGAAGAAAATCTTACGAAAAGAGAACTGTACTTTATTACAAGTTAAACCCATTCAACAATGATGAATCGTAGTATAGCACCTGAATTACATACAATAGAAAAGATTGATTTTCAAACACCTGAAAAATTAATTTTTGCAAAAGACAAGACCCTTATTGTCAACCGAAAAGTTCAGAATGAAACAGCTCGAGTGGACTTTTATTTCGATGCAGGAAGTGCCAAAGGAGCCCCGTTAATTGCTTCATTATGTGCTGGTTTAATCTTTTCTGGAACCGATAAGCTTTCAAGCACAGCAATCCACGCAAAATTAGATGGGCTTGGAGCTTTTTTCGATATCAGCAATTCGCACGAATCGGCAGTTATTAGTTTTTATGCACTTCGAACACAAATGCCAGCAATACTTTCATTTTTCAAAGAAGTAGTTGAAAATGCCGTTTTCCCAGACAATGAAATCAATGAATTAATTGCAGATCGCAAACAAAAACACCTCGTTAACCTTGAAAAAATGAATTTCTTGGTACAACGTGAATTCCAACGAACGCTTTTTCAAAACACCGAATACGGGAATTTAAGCGAACTTGCTGATTTTGAAAAGGTTGAAAGTCAATCTATTCGTGAGTTTTTTAAATCTAATTATTTGAACGGCTTGTTTAAAATAGTCGTTGTCGGAGATTTTGATGAGACCTTCACTAATTCCATTCTAAGTGATTTTCAAAACTGGAGTAAAAACGAAGCACGTCAGCTGAGAGACACCTTTTTTTACAAACCAGAAAACAAACACATTGAACGTGAGAAAGCGCTTCAAACTGCAATTCGAGTTGGTAAACTACTTTTCAATAAAACGCATCCAGATTACCACCAATTTGTCATTCTCAACACGATTCTTGGCGATTATTTCGGAAGCCGTTTGATGAAAAACATTCGAGAGGACAAAGGATATACTTATGGAATTGGTTCTTATCTTTCTGAATTTCGACATACCGCATTTTTTGCAATTGCTACAGAAGTTGGAAAAGATGTAAAAGATGCTGCAATTAAAGAAATTCAATTTGAACTCCAACGCCTTCAAGATGAATTGATTCCAGAAGAAGAACTAGGTCTCGTGCGTAATTATTTAGAAGGACAAAGCTTAAAAAGTGCGGATGGCCCCTATTCCATGACGGATTTGTTTTTACAAGTCGATCGTTTTGGTCTTTCAATGGATTTTTATAACGATTTCTTGTCAGAGCTACATCGCGTTTCTCCAGAAGATTTGCGCGAAATTGCCCGAAAGCATCTACATTGGAATTCTTTATCGATTATAACAGCAGGTTAGCAACGTGAATTCGATATCGGCGTTATTCAATAGATTTACAAAAAATGCGTTACGTTAGTATGCGAATTTGGTTAGTGATATTCCTTTCTTTATGTTACGGAAACCTCCGTGCTTCACATGCCATGGGAGGAGAAATCACTTACACCTGCGTCGGAGGAAATAGCTTTGTTTTTGAACTCATATTTTATCGCGATTGCAACGGCGCTGAAGTCAACACCATGTCAGAATCAATACGCGTTTGGAATCACCCAACCGTCACTTCAATAACCCTTCCTTTTGTTGGTCGCGATGACATTTCACCTTTCTGTTCGCCAGTAGCTGGGGGGCCAGTTGCCTTGAATTGTGGCGTTGGTGCAGCTGGAGGAAACGGAATTGGTGCTATTCAACGCGTACGGTATCGAAGTGCTCCAATAACCTTAAACGGAACTCCACCTTCACAAGGTTGGATTTTTACATTTGAAAATTTCTCTCGAAATGGAGCGATTACGAATTTGGTGAATCCTTCAGCCTATGGAATCACGTTAGCGGCGAAAATGTACGCCATTCCGGGAGGTAACGGTTCAACATGCCTTGACTCCTCTCCTACTTTTCTACAAGAACCCAATTTCGTCAGTTGTTCAGGTACATCCTACCAGTACAACATGAATGCAATTGACCCGAATTTAGATTCCTTGCATTTTTCTTTTGGAGTTCCTTACAATTACTTCCCAAGTGCCAATTACGATCCACCGAATACTCCCAACCCCATTCCTTTTGAAACCGGATTTACTTTTGAAAGCCCCACACCGGGAACAAGTTTAAATCCAGGAAACGAACCTGCAACTTTAAATCCAGTTACTGGAGAACTAAAATTTAAAAGTTTTACAAGCGGAAACTTTGTCGTAAAAATCGTTGTTCAGTCTTTTCGTCAAGGGGTGTTAATTTCAGAAGTTGAAAGAGAAATGCAATTGGTGGTTACTCCTTGTAATCCCGCGAACAATGCTCCTATTATCCAAGCTCCTTTCCCAGGTAATTCCTTTGAAACCACTGTGACTGCTGGTGACTTAGTGAATTTTAACTTAGTGGTGAACGATTCGGATTTGCTTCAAAACAATACTCCACAAAGTGTTTATTTGACAGCTTCTGGCCCAATTTTTGGAATCGGTTTTACCAATCCAAATGGTTGCGATATTCTTCCTTGCGCTACTTTAAACGCACCGCTTCCAATTTCAGGATCTCCATCTGCAACCGCTACTTTCAATTGGCAAACCGGTTGTAATCATCTAGTGAATCAGTTTGGAATTGTCGGTGATATGATTCCGTACAACTTCGTTTTCAAAGTTCAAGATAATTATTGTCAAGTTCCTCGCGTTACTTACGCCACGGTTAAGATCAATGTTGTTAATCCTGGTGTAATTCCTCCGACTAAAATTACGTGTATTGAAACTGCTCCGAACGGCGATTTGACCATAAAATGGAACACAGTAAACGACCCTTCCACTTCTTTTGTAGCGTACGAATTGTATTCTGTTCAAAATGGATTACTTGCCACAATCAACTCTCTATCAACGGACAACTACACACTAACAGGCGTAAACAATCAACGTGATTTTTACGTAGGAGTCCGATCTGGCTGTAATGGAAATGTGCTAAAAAGCTCCGACACGATTTCAAATATTCGCTTAGCGGTCAACAATCCAGGAAATGGAACGGCTGTCTTACAATGGAACAAACCCCACACACCACAACTACCGGGATATGGCAATAATTATAAAGTCTATCGTGAATACCCAACAGGCACATGGACTTTACGTGGAACAGCACCCTATGGAACTCCCTATTACAAAGACACGATTGATATTTGTCAAGCATTTTTGAATTATCGTGTTGAATTAGAAACAAACACTTGCACCTTTACGTCCAATGTTGCAGGTGACGATTTTGAAGACATGATTACCCCAAACATCCCAATCGTTTATAGCGTTGGCGCCGATACCGTTACGGATCAAGTTCTGATAACATGGAACATTAATCCGCAAGCTGACACGTATGGATATGTGATTTATACCTTTGATGAAAATGGATTTTTGTATGAATTAGACACTGTTTGGGGACGTGATAATACATTTTACATTCATAATGTTTATTCTGGTGACGGCCCATTTTCTTATTCCATAGCGGCGTTTGACTCTTGTTTGACAGATGCAGTTCCAATCACCTATCAAACATCAGCCAAGGGAAACATTAATACAAGTATGGTGGCTACATCGAGTGTATTTATGTGCGAAAAGAAAGCAGTCATTTCTTGGAGTGCTTATTCGGGGAGAACGGTCAGTAGCTATGAAATTTGGGCAAAAACCAACGGATATTGGGAACTCCTGAAAATATCTAACTTATTGGAAGACACAATTGACGTCAATTCGGCTCAAAGTTACCGGATTTATGTCAAAGCTATTTTCAACGATGGTCGCTCTGCATTTTCCAGTCCAACTTTTTTTACAGTTCCACTACCTTCTTCTCCTGCCTATCACTATTTTTCTGTTGCAAGTATAGAAGATGGAAAAGTACGCTTGGAAGACTACATAGACGCCTCGGTGGGAATTTCTAAAATCATCTTTTACAGAAAGGACAAAAACATTTTCAAAGAAATTGGTAGAGAGCAAGTTACCAACAATTTTACCGTTTTCTACGATACAAAAGTGGATTTGCGATATGGGCCAATTGAATACCGCACCCAATTTATCGACAGTTGTGGCGAATATGGTGACTTTGCAGAAAATACAAACAAAACCATTTTTGTGACAGGAAGTGCTGATGAATACAACCTCATCAACACCATTGAATGGACACCTTATGAACTTTTTGATGGAACAATTCAAGCTTATGACATTTATCGCGGATTGGACGGAGAATTCGAAGCAACTCCGTTTGTAACCGTTACCAATTCCACACTTGGTTGGACAGACGATGTCGGGAATTTCAACACGAATGGAAAAGTTTGTTATCGCGTTGAAGCCGTTGAAACTGTCAACTCATTTGGATTTGGAGAAAGAGCGCGTTCCAATGATTTTTGTTTGATTTACAAACCCTTGGTCTTTGTGCCAAATGCTTTCACACCTGGTGGATCAAATCCAATTTTCAAACCAGTTTTGACAAATGTTTCGACAGAAAAATATGAATTCACGGTTTATAATCGGTGGGGACAAGTCATTTTCATAACAAATGACGTCAACGAGGGTTGGAACGGAAAATTACAGAACGGAATGGATGCAACTAGTGATATGTTCACCTACACCGTTGAATTTGCCGATCAAAGTAAAAAGAAATTTAAACGTAATGGCTATGTAGCCCTTTTACGATAATCAATGCAATGTGTCTTAATTATTCAAACGGCATTTTTAGGTGATGTGATTCTTGCAACACCTCTAATTGAATCATTTAAAGAAACTTATCCACAAATTGAAATTGATTTTTTAGTAAAGAAAGGAAATGAATCTTTACTTGAAAATAATCCTAATTTACGGCAAGTTTACACCTTCGATAAGTCAACAAAATGGTCATCCATTCTATCGCTTAGTCGAACTTTTAGAAGGAATAATTACGATTTAACGGTTAATCTACAACGCTTTACATCCTCTGGAATCATCACCTTTTTATCCGGAGCAAAACTTACTGTTGGTTTTCAACAAAATCCTTTCTCCTTTTTATTCTCTAAAAAAATCAAGCACGAAATAGGAAACGGAACTCACGAAGTAGATCGAAATTTAAAGTTGATTGCTGAATGGATAAAAACACCGATTCGTCAGCCGAAACTATATCCAAGCACATCAGATTTTGAAGCAATTCAATCTTATCAAACGGAGTCTTATTGCTGTTTGGCTCCCTCATCTGTTTGGTTCACTAAAGAAGCACCACTAAGCTATTGGCAGGATTTAGCAAAAGAATTAACTGTTAGAAATTTTAAAGTCATTTTACTGGGAGCGCCAAACGAAATCGAGCGTTCAAAAGCAATAGAAACAGTCATACCCAAGGAAAGCGTAATCAATTTAACAGGAAAACTGAGTCTGCTACAATCCGCCGCTTTAATGAAAAACGCACGCATGAATTTTGTAAACGATTCGGGTCCGATGCATTTATGTTCTTCGATGAACGCTCCTACAACAGTGTTTTTTTGCTCAACGGTACCCGCCTTCGGTTTTGGTCCACTTTCCGACGACGCTAAGATAATTGAAGTGAAGGATTTAGGATGTCGTCCTTGTGGTTTACATGGATTTAAATCGTGTCCAAAAGAACATTTTAATTGTGGGAAACGACTTCCAAAGGTGGATTTGATACATCTTTAGAATGCTTTGAGTCTCGGCGATTATCCAAACCTTTAGCCCCCAAAAAATCTTCTAATTCCATTTCTAGGTTCAATTTTTGTCGAATTTTCGTTTTGTAAACTCGAATCGACCCATAGCTCATATTTTCCATCATTGAAATTTGTCGTGAAGTCAAACCATTCCGATAATGAATACATAGGTTCAATTCTCTTTGAGTTAAAATTGGATATTTTTTTGCTAATTGTTTTCTGAAATTTAAATCAGATTTAGCAATAGTTGCTCTTGGTTTCTTTTTTTCGCGGGTTCGTTCTGATACAATTGGATCCAAATCTTCTAAATCAAAAATCAATGACTGTGACGAATTTTGAGGAAGAACATTGTCTTCTTTTTCATATTCGATTATCAAATCCATTTCACTTGAGCTGTTTCCGTTCAACTCAAAAGGAGTATCAACTTTTCTTTGTCGAATGAAATACAATAAAACAAAGGGTTGAATTACAATTAGTAATGAGAGAATTAAAATGATAGTCCATTCCATTTTTCAAGGTTATTTTAATACACGGTTGGAGAAACCATGAATCTAGTTTGATAATGGACAAATTAATTGAATTCGTTACAAATAGAAATTGTAGTTCACAAACTTCAGTTGTAATTTACATGTAGAAAAACATTACCCTTCAAACCCATCGAAAGTAGTTCCAACACTCCATGCTTCAGGACGCTCAGCGAACCACGGTTTTATTTTCGGCCAAAGTTCTTGAAAAATAGCAGAGGTTCTATAGTTTTCTAAAGCCTCTTCATTTTCCCAAAGACTATAGGTAAAAACAATTTCCGGACGATTTACATCTTGGTGCATTCGCATTCCTAGACAACCAGGGAATTTGGCCACTTTCCATTTAATCGTTTCAAAATGTGCGAGAAATTCAGGTAGTTTATCGGTTTCAAATGTCAATTTTACTATTCGCGTAAGCATATTTAGTTATATAAGATCCAATAATGATTCTTTCGAACCAGGAATTGTAAAACCCACAGTTACAACATCACCAACACGCATTCCAAAGAGTTGTGCAGCACCGCCTCCAGTTTCATTTGTTCCTCGACTGATGGTTATTACCAAGTAATCATTTGAGTTAAAAATCGCCAATTTTTCGCCGGGACTTGTTTGAGAATATGCGTCATTTAAGTAATGAATACTATACTTATCTTTCGAGTAATTTATTGAAAATTTATTGTCACCAAAAGTTTCAAAATGAGATTTTTTAATGTCGGTTATCAAATTCCCCCAAGAGTCAACATGAACAACTTTACCGATGATAGACTCCTCCAACACGCGGACTTTTTGACGAAGAAAACGCCTGTAACTTTCAACAGGAACACAAAATGTTCTCAAATCGGTTTTCTTAATAATTTCAGCCGCTAAGGGAACAAAGCAATCTTTGAAAGCGAACTTCCATAAATGTTTTTGATCTTTTATCGCTTCATAACGCCACAAACGATCGGGTACCCGACCATCCAAAAAGAAATCAAAAAAACCATTATCACTGGAAATAAAATACTGATTTTCGAATTCCATGATAATTGGAAATTGTTCCGAACCACTAGTTACCACAGGTTCAGCATCCACCCCCATTAAATGAATAGTTCCGTCAGGAAAATCTTTGTAACAACTTCTCAATTGAAAGGCAGCATTTTCTGAATTAAACGGTTTGATATTGTGGGCGATATCTAATATCGTTGCGTTAGGAATGAACTTATAAATTGCGCCTTTTACAGCAGCGGTATAATAATCCATAAGTCCCGAATCAGAAGTTAATGTGATAATTTGAATGCTCATTCGTAATTCGTAATGGAAAGAAAATTTCTAATTTTACCAAAAGTAGAAGAAATCGCCGAAAAAGCGAACCTTGAATCGTTAAATACTTGAACTTGGGAAACAGAAATATTGAAATCTCTGGTATTAATCCAGCCGAAATATTTGGAATCAATAACGCTAATCTGGCGCATTTAAAAACGTTTTTTCCAAAGTTAAAAATCACCTCACGCGGAAATATCATCACGATTCTAGGTGATGACGAAGTGATGGATGAATTTGAACGAAAGTTTGAACTAATCATCCAACATTACCACAAATTCAATCACTTAACTGAAAACAATATTGATAATTTAATGTTGGCAGATGGCTCTAAAATGCTTTCTACCGACGATGGTTCTGAAACCTTGGTGCATGGAAATGGTGGTACGAAAATCAAAGCGCGTACTGTCAACCAGAAGAAATTAGTGCAAGCAGTTGATAAACACGATATGGTTTTTGCTGTTGGTCCTGCGGGAACTGGAAAAACATATACTGCCGTTGCCCTTGCTGTTCGTGCCTTAAAAGCCAAAGAAGTAAAACGAATTGTTTTGACTCGTCCAGCCGTAGAAGCTGGAGAAAATTTAGGTTTCCTTCCAGGAGATTTGAAAGAAAAATTGGATCCATATTTAATGCCTTTGTACGATGCTTTGCGCGATATGATTCCTGCTGAGAAATTAGCGGATATGTTGGAATTTGGCGTGATTGAAATTGCTCCACTTGCCTTTATGCGTGGTCGAACTTTGGATAAGGCTTTCGTGATTTTAGATGAAGCGCAAAATACCACTCCGATGCAAATGAAGATGTTCCTAACAAGAATGGGAATGACAGCGAAATTTGTGATTACGGGAGATATGTCGCAAGTAGATTTACCACATAAACAGAAATCAGGTTTGGCTTATGTACTTGATGTTTTGAAAGATATAGACGAAATTGGAATCGTTCGCCTCGGACAAAGCGATGTGATTCGTCATAGTTTGGTGAAGAAAATCGTTCAAGCTTTCGACGAAGTGGAGGCAGAAGAGAAGAAAAAAGAAGCAGCAGTAGCTGAAGAAAAAAGAAAATTTTATAAAGATAAACGCGACGAAAAATGAATGCAATAACTTCTTCGGAATTTAATTTTAAAGGACAAAAAGCGGTTTACCACGGGAAGGTACGTGATGTTTACACGCTTGAAAATGAAGTATTAGTTATGGTGGCTTCCGATAGAATTTCAGCTTTCGACCACATATTACCAAAAGGAATTCCTTACAAAGGTCAAGTATTGAATCAAGTGGCTACCTTGTTTTTGGAAGCAACTAAAGACATCGTACCAAATTGGTTAATTGCAACTCCAGATCCAAGTGTGGCTGTTGGGCTTGCGTGTGATCCAATCCGTGTAGAAATGGTAATTCGTGGCTATTTAGCAGGACATGCCGCACGTGAATATAAACTTGGAAAACGAACGCTTTGTGGCGTTACACTTCCTGAAGGGATGAAAGAAAATGATCGTTTTCCAGAACCAATAATTACACCAGCTAGTAAAGCAGAAGAAGGACATGACGAAGATATTTCTCGCGAAGATATAATTGCAAATGGCGTTGTTCCAGAACACATTTATGTTCAAATGGAAAAGTACACACGTGCTTTATTTCAACGTGGAACAGAAATGGCTGCAGAACGTGGATTGATTTTAGTCGATACAAAATATGAGTTTGGATTGCGCAATGGTGAAGTGATTTTGATTGATGAAATTCATACGCCTGATTCATCGCGTTATTTCTATGCAGAAGGATACGAAGAACGCCAAGCGAATAACGAACCTCAAAAACAATTATCGAAAGAATTCGTTCGTCAATGGTTGATTGAAAATGGTTTCCAAGGATTGGAAGGTCAAACAATGCCGTTTATGCCAGATGAATTTGTGCAAACAATCACCGATCGCTACATCGAGTTGTATGAACGCATCACAGGAAAAGAGTTTGTGAAATCAGACACTTCAGATATTCAAGCGCGCATTCAAAAAAATGTGGATGCATACCTCGAGAACACTACGAAATAATTGAATTTGTAATCCGAAAATTGATTTAAAATTTGTATTAATGAGAGCCAAAACCTACTAAAAAACACTGATTTTGGCTTTCATTATTACAAAAATAGATGTTTAAAGTGAAGCTATTTTGAACTGATTGACGGCTATATTCGTTCTCTGTAATACCATGAATCGAAATCAAAGTAAGGAAAATACTCTTTTTAGTTTGAGTTGAATTTTTAAAAACTGCTACTTTATTCATCTTTTTCTCTCATTAATCACTTTTTAAGACAAACAAATGAAGCTTAAAACTTGAAAAAAAGGAATTTAGGGTCACCACGTGAAAGTCTGCAAATTAAACACTGATGATTTTTACTTTATCAATTTGAAAAACACTGATTTAGAAATCGAATAAAAATTAAAGTGTGATTTATTCTGTATCCACCTTCAATACATACGAAGTACTTCTTCCTCCCGCTGCTGTTTTTTGAATTAATTCTTTAGTAATCAAATCATTAATATCACGAATAGCAGTGTCTTTTGAGCATTTAGTGAGTTTTGAGTATTTATCGGAAGTTAGTTTTCCTTCAAATCCATCAAGTAATTTATTCAAAACTTTTCGTTGTCTTTCATTTAGGTTAATTGCTGCATTTTTACTCCAAAAATTAGCTTTTATTAAAACTTGTTGAAGCAACTTGTCACACGCCTTTAATGCATTTATTAAGCAGTTTAAAAACCATTTAATCCATGCTGTAACGTCCAATTCACCTTTTTGAGTGTTTTCTAGAATGGAATAATATTCATTTCTTTCAATTCTAATTTGTGCAGACATGCTGTAAAATCGCTGTGTGCTTTTGTCGGATTGCGCTAACAATAGATCGGTCAAGGCTCTCGTAATACGACCATTACCATCTTGAAATGGGTGAATGGTGACAAACCACAAATGAGCAATTGCAGCTTTGAGAACTAAATCCAGGTCCTTTTCATCATTGAACCAAGTCAAAAAGCGGTTCATTTCTAACTCAAGTAATTCTGCATCTGGTGCTTGAAAATGAATTTTTTCTCGTCCTGCAACTCCAGAAACAACTTGCATTTTACCATTGGTATCTTTTCTCCAATCTCCCACCGTTATTTTGAAAATACTGCTTCTCCCCATTGGAAACAAAGCTGCATACCAATCAAAAAGACGTTCTTTGGTTAAAGGTTCATAACAATTACGTGTAGCATCAATCAGCATATCAACCATCCCGTCAACATTTCTATCTGACGGAATAATTCCAGCGAATTCCATTCCTAATCGCTGTGCAATTGACGAACGAACTTGCTCTGGATTTAACAACTCACCTTCAATTTCAGCTGATTTGAGAACATCCAAAGTCAAGGTATTTAGCAATGCCTCATCTTTTAATTCAAAGCCAAGCGATTCCATTTTACCCATCAAACGACCTTGCAAATTTCTTGCTTCGCTTAGTAAATTCAAAAAATCTTCACTCTTCCAAGTGAAATTCGGCCAATTGTATTTTTGATGGATGTAGAAACTCATTCACCTTAATTTATGCAACAAATATAGAGATTATTCTTTGCAAAACTAATTTATCGTTGCATATTCTGCATCGATTAACAGGATTAATCGTTGCAAAAGAACTAGTTTGTAAAGTTGAGAGCTTTGAATTTTACATAGTTAACGTGAATCCTGTGCTCTAAACTTGCTATCCTATTTGCGAAAGAATGGTTTGAAAATCTATTGTTCATCAAAAAAATCTTCATCAATTTGTTTGATTTCATAAGTAGTTTTAACTTGAATTCCTACATTAAATTCATGCATGAGTGATACTAACTTTTGTCCATCAATACAAACAATTTTGTGGTGTGCTGAACGAGCTTTTTCAATTGCTTTATCGTCAAATTCAGATGTTGTTACAAAAACTCCTTTGTTGGTGTCTCCACTCATAGCTCCAATGAAATTTCTAATATCTTTTTCTCTTACTTTTCCCTCGTTAAATCTTTTCGCCTGCATATAGATTTTATCTAGTCCAAGTTTTAATTGCACTATTAGGATTACAGTTCTAAATTCAAACTGAAGTTAAAAACCTTCCCAAATAAAATTAACCCCAAGCAATTTCAACACAATCTCAATAATTCCTACTTTTACATCTTCACAAATAACCCCAACTAAACGAAGAAAAGTTTGAGCATGAAATAGTCATTTTAGCCTAAATTTTTCACTTTTGGTCGATTAATAAAAGAAACATGTCCGTACATAAAAACGTTAAAAAAGTCACTACTCACACCCTTCAGGAAATGAAAAACGCAGGTGTAAAAATCTCCATGCTAACAGGTTATGATTTTTCAACCGCGCGAATAATAGACGAGGCCGGAATAGACATTATTTTAGTTGGTGACTCAGCCTCCAATGTTATGGCAGGACATGAAACAACTTTACCCATTACTTTGGATCAAATGATTTATCACGCTTCCTCTGTCGTTCGTGCCGTAAATCGTGCTTTAGTTGTTGTGGATTTGCCATTTGGATCATATCAAGGGAATTCTAAAGAGGCTTTATCGAGTGCCATTCGCATCATGAAAGAATCAGGCGGACATGCTGTAAAAATGGAAGGAGGACAAGAAATTCTGGAGTCTATAAAACGCATTCTTACCGCTGGAATCCCTGTTATGGGTCATTTAGGCTTGACCCCTCAGTCGATTTATAAATTTGGAACCTACGTTGTTCGTGCAAAAGAGGAAGAAGAGGCAAATCGTTTAATCGAAGATGCGAAAGCTTTGGAAGAAGCAGGTTGTTTTGCAATTGTTCTAGAGAAAATCCCAGCAAACTTAGCGAAACGTGTTGCCGAAATGGTCGCTATTCCAATTATCGGAATCGGTGCAGGAAATGGTGTTGATGGTCAAGTACTTGTTGTCCACGATATGTTAGGTATCAACAATGAATTTAGTCCTCGGTTTTTAAGGAAATATAATAATCTTCATGACATAATGTTAAATGCTTTTCAGGCATACATTCATGATGTGAAGTCGGGTGATTTTCCAAATGAAAATGAACAATATTAGACTTCTATTCAATTCAAGTAAAAGAATAAATCATAGCTCATAAACAAAATTAAGGTTACCTTAATGTGAATTTTCATTCTTAAATACTCGATTCCAAGTTCGTTTAACTACCTTTGCAACCGCAATTTATTGTCCTCCTTGAAGAACTTTATGTATCTGAAACCAATAAATTGTAGCTTATTAATTATCAATTGTTTATGCGTTGGTTGTTTTTATTCTCAACCCTGTTTATAAAAGGACTTCTTTTATCCCAAAGCCTTATTATTAATGAGGTATCTCAAGGTGCAACTGGTGCTCAGGAATATGTAGAATTGTTAGTGCTTCCAGGTAATACTGTTTACACCTGTAACAATTACTGTATCGACATTCGAGGTTGGATTATAGATGACAACAACGGCTATTTTTCTGGTGGAGTGACTTCAGGGACTGGCGTAGCTGCAGGTGCAGTTCGATTTCCTAATACAGCTTTTTGGTCATGTATTCCTGTTGGAACTCTAATTGTCATCTACAACTCCCAAGATCCAAATGCAGATTTACCTGCTGATGACTTTTCTACAACAGACGGTAATTGCCGACTTGTGATTCCTGTAAGCTCCAACTTACTTGAATTTCAAGAAGTAAGCCCAAATACTACTTCTTCCTCTTATCCAACAACAGGTTGGACTTTAGGAGGTTCTCCTTGGTCTCCACTTGGCATGTCCAACTCAAACGATTCTTTTCAAATTTATACGTCCAGCTCCTTTACAGTTCCTTCTCACGGTGTTAGCTGGGGAAACAATAACTCAAGTAATATCATTTATTTCCCAGGTAGTGCCTCTAATACGGTTCACTTTTTTGCCAATACCGTCGATAACAACCCCATGAATCAAGCCAATTGGACAGCCGGCACATGTTCTGCCCCAAATCAACAGACGCCAGGAGCACCGAACAACGCTGCAAATGCCACCTACATTAACTCATTAACCAATTCTTGTGCAGGGCCTCTTCAAATCGCAACACCTACGGTAGTAGATGCTTCATGTGGATGTAATGGAAGTATTTCACTTTCCGTTTCAGGGTCGATACCAAGCTACACCTATATTTGGACGGATAGCAATAATAACCCAATTAACAACAATTCAGCTTCGCTTGTTGGTGTTTGTGCAGGAACATATAACTGTACAGTCGTATCTTCAATTGGGTGCACAAGTTCTATTTCAGCGACAGTTCAAACTTCTACAACTCAAGTAACTCCAGTATTTTCGGCGATTGGTCCATTCTGTCAAAATGATGTTGCTCCTTCCCTACCCACATCATCCAATAACAACATTACAGGTACATGGAGTCCAGCTTTAATTTCCACGACAACTGTTGGAACCACAACCTACACTTTCACACCAGACGATTTAAACTGTAGTACAACAGCACAAATTCAAATCACGGTGAACAACGGAACAAGTCCACAATTCGCTAATTTACCTACCCAATATTGCAACGGAGCAACAGTGGGGAATTTACCAACTACCTCCGATAACAACATTTCTGGAACGTGGAATCCGACGATTGTGAATACCGCTCAAAATGGTAATTACACTGCTATTTTTACTCCAAGCTCAGGAAGTTGTCAAACAACTTATACATACAACTTTTCGGTTGTGGACCCAATAACTCCAACGTTTACACAGTGGGGTCCATTCTGTGAAAATTCAGTCCTAGCGCAAGTGATCTTACCAACAACATCAAATGAAGGTATCACAGGGACTTGGAACCCTGCAATGGTTGCTACTGCTCCATCTGGAAATGCGGTTCACACCTTTACACCTAGCAATGGTCAATGCGCTCAAACAACCACAATGACCGTAACCATCAACCCATCTACAACACCTACCTTCCCGATTTTCGGTTCAATGTGCGTCGGTGACCCTGCTGTAACCTTACCAACCACTTCAAATAACGGAGCTACTGGAACTTGGAATCCTACACAAATCACCACCACTGGAACTGGAATTTTCACTTATGATTTCACTCCTTCTAATACAAATGCTTGTTACAATCCTGTAAGCGTATCCGTTTTAATAAATACAGCAATTGCTCCACCGATTAACAATCAAACTGTATGCTCTGGAAATCCTGTAACTTTATTTGCTGCGGGTAGTGCCAATTATCAATGGAGTGATGGTGTTCAAAATGGAGTACCATTCATTCCAACATCTACGACCGTTTATACACTTACCACGTCAGAAAATGGCTGTACCGTTCAATCACAAGTAACCGTAACCGTGAATCCATCTCCAACGATAACTATTATTCCGGATGTAACATTAGGAATCGCGCCTCTTACAGTTAACTTTACGAATAATAGTTCGAACGCAAATGTTTTTGATTGGGATTTCGGTAATGGTCAGTCAGCCCTTTTGAACACAACGCAAAGTCAAACAATGACCTATACTACTGATGGAATTTATCAAGTGCAGGTTACAGCTTCTAATGGTACCTGTTCAACGGACACTATAATTACAATCAGCGTTGTTCCTTTTGCTGACCCAGTAATTGAATTTCCAAATGTTTTCACACCGAATGGAGACGGCTCAAATGAGAGTTATTTTCCAACTGTGAATTTTGCAAAAGACATTGATTACATTATCGTTAATCGTTGGGGTAACATCATTGCTACACTTTCGGGGTTAACTGCATCTTGGGATGGAAAAAGTGGGAATTCAGATTGTTCTGATGGCGTTTATTTCTATAAGTACACAGCAACTAAATTAAACGATACCAAAGTAGAAGGTCACGGATTTTTCCACCTAATTCGATAATGCTTAATGGCGAAAATAAAGCTTTGTAGTTTATAAATGTTTGAGCGCTTCTCGTTTCGCTAAACCAACTAAACACTGTTTTTCGACTTCTTGGGTAACGAAATCTGGATTCCATTTTGCTACTTCTCGCAACGACCATCCAATGGCTTTCTGTATAAAAAATTCTTTTTTCCCTTTAAGTAAATCAATTTGTTGACTTAAAACCGATAAATCCGTTATTTGCTTGTACTTCAGTTGAAAAATCAAAGTACTTCGCTGCAACCAAAAATTATTGGAATTTGTGAAATCTTCGATCATTTCAGGAATCATTTCAGGAAATTGTTGCAGATAAGTTCCCAAAACGTTGCTAGCCAATAAGTCAACGCTGTCCCACCAAGATTTAGAAACTAATAATCGACGAATGCACTGTAAATCAGATTTTTCAAAATCATTTTTTTTGAACTTTTGTGCTACATCAACACCAAAATATTGCCATTCTCGCTGTTCCTGTTCCCAACAAAATTCAATGAATTTCCATCTTTCAACAACTGTCAGGCACTTTCCTTCATTTTTCCACCATTCTTTAAACCACTCACCTCTCATTGGTTTGGGCACACCAAAAAACAAAAACTGGTTCTTCATGTATGCGGCCATTCGATCAGCTTGATGGGCATCTGCGAATTGTTTTAAAAGAACATCAAAGTACATAGTTGCGCTTAATTTCATAATTATAAACTAAAAGTAGAACAAAGTAACCGTTAATTCGTAAATATGGAAGATAGCAAACATATAAAAGCGGAATGCAGAATATTTCAAACTGTAAATTAATGAAAAACTTTTTATTGATAATTTCAGTTATCATTTTTAAAAATTTAGCAATGTGTCAAATGTTAAATGGACAAATCGTAGAATTAGGGAAAGACATTCCGATTGCATACTCAAGAATAGGCGTTTTAAATCAAAGCAAAGGGGTCATCTCAAATTCAAATGGTTATTTTAGAATTGATCTTTCAAATTTATCCGAAATAGATACATTGGTAGTTTCAGCGATTGGATTTGAAAAAATGAAGTTTTTAATTTCTCAATGTAGAACCTATTTGTTGAATCAAGAGAACTTGAAAATTGAACTTAGTCCAAAAATCAAAGAACTTGATGAAGTTGTTGTTCTATCAGGCAAATACAGGATTTTGCAAACAGGAAATAATGTTAAATCATCAATGATTATTGCTGGATTTCAAAACAAAAGTCTTGGGGCCGAAATGGGAACCATTCTAAATTACAACAAAAAAAAGAAAGGTCTTATTACTAAACTTCATTTTAATATTGTTGCTAATAAGCCTGATACGATAAAGTTTAGGGTGAATTTATATGAATTAGAAAGTGGTTTACCAGGTAAGATTATACTAAATGAACCAATTTATTTTTACGGTATTCCATCAAATAGTGCTATAGATATTGATATTTCTGAGATGAATATTTACGTAAAAAATGATTGCTTCGTTTCTATTGAATTAATAGAGAATATAGGTATGGATGGACTATTCTTTAAATCTTCATTTTTAAGATCCGCAAGTTATCATCGTGAAGCACCGGAAGCAAGTTGGGTAAAAGCAAATGTTGATTTAGGTTTTTGGGCAGAAATTCAATTTAAAAAATGAAAATACGTTTATTAACATCAACTAAAACCCACAGGCTGAACAACCACATTCGAGAAGCCCTCGTCTCATAATTATGAAACGTAAGAGAAAAAAATAATCAACAATGCAGACGATAATCGACTTTTTTGAAGGAATACCGGCTATATTAGGTGCGTTTGTAGCGACCTCGTTTACTTGGTTCATCACAGCATTAGGAGCGGCTTTGGTTTTCTTTTTTAAAGAAATTCGTAGAGCAGTTCTTGATGGAATGCTAGGTTTCACTGGTGGAATTATGGTTGCCGCGAGCGTTTGGTCCTTATTGATACCAAGTATTGACCAAGCTGAGCGTAGTTTTCCGTCGATGCCGTGGATGCCAGCAGCTGTGGGATTCATTACTGGTGCGTTATTTATTTACATCCTTGACAAAAAACTTCCGCACCTTCATATCAATTTTCAAGAAAATGAAACCGAAGGGGTATCCACAAATCTGCATCAATCTACTTTATTGATGTTAGCCATTACACTTCACAATATTCCAGAAGGATTAGCAATAGGAGTGGCATTCGGTGCTGCCGCTCAAGGAATAGATGGTTTCACGATTGCCTCGGCAGTAACCTTAGCAATTGGAATCGGTATTCAGAATTTTCCAGAAGGATTCGCAATTGCAATGCCTTTACGTCGGGCGGGTGCAACGAAATGGAAAAGCTTTTGGTATGGACAGCTTTCGGCGGTTGTGGAACCAATCGCAGGAATTATTGGTGCTTTAGCTGTGACTCAAATGGCCGCAATTTTACCGTTCGCATTATCTTTTGCGGCGGGAGCAATGATGTTTGTGGTTGTTGAAGAGGTTATTCCAGAAACACAACGCGACAAATATACAGATCTAGCTGTTCTCGGATTCATCGCAGGTTTTACAGTGATGATGGTATTGGATGTTGGGTTAGGATAGAAAAACTGAGGTCTGCGGCGGAGAGAATGCAGAATGGAGAATTAAAAATGATGTACTTCCCTAAATAGAGTTGACCGTTTTGGTTAATAATCTATTTTATTGGTATTTCAATTTCCAATCGGAATAACTTAGAAGAGAAATAAAAAAGCCGATCCAAAACTGAACCGGCTTCCTTGTTGATTGATGAAGAAAATCTATGCCAACACTTTCGGAGCTGCTGCTAAAATCTCAGCACTCGTTTCTGCTGCAAACTTTTCAAAGTTTTTAACGAATTTACCAGCTAAGTTATTTGCTGTTTCGTCGTATGCTGATTTATCAGCCCATGTATTTCTTGGATTTAATAATTCCGATGGAACACCGTCGCATTCAGTTGGAAATGCTAAATCAAAAATTGGTAATTTTTCAAAAGTAACATTGTTCAATTTGCCAGTCAATGCTGCCGTAATCATTGAACGCGTGTAAGACAATTTCATTCGACTACCAACACCATAGGAACCACCTGACCAACCTGTATTGATTAACCAAACATTAATATCTGTTCCTTCTAGTTTTTCACCCAAAAGTTTAGCATACTTAGCAGGGTGAAGCGGTAAAAATGCAGCACCAAATCCAGCTGAAAAAGTAGTTGTTGGTTCAGTAATACCTACCTCTGTACCAGCAACTTTCGCTGTATAACCTGACATAAAGTGATACATTGCTTGCTCGGTTGTCAATTTAGAAATCGGAGGTAAAACCCCGAATGCGTCAGCCGTTAAAAAGAAAATATTTTTCGGCGCTCCACCAATTGAAGGAGTTGCAATGTTGTCGATGTGGTAAATTGGATAAGAAACACGTGTATTTTCTGTGATACTTCCATCAGTATAATCAGGAGTTGAAGATTCACCTTCAAAACCGATGTTCTCTAACAAAGCACCAAATTTGATTGCATCATAGATTTGTGGTTCTTTCTCACGAGACAAGTCGATTGTTTTAGCATAACATCCACCTTCAAAGTTGAATACTGAATCGTTGCTCCAACCGTGCTCGTCATCACCAATTAAACGACGGTTCGGATCGGAAGAAAGCGTTGTTTTTCCTGTTCCTGAAAGACCGAAGAAAACGGCTGTATCACCATCAGCACCAATATTCGCTGAACAGTGCATTGACAACACATTTTTTTCGTGTGGTAAAATGAAATTCAAAGCTGAGAAAACGCCTTTTTTAATTTCACCAGTATATCCTGTTCCTCCGATAAGAATCATTTTCTTAGTAAAATTCAGGATAGCAAAGTTGTGTTGACGAGTTCCATCGATTGCAGGGTCAGCTAAAAATCCAGGAGCACATACAATATGCCATTCAGGAGTAAAGTCTGCAATTTCTGCATCCGTTGGACGTAAAAACATGTTATAAGCAAACAAATTCGACCATGGCAACTCGGTAACAACTCTCAAGTTCATTTTATATGTTTCATCCGCACAGGCTTGTGCATCTCGAACGTAAACATCCTTCCCATTCAAATAAGCTTGCATTCGACTGTATAAAGCATCGAACTTTTCAGGAGAGAAACCAATGTTGATATCACCCCACCAAACTGCATTTTCGGTTTTTTCATCACGAACGATGAAACGGTCTTTTGGTGAACGACCTGTAAATTCGCCTGTTTCAATAGCAAGCGCTCCAGTGTCAGTTAACATTCCTTCACCAGAAATAATACAATCTTCAATTAACTCAGCAGGAGTTAGATTCCAAAACTGATTTCCAAGATTTTTGAGGCCAATTGAAGTACTTAAATCGGAATTTTTACCAAATTTTCCCATTAATTCCATACGCATAGATTTGTAGCTAAAGCTAAATTAATGTCGCAAAGTTATACTTCTTATTCCTTTAAAAGTCTTATTGAATAAGGATTTCTTCGAATTTAGAATAATTTTATTTTATGAGTCCTTAGTGTTGATTTGACGTTAAGTTTACCCACAAAGGATTTCAAGATTATTTATCGTTTTGTTAACCAAAAATTAACAAGTGGCACATTCTTTGTTTTCCGTGTTGAAAATTCAAAAATTGTAAGATTATGGAAACAAATGAAAGAATGAACCGACGAGAAGAACGTGATTCTTCGCCTCGTTTTGCTTTAGGAATGATGTCTACTGGTGCCTTACTTTTGGCAGCATTCACCTACTCCTCGAAAAGTGAAATTCAAAAAGAATTGGAGAAAGTTAAACCGACTCAAATTACATATACCACTATTCAAGAAAAAGAACCTGAGTTACCAAAGCCAGAAGTTATTAAAACACAAACTCCACCTTCTTCAAACCCAAGTTTGCCGATCTTGGATAACCCTCAAGTTGTTGGTTCCGAAATCACAAGTGTAGTTAACACCAATAACCCTATTACGACCGTTGTTGTTCCAGGAGGTGGAGATTTTGAAATTGGAGGAGGCGAACTTGAAGTTATTGATGATGAAATTGTTGAATACCCAACAAAAGATGCTGAATATGAAGGAGGTTTTGGAGCGATGATGAAATTTATCCAAACCAATATAACCTTCCCTGATGATGCTTTTAATGAACCGAAGAAAGTAGTGGTCTTTGTTCGTTTTGTGGTTGAAAAAGATGGCAGTGTAAGTAACGTGTCTGTTATGGGTGAAACACCATCAGAATATAATCAGGCGGCTATAAAAGTTGTTCGTAAGTTGAAAAATTGGACACCAGCTGAAACTGCCAAAGGGAAAGTTCGTTCATATGTTTCTCTTCCGATTCGTTTCGAAACCTTGTAAAGTTTTTGTAATAATAAGTGAAAAATCCTTAAGGAATTCCTTGAGGATTTTTTGTTGATTAAAAGTCTTGTAACACAAGTTACGTGAAGAAAAATAGTTAAAACTTACTTTTGTTCCATGAGTAATTTTAACAACCTAATAAACGAAGAAACACCAACATTAGTCGATTTTTTTGCTACTTGGTGCGGCCCTTGTAAAATGATGTCTCCTGTTTTGGAACAATTGAAAGATGATTTAGGAGACAAGATTCGAATTATCAAAATCGATGTTGACAAAAATCCTGGAATTGCCAACAAACTCGGAATCCGAGGAGTTCCTACTCTAATATTGTACAAAAAAGGCGAAATGTTGTGGCGTGAAAGTGGTGCTTTCCCAAAAGATGTGTTGAAACAAAAAATCAGTCGGTTTATTTAGTCAATCCTTAAAAACCCTTTTTCTGATTCGCTTTAAAAACCAGGTCTCATAATCAAGTTTTGAATTGGCGAAAAAAATGAGCTGAAAATGGTTTGAAAAAAGTGAAAAAAGA
>JBDKEM010000011.1:0-112574 GCA_039795265.1 Bacteroidota bacterium | reverse complement strand
TCTTGGA
Source organism: Bacteroidota bacterium (assembly GCA_039795265.1). GTDB lineage: Bacteria > Bacteroidota > Bacteroidia > Flavobacteriales_D > Crocinitomicaceae > UBA952. Next base: position 112,567 of record JBDKEM010000011.1, on the reverse strand, counting down.
GGATTCTCCCCACTCCAAAACCCTATAAAAGTTAGATTTTTCGACCTTATCGGGTCACAAAACAGAGTGAGAGTGAAAAGCGAGAGCGGTTCGGATGCTATGTTTAGAATGAACAGTTTTCGATGGATCATGAAATAAACCCTCGGAGGTCACAAAAAAAGAGGCAGTTTTTTGAAAAAACCTCTTTTCATAAATTTTATTTAAATACTTGATTTGAGTCTTATTACTCAAAAGAAATCAACACTGCACCTTTTTCAACTACGTCACCTTCTTTGATTTGAATTTTTCCAACAGTTCCTATTCCGTCGGCCTTCAACATGTTCTCCATTTTCATAGCTTCCAATGAAAGTACGTTATCGCCAACATTTAATTCCTGACCTTCAACGACTTTAATGCTGATAATTCGCCCAGGCATTGGAGCAACTAATTCTTTTAATTTTTTGATTTTCGGAACATCTAGTCCCAATGAAGCAATAAGGTCATCTAATTCTCCTCTTCGTTTCAAGTGAAATACGCGATGATTGATTTTTACAACTAGCTGATTATCCTCCGATCTATCCTCCACTATTTCCCCGTGAAACTTCTTTCCGTTGTGAATAATTAGAAAAAATTGGTGATCATACCATTTTACGTAAGCTCCCTCGCCTGAAGGAAGTGGTGTATTGTCGTTTAACCAGCGTGTTTCCATAAGTTGCACAAATTTAAAGGAAATATTAGGACGTCTTCAATTAGTAAATAAAAACCCTTCCATGAGGGGTCTGTACTTCTTGAAATTTAGTGTCATAAGTCACTTCTAGAAAATTAGAATTCAAGACCTCTTCTTTTTTACCTGTAACAAGTACTTCACCGTTTCTAAGAAAAGTTATTGCATCGGCATACTTGCAAATAGTATGAATATCATGCAGAATAACAATACAATAAGTTGTAGGTTTCTTGCTAACAAATTGTTTTAAGAAGCTCATCAATTGAATTTGAAAGTGAACATCGAGCGCATTCAAGGGTTCATCAAGCAATAAAAGTGGTGCTTCTTGGTCGTCAATTTGAGCTAACATTTTGGCAAAAAGCACACGTTGTTTTTCTCCTCCACTTAAAGTCTGAAAATTTCGGTTTTCCAATTCATTCAAATTAAACCTTGACAGCGCTAAGTCAATGATTTCTAAATCTAAGTTTGAGGGTTGCCAACTGTAATGTGGATAGCGCCCCATTGCTACAATTTGCCGAACTGAAAACGGAAAAGCCAATGGAATTTGTTGAGAAATAACGGTTGTATTTTTTGTCCAATCGGTGAGGGAAAAATTCTGAATCAACTTGTCGTTAAGTGAGATTTCCCCCTTCTGCGGAGGTAAAAAACGTGACAAATGTTTTAATAAAGTTGATTTACCGCAACCGTTTTGACCTGCAATAACATGAATTTCACCAGGAGAAATTTGAAGGTTGATACTTTTTAAAATTTCATTCCCTTCAATCTTAAAACTCAAACTATTTACCTTAATCATGGTAGCTTACATTTTGTTTCAACAACCAAAGAAAAAATGGAACACCAACTAAAGATGTCACAATTCCCAAAGGCACCTCAGCAGGAGATACAATCAAACGACTTAATAGATCAGCAAGTGTGGTGATAATTGCACCAAGAAAACAACATTTAAAAAGCACATTTGAAAAATTTCCTTTTCCCAAACGGCGTGACAAATGGGGAACAACGAGCCCAACAAAGGCGATTACACCAACAAAAGAAGTAGCAATAGCAATCATTGTTGATGCTAATATCAAGGTTGAATAACGGATTTTTTTAGGATTAAAACCAAGATAAAAAGCTTGTTCTTCACCCAATTGTAGTGCTTCCAATTGTCGGATGAGTAGGAAAGAAAGTAATAAGCCAGGGACAAACAAAAAAAGCATCAAAACAACTTGATTCCAGTCTGCACCTGAAAAACTTCCCAGGTTCCAAAAAGTAATAGATCGCGCCTGTGGGTCACGTGCCACCAAGGTTAACATTCCAACTCCTGAATAAAACAAGGCATTAATAGCGATTCCAGTTAGCAATAAGACGACACTTCCTTTGTTTCCTTTAGATGAAGCAAAAAAAACAATAAAGGTCATTGCCAGAAGCGCCCCAAAAATAGCTGAACCAGCTGAACCAATAAGGCATATCCATGTAACCGAACTACCGAAAACCGTGAACAAAGCAGCACCAAAAGCAGCACCACTGGAGATTCCAATTAATCCTGGTTCTATTATTGGGTTTCTAAATAAAGATTGGAGTAAGAACCCTGTAATTCCGAGAATTGCACCAACTATCAATGTTAAAATCACACGAGGCAACCGAAGCTCAAAAAAGATTGCCTTTTCCATTGAATAAGAGCTTTCATGACTAAAAACGTAATTCGCAATATCCGAAAGTGAGTAATGTGTTGCACCAAAAAGCAAGGCAACAATTGTACTTCCAAGAAGGACTATACATAAAAGAAGATAAACTTTACTTTCTTTCATTCGGAAACAAAAGCTGTTGAATAAGTAAGGTACATTTTCCAGATCGCGGCCCTAAATACATAATGTCATACTCATTCAAACGATAAATCCTGTTGTTTTTGGCGGCTTCTGTAAGTGCAATTCCTGGAAGTTTTTTAGCCCCTTCGATACCATTCAAGCGGTCATATCCATAGTCTGTCATAAATATAACGTCCGGATTAGCCGTTGCGATTGCTTCTGGAGACAAAATCTTCATCCCCTTTTCACCATCAACCACTAGTTGTCCGCCCGCTAATTCAATAATTTTCGCCGCTGGGCTTTTTTTCGTAACAATTAAATAATGTTGTTTTGCTTGACCAAAATGAATAATCACCACACGTGGTTTTTTAACCGAAACCTGAATCGAATCTACTTTCTGGATGTCTTTTTTCAACGTTGAAATTAACTTTTCAGCTTCCGATTTTCGTTTAAAATACACTCCTATTTCTTCAATTAGTTTGTAAGTAGACGGAAAATCATTTGCCTCAGTATTAAAACTCATCATAGGTAACTTCAGTTTTTCCAATTGCTTTACTACATGGTCAGGACCAATATTTTTGTCATGAATTAATAGGGTTGGTTTTTGTGAAAGAACAGCCTCTGCGGACAATGCACGGTGATAACCTACCTTTGGTAAGTTATTGATACTATTCGGATAAACACTCGACAAATCCGTGGCAACAAGATTTTTTTCAGCATGCAAAGACCCAATAATTTCGTTGTATTGTTTAGAAACACAAACGATACGAACTGCTGATTGTTCATCCGCTTTTTTCTCATTATTACAAGCATAAAGCAATATGCTTGTTAAGTAAATAAATAAGAATTTATTCATTTTTTTGAGATAAAAAAAAACCGTTACAAACTCACCCCTTTTTAACACTTTATAAAAGAGCATTTTGTAACGGTTTTCAAATTAACTGTGTTTATTTGAACAAGTACTTCAAGGTCAAACCTCCAAAGAAATTGATGTCCTTCGGTCCAGGAAGATACGCATCTGGGAGTTGGTTATTAAACAACATTACATAATGTTGAGTACTTAACATGTTATTGATTCCAAAATAAGCGTCTATATTCAAATGATTAAAAAAGGTTTTATTGTATCCAAGTTTTGCATTTAACAATCCAAAACCACTAGCTTGTTCGAGATTGTCAATAGTGTAAAACACTTTTCCACGATAGGAATAAACCATATTTGCATATAAGCCAACATTAGAAGCGAAATCAACCCCCGCATTGAATGTCAAAGGTGGTACTCCAGTTACTTTATTCCCTGAATAATTGGTTTCAATAACAGAGTCTTTAGTTGCGTTCAATCTCTGAATCCTAAAATCTCCATACGTGAAGTTGGAAATAGCTGCATTTACAAAAGGCGTCAAGTTTTTCACAAATCCTTCTTGTGATTGAAGAATGGTATATTTCAACATCGCTTCAACTCCTCGGTGAGTTTGAGTTCCACCGTTCATAACATAGGTATAAGAGGTTGCTGTGTTCGCTGCATTAGGTTGAGCAAAAACAGTCATTTTATTATTGAAAACAGTATTGAACAAAGCCAATGTGTAAACCAATTTATTCTTCAAAAGAGATCCTTTCGTACCAATTTCAAATTGATTTCCGACCTCTGGCTTCAAGTTTGTGTTGATTTGTCCCGTAACAGGAATGTAGAAATAGGAACTAACTGGAGCTTTGTATCCTTTAGAATAACTTGCATACACAGAAAGTGCTTTACTAAAAACTTTGTTTAACGCTACTTTCGGTGAAATCAAATTATTGTAAGAGTTTTGGTATTGCCAAGGTTTATTGGTTCCAGCTGGGTTACTCGGATTATTGTTCGATGCTACATAAAAACGGTCATTCAACTCTATACTCATGTTCGCAACCCCAATTCCAGCCGTTAAACTGATGTCAGCTGGCAAACTCAAAGTCCACTCAGTGAAATAGTTGTATGTTTTCGAAATTGTGTAAACATTACTTCTCATATTGCCAATAATGTTGTCTGCATCAGGGCTAACAGCAAAACTATCTTTCACCATATTGTATCCTACCACATTTGCGTCTTGTCGTTGCACCTCAATTCCAGTCACACCAGCAATTTGGAATTTATCACCTAGTTTTCTTTTGTAGTCCAAAGTAGAACGTAAGCCAAAATTCAATGATGACTTATCCGTCCAGCCACCTGCAGAGCTCACATTACTACTCATGCCTGCTCCAAAAACACTTGTTGTATTACTCAAACTTTCAGAAAGTTTGTAAGAATGACTAATTCCAGCACGATATGAAATCACGTTGGAGTGAGCATTATTTTTGATATAAGCTGGATTACCAGAATAATCCAAAGTGTCGTACTGGCCTTTTGTTAGCTCACCATTTCGCTCGTCATAACTGTTGCTATAACCGAAATAAGTGGTGAACTTTTGTTTTTCGTTGGCATCATACGAACCAATTAAGTTGACGAAATCTTTATTTGAAGCCGTATGTTTCATGAATCCGTCATACTTCTGTTTACCATAATTGGCAATTAAAGATGATTTTGCAGAGCCAATTTGAACACGTGTATTGTAACGCTCTAAACCGTAACTTCCCAACATTACTTCTTGAGAAACACTAGTGTGACCAGCCTGTGGACGAATAGAAGATAAGTTAACTGCACCTGCTATCGCCAAACCATAAAGTGAACCAGAGGGGCCTTTCAATACTTCAACGTCTCCAATCATTCCGAAGTCAATGTCGTCCATGAGTGTGATTCCTTCAGCGTCAGTTATAGCGATTCCGTTTAAGTACACTTTTGCGCCTTGTGTGTCAAAGTTACTATTCACTCCATTTGTGCCACGTACACCATTTCCGTAACCGCGTATATTAAAGGTTTGTCCAGCACCAACCGTTCTCCGTTGCATGTGAACACCAGGAATATTGCTGTTAATCGCATCATCCATGAACAGTCCATTTCCTCTTTTAATTTCATCAAGACCGATTTTTGCGATGGAGGCCGGCTGGTGCAACATATCTTTTTTTCCTGAAGACGCTGTTACCTCAACCTCATTGAAATAACGTACACCGATTGGAGTTAAGGTAATTAAAAGATTTCCATCACATTTTTGAATAGAAAATGTAGTGGTTTTATAATCAGTATAATTTGCAGTCAATACTTGGTTGACCGCACAATCGAATTTAAAATTACCACTCTCGTCGGTGATGTATTTTTGGTTTCCGATTTTTACTTCGGCACCAGCAATTGGACGTGCGTTCATTTCGTCCAAAACTTTACCGTTGCTTGATTGAGCTAATGCAAAAGAAGTCGCAAAAGCCGATAATATTATAGCTAATTTTTTCATTTTTAATAAATAAATGGTTAAAAACCTTGAATGAAAAGTGAAATGTTATTACTCCCTTCAAGGCAAAAAAACATGAATTACATGACCTTTAAACTTTTTAGTTTGCAGTAATTCCTAGACAGATGAAATGAAAAAATTTAGGTTATCGGCGGAGGACTATCTGCTTTTAATTCAGAAGAATAAGCTGACTTTATATAAAAAAATAATTTCTTCAAATGGGGTTCAATATTCAAAAAAGCAAGGTCTGAGCTAGGATTCGGGAGCATTCCTCTTAATTGATTGAACCAAGTTTTCAGCGTTTTTCCAGAAGAAGATGAATTAAGTCCTCGATAGGTGTCTTCGTCCAAAGAAGCAAAGAGCTGCGTTTCTTTTATATCGTCGATACATTGGCACACTATTTTTCCGTTTTGTTTTTTTATACGATAGACATCATACAAATGCCCATTGAAACGAAATTCTTTATTCTCTTTAATCCATAGCAATTGCTGAAATTCAGTACTTGTAAAGGAGAGAGTCGCCAATTCAGATTCCTTTAGCGTTGACTTCAGTCTGGTTTTGATTGCTTTCCGAATACGCATTTGCTCCACACTAAAGTAAAGCACATTTCCCACAACCTGCCAAAGGAAAATTATAATCAGAAGCGAAAAACCATATTTTTTCACAAACGCAAAATTATAAATTTATGTAAATAATATTTTCATAGTTTTTTTTTATGACTTTCAAGTTTGGTGATTAATATTACTTCTGGATTTAACTAATCAACACCTACTAATTTCTAAATGAAGTGAGTATTAAAAATAATTCCTAAATTTAGTTATACGAAAATTCAAATCATGTTCATTCAACTCACCGACGCACAGAAAGAAATTTACAATATCACATCTGGCGAACACATCATTCAAGCTCCTGCCGGATGTGGAAAAACTGAAATCTTAACCTTGCGATTGACCAAGGCACTTCAAGATGGTATTGATGCTGAAAAAATGATTTGTTTGACGTTCACCAATCGTGCTGCTTATGAAATGAAACAGCGTGCCGGAACTGATTCGCAAAAAGTATTTATTGGCAACATTCATAATTTCTGCTCTGGATTTTTAAAATCAAACGGCTACATTTCAACAAATACGGCCCTTCTCGACGACGTGGAATATAAAACCATTATCAAAGGATTAATCAAAAAATTTGGTGAAAACAAGCCCATTGAACACGGTCAACTTTATTACTACTTAATGGATCGAAAACGAGTGGAACTTCAATTAAAGTTAATGCATCCCGATCGATTTTCAGATATTCCATTAGATTTAGCCAAGTGCTATGAAACCATTTTTCAGCAGTACGAAAACATCAAATTGACATATTCCTTAATTGATTTCGATGATTTATTATCGTTAACACTTTACCACCTAAAAAACAGCGTTCCACAAAAAATGTGTACTTACGAATGGATACAAATTGATGAAGCACAAGATTTAAATCCGGCACAATGGCAAATCATTGAACGGATTAGTTCGAATGCGACGTGCAAACTAATTTTCGGTGATGTAGAACAATCCATTTTCTCTTTCATGGGAGCGGATCAAACGGCATTTAAACAGCGATTAAACAGTGGAAAAAACGTACATTATCTCAATCAAAATTTCCGTTCACAAAGTAATCCAACACTTGTCAATTTGCTGAATTTATACCTTTCTAAAACAATTAAATCGGAGGTAAAATTTGAGGTGGCGGAGCAAATCCCAAGTGAAAACGACAATTTTCAATTGATTCAAGTTCCAGGAACAAACACAGCGGAAAACGAATACATTATTCAATCCATATTGTCACAATTAGACACTGAAAAAGAGAACACCGCCCTTATTTTTAGGACCAACAATTCCGCGGAAGGAATGAGTAAGCAACTGAACGAACGACAAATCAAACACTTCAAAGTTTCAGGTCAAGACTTTTTTGATGAGAAAGAAATCAAAGATTTGAAATCCTATCTACAATGTTTGATTAGTCCAATGGACATTATTAGTTGGTCACGAATGGCGCATTTATTCGTGTCGGAAACGAGTGCTGAAAAAGCTCGTGCTTTCATTTATAAAGCGCTAAAATCAGGCGTGCTTCCAAGCGACATATTATTGCAAAACGAACCAACTATCGCCCGTTTTTTAGACCGATATCAAAACAACAGAATCATTGTTTTTGATACAGAAACAACTGGGTTAAACACCGATGAAGAAGACATTCTGCAAATTGCAGCGACCGAAATCATTAATGGAAAAGCAGGAAAATCATTTGAAGTATATATTCAATCGGATAAATGGAAAGCGGAAAGTGAGGCGGTTCACCATATTTCGCAAAAAACGTTGAATGAATTCGGTTTATCCCCAAAAACAGCTTTGGAAAAATTCCAAGAATTTCTTGGTGGTCCTTCAATTCTAGTGGCACATAACGCCGATTTCGACGAGGCCATGTTGACCGCATATTTGCGCAAACACGGATTTCATGAGAAAGATTTTATGGCCGAAGTGTATGATACCTTGGTGGTTTCACGTCTTTTGTATCCGGATTTCAAAAAACACAAATTAGAAAATTTGCTTAGTGAGTTGCAATTAGAAGGTGTCAATTCACACAACGCAATAGACGATGTAAACGCACTAGTGAATTTAATTCATCGCATTTGTCAAGATCTCCCTCAAAAAATTGAAGACGCTCGGATGTTTCTTTTCTCCAACGAAAATTTCATTCAAAAATTCAAAAAACAATTTGCAGATTTATTTGGCTACGGGATGAAATTGTATTTGAAAGACATTCCTTTAAGCCATCTTATCAACTATTTTTCTGAACAATACTTTTCACCTAAACTTATTGAAGACAAACGATTAGAGAAATTCTTAGCCATTGTGAGAACTAACGAAAATGAATATCCAGGAATGTCACTACGAACGCATTTATTGGAAAAACTTCGTGACTACAACGCCCTTCGAGAAGTGGACTTAATTGATAAAGACATTAAAATCGTGGTCACCACGGCGCACAAAGCAAAAGGATTATCCTTTGACAATGTCATTATTGCCGAGGTTGTTTCCGATGTTTACCCGAGCTTTTTCAGTAAGACTCCCGAAGCAATTGCCGAAGAACAACGCATATTCTACGTGGCATTAAGTCGTTCCAAAAATCGCATTTTCATTACCACACACGATACGTTCATCACGCAATACGGCAACCATTATCCCAGAAAAATCAGCACATTCGTCACTCCAATTTTACCGTATTTTAAGCAGATTAACATGGAAACAAAGTAAAAAACAAGAATTCTTAATCTGTTAAAATCGCATTGATTCGTGCTTTTACATCCACAGTAAAATGAACTTGGGCATCAATAGATTTTAGGTTTTCAAGCAATTGATTGGTTTTACTTGCGCCAAGAATAACAGTGCTCACATTCGGATTGGATAGACACCACGCTAAACTAAAAACAGGCATTGAAAGACCTAATTCCGTGGCAATTTCATTCAGTTTGCGAATTTTAATCAAACGGCTTTCTGTTAAGTTTTTGTCTTTCAACCATTCTAAACCCTCCATTCCAAGTCGCGTTGATTCAGGAAATCCATCGTTGTATTTTCCACTTAAAATTCCGCTTGCCAAAGGTGACCAAACCGTTGTCCCTAATCCAACCGTTTTGTATATCTGATCAAACTCCACCTCTACTTTATGGCGGGTGAATAAATTATACTCTGGTTGCTCTACCACAGGTCCAATCAAATTAAATTGACGAGCGACCATGTGAGCTTCCATAATTTCTTGAGCGCTCCATTCGGAAGTTCCCCAATACAAAATTTTACCTTGTTGAATCAAGTTGTGCATTGTCCAAACCGTTTCTTCGATTGGCGTTAGTTTATCCGGGCGGTGACAATAAAACAAATCCACGTAGTCCAACTGAAAACGCTCCAATGCTTGATTACACGCTTCGACCAAATGTTTTCGGCTCAATCCCTTTTGTGTTGGTAGTTGTCCTCCGTTTCCGAAAAACGCTTTGCTACTTACGATATACGAATCTCTAGACCACCCTTTCTTTTTCAAGATTCTACCCATTACCCTTTCGCTTTCACCATGTGCATAAACTTCCGCATTGTCGAAAAAATTAATGCCATTTTCATAAGCAACTTGCATGATTTCCTCCGCTTGATCGTCACTAATTTGTTTACCGAAAGTCAACCAAGAACCTAGAGAAAGTCTTGAGATTTGTAAACCAGTTTTTCCTAAAGAGTTGTATTCCATTGTTTAATAAAGTTTTTTTCTTTTTTCCAATTGTTGTTTTATCACGGCATTTAGCAGTATGACTAGGACAATAACGACGGAACCGATATAAAATTTGTAATTCAATAATTTATGTTCGGCAAGTATCAAAACCGCTAAAAGAATGGTATAAACAGGCTCTAAATTGATGCTCAATGAAACGGTATAGGCGCCCAATTTTTTAATGATTTCAATGTTTAAAAGAAAGGCTACCGACGTACAAATCACTCCTAAAAACAACAACCAACCGAAATCACTCCATGACATGAATAAAGCACTTTCATTCAAATTTCCAGTGAAGGCCATAAAAACGCTCAGGAACAATAATCCGAAAATTAACTCATAAAACGTAAGGTGCACCGACTCATTTTGCTGTGCCAATTTTCCATTAAAAACCGGGAAAACAGCAGCACAAAACGCAGAAAGTAATCCAAAATACATTGCCTTGGTTTGTTTCGCGTCAAAATCACCTGCAATTAAAAATATCCCAAGTACAACAATCAAACTCAATCCAAATTCTAACCAAGAAAATGGACGTTTCATTACCAAAGGTTCAATCCACGAAACATGTAAAGTAGTTGTAGATAAACATAGAACGCCCAACGAAGCCGTGGACAGCTCTATCGAATAATAAAACGTAATCCAATGCAACATTACGACAAAACCTACCAACGCAATTTTCCACCATTCACCTTTTGAGATTGCCAAGGATTTTTTCTTCCAAAAGAAATAAATCAACAAGGCCAAAGACGCAATAATCAAGCGATACCAAACAATAGATAAAGCTGGTAAATGAATGAGCTTGCCAAGAATGCCTGTAAATCCCCACGTAAAGACTATAATGTGGAGAAGGAGGTGATATTTATATTTTTCCAGCAAATTACTTTTTCTTACTCCATTCTTCGATTGACGCTTTGTTCATCTTCACGTAGTTTTGGTCGCCGTCTTTTTCAGCCGCAGCCATTGATTTTTTTGCCGTTTCGATTGCGCCTTTGTAATCACCGTTTGCTGCTTGTAATTGTGATTTCAGTCGTGTCATCCAATAAGCAGTTTCTCCTCGCATTTCAACTGCTTTTGTACTCCATTCCAAAGCTTGTTTCATGTCTAGTTTTTCCTGAAAATAATAAGTGGCTGCTGCATGGTAATCGTTCGCTGTTGGCCCATCGATTGTTTTCTTGATTGAAGCTAATACTTTGTCTTTTGTATTTAAGGTAAAAGGAACATTCACTTTCGTTTTATCCCAAGCAAATTGTAGATTGGCACTAGCATTTTGGATGTTATCGAAGTTAATCGTAAATGTTTCTGTAACATCATTAGTGTTTACAACAGGAGCGATAACCTTCAAAGCCACTTTTTTGTCATCAAATTTGTCCGGTGTTCCCCAGTTGGTTGTTTCTGTGTAAAAAATCACTTCCCAATTGTCTTTGTTCGGTTTAGCAAAAATGGCATAAGTACCCGCTTTTAACGTGTCTTTACCAAAGATCAAGTTTTCAGAACACGTTATTTTAGTATTTTCATTTGCACCTAAGCGCCATAATTCACCAAAAGGAACTACATCTCCAAAAATAGTGCGGTCTTTTTTTCCAGGTCGATAATAAGAAATGCTAATATCAGCCAAACCTACTTTTTGCTCGACTTTACTTAAAGGACTAGCGCGAGGAGTTTGGACTTGAGAAAACGAGGTAAAAGAAACAATGCTTAAAGCGAGAACTAAGATTTTTTTCATTATATTATTTTTTGTGTAAAAATAAGCAACAACTGCGATTGCGTTATGTTTGAATGGAGATTGATTAAGGTAATACAATAACTTTCTCTGTCCAGGTTCGTTGCTCGTCTGAAAAGTTGACTAGGTATAATCCTGATGGAAGAAATTTTGCATCTATCAATTTATTATCCGAAGCAATTACCTCTTGAAAAAACATTTTTCCATTTAAATCAACAATGGAAACGTGTGTCGGTGTTTTTATTCCCGAAATGGTGAAATTTGATTGCGTTGGATTGGGATAAATTTGAATAAAATCCGTTTTCTGTTCCTCCAAATTAGCTAAGGAACAACTTTTCGTTTTTAAAAAATCCCAAATCACTTGCGGGGAATAAAAATCCATGTTGACCGTACCTACTCCGCCTACCCAAGTATCAATTCCTGGCCATTGATGACCGCCACCATTCACTCGAATATGTACCAGCTCTGCACCAGTTTGACAAGACGGATACACCCATTTTTCCGCTGTTGACAAATCTAAAATGCTCGGATTCGGGAGATTCGTTTTAATCGGTTCAGAACTACACCCTAAAAAATCTATCCATTTGTTCATGCTTGACTCAACCGAAACTCCTGTTGTTGGACTTCCTATGTAACTCACAACCGCATCAGCTGTTCCGTGAATATGAAGCACCGAATTTGGAAATTTTGGATTACAATTATCATACACCACGTTACTCATATTTCCAGAAACTGTTGCGATTGCGGCGAAACAAAAATTAGATTCACATGCCAACTTATGGCTCATAAACCCTCCATTTGAAAAACCAGTCAAATACGTCCGAGCTGGATTGGTATTGAAATTCTGTTGAAAAAAAACCACTAAACGCTCAAGGAAACCTTTGTCATCTGCGTCCGAGACCAGTACGTTCATGTCTGCATTCCAAGCATTTTCAAGCCCGTTCGGATAAACAGCAATAAAACGTTCTTGGTCAGCGATAGCATTAAAGTTGGTAATATCTGCAACACCTTGTCCCGTTTGAGTGAGGCCATGTAACACCAAAAGCAAAGGCAATTCTTCCGTACTTGTCCAACCTATAGGTGTATAATACAAATAGGATCGAATAACACCGTTATGATTTATTGTCGTAAATTGTTGAGCGGTTCCAGTTAAGGAAACAATAAAAAAAATGAAAATGGCGAGTAATCGTGGCATAATTAGTACGTTATTTTTCTCTCTTTCCAATGTGGTTTGAAAGTAAATTGAAGAAATAGAAGCACTAAGGTATAAAAAGGTAGAAAAACTTGATAAAAGGGATAAAAGAACAGGAAATGTAATTTATTTTTCGACCTGATTAAAGCAAATAATATGAGCATTTCTCCTATCGTTTTTATTCCAAAAAGTCCTGCAGCAAAATGAAATTCAGCTGTGACCAAAAAGTAAAAAAGAAAACCAAAAAACGTCAAATTCACCAAGGTTTGATACAACGCAATTATTATACTTAAAGCGTCTTTCACCAAGTGCGTTTTTGAAATCCAACGAATTCGTTGTTCAAAAAATGCCTTCCATGTCTCTGGAACTTCAGTGGAAACAGCGACGTTTATGCCGTTCACAAGGACGACATTTTTCTTTTTTAAATTAAAATCTTGTAGTAAAAACAGATCATCTCCACTACTAATTTTTCGATGGGTTTGGAAGGAGTCCAGCGCTAAAAAAGTTTCTTTTCGAAATAACAGATTTGCGCCACTTGCTAGTATTGCGTGATGCCATTTGAAAGCCGCAACATTCAAAACGTTGGTTAACCATAGATCCAAACTGAAAAAATAACGCCAAAATGTTGGTGAAACATGTTCAACCGGAAGTATTAGTAAATCTGCTTTAGTTTGCTTGGATAATTCATGGAAATAGGTTGGATTCATTTGAATATCAGCATCCCACGTTAAAACGAATTCTGTTGTTGCTAAATTGATTCCATTTCGAAGCGCCATTTTTTTACCCTCTTCACCTGCTGGCATGTTAATTAATTGCCAATTTTCTATTCTGAGTTTTTCTAAAATTTCCGGGCCTTTATCCGTTGAATGGTCGTTCACAAAAATAAATTTGGCAGGTAGGGATATTAAATTATTTATGGAATCTATTAGTAGAAAAATTCGATTTTCTTCGTTGCGAAAAGGGATTATAACAGTAATTTCTGAAATTGAAATTCTTGAAGGTGAACTTATTGTTCGTTTTCTGTTAGGTAGCCAGAGAAACAAGGTCAACAGCGTTAAATGCGAAAGAACAAAAATTAGCGCGTAAATCATCTTTTGAGTCGAACGAAAAACAAAGCTAAGAAAGTTGGTAGCAACAGGTTAATTAACCAAATTGAAAACGACGCAAAAAGCACAATTCCACTAGCATAACCTGCCCATGCTAAAACAGTGACTGCTATACTTTCCCGAACGACAACTTTCCCGAAAAACAAGGATGGCGTGAGCGTTACAAGCAAATACACCAAGGCAATCCATAGTAAAAGTTGAACATCATATTCCGCGCCAAAAGCAAGTAATGCGAAGACGAATTGTAAAATAAAAACCAAATAACGTAAAAAGGACAATCCCAAAATTTGAATTCGGCTAGGACCACTTTCTACAATTTTTGCCATCGATTGAATTCTGAATACAGGAAGTTGATGGGCAATTTTATCCCCCAAAAAATAAATTATCGAAGAAATGAAAAGCCCGATTCCAGCCAAAATCACATATTCATTCAAGCCAACAACTAACTTTTTCGATGTAAGTAACAGTAATGAAAAGAAACCAAAAATCAAACTTACATAGAATTGAGAAAAATTAGAAACAAGAGAATGGACTGTGATTTTCCACCGCCATTCTGCTGCATAAAAGAACACTCGACCCAAAAAATTTCCACTAAAAGCAGGTGTTAAAAACGAACTTACAATTCCTGATGCAAAAGCATTTTTAGCCTTCGATTTGTCGTCCAATTGTTGAATTGCGACTAAAGCCAATTTCCATTTTCTCCATTCCAAATAGTAATTAAGCGGCATCAGGATGAAGACAATTGAAATAAATAAAAGCGTGGAAAGTTGAAAATCAATTGTTTTCCATTCGATTTGAGAAATCCGTCTAACCAACAAATAGCTTAACACGGCAAAAATGATACCTTTGATTAGTAATATTAGAATGGAAAGAAATCGTTTTTTTGTACCCAAAAGTGGCGTTTTGAATGGTTGAAGATACTATAATTCTCGGAATTGACCCAGGCACGACCGTTATGGGATATGGCATTGTCCAAATCAAAGGAAGTAAAATTGAGATGCTGAATTTTGGTACCATACACTTAAACAAATTAGCAAATCATCCCGATAAGCTAAAGCGAATATTGGAACGTGTCAATGGCTTAATAAAAGAATACAAGCCCGATTTTTTAGCCATTGAAGCTCCTTTCTTTGGAAAAAACGTGCAATCCATGTTGAAATTAGGTCGCGCACAAGGAGTTTGCATCGCCGCCTGTTTGAACCATAATATTCCTTTTGAAGAATATACGCCACGTCGAATAAAACAATCGATAACAGGGAATGGAAATGCGTCCAAAGAACAAGTCGCGGCTATGCTTCAAAAGTTGCTGAATTTCGCTGAATTGCCGAAATATTTGGATGCCACCGATGGATTAGCTGTTGCGGTTTGTCACCATTTCTCAAAAGGAATTGGAGAACACAACAAGGCAAAAGGCGATTCTTGGAAAGCATTTTTAGCGCAGAATCCACAACGAAAACAATAACCATGAGAAATCCAAAAGTTGACGAATACATTACGAAATCAGCGGAATTTGCCGTTCCGATTTTAGAGTTTTTACGCGAAACCATTCATCTATCTTTTCCTGGAATTGTAGAAGAAATGAAATGGAGCATGCCTTGTTTCACTTACAAAAAGTCAATGATTTGTAATATGGCAGCATTTAAATCGCATTGCAGTTTTGGTTTTTGGTTAGGCGCTGAACTTCCAGACCCAAATAATTTGCTTGAAATAAGCGATCGCTCTGGAATGGGTAACTTTGGAAAAATACAAAAAATTGAAGATTTACCCTCAGCGGAAATTATACAACTATATATTCTCAACGCGATTGAATTAGTAGAAAATGGCGTCAAACGGGCTGCTCCAGAAAAGAAGGAAGAAAAACCGATTTATGTTGCTTCGGACTTCCCTGAAATATTCACAAACAATCCATTTCAAGGAACAATTTTTGATGGTTTTAGTCCTTCAAAACGACGGGAATACATTGAATGGATAAATGAAGCAAAAACAGACTCCACAAAAGCAAAACGCATTGCTACTATGTTAGAATGGTTGTTGGAAGGAAAAACGCGCAATTGGAAATACGAAAAATGCTAATCTTTGCGAATCGGCTTACTTTTGGTAGGCTTTGATTTATGGCGCTTTTTAGGCGCTGGAGGAGCTTGAAAAGTTGCTTTACGTATAATTTCTCTTACGCCACATTTTTCATAAACACGAAGTTTTACAGTATAGGATCCTGGTTCTTTGTATTGCCATCTAAAATTGGACTCTTTAGTTTTAACCCCATTACCTAAATCCCAAATCAAGGAGTCGGCAAATGGATAATTCGCGTTTCCATAAGCAAAGTACTCACCTTTTTTAGTGCGTTCAAAATTAAATCGAATGGTATTTTGATTTAATTTAAAGGTATCCAGATTATTAGATACGTAATTGTATGCTAGTTTTTGGATTTTTTGTGCATCCGTTGTGTCAATTTTTGGAATGTAACCACCTTCGGGTGTAGCCTTAAAAATAGAAGCATAAAAAGAACATGCAACCAAATAGGAACCATTTAAAGTTGGATGTTGACCATCTTCCTGATAAAGGTTAATATTACTATAACTTTCACGGCACAAACGCCAAACATCCCCGGCTGGTACAATAGGGATTTTGAACATGTCGGCAACATACTTGTAGCCACTTTTAATTTTTTCACTCATTAACTGGTATGAGTATAAGGAGTCGTTATATTGAAAACCATCTTTATATCCCCATGTCATATAAAAAAGGACATTTGTACAGGGGTTGTTGGAATAAATTGAATCTAAAATTTGCTTCAAATATGGTACTGTTGCTGTATCAATATGTGATGTCGGATACATGAATTCACGACTAAAACCTTGTAAAACAACATAATCCCATTTCTTTTTACGAATATTCTCATACATTTCAGTTCTCTTGGAATGCATTTTTAAGGTGTGATTACTTCTTGCATTCATTTCTACAGCAACCTTCAACTTCTTAGAAACCGCGATTTTTTCAAATATCATCGGCATTGAATTGTAATGCGTATAACTATTGCCAATAAACAATAAGTTCATAGGATTAATTGCTTCCTGAGAAAAAGTAATAACAATAGAAAAAAGAAAAGAAAAGAAAATACAGAACTTATTCGTTTTCATTGGCATTAATTTTATCGGCAATTCGACGTAATTCATCCAAGTTCGTGCCACCCTTTTTTATTTCAAAATTCATATCTTTAATCGAATTGATAGGAATAAGGTGAATGTGTGCGTGTGGCACTTCTAACCCTATTACACTTACACCTATTCTTGTGCAATTAATCGATTTCTTCAATTTTACTGCAACAGACTTTGCAAACAAAATCATTTCTGAAAGTAATTCATCTTCCATATCAAAAATATAATCAACTTCAATTTTTGGAACAACTAAAGTGTGACCATCTGAATTCGGATTTAGATCCAAAAAAGCTAAGAATTTATCATTCTCTGCAATTTTAAAGCATGGAATTTCCCCTTCAATAATTTTAGTAAACAAGGTTGGCATTATCGAGAAATTTCAAGAATTTCAAAATTCATTATTCCTGCAGGCGTTTGGATTTCAGCAACATCACCCACTTTTTTACCTAGCAAACCTTTACCCATTGGAGATTCTACAGAAATTTTGCGTAATTTAATATCTGCTTCATTCTCTGCAACTAAAGTATATTCAATCTCCAAGCCATTCGTTTGACTTTTGATTTTTACTTTTGAAAGAATAAACACTTTTGAATTATCAATATGTGACTCATCCACCAAACGAGCATTAGCAATGATTTGCTCCATCTTGGCAATTTTCATCTCCAAAATACCTTGAGCCTCTTTAGCTGCGTCATACTCTGCATTTTCTGATAAATCGCCTTTGTCTCTCGCCTCAGCAATTTGCTCAGATATGGCTGGTCGTTGTACTGTTTTTAGATGATATAATTCATCTTTTAATTTCTGTAAACCTTCAGGAGTGTAATAATTAATTGTTGACATAGTTAATTCAAATTGTATATAAAACAAAGAGAGTCCCATTATCAAGGACCCTCTATGAATGCAAAAATAAAAACTTTTCTTATTTCAAGCTGATTGTCATTCCAACAGTATGAATTATACCAAAAATACCCGCAAATCGTGTTGCATATTCAATCCCGAGTGCTGTTTTGTTTTTTCCTACTAGTGCATCTAGTGAAAAACCAGCAGTTGGGCCTATTAAAGCGTTAGAACGATTTTCAATCGATAAAATTCCTTGTTCATAAACATAACCAGCACGAACATTGAACGCTACTTTATCAGTCATTAGACCATAATCAAAGCCGATTCTGTATTGATCCTTCATGAAGGAATTTGCCGTGAATCCTAATGAAACATTCAAACGATTTTTATCATTAAATATAAAATCATAAGAACCACCAATGGATAATAAAGAAGGTAATTCAAAGGTCGCACTTCTTTGCTCTAATGATGCAATGTAACCAGTAGACACATAAGAAACTTGTTGTGCCAAACCATCTCCTTTGTAGCGCATTACTGGACCTATATTCTTTAATGAAATGGCAAACTTCAAATTGTCATTTTCACCAGTAACGTAGCGAATACCTGCATCCACTGCAACTCCATTAGCTCTTAAATTTGAAATGCTTTCAGAAATTACCTTAAAGTTGATACCACCTGAAATACTTTTTGAAAATGACTTGGCATAACCAATGTTAAAAATATTAGCTCTAGGTGTAAAAAAACCAATATTACCCTCTGGGTTAGCAACTGTTGTAATTGGAATGTCACCATAATTAAAGGACTGAACACTAACTGCAAAAACATCAGAATCGCTTATACGTTGAGCTATTCCAGCCGAATTTAGGGCAATTCCTGCACTACCCATCCAATTTGAATAATTGAACTTTATTTGGGTCTTATCCGTAAATGCTAAACCTGCAATATTTCCGAACTGGGCTTCTAAACCATTTGCTGATGCGTAATTTGCATCACCCATAGCACTAGAACGAGCCCATGGATTCACAAGTAAATGAGATGAACCTGCAGAACCGACACGGTCTTCATTACCCGCAAACGAGAAAACACTCGCGAACATTAATGAACCTAAGGCAACTTTTTTTATCAATTTTTCCATATTTATCAAAACCTTTAAATACCTTGTAAATCAACTTGACGCATACCACCAAAGAACTTAAGAACCTTTTCTCCAACGCCAGGAACTTCGACATGGATTAAGTAAACTCCACCAGCGACAGGAATTGCTTTAGAATTTGTTAAATCCCAATCCAGCGAGGTCGTTGGACTATCCTTTCTAAATAAGCGAACTAACTTACCACTTGTCGTGTAT
Source organism: Bacteroidota bacterium (assembly GCA_039795265.1). Taxonomy (GTDB): domain Bacteria; phylum Bacteroidota; class Bacteroidia; order Flavobacteriales_D; family Crocinitomicaceae; genus UBA952. The sequence continues at coordinate 93,076 of JBDKEM010000011.1, read as the reverse complement.
ATTCTAACCGTACAAACCTCAGGAAGATTCGTAATCTTCACTTTTGTCTCTAGACGGGTTCTTTCATATTCTGAAAATGCGTAGTATGGATTAGGAACAACGTTAATTAGATCAAGTGCCTTCTTCAATTGGTCAGCTGATCCCACAACAGTCGCTATTTCATCCATTTTCCAAGAATACATAGGTTTTCCACCATTTTCTCCTGTTCCAACGAAATCTTTATATTCCTTTTTAACTTTTAGATTAATAGTTACATCCGTTGAAAGTAAACTCTGACCTTCGCTTAATAGCGGATATGCTATCCAGGCTAATGAACCATATAGTTCTCTTTTGTCAGCAGAACCGTTTGTAGCCTCCATAGATAACCATTTTTGGTAAAGGAAATTACCTCCATTGGATTCTGCCTGACTAGGAATATATGCTGGAAAATCAAAAGTTAAAGAATAACCATTAATTGTTGCTTGGTTATGACCAAAAACATAAATTGGATGCATACCTCCCATTAAAGGAGTTCCGACATTACTTACCAAACGACTAGTAGGATTCCATACCATATCTGCCCCATTTTCACCACCTAAGAATGAATTTTCACCGAATGCCATGTATAAACGAGCACCTGTCTCTAAATCCACCGCATAACCTGGGAACCAACTCATTCCTGTACCTGTACCATCAGGAAGACGATCTTTACCAATTGAAGGGGATTTTCTTAAACCACCTGGTTCAGCACCTCCAATGTTTAATGCAGTATTTCTTCCTAATTCAATAACTGGACATCTTGTCCAAAGATCGGGATTATCAGTTATGACAATTCGAACACTAGGTAAGAAACTAATTGAAGCATTCGTTTTAATCGAACCTGGAGAACTTGTTTGCTTGTAGTAAGCCAATGGCATATAGTCAGCTTGATAACCAACTAAACGGTGAGGTGCCACAATTCCGTTTAATACTTGCTCGTAAGCCTGAGTTGGATCAGCGCCAACTTCATCGCGATAATTACAAGGATTTAAATACGCCGCACCATCAGGTAAACAATCAGCGTCAGGTGCACCATAATCTCCTGAGCGAATCCAGTTAGTTGGATAGTACGCATCATTATCTTGAACACCTGTTAACCATCTTTTAGATGAATCCTCATAGAAAATTGTAGACTCTATTAAATCAGTAGTGCGAGTAGCTAAACCACCAGAACCCGAAGGGAAATAATACTTCTCTTGATAAATTTGAACACTGATTCCCCACTCAGGAATAATTTGCTCATTATCGTTTGAGATCATTCTTTCACTACTCACCGATCCCAATAAAGTTCCACCTTTTTGATCATAACGATTAATTATCCATTTAGCTGTGTCAGCGGCATTACCTGAAGCAGCAACAGAATAATCCTTGAATTTACATTCGAAATATCCGTTCGCCAAGTTCAATGGATCTACAACCTTAATGTTAATAGGCCCTTGACCTTGTTGATAAGACGGATTTGGTTCATAACCATTCGCAAGTACACTGTTTAATGTTTCTTCAGTAAAGTCAATACTTCTACCTCCATTACCATGGCCATCCAATCGAGTGATTACAGGTGAAGTTCCATAAGGAGCTAATTGCTCAGTTCCTCCTGCCTCTGGAATCGGATTATGCGGAACTGCAGAAATCGCTTTTATTGCTGTTCCATCAAAATTCAAACGAGAAGAAATATAAGGTATCTTTTGTCCATCAAGAAATAACGGATCATTAGGGTCATACTTCTTAAACTGATTGTAAGCGTATGCTATAGCGACGTAGTAATATGTCTTATTATTTACTAATGTACGTGTACCTTGGGCGAAAGCATCATCGGTAATTCTAAAACTGTGTTTAATACCTTCATTCGCACCATTAACCTTTTCTGTTGGAACAGAAAAACCTAATGCCTCGTCAAACTCAAAGTTTATAATTCGACCAACATTGTTTTTGATATCACATTGAGCCACCAATCTAGCTTTTGTAGGGTCAGCAATATCAGCAACTGAAACATCTTCACTTTTCAACTGGAAAATTTGATAACCTTCAAATCTATAGAAACGATCTACAGTAGGATCAGGGATGTTAATCTCGTCTTTCTCAATGTAACCTTCTTGATAATTATTTGAAGATGAAGGATTTTCTAGTAACATTATCAGTTCATTATTCATTTCCTGAATTGTTAACTTCGGTGCATCTGGTGGAGACAAGATTTTAAAACATGCATCAAATAACGCTTGAGCTTTTGTATCAGCACGTTTCATTGCTTCAACTGAAGAAAAAAGACCTCCCTCAGCACTACGACCAAACACAATTCCAACGGTAATGTTGTTAATTGCTCCTGGACGCAAAGTAAAAGGACCTGCTGACTGTACAAAGCGTCGGTCACCCGGAGGGTTTGAATTCGTTGATTCATCCCAACCATTTGGATAAGCACCTGTCATATCTGTTCCATCAGTTGCCCAAAACAATGGATCCGACTTCCCAGGGAACATATATCCAGACTGCACGGTGCTAACACCATTTGAGCCAGTATAACCCATACCACCATAGAACATAGTTGATCCATTTGCCCAAAAACCTTGCATGAAATTGTAGAACTGAGCAGCTGTTGTAGGGTCACTATAAGGGAAAGCTGCTGTTGCAGTATAGTAACTAAAACGTCGCATACCAAATCGCTCATTATCAACAATTCCATCAGAATATCCAATTCCAATACCCTTATAAACAATACCTTTGTTTGCTATAGCCGCTAATACTGAAGGAACAACTTCGGTTTGTGTAGTCTCATCAAAATAAGGGCCGAGGTTATCAACCCCATCAGCATCTTGATAAGGTCCTTCAAAAAAGTCACATCCAATAGCAGGTGGATTTGCACCATAACCATTTTTACCACCATCACTTTCATCATTCAAATCTCCGTTGAACATATACCCCAAGCCTCTGGAAACATCACAACCAGCATAATCATCTGCATAGTTTCCAACATCACAATCTAAATACTGCGCGAAATAAGTATTGTACAATGTTTGCGTACCTCTATTTATCAACTCATAATTGTAAAAAGTCATTCTATTAACTTCATCATTTGTTGCAAAAGCAAAAGCTTGGGCACGAATTTCCATACCTATTGGATCACCATTTGATTCGGTATGAATGTTTCCCTTATCATTAAAGACCCACCAATGGGTTTCGTCGCCATACAAAGAAACGCGTCGATCCACTCCACACTGTATATCGTCACGACCTAGAATATCATCATACCAAGGATGGTCACCATTATCTGGATTGTAATTTCCATCATTGTCTCTATCATAAAATGGCGCTAACCAATAATCTTGACCGCGAGAAACATCACCATGTGCAGGCCAACCATAAATACGATTTAATTCATCATTTGTCGGAACAGTAACATCAGTACATCCTTCGGTAATAACACCATTGTTACATTCCCACCAAATATTAAAACGAATAACTTCCGCTTTACGAATGGTAAAAAATTTATCATAGGCCAAACACTGATCCGGATCGATATTTGCCTCTCCAAAATCGCGAGCAGCATCATCACCAACAGGTCCACCTGGATTATAATTTCCAGTTCCAGGAGTCACTGATAACGGGCCAGGCCAAAAATCGTTTCCTTGTCTGAAACGCAATGCAGCAAGTTTTAATTGACCATTTACGTCAGTTCCTCCCATCCACAATGACCCAGCAAAGATTGCAAAACGGTTACTTCCTTTTGGGACTTCATAAGCAGCTACACCGGCCTGTCGATTTTGGAACATTGAACCACCTTGTTCTATCAAGGCGCTGACGTCATTAAATTTCATAATCAACTTTGCTGTAGCCGGACTACAATTGGCACCTTTTGGTTTAGGTTTTTTACCGGGCTTTGCCTTTTCGTTTGGTCCATAATATGCAAGTGCATTGGAAAAAACGAAGCCAACACTAACTAATAAAGCAACAAATTGTTTTTTCATATCTTGTTGTTAATTCTTCTAATTAAAAATCTAATTTAACACCTAAACGAATTGTTCTAGGAACACTTATGTTGAAAGGGTTTTGAATTTTCATCAAATAATAGTCTCTAAAAGATTGTTCATCAGTCTGGTTTTGAATTGATGTTTGACTTTCTGCAGCCGCTAAATAACCATCATCATTCCAGTTACCAGTCGCTCGATAAACATTTAAAATATTGAACTGATTGAATAAGTTAGTAACACGTACATAGACATTCAAGAAAGCCATCTTTTTCTTACTATCCTTCTTTTCAAATTCCAAATTGAATGTTTTGTCCACTTGTAAGTCCATTCTATAAGCCCAAGGTAAACGAGAACCATTTAATGTACCATTAATACCTGCATAAAGATTACCTATTCCTTCATCCGTGATAAATGTTTGAGAGGAATAAGGAGATCCCGAATTAATGTTAGTAAACAAATTCAATCCAGTATTCTCAAGAATTTTCGCTTTTCCAATCATTGGGCCATTATAATCTTCACCATCTCCATAACGATAGTCAAGAGTAATTGCAAAGTTGTGTCGTTGATCGTAAGCAAAAGGGAAGATATTTCGCAAGTTAGGTAAACCAGCATTAACTAATGCACTTGCTGAAGTTGCATCTGAACCCGTTCCATCAGCAAACTGCAAGGTGTAATTTGCTGTCATACGAATGTTACCAGTTTGACGCATGTCATATGCAATCGTCAATCCTTTTACGGTACCAAAATCACGGTTACCGTATGTTTTGTATGTTGCTGGATATGCCTCAAAAACGTTCACAAGCTGTACATTATTACGTTGTTCTCTATAGAACGCAGAAATCTTAAGGGAGGAGGTGCGAGACAAAACTTGTTGGAAACCTAATTCATAATCCACGGTTTTTTCTGGCTTCAAGTTTGCATTGTCAATAATGGCGCTTCTTGACTGTATAAACTGGTACTCAAAAGGATCAAAACGGAATCCTGAAGTTGGACGCTTAGTTAAGATATCGTAGTGAGCAAAGAAAGATGCTTCATCTGAAATCGGAAATGAAAAAGCAACACGAGGCATAACATTAATTTGTGCCTTATAGTCTGCGAATGCAGAAGAGTTAGGAGTAGTTAAAGATGGGTCTTGTAACCAAGGAGCGATCCCTGCTGCTCCACGAATAACTTTTGGATCTTCAATTGTTGTTCCTGCCGCATTAAACCAATTTGTTCCTGTTCTAAATCCGTTAATAGCAGTCGGGTTATTTACGTCATTCACATACACAATATAGTCATCTTTCATACTTTCAGGAATATCAACCCATGCATATTGATTTGGATCACTTGCTTTTAAAGCACGAGCTTCTTTAACAGTTTTGGCATTATAAAACAAATATGGATCTTTTAAAACTGGTTGGTTTGCGTCAAAAACGTCAACACGAACACCGACGTTAAAAACGATGTCTTTAAATGCAAACTTGTCCATTATATATCCAGCCATGTAAATAGGCTGAAATGCGCCAACAAAACGTTTATAATTCCCATTCTCATCAAACTCATTAAAATATTTGTTGATATCGGTTAAACCTTTTACCTTTTTACCTGTGTGATCGAAACCCCAGTAGGAAACAAATGAATTACCACTGTTCAACAACTCGTCTGGAGAGAACATATCTAATTGATAAAGTGATGGATCATAACGGTCAATGTCAACGAAATCAGTCCCATCAGGATTTAATCCTAACTTGGTTCTTAGGTTATAGTCAAAAAACGACTGGTTATCGTTATTAATTTGTCCTCCATATTCACCAGTACCAGATGTGTAGGCATAACCTGAGTTCAATCGGTTATAAGTAATTGCCTTGAATGATCCCGAATCAGAAACTACTCCTGAATTTAAATCCAACTCTCTAATATGGAAGTTAGCAAGTTGACGTGCAATTGCCCAAATTCCTAGAGGGCCATTCGTGTTTCCTCCTGTCGTTGTACCAGAAGTCCACCCACGGTCAACACGTTGTTCAAATTCGAAACCTAATGAAATACTATGATCTCCTAATACTACTGAACCTGCCCCAGTTACACGGAACTGATCATTTTCAGTTTTTCCGAAATAGTTGTAGGGCGTACCAATATTACCCCAAATACCATAAACAGAGATTGGAGCATCACCATTTCTCAAGGCATTACCTTGTTGGATTTGAAACAAGTTTTCATAGTGACCAATTGGGTCATCTTTATAAATGTTATAGTATTGAGTTGTAATCGCAGCTAGAGCAGCATTTGTTTCAGAAGGAGTATATTTAACTTCAATATCTCTAAATCCATTGTGAACATAAGTTTGTGTTGAAGGATCGAACTCATAAGAAGGTCTTCTACTTGTAACAAATGTACCAACATGGCCATAATTAAATAAGTTATACTGGTGTTTCGGATCATAAACATCGCGAATTGATTTTGAATAATCCACCATGATATTGTAAAGTGCTGATTTAATTTTAGAGCTACTTCCTTCTTGACTTGTAAAACGCTGTGTTAAACGACCATAAACACGATAGTCCAACGCCTTAGAAACACCGAAATTTTGGAAGTTCAATAATGAATTAAAGTAAGAATAATTACTTCCATTCGAATAGTTTAAAGAACCACCAAATTGCAAGTTAACTGTTGGGCCTGTATTGACATCGATTTTTGCTTGACCAGAAACCACTGTATTTCTTGCATTCATTCTCCAATCAACCTTTTCAAAATCAGACTGACGTAAGAATAAAGCATTATGAAAAGTACCTTGACCTGTTGAAGTTGGGCGAAGAGGATTTTCAATTAATGCATCTCTTACCTCTTTTTTAATTCTATAGCTTCCACCTGCCAATGGACGACCATCCATTTCATCTGTAATATTGGCTGAAACTAAGAATCCTAAAATTGGTTTTGTTTTCTTACCTGTCGAATCTTTTCTCATTAACAATGGACCAGACAACATTCCTTCAAAAAGGTTATAACCGTATTTGTCTAAACCGAAAACTCTGCCGTCATAACCATCTTTATCTTTTCCCTTTAAATAAAAACCTGAGGAAACGATTTCAGCACTACCAAAGTAAACTGCCGAAGGACCTCTAGTTGTAATTGAAATAATCCCTCCTGTTACGTCTCCATAGTTAGCTGGGACACCACCTGTGATTACCGACACCTCTTCTAAAGCTGATTTTGGCAAGTTAGAAGAACCACGCACTTTGATACCATCGATATAGAAATATGTACCGTCTGAACGCGAACCACGAACTGATATTTCCCCTGTTCCTTCATTTGAGTTTACACCTCCAACAGTTGCCGCTACTCCCGCAGCAGAACGAACTGGTAAACGAGAAATATCTTCTCTTGTAACCGTTGCTCCAGATGCTCCACCATCCTTATCAATTAATGGAACGCGATATGCGACGATTTTAACCTCTTCCAATTCTTTTACATCTTTTGGTTTGCCTAATGTTAGGTTATCTAAGAATGTAATTTTATCTGGGGAAACGTTAACACCAGTTACAACCGATGGCTGATAACCATCAGAGTTTCTTACTTCAACATCATACTCTCCAGGCGAAACACCATTAATTTGGAATTTACCATCAAAATCGGTAGTCGCTCCAGCCTTAATATTACCATTTTGAATTAGCAACACCTTACTCATTGGTAGTGTCTGTCCGTTTGATTCATCCTTCACTGTACCTTTCACGGTTCCAAGACCGGATTGAGAATACGCATAAGCTCCTGTAAACAAGATGCTTAAAAATAGAAACTTTAATTTATTCACCATAATTTAAATGTATGTTTCGTTATAGTCTTAGCGAATTTAAGGTCGTAAATATACAAAAATTCAGTTTTGGCGGTTTCTTGTTAAAAAATTTTAAATTGAAAGTTATTTAACAATTTTGCCTGTAACATTAGAAAATTATAAACAAACCTCCTGATTCATAAGATGAATAAAGTTTACAATTCCATAATTATGATGCAAGAAAAAAATTTTAAACTTGCCGTGAATGAAATGCAATTTGATTTTTTAAGACCTAATTTCTTGACTCCAGAAGAAATACAAGTGTTCGAAAACATTCAACATCAAAAGAGAAAAAATGAATACTTAGGGCTTCGCTATTCATTAAGAGAGATCGGGTGTGAGGATCAAGTTTACTATAAGGCATCTGGAAAACCCTACCTAAATGGAGATAATCCATTTCTTTCGCTGTCACATTCCAACAACTTTTGCGGAGTGTTATTAGCCTCGTTTCCTGTAGGGCTAGACATCGAATTGATTTCAGGAAAAATTGAACGACTTAAACATAAATTTCTCAATGAAGAAGAAACAGTAATCTTTACAGACACTGAAGCTTGGACAAAAGCATGGTCAATCAAAGAAGCATTGTTTAAAATCTCTGATGAGGAAGGTTTAGACTTTAAATCGGATTTAAGAATTTTGGAAAAAACAGGTGACTTTTATTTTTGTAACTATAAGGACAAGAACAATTGGAAAAGTCTAGTTATAAGGTCATGGCGAATGGGTGACTTAATTATAAGTTGTAATTTTGAACCCCCTACGTCACTATGAATTCAATTTTAAATCAAATTATTTCTGCTGAAAAATCAATTGCCATTTTAATTGATCCAGAAAAATTCATTCAAAATTGTTCCAACGACTTTTTCAAAAAACTAGCGATCTGTAATCCTGATTTCATTTTTATTGGAGGCAGTACCGTCAGTGCGGGTGACTTTAAAACATGCGTTCAACTTTTAAAAGAAAACACACGCCTTCCTCTTGTGATTTTCCCAGGTGCATCTCACCAAATTGACGAAAATGCTGATGCGATTTTATTCTTATCTTTACTTTCAGGAAGAAATCCAGATTATTTAATTGGACATCATGTAAATGCCTCTGAGGAACTTGAAAAAATGAACTTGGAAATTATTCCGACAAGCTACTTATTGATTGATGGTGGAAAAAAGTCGTCTGTTGAATACGTTTCTCAAACCACACCCATACCTGCTGATCAAACTTCAATTGCAAGAAAGACTGCCTTGGCGGGAAAATTACAAGGAAAATTATTAACCTACATCGACTGTGGAAGTGGTGCATTGTTTCCTGCAACTTCATCAATGATTCAAGCCGTTAAAAGCGTCAATCTTCCCTTAGTTGTTGGCGGTGGTATTCGAACAATCGAACAAATAGAAATGGCGCACAAATCAGGAGCAAACGTTGTTGTGATTGGAAATAAAATTGAAGCGGATATAGACTTTTTATTTGATATCGCTAATTACAAAAAATCAGTTTTTCTTTAAAAGAACTTCTGGTTGAATACCAAATCCTTCTCGTTTCAATGTTGAATTTTTGGGATTTAATCGATACCGAATAGGAAAAGCATATCCTTCAACAGAAAACACAATTAGAATGTCATCTGATTTTTCTATTTTGAAGTACTTAACCTCACCTTCTTTTTCTACGTTGTCAATAGTTTCTGTTGCGGTATCATTTTTACCCACCTCAAATTGTATCGCAGCCTCTTTAACTTCCTGATTTCTGTCTCCTAAATTTACGGTGTACGCTGGTATTGAGCCCTTGTATTGTCCCAAAAACTTAGTTTTAATCCGAATAGGTTGTTGTGATTGAGAAAAGGAGATTCCAATCCAAAAAAGTAAAACGAAAAAGAAATTAATTTTAGTCAACTTGCGCACTGGACACGATTAAATCACGATTCACTTTTTTGAAAAGACCCTGCAACACTTTTCCAGGTCCTACTTCCACAACTTCAACACAGCCATCATGTAGCATATTCTGCATAATTTGTGTCCATTTCACAGGTCCTGTCAATTGTGCGATTAAGTTTTTCTGAATTTCGACTGGGTTCGAAACAGCTTGAGCATTAATATTTTGATAAACAGGGCATATTGGATTTGTAAAAACGGTTTTCTCAATTGCCGCAGCCAATTCCTCTTTAGCTGGTTCCATTAAAGGAGAGTGAAAGGCTCCGCCAACTTGAAGCACCAAAGCACGTTTAGCACCTGCCTCCGTCAAAGCTGCACATGCTTTTTCAACCGCGTCCAATGATCCCGAAATAACCAATTGACCTGGACAATTATAATTTGCAGGAACTACAACGCCATCTATCGAAGCACAAATTTCTTCAATCGTTGTGTCTTCCAAGCCAAGTACCGCAGCCATTGTAGAAGGAGTGGCCTCACAAGCTTTTTGCATTGCCATTGCACGTTGAGCCACTAAACGTAATCCATCTTCAAAGGTTAACGTTTTGTTAGCAACCAAAGCCGAAAACTCACCCAAAGAATGACCTGCAACCATATCGGGTTTGAATTTTTCACCTAAACAAGCGGCCAAAATCGTAGAGTGCAAAAAGATAGCGGGTTGCGTTACTTTCGTTTGCTTCAATTCGTCATCGCTCCCCTCAAACATTATCTTTTGTATATCGAATCCGAGGATGTCGTTGGCTTGTTCAAAAAGGGTTCTTGCAAAAGCTGACTTTTCTGCTAGCTCCTTTCCCATTCCAGAAAATTGGGCGCCCTGTCCCGGAAATACGTACGCTTTCATTTGTTTTGTTTTTGGCAAAAATAAAAATTGAGTTGATTAATCGTAAAGCACCTCTTTAATAATCTCTAATGTTTTGTCAACATCTACGTCAGGAAGGTGAACTTTAATATGTAACAATAGTTCCTGTAACGTTTGTCGAATAACTGTTTTTGTGAAGTTTTTCCATTCGACCTCCTTTTCAAAAAGCTCATAAATTAACTGGACCGTCCCAAATTTTTCAACAGAATGACTAATCGCTGGAAAATGAACCAATATTCCTTTTTGAACATCGAAGAAATTCGGTGTGTCGCTTTCGGAGTAAGGCGCGTAGCCCAATTGGTGAATCAATCCAGCTACGAAAGTCAATGGAAAATGATATAGTTGTTCTGTTTCGTTTAAAAGCTTTATTTGTTCTTCCAGAAAAATAAAAAGTCGTTCGTCGGGATATTCAGTTTTCAAAGTCTGACGCAACAAATCCGTCACGAAAAAGCCAATCAGAATTCGCTGTGGGTCGTTTAATAAATTGAGTAATGGTTTCGCAACTTGCATCGATTCCATCAATCCCAAATCCGATTCTGGACGTTGATAATAAGTAAAATCATATATGCCAAGCGGAAACAATCCTTTAACCTTCTTTTTTCCTCCTTTAAAAATGAAACTTTTTTTCCCTTTTTCAATAGTGTAGATTCCTAAAATCCAACTGGACTCTGAGAAGTCGGTTTTGTACAATAAAATTCCTTTATCGACTTGTTTCATTTCTGGCTTTTAAAAGTGTAAATCACTCCTTTTTTCCTGCCAATTTAAAGTCGATTTTGTAATAGAATATTGGCAAGAATCCCAATTGTGTTTTAGGAACCCAAGGTTCATAATTTGGATTTGAAATATCTTGAGGACGAATCGCAGGATTATATGCCAAACTCAATAAATTCTTTGTATTCAATAGGTTAACCAAATCCAAACCAATTTCATGAGTAGCTCTTTTCGCTTCCATTCTCCAGCTTATTTTGAAATCCATTCGGAAATAATCTCTGAACTTTCTTTCATTAAACAAGGAATCTTTAAAAATGATTTCTTTTGAGGCATTAGTCGCGTCCAAATCTACAAACCCATAGCGTTTTCCTCCTCCTTTAGTCACTTTAAAACCGAATCCAAGAACGTGCTTTTGACCGATTTTGAATTCTTTTCCTGCCAGGAAGTTGACAATGTAATTTCCGTTGTAAGAGGTATTTCTTGTTATTCCATCGCTTCCTTTGTATTTGGAGTCGAAAACAGTACCAGTTAGCAAAAAGAAAAAGGACTTGTCGAAATATTTTTGTACTGTGAATTCCAATCCGTAGTTGTAGCCTGTTCCTGTATTTTGAAGTGAATCTTCGAACAAACGTGAAAAACCACTTCCAACGTTGATCATGGAAAATGAAGACGGAGCCAACGAAACTGGAATTTGGTAGAGATATTGGTAATACGCCTCTGTACGAATACTAAATCCTTTTTGGAAGAATTTTTCATAACCAAGACCAGAATGAATACTTCTACTGAAACCCATATTCTTGTTGCTGTTCGGATTCGTTTGGTTCGGAAGTACATTATAAGCATACGTGTAATAAGGTTGTACTTGACTGTGCATACCTCCACCCGCAAAAACGGATTGATTACCTTTCATTTTATACTTAATTCCAACACGTGGCTCTGCAGGACTTACGCTGTTCGACAAAGTAAAATATTGTGCATGTAAACCAGCGGTAACATCCAACTGCTCGCTTGGACGCCATTTCCATTGAACAAAAGGCTGCAAAACTGCGGCATATCCATTGTAATTCCAACGGACTTTCCAAACATCAGGATTGTCCAAATCCACCAAGACGCTATCGTTGAAAACAAAATTCAACACATCGAAATTTAAACCCGCTTTTATTAGGTGATTCTTGTTCAATTTATGATTTAGCGCAAAATATCCAGAAACTTTTTGAATTTGAAATTTATATGCCATCATGGGATAAATAGTGTCAAAAAGAATGGTGTTTGTTAAAGTATCAACTTGTCTTCCCTGAATGTATTCGTGGTTGGTATTTTGATTTTCTTGTGAAAAGGCAAGTGTGGAAGATATAAAGGTTTTTTCGTTTATTGGTTTTTTGAAGTTGATTCCTGTGGTAAACATACTAGTCCCGAAATATTGGTCGCGGTCACCTTCACCATAAAATTCCTCTGAGAATTGTTTTTGATCAGAAATTTTTATGGCAATGTTACTTTTTCCTCCTATTCCGAACAAAGACAATTGTCCACCATTTTTCAATTGCCAATTGAACTTAAATGCACCGTCTCCATATAAGGGAATGGCATCGGTTCCAATTTTGATTCCCAAAGTTTGAAAAAGCGAAAGGGTAGAATAACGTCCCATGACCAAATAACTTGATTTTCCATTTTTGTCCAAAGGACCTTCCGCAAGTGCTTCTGTTCCCAAAAACCCAAACTGTCCGGTAAACTCATGCTGGCGATTGTTTCCGTTTCGCAATTTCAAGTCAAAAACGCCAGAGGTGCTGTTTCCATATTCCGCAGGAAAGGCACTCATAAAAAAGTCGGAATTTCCGAGAATTTTATTGTTCAAAATGGATACTGGCCCTCCCGAACTCCCTGCAATTGCAAAGTGATTGGGGTTGGGAATATCAATACCTTCAACTCGATAAATCACTCCAAGTGGAGAATTCCCGCGAACCACAATGTCATTTCGAGAATCGTCTGCCCCTCCTACTCCAGCAAAGTTCGACGCCATACGAGCAGGATCCATTCGTGACCCAGGATAACGGTTGGTTTCTTCAACACTAAATTGTTGCGCTGAAAGAATTGCCATTTCATTGAGTACTTCACCTTTTTTACGACCAACAACCGTCACCTCTTCTTGGGTCAAAACGGCTTCCACCATCGGTACGTTGACTACCGTTTCGCGACCTGAACTGACTTGAATTGTTATAGTTTTAGTTTCATAAAGGGTGTAAGAAGCGACGAGCTGGTGTTTTCCTACAGGAACCTTATTGATTTCAAATTCACCGTCTGCATTGGAAATCGCTCGGTAAAGATTTCCGTCATTATTCTCGTTCAATTCAATTTGAATTTTCACACCAGTAAGTGGGAATTGTGTTTCACTGTCCACGATTTTACCCCGAACACGTTGTGTAGGAACTTGCGAAAATGCTGAGAAATCAAAAAGTAGTAGGGTGAAAATCAGGCAATAAAATTTATTCATAGTTAGCTTTTAGTGAATGCGAAAATAGTTTTTTACTTTTACAGACTAAAAAAAACCAAAACAAGTTTATCAAAACGAGATGTTTAAAATCTTTGGAACGGTCTTTGGTAAGGTAATGACGCAAAAAAAATTAATATGAGAAACGTAGTAAACATTTTACTTTTCACCTTTTTTACTGGAATTGCAAGCGCACAATCCACAGAATTAAAATGGTACACTTCTGTTGAAGAAGCAGTAAAAATTTCACAGAAAGAAAAAAAGCCGATTATGTTATTTTTCACAGGTAGCGATTGGTGTGGATGGTGTGTCAGATTACAAAAAGAAGTTTTTTTACAGTCCGAATTTAAAACCTGGGCAGCAGCGAATGTGGTATTAGTTGAAGTGGATTTTCCAAGAAATAAGGTTCAAACCGCAGAATTAAAAACACAAAACCAAACTTTACAACGTCAATTCGGCATTCAAGGTTATCCAACGGTTTGGTTCGTGAGACCTGAAAAAATGAGTGATGGAAAGGTAAATTTTGTTCAATTAGGATCTAGTGGCTATCGTGACGGTGGAGCGAAGAATTGGATTGAACAAGTAACTCCTTACTTAAAAAAATAAATCGCACAATAAATTTTGCTTAAAGACGATCAACTTGGTCGTCTTTTTTTGTGCTAAAAAGCTTCCACTACCAAAATATAAGGCTCGAAAATCTGCGCTAAATACAAACGACCTCGGTAATAGATTGCAGTTGAAGCACCGTTTATCGTTCCGTCGAAATTAGCATATAAAACACGCTTTTTTCCCGAAGGTAAATCCACTTCATACACCACAGTCGGTGTAGTATTAGCTTTGTCTTTCGCGTGTTTCAAAAAGCGCAATAAGTTGACATGACAAGCAATATATGCCTTATCACCCACTACCGAAATATTATCCGCTCCTTTTAAACGAGTGATTTTACGACGTTTAGACCCTTCATCAAAAGTTAGAGGGGAAGCATACAAAAAAGCATTTCTAGTACCGACAGTTAAAAGTTGTTTATTCCAAATCACAGAGCCGTTTGCATAACAATAGTGGCGTTCTCTTTTTCGGGCAATATCATTCTGAACTTCAACGAAATATCCAGTTTTTAATCCTAAAATCGCTGCAAGCTTGGCATTTCGACGATGAAATTCGTTGCCAAAAATTATTTTTCCTTCGGGTGTGGCACTTACGTCATTGGGAGAAATCACAAGGTCTCCCGAAAGCATTTTTTCAAAATAAATACTCGAATCCTTGAGTTCATACACCAAAATAGACTGAATATGTTGTGCCTCATCGTGGTTGACAACATACAAATTCACCGTTCCAGACGGACTGTTGACCACATCTATTCCATGCGGATGAAAATTGATTCCTTTCGGTTCGTTTTGACGTGAAAGCGTAATCACCTTTTCTGTTCCCAAATCCATGGATTGAATACAACCTGATGCTTGAAAGCTTCGGCGATTGTCACAAGAAATAAGTAAGCGTGGGCGAGACAATGAAACGGTATCCAACACAATATCTTCAGGACCCTGATCGGTTTGAATTTGGTGATTTGAATATCCATCTAAAGCGGCAGGTTGATACGTTCCACAAGAGACCAGTAGCAAAAAAAGAATGCTAAAAATAAAAAAATGCATAAACAAAGTAGGTAACAATATCTGTGAAGGAAAAAGTTTCTCGACGAAATGCGAATTTACTTTTAATATTTCAGAAATAGAATCGAACACTACGTCAATCTGTCCGTATCTTTGCACCTATGCGTTTCGAACTTACCAAAGAATTTCTTGAACTGCTCCGAATTAAAATAGCGGAACAAGACGTTTTTTGGATTAAAGACAACGTTCTTGATTTACACTATGCCGACGTTGCCGAAATTCTAGATAAATTAGAAAACGCAGAAGCCAAATTCGTTTATTTTCTCGTTGACGAAGACACGCAAGCCGACATCCTTATGGAATTGGACGAGGAAGTTCGTGACCGCTTCCTTGCATCTCTTTCCACAAAAGAATTTGCAGATCAGCTGGAAAATTTGGATTCCGACGATGCAGCCGACATTTTGGGTGACTTGCCGGATGAAAAAATCCAAGAGGTCATCGCACAAATGGAAGACGATGAGGCCGCGGAAGATATTGTTGACTTGCTCAACTACGATGAAGATACGGCTGGAGGTTTAATGCAAAAAGAATTTTTTCAAGCCCAATTGGATTGGAACGTCAACCGTGCCTTGCTCGAATTGCGTAAACAAGCAGAGGACGTGGAGAAGGTTTACAACATTTTCGTAGTCGATGAAGGCGAACATTTAGTTGGGGTATTGTCCTTAAAACGCTTACTTTTTGCCAACTCTCAATCGAAAATCGTTGATTTATACAATGCTAAAAATATAATCTCCGTAAAAACAAGTGACAAAGCAGAAGTCGTGTCGAATGTGATGGAGAAATATGACCTTGTTTCCGTTCCCGTGGTGGATTATCAAAACAAACTGGTCGGTCGGATTACGCTCGATGACGTGGTGGATTACATCAAAGAAGAAGCTGATCGGGATTTCCAATTAGCGACGGGTATTAGTGATCCCTTGGCGTCAGGTGCGAGTATTTGGAAGGTGGCGTCAGCTCGATTACCTTGGCTGGTTATTGGTATGTTAGGTGGAATTCTCGGCGCAAAAGTTATTTCAGGCTTTGAAGGAAACATTTCAGAAATTCCTGCATTGGCATTCTTCATTCCTTTGATTACGGCAACAGGCGGTAATGTTGGTGTTCAATCTTCGGCAATAGTCGTTCAATCGATTGCGCGAGGTGATAAACAATTAGGAAGTTTGATGCCGAAATTATTACGTGAAGCGGGAGTTGGAGTTTTAAATGGGATTTTATTAGCCAGCATAATCTTCGGAATTGCTTACTTCTTCGAAAATGCGAAATTCGGTTTTGTAGTTAGTATTTCTTTATTGACTGTGATTATTTTCGCTGCGGTGATTGGCACATTAATTCCCTTAATCTTACACCGATATAAGATTGATCCTGCGTTAGCTACAGGTCCATTCATCACCACATTGAACGATGTAACGGGCTTATTTATTTATTTTAGTATAGGCTTATTGCTTTTGGGTTAGAATATTATCTCCATCAAATCCATTCACTCGAAAAAAACGCTACTTTTGCACCCGCTTCAAAGGAGAGGTGTCCGAGTGGTTGAAGGAGCACGCCTGGAAAGTGTGTATACGGGAAACCGTATCGAGGGTTCGAATCCCTCTCTCTCCGCAAAGTTTTAAAAGCTAGCCGATAGGCTGGCTTTTTTCTTTAAGAATTAAACCAAATGCTTGCATTTGAGTGAAAATTCTTAAAGAAAAAAGTTGTTGCTGAAAGCGACAAAGCTTTTAAAACTTTGTATCTCCCCAAAACGGGTTCATGAAATAATCCCGAACAATTATTCTTGCATTTGAGTGAAAATTCTTAAAGAAAAAAGTTGTGGCTGAAAGCGACAAAGCTTTTAAAACTTTGCATTGCTCCTGCAAGCGAGTTACGATCGATGCTTTTGAAGACTTGCACACTTTGCGAGGATACCTAATTTAATTTATCCTTCAAATAATTTTTCGTAAGACACGTCAAAATATTGCTTTTGAAACCACTTTTCAAAAACAGGGTCAAGAAAATTTAATCTTCCATTTTGTTCGTCTATGATATCTGATTTCAGTAAAACACCCTTGTTCTTAACAACATTTGCAGAAGTGCCCAGTCGATATTTTTGAATGGTCTCAACACTGCTCAGTCGCTGTTCTTTTTGAGAAATGGCTTTGAGAAGTTGTAGTTGAGTTGTACTTAATCCTTCAATTTCTCGTTGATACAATGGTGAGTTGACTTGTATTTGTTCTTGAAACGCAGCTTGTAAAATTTCTTTCGAAACATTTTTCTCCGTTTTTTGCCAAACATAATGAGCAAATTGTTGAACATACCAAGAATGGTCATCCATCAAAAAAGGAATTTTCTCCGCTAATTCAGGACTAATTTCCTTCTTTGTGTCGGAAAAGCGTTCAATGATAAAAGCTACCCACTTTGCACGCTTTATTTTTGGCAATAATAATATGTCACCAAATCTGTAAAAAGGTTTCGACGCATTATTAAAAATATCAGTCATCATGTGACGTTTACTTCCGTATAAACAATAAGTTACTTCCGGCTGTCGCTGCCATACTGCACGCATGCTTTTCTCTAAATTCTCATATTCTGGAAAAGTTGCTAGATTCTGAAACTCATCCAAACAAATGATGAATCGACAATTCTTTTCCAAAGCGATTTTTTGAGGCAAATCTAAAATCTCTTGTTTCTGCTGTTGTAATTGATTCCAATCAAAACCTAGTGAAAAATCATGAACTGGATCTATTCCTACTGAAAAAGTGGGTGTTAATTGCTTGAAAACCTTTTTTCCTAATTCTAACCAATCCTGCCAAATCGAAGATGATGCTTTAATAACTTCTTTGGCAAAAAGTTGCAGAAATTCTTCTTCACTTGAAACCGAAAACAAATCTATACTGACAATTTTTAATGTAGGATTTTCCTTTTGGGTTTTAAGAATAACTCTTTCTACTAATGATGATTTCCCCCAGCGTCTAGGAGATATCAACATCGTATTAATACCTTGTGTTAGATTATTGTATAGCTTTTCAACATCGTTTTCTCGATTTGTAAAACTAGTTTGACTTACTGTTGTTCCAAATTGGAAGGGTGAAAGTTCCATTACTTTTTTTACAAATATACAAAACTTACTTTTTGGTAAGTTACCGTTTGGTAAGTTACTAATTGGTAAGTTTTATAACCGCTTGTTTTTCAATCGAACAATTCCATGTTTTTTTCATAGAGAAGAGGTCTTGAGCTGTTTAAAACACATAAAAATGAAATGGCTGATGCACCTGTAAAGCTACCATAAAAGCCAAACGAAAGATTGTAACTGTATCTATTAAATCAAATTAAAAAGGTCATTCACTCCAAAAACGCGATCGACCGTGAATCCTTCGGCGTACTTCATGTTCGCTGGACGTCCAAATTGCATCATGCGGGCTTTAAGGAAATCAAAAAATTCTTCACCTGATATCGGTGTCGCTGGTTCTAAACTATTTGGGTCATAAAATTGTGTGCGATAAGCTTTAATTACCTCGATTTTTTTTTCGGCAAATGGCGTTACGTCCACTACGAAATCAGGTTCAATATAATAATCTTGGATGTAATGAAGTACTAATCGCGGACGGTGTGCTTGTTGTTCCGCCCCCTCCCACTCTGTTTCGATTTTGCGAAGCCCGGATAAAAAACAAGCATCGGCCACTAATTTCGCTGCACGACCGTGGTCAGGATGGCGATCTAAAATACTATTTGCCATCACAATTTCGGGTTTGAACCTTCTTATTTGTTGGATAATCAAACGTTTGTTTTCTTCGCTCGGCTCAAAAAAACCATCTGCCATACGCAAATTGTGGCGCGCTTGAATGCCAATCAATTTTCCTGCTTGCTCCGCTTCTGAATAACGCGTTTCGACTGTTCCACGTGTTCCTAATTCACCTTCAGTTAAGTCCACAACACCGATTTTTTTACCCGCCGCTGCGTATTTCAATAAGGTTCCTGCCGCTGAGATTTCAACGTCGTCGGGATGAGCACCAAAAGCGAGGATGTCTAACATAGAATTATTGATTGAAGATTACAGATTACAAATTGCAGATTTATAGTTCCTAATCTGCAATTTGTAATCAGCCAATCTGTAATTTTATACTATTCCGCCGTTGCGTAACTTTCTACACTTGGGCAAGAACAAATTAAGTTTCTGTCACCAAACGCGTTATCCACTCGTCGAACGGGAACCCAGTATTTAAACTCTTTCAAGTAGGCCACAGGATAAGCCGCTTCTTGTGGTGAGTATGGATATTCCCAGTTGCGATTTATGATACAATCGGCTGTGTGTGGTGCGTTTTTCAATAAGTTGTTCGCTTTATCAGCATAACCGTTTTCAATCTCACGAATTTCTTCACGGATTTTGATCATTGCCTCAATAAAACGATCTAATTCGTCTTTATCTTCTGATTCTGTTGGTTCAATCATCAAAGTTCCAGCTACCGGGAAGGAAACTGTTGGCGCATGGAAACCGAAATCAATTAAGCGTTTTGCCATATCAGCCACTTCTACATCGGCTGTACGTTTGAAATCACGACAATCCAAAATCATTTCGTGCGCCACTGAACCGTTCTTACCGGTGTACAAAATATCATAATGGCCTTTCAAAGATGCCGCAATATAATTCGCGTTCAATATTGCAATTTCAGTGGAATGACGTAATCCTTTAGCCCCCAACATTTTGATGTAACCGTAAGAAATCAACAAAATCAATGCACTTCCATAAGGCGCTGCAGAAACGGCATGAATCGCTTTGTCACCGCCAGCTTTCAACAACACACTTCCAGGAAGGAACGGTGCTAAATGAGCTCCTACACCGATTGGTCCCATTCCTGGTCCACCACCTCCATGAGGAATAGCGAAAGTCTTATGTAAGTTTAAGTGACAAACGTCAGCGCCAATATTCCCTGGATTCGTTAAACCAACTTGTGCGTTCATATTTGCTCCGTCCATGTACACTTGTCCACCGTTTTCGTGCACAATCGCTGTGATTTCGCGGATTCCTTCTTCGTAAACACCATGAGTAGATGGATAGGTTACCATCAAGCCCGCCAAAGAATCTTTTAATTCAACAGCCACTCTTCTCAATTCTTCGATGTCGATGTTTCCATTTTCGTCGCAACCCGTAACCACCACTTCAAAGCCAGCCATTACAGCAGAAGCAGGATTCGTTCCGTGAGCTGACGATGGGATAATCATTTTTGTACGTTGGAAATCGCCTCGTGATTCGTGGTATGCTTTAATGACCATCAAACCAGCGTATTCTCCCTGTGCACCTGAATTTGGTTGCAAAGAGACCGCAGCAAAACCTGTACATTCACACAAATCTTTTTCCAATTGACGGAACATTTCGTGGTAACCAGCTGCTTGGTCGAGTGGTGCAAACGGGTGTATATTCGCAAACTGTGGATTCGTAATTGGAATCAACTCCGATGCCGCGTTCAATTTCATTGTACATGAACCCAAAGGAATCATGCTGTGAACCAATGACAAATCTTTATTTTCCAAACGCTTCAAATAGCGCATCATGCGTGACTCTGAGTGATGAGAATTGAAAACTGGATGTGTTAATATTTCATCTGAACGCAACAAATTACTTGAAAGTGAACTCGTTGTATCTGTATTTTCTACAGCACCAAAAATGCCTAAAATCGTTTGAACATCCGTCATAGTATGTGGCTCTCCAAAAGAAATGGTCAATTCTGATTCATTGATGTAATGGAAATTCATTTCAGCCGATTCCGCTTTAGCTTTGATTTCGGAAGTATCTACTCCTTTTACCCAAACGGTATCAAAGAAATGTGAAGTTCCTAAAGTAATTCCTGCCTTTTTCAAGCCATTTGCTGTCGCACTTGCCAAATTATGCACTTGATTTGCGATTTCTTTCACGCCATTTGGCCCGTGATACACCGCATACATACTAGCCATAACCGCTAAAAGTGCTTGAGCAGTACAAATATTGGAAGTTGCTTTATCGCGTTTGATGTGTTGCTCACGAGTTTGTAAAGCCATACGCAACGCCATGTTATCATCTGCATCTTTAGAAACACCGATAATACGACCTGGTAAGGTACGTTTGTAATCTTCTTTCGCTGCAAAAAAGGCAGCATGAGGGCCACCATAACCCATTGGAACACCGAAACGTTGCGAAGAACCCAATACTACATCAGCGCCCATTGCTCCTGGAGCTTTCAAAAGTGCTAACGACAAAATATCAGCAGCAACTGCAACTTGAACGCCTGTCGCCTTTGCTTTTGTGATGAATCCTTCAATATTTCTAATTTCTCCATTTGCATCTGGATATTGCACCAAAGCACCGAAGAATAAGCCGTCATTTTCAAACGTATCTTGGTTTCCTATTACCAAATCGATTCCCAAGTTTTTCGCACGACCAACAACAACGTCAATCGTTTGAGGGAATGCTGTTTCGCTAATGAAAAATTTATTTTTTCCTTCTTTCACCTCGCTTCTTGAACGAGAATTGTAAAACATAATCATCGCCTCAGAAGCAGCTGTTGCCTCGTCAAGAAGAGAAGCATTGGCAATTTCCATTCCTGTCAAATCCAAAATCATAGTTTGGAAATTCAACAATGCTTCCAAACGACCTTGTGAAATTTCAGCTTGATAAGGAGTGTAAGCCGTGTACCATCCTGGATTCTCCAAAACGTTGCGCAAAATCACAGAAGGAACGATGGTTTCATTGTATCCTAGGCCTATAAAAGATTTGAAAACCTTATTTTTCTTTCCTAATTCAGTGACATGTTGCAAATATTCTTGCTCAGTTAAGGCGTCAGCAACATTCAATTCACCAGCCAAACGAATGTGAGAAGGGATAGTTTTGTCAATTAACTCAGCGATGGAGGATACGCCGATAGTTTGCATCATGGCTTGTTTTTCTGAAGCATTTGGCCCGATGTGTCGTCTAGAAAAAGGATTCATGGAATAAGAAATTAGGTGACAAAGATAACATTTTTGACGCCCTAAAAGTTCTTCATGTAGTGAAAGAAAAGTCTGGGAATTAACTACTGAAATTTATCTTTCAAAGTGCCGAGCAACTACCTTCCAATCCAAAGCGAAGGATTCAAACTTTGCGTTCCAGAATTGTTTACGGAGTGGACTTCAAAGTGACAAACCGAAACGTTACCGTCACTTTCAAGTAACTGACCAATAGCTTGTTTTGTTGTAACTTTGGTTCCTGTCTTCACGAAAGTTTCCGATAAATTACTGTAAACAGTTCTGTAAGATCCATGTTTAATTATTACAACTTTTCCTGCTCCTGGAATTGAAAAAACGCTCGAAACTTCACCCTCAAAAACTGCTCGGACGCTACTACCTTTTGTGCAGGTAATGTCGATACCGTTATTGTTTGTGAACACTCCTTCCAAAGTTGGATGCGCATTTCGTCCGTATTTTTCAGTAATTGTTCCTGAATTTACCGGCCAAGGCAAACGTCCTTTACTGGACTCAAAGTTTTTTCCAAGTGCAATTCCGTCCGGTGATTCGGTGTAAACGTATTTCTTTTCCTCTTTAGGTTCGTCGTTGGAAGCAGTTGTTGAATTGTCAGTTGGAGTTGTTGAAGTTCCACTTGAATTTTTCTTTTTATTGGACTTATTGGATTTTGCATTTGCTCTTGCCTTTTCATCTGCCTCTTTTTGACGGCGTTGGTTTTCAGCAATTTCACGTTTGATTGCGGCGTTAATTTGTGCTTTTACTTCCTCTTTTTTACGTTCGTCTTTCTTCAATTCAGCCAATAATTTTTGTTCGTCCTGTTTGAATTTCTGATACGATTTCTCTTTTAGACCTTTGTCTTTTTGGATTTGTTCGCGCTCTTTTTTCTTTTCTTCCAATGCTGCCAGCTTGCTCGCTTTTTCCTGATCAATCTCTTTGATTTCCGTTTGAATCATCGATTGATGTTGACGGATTAAGTCGCGTTGTTTTCGTTGTAAACCTGCAACTTTCTGTAGATATTTATTTCGTTTCAATGCCTCGTTGTAACTATCTGCAGAAAGTAAAAACATGATTTTTCCAATATTATTCCGATTCTTGTAAGCAAACAAAATCATGCGTTTGTATTGTGTTTTGAGGTCTTCCAAACGTTTATTTAAGCGACGAATTTCGTTTTTACGTTCAATCATTTTTACCTCCGCCATACGCACTTGGTTGTCAAAAACTCGTACCAATTCTTCGCGACTTTTGATTTGGTTTTCAATCAATTTTAGTTCATTCAATGACGCTTTTTGATTGTTTTTGACCTGCGTCAACAGCGATTTCGTGTTCTTAATCTTACTCTCTAACTTTTTCTGCTCTTTCTTTAATTGCTCTGAACTCGATTGTGCAAAGGCAACAAATGAGAAAAAGCAAATCAGCAGAAGGTTAACGGCATTTCTCATATTTGTCTGGAATTACAATGATCAATTCTTGCGGTTCATCGATTTCAGCTTTGTCATAGCGCAATTTGATAAACAACTTATTCTTTGGGGTTTCAACTTGAATTTCAACGGTTTCTGGAACTTTAATATTGTTCACCGTTTGCCACGTCAAGTAAGA
Organism: Bacteroidota bacterium; assembly: GCA_039795265.1. Taxonomy (GTDB): domain Bacteria; phylum Bacteroidota; class Bacteroidia; order Flavobacteriales_D; family Crocinitomicaceae; genus UBA952. Next base: position 69,109 of record JBDKEM010000011.1, on the reverse strand, counting down.
AATACTCACTTTAGTGCTATCACTAGGACTGAAAACTGAGGTTGCAACTAACTCATTTAAACTTCTATTCAGTTCATAGGTCAACACAATGTCATCTTTCGGTTTTCGATCAAGGCGTTTTCGGTCGCGCTTTTTATGTGTTGAAACCACGTAAGCCGAATCATTTACATTCACAAAAAAGCGCTGATGGTCATAAAAATCCAAGGGGCGACCTAACAACAATTCCTCTAAATTTCGATAGGAAAAATCAACCCCGAAATTTTCACGGATATATCCCAGATTTTGGCGTTCAACACATTTGTCCCGCTTGTTCACCACGATTACAGAATCAGTTGTAATCATCGCGTGAACTATTGGAATTTTGAGGTACGTAATCAACACATTTGTTGCACTATCTGTTACAATTTTCAAACTCGTTTTAAACGAGATATTGGTCGATTTATCCTTGAAGTCAACGTTTAACTTCGAATAAAAGGTTTTGGGTTTTACTTTAGAAAGACTGTCGAGTGCTCCAATCAGCTCTTTGTCTTTTCGTTTGGGGAGCGGCTGTTTATTTGACAAAACCTCTGCATTCTTTGGAGAACAAGAAGTTAGGAAATAAACTAAAAAGAAAACGAAACTAATATATCGGTTCATAATAGGTTTTGTTGTTGATTTTGTCCCCCAATTTTTGGTTAGAACTTCCTGCAAGTTTGGCTTTTTTCCAATATTCGACGGCTTTATCCTTTTCATTTAAGAAGAAATAAACATCCCCTAAATGCTCTAAGACCACTTTGTCGTTGGCATCTAATTGAACGGCCTGTTCCCAAACCTGACGAGCTTCTTTATAGTTTCCTTTTCTGAAATATAAATACCCTTGAACGTCCGAGTAACGCACTCCAGATAACTGCTCAGACTTTATATCATTAATCAACTGTTCCGCTCGATCCAATTGTGTATTGTTGACCAATAATTGATAAGCGAAATTATTTTTTAAATAAATGGATTTTGGCTGTTTTAAAATAGCTTTTTCGTAGTTAGTTTTTCCTTTTTCAATGTCCTTCTTTCCGAAGTATGCTTCTCCAAGTTGCCCCCACGATTCCGCTTCTAGGGTAGCATCGTTTACCACTACATTCAAGCCCTCATTCAATAATTCAATAGCTTTGTCGAAATTGCGTTTTTGATTGTAGGCTACACCCGTCACGAAATAAGGAAAAGGCTGAACAGGATGTACTTCAATGCACTTTAAACCATCGACTAATAATGAGTCGTATTGTTGTTCTTGGTATTCAATCATCAACACTTGTTGCCAAATTGGATACAAAGACGAATTGCTTTTCACTGCATTTTTGTAGGCCGCAACCGCTTTCGTTTTGTCGTTGTTTCTGAAATAAAAATCCCCTTGTATCGAATGCGAACGTGCATCTTTTGGATACCGTTGTACCATGTAATTGACCAATTCATCCATGCCGTCCGTTTCACGAAAATCATTCATTAAAGCCAATAAAATTTTCATTTTTTGCTCTAAGGAAGGTCCTTCTAATTTTACTGCTTTTTTCAAGGCCAGAATACCTTCTTGACGTTTGCCCAAATTGACCAATAACTCGCCGTACATCAGTTGTGCTAAGCCATTTTGCGGATCTATCTTAATCAATTCTGCCAATAAATTCCGACCTTCCTCATATCGTCCGCGTTGCATGTAAAAATCAACTAAATTGGCAAGAAGAGAAGGTTCGTCAGGATATTTAAGACGTGCTTCATTCATTACTTTCATTGCTTGAGCGTCGTCCTTTGCTTGCACTAATAATCTGAATTTTTCAGCAGCGATTTCCGGACTAGCTCCCATGTACTTTTCCATTCGCGACAAACTCTCAACAGCTTTAGTTACCTTTCCTGCTTTCGTCCAATTCTCTGCTGCACCCAAGTATAAATCCACTTGATGCACATTCGTAGCTGACAATTTATCAAATAACTGTGCTGAAGCGTCGAATTTTCCTAATTCGGAATACATGTATGCCAATTCAGACTGATAATGGAAATTATTGGGATCGATATCCACTGCTTTTTTGGTATTGACCGCTGCATTTTCCAAATCATTTTTCACGAGGTACAACTGCGACAACGCAAAATAAACCGCATCGTCTTTTTGGTCTTCGGCCAAACATTTTTTGAACTGATCTATTGCCGCGTCGGTTTGTCCATTCAGTTTTAATCGCACCCCTTCGTGGAAAGCTTTGATATAACCAATCGAATGCGTCGGTTTTTTATCCAACGCTGTTTTCTCCGACTTACAAGCCGAAAGTATTAGCAATAAAGCAATAAAAAATCCGAATTTATACATTAATCGTACTAAAATCACCCAAACTTAAATCAGTTGATCTACCTTCAACAAGGGCATTTGAACCAATCATTGAGTCTGCAAGGTTTGTTTTAATCAACTTCGTGTTTTCCTGAACGTTACAATTTCTCAATACACTTTCTGAAACCGAACTTCCTTTTCCAAGCGACACGTGAGGACCAACCACCGAACGAGTAATGCTAACTCCTTCACCAATAAAACAAGGTGGAATAATAATGCTATCTTCGATTTTAGCAGACGGATGAACGAGTTGTTTTCCTGCCTCCAAATCAAATTCCAATACGCGTTGATTGGTTTCCACCGTAACCACTTTATTACCACAATCCAACCATTCTGTTACTTCGCCAGGTTTGAAAACTGTTCCTGATTCGGTCAAACGGCGTAATGCATCTGGCAACTGATATTCACCACTTTTGATGATGTTGTTGTCCATCAAATATTGCAATTCACGACGAAGACTTGCACCATCACGGAAATAATAGGCACCAATCATCGCTAAATCGGAAACGTACTCTTTTGGTTTTTCAACAAAGTCAATAATTTCTCCTCGTTCGTTCATTTTAATGACGCCAAAAGCACTTGGATCCTCGATTCGTTTTACCCAAAGTATGCCTTCGTCGGAGGATGAAATTTTGAAATCCGCGCGGAATAAGGTGTCCGCAAATGCCACCACAACGGGACCGTCTAATAACTCTTTTGCACACCAAACTGCATGGCCCGTACCCAAAGGAGTAGTTTGATAATGAATCGAACCTTTTGCGCCCAATTTAGCAGCCACTTCCAATAACTCTTTTTCAACCGCTTCGCCAAATTCGCCCACTACAAATGCAACCTCTTCGATTTTTTCATCGCAAACGCCTGCAATGTCTTCCACCAAACGGTGCACAATAGGTTTTCCACCCACGGGAACAAGTGGTTTTGGAACGGTTAAGGTATGAGGACGTAAGCGACTTCCGCGTCCTGCCATTGGGATAATTACTTTCATATTTCTTTTGTTGATAGGTTTAATTTACTTTGTTCCTGTGCTTCCGAAGCCACCTGCTCCACGTTCGGAATCATTTAAAACTTCTACTGCTTTAAATTGAATGGATTCTACTTTGCAAAAAACCAATTGTGCGATGCGTTCACCGTCCTCAATCATCACTTCTTCGTTGGATAAATTGACCAAAATCACTCCAACCTCACCCCGATAATCGGCATCGACAGTCCCCGGAGAATTGAGTACAGTAATCCCTTTTTTCAAAGCAAAACCACTTCGCGGTCGCACCTGACATTCCAAACCGTGTTCCATTTCCAAGAATAACCCAGTAGGAATTAACGCACGGTCAAGCGGCTGTAAAACAATAGGTTCATTGATGTTTGCTCGAACATCCATTCCAGCAGCACCTGATGTTGCATAATGCGGTAGGGGATGTTTAGAAGTATTTTTAATTTTTACTTGCATAATCAGTCTAACGGGCAAAAGTAATCATTCCCTAAAGGGCAGAAAGCAAGGTTAAAACGATTAATGAACAATGATTTGGAGATAACTGTCCTCGAAAACGTAGTTTAAATTTAAAAAAACAGAGGCTATTTTAGTTTTTCCATAAAATCACGTGAGTAAAAATTCACTTTCCCTTTGCGTTCTTTTGACATTTATTTTATTTTCGTCCAAATCTTTGTAAATCAGAACAATGACAAGATTAAAATTATTGCTTTATCTCTTTTGTTTTGTGCCCTTAACTGCACATTTACAGAACCTTATCAACAATGGTAGCTTTGAGTATGGTGGTTCGGGAGTCGGTTTTGTTACCGATGGAAGTGGCTATAACTTACTTTCTCCTCCCTTTTCAGGAAATTCTTCCGCAGGAAATTATGCGTTTATAACTAATCCCAACTTAATCAACACGCAATACTTCGTGTCTTCTGGTGACCATACTACAGGTACAGGTAAGATGATGGTTATAGATGGGACAACAACGGGTGGACAACAACGATTTTGGAAGGCGGGTGATAATGGTGGTGGAATTTGTAATTTAGTTGTTGGTCAAACCTATACCTTTTCATATTGGATCAAAAGTGTTTCTACGACCCTTTCATCTACAGCGGATTTGGCGAATATAGGTGTTCAATTCAATAATGCGTCGAATGTAAGTTTGACTATGGGAACGGCTCAAGCACCCAACAATAATACAACTTGGATGCAAGTCAAATACACTTTCAAACCCACAAATGCTTGTGTCAATATTGAAATGTTTAACAATAATACCAACGCTGTCGGTAATGATTTTGCGATTGACGACATTACTCTTTTTCCTCCAGCAGATCCATTAGATTTTACATACTCGATTACGCAGCCGAACTGTACCGACCCAAATTCAGGATTGATAGCCATTTACCCTCGTGGTGGAATTCCTCCATACATTTTCCAAATTCAGGGCGGCACACCCATTCCGATAACGAACACAACTGGAATTTTTCAATATGTCAGTCCTGGAACTTACACAATAGGTTTAAAAGACGCTAATGGCGTTAGAGATTCCATTCAAAATATCGTGATTTCAACCGTTTCACCACTAATAATCACGCCAGGAGACACTACTGTTTGTCCTAACACTGCATTAACTTTTACTGCTTCAGGAGGAGGAAGTGCTTACACCTGGACCTCAGCGCCTTTCGACAACACGATGACCGTAACGAATCAGCCGACAATCAATGTTTCGCCAAACAACACAACTTTGTACACAGTAAATTCAACGGTGAATAGCGTGAACATGATTTTCAACGGTGACTTTGAGCTGGGTAATGAAGGGTTTGATACCGAATACAAATACTACAATCCCAATAATCCAACAGGTGCGCAACGTGCCTATGGAGTTGTAAGCAATTCTAGCGCTTGGTATAATTCTTTTGGAAACTGTATTGATTTCAATCCAGGAACTGGAACAGGAAAAATGATGGTAGTTGATGGTTCTACCTACAATGTTGGGAACGATATACTTTGGAGACAAGTTGTTGCGGTTGAACCGAATAAAGACTATCAATTTCGTTATCGACTACAAACAGTTTCAGCAGGAAATAACGCTAAAATTGAAGTACGAATTAACGGTGTTGTTTTAGGCCAAACTACCGCGCTTTCTGGACTATGTTCTTGGGATTTAGTAACTCAAAATTGGAACGCTGGAAACAATTTAACGGCTGTAATTGAATTGGTGGATCGCGAGTACGCGGCTGGTGGTAACGATTTTGCTATCGATGATATTCAGTTGAGAAGTATTAATAGTTGTGCTGCATCAGTTATGGTAACCATGAAAACCGAAGACCCGAATTTCGGCTTTACTTATCCGCTAAATATTTGTTTGAATTCCGAACCAGTTGTGCCAACTTTAGACAGTGATTTTCCAACAGGAGGAATTTTTAACTCAGTAGAACAAGGACTCAACATCAATCCTGCGAACGGGGTGATTTCTGCAAACGGCTCTTCGCCAGGGACTTATCAGGTGACTTACGGGACGCAGATTTGTGGAGTTTTCACATCGGACACCCAAATTGTAGTCGTTCGACCTTTGCCAGGTTTACTCCAATTAACAGGAGGCGACTTTTATTGTGAAGGTCAAAGTTTTAATCCACTTGAGTTAACCGTACAAGGAACGCCCCCATTTGACATTTTCTACAACATCGACGGAGCACCGCAAAACTTGTTAGGCGTGACCACAACACCCGTTACCATAAACATTGGTAATACCTATGGCGTTTATGATTTAGACTCGATTTCGGATGCGTATTGTTCGAACGTTATGGTAGGGTCACAAACCATCAATCTAGTGAACGTGCCTGTTACACCAATCATTGCTGGCGATTCAATCTTCTGTAAAAACGGAAACGTGAGTGAAATATATGTCACCAATGTTTCTGAAGGAACTATCCGTTGGTATTCCGATGCATCTTTGACACAGTATCTTGGCGACAACCCTTCCTTCTTGCCAAACAATCAAACCACAACTACCTATTACGCAACTAATTTTAACGGAGGTTGTGAAAGTAGTCCTGCTTCATTTACTGTCACAATAGAAGATTGTCCGTTTATCATTCCATCTGGATTCACGCCAAATAATGATGGCACAAACGACACGTGGAACATCATCGGATTAGATGCACAATTTCCAGAAAACGTGGTGATTGTCTTTAACCGTTGGGGAGAAGAACTGTATCGCTCCACACCTGGGAACTATTCTCAAAAACCGTGGGACGGGAAATACAAAAATGCTCGTCTGCCAGTAGCAACCTACTACTATGTCATTCAACGTTCAAACGATAACTCTATCGAACCCCTTAACGGTATTGTTTCCATTATTTCAACACAAGAGTAATATGAAGAAGCTATTTCCCATTTTTTGCTTGTTGTCGAGCAATTTTTTCGCGCAACAGTTGCCACAATTTACCCAAGCCGTACTCCAAAAAAACCTATACAATCCTGCCTTCACGGGTGAAAATCCTGAAATGCAAATTGGATTAACTGGACGCTGGCAAATGATTGGTTTCGGTAATGAGCCACAAACGGCACTTTTAACTTTTGAAAAAGGAATCCGAATCAAAGAAAAAACAATTTACAATCCCTCATTGCACATAAGCCAAGAAATTCCGGAAGACCACAACCGTGAAAAACGCAAATTTAGCCACGGTTTCGGAGGGCAACTAGGTTTAGATAATTACGGCGCATTCAAAAATTTACAACTGGCTGGTGTTTACGGAGCGCATTACCAATTCACACCACTTTTGAAATTATCCGCTGGAATTCGCATGAGTTTCAACAATAATTCCTTTGATCCAGCGAAAGCAGTTGTCTTGAATCCAAGTAATCCATCTCAAGTTTATTCTGGTGGCGATAGCGAATACGATGCGTTCACTGCTGGACGTCGCTCGATGAACTTTCTTCACTTTGGTGCAGGAATTAACTTAACGTTCCAAAATTTCTTCATTGGAGTTGCCGCTAATCAGTTGACAAAAGATGCGGTAAAATTTGGATCTTCGGGCGCCAATTTTAGTCCTCAAACGCATTTGTTTTTAATGACAGGCTACAAATTTGAAATCAACTCTGAATTCAGTTTTCAAACGATTGCAGTTCTTAAAAAAATGCAACCAGCCCCACTTTCGATGGAATTTTGCCTGCTAGGGAATTTTGGAGAAAGTCTATTTGCAGGAGTGAACTACCACCACAATGCCTCAGCAGGACTTATTGTCGGATTTAACGTCAACGAACACTTTCGTGTAGGCTACGCTTTGGATGTGCCAACCACCAAATTGAACCGATTCAGCTTCGGAGGTCACGAATTAATGCTTACTTATAGATTCTAGCAACATGAAATATATCGTCTTATTATTTTCAATTTTCATTTTCGGTGCAAGTCAAGCACAATTTTGGGATTTTACAGCCCCAAAACGTTTGGAAGCAACCGTAAATTCTTCCTCTGAAGAGAGTGCGCCCATTTTTTCACTGAACGGAAAAGAACTCTATTTCGTCCGAACCTTTGATGAATCCAATGTAGGAGGAAATAACGACCAAGACATTTGGTACTCCTTTCTTAATCAAGCTGGAAAATGGGAGGAATCTGAAAACATCGTCGAATTGAACACCAAATTCAACGACGGATTATTGGCGCTTCGCAATGGTGGAAATCGTGCCTACATTCGTTACTCTAATCCAAAAGATAAAAGCGAAAAAGGAATCGCAGTCGTTGAGCGCGAAGTAGAAGGAAAATGGAAAACGCCAAAAAAACTTGCAATTCCTGGGTTTAATGTACAAGGAAAACATTTTGGGTTTTGTCTTTCCGAAGATGAAAAAACTATCATCATTTCCTATCAAGGAGAAGGAACCGTTGGAGCAGAAGATTTATATTTCAGCACTTTAACGAATGGGGCCTGGTCACAATTAAAAAGTTTGGGGCGCTCAGTTAATTCCACAGGATTTGAAATTTCACCTTTCTTAAACCCAACTGCTGACACCTTATTTTTTGCGAGTAATGGCTTTGGAGGAGAAGGGAACGCCGACATTTTTTATTCCGTTAAAGGAAGTGGTTTTGACGATTGGTCATCACCTAAGAACATGGGAAACAAAATCAATTCTCCAACTTTCGACGCTTATCCGTTTAAGATTGGCAACCGTATCTATTGGTCTAGCAATAAGAATGCAACTGATGCCGACATTTATTACGCGGATGTGTTGTTTCCTCCATTATTGGTAGCGAACGAAAAACACAAACATGTTACGATTTTTCAAGGAACTGATGGGGCTATAGACGTGAGTGTGGTTTCAGGCGTAGCACCCTACACGTATCGTTGGAGTAACGGGCAAATCACGGAAGATATTTCCAATTTAAAACGTGGAATGTATTTGGTGGAAATAGTGGATGCGATTCAACAAAAAACAAAACTTACCATTGAAATAACCGAACCGCAACCTGAAAAACAAAAAGTTATCCGTTTACCAGAGGTACGTTATGCCTTAAATTCATGGACTTTTGTGAACGATGCAACAATTCAATCTAATGACTCGCTTAACCGCGTTGCCGAACTATTAAATGAATATCCAGGAATGCAGTTGGAATTGTTATCCCATACGGATGCCCGCGGCGACAACAAAAAAAACCAGCTTTTATCTGAAAATAGAGCAAAAGCAGTTTACAAATATTTAGTGGAAGAAAAAGGAATTGACCCACGCCGATTGGTGCCAATTGGAAAAGGAGAATCCTCACCTGCCACCATTTTTGATGAGAAAACAAATCAAACTATCTTGCTGTCAGAACAATATATTAACGGATTTAAAACGGATAAAATTGAGTTTGAGCGCTTACACCAATTCAATCGTAGGACAGAGGGAAGAATTATTTCAATGGACTTTGATCCGAAAACAGCTCCCGAAGCTCCGAAGTCGTATTTGCAGTTTGTTAAAATCAAATAATGGAAATTCTCAAGCTCGTTTTTCATCTCGGAGTTCTTTTTGCAACGTACAGTTTTTTGTGGTTTTTCATTGAACTAATACTTCAATTACTGCGTGGTGGACAACCCAAAAAATTGCCCGAAACGTATATTATCAATTCAGTGAAATACCTTTTTTTGGTGAACGTGACCTTTCTTTTTTGCTTGGAAAACGAAACCGAAAATTTGACTTTAGCCAATAGCATGCCGAGTCTGATAGTGTTAGCCGTTTACTTTATCGGAAAATTTCAACGACGTCAGGAGCAATTTTTATTCAGTCAAAGTTTGCCGAAAGAGTTGGTTAATTCACAATTCAACTTGACTGCCGAAATTGTTTTGACAGTAGCTTCAGTCATCTTTTTCATCGTTCTTATTTTCTATCCAGAAATCGCACACAACAACATTGCTAACTGGTTTAAAGCCAGCATTGAAGATTTGGGATCAACTGTCATTATTGGATTTGTCTTAAAAATCGTTGGGTTTTTCTTCTTACTAAGTTTAATCCTAAAAACGTTGAATGGAATTATTTACTTAATTTCGGGTAAACCATTAGTCGAAGTAAAAACCCGATTTGGGAAAAAGAACGATTCCGATGATTCATTCGATGACTTCGAAGAAATAAAGTAACTGCTATGGACGAAAAAGAACTTTTGCAACTATCAGATGAGATAGTACAATCCTTAACTAAACTGACTTTAGGTGAAAAACCCGGATTTCTTTCCAATGGCGTTTTCAAAAAATTAGCCGGTCATCATCAATTGGAAGCGATAAAAACAGCTTATATTGAATTACTTGCCGATTTCCGTGGGGCATATGACAACGCCTCCGAATTGAAACGCTTGACCGATTTCCGTTACCGCATCGTTGAGTTGTACAAACAATAAATCGTATGGAATTTTCCTTCGGAAAGGAATACAAACTGTGTAGTAAGAAAGAAATTGACGCGCTTTTCGGAAATGGAAAACGAGTTCGTGTTTTTCCTTTTCAACTCATTTATGCTGAGACGGAAACAGTTCATCCGAAAAGGTTTCAAGTGTTGATGGCCGTTCCAAAAAAAAATGTCCGAAAAGCCCATAACCGAAATTATATCAAACGTTGTATGCGTGAAATCATCCGATTGAACAAACAACTCATCGAAAATCCATTGTCGTCTTCCAATAAAAACATGAATTTGGCGATTGTATATGGTCAACGCGAAATTGAAAATTACCACGAACTCGAACCAAAATTGGTTTCTTTGCTGAAAAAATTTAACCACTTACCTGAATTTAAAACAAATGAAGCATAAACTTTTTGCCTTATTATTTCTCTTTCTTTTTGGTTTTCAAACGTATGGAACAGCGCAGTCCAACGGCTTTGAAGTCCTTAAAAACTTAGAGATTCTCGATCAGATTTTTGAACACCTCGATCTCTATTTTGTGGACGAACCACAAGCAGGAAAACTGTCTAAAACGGGCATTGATGCGATGTTGAAGGAATTGGATCCATACACGGTTTTTTATCACGAATCCAACATCGAAGATTATCGTTTGATGACCACAGGACAATACGGTGGGATTGGAGCGCTAATCAGAAGAATTGGCGACGATACTTATGTCTCCGACTTATATGAAGGAAATCCTGCGGAAAAAAGCGGTTTAAAACCTGGTGATAAAATCATTTCTATCGACGGAAAACCGATGCATAAAAAATCTTCTGACGATGTATCGACGGCATTAAAAGGCCCTAAAGGAACAACTATCAAAATTGAAATCGAACGTCCGAACGAGGGTAAGAAAACCGTTTCCGTGACCCGCGATGAAATCAAAATCCCTGATGTACCTTATTCTGGAATGGTGGATGCGAAAATCGGCTACGTCAAATTGAACAGTTTTACGCAAACCGCTGCTTCTGACGTCAAAGCAGCCATTGAAAAAATGAAGGGTGAAGGAATGGAAAAACTCATTCTTGACTTGCGCGGTAATGGTGGTGGATTATTGATTGAAGCGGTGAAAATTGTGAACTTCTTTGTTCCAAAAGGAAAGGTTGTAGTAACGACGAAAGGTAGAGTAAAAGAGGAAAATCGTGTTTACACCACCTTAGACGAACCAATCGCCTTGAATACCGAATTAGTGGTGCTTATTGACGAAGGTTCTGCATCTGCCAGTGAAATTGTTGCAGGTAGTTTACAAGACATGGATCGCGCCGTAATCGTAGGGCAAACAAGTTTCGGTAAAGGTTTAGTGCAACGTACTTACGATTTGAAATACGGTTCAAAAGTGAAAATCACAATTGCAAAATATTATACTCCTTCAGGACGCTGCGTTCAACGTTTGGAATATTACGACCGTGATAAAAACCTTAAGCCGAAAGAAGTCCCTGATTCGCTTTTGAAAACATTTAAAACAGCCAACGGACGCAATGTTATTGATGGACGAGGGATTGAGCCGGATGTTAAAATTGACACAGAAGAATTGAGTCGCTTAAGTATTTTGTTACTAAATGGTAGTCACATTTTTAATTACGCCACCGAATTCGTTCAAAAACATCCTGAAATATCCGAGGCAGCGAAATTTGAAATTAATGACAACGACTATTCAGATTTTAAAAACTATTTGAGTAAGCAGGAATTGAAATATTCTACAGCTTCGGAGGAATCCTTAAAAAAGATGAAAGAAACCGCCGAAAAAGAAGGTTACTTCAACGAAATCAAAACGGAATACGAAGCGATGATGCAAAAAGTAACGCCTTCAAAAGATCGCGATTTAGATAAATTCAAGGAAGAAATCAAAGAAATGTTAGAAAATGAAATCGTTTCTCGCTATTATTTTCAAAAAGGAAGAACCTTGAACGCGTTTCGCTATGACAAATCGTTCTTAAAGGCGAAATTCTTACTGAACAACACCACAGAATTAGACAAAATTCTTAAAAAGTAGGATCTTGCTTCGCGCGTTGTGGTATTCTGAAAACACCTTTTTCAAGCGGTATCATTTGTTCAACTTGACACTGATTGCCGTGGGTGTGGTATGCAGTAAATTCTTCATGTCACTTGGTTTAATTCTCGGTGGTATAGGCTTTTTCATCGAACGTGATTGGCAAAACTACGGTCGGAATTTTAAACGAAATCGCGCTTTTTTATTTGTTCTCGGATTTTACTTTCTTCACCTTGTCGGATTGATCTGGTCAAGAGATTTGGACTTTGGTTTACACGATGTTAAAGTCAAATTTTCCTTGTTGGGTGTTGGTTTAATCATTGCATCTCGTCCCCCTTTATCTGAATTATCAAAATGGTGGCTGGTGGTAGTTCTTGTTCTCTCGCTTGCAATTACTTCGACCATAAATTTTGTGACGTATTCTTTTTTTCGAGAACAATTGAATTTTACCGATGCTCGTGACATGTCCCTTTTCGGTTCGCACATTCGCTACGGTATTCTCATTGCTTTTGGTCCTTTGCTCGCTTTTTGGTTGTACCGTCGTTACCAATTGAAATTTTGGGTCTTCGGGCTCTTCTCATTATGGATGCTATTTTATACCTATTACAGTCAGGTCTTGTCAGGTGTGGTGAGTGTCCTTGTCGTTATAGCAGCTACCGCAATTTTTTGGGTTTTATCAGCAAAAAAATGGTGGTTACTTTTCGGGATGGGTACACCAATTTTACTGACCGTAGGCGGATTGCTTTATTATCTTTCCCAACCCATTCCCTACTTGAAAAACGCAAATCTCACCTTAACGGAAGAACAACGTAACGAACTTTCTACAGCATGGAATCAAGTTTCTGACATACCCTTTTCTGAAAAAGACGAACGGGAACAGTGGATTGAATTTACGGTGCAACGCTATTTGATTTCCAAAAATCTTCCTGTCAATAAAAAAGGAATTTCCCAACTTTCAAATTCAGATATTCGCAATATTGAAAAAGGATTTGCGGATATTAATGAAATTGGCGATGGAATGCTCCCGCGTTTATTTGGACTTCGCTTTCAGTTACACCATGCCAACAACCCGAACGGACATACTGTCTTAGAAAGGTTGGAATACTGGAAAACCGCATGGAAAATCATTCAAAGAAATTACCTCATCGGCGTTGGTACGGGTGATGTGCTGCAAGAGATGCAAGCCATGTATGACGAAGAAAATTCGCCATTGCTGGAAGAAAACCGTTTACGTGCCCACAATTCGTACCTCACGTTTTGGCTCACCTTTGGAATTTTTGGGTTACTCTTTTTTATTGCGTTAAACCTAAACTTCATCCATCAACAATGGAAAAAACGCCAGTTGTTGGGTTTTGTTTTTGGAACCGTTATGCTTGTAACGTTCTCTTTTGAGGACACACTCGAAACCCAAATGGGCGTTACCTTATTCGCCTTTTTCTACTTTTTATTTCAAAACGATTTTAATTTCCATCCGCGTTATGTCAAAACTGCTCATTAAAAACATCAAAGGTCTCGTTCAAGTAGGAGAAAACCTGCCAACTATTCGCCGCGGAAAAGACATGCAAACCTTACCGATTATTGAAAATGCTTTCCTTGCGAGAGAAAATGGAGAAATCGTTGCTTATGGTTCAATGGAAGATTGGGAAGGCATTTCCGATTGGCGTGACTTGGAAATTATTGATGCAGAAGGAAAGTTTGTACTTCCAGCATTTTGTGACTCGCATACCCATACGGTTTTCGCTAAAACTCGAGAAGAGGAATTTGTGGATAAAATTCACGGGTTGAGCTACGAAGAAATTGCGGCACGAGGGGGTGGAATACTCAACTCGGCGAGACGTTTGGCTGCCATGTCAGAGGACGAATTGAATCGTTTGGCAATGGAGCGAATAGAAAAAATGAAAGCACTTGGAACAGGAGCGATAGAGATAAAATCAGGTTACGGTTTGAGTGTAGATGCTGAATTGAAAATGCTACGCGTTATCCAACGATTAAAAGCCAATGCGGGTATTTCTATCAAAGCGACTTTCTTGGGTGCACATGCTTTTCCGCCGGAATTCAAAGAAAATCACAAAGGATATATTGATTTGATTATCAATGAAATGTTGCCTGTAATCGAAAAAGAAAACTTGGCAGATTATATTGACGTTTTTTGCGAGCGCAACTATTTCTCGTTGGAAGAAATGACCACTATTTTGGAGGCCGGAAAAAAAATCGGGTTGGTGCCAAAAGTTCACGTGAACCAATTTTCAGTTTTAGGAGGGGTTGGTCGTGCTGTGGAACTCGGGGCTTTATCGGTGGATCATTTGGAAGAAATCTCCGACGACGACATCGAAGCGCTAAAGAACTCAGGATGCATGGCAACATTTTTACCCGGATGTTCCCATTTTCTGAGCATTCCGTTCGGACAAGCCCGAAAATTTATTGACGCCGATTTACCCTTTGCCTTAGCCAGTGACTACAATCCGGGATCGACACCCAATTATAACCTTTTCACGATTTGGTCCTTAGCATGTATCAAGTTGAAACTCACTCCAGAAGAAGCACTCAACGCGCTCACTATCAATGCTGCTTATGCCATGGGACTCAGCGAAAGTCACGGAAAAATTTGTTTGGGAAGTACTACTCCCCTACTCCTCACGAAAGAAATTCCGTCGTTGGCATATTTACCCTATTCATTTGGCGAGACGAATGTGGATCGGGTGATTTTTTGAGTTCAGAGTCGCTTATGTTCATAGATGATCAAAAATCAATTTTGAATTTATCAAGACCGTTGCAAAACCCATTACTCAGCGTTACTTCAAAAATTTAATTTCCTTCCGCCGCGGCGGATAACAATGGTTATTCCGATAGCTATCGGAACCGGAATTAAATTTTTAAAAAGCCTCGATTAATAACTTTTGAAACGGTCTTTTATCGTAATTCGGTGGTTAATGAACCTCGAATGGATAACTCAAATCATTCCGCTTGTATTTGTTTAAAGCTAGGTGAAAAGAATCGCGTTTGATTTATTTGAACGTTCAATTTTATAAAATTTGCCATCAGCCGATTGTGTTTTCAGTTGACTACAATTTGTAGCCATCTGACTTCCTTCAATTTTGCTTTTTAAACGATGTAAAATACCACGACTAAACAACATTTTGACAGACTTCGAAGATTTTCAGTCGTCCTGAAAAATCGTACAACTCGTTTTTTTTGGGGGGGGACTTACAAACTGTGACAATTCGTCACGGGTTCATTTTCTTTATTTGAACAGCAAACAATTGCACAGAAATATAACAAGTTCTAAAAAATCAAGTTAATTCACCGTTAACTGCTCAGGATACGAACTCCATTCTTTACCTTCAAGAATTCTACCATTCATCTTTTTACTTCGCTTTACACCGTCTGCGCCCCAAGTTCCCCATTGTTTGAAGAAAAAGGCAACATTTTGTTCTTCACATTGGCGCTTGATATTCAACGCCCATTCTTTTTTCATTGGTCTTGCTTTTGCTCCACTTTCACCACCAACAATTACCCAATGAATTCCTGTAAGGTCAATTTCGCCAAGGTCTTCAAGTAAAGGTTCAACAGAAAGAAATTTAATAGTAGCATCGATAGTTCGCAATTTGTCTATTCTCGGAACACCGTTTTTTTTATCTTCAACACTCACTCCTAACCAAATATTTTCAGGAACTTTTCTGTTTTGGAAATAACTATACATTGCATCCTCACGCTTAGTTAATATTTGATAAACGTGTTGAGGTGTTAAATCTATTACGCCCATTATTTTATTTAAAAATTCTATTGGCATTTTTTCATGAAACAAATCACTCATTGAATTCACGAAATACTTTGTTGATTTTTTCTTTTTTAGTGGTTGTTCTAAACGTTCAGGCATTATAGAAAACTCGAACCCATTTTCGTAACCTGGAGCACCCATTGCTTTCAAACGGTTTGCCATCACTTCCGCATAACAGTATTTACAGCCTGCTGAAACTTTATTACAACCCGTTGTTGGATTCCATGTTTCTTCTGTCCATTCTATTTTTGACTTTTTCATAAATGACTTTTTTCTCGTTTTTAAAAGCACTTTCATAAGTTACACAAGGAGAATTTGACTGGTAGTTAATTTTTCCTTCCTTCTTGAGTGCTTTTAATACTTCATCGGCATGTTTACCAATGTGACCATTTTCATACGCAAAAATCAACATTTCCATGTTCGTTTTTATCTCTCCACTCAATACTTTTTCCCTAACGATTTGTTTGAACGCGTCAATTTTTGACAATTTCCTTTCTTCAAATAAATCCAATTGATCGTTTTTATATTCTTCATCAATATCAAAATTTGCATCGCCGTTTAGCCCATTATACTTCCAAGTTAAGCTCAGAAATTTGTCAACAGCTCGAAAATGAGTAGCGCCGAATATTACGCCGTAAATGTTGGTGTTTTTCTTTAAGGTGAAAGGATAAAGTTTCAATTCAGAATTCGTTGAAAGTGTTCTTTTCAATTGATTTGTTAGATTTCTGTGAACTTGTTTATACCCACTGTTTTTAAGTTCATTCAAATCAAGGAAAGAAAGATAGGGTTGAAATTCTTTAAGTTCACCAAAACGAGTGATGTAAGAAGATGCAGCAAAATAAAGAAAATCGGTTTGCTTGGTTTTTTCCAACTTTCCAAAGTATTCGGATGAAAGAAATTTTACGCCATTTTGATCCAAATAAACAAGTGATGGAAATTTTTCAATTAACGAAAATAATTCTGGAAAAAGCACTCCAAAATCCTCATTATAAAATTTGAGTTTGACAAAACGTTCAATACCAATCTCCTCCGCTAAACGTTTATTGCAAGAATCAACTAACAGTTCAAATTTAGATTTTTCATACTCGTTGATATGAAAAATGATTTCTGTTTGCTTTTGAAAAATTAGTCCCCTTTGTTCTATGATTTTATCAATAATACGAATAGGACTGCCTGCTTTTCCTTGTAAGTCGTAGCCTGTACCCGCGAAAAAATCAAAAATATGTATCTTCTTAAAATGCGACTGCATCAAGAAAGTTGGTAACCACGCTTGCGCGTAATCTTCAAACAGTTGTAGCTTGGTTAATGTGGTTTCATCAAATGGTTTGTCGTGTAAATTCATTTTGATTGATTACAATCCTATCATAAATGTAGTTATTTTTTAATCAAAACAAAATACTCACACCCATTTCAACCAAAAAAATTATCACCCACCGTGCAATTCTTTTTGTAAGCGCATCGCGGCGGCATAATTCTTAGCCAGCACAGGCCTTGAAAAATTGGTTTCTCCATTGGAAACTTCTCCGGAGAAATGGCAGAATTTTTCTTTAAAGTCTTTGTTTTTCCATTTTGACCAACTTTCGAAAGCGGGTTTGGAGAACGGAACTTTGATATTGAAAGGAATTTGAACTCCCGTTCGGATGCAGAAGCCGGTTCTTTTGACTGTATTTTTGGATTCTTGGTTTTGATAAACAATATCGGTGGCATCATATTCGACATGTCGCTTTTTCTTCCCTTTAAAAAGCCCAAAAAACGAGCTTTTTTGATTTGTGCTATGATCATAAACCAATTCTGAATTTTCTACAACTTCATTGATGTAGTCAAAAATTTGAGAATCTAATTGCTTGTCGCTGTTAAAGCTAAGTAGTTTACGTTCCAACATTATCCCGATTTCAATATTGTTCTTCACTGAAAACTGATGAAGGTTTAAGGAAGTTACTATTGATTTCGTTTCATTCCCGTAATATTTGGCGTGCAAATCGGCATTATAAAAAATTTGAACATTCTGAAATTGTTTAAAAAACTCCATGTCATCACGAGAAAGGCTTTTAGAGAGATTGTGTTCATTTTTCCCAAACAATACAACAATTTGAAAATCAATATCGTTCTTTTTGCGGCTCAATGCTCTTTTCATTTCCTCGCTCAATTGAATGTAAGGAGAAACTAGAAACAAGACTTCCTCAGCTTCTTTAAACAAATTAAGGAGTTCTTTTTTGATGTTGGTGTGGTCAAGAAAGTTGGGCATATCAAGTTATTTTTTTATGGTTTTTGGTTTAATTTTTAGTACCGCTTTAGAATCAACTTCACTCCAAAAGTCGAAATCAATTGAATATTTAACTCCAATTCCATGCTTCAACATCTGTTTTGCTAATTCTTCTCCATTCCATTGATTATACTTTATTCCAACTTCTTCATTTAATTTTAAAAATTCACTAAATGTTGAGGAAAATTTCCCCGTTGTTATATACAGACCAATTACTCGTTTTAACTTTTTGCTTTTTTTAAAATGCATAATTGTCCCATGAAATTCATTTGCTTTCTCTCTTGAAACTGTTCCTTTGAATCTTTTGACCTGAACGAAAACGCCTTCACTTTTTTTGGAATTCTTTATTTCCCCAATAACGTCTATTCCACCATCTCCAGTCTTTTTTGTTTCATGAAAATAGTAATCTGGAAAAATCTTGTTGAGAATAAAAGAAACCAATTTCTCAAGTTTAAAAGCATCAATAGTTTGCAAATTAGCTACTTTTAATTTTATGGCTTTATCATAAGAAGCGTCATTCCAATTCCATAATTCTGAACTATCTCTTTCTGTAAATTTATCTTTGTCTGTTTTAAGGACGTAACGTTTATTTGGTAATTGAATAATTGATTTTTTCCACAAATCAATCTCCGTAACTGTAGAAAAATATTCTTTTTTAAATCGAATTTTTGATGTGTGTCTTTTATCTGTTTTTCCGACAGATGTTTTCAAGCGCTTTAAGATTCCAGGAATTAATTCCATTTCGGACAAAGGTTTTCCTGCACTCAACAGTTTTGAGTGAGCGGCTTCAATGATTTTGTTAACATACTCATTTTCCATATTAAAATTCCTTTTGTATATGTTTTTTTGCTTATAAATCCTTTATCAACCTTAGTTCAATAGCAATATCTCGATATAGTTTCGATAATGGTCGCTTGTGAAGTTCGTCAAGTTCGGTATAATTCCCAACTATTAAACGGTCAATTTCAGAATCACTAAAATGTAAACCATTGTAACTACTTAAATAATCACGGTATTTCTTCGAATACTCAAGCTGACTTTTGATTATTAATTCTAGAACGTGATCTTCGTGTTTTTCATAAAATTCTGATAGCTTGAATAATTCGTCATTTTGTTCAATTCTTTCTGTAAACTTAATTTTTATACTTCCCTTTGTGCTGATTGGGTTGAACAAGCTCATTGAAACTATATCATAACTAAACTTGAAATTCTCATGACCAATCAAATAAGGATTCACAACTTGTTTCGTGTAGGTATCAATTGAACCTTTAACACTGAGACCATTACATGTCTGACAGCTTGGAATGAGGTTGTAAAACGAAGCTGCTAAAAATGGATAGATTGATTTGGGATAAAAATGGTCTATTTCAGGTTTTACTTTTTTAGACTTATTGAGCCGATAAATATAACTGCGGTTGCAATAAGGACAGGTGTCAATATCAAGTAATTCAATGAAAGTACCTTTGTCAAATGATTTTGAATTATGTCCAAAATCAAAAAATATTGAGGTTAAAATTGTATAATCGTCACGACTAATTTTAGTTTTTTCTGTAGAAACATCATTCTGAAATTCTTTATTAAAATATTCGATTTCGCTTTTCAATGAGTCAGGACTACCTTGAATCAAATTCTTAAGGGTATCCCCTGTTTTTAAACGATCAAGGTAATTTTCTAATTCAGGTCTAAGGTTGATAATTTTCTTGGTTTTTTTAGTTCCTCGGATAATTTTTTTCTTCTTTAGAATGTCAGATAACCTACGATTTATTTCACCGTAAACTGCATTAAAATGATAATCTTTTGCCTTTTGAGTAGCTTTAATTGAAATCATTCTTTCGTTTTTTGTCGTTTTTTATACTCTTCAATTTTCAACTGTAACCGCTCTATTTCTTTGTCATAAAAGTCTGGTTCGTTAAACTTTTGCTGATACATTTCTAATAATTTCTCCTTTAAAAATGGCTCACCGATGACATCTATTACTTTTTTGATGTCTTCTTGCTCCATTTTTGTTTCTGGAACAAAATCTTTATCTGTTCTTAAATTATCAATGACCACTTGTATTTTATTCTTAGCAAAAGCACCAATAAAACCATCTTCTAGGAAAAATTCATTAGCAAGTAAATCGTGGATGTTTGCGCCAAAGGTTTGACGATTATTATTACGAATAACTAAATCTCCATTTTCTCTATTTAGAATAAAAACATTACTGGCAGGTAAATCCGACAATACATAGGGGGAATGAGTGGTCAATATTATTTGAATTCCCTTGGCTCTTGACAAAATTTTAGGAATCCACTTGTTTAAGATATCAATATAACCTCGAGACCATTCAGGATGAAAATTTGAATCACCTTCATCAATAACAAGGAGAAAGAACGTATTGGCCAATCTTTTTTCATGATTATAAAGTCTTGAAAAAAGGGAGAGGTAAGAATATTCACCAGTGCTAATAGTCCAATTAAACAGATACTTATAAATAGTTTTTTCTCGTTCAAAAGTTCTATAATAAAACTCAATGAATGAATTGGCTAATTCAATAGGAATAGAAAAACTTTGTCTTGACAATAAAATCATGTCATTTTGATATTCTATAAAATGGTCTTCAATGTGCTCAAGGTTAGGAATAATCAAATCATATAAAGGTTCTATGAATACATTAAGGTTTGAAATTTTAGGGTTTAAAAAAAACTTGTCTCCTTTAAAATCAAACTGTTCTCGACGCAAAAATTCTATGAATTCCGTTTGAATATTGTCAGGAAGGTTACAAACTATGCTCCACAGTAATAAAATAATTCTCGGAGTTTTTGGAAGCGAAGTAATGTCAATAAAGCCATTTCTTGTTCTTTTTTCAAGAAAATACTTTTGCAAATCGTCAAAAATTTTGATGTCTTTTACTCGATATTGCATAGGTACAAATACTTTGGGAAAATGAGTAATCACAATTCTAGGATTTAGTGATAAACTTTTTGAAACTTCTTTGCCAACCTCAGATTCTAAAAATTTAATTTGCCACTTTAAATCATTTAATTTGAACCTTGTAAAACTATCATTTGAAAAATCTTTAAATGTTTTCTCTTCTGCATTAATTTTTTGTAATTCTTTAGTTAACAAACCCCTAGATGATATGTCGTCTAAAATCGATCTAGTTTCAAAAGTTAAATCTGAAAAAGATGAGGAGTAATAAATTCTTGTCAAATCATTAAATTCATCATTGCTTTTGGAATTCACTTCACTAGGTCCATCATTAATTGTTAAATCTGAAATGATAATTTCTTTATACTTAAATCTGGTCTTATTCTTTATCCCTATACTTTTATGAATTGGGTTCTTAAATACTAATAATTCGTCATTATTTTTAAATATTATAAAATCAAATTTCAACCAATTATTAGTCATTATTGGTTTACATACATTAGTAGTTTTTCCAATACCGTTTTTTCCTACAAATGCCAAAATATTGGAAATTTTGGAGCTAAAAAAGTTGTTTATTTTGGGTTCGTTCTTTGTCTCTTCAATTATAAAATCAAAAACATCTCTTTTGAAGAATAGATTGTTTGTGAAATTAATCTCGCTAATCTTTGTCAAATCCTCATTCAACATTAAATACAATAGTTCCATTTGATTCTCTTAAACGATAATTTTATTGTCTGTATTTATACTCCCCCCTCCACAATCTTTATCTCCTCCTCCGTCAAATCATACAACTCATAAACCAAATGGTCTATTTGGGTTTCTAAATCGGTGGTGTCAGCTGAAGGGTTATGTTTTTTAGATTCAATGATTTTGTCGAGAATTTCACAGATTTTGTTCTCTTGTGCTTCAGTTGGGATTGGAATTCTCAAAGGATTTAAGGCTTGAACACTTATTATTAAATCTCCTGTTCCTGTTTTTGGAGATAGCCTAAAAAGTTCTTTATTACACAATTTAGAATTTAATACTGCTGATAAGAATTTGACTTTTGATCCCGTTGCAATACATGTGCTATCAAGACAAAATGCCCCACTTTCATCGTAGCAAAATCGGAGAATTGAACCAATTCGTTTCCAAACTAATTTCGGTTTTTCAAAGTCTTCTATATATGCACAGTTTCTAAGATTATATGGTGTTTCTCCTTTGTCATATCGTTCACTTATTTTTTTCCAGTGACTATCTAACCAATTTCTTATAATCGGGTACTCATTAATATTAACAGGTTTTATATAAGGTTTTGAGCCATTGTGAGAGTTAATTATCCAATTAACAACCTCATCTGCAACATACTTCTGAATGTCTCTTCCTCTCAGTAGTGGCTTAATAATTTCTGCTGATTTTGGGTCGGCTTCAATTAGTTCGTTTTTCTTAGCTTCGTCAATAATAAACGCTTCATTATAGCCGGTCAAGACTCCACGGTTAATTGATATATTCCAAGAACTTAGAGGAACACCGTTTTTGTTAATTTTTTCGATTACGGAAAGTAATTTAGGATTGTCAAAACTCCATACTTCTTCCGATAACGCATTGGCAGGAAATTTTACGGCATTGATTTTAATATAGTTATCGAAGTCTGACGAAACATCATCTTCTTTTAAAACTTCTCTAAAAACAAGTTTACCTTCACCACTTGGTTGATTCTTTATAAAACCAATAATGGCAGCATCAACGGTAGCTTCATCAAAAATTGGTTTTCCACCAAAATCAATGAAATGTGTCATTGCTGTTTTTTTAGATAAAAACTTACGCATTACATTGCCGTATCCAGCCCTTGTGAATTTACCTGAAATAATGAACTGAAATATTCCATCACTTTTTAAAATATTATGACTTAACTCGACAAAGTATGTGAGCAAATCAGCTAAAGAATGAAATATTTCAAATCGAGTTTTTAGAT
Organism: Bacteroidota bacterium; assembly: GCA_039795265.1. GTDB lineage: Bacteria > Bacteroidota > Bacteroidia > Flavobacteriales_D > Crocinitomicaceae > UBA952. Next base: position 46,000 of record JBDKEM010000011.1, on the reverse strand, counting down.
ATGGTTTTAATTCAGAGAACTCCTCTTGTCTTATATACGGCGGATTTCCAATAACCACATCAAAGCCCACAAAATCGCCATCATCATTGAGTACTTCGGGAAATTCAAAACGCCATTCAAAGGCATTTTCAAAAATCTTGTTGGCTTTTATTTCTTCAATTTCAGCTTCTAACTTTTTGGTTTCATCGGTCAGTTGTTGCACCTTTTTGTTCCAATCTGCTTGCTCTTTTTTGCTCAACTCAAACAACTGCCCTTGGTTGGTCATTTGGAAAAGTTCGCCTGATAGCTTTCGGTATTTTATAAGCTTTGGATCATTTAGAGAAATTTCACTTCTAAAGTCTGATTTTATATCAGCAATCAAACGTTCCATCTCTCGTTTTTGCTCCTTGCTTTTTGCGTTTCGGTAAGTGTCAACCGCCACTCGGTAAGCATCAATCGTCCATTTGCTTTTCTTCAATGCTTGTTTCAAATCCGCATCTAAAGCAAAACGAGAAATCAAGGAATTTCCGCATTTTATGTTGATGTCGATGTTGGGGAGGGTTTGAAGTTCAGTGTATTGTGTGTTTGATCCATTAGTTCCCGAAGATGTCGTTGTCACCCCACTTAGTCCCCCCTCTAGGGGGGAAATGTAGTACGCATTTTTCAGCAACTCAATCCATAAACGCAAGCGGCAAATTTTTACAGAGTTGGGGTTGATGTCCACGCCGAAAAGGCAGTTTTCAATAAGGGTTTGTTTTTCGTGGAAAAGTGTTTCTTGTACGCGTTGGCTTTCGGCAATGTTGGGAAAATATTGAAATAGATTTCCGTCGCTATCGGTGATAATTAATTCGTCGTTTTGCACCTCAACTTGATACGCACTCAAAGGCTCAAAATCTTTGTCCACCAATATTTTCAATTCGCTTTTTATAGCGATTAATTCATTTAAAACTGACACCAAAAAATGTCCTGAACCAACAGCAGGATCTACAATTTTAAGACTGTTAATGATTTGATTGGCGATTTTTCTTACTTCTTTTCGGTTTCCGGATTTGATTTCTTCCTGAATATCTTCTTTCAGTTCGTCAAAGTTTTTGCAGTTCCAACCTTTCGCCTCGTTAAACTTCTGAATCACCGCTTTGCGCAAGGTCTCTTTCGACATATACATCGTAATAAAACCAGGCGTAAAAATCGAACCATCTTTGTAACCGTTTATTTTCTCGAAAATCAAACCAAGAACGGAAGCGTTAATCAACGTTTTGTTTTCCTCTTGAATTTCCTCCGAACCTTCACTGCTAAAATCATACGCATTCAAAAATTCAAAAAGGTATTGCAAGGCGGTCAACTTTCCTGTGAGTTTTTTGCCGTTTTGGTCTTTCAGTACCGTTTGCGAATAAATCGGAATTGTTTTGTCGTCCTTTAAATTGCTGATGAACAAAGTGTTGTGCTCTAATTCTGTTGGTTCAAAAAGGGAAGAATTTAAGTAGGGAACTTTCGCAAATGTCTTCATTACATCCTCGTTTCTATCCGCAACTTTTCGGGCCAAAACCTGAAAAAACAAGCTGTTCAAATCATCGTATTCTTTGAGATTCTGACTATTGAGGAATGCAAAACTTTTATCGCCTCGGTGGTAGCTAATCAACTGACCTTCTAATAATTTCAAGAATAAAATTCGATTTATCCAAGTAATTGAAAGTTCAAGTGCGACTGTGAATAATTGTTCTTCGGTTGTTGCTCCAAATTGGGAAGGTTTATCCAAACGACTCAATTTATCTAAACTATCCAATTGAATAATTGTGTCTTCGAGAATTGTACCTGAGTTGCGTTCTCCAGCTTTGTTGCGTTGGATGATTTTCTTGTTGCCTTCTTTGGTTTCTGTTAATCCAATTATGTGCAGCAATTCTCCGTAAAAACGTTTATCTAAACTGTTGCTGTCGTTAGCAAACGGCAATTTCAGTAAATGTTCGGGAGAAAGTAATTTGAAAAGCGCAATGAGTTGATTATCGTCTTTTGCTTCGTTGTTGCGCAAGGGTTTTTCGTACTCGCGGATGTCGAAATAGGTGTATTCAATGTTGTTGGCGAGGGAAGCAATAAACGGTTCTGCGATGTCTTTGTAGAAAAAATCAGTTTTCGTTCCTGACAATCTTCCTGCTTCAAAATCTTCAAATTGTTTTACGAACGCTTTGTTTTGCGCAAACAATTTCTCAAAGATTGCACTTTCAAAGATGAACCATTCGTTGATGTTTGTCGCAACTAAGTGTTTTATTTCTAAGTTTTTGTGCGTGATTCTTTCTCGCAAGAAATACAAAACCAACTCTTGAAAAGCTTTTTTGTTGATGTTCTCAACGGTAATCATTTCCGATTTATTCGTTGGTTTTTTAGCTTCAATAATAACGCCTACCGCACTTTTCGCGTCCGTTCCGTTGTGGATTACAAGGTCGTTTCTACCTTTTGTGTTGATAAAATGATTGGGTTCGTAATAGGTTTTTTTCAAAAAATCAGTCACCAAATTTTTATGGAACTCTTCTGATTCTGTATCGTTTGTTCGGTCTAGAAGTTGAATTAAATTCGCTTTAAACCGCTCAATATCCAGACGGCTTGATTTAATCTTTAAATACGCCTTATTCAGCGCGATTCTTGGTTTTATGGCAGTAAGATTCATGTAGAAAAATGAATGAATAGTTTGATTTTTTATGTTTACCAAAGATAATAGAATAAATTGGTTGACTGTCTCGTTTCGATTTCGGGTTGTGTGTAAATTGAAAAATCGGTTTCAAGTATCAACATTTTTCCTAACTTTCGCCTTTAAATTTGTAGTATGCCTCGAATTTTTACGTTGCTTTTTTTGTTTTTTGTCGGATCAATTGCTGCACAAGTAAAACTGAAATCCGAACTTCCTCTAGCCGATCAAAGTTTCAAAAATTGTAACGGCACGGACTTAACCCTACGACAAGCTTTGGGAGAAAACGGTTTAGTGCTTGTTTTTAGTTGCAATACCTGTCCGTTTGTAGTAGGAACGCCCGATTTTCCTGGATGGGAACGCCAATACAACGACCTCTACAACTTCGCCAAAGAACAAAAAGTTGGGTTTGTCTTGCTAAATTCCAACGAAGCAAAACGGGACAAAGCCGATTCATTTTCCGAAATGGAAATACGTGCAAAAACGATGAGTTACTTAATGCCTTATTTAGTCGATGAAAAATCAGCTTTAGCGAATGCTTTGGAAGCAAAAACAACTCCTCACGTTTTCTTGTTTGATAAAGATTTAAAACTGATTTATTCGGGTTCCATTGATAATATTTGGGACAACAAACGAAAAAAAGATATTCCCTATTTGAAAAATGCCATCATCGGGATGGTTCTAAACAATAAAATTCAATTCAAAGAAACTCCTCCGCGCGGTTGTAGTATCAAACGCGTTTCTAATCCTTAATCTCCACGCAAATCTCCACAAAATGAAATTTTTATTCGGAATTGTTTCCCTCTTTTTTGCTTCGATTTCCTTTGCGCAAATTCAAGGCAATGGTGGTTTACCGAAAGGGTTTAAAACCGCTCAAAACGACAAAAATATAGATCACCGCGTTTTTTCAACTCCTGATTTGGAAGCCTTGCGAGAAGAAGATTCCCGAGTTGACGGTACAGGAACCGCTCCTTGGCGTTTTGGGTTCAATAATTACGTCCAACTCAACTTGGACAACAGCGGAACTTGGACAACAGTTGCTAACGGCAAAATCTGGAAATTAAAATTGACGTGTGAGGAAGCGCAAACTGTTAATCTAACTTTCAGAAACACCAAAATTCCGAATGGAAATGAACTCTACGTTTACAACCTTGCTAAGGATTTTATTCTTGGAAAATTTGAGGCTAATCATCTGTATAATGGGGTTTTAGGTACTGAATTAGTGCCCGGTGCTACCGTAATTGTTGAATATTTTATTCCAAACGGAAATCCTACAGGAATGGTGGAAGTTGCAACTGTAACACACGGGTATCGGAGCGGAAAAGAATTTCTTGTAAAAGCTTTTGGAACCTCAGGTTCGTGTAACATGAATGTCAATTGTCCCGATGGAATTCCGTGGGCTTTGGAAAGAAATGGCGCTATCATGTTGGTTTCCAACGGAAATGGATTTTGTTCGGGTTCATTAATAAACAACACTAACAACGACGGAAAACCGTATGTGCTCACTGCCAACCACTGTTACTCCGATCCGACAAGTTGGGTTTTTCGCTTCAATTGGCAGGCTCCTGATTGCACCAATCCGGCGAGTTCACCTTCTTTTCAATCCTTGAGTGGTGCTGTTCTTCGCGCACGACGCACACCAAGTGACTTTTGTTTGGTAGAAATCACAGGAGGTTTGGAAAACAATACCGTTCCGCTTTCTTTCATCCCACGATTCAATGGCTGGAATAGAAGCAATAACCCACCGTCTTCTACCGTTTCGATCCATCATCCAGACGGAGACATCAAGAAAATTTCTTTTGACGACCAAGCTTCTTCCGCGGTTCAAGCCATGAATTCAACGGAGGCAGAGAGTTGCTGGAAGGTAGTTTGGGACCGCAGCACAACAACTGAAGGAGGTTCGTCTGGTTCGCCGCTTTTTGATCAAAATCACCGCATTATTGGTCAACTTTGGGGAGGAACAGCGTCTTGTTCAAATCAAACCGCTGCTGACTATTATGGACGTTTGCATAATTCGTGGAATCCTGACGGAAGCACGCAATCCAACCAACTGAAATTTTGGCTTGATCCTACCGATACGGGTGCCGAATTTATTGATGCGTACGACCCTCTCAATTCGAGTTCCATTGTTTACGACGCTGGTATTTCAAGTCCAAGTGGGGTTGCGGGAACATTTTGTGATGCACCAGTTACACCATCCTTTTTCCTTCAAAACAATGGAGCCGACACGCTTTTCAGTGCTTTAATCACGTATGGCTACGACGGAAACTTAAACCAAACTTTCAATTGGTCGGGAGTTCTTCCGCGTTGGCAAAGTACGGCTGTTTCACTTCCTTCGGCAACGTTGGGCGCTGGTAATCACACCTTTGGCGCTGTGGTTTCTTTACCAAACGGACAAGCTGATGAAAACAACTTTAACAATTCTGTTTCAGCTTCATTTTCGGTTGTAATCGACGGGCGTGAGGTAAACTTAGATTTGTTCTTTGACTGTTACGGTTCTGAAACTTCGTGGGAACTACAAAATGAGGGTGGAAATGCAGTTTATTGGGGAAATGGATACAGCGACAACACAGAAGGATTGGTAAGTATTCCTTGGTGCTTAAATGAAGGTTGTTATAAATTCGTGATTATGGACGAATATGGCGACGGTTTGGAAGGCGGTTTCCTATGTAATGTAAACGGAAGTGTGGCTATCGTTTACAACGGGCAAACATTAGCTCAAATCCCTGAAAGTGAAGCAAACTTTGGAACGCAAAAAGAACTAACGTTTTGCATTGGTCCACTTGGAATTGAAGAGAATAGTGCCGTCAACTTCCAATTGTTTCCGAATCCAACCGACGAACTTGTAACAATCAGCACCTCGTGGTCAGGCTTAAAAACTATTAGCTTAACGAACATTGAAGGACGCGAAGTACTTCGTCAAGAGACGTCAGGATTTACCACGCAACTGAATTGTAGTCCTTTTGCAGCTGGAACCTATTTCGTAACCGTTAACGCTAATGGATTAAACGCTATTCAAAAATTGGTGATTCGTTAAAGTGAGTGGGATTTACTTTCACATTCCATTTTGTCGGCAGCGATGTACGTATTGCGATTTTCATTTTTCAACCCGCTTTGACAACTATCGTGAGGCGCTTATTGTCGCCTTAAACCGCGAAATCGAGCTACGAAAAAATGAAATACAAGGTACATTTTCTACTATTTATTTCGGTGGAGGAACGCCCAGTTTATTGACAGAAAAGGAGCTAAACACGATTTTTAATTCGTTATTTCAACATTATTCCTTTGAAGAAAATCCTGAAATTACTTTCGAAGCAAACCCCGAAGATTTAAGTGAAGGAAATTTAAAGCTTTGGAAATCGTTGGGCATCAACCGTTTGAGTATTGGAGTACAATCCTTTCGTGCTAATGATTTGGAATGGATGAACCGTGGACATCGTGCTAATGAAGCAGCAGAAGGCGTTAAACGAGCACAAGCTATTGGATTCGAAAACATTTCAATTGATTTGATTTACGGACTCCCCAATCTTTCCATCGACAACTGGAAACAGCATTTGGAAGAAGTGTTCAGTTGGGACGTTCCGCACCTTTCAGCCTATTGCTTAACCGTTGAAAAACGTACCGCTTTGAACTATCAAGTGAATAAAAAACGCTTGTTACTTCCAGATGAAAATGCGCAATCTGAACAGTTCAAAATTTTAATTGAAAGCGCGGAGGAGCGTGGATTAGAGCAGTATGAGATTTCCAATTTTTCTAAAACGGATTGGCATTCACGTCATAACAGTTCCTATTGGAAGGGAGCACCGTATCTCGGTTTTGGTCCTTCTGCACATTCGTTTTCAGGCGAAGAAAGGAGATGGAACCATGCTAATAATACCGTCTATTACAAAAATGTCGGAAAAAATGAAACGTGGTTTGACAGCGAAAAACTCACTCAAAACGAACGTTGGAATGAACTTTTCCTACTTGGATTACGCACCAAATGGGGAATTCAACTCGAAGTTATTCAACAATTCGGCGGACTTACACCCAACGAACAACAACTACTGCATCAATTCATTAACGAAGGAAAAATGATTCAAAAAGACGAGCAAATTGTTCTTTCAAAAGCGGCTCGTTTTCTGGCCGACGGAATAGCGGCTGAATTTTTTAGGGTTTGATATTCTTTCTCACTTTCTATAACTTCACAAAACGCAGTTGTTTTACTTCATTATCAGTTGAAATACCAATCACATACGTTCCGGAAGGCAGCTGTTCAATTTCAATTTGCTTTTCATTTGCTCCTTGTTTCAGTGTTTTTCCTTGTAAATCAGTGATTTGATAACTGAATTCGGAGTTTATTCCTGAAATGGAAAGGGTTGAAGATGTTGGATTGGGGTAAACTTCGATTGATGTTTTTATAATGTTTTCTAAACTAACATTATCAACAGTAATACACTCACTCATAGCACTACAATTGTTTTTTGTTACAATTACTGCATATTGACCATTAGAAGGTACTGTAAAACTTGGATTTGACGTTTCTAATAAAATTTCATTGTTTTCACAATTCAACCAAAAGAAAGTGGCGTTTGTTTCGTTCACAGTGATGGTTGTATTGTTAACAGTAGTTGTAACATTAATGGGTTGTAGTACAGTTAAGTTAGTTGTAATAGTGCTATCGCATCCATTGACACTCGAAATCACCTCTTCATAAACACCTGTGGATGAGTAAGGAGATCCTAAAATACTATAAAATATTTCCCCATTACAAATGGTGACATTTTGAGTGCTTTGCAAAGGATCTAATACAATCAAATTGGTTGTTAACGTGTATGGGCAACCAGATGAGTTGGTTAAAACATCAGTAAATGAACCTGTTTCGCTATACGTTGAATTCCCTACAGTATATATCTCTCCTGCACATAGTAACATTGATTGGTTGACTGAAATTAATGGCTGAATTATTAAATTTGTTGTCACTATACTATCGCATCCATTCACATTTATTAATGTGTCAATATAATTTCCAGAAGAGTTATAGGTATTAAATCCTACGGTTAGTGTTTGACCATAACATAAATTAATATTTTGCGTAGATTCGGAAATCGGAAACACTGTTAACATTGTTCTTACTATGCTATCACAACCGTTGACACCAGAGAGTGTATCCATATAAATCCCTGAAGAATTATATGAATTCGATCCTACTTGCAACAGTTGACCTGAACATAGTGTAATGTTTTGTTCAACATAAGGCGAACCAGTTACTTCCCATTGACAATTACTATAGTTATAATTTGCCGTTTGCCAACACGATAAATTAGGCTGGGCTGGGACTTGGCAACCTGCTAAAAGTCTTGCAATTCGATTTCTATTGAATCCATTGTAAGAAGTAAAACTACCACCAACTAGTATGTTCCCATCAGTTTGAACGCATAACGCAGCAATATTACCAGTAAAATAGCCTGGTCCTAGATAAAAACCAGAACCTGTATTGAACGTATTGTCTAAAGATCCATCAGAGTTTAAGCGAACTAAATAAGGCAATTGAAAGTTGTTTGGATTTGTACTTCCACCGATTAATATTTTTCCATCGGACTGAATATCAATGCATCTTATAGAGTTGAGACCTGAGTTTTGTACAAATGAAGCGTCCAACGAACCATCCAAATTGAGTCGAGCTAGATGATTTACTGACGTTCCGTTAAAAGTGGTAAAGTATCCAATTACGATAATTTTTCCATCAGATTGTATTGCCGTCGAATAAATTGTAGCATTAAAGCCAGTGCCAATATTAAAACTTTGATCTATTGAACCATCAGAATTTAATCGAACTAGACGAGGAGTAGTTCCACCAATTGTTATATTGTCACCCCCTGCTATTATTTTACCATCTTGTTGAATTTCTAATCTATAAACCCATGAAGCATACATTTGACTCAAATTAAATGAATGATCAATGGTGCCATCAGTATTCAATCGAGCTATTCCTCTCCCTAAACTATTTTCATAAGTACTAGAATCAATTCCGATGATTATTTTCCCATCAGGTTGTAAACAAGCAGAATTAACTTGGCAACTAAGCCCTATTTCTGGATTAAAACTGTAATCTCTTGAACCATCAGGGTTGAGACGTATAATCTCAGATGTTGTTATACCATCATATTTAGAAAAATCACCAACTACAATAATTTTTCCATCTATCTGTAACTTAATGGTTCTAATATAACCATTAAATCCATCTCCAGGATTAAAAGAATAGTCCAACGATCCATTAGGGTTTAGACGAGCTATACGTTTTCGAAAAAACCCATTGAATGAAGTGAAGTCCCCACCGATTATAATTTTCCCATCTGCTTGTGTTAAAATTGTTCCAACCCAAGAATTTGCTCCTGATGGCAAATTAAATGTGGAATCTAATGATCCGTCAATATTAATGCGAGCAATATAATTGTTTATAACATTATTAAAATTTCGAAATTCTCCTCCTAATATAATCTTACCGTTAGGTTGAATGCAAACATTTCTGACAGTGTAATCAGCGCTAGTTCCAATATTAAAATTGTTATCCAGTGTGCCATCTGTGTTTAATCGTATAAACCAACTTAGTGAATTATTCACAAAAGTGAAATTACCTCCAACCACTATTTTTCCGTCTGATTGTAACGCTAAAGAGTTTATTGAACCATAAACTAAATTTGTAAAAACTGAATTGGGATTAAAGGAGGTATCTAGTGTACCATCGATATTCAAACGGGCAATTTTATAAATTTCCGTTCCATTATAGTTTGTGAATTGTCCTCCAACAATTATTTTACCATCTGGTTGAATTACAGTTGATTTAATGCCACCAGAAAATCCCGAACCCACAATGAAAGTAGTATCTAATGAACCATCGACATTTAGTCGAAAGAGACCGTTTGAAATAGCACCCCCCACAATTATTTTACCATCTGATTGTATTGACATTGTTTGTACGGTACCACCACCGGTTTCTGAGTTGAACGTTGGATCTAATGTGCCGTCAGGGTTAATTCGAATTATTCCATTAACAGGAACTCCATTATATGTCAACATATATCCACCAGCAAAAATTTTTCCATCTGGCTGAATTGCTGTTGCATGTATTTGACTATTAACATGACTGAATCCTATACCAATATTAAACGTTGAATCATATGATCCATCTCCATTCAAACGTGTGATACGATTACTTAATGTTCCATTATAAGATGTATATTGACCTCCCACAACTATTTTTCCATCTTGCTGAATAGATACAGTAAGAACACGACCATTAAAACCCAAACCGGAAATAAAAGAGGTGTCTATCACTCCGTTAGGATTTAAACCTATTATCCTTCCTGCGCTGTTATTATTATATGAGCCAAATTGACCACCACAAATAATTTTCCCATTAGGCTTTACAGCTATGGTATTTACATAGTAGTCAAATCCTGTACCGATACCTAGCGAACCATCATCGAAAGTATTGAATGTAGTGTCATTACTACCATACTGTGAAAAACCTTCAAAAGAAACGACAAGTAGAGCAATTACAATTAAATAACATGATATCGATTTCTTTTTAGTATTAAGTGTTAACATTTATATATAATTAGGTGGTTAATGTTTTATAAACTTTAATGTTTTGATCTCTTTTTCTGTGATTATGGAAAAATAATACTGACCAGATAATACATTATATAAATCAATTTGCTTTTCGTTTGCACCTTGTTTCAATAATTTTCCTTGTAAATCAACAATTTTATAACCGAAGTCGGTATTGATTCCTGAAATGGAAAGTGTTGAATTTGTTGGGTTGGGGAATAAGAAAACATCATTTAATGAAAGTGATTGAACACCGATTGTGGATGGTTCATAATATATTCTAGAACTCGCAATCAAGAATTTTGGGCTTGATTTTGCCGAACAAAAGAGTTGTAAGGTTAAATTATAAACTCCAGTTGTTCCAGGACTCATATAATAGGTTGCATCTACAGAAACCGTCGAACCATTGCTTAGTGCTATTATCCAAGTTACAATTGTTGAATCGCCACTATCTATGTAAGAATCAATAGTTGCACCAGTTACTAAAGTATAATCAAACGTACAATTCTCAATCCATGCGCTTGTATCGGAACCGATTATCGTGGAATCTAGGTAGATGTTGTCAATGAACGTAATCGTATCAGAACAAAAGTTGTCGTCAATTGTGATAGGAATTGAGACTAATTCACTTCTACAGCCAAGAGAGTCTGTAAGTTTAAGAGAGACATAATGTTCACCATTAATACTAAAGGTATGTGTGGCGATTGAATCTGAATTGTTAAATATTTGAACAGAATTATCATCAGAGAATGTATATTCAAAAGTTTCAATGCTACTACCATTATACGAAAAAGAATTTTGATAGATTTGCACAGTCAGTGGACTACATCCCGATTGGTAATCTGAATACATTTGTGTAACAAAAGGAAGTTGTTTAAACTCAACCAAAAAAAAATCCGATTTAGTACAACCAAAATAATTTGTTGCCACTAATTCGTACTGCATCAAACCAGTCCAAGTCACATAAGAATTGTTAGGTATACTATCAATCTGATTGTACCAAGTATAATTAATAGCATCACCGCTTGCAGAAAGTAGAATTGAATCCCCAGAACAAGCAATTGAATCAACATCTGCAATACTTGTTGGTAAAGGAATAGGGTTTACATGAAAAAATGAATCAACAGTGTTTGTCTCTGATGTAACACCATCCGAAACCGTTAATGTAACACTATAAAATCCTTCATCATATAGAAAAAGGCCTGCAGAAGGAAAAGTGTCTCCGAAAGTTTCCCAAAAAAAATTGTTTGGACCCTGAATTGACCATTCATAAACGGGATAACTAGCATTATTTGCTTGTAGAACGTAAATGCTCCCTATACATTGTGATGAATCAGGACTATAAAATGTTGCATCTAATGTTTGTGATTGGGTTGTAAAAACGTTTGCGAAAAAAAGCAAAATTGCTAAAACCAACTTTGTTGAAGTTATTCTCATTTAAATAAAATTTTGGTTAGTAAAAGTAAGTATTAATAAAGGTTTTGTGAAATCAAGGAAATTAATGCTCTCGTTTACAACTTCACAAATCGCAATTGCTTCAAATCTTTGTCGGTAGCAATACTAATCACATACGTTCCAGTAGGTAGCTGTTCAATTTCAATTTGCTTTTCGTTTGCTCCTTGCTTCAGTGTTTTTCCTTGTAAATCAGAGATATAATAAGTGAAATTGGAATTTATATTTGAAAAGGTGAGTTTTGTTGAGACTGGATTAGGGTAGATGGATACATCGGATAATTCCATTGAGAGTTCATTGTTTCCAACTACAGAATTATTGTATTCATAACATGGAGCACTTGTGCCAAAAGCATAAACCTCTTGCGTTTCTCCAAACTGATGAAAACAAGATAAATATATACCACCTTCAATTCCCATTTGGGAACCATCTTTGAATAAGCCCCATTGATGACCAATTCCTTCATAAATTATACCTCTCGTTGTATTAAATCTTTTTCGATATTGATTTCCAAATGCAATTGAATCAATTGAAGTAACTGTTTGATTAGTTGAACCAAATGGGAAGTACATTACCGTATCTCCAATATTCATGTCAAAATCAATGTATAATACCTCATTAGTAGAATTTGGGTAAACCATAAACACACTTTTATCAACTTGTCTAAAAGCCCCCTCGTAAAACAAAGGATAAGAATATACAGTTGGCGGAGTAAATCCATCATTATAAAAAGAGGTGTCTTTTAGGTCGCGGTACATCTTTTTGTAGGTATAATTACCTATAGTCGTGTCCCCTTGAAAAAAATAGAAATGATGATTCCGTGAATAACTATCAAACGACCAATATCCGCCGTAATTCATCCAAACATTTGAATTGTCTACAAAAGAACCCAGATTTTGTTGAGAACTGACCCCTAATGTAAATAACAAGCAAAAGCTAAAAAGAAATTTGATTTTCATAACGTTATAATTTATTGATTTTTAATTTATTAACTTTGTTTTGAGTAGTCAAGAAATAAACACCACTCCTCAAATCTACTAAACTTATTTCTTGCTTTTCAGAACTAATTTTGCCCGCTTGAACAGTTCTCCCTGAAAAGTCTGTAATAATATAATCTTGCCCGATTAGGTTAGTTGAGCTTTGCAAGAAGATTTTGTCCCATGTTGGGTTGGGATAAACTTGAAAGTAATTTGTTTGATTTTCAACTATTGAATTCGTACTAAACACACAATTTGAAGTGTCTGAACCGCAGCTATTGGAAACAATAACCGCGTAATTACCATTCGATGAAGCGCTAAAAATTGGTGCATTTGCATCTTGAATTGGTAAACCCGAATCACAACTTGTCCATTGATATTGCACACCAGATTGAGGTGTAATCGAAAGTATCGTGTCATTTGAAACGGTTACAATAGGTGTTTCTGGAAGTGTATTTATTGTTAAATTTAATGTGGCTGTCGAATCGCAACCACTCTCATTGAAAAAGGAAGCGGTATATGTTCCTGAGGTTGAGTAAGTATTTCCGTTCCAAGAATAAGCTCCACAAGCCTCGATAGTGGAAGAACTAGAATCGGGTTGATTGATGGTTAAATTCAAAGAAACTATTGAATCGCAACCATTTAGATTAGTATAATTTTCTGAATAAGTCCCACTCGATGTGTAGGTTATGCCATGCCATGTATATGAATTACATGCTGAAATATTTTCTGTAAAATAATTTGAAAAATTAAGAGTCAAATCCAACGTAACGATTGAGTCGCATCCTGAAATGTTGGTTAGGTTTGCTGTATATATACCGCTTGTTGAGTAGGTGTTTCCATGCCAAGTATATGAATCGCAAGCTGTTACCTCCTCACTTGAGTAAGATACTGGGACGACTGTAACTATAACTGTATCACTATTAGTGCATCCGAAAATACTGTCAACACCGACGACGGTATAGTAATTTGTTGAAGTAGGGATAAAAGAAATGACTCCTTCGGAAAATATTGTATTGTTCCAGTTATAATTCATTGCTCCAGAAGCTGATAGAGTAATTGGCATTCCTTCGCATATTGTTTGGTCAGGTCCAGCTGAAACATTGGGTTTGTGATAAATGATAATTTTAAATGTATCATTATAATTCCAACAATTAGTTATTGAATCTTGAGAATGAACAACAAAATAATGGTATTTAATAAGATTCGAAGTAAGGTTTTCACTTTCAAATGACGGAATAATACCTTGCCCATTGTTAGGAATATCACTTTGATATCCAGAACTAACATAATTACCCCAATAATCTTTGTAAATATAACCTTGATACTGCCAATAGGTTTGACTCGTATTAGTTAGATAGTTTTGAAAAATAATATCGTGAATAGAATCACCATGGCAAAAGGATAAATCTGGCATATTACCTATCGTTTGAGGTAACAAATAGATATAAAAAGTGTCTGCCACACCGCAAACACCAAATAAACAAGGGGTTACAATGACTTCGATTGTATCTGTTGTTTGATTCAAATTTGAGTTTGAAAAACAAAAAACTTGTCCCGATCCAGAATTTGGAATTCCGCTAGTTGAGCTATTTGTCACCCATAAATAGGTAGTTGCTGGATGATTAGATTGGAAGTAATTACAATTTGATTGATTATAACAAAGGTTCACATCAGGGTTTGGAACAATGGTAACGGGTTCACTCGTAATTGAAATAGTTGAAGTGCTTTGACAGCCGTCTGAATTGGTTAATACTGTATAATTTCCTGGAGTATCGGCAACAAGATTGGAAGTATTTGCTCCAGTAATATTAATACCATTTAATTGCCATTGGTAGGTAATTGTTGAGGAATCATTTAGTAAAGGATATGCAAAAAGATATATGTATGATTGGGCACCATCTATCATGACGGTTGGATTTTGATTGAATCCATTATTAAATGCTTCTATTATAAATTGACAACTATTTGTAGTTAAATTTAATTCAGGACATTCCGGATCATCTGACCACGCATAAACATCTTGAGTTCCTCCATATTGTCGAAAACAAGACAAGTAATCTCCCCCTTCAATAAAAAGAGCATTATTCCTAAAAATACCATAAGCATGTCCAATTCCTTCATAAAATATCCCACCAGTTGTTGAAAATCTTTTCCGATACTGATTTCCAAAGGGGATTGAATCAATTGCCGTGACAGTTTTAATTGAACTTCCAAATGAACAATAATTGACCGTGTCACCAATCTGTATATCGAAATCGATATATAATTTTTCAACTAAAGAATCAGGTTGCACAAAATATACTTTTTGCCCTACTTGTCTAAATGCAGCTTCATAGAAAAGAGGGTAGTTCATTTGATATGGTGATGTATTAGTTGAAAACACAGAGTCTTTTACCTGCTTGTACATTTTCTTATACAGCTGTGAACCAATCATAGTGTCTCCTTGGTAAAAATAAAAGCGATGATAGCGCATATATTGTCCATTAATTGGAAATGATCCACCGTAGTTGTACCAAGCATTAGAGCTGTCTACAAAATTTGACAAATCATTTTGACTAAAAGAGTATATATATTGAAAAATGAAAAACAAAATAAACACCTTCTTCATACTGTTATTGTTTATTAATTTTTAATTTATTTGATGAATTTTGCATGTCAATATAGTAAACACCACTCTTCAAATTCTCTAAATTTATCTCTTGCTTTTCAGAATTAATCTTATCAGTTTGAACAATTTTCCCTGAAAAGTCAGTGATAACATAACCTTGTCCGATAAGGTTGGTTGAACTTTGCAAGAAAATCTTGTCCCATGTTGGATTGGGGTACAAGAAAACATCATTTAATGAAAGTGATTGAACACCGATTGTGGAAGGTTCATAATACAATCGTGAACTCGCAATCAAGAATTTTGGGCCTGATTTTGCCGAACAAAAGAGTTGTAAGGTTAAATTATAAACTCCTGACGTTCCCGGACTCATGTAATAAGTAGCATCTACAGAAACTGTCGAACCAGTACTTAAAGCAACTATCCAAGTTACAATTGTTGAATCGCCACTATCTATGTAAGAATCAATCGTTGCGCCTGTTACCAATGAATAGTCAAACGTACAATTCTCTATCCAAGCGCTTGTGTCAGCACCAATAATCGTAGAGTCTTGGTAAATGATATCCGTAAAAATTAAAGTATCACCAAGTACATTTTCTATCAAGGTGTCATTTATAGTTGCGGAATTTGTAGCCGAACAACCATTGGCATCAACAACAGCAAGCGAATAAGTACCTGAACATAAGTCTTGAATTGCCGACGTTGTGTAACTCGAAGCGCCATTTGTCCAAGTATAAGAATAAGGTGCTGTGCCATCTGTTACAAGTACTGAAAGCGTTCCATCACAAGCGAGCGAATCTTCACCATCAAAAGTCGTAATTGAAGCAATTGGATTTGAAACAACAGTGAGCAACACATTATCTGAAGCAATACATCCATTCAATTCTCCGTTCAAGGTAAGCATAATTGAAGATGGAGGAATAAACGCAACACCATTTGAGTAGTTAATCCATGAATAACTTGTGGCTGTTCCGTTAGCAATTGGTGTGTAGGATTGACCTGCACATAGAATAGTGTCATTTCCTGCATTGACTATAGGAATTGGTAAAACAGTAATTGTAAAATTTATTGGAACACCAATACAACCCTCTAAGATTGGTGTAACATTAAAACTAGATGACAAAGGAATATCAAATAAATTTTGAGCGATAAAAGCGGGAATATTTCCTGTACCATTTGAACTTGTTAACCCAATTGTTTCAACAGATTGATTCCAGAAATAAGTTGTAATTTGACTGGATCCCGAAAAAACAATTGCTGATGTTGATTCTCCAGCACAAACCGTCTGATCAGGGACAGGGGAAATTATAGGAGTAGGTTTAACTATGATTGAAAAAGTATCTGAAATTCCAATACAACCGTTTAAACTTGGAGTTACAACAAAATTGGATATTAAATATATAGAATTAACATTTTGAACTTGAAAAGAGGGAATGTTTCCTGTCCCTGAAGCAATTAATCCAATTCCAATATTATCATTCGTCCAATTAAAAACAGTAAAATCGGTATTTGTTCCAGAAAAATTTATTGGACTATTAAAATCATTATTACATAGTATTTGATCCGCTGATGGATTAACAGTAGGTAAGGGTTTCACAGTTATTGTAAATGTTGTAGGAGTTGCGTTACAGCTTCCACTAATTGGTGTTACGGTGATTGTAGCAACTTGATTAATAGCAGTAGGGTTATTCGCAACAAACCCAGAAATATTCCCTGTTCCTGAAGTTGCTAAACCAATGAGAGTATTATCATTTGTCCAATTGTATTGTTGTGCAGAACCCGAAAACGAGATTGGTGTTAATGAATCTCCAGCGCAAACAATTTGGTCAGGGATTGGGTCAACTGTTGCATTTGCGGTTACGTTTAAATTACTTGATGTCGTCGAACAGCCAGTTGCTGTACTTGTGAAACTAAAAGATGCTATTCCTTCTGCCGTTCCTGTTACTAAACCACTTGAAGAAATAGTTGCTATTAAAGGATTATTGCTTACCCAAGTTCCGCCACTTGAAGGACTAAGTTGTTCTGTTGAACCAACACAAAGAGAAGCAGGAGCTGTGACTGTTGGCTGTGAATGAATGGTAACTGTAAAACTTTCTTCGTCAATACAACCACCAATTGTTGAGGTGTACATATAAATTGTTGAGGTTGTTGATATGACAGTTCCTATTGAAATCACAGAACCAGTGCCATTTGGACCCGTATAATACGCTTGATTACCTGGTAAATTTGTTCCTATAATTGCTGGTAAGGAATAGGTTGTTCCACATAAAACCTGATCTTGAATATCGTTTATATCTGGTGCGTTTGGATTGATTAAAGTTATTTCTTGACTTGCAGATTGACAGCCAGAAGCAAGATTAACAACTGATAAAGCGTATGTTCCTGCACCTAAACCGGAATTTGTTATTTGTCCAGTTGAATTACTTGTTGCTGTTATTGGTCCAATTGAAATATTTGATAAAGCATAAGAATATTGATAAGATGTATTTGGAGTTAATCCTAAAATATTAATAGTGCCATTTGTTCCATTACAAGTTGTAGGATCTGTATTTGATAGGGTAAAGATTGGATTTGAATTAATAGTAACAGTTGATGTTGTATTCGAACAACCTGTTAAAGTATTAGTAAAAGTAAATGTCACGTTTCCAGCAGAAAGACCAACGGCAATACCTGAACTATTAACTGTTGCTCGTGTAACATTACTTGATGTCCATGTTCCGCCACTTGAAGGGCTGAGTTGAGCTACTGGGCCTACACAAATAGAAGGTGGAGCAGAGACAGTTGGTACTTGATTAATTATAATCATAACCGTATCAGAAACTGCTGAACATGGTCCAGCGGGATCATTTGTGGTTATTATCAAATTTACAAATCCGTTTGTAATTTCAATTGGACTTGGTGAATATGTTGGTGCTAAACTTGCATTATTCGGCGTAAACGTTCCCGAACCTCCCGACCAAGAAATTGAAGTAGCTTGACCACCAAATGTTCCATTCAGTTGAATCGCCGAATTTGCACAAACGGTTTGGTCAACACCCGCATCAACGGTTGCCACTGGAGCATCAATATAGATTTGTATAGTGTCCATTGCAGCTGAACAAGGACCGACAGGATCGTTTGTAGATAAAATAAGTTGTGCGTAACCAATAGCAATATCTTGAACACTTGGTGAATATACAGCCGATAAATTTATATTAGTTGGGCTAAAAGTACCTGAACTCCATGATATCCAATATGCTGAAGTCGCAGAACCTCCAATGCTTCCATTGAGCTGAACCGGAGAATTTGCACAAATAGTTTGATCAACACCTGCATTTACTATTGGAGGTGCATCAACTGTTAAAAAACCATTTATCGTATTCGTCTCTGTTGAAACGCCATCTGAAACCGTGAGACTTACATCGTAAAATCCTGTCTGTGTTAAGTTCAAAGAAGCACTTGAACCCGATAAATTACTTGTAAACGCATTCGGTCCGCTGACTGTCCAACTATAACTTTGATAGCTACTATTGGTGGCGTTCAGTGTAAATGTACCATCACCACATACGATTGTCGATGGGCTTGAAAATGAGGCATCTAAAGTTTGTGCTTGAATCACTAAACTAATAAGACAAAAGAATAAAATCTCGGAAATTGAAATAAGATAAATTTTTAATTTCATAAAACAATTTTATATACAAAAGTAAAGCAAATTAATACTGAATCCTCATTGTAGTTAGGTAATGTTCAAAAACTTATCACTTATTAATACGTTAATTTCAATTCCCCACCATCCTAAAAACCCGAACCGTTTCTTCGCCTAAATAATTTTCATAGCGCACCTCCACTAAAAAACAACCTATATACTGTACTTCTACTTCACAAAAACTTTGGTTTTGTACATTTTGCTCTGAAATGAGTTTTCCCGATAAATCCATAACGCGAACTTGGAAATTGTCCACACCGTCTTTTGGTGCGCGTATCGTACACGAGGAACCCACATTTACGGGATTGGGATAAAGTGAAAAATCGGACGAATTCGCTTGATTGATAAATCGTTGACGGTCGAATGAAAAAAGAAAAAAACCGTTGTTTCTATCGGAAATCAAAATGCGTTCACTCGGCAACAAAGCGTGGATTCCCCATGCGCCCCACATGGAGAAGTTGTTGGTTAAGGAATTGTCTAAATAGGTGTCATACGCCCCAATTTCCACAGGAGGCTGAAAACGCAAATCGTAAATCCGAAGTCCGTCGTTGTAATAGGCCACAAAAGCGAACTCGTTGGTGCAATGAATGTTATGCGGTGTTTTGTCGTACGGTTCATTCGGTGTTCCAAAAAATTGTTCGATAGAAATGGAAAAATCGGCATTCAATCGAGCGCGTTTAATCGGCATTCCTGCGGTTTCGTCTGCAAAAACGTAGGTTGAGCCGTTCGGAGCCAACCAACCTTGATGATTGTAGCCCTGCTTTGGATAAATCGATAAGGAATTCTTATAAATCGGTGCGCTTGGATTGGTAAAATCATACACGCGAATTCCGTTGAAACCACAATTAAGTAGCGCAATATTTCCGTGAAGGTATAAATCATGCACCTCAGGAATGTCCTCAGGGCCTTGCCATAACAGTTGTGGGGCTGTAGGATTTTCCAATGAATAAACGGCCAATGGAAAACGCGGCAAATCGACATTATTTAAAGCGGGCGTTACCAAACACAAGTACAACAAGGCACGCGTTGAATCAATGAAAAGATTATGTGATTTTCCAAAATTCGCATCGCGCAAATCAGAAACTAATCGAACAGAATCTGGAAGAAAGGAAAGGTCAATAATTTGTAAACTTGAATTTCCCTCATCACATACAGCATAAAGGTAGTTTCCATAATTTTTGTATTCCCGCGTTATAGCCTGCGACGATTGAAATCTGCCTGGCACAAAATCCACGAATCGAAAAGTGTTCTCCGACGTCAACTCAAAAAAATGTGCTCCTTCTGTGGAACCGATAACGCCGTATTCTTTTCCTTCGTGAACAAAAGCCCAACAACTACTAAAACGTACTTCAGAGGAATTGGTGATTAAGGTGTCGGTGAACCAATGATCCAATAATTCCACATTTTTTACCGCTTGTGCAAAAAGTTGACCTCCGCAAAAAATAAAAAGTGGAAAAAGTAGAAATTTCATAGAACAAAGTTATCTTTATAAGGTCAAATTGAATCTTTTCAAAGTAGAATTCGTTTCTAGCTTTGGAAGTAATTAAAATTTGGTTTTAGCTTGCATCACTTTAAATTCATTTCGGAAAATCAATCTTTAACTATGCGTTGGTCTCATCTTCTTCTTTTTCTGCTTTTTAAGGGATTCCTTTTCGGTCAACCGCTCAACGATTACGTGATGAAGGAAGCTATGAAATACGAAGGGGGAACGTATGTTTGGAAAGGTTCAGGTTGTCCTGTTGATTTGGTTCTTGGAGAAAAAGTAATTTTCCAAAAAAGTCCTGTGGGTAGTTTTTGCTCAGGATTTACCTTCACCGTACTTTTCAACACCTTAAAAGCCAACAATCTACATTCAAAGTTGAGCGAAGAAGAATGGAAAAAGTTCCAACAACATTGGTATGGCAACACGAGTATTTCGGCAGAAACACAATGTCTTTATGCACTTTCATTAAACGGCATGGGAGAAAAAGTTGAATTGGAAAACGCACAAGCAGGCGACTTCGTCCAATTTTGGAGAAACAACAAAACGGGTCATTCTGTAGTTTTTGTAGCATGGGTAAAAGACGATAAAGGAAAAATCACAGGAATGCGGTATCGAAGCTCTCAAAAATACACCAACGGTATAGGAGACAGAACTGAAACTATTGGAATCGGTGAAAAAGAAATCAACCGGAGTCGGATTTACGTTGCTCGCTTAAAGTCGGATTTCTAGTCGATAAACAGAAAAAATTGAAAACGATGCGTCTCTTTTTTTCTTTTTTTCAACTTTTCTTGCTGATAGTTTGCTTGAATTTGCCACACTTTAATTTCGCGCAAAACAAACGTGACGCAGCAGGAAAACGCACGGGTAAATGGGTTTTCACAGGAGCAGATGTACCAAATTCAGGAGCCGACTCCAAAGCAATTGTTGAAGAAGGATATTACTTAAATGGGCGAAAAGAGGGCGAATGGATTAAATATTACAACGACGGAAAAACCACCAAATTAAAGGGTGTATATGTCAACAATCGTCCGCAAGGAGATTACCGTAGATTTTACCAAAGTGAAATTTTGAAAGAGAAAGGGTCTTTTTCAAGAAGCAAATACAAAGGTGATTTAGAACGCTATCATGCAAATGGTAAACTTGCTTATAAAGGCACCTACAATAACTCTGGAGAAGAAACTGGCTTGGTTCAATACTATCACGAAAATGGAAACTTGGCCTTAGAATATACAATCAAAAACGGTCAACTTTCCGGGAATTTAGTGCGGTACAACCCAAATGGAACAGTGAAAGAAAAACTGTTTTTTGATGAAAATGGAAAAATCTCTAAATCTGAAGTTTTCGTCGAAGCCCAAAATACGCCCACAGTTGTAAAAAAACCAACCAACATTCTTCCTCCACAAGTCACCAATCCAAAAACAAAAGGTATTCGTTTTTCCCCTAATGGATACAACAAAATCTACAATACCAATGAAGAAATTTGGATGGATGGAGAATTCAAAAATGGTCAATTGTGGGACGGAAAAGTTTTTGACTATGACAAAGACGGTATCCTGATAAAAGTCCGCATTTTCAAACAAGGAAAATACCATTCTGACGGACAACTATAGCATGAAACCTCAGAATTCGATGTACAAGTTCAGCTAGGAGAATTGCAAAATTTTGTTATTCAATTCGATTTAACCTTGCGAAAACGGTCAAACTTCTCTCATATAGCGTTCACTTTGCGGTTAAATCCGTAATTTCGCACATAATTTATTTGATATGTACTATTTAGGAGTTGTAGGTCCTGGTCAAGGATTAATCATTGTACTTGTTATCGTCCTTTTGTTTTTTGGAGGTAAAAAAATTCCAGAATTAATGAAAGGTCTTGGAAAAGGCGTTAAGGAATTCAAGGATGCCGCAAAAGGAGAAGAAAAACCTTCCACTGAAATCAGTACTTCCGACGACAAATAAACAGTATGACCAACACCATTGCCGGTATTAAGGAAGCATTGCTCTCCGGTGAGTCAGTAGTGTCAATAACCGAACGTTATTTGAATAAAATTGCTGAGCATCAGGGATTGAACGCGTTTTTAGAAGTTTTCACCGAAAGCGCTTTGGCACAAGCTAAATTGGTTGATGAAAAATTGAAAAACGGATCAGCTGGAAAATTGGCTGGTGTCGTTATTGGAATCAAAGACAACATTTGCTACAAAAACCACAAAGTGAGTGCTTCGTCAAAAATTTTGGAAGGCTTCGAATCACTTTACACCGCGACCGCATTGCAACGCCTTATTGATGAAGACGCGATTATCATCGGACGACTCAACTGTGACGAGTTCGCGATGGGAAGTTCCAATGAAAATTCCGCTTTTGGTGTCGTTAAAAATTTCTTCGGTGAGCATGTTGTTCCTGGAGGTTCATCGGGAGGTTCAGCTGTTGCGGTTGCCGCTGGAATGTGTACCGCAACTTTAGGGAGTGATACAGGCGGTTCGGTTCGTCAACCTGCATCTTGGACAAACACATACGGTTTAAAACCAACTTATGGACGCATTTCTCGCTTTGGTTTGATTGCTTATGCATCGTCGTTTGATCAAATTGGAACTTTTGCCAATTCGGTTGAAGACACCGCTTTGTTGTACGAAATCATGGCTGGAAAAGATGAATTCGATGCAACAAGTTCCTCAAAATCAACGGCATTAAAAACGGTTGAGGCTCCAAAATCCGGAAAAATCGGCTACTTAAAAGAATGCGTTGAACATCCGGGATTAGACCCTGAAGTGAAAGCGCATCTAGTTTCCACACTTGAAAAATTAAAATCGAAAGGATTTGAAATCGTTGAATTGTCTTTTCCCTATTTAGATTATGTTGTGCCGACTTATTATGTTTTAACAACCGCTGAAGCTTCTTCTAACCTATCCCGATTCGACGGCGTACATTATGGTTACCGAAGTAATGAAGCAAAAGGAGTTGAAGAAACTTACGTAAAATCTAGAACCGAAGGCTTTGGAAAAGAAGTAAAACGTCGCATCATGACGGGAACTTTTGTGCTTTCTCATGGCTATTACGACGCGTATTATACTAAAGCACAAAAAGTTAGACGCTTACTTCAGGACGCAACGAATTCCTTTTTTCAAGAAGTGGACGTTTTACTAATGCCAACAACGCCAACGACAGCATTTGAAATCAACGGTGTAAAGGATACGATTCAAATGTATTTACAAGATATTTTTACGGTTCACGCCAATCTAACTGGAAATCCTGCGATTAACATTCCTGGAAAATTTCATTCCAACGGACTTCCTTTCGGGTTGCAGTTAATGGCTCCTGCTTTTGGCGAACAACAATTGTTTAATTACTCAAAACTATTGGGAGACTTGGCATGAAGTTAACGTTGACAGGAATATTTATTTGGTTGAGTTTGAGTTTTTTCGCACAACGAACTAATCCCCATCAGCCACAACCTGGACAAGTGCCCAATCCTGAGGCGTTTATAAATACCGTCGAACAAAGTCTTTATTATTTCTATAACGATTACATCGACAACAATAATTACGACAGCGTCATCAAGGCCTTGAACTACGAGCCGAACCAAGTTCCTTATTTTTCCGACGAAGTTTATTGTCAGCGTTTGGCAAAAATGAACGAAAAGACTTCCTTTCATTTAGATTGCAACCCTATTTCACTTTCTACCATTCGTTTTTTTGCCGCCCAACGTCGTGGTTTTGCTAAAATCGTACTTGGTCGTTCGGCGCTTTATTTTGACATGTTTCAAGAGAAGTTGACAGAACATGGTTTACCGATTGAACTGCGCTTTTTAGCGGTGATTGAGAGTGGTTTACGTCCGCAAGTAAAATCAAGAGCAGGTGCTTTGGGACTTTGGCAATTCATGTATAAAACAGGATTGTACATGGGCTTAGAAGAAAACACCTACGTTGACGACCGCATGGATCCCGAAAAAGCCACGGAAGCAGCATGTAAATACCTCAAACAACTTTTCAATATATACAACGACTGGAATTTAGCTCTTGCCGCATACAACGCTGGGCCAGGAAACGTGAATCGCGCCATCAAGCGTTCTGGAAATAAAACGACTTATTGGGAAGTGCGTCCGTATCTTCCAGCTGAAACCCAAGGTTATGTTCCCAATTTTATTGCGGCTGCTTATTTACTCACGTATCACGCAGAACACAATATCGTTCCTATGACCGCTAAGGTTCACAATGCTCATTTAGATACACTTTGTTTACGTGACGGGTTGCATTTTATGACCATATCAAAAATGGCGAATTGGGAAATTGAAGACATCAAAGAATTAAATCCAATTTATAAAACAGCCTTCATTCCGAAATCAGAAAAGGGACGTTGTTTGACAGGACCACTCGAGAAAATCAATTTGTTAGCAGGAGTTGAGGACTCCTTGTATAAATTGGAAAAATCGTTGTATGCACCTCAACCTATCGTTCAACCTACTGCCATACAAGTTGTTCCACAGGACACATTAAATGTTAGCCCTGAAGGAGTTGTGAAAGATTCCACGGCAAAAACACCACAATACGAAGTAGTTCACGTCGTAAAGTCTAGAGAAAATTTAAAAAGTGTAGCGTTAAAGTACAACGTTACAATTGATCAAATCATGGAATGGAACAAATTGCGTTCAACAGGAATTTGGGTGGGTCAAAAATTGAAAGTTTACACGAATGAGGCACCTCCTGTAGTTGAAATTGCACCGCGTCAAACACCTCCTCCTGTTACCAAAAAATATTATTCCGTAAGATCGGGTGATACCTTTCACAAAATTGCCGATCGAAACAATGTGACGATAGCACAACTTCAAAAACTCAACCCTGGAATTAATATCAATCGTTTAACAGTTGGTCAACAGATTCGAATTAAATAATTGAATATGAAATTCTTTCTTCCTTTTGTCGCGTTTTTTATGCTCTTCTCTTGCGGAACTTCAACGTATAAAGGAGGCTTGCAAGTTACGGGTCGGGTCGGAGAGGTTTTAGTCGTTTGTGACCAAGGAATTTGGGATAGTCCTGTAAAAGAAGTACTTGACTCCCACTTGACGCAGTTTATCATGCCTTACTTTCCTGATGTTGCAACATTTGAGTTAATCCACCGAACAGATAAAAAATTCGATGGTCCTATTCGTCGTCACCGAAACATTCTTTTTTTACGCATTGACCCAAAAGTAAAAGACGGTAAGGGAAGAATGGATAAACGAAAATCGGTATGGGCCGATCATCAAATGGTTATTGAAGTGGTTGCTAAAGATTATAATCAACTACTAGAAGTTTGCGACAAAGGTTTACGTTCAGCACACAATGAATTTGATTATTACGAATGGTATCGAATAATGAAATACTTCCAAGAGTCGCCGAAAGGTAAAACTGCCAAACGTTTGAAAGAATATTTCGGAATTTCATTAGCCTTACCTGAAGGAGCGGTTTTGGTATCTGGACGCAAAAATTTCTGTCGTATTGAGCTACCTGTTTCTTCTCGTCCAATCGAATTTGTTGGTTCGGGAACACAAGATGCAGGTGCAATAATGAGCGGAATCATGGTATATCAATATAAATACACTGGTGCACAAGATTTTGATCCTAAAGTTTTGCTTCAAGCGCGCGATACGATGTTAAAATACAATGTTCCGCATGAAATCCCAGGTCTCTACATGGGAACGCAATACAACGAACTTGTGTATCCAGAATCTTCCAAAACCACGAATTTCAGTGGAACTATAAAAGGAGTAGAAATGCGTGGCATGTTCATGTTTACCGGACGCGACATTCATTCCACCGGAGGCGCGTTTTGGTCGTTCCATTTCTTACATCCGAAAACGCAAAAAGTGGTTTGTATCAGTGGCTACGTGGACGCCCCTTCAACCACTAGTTGGACACATCCGTTACGTGAAGTAGAGGCCATTTGGAAAAGTGTTGAAATTGAATAAACATGGTTTCGATAGCCGTTGTTATCATCACCTTTAACGAAGAACGAAACCTTCAACGTTGCTTGAATTCCATTGTAAATGTGGCCGATGAAATAGTAATTGTTGACTCATTTTCCAACGACCAAACGAAAGAAATTGCTTTACTTTTCGCAAATGTTAAATTCTTTCAGCGGAAATGGGACGATTATTCCCAGCAAAAGAACTTCGCAAATCAACATGTTACTTCGGATTACATTTTGTGGTTAGACGCGGACGAAGCAGTCGACGAGCAGCTGAAAAACGAATTGCTAGAAATCAAAGAAAGCCTTCAACAACCAACGCTATTCACCATCAATCGCTTGACCAATTACTGCGGAAAATGGATCCGTCACTCGGGTTGGTTTCCTGATACTAAAATTCGAATGTTTCCAAAAAATGCGTGTCGTTGGGACGGTGCTACAGTCCACGAAGAATTGGAAATTGTACAAAACTTCCCGCAACGTCAACTTTCAGGATTAATTCTACACTATTCCTACTATTCCCACGAACAACACCAAGAAAAAGCGGACAACTACTCACGACTTACCGCAAAAAAATATGCCGAACAAGGAAAAAAAGCGGGGTTTTTAAAGCCAAAACTGAGTGCAATCGGACGTTTCCTTTCCATGTACGTTTTTAAATTAGGATTTTTAGACGGCTACCAAGGTTTCAAGATTGCGCAAATTTCCGCTCGTTCCAATCGTTTAAAATACAGCGAATTACAACGTTTGAACCATGAGAAAAAACACTGATGCCATTCTCGTTTCTCGCACTGACAGTATTGGCGACGTGGTGCTGACACTTCCTTTGTGTAGTTGGTTGAAAGCTCATTTTCCGAATCGAAAAATCATTTTTCTCTGTCGAAACTATACCGCGGCAGTTGTTTCCAGTTATCGCGCTGTGGACAAAGTGCTTACCTTGGAAGAACTGACCAATAATAACGAAGTAGAACGCGCCGAATTTTTCAATTCTATTTCCACCGTAATCCATGTTTTTCCGAATAAACAAATCGCAAAGTGGGCAAAAATTTACCGCGTTCCTGAACGGATAGGCACCTCGCACCGTTTTTTTCATTGGTGGACCTGCAATCAAAAAGTGAACTTCACTCGAAAAAATTCTTCACTTCACGAAGCTCAATTGAATTTTTTTCTTCTACAACCTTTAGGCTGCACAACAATTCCATTGTTAGAAACAATTGGGAATTATTTTGCTGATTTTCAACCACAATCTTGTCCAGTTCCTGAAGAATGGCAGTTTTTAGCAGCAACAACTTTCTACATTTTACATCCCAAATCGCAAGGAAGCGCGTTAGAATGGCCGATAGAAAAATATATAGAAGTTGCCAAAAAGTTGGCAGAACAGAATATCCACGTGATTTTTTCAGGAACAAAAAATGAAGGCGAGGCGTTTCGCGCAGCAATTCCGCAACATCCGTTCATTCACGATGCCAGCGGTGCTTTTTCGTTGGATCAATTCATTCAAGTCATTTCATGGAGCAAAGGGTTGTTGGCATGTTCGACAGGTCCTTATCATTTGGCAGGAATGTTAGGCAAACGTGCGGTAGGTATTTTTTCCTCTCGACGTCCGATTCATCCGGGAAGGTGGCAATCACCAGGAAAGAACGCGACAGCCTTGGTATTCGACCTAAATTGTGCCCGATGTTCAAAAGGAGAAAGCTGTTTGTGTTTACTTTCCATTGATGCAACAACCGCTCTCCAAGCTCTTTTAAATGTCTAAATTCCGCAATTTTTTATTTAATAGCGCAGTTTTACTGGGAATAAGTTGTTTTTTCTTTCTGTACCAAAACCAACGATTCAAAGAACAATCCCTTGGAGGCATGCTTGTCATCAGTTCGGCGATTGTGGCATTTTACAGCGGACAACGTTTATATAAATTGCGGCTAAAAGAACTTCCACCACCTTTGATGGAACGCTTGATTCCCGTTCAAAACTATTTACAATTGAATTGCGTGATGAGTGCTTTAGTGGCACTTGTGGGTTACGCATTGTATCCCATTCAAATGCATTATCTTGCCTTGTTGCCCCTTTCCATTGGTTTGACCTTGGCGTATGTGTTTTTCCGTTTTCGAGAAATTCCTTACCTCAAAGCGCTCATCGTTGCAATCGTTTGGACGCTGCTTTTTTCCGTTCATTTGGCGGACGAGATTGACGCACTTTCGATAGTTGCTGATGGCTTACTTTTCTTCAGTTTGGCGATAGTTGCCGATCTCAAAGACGCACCTTATGATCACTACAACATGCGCACCCTTCCTCAAGTTTTCGGAAGCACTCCGACCCTTCTCCTTTCTTTCCTTTGCTTCACCCTTTCCCAAGTCCTGCACGAAAACCCATTCACGGTTAATTTCATCCTTATTGAATTGATATACATTGCCTTACTCTATTTTCATCACCGAAATTCTTCCCGTTTTGAGAACTATGCCGACTTGGTTTTGGGAGTGGTTGGGGGGTGAGGACTGAATTCACTTCCTAACATACATGTTCGGGTGCAAGTCAAATTGTTTTTTGTAGGAATAGGACTGCTTTGTCCAGCGGGTAGAAGCGGGATATATGCCTGTTGCGGTGCGGATGGGTAAGTTGAATTCGGGAATACAGTTCGTCCAACGGTAGCGCACTTTGTTTTTGGAATAACGCACTTCCAATTTTGGGATTTGTGTGGTGCGTAAATACTGATCAAAAACGGGTTTTAAATCCCATTTAAATGCCGTTGAAAGGTAGTTTTCAACTTCGTTTCCGGTAACAATTTTATGAGCAAAAGCAAGGTTCATTCCCCGCAAAGTAGCCCGAAAAAGGGAATCGTTGTTCACAATGCAACGAATGGTATGGAGCATATTCGCGCCCTTGTAATACATGTCTGTAGATCCTTCATTTTGAACACCGTAAGCTCCTATAATTGGCTTGTCGTTTAGAATGTTTTTGCGTAAACCACGGCAGTATTTATCGCCTTCCGCAACGCTAAAGTGGTAGGTCGTATAGAGCACTTCAGAATAATTGGTGAAAGCTTCGTGTACCCACATGTCCGCGATGTCTGCCGAAGTGATGTTGTTGCCAAACCACTCATGGCCCGTTTCGTGAACGACAATAAAATCCCATTTCAATCCGATGCCCGTTCCGCTCAAATCGGTTCCTTTGTAGCCAGGTTGAAAGCCATTTCCGTAAGCAATTGCACTTTGGTGTTCCATCCCCAAAAAAGGCGCGTGGACCAATTTGTAACCGTCGTTATAAAATGGATAAGGTCCAAACCAATATTCAAATGCTTTTAAGGTTTTGGGGATTTCCAAAAAGGTTTTCTTGGCTTTTTCACGTTCGGATTTCAGGAACCAAAACTCAATATCCAAGGGGCCATTTTCTCCAGAATAAATTTCTTTGATGTGTTCATAATCGCCGATATAGGGAATGATGCAATAATTGTTGATGGGATTGTTGACCTTCCAATGAAACGTTTTATAGCCAGAAGTTGTTTCTGAAACCTGTTGCAGACGTCCGTTAGAAACACACTGAAGCTCAGCAGGAACAGAGAAAAACATATCCACAGAATCGGGTTCGTCCATTTGGGAATCCTTGCAGGGAAACCATACACTTGCCCCGATATTCTGACACGCAATGCTCACCCAAGGTTTACCATTTTTATCTTTCGACCAAATTATTCCTCCATCCCAAGGTGGCATTTTAGCGACTTTCGGTTGCCCATGAAAATAAACTGTAAGTGTAGAAGCTGTAGAACTTGGAGTGACAAAATACGCATTACCGTCTTTTTTTACAGTAAGTTTCTGATTTCCGTCGAGGACACTATCTACAATCATTGGCGTCTGTAAATCAAATTGTAAAACAGCATTTTGCGTGTTTTTTAACTTGGAATACGTCATTCGATTAGAACCCGATAGCGACTTGTTTTCAATATCGAAGCGAACGGTTAATTCATAGTGTTTCACATCCCACCAATCACGAGATGAACCATATCCACCCCGCAAGGAATCCGCATGAGTAAACGGTTGAGCGAAAGTCGTTCCAAAAAAGCCGGTACAAAAAAGTCCAAAGATTAATCGTGAAATCAAATTCATGGATCAACTTTTCTTCTTGTCTTTCGATTTTCTTTTCACCTCTTTTTCGTTGATGATCACAAAACGTGCGCTCAAAAATAAGGTGTTGGTGGTGAAATAATTGTCAGCTGTACGACTAAAAGGATATAAAAGGTGTGCACCCGTTTGAAGGTGAATTTGCCAAACCTTATACCCAATCGTTGGCACCAACCCGAAGCGATATTGCTCGAAATTGGTTCGCGCACATGCGGCAATTCCATACGTTAAACTGATATTATCCTGTCGGTGCCACCAGCCTATATCGTAACCCATAATTGGATTCCAATCTCTAAAATCGTAAGAATAATTGATGCCAAAATGAAAAGCGTTCGTGTTTGGTGATTTTAATTTCCCTTCTTTCCATTGACGTTCCATGCCCAATTCAAAAGCGTAAAATCGTCCACTTTGCACCCCGATATACGGCCCCGTTTTGATGATTTTTTTATCCTCACCAATTTTGTCCAAAAGCCCTTGCGCACTCATTACAAAAGACATGCTTAGAAGAAAGAACAAGGCGCTATTTTTTAGAATATTCATCATGAATTTTTTTGAGTTCCACGGCATCGTTTGCATCTATTCCTAAGCTGTCAGCAATTTCTTTAGCTTCTCGTGCCTCTTCATACGTCATGCGGGTTCGGTTAGCCGTTTCTTGAATGGTGATAACGTTAAGCATCTCATTCTGTTTCATTCCTGGGAGGGAATAATTTAACATTGTCACGTGGGCTCTGTATAAAATGGAGTTTTCCTTGCTTTTAGCGGTAAACACTTTTTCTTCTTTATCCAAAGCCACTAAAAAAACAAGGATGCAGGCAACGATGTACATTGTTTTTATCAGGCCAATTAAAGCACCGGCGGCTTTGTTCAAGGGAGATAATTGTGCTACTTTGATCACTTGTTCTAAAGCTTTTCCGCCAAAAAAGACCATGGCACCAACCAATAAAAAGAGTACGACAAAGGAAATTGCAGGGAGATACGAGTAGTCCTCAACCGCAAATTCCATGTACTTCGAAAATTTATCTGAAAAATGAAACGCCGCATACAAACCAACGACCAAGGCCAAAATGGTGAACAATTCCATGATTAAGCCCTTCTTGAAACCGGTCCAAGTGCCGTAAAGCAATGGAACTGCTAAAACCAAGTCGATGACTTCCATGTTCCTTTATTTCATCATTACCCCCGGTAAACCCAAGGGCTCGATAATTGTGAATTTTTCCACATCAATTGATCCTGCAGGAAAGAGAAATTTCTTGTCATAAAGTACCTCATCCACCCAAAAACTTACCCAAAATTCATTGGACAATCCAAATAAATCGGGCATAATAGGCTCAATACGGGCAGCTTCATTCGGTAACATTACTTCTATTCCACGGCGTAAGGTGGAAGTTTTGATTTTTTCTCCCGTATGCACATTTTCGCCAAATCCAGTACTTGCCACAATTATGCCTTCCATGATGTCGTCGCGTAGATTGATCAAATACACCACATAATCAGCTTCTTCACCGACAGCGCTCGTATTTACAATTGCGACTGCCACATTTTCAACCTTCGGACTTTTTAGTTCGTCTCTCATTTATTTTTCAAAGTTTGCGCTGCGATGTCCTCGCCAATTTTCAAATATTCAAAGATGTCAGGAGAATGTCCCACTTTTGCTTTGTAACGTTCAACGTAAGCCTTGTCCTTCATTTTACTTGCTGCAATCTCAAAATTGTCAGGTCGTTGATGTCCTAAACGCACCACCATTCTTCCTGTTTTCGGCATGACCATAATGTATTGTCCACCCAAGCCACGATAATAATGCACTGGATTTCCATAATTCGGATACACCCAAACGTGCCAACCGTAACGCAAATTTTCCACGCCTTCGTCCGTTTTCATTTTTGGTGTTTTCACCATTTCTTGCATGTACCAACGTGGAACAATTTGTTTTCCACCAACTTGACCTTCATGTAATAACAAATAACCTAAAAGGGCAAAGTCGCGTGGAGAGGCATAAAGACAACAATAAGCTTTTTCGTCTCCATTTTCTTTGTCTAAGCTCCAATAAGCCGTTTGACCCGCTCCCATTGGTTTCCACAGTTTTTCCTCGGTATATTCCGCCACTGATTTACCCGTAGCTTTTTTCAGAATTATTCCAAGTAGTTGTGTGTCGCCGCTTTGGTAATTAAACGTTTTTCCAGGCGTTTCAATCACTTTTTGACGGGTTACCAAACCGTATAAATCATCGCCGTAATAAGCTTCTGCGGTTTCCGACAGGGGATTAGAACCGCTTTCGTCCCAATCAAAACCAGCAGCCATCAACAACAAGTGGCGAATCGTGACTTTATCGCGGCCATTTTCTCTAAATTCAGGAATATAGTTGCCAACAGGTTCGTCCACATTCTTAATTTTTCCTTCTTCGATGGCAATACCGATGAGTAAACTAACCACAGTTTTTCCTGCTGAAAAGGAATTGGAAACCGTTTTAACCGTGTGTGGCTCCCAGTATTTTTCAAACAAAAGCGTGTCGTTTTGGAATACTAAAAAAGCTTTTGTTTCCCACTTCGCGAGGTATTTCTCTTGTTTGTCAGAAAGTTTAGCCGTATTCAATGCTTTGCTTTCTAACCAACGAAATTTATTATCAGACGCCTTAATTGTACGCGTTGGAAAAACTTTAAGGTCATAAATTGTCGGCCCTTTTTTACCGATTAAATAGGTTTTCGCGATTCCGTTGTAGAGGTACAAGCGACCGCTAAGAAGGATAAATGCGTTTCCTGCAACAAACAAGAAAAGGACGGTATAAAGAAAATACCTAAGCAGTTTTTTAATCATAGCTTTTATAGTTAAAATTGAATACTTCGGAAAGATGGTGCAGTAAACATGACTGAACTTCATTCATGTCCAACTCGCGTCCCAACTCTTTCTGCATGGAAGTTACTGCTTTATCATCAATCCCGCAAGGAATTATGTGAGAAAAATAGGAAAGATCGGTATTTACGTTAAAACCAATGCCGTGCATCGTTACCCAACGGGAGCTTTTTACTCCCATTGCGCAAATTTTTCTAGCCGTAGGCAAATCGCCTTCGATCCAAACTCCGGTTAATCCATCCACGCGTCCTGCAATAATTCCATAGTCGGCAAGGGTGCGAATGACGGTTTCCTCCAAGAAACGCATGTATTTGTGGATGTCTGTAAAAAATTGTTCTAAGTCTAAAATAGGGTAAACCACCAACTGACCCGGACCATGATAGGTGATGTCGCCACCTCGATTAATCTTGTAAAATTTCGCATCGTGTTCATCCAAATCCTGATCCGAAAGCAATAGATTGTCCGTATTTCCACTTTTTCCGAGGGTGAAAACATGTGGGTGTTGACACGAAAGCACATAATGATTGGGCAGCACGTTATTGGTTCCATTTCGGAGCTCAATTTTTCGATCGATGGCTTCTTTTAAAAGACTTTCTTGGAGATCCCAAGCGGCTTTATAATCCACCAAACCCAAATCACGCCATTCAACGAGGGGGATGTCGGACATTAGAAATTCGCTAATTGACCTTTTAAATAATCAATTGAGATAATGTCCATAATGTCAGCACCGTTCATTTCACATAAGTAGAAAGAAGCCCAGTCAAGAACGTTAATAAGATACATTGATCGCGCGATGAAATTCTCCCCTTTTGCTTCCAAACAGAATGCTGGACCAGTTTTTCGTTCCACGATTTCACGGGTGATGTCCATACGTTTTTGGTTGCGTGGATTCAAATCGCCTGTGCAAAGGAAGATTGGCGCAAAACGCTCGTCTCCTCCTCCCCAACCAACTAACTCATTGTGGTTCATTTCAGGAATTGTATGTTGCCAACACAAGAATTTTGAATTTTCATTGAACTGTTGACGCGCACGAATGGTTACACCTTCGTATTTAGTTTCTGAATAAAGCACCCCTACTTTTCCATAAAGGAACTTAGCGATATCTTCACCAGTTGCACGAATTTCTGTTTGATTGTCAGTAAGTAAAGTTGAAGTTGCCTGAAGGTTATCAACATTACTTGGATCAATCAAGCCAAGATCGGCGAACATCTGCACAAGAATCACC
This sequence comes from Bacteroidota bacterium, assembly GCA_039795265.1. Classification (GTDB taxonomy): domain Bacteria; phylum Bacteroidota; class Bacteroidia; order Flavobacteriales_D; family Crocinitomicaceae; genus UBA952. Next base: position 11,425 of record JBDKEM010000011.1, on the reverse strand, counting down.
AACGAATATGCTAAGGTACTACGTGGTGGGTTTCCTCCAGGAACGATTACACAGTCGTAGTTGTTTTCTTCACAAATTGCCTTTAATTGTCCACCGCTTGAAATCGCCATGATGTGACAACCACGTGCTTGTGCGTCGCCAATACTTGCAATTGTTTCTTCGGTATTTCCAGAATAAGAAGAACAGATTACTAAAGTGTTTTTGTTGGCATAAGCAGGTAATTGATACTCGTTAGAAACTGCAACAGGAACCTTAATTTGATCAGCGATCCAAGTTGCGACAAGTTTTGCGCCAATACCTGAACCACCTAAACCACACATAATCAAGTTATTGATAGTGTTTTCAGGTTTTTTAAAGGTGTAGTTGTCAACAATAGCTTTTGCTTCCGTGATGTGATTCGGGAATGCTTCAATTAATGATTTCATAGGTTATATTGATTTATTTTTTCGATTGCGTACAAAATTAAAAACATCGGTCAAACAAAGGGAAGTGAACAAAAAAAAACGACCCTTGAAAAGAGTCGTTTTACCTAATTGGAATGTTATTCCTTATCCAAAATTAAAATTGTAAGTGCGTCCATTAATCGTAACCGTGAATTTAAAATCGCAAGTTCCGTCACCATAGTCCACCGAACGCGTTGGTTTTCCGGAAGGTGTGATGTCAATTTTTCCACTTACAGGGAAACTACAACCTACTTTTACACGAATTGGGGTAGTTGTACCTGCTTCATACCCGCCACCATTCGCAAAAGCAGCAACAGCAGTTCCCGTTATGTCAAAAACATCGTCCAAACGGTTTGTCGGAGTGTTGTATCCCTCTGACCACTTGCGTACTCGCGTTGAGGTATATGTAACTACTTCACCGGAAGTTAGAGTTGCTGAACCGTCGATTTGTACATTGAAATACGGTTGACCTTCTCCCGTTGTACCCATATTTTCTACCGTTTTTGTTCCGTCAATTTTCACATCATTAACATAGTAATCTACGGGTGTGTGTGTGATAATTGTACCTGGAAGCAAGTAAGGACCGGTGTAAGATGTAACAATTTTACCACGTCGTTTTTTACCGTCATTACAATCACAATTATCGGTTCCGTAGTCAACAGTGATGGTGCGTGGATATGTCAAGGTATCGTGGGTGATGACAACACTGCACGGCGTTTTTTCGTTAGAAGGTTTGTAGCCTGGAGTAACAAAAATCGCTTGTCCACTTTTATAATAGACCAAGTTTCCAGCAACCGCTTGATCCGTAATATTAGTCATTTCTTCAAAAGAAGTCTCAATTTTGTAATTGACAATAAAGGTATTATCATCTTTCAACAAGTTTTTGAAACAAGAGGTTAGCAATAAACCCGCTACAGGAATTAAAAGCAATTTTTTCATAGGTGTAGAATTTGAAGGGGTTAAATTAATGAATAATTGTTCTGGTGTCCAAATTAACTTGGAATGTTTTGTTTCTTCTTTTCAATTTAATTTCAGCGATGTTGTCACAGTTTTCGTTTCCGAAGTCGATGATCACACCGCGATTAGAATTTCCTACATCTATTTTACCAGCAAGGGGATAGTTACATTGACGCGGTTTAACATGAATTGGTTCGATAATAGTGTGAGGAATGGTGCGTCCGAATCGGTTAATGAGCGTTCCCGATCCCGTTATTAAAAACTCATCGTCTTGCGGGTCGCAGGTGTTGAATCCGTTCGTCCATTCTCTGTAACGTTCAAAGGTTCTACTTCGGGTGTAATTTTCGTGCGTTGCAAATATGTTTCCTGTGACTTTTATAACTACATTGTCCGAATCGTTCAAACCAATGTTTTCAGCTTTTCGCGTACCTGAGATTTGAACTTCATTTATAAAGAAATTCTCAAAAGTGATTTCACGAATGGAACCTGTTTCTTGCAATTCTCCTGTTAAATAAACAAAGACTTTTCCTTTTTTAGTGCGTCCTTTAGCATCCACACATCCTGTTCCGTAGTCTATCGTAACTGTTTTTGGAAATGAGGAAGATGATTCTGTGATAACGGCGCAACTGGAAATAATCTCAGAAAGGTTCAAGCTACAAGGATTGGAAACGTATAATTCTTCTGGTGTGAAATCATTTTCTTCCATGTCCATTCGCAATACGTCTTCTGCGCTTGAAGTGTTTTCTGAATTGTCCTTCTGACATGCACTAAAAAGTAAAAGTCCTAAACTGAAGGAGAAAATGGTTTTAACAAGTCTGTTCATATTGTTTAATTTTTCTGGGTTTAACGGAAAGATGTTGGTTCTTATTAAAAGGTTGGGTTGAATTATAATTTTATTACTTTCTGAACGACCTGACCGTTTGTTTTCAAAAAATAATATCCGCTCGGAAGTTGAGAAACGTCAATTGTTGATGAATTGCGGCTTTCCAAAATCACTTTTCCAGTAAAGTCCAACAATTGAATAGGTTGATGTATAAAGGCTAATGGGACATTGATTGCTACTGTCGCTGGTGTTGGAAAGAACTCCAGTTGTTCACTTGTATAAGTGGGTAAATCAGCAAGAATATCAAAAGTGAGCATGTAAATCCAAACGGGTTCAAAAATAGGAACGGAATTGATTTTCGGTGTCTTGTTATCTTGAATTGTTGACGCGTGTTCGTCGCCACTCGTTACCACATAGTTGGTTGACAGTTGTCGGGTTTGATTGTACGGCGCGATGTTATTATCTACATCCACAATGGCTCCAAATGCATTTAATCCAAGGCTATCCCAAATGATTACTTGTTGGTCATGAACATCTAAAACATGATTAAAAACATAGACATCACTTCTACTGGTGAACCAATTCGATGAACTCAACCAAGGCGGAGGATTGCCTATCGTGTTGTTCCAATCTTTTGGGGAAGAAAAACAAAGCGCCCGTTTCAAAGGAAAATACTTTGCCATTACAGCAGCGTGACCACCTCCTTGAGAATGACCTGAAACGATAATTTTTTCCCAAACTACCTCTCCATTATCGTCCAAGTACTGTTCCCAGTTTTCATTTGGATAATTGGCAGAAAGATACGTAATCAGTTTCTTAATTCTATTGTGAATGCCTTCATTGAAAGCTATCGAAATTTCATTGGAATAATCGACACCCTCAATAATTTCTCTTCTCACCTTCTCGAAACAACTCAAATCTGAATTGTTGGTGCAAAAACTTCCTACTGTTGGAACATTTGGATACATTAATCCGATGCTATGAAATCCTTGATTTGCCGCCAAACTTCCGAAAAGTGTTGCTCGTTTTGGTTCGCCATAAGAACCTGGAAGATGCACAAGCAATAAATTCTTTGGGCTTACACTGGTGTTTAAATAAACGAAGTTGGAATCCGTGTCAAATGTTGTGATTGTGGCGTCCGTGGTACTCGGCTTTATTTTTCTGATAGTCAATTGTCCAAAAACGCCAATGGACCAAGCAACAGTTATGGATAAAAGAAGTGTTTTTTTAATCATTTGTTATTTTTTAGAGGTAGTTTATAAAGCATTCCAAAGCCTACAGTTATATACGAGGATCGCAGCTTATAATCGGTAGCCACATTCATTTTTGAAACTGGAACGGCGATTTTTGTTTCTAAGAAAACACTCCATCTAGCATTCAAATTAACATCAACGCCCACGCTAGCCACTTGTTGAAGGGTTATTCGAGGCACGTTATTTAACAGCGCCAAGTCGATCGTTTTTAAAGCACCATTTCGCTGAACATCCAAGGAAATTGCGGCTTTTGAGTGCACATCAACTGAAAGTGCGTACCGAACATAGGGGCTCCATTTTTGGGTGTTAAAACGATACGTAAAACCAATTGGAATACTTAGGAATGCTGCGTTATAGTTGGCGCGCAACTTGTACAAAACCGTATCGCCAGTTTCTAAATCGCTTAAGATTTCAGCATCGTTTAAGTTTGCATTTCCGTTCATGGTGCGCAATTCAATCTCTGATTCATTGTTTTCAAGAAAAAACTGACGATAAAACCACCGGCTTTGAAACGACGATTTTCCAAAACATACACCCGTATTCAATGCAAATTTTTGATTGAAATGATAGTTCATGTTGAGTTGTAATAAGTTCAGTTGCGTTGGTATTCTACGGTCTCCAATGTTTCGGGATTTCATGCTAATCGTGTTAAAATCCCCTTCAATCTTTCGGACGTTGATTCCTCGATTTGCAGAAACTGAAAACGAGAATTTTGATTGCATTTCCTTTGACGCTTTCGATAGCAGTAGTTTATTCACCAAAACCGCTGAAGTGAAGAGCATTGGTTTTAAAAATGGAAAGCGAAAAAAATCGCCACGTACTCTTGAAGTGTCGGAAATAGGAACGACAGTTGGAATTTGCGTTAATGGCTCAATTACGTTCGCTGTTGATGCTGCTTGTTCGCTTGTTGTTGTCGCGTTGGTAATGTAATCTTTTGAAGTTCGAGTCGTAGCAATAACTTGTTGTTTTTCTATTGGGGTTTTGAATTGATTTTGAACAACTTCCGCGTTTTTCAAGGGTGTCGCTTCGTTATTATCATCAACAGAGTTATTAGTTGAAGAAACTGCCTTTGAATTGGCTTTCGTTTCCTTTTTTGAGAGGACAACAGTAGTATTGTTGGTAGTAGCTTTTTGTGTGTTCATGAGGAAGTAAGTTCCTGTTCCTAAAGCCCCCAATAACACTAGTGAAAATAACCAAAAAAAGCGTTTTCTTTTCTGTTGGCGGAATAACCTACTTTCAATATTGTCCCAAACAATTTCAGGCGCTTCCAACGTGTCATTTTCAAAATTTTGAAAAAGAGCACCTTTAAAATTGTCGTTTTGTAATTCGTTTTCCATCGGCTATTTTTTAGCAATCATGTATTCGTTTTCAATCGCTTTCTTCAGGTCTTTTTTGGCGTCAAACAGTTGGGATTTTGATGTGCCTTCAGAAATTTGGAGCATCTCTGCGATTTCTTTGTGTGAAAACCCATCAATTGCATAGGCAATAAAAACTTGGCGACGTCCTTTTGGTAAGAGTTCGATTAGTTTTTTTAACTCGTCCAACTGCAAGCTTTGAAGAAAACCTAAATCCACTGGTTCATTGGCAGGGGAGGTGTCTGAAAGTGAAATTAAATGCGGCGTCTTTTTTCGAAAAGTACTTAACGCGCAATTCACTGTAATTCTTCTCAACCAACCGTTAAATGAACCTTCAAAAGTGTAATTGGAAATGTAGCGAAAAACGAGAATAAAGCTTTCTTGCAACACATCTTGTGCTTCTTCTTTGTTGCCCATGTAACGTAAACAAACCGCATACATCCAAGAACTGTTCGCTTGGTAAAGTCTATGAAACGCAGATTGATTGCCCTGTTGGCAGGCTTTAATCAATTCCCGTTCATCGTTTTTCCAAATTTCTTGGTTCATTCCTTGTTAGAGATGCTAATTTCCAATAAAAGGTTGGTGTAGTCTAAATTTATTGCTAAAAATTTATTTCAAAAAACAAAAAAGCCACCTGAATCTCAGATGGCTTTTTAATCATTTCAAGAATGAATCGGTGTTATTTACAGCAATCTTTTTTGCCTTCTCCACCTTTCCACTTACCGTTTTTATCATAATGTGACATGCAAATTGCTTTTTCTTCTGCTGAACAACCTTTTTCGTCGCACATTTTTGCGCATTCGTCTTTTGTCATTTTTGAACATTTAGACATATCACATTTCATATCAGCATGCTTGCATTTACCTGATTGCATACCTTCTTTACACATTTCTGACTCGCTGTGGCAAGATGCTTCACCATGACATTCTTTTTTTCCATCATGACAAGCTTCAGCGTTTCCACCACATTTACCTTCGTTCATTTCGCATTTAGTTCCACATCCAGCTTCTTTGTTTCCACCTTCGTGTCCGCTTCCTAAGATTGGAGCGATAACCAAACCGATCAAACACGTTAATTTAATCAAGATGTTCATGGATGGGCCTGAAGTGTCTTTGAATGGGTCACCAACTGTATCTCCAGTTACTGCTGCTTTGTGCGCATCAGAACCTTTGTACGTCATTTCGCCGTTGATTTCAACTCCTGCTTCGAATGATTTTTTAGCGTTGTCCCAAGCACCACCTGCGTTGTTTTGGAAAACTGCCCAAAGAACACCAGACACTGTCACACCCGCCATATAACCACCTAACATTTCAGCGATTAATTGATTGTCATAACCTAACAACATTGGTAAAGTCGCGATAACTATTGGGAAACCAATGGTTAGAACTCCTGGCAACATCATTTCACGTAAAGCAGCTTTAGTAGAAATCTCAACACATTTACCATATTCAGGTTTTCCTGTACCTTCCATGATTCCTGGAATTTCTCTAAACTGACGACGTACTTCATACACCATATCCATTGCAGCTTTTCCTACTGAATTCATTGCTAATGCAGAGAACACTACTGGGATCATACCACCAACAAATAACATTGCTAATACTGGCGCTTTAAAGATGTTGATTCCGTCAATTCCTGTGAAGGTTACGTAAGCAGCAAATAAAGCCAAAGAAGTCAATGCAGCAGAAGCGATTGCAAAACCTTTTCCTGTCGCAGCAGTTGTGTTTCCAACTGAATCTAAAATATCTGTACGTTGACGCACTTCTTTTGGTAATTCACTCATTTCAGCGATACCACCAGCGTTGTCAGAAATTGGTCCGAAAGCATCGATTGCTAATTGCATAGCTGTTGTAGCCATCATTGCAGAAGCAGCCAAAGCCACACCGTAGAAACCAGCTAAAGCATAAGATCCCCAAATAGCAGCAGCAAATAAGATTACTGTTGGGAAAGTTGAAATCATACCTGTTGCCAAACCTGCGATTACGTTTGTTCCAGCACCAGTTGCAGATTTTTGAACGATTTTCAATACCGGAGGAGTACCTAAACCTGTGTAATATTCAGTTACAGATGAAATCACACCACCAACCACTAAACCAACAATTGCAGCGAAGAAAACACGTAAAGAAGAAATATCTTTCACTCCTTCTCCAAAGAATTCCATTTTCATAGTGGAAGGCAACATCCAAATTACTAAACCGTAACAAGCAGCCGCAGTCAATGCGATAGAAACCCAGTTACCCAAGTTTAATGCTCCTTGAACTTGCTTTTCTTTAGCGTCGTTGCTAGAAATACGTACCAACATTGTCCCGATGATAGAGAAGATAATTCCAACACCAGCAATTGCCATTGGTAACAAAATTGGGCCGATTCCATTGAACTTATCTTCAATACTTCCACCCATATCTTTAATAACATAGTTTCCAAGAACCATTGCAGCCAAAACAGTTGCTACATACGAACCAAACAAATCGGCACCCATACCAGCAACGTCACCAACGTTATCACCAACGTTATCGGCGATAGTTGCAGGGTTACGTGGATCATCTTCTGGAATTCCAGCTTCAACTTTTCCTACTAAATCCGCACCAACGTCAGCAGCTTTTGTGTAGATACCACCACCAACACGAGCAAATAACGCAATTGATTCAGCACCTAAAGAAAAACCTGCTAAAGTTTCCAAAACTACAGTCATGTCTTCTGTGTTCGTCCATTTTCCACCCATAAAGAAGTGGAAGAAGAAAATAAAGAAAGCTGTTAAACCAAGAACTGCTAAACCAGCAACTCCTAATCCCATAACTGTTCCACCACCGAAAGAAACTTTCAAGGCCTGTGGTAAGCTTGTACGTGCAGCTTGCGTTGTACGAACGTTTGTTTTTGTGGCGATTTTCATCCCCATGTTTCCAGCCAACGCTGAAAATATTGCTCCGAAAACGAAAGCAACGATAATTAATAAATGTGTTTTAACACCAGGAACAAAAGTGATTCCCGCTAAAACAATACTTGAAATAAGTACGAAAACTGCCAAAAGTTTGTACTCCGCTTTTAGAAAAGCAAGAGCCCCTTCGTAGATGTAATCAGAAATTTCTTTCATTTTTCCATCTCCAGCGTCTTGTTTCAATACCCAAGCTCTCTTCATTGCCATAAAAAGCAATCCGACAACTGCCATGATTAGTGGCACATAAATCATCATTGATTCCATATCGATTAGTTAAGTAATAAGAAAATTAGCCGGCAAAAATAGTTTTTTCCAGTTAGGAATGCAAATATCTGTTAAAAAGGAACTTTAGTCCTTGACTTTCTTGGGCTTGTTGCTTTCCTTTTTTGGAAAACGATACCCTCCAACAAGGCGTATGCTGTAAAAATATTGACGAAAAACTAAGTCCTCAAAACGCATGGATTTGTTGTCGAAATCTGTGAGAAGAAAAAAGAACACTTTTGGATTGGTGTAACCACCCATGACTCGGATATCATAGCGAGGAGCTAATCCTAAAAAACCGCGAGTGTTGCCGTTTACCTCATAGAATTTTGATTGTAAAACGCCTCCAAAACCGAACCAACCCGAAAATTGCCAGGATTTTACTTTGTTAACGTAAGCATAACCAGGAACCACGCCAAAGTCTAAGGCGTGAACCCGAGAAGTTGCTGTTTTTGAATTGGTAACTTGTTGCAATTCGGCAGGAATAATCTCGCCTGTTTCATTTTTGATTCCAAATAGATTGAATGTTCCTTTGACGTACCAAGTATGCACTTGTTTGTTGTAATGCGCTCGCTTTCCGTGTAAAGCCGACATTTTAAAATCCTTGTCGTGGAAATACCAAACGTTTATTGCCACATTATTGGTGATTAACTCTGGCATTATTTTATTCGGTTTTTCTTGCGTATAGGTGGAGTCCCATTTCTCCGTGTTTTTAATCGCATAACCACGAATTGTTTGGTATTCACCATCGAGGTAGGTTTTCTTATAAGTATAATCTCCTCCCAAAGTAAACTGCTTTGAAACACCATACTTGTCAATTGAACGCCAGCCTTTCATAATTGGAAAAGATACGCGCAACGAAAACCACTTGTACGCACCTGCTATTCCGATAAATGGTCGGTAATTAATCTTATAGTTCAACCTCGAAACGGAATCATTAAAGGGATAACGCACCGTAAAAGGGGCTGAGGAAAACCCGATATCGGAATACAGCACCACTTGGTCTTTGTAGTTTACAATGCGTCCCTCATCCGTTTGCGCGAAGCAGGAAAAACACAAAAAACTACTTGCTAATACTTTCCAAATCAAGGATAAAGGCATACACTTTTGCAACTTCTAAGCGTTCGGTTGTACGTCCTGAGCCACCACCGTGCCCAGCGTCCATATTACAGTCAAACAACAAAGGTGTGGAATTGGTTTTCAAATCACGGATTCGGGCTACATATTTTGCAGGTTCCCAATACTGCACTTGCGAATCGTGGTAACCAGTAGTGACGTACATCGCAGGATATTCTCCTTTGAAAAGATTGTCGTACGGCGAATAATTCAACATGTAGTAATAGAAATCTTCGTCATTTGGATTTCCCCACTCGTCGTATTCTCCTGTTGTTAGAGGAATTGTTTCGTCCAACATCGTTGTCACAACATCAACAAAAGGCACTTGTGAAATGATTCCTTTCCATTGATGAGGCGCCATATTGGTTACTGCACCCATCAATAAACCACCGGCACTTCCACCCATGGCATAGATTTTTTCAGGATGACATTTTCCTTTCATTCCTAGGAATTGAGCCGCATTAATGAAGTCTGTGAAGGTGTTGATTTTCTTCTGAAATTTTCCGTCTTCATACCATGATTCGCCCATGTATTTACTGCCTCGAATGTGCGCCACGGCATATACAAATCCACGATCCAATAAACTCAAGCGCAAAGCACTAAACACATCGGGCAAGGTGTAGCCATACGAACCGTATCCGTACAATAAACACGGTGCGTTTTTCAAATCCGTTCCTTTTTTGTACACCAAACAAACTGGGATTTTCGTGCCGTCATTTGCCGTTGCCCAAATCCGTTCTGAAACGTAATTTTCTGGCGAAAAAGACTTGTCTAACAACTCTTTACGAAACCAAACCGTTTGTTCACCTGTCGCCATGTTGTATTTGTAAACCGTCGAAGGGGTGGTAAGGGAATTGTAAGAATAAAACAACTCTTCGGAAGAATAATCATCGTTCAGACCAAGACCTAGGAAATAGGTTTCTTCGTTGAATTTAATGTAATTATCTTTTCCTGTTTGCAAGTTTTTCAGGCGCAATTTTCGCAAACCGTTACTCCGTTCCTCGATTACCAAGAAATTGGAAAAAGCGTGAATGCCTTCCAACAATACATTTTCGTCGTGGGCTACTAACACTGAACAATTATCTAAAGAACTTGGAACTTTTGCTGAAAAAAGGATTTTTTTGTTGGCAGCGTTGTCATTGGATAAAATGTAAAAACCGTTTTTATGGTGTTCCACTTCATACAAGTGACCTTTTTTTCGTGGCAAGAATATTTGAGGTTGAGCCGTTGGGTTGTTCGCGTCAATTAATTGAAATTCAGAGGTTAACGAGCTAAAAGAGTAAATAAAAATATAGTCATTGGTGCTTGATTTTCCAATTCCAACGCCATAGATTTCGTCTTTTTCTTCATAAATCATCACATCCGTTTTTGGATCAGTACCGATGACGTGACGAAAAACTTGAAATTCGCGCAAGGTTTGTTCATCTTTTCGGACATAGAAAACCGTTTTGTTGTCGTTTGCCCAAATCACGTTTCCACTTACATCTTTAATTACATCCTTTATGTATTTTCCAGTTTTATTGACACGGAAACTCAAATTATACTTTCTTCGTCCTACAAAATCTTCACTAACCGCAAGCATTTCGTTGTTGGGAGAAGGCGTCCAATCGGCTAATTCGTAGAAGGATTTTCCTTGCGCCCGTTCGTTTTCATCGAAGAAAATGGTTTCTTTTCCGTTGGTGATTTGAACGATTTGTTGGTAGTCTTTTCCTTCTAGGTTGCGCACTTGATATACTTTTCCATTCAATTTAAATGGTGCACTTTTATCGTTCGGGTCGATGCGTTTGTCGAATTCGGTCATCAATCCATCCACAAGTGGTTGTAGGCGTTTAAAATAATTCTCACAGTAGGAATTTTCAGCTTTCAAATAATCCAGAACCGGTGGTGTATCGCGTTCGTTCATCCAATAGTATGGGTCAATACGTGTATGATTGTGCGTAGTTAGCGCTTTTGGTTGTTGAGGCGCTTTCGGTAAGTTTTGAGCCATCGATTCGATAGAAAAAGCCATAGTGGTAATTAAAATGAGGTGCTTACTGTTCATGGTACAAAGGTGGGAAATTAATGGAGAATGTAAAATTGAAAATCAAAAATGGAGATTCGCGTCGGCGGAGAAAATTAATACTCCATCTTATATTCTCCATCTCACATTCTCCGCTCTCCCTTACGGTGGTGTTACGTTTGTAATGACCGATGTGCTGGCATTGCTAACCGTTGCACTTGCTTGTGCAGAACAGTTATTGGAATCGGTGACTGTGACCGTATAATTGCCTGCTGAACTCACA
>JBDKEM010000023.1:0-151520 GCA_039795265.1 Bacteroidota bacterium | reverse complement strand
AGTCATCTTTTTTCACTTTTTTCAAACCATTTTCAGCTCATTTTTTTCGCCAATTCAAAACTTGATTATGAGACCTGGTTTTTAAAGCGAATCAGAAAAAGGGTTTTTAAGGATTGACTATTTAATAATAATCTATACATAAAAACCAGTTATACTCCGTTGTTTACTCTCAATTTCCCGCCGCGGCGGACCGCTAAATTTTCGTGTAAACAACTTGTTTAACAGATTTTTATGTCAATCTGACCGCGAAGCACCGAAAGTAATTTCAATTTTAAAATCGAACAGAGGTTTTTATGTTTTGTAATCGTTTTTTAGGTATTCAAATTTCGAAACTAGGTTTACTAAGTTTCTTAACGGTGGCATGTTTGCTTGTTTTGACCTTGGGGTGTAGTGACGAAGCAAAACCATCTAAAAAAATCTCAGAAACTACTCAAGATGCAAATACCATCTTAGGTGACAAAATCATATTATCCGACACGATAGATGAAAATGGTTTAAAAAGTCCAGATACAATTTTAGTGCTTGAAAATCAGAAACTAACCAATCGAAAGTTCCAAATTTTGAACACCAAGAATTATTTCTTTGATAATCAACAACCTGCTAAAATTACGTTCACAAAAAAACTTTCCGACTCAATTCATTTCGCGGATTATAAAAAGGTAGTCATTTATAAAGTTCGACCCAATAATTTTGAAGATGATACAATACTTACTGCTGAGCAATGCTTTAAATCTTATCGAAACTATAATGTAAAATGGTTCTATAAAAAGGATCGTGTCCTTCTAATTTCGCCAAAAAAAAACTACCTGTATGCTCGAAATTTTCTGCGTTTTATAAAATTTGATTCAAACGGAAGACAAATCAAAAGTTTAACGCTACAGGATTATAGTCTTTTCAAAGGATACTCGAACAAATCGACTTATTTTCTAGGAATTTGTTTAAATGAACACGGAGCATCAAGTTTTTTTACAAATATCAATGTTTCCAATAAGATAGTGATGATGGACAAAGACTTAAGGATTCTTAATGAAATTGTAATGAACGATAGAGGAACCCTAATGTGTTCTTTCAAAAAGCATAAGTCACAGTTTTTTGCAGATTTTGAAATGCATTTTGGTTGCGAAATTTGTGAGGATCGAATGGGGTGGTTTACCTTAGTCATTAATGAAAAATGTCAGCCAATAGAAATAATTGTAACGAAATCCCCTGAAGATGATCCTCCGTTAATCCCTGAAAACCTCATGAAAATGTTCACCTATAAAAAATACTAATGACCTGTATTTTAAAGAAAGTTTTCATTTTTCGGAATCTACATTTGTAAGCCAAAAATCATTCCTCGTTATCGTCTTCTCGGAATGTAAAATTCTCCAAAACAATGCGTTTACTTTCCGATTTCACCAAAGGATGATTGCGGTGTTTCCATACTTTGTCGCGGGCATTAGCAGCTGCGCTTTCTAGTTCCACCAGAGGAAAGGGATAGTCCTCACCAATTTTAAGGTTGTAAAAAGTTTGTTCCATTTCCGTCATTAGATGTGGTTCATGTATCAGTTCTTTTGGGAGATGAGCCAACTCGGGAACCCATTTTCGGATAAAATCTCCGTTTGGATCGTGGTCTTCACTTTGTTTTACAGGGTTATACATCCGTATGATATTCACACCTGTCGTTCCTGCTTGCATTTGAAATTGAGGATAATGGATTCCCGGCTCGTAGTCTAAAAACAATTGTGCCAGGTGATACATTCCTTCCCGCCAGTCTTGATACAAATGATGACATAAAACACTAACTAACATCGCTCGCATCCGAAAATTAACCCAACCCGTAGCCTTCAAACAACGCATACAAGCATCTACGAGCGGAAAACCAGTAGTTCCAGATTTCCAAGCTGCTATCCAAGCTTCATTTTTGGGATGTTCGAGTAATTCATAGCCGCGATTGATACATTCTTTTTCGTAGCGACATTCCGATTCAAATTTCTGTATGAAATGACAATGCCAAAAAAGACGGGTTATAAAATTATTGAAAGGCGAACGTCCTTTAGGTTTACCCAATTGAAAATGAATGAATTGAAAAACCTGTCGAACGCTTACGTTGCCCCAACTCAAATACGGCGAAATTCGACTGCACGACAAGCGACTTAGGGCTGGTTTACTGATGTGCCTGCTATAATTGTAGCCACGTTCTTCAACAAAACTAGATAAATAGCGAACAGCGTTACGTTCTCCTGCCGGTTGAAAAACACTTGGATATTCTCGAACTTTGTCTTCAAATTCAAGCGGAATAGGAAACGGATTATCAATAGTTACCGCCAATTCTTGGGAATATGAATTCCTTATTTGAGGTGCAGACATGACTTTGTACCAATGCTTTTCCCAATTTTTTCGCGTTTTTAAACGCCGAATGATTCCGTCGCGTTGGCATTCCGTCCAAGTTACTCTATTCTTCGTGCACCAACGAGCAATTGCTTTATCGCGATTCCACGTTGCCTGTGTACCACTTTCTTGATAACTAAAGAGTTGATGTACGTGAAATAATTCGCCAATACGTTCAAAAACTTGTTCAGCATCTGCGTAACAAAGCAAAACTTGATGACCAAAAGGAGATAAAACTTGGTTCATTTCTACCAGCGAGTGCCATTGAAATTGAAGATGGCGCAAGCTCGTATCGGGATAATTGATAAATTGGGGTTCAAAGAGATAGAGTAGGAGGTAAGGCAATTTTTGTTGTTCCGCTAAATATATAGGCTCATGGTCTTGCGTCCGAAGATCCCTTTTTAACCAGACGATATTTATTTTCTTTTTATTCAAAGTAAAATTCTCCCCTCTTTGCAATTTCCTTTTCCGCCAGTTTCCAATATTTGAAAAAGGAACCTGAGCTCTCTTTAATCGTTGGAAATATCCAGTCGCGCTCATGCAAGATTCCTCTAAAATGATTGTTTGTTGGGTGCTCTTTGAAATGAATAGATGCGATGTTATCAACCTTAAATTGGTCAATAAATTCCTTAAATTCTCCTACAAAAATTTGAATATTCGCAATGTTCTTCGCCAATTCCAAAGTGAAATTCATTGTTTTTTCACTGATTGGATATTGTTCAAAATGTGATGGTTCAAGGAGGAGTATTCGGTTTGCAGGAGTATCCTTGTCCCAATATGGATCGAGGTTGTAGAATGTGTACACGTAAGTCGGAAGCGCTTCATTAATTGAAATGGAATCTACTTTTGGAAGTTTTGTTTTTAAAGAAGGTATAGTAGTTTCTTGTAATATTTTCGGGACGTCAAGGTGCGCAAAATCTTCATATTCAATATCCAAATAAGTTGATTTCTGTTGAATTCCTGTGAATTTGTTGATGTTCGATTGATTGGCGACGTATTTTTTCTTACTAAATGTACCCGCAACCCATTGCCATGAAAGTGCATTACTTGCCCAATCTGCGTCAAGAAGATGATAATACATCCATTGCGCTGGTAATTTCCAATGTGTTTGACCAATGTTACAACTCAAGGCTGCAACATACATTCGCAAATGATTGTGCATGTAACCAGAGGAATAGAGTTCATTTATTGCTTTGTCGATTGCAGCAATTGATGTCTGTGCTTCTACTAATGCATTTGGAATTTCTTGAGTTCGAACTTTTTCCTGAACCTGATAAATGTCGGAATTGATGTTCAGATTTGGGTCAATTTCTAATCGTTGCCATACACGTTGAAAATAGTCGCGCCAAGTTAATTGCTGTATTAAACCTTCTATTTCTTTTGCTTTCCAGCCCTTTTGCAACAAGCGATTCACTACAAATTTCGTTGAAATAACGCCGCGCGAAATGTAAGGTGAAAGTTGCGTTACTTTACCGTCAATATAATTGCGCGTTTTTCCATAAGTAACCGGCTCGATTGCGTCAACTCTGGAAAGTATGCTCTCCCAATCCGTTGGAAAATTCATCGTTTTGAGATTTTATTATTTGAAATTGTACGTTGTCGGCTACATCGGAAGCGATCAATTTCAGGAGAACGTTTTTTCAAATGTTTTTGGCTAACTCCCTCACTCACGCGTTTGCGCCAAAGTCGGAAGCTACTCGGTTTTAATTCCTTGCGCATCAAGACAATAACCTCTTTTTCCAGTAATCCAAATTGATGATAAATAGCTTCAAAAGGAGTACGGTCTTCCCAAGCCATTTCAATTATTCGATTGGTGTCTAATAATGAACTATCCATAAATAATTTTCTTTTCTCTTAAATGATTTATCGTAAGGTAATTATCTGAAAGTACTTGATATTTTTCTACGGAAAACAAGAAAAGGTCGTGATCTCCAGTAGTTTGATAACTCATTTTTCTCAAAAGTAAGCGGGCGCAAACATCTTTTAGTACAGGTCTTTCCTGCCACTCTTCCAATAAGTTTTTCTTTTGCAAATACGCCATTTTATTGTAACGAAACCCTGATTTTTTTCCCAAAGTGTTGACCAAACTAAACTGCTCTTTATGCAGAATCTGTAAAACGGCACTTTCGGTTTTCATCAGATTTTCGAGTGATTTTGTCCCGTGAGATACTGCAACAGCGTAAATTTTGGGTTCCATACTTACCGCACTTACATAAGTACAAACGTTCATATTGGTTTGACCATCAATTCCTTGAGTGACCAAACTGTGCACAGGTAAATCGCATAAATTCCAAGGCCTTCGCACGGCTTAAGTTGTTTTTAGGACCCCAGCACCTCCATCGACCGCCAAAACTTGCCCCGAAATCCAAGAACTTTCGTCGCTAAGCAGAAATTTCGCCATAGAAGCAATATCGTTTGAGGTACCAATTCGTTTCATTGGATTGCGTTCAGCTTGAATTTTTCGTTTGTCGTCATTGGAAAGTAACGAGGAAGCGAGCGGAGTGTCTGTCAAAGATGGAGCGATACAATTTACTCGAATTTTTGGAGCTAATTCGGCCGCTAAAGCACGTGTAAAACCTTCAATTGCACCTTTCGATGAACTCACTAAGGTGTGAAATGGAAAACCAGAAGTTACAGCAACTGAACTAAAAAGTACCACGGAACCTTGCTCCGATTTTTTCAAACGTGGCAACAAAGTACGGATCGTTCGAACAGCTCCAAGTACTTGCAAACGATAATCGTTGAGGAAATCTTCGTCGGTATAGCGCGCAAAATTTTTCAATAAAATGCTTCCTGGGCAATAGACTATACCATCGATACTTTCAGGTAGAAAATCAAAGGAAAAATTTTCATCTAAAGCATTGAAATTAAATGGGAAATAATTAATGTTTTCAAGTGACGGTTGATGTTGGTTATACGAACCAAACACGCGATTATTTTCTACTAATTGATGTGTGAGTGCTTGCCCAATGCCACTACTCGAACCGATGATTACAATATTTTTCAAAGTCGTTAATTTGGCAGTTAAACACCTTTTTATCCGGAAATGTTTTGTCCTTTGAAGATAAATAGAAAAGGAAATCTGAATCTTGACCTTTTTTCTGAAAAGTGAATTTCAACAAAGATTGGCTTTGGATTTGAATGATTGAAATGCTTTTTTGTGTTTTCCCACCGATTTCAAGCAAGATTAACACGGATAATTCACGTTAAATTCTAAATTTGTTTCATAATAAATGACGTATGCGCTATTCTTATTGGGCGGTCATTCTGAGTTCTTTCGTGTTTTTTGCTTGTAAAAAGAAGCCAACGACATGGAGTACTGAATGGAAAGCTCCCGTTACCTACGACACGTTAACTCTTGATAAATGGGTGAACGATAGTACCTTGGCGATTTCCAACAACCTACTTCTCGTGGATTTAACACGAACACTTTTGGATATTCGCTTAGAAGACGTGATAAAAATCCCTGATACAACGGTACAGCAAAGTTTTAATTTGACAATTTCACTGAATAATGTACCGCCGGGTTATTCCTTTGTCAATGACATTCAAGAAAATCACATTTTATTAGAGCCTGTACAATTGAAAAAAGTGCAGGTTTCTCAAGGCTTTATTAAAGTAAAGGTCTATAATCCAATAGGAACCAAAGCGTTTTTTACCGTTCGACTTCCTGGTGTTAAGAAAGATGGTGAAGAGTTTGTTCAAACCTATTTTGTGGATGCCGGTACCAATCAAAATCCCGGAGTTGCTGAAGCTGTTCTTGATGTAAGCGGTTACACCATTGATTTGACAGGAAATATCGGCAATTCATTCAATCGACTTCGTTCAGAATTAACGGTAAAAACGGATCCCGATGGTCCAGCGGTTTCTGTGAATACTACTAACGTTTTTAAAGTAGATGCTTCGTTTAAAGATATTCGGATCAACTATGCTAAAGGTTATTTCGGTGATAAAATTTTGTCCGATAATAGCAATTTCGAAGTTCCCTATTTCTCAAAAATC
Source organism: Bacteroidota bacterium (assembly GCA_039795265.1). Lineage (GTDB taxonomy): Bacteria > Bacteroidota > Bacteroidia > Flavobacteriales_D > Crocinitomicaceae > UBA952. The sequence goes on along the minus strand of JBDKEM010000023.1, from coordinate 145,148 downwards.
ATCAACGGAAGTCTAACACTACCTGAGACTAATCTCCAATTTATCGTCGAAAATGGAATGAAAATGGCCATGAAAGGAACACTTTTAAGCGCTTCCAATACGAATTATGCTTCCAATACCGTTCAACTTTCAGGTGGTGCTCTCGGAAACAGTTTCTATCTTTCTCCCGCTACAGGTCAGTGGAACACCTTGCAATCTTCATCACAAACAATTTCCTTCAATTCATCGAACAGTAATATTTCGGAGTATTTACAAAATCTCGGAATCAACCATCAAGTCGCTTATAACTTTCAGCTCAATCCTTGGGGCAATACGAGTTCAGGAAATGACGAAATTTTCCCCAATAGTCGTATCCGTTTGAAGGTAAAAGCACAGTTACCTATGGCACTTTCCTCTGACGGTTTGACTTTACGCGATACATTTGATTTACAATTGCAACAAAACACCGAAAAAACGCACGTCACGGCGGGAAAACTGATATTGAAATGTGTGAATGCTTTTCCAATTTCCGCAGGAGTTACCTTGTATCTATTGGATGAAATGGGAGCTGTAGTTGGTTCGGTGGTGGCAACAAGTGAGATTTCTTCCTCCTTACTTGGTTCGTTGGACGCTTCATCTGGACTGTATAAAAAAGCTTCAACCTTGAATTTTGAGCTGCCTGAAAACATTGTTTCAAAGGTAAACGATATTAAAAAAGTAGTAGTTGAAGCGCGTTTCGATACACCAGATTCCAATGGCGCGAATCAAATACAGACAATACCTGCAAATGCGTTTTTAGCGGTAAAAGTGCAGGCTTTATTAACGACAAAAGTGGTGCTGTAATGAGAAGTTTGGGAATAGTTTTTACTCTTTTGTTTGGAATGAGTTTTAGTTTTAGCCAACATTATTTACCGATGTTGATTGATACCAATGGTTTTACAGGGCAACATTTAACCGTGCTTGGTATCGCCGATGTTTCATCTAACGCATTGACAAATAGTTTGGTAAATAAATTTGCTTTCGGAGGCGACATAGACCAAACTATGAAGGATGCTGCATTAGAAAAACATCAGTCTATCAATCGTTTCGGAGCTGATCTGAATGCAGAAATTGAGTACAGAAATTTCAATGCCACAGTTTTAAAACAAGAACGTTTGGGATGGTTAGTTAAAGCAGGTGCTTACACGCAATGGGAGGCTTTTTATAACCGCAATTTATTTCGATTGGCAATGTATGGAAACAGCCTTTTCGGTGAAGATACCATTCAACTCGGTGGAACCCGTTTTCAATCAACAGGCTTTCAAAAAATTGGATTTGGAATTTGTGATAAAAAAACAGGCTCGGCATTGACATTAAACCTTGTCGGATTAACTAATCGCAACGCTTTCGAATTGTCAACATTAAACATGGCAAGTGTTTCCGACGGTGATTCCATTAAGTTTAAATACGATATGACGGGTGCGTTTAATAATTCAGGAGCATATTTTAAAGGTTTCGGTTTAGCAATAGACTTTGATTTTCGTTTTACAACAAACAATGAAGTTGGCGACAAAATGTTGTTTCAAGCCTTAGGACGAAATTTGGGATTTGCTCTTCCGACGGTAAATGCAACGCGCTATGACGGAATGGGATATTATAGTTTTTCTGGATATCCCTTGTCGGATTTAACTTCTGGTTCTTTGGTGTTTGATAATGTTCAACAATGGATGGATACTTTAAATGTGACAGAAGAAAACGAACGAAAATTGGTACTACTTCCTGGATTCTTACAGATTGCGAAAATCGTAAATACCAGTTCAACCAAGAAGTTACAATCGTTTTTTGGAGCGCAACTTTATCTTTCCAAAATCGCAATCCCGAAGTTTTTTGTTGGACTTGATTATCAATTTGTCCCAAAAATGCATCTTGGTGCATCAGCTTCCTTTGGTGGTTATTCTTGGTTGAAAGGAGGAGCCTATTTATCCTACACCTTCAAAAATTGGTCGATAGGGGCGAGCGCTGAGAATCTTTTCAATAAAACCGGTTTTGCTTACTTAATTCGTTTACAATGCGCATTTTAGTTTTCTTTAGTTTGTTGCTTTCCGTGAACGGATGGGGACAAGATAATTTCTTTAAGTTGTATTCTGGAAACAGTTTTGACCGCGGTGAAAGTGTCGTTCAATTGGCAGATTCCTCTTACATGATTTGCGGGTCGTCGAGCAGTTGGGGTGAAACGGGTCAGGTTTTTTTAGCGCATTATTCCAAAACGGGAACTTATTTGTGGTCGAACAATTACGGAGGTCCCGAGTCAGAAGAAGGTAAAAAATTGCTCCGAAATACCGCAGGTGAATATTATGTAGCTGGACTTTCCAACTCTTTTGGAGAAGGCGATTTTGATGGCTATTTGTTGAAATTAGACGCAAATGGAAATCAGCTTTGGGAGAAAACGTATGGCGATGCACAACATTGGGAAAAGTTTAATAGTGCGATTTTCACCTCAGATGGTGGTTTGATTTTAATCGGTGAAATACTTGCAATGGATGGAGGTGATATTGATTGGTACATGACGAAAGTTGATGCGGATGGAAATGTAGTTTGGACAGCGACTTATGGAACTTCTGGAAAAGATATTCCTCGCTCAATTATTGCTATGAATGGAAATTACCTTATTGGAGGAGAGGTGTTTATGATGCAAGATCAAGTGACCAAAGGAATGGTAATGGAAATCGACGAAAATGGAAATATTTTGAGAGAAGATGTCATTAGTGATTTAGCAGGAGCCTATGGCGTTTTGGATCTGTGCGTAGGTAATAACAGCTATTACGTCGTAGGTTATCGTCAAATTTCAGCAAGTGATATGGACGGATACATGGGGATTTATCAACCTGATGGAACACTAATAAATCATTTCACTTCAACAAGTACCACAAATAGTGAGATGTATGATCGTATTTCTTACAACACGCAAAGTAATAAATTAGCATTGGGATATCTCGTAAAAAATTCGGGAACTTACCAAGACACTTTCGATGTCGCTGTAGCCTATTTTCATCCTACGGAATTGTATTGGATCAATCAATTTGTGGCGATTAACAACGAAGGAATGGATAAGGTGAATCAAATTTTACCTACCAATGATGGTGGATTTATTAGTATTGGTTCCAGTGAAAATGTGGGTTCCTCTCAATTTTCTTCCAATGGAGGTAATCATGTATTTCTTTTGAAAAGTGCTGCCGACGGAACCTTTCCAGCCACCAATGGGGTTACTTTAAATCAGTTGGTTGAAATTGATGAATTGGGTCAAGAAGTGAACTTTGAATTTTATCCAAATCCAGCGAATGATAAACTGTTTCTTAAAAGTGAATTACCCGCAGATCTTCAAGTGAATTTGTATCAAGTCGAAGGTCATTTAGTGGATACATTTTCCGTTAAAGAATTGACTGACGGAATTTCCGTTAACGATTGGAAAAGTGGAGTTTATCTGCTTGCTGTGAATGGGATAAATGTGCGGGTGATAAAATTGTAAGATGCGAGTTGCGGTAGTCATTTTAAATTTCAATGGACGCGAACACCTGGCTACTTATTTGCCATCGGTCATTCGAGAAAATCAAAATCAATATACCATTATAATAGCCGACAACGCTAGTACTGACGATTCGATACGCTGGTTACGAGCCACTTATCCTGATGTTCAAGTTTTGAAAAACGATTCCAATTATGGTTTTGCAGGAGGTTATAACGTGGCACTGACCCAAATTGAAGGTGAATTTGATGCGTATTTATTGCTCAATAGCGATGTGGAAGTAACGCCCAATTGGCTGCAACCGTTGGTGAATGAATTTACAGCTAACCCTAAAGTGGCCGCAGTTCAACCGAAAATTTTAGCATGGCGCGACAAGACAAAATTTGAACATGCCGGTGCTTGCGGTGGATTTTTAGACAAGTACTATTTTCCTTTCTGTCGCGGACGAATTTTTGATCACGTCGAAAAAGATGAAGGACAATACCAACAAACAATTGAGGTCGCTTGGACTTCTGGCGCAGCAATGTTGATTCGTGCGGATGTTTTTCACAAAGTAGGAGGATTTGACGCGTCCTTTTTCGCACACATGGAAGAAATCGATTTATGTGTTCGTTTGCAACGAAAGGGATTTACTTTGCGTGTGGTACCAACAAGCACAGTATATCATTTAGGAGGAGGAACCCTGGACTACAATTCGCCCCGAAAAGTCTATTTGAATTTCAGAAATTCCTTATTTATGTTGGTGAAAAACCACCCTAGAGCATGGTTTCCTACCTTGTTTATTCGAATGGCACTCGATGGAATTGCAGCGTTTAAATTTCTATTTGAAGGAAAACCTAAATTACTTTGGATGGTATTTTTGGCTCATGTTCATCTATATTCCAATCTACCCCGTCTAATTCGCCAACGCAAAAGATTGTCCAATGATAAACAGACGTTTAAGCAAACTCAGTTTTCAATAGTGTTTCGTTATTTTCTGAAGGGTCAAAAGACTTTTGATCGCTTGAAAACTAGTTAGAATTAGACAACAGATTAACCTAGACCTCAATTTCTAGAACGTTAATGGAACGTATAGGAAGCTTTACTTTTTCACCCAATCTGAAAGATGGGTTTGTAGTGAAATGGCATGTTGTTGCCCTGCTTTGTTATAGATTAAGAAGCTGTAGTCGATGTGAATTTTTTTAATTTTTAACCCGACTCCAAAGGAAAATCCAGCTAGTCCAGGACGTTCTTGTAGGCGTAATTGTGCTCGTCGATGATAATCAAAAGCTCCTCGAAGATGAAAATTTTTGGAGGCCAATAGTTCTACTTGGAAAACACCATGATGGGCTAATTTCGTGAAGAACCCAGGTCTTTCAACCGCTACGGAATCTCCTGTTAACGGATCGTAAGTAGCTTTTTCATTCGGATCTTGATAAACAATGTCCCATTTTTCGAGACGTTGTGCCAGAAGGGAGAAGCGAAAAGGAGCGTGTTTCAATTTCATACTTACTCCAGCATCCACGCGTAAAGGCAATTGTCGAATACTCTCCGAGGTATAATTTTTAAACGCCACGCCAATGTTTCTCGCCGAAAATCCTGCACTAAAAAGTTGATTTTTGTGGATATACATCGCGGAAAAACCAAGTGCTACACCATACGACGAATAGGTTTCCATGTTACTTCCAATGAAATTGAAACTTGCTCCAATGCGAATTACGTCTTTCAAGGAGTATCCATAGCTCGTGCCAATAGCATAATCCAAACCAGAGAAGGAACCTGTTGCCGCCCCCGTTTCATCACGTCCATCGAATTTCCCATAATTTACATAACGAATACTTGGAGCGAAAACACCTCTTTTCGTGTTAAAACAATAATTTGCAGCGCCGACATTGATTCCCGTTGGCAACAAACTTTGATTGACGTGCAAATGTCCATTCATTGAGGAATTAAGAACCGCAGGATTGTCCATTGCTAAACTTAAATCGTTGTCGGAAACTGTTATAAATGTTCCTCCAAACGCCATACTTCTCGCGGAATAATAGGATTGTAGAAAGGGAAAAGCAGTGTATCCTCCTTGCTGAGCCAGGCCTAACGAAGCGATAAGAAAACCAACCAAGGTCAATAATAAACGCATTTGAAGAAAACGGTTTAGTCCAGAAATAATTGTATCTCTTAAGAAAAAGGTTAAAAAAAAAACAGCGAAGATGTATTTCTATCTCCGCTGTTTATAATTTTTGTTGGAATTATCGCTTACAATTCAATCACACAATCGTCTTGTTCCACCATTGAATTTTGACTCAAGACAACTTTTGAAACAACACCGTCTAGAGGTGAATTGATCGTACTTTCCATTTTCATCGCTTCGATTACAAATAAGGCTTGCCCTTTTTTCACTTCGTCACCTGAATTTACGAGCACTTTCACCAATTTTCCTTGCAATGGCGCACCAATTTCATTTGCCTCGGTGGCCTTTTTATGCGCCACTTTGGTAGACTTAATGGAATTGTCTTTCACCACTATATTGCGCGTTTGCCCGTTGATTTGGAAGAAAATTTCACGGAATCCTTCGTCGTTGGGTTCGCCCATGTATCGGAATCGAATGAGTAAGTTTTTACCTTCCTCCAAGTTCACCAATATTTCTTCATTTGGTTTCATAGGATAATAAAAACTTGGAGTAGGTAGTTTTTCAACAAAGCCAAAATGCTTGCGGAAGGTGTAAAAATCCTCAAAAACTTTCGGGAACATGATGTAAGAAAGGAAGTCTTCTTCGCTCAATTTATGACTGAATTTATCTTTGAACTTCGCAAACTCAGCTTCCCAATCCAATGGCGGAATATGTGCATTCGGTCGCTCGGTGTATGGATTTACATCTTTTAAAATTAATTTTTGTAAGTCCTTTGGAAATCCACCAAAAGGTTGACCTAAATCACCTTTGAACAATTGTTTTACGGATTCAGGAAATGCCAAATCCTCGCCTTTGGTCATGACATCTTCCGCCGTTAAGTTATTGGAAGTCATGAATAAGGCCATGTCACCAACAACTTTCGAAGAAGGAGTAACTTTCACAATGTCTCCAAATAATTGGTTGACAACGACATAATTGTGTTTGATTGTTTCAAATTTATCTTCTAATCCCAAACCTCTTGCTTGTGGTAATAAATTGGAATATTGACCACCCGGTATTTCGTGATCATACACTTCTGCTGTTCCCGCTTTCAATTCACTCTCAAACGGATAATAATACTCGCGTACCACTTCAAAATAGTTCGAATATTCGTTTAGCGCTTTAAGATTAATCGGATTTTCTCGTTCATGTCCTTGAAATGCTGCAACTAACGAATTGAAATTGGGTTGTGAAGTCAATCCACTCATCGACGCCAAGGCTACATCCACGACATCCACTCCTGCTTCTATTGCTTTCATGTAAGTAGCTGGTTGAATGGAGGAGGTATCGTGTGTGTGTAAGTGAATTGGAAGTTCAACTTTTTCTTTAAGTGCTTTAACTAAAACTTCTGCTGCATAAGGTTTTAGTAATCCAGCCATATCTTTAATTGCCAACATGTGAGCACCAGCATCTTCCAAACGACACGCTAAGTCGAGGTAGTATTGTAAGTTAAATTTCTGACGTTCTGGATTAAGGATATCCCCGGTGTAACAAATACACGCCTCAGCTAACGAATTGGTTTCTTCTCGTACTGTTTTGATACTAAATTGCATACCTTCAAGCCAGTTTAACGAGTCGAAAATTCGGAAAACGTCGATTCCATTTTGCGCGCTTTTCTCGATGAATTTTGCAATCACATTGTCGGGATATGCAGCGTATCCAACGGCGTTACTTCCACGGAAAAGCATCTGTAACAACACATTAGGCGCAGCTTCTCTCAACATTCTCAAACGCTCCCATGGATCTTCGTGAAGAAAGCGCATTGTCACGTCAAAAGTAGCTCCACCCCAAACCTCTAGCGAAAACAGTTCAGGAAAGGATCGTGCCATTCCCTCTGCTACTTTAAAAATGTCGTGGTTGCGCAGACGTGTTGCAAAAAGAGATTGATGGGCATCTCGTAATGTTGTATCGGTGTAGAAAATCTTCTTTTCGTTCTTGATGTATCTCACAAAATCCTCGCGACCTAGTTCCGTCAACAAGTCTTTTGTGCCTTTCGGGAAAGGAAGATCTGAATTAAATTGTGGTATGAGTGGTTTACGGAAAGTTTTGTCAGGATCATAACTTTTCACGTCAGGATGTCCGTTTACTTTCAATTCCGCCAAGTATTTCAATAATTTAGTTCCACGGTCTTTGTCATGGCCGTATTGAGGAATCATTAACTGCGGATTGTTTTGAATAAAGCCAACGGTGGTGCGCCCTTCTTGAAATTCCTCGTTTGCCATCACGTTGATTAAGAAAGGAATGTTGGTTTTTACGCCTCGAATTCGAAACTCGCGTAAGGTTCTTTTCAACCGTTGTGCAGCTCCTTTTAAGGTTCGTCCGCTTGCTGAAACCTTTACCAACATCGAATCGAAAAATGGAGAAATTTTAACACCGCTGTAACTACTTCCTTCGTCCAAACGAATTCCGTAACCACCTGCATTTCTGTATGCTACGATAGTTCCGTAATCTGGTTTGAAGTCGTTTTCTGGATCTTCCGTGGTGATACGACATTGAATTGCCCAACCGTTGCATTTTACATCACTTTGTTGGTGAATAAAAATTTGACTATGGGTTAATGGATGGCCAGCAGCAATGATAATTTGCGAGCGAACAAGGTCGATTCCAGTAATTTCTTCCGTGATGGTATGTTCCACTTGGATACGTGGATTGACCTCGATAAAGTAAATATTTTCTTCGGCATCCACTAAAAATTCAACTGTACCAGCGTTATCATAGTTGACGTATTTCGCGATTCGAGTGGCGTAGTCGTATAATTTCTCTCGCGTTTCTTGTTTAAGAATAGAAGGAGCAATTTCAATTACTTTTTGAAATCGGCGCTGCACAGAACAATCACGTTCGTATAGGTGAACGATATTTCCATGATGGTCTCCTAAAATTTGAACCTCAATGTGTTTCGGATTGTCGATAAACTTTTCTATGAAAACAGTATCGTCTCCAAAAGCTTTTCCAGCTTCACTTCTTGCATCGTTGAAAGCATTTTCGATTTCATTTTCAGAACGAACAACACGCATTCCACGTCCACCGCCACCAGCAGCAGCTTTCAACATTACAGGAAATCCAATGCGCTTTGCTTCATTTCTAGCGTCTTCCGAAGTAGAGAGTTTTAATTGTGAATCGGGAATTAAAGGAACGTCTACCGCTTTAGCAACCACTTTAGCAGCGACTTTGTCTCCCAATTGATCCATGGCTTCAGGATTAGGCCCAACAAAAATGATTCCCTCTTCTTGGCAACGGCGCACAAAATGCACATTCTCGGATAAAAAACCATATCCGGGGTGAATGGCATCAACGTTTGCTTTTTTCGCTATACGCAGGATTTCTTCGATGTTCAAATACGGTGAAAGCGGTTCAGTTTCGTCTCCAATTTGAAAACTTTCATCAGCTTTGTAGCGATGAAGCGAGTAGCGATCTTCGTAGGTGTAAACGGCTACTGTACTAATTTTTAACTCAGAGGCTGCACGAAAAACGCGGATGGCAATTTCCCCTCTGTTAGCCACCAATAGTTTTTTAATCTGGTGGATTTGTCCTTTTTGCTCCATGACGGGTTGATTTATGTGTTGATTGATGATTTGCAAAAGGCAATAAATTGAACATTAGCTTACGAAATACCAACGTAAACAATTGAAATTCAATAAATAAAAGAATTTTTAAAAGTTTTTTTTGTTCGCGCATTAACCCGTTAAAAAGTAAAATTGAATACGGGGATTGAGCGCTCGTGACCATGCTAAATTACTTGTTGAGAAGGAGGGTGAATCAAAAATAAAATGGCAGGTAAATAGGGATTGAAATGGCTGTTTTTCGATAAATAAAAAAACTGCTTCACTGTAATTGTTTTCCCTTTTTAACAAAGGTATTTACAATATCTACAATAAAGCAGTTTTATGAAAAAAAAATAATGCTTAAACGTTCTCTAAGCTGGGATTAATACTCGTCTTCGTTGAAAAGGAAATCTTCACGCGAAGGATAATCCGGCCAAATTTCTTCGATACTTTCGTACATATCTCCCTCATCTTCCAAATCTTGTAGGTTTTCTACAACTTCCAATGGAGCACCAGTTCGAATTGCATAATCAATTAATTCGTCTTTGGTTGCAGGCCACGGGGCATCTTCAAGATAAGAGGCAAGTTCAAGTGTCCAGTACATAGTTCAGTGTTTTTTTTGTGAATTTTCGGCAAAAGTAACTTTTAAATAATACTGTGCAAATTAAGTTGAGATTAAGTACAGATTTTTTTTCAACATTTTGAATTAAGATTATTTAATGAAATTCGTTTTTTATAATCGACTCAATTTTTTCGAAATAAGATGAGGTCAAGTAGGTTTTGATTTAACTTTCTTATGACATAACTATCTAACACAGAATAGAATTGAAAGAGAAATTGTTCTTAACGGATAATTCAGTGCAAAATACTCTGAAGGTACTAGTTAAAATTTCAAAAATTGGTTTTCAAACAAACTGATTCTAGCTTAGGTTGTCAATTTTTTATAAATTTCATAACCTTACTATCCGTTTTTAAAAAGTAAATACCTGCTTTTAAATCCGTTACATCAATAGTATTTACAAATTCAAAACCATATTTCATTACGCGTCCTTCTTGATTCGTGATTTCGTAATTAGAAATTGGTGTCGAGAGTTGTAATAGGACATTTGTTGGATTTGGAAATAGAGTGATTGAATTCAAGTTTTCTTCATTTACTGCGCCTAGGAAATCGATACATGCAAAGCTTGCAACAAGTTCACCGTTAATTTCTTCCATCATTGCTTCATCAAGCGCCATACCATTGGAAATAGTAACATTTTCATCATTGAATAATGGAATTGAGGTATTTAAGGTCGCAGGATATTCCATGTAGCACGTGAAATCAACGAAATTGGCTTGCGTTTCTACTGCAAAGTGTCGTGTCATTAAAGCCTTAACTCCGTATGCAGGACCGCTTGTTAATAAACTGTAGCGTCCGTCGCCATTTGGAACAAGGTCTAAGGGCAACCCAAAAGTGCTTAAGGTACTTGTTAATCCAGAGGGAATTTCATGACGCGCGAATTGTCCGACCGAAAATCCAGGATGATGTACAATGAAAGTGCTGTCATTTTCTTTAAAGAGTCGGTAATTTGGTCCCCACATATTGTCAGGATGATCCTCAAAGAATCGTTTTTCCCAAACAGGAAGACCAAGTTGGTTCACTTTTAGTAATTTACCTAGATTATTGATGTAAATACTTTGCTCCACACTTTCGGAAGCTGTGAAAATACCATAATCGGTAGTTCTTTTAGTCCAAATTGGAGTTGCATCGTCGTTTAACCTAAAAATCAAACCCTTAGTTTGACCAGAATTGAGACCTTTGTAACCCACCAAAACCAAAGACGAATCGGATAGTTCTGCGGCGTCCATTAGAACATATAGATCGGTAGCTGCTGTTCCGTTTTGAAAAGTTTTCCCCCAAACCAAAGCGCCATCTGTCGTGAGTTTAGTCGCGAATGAAAAATTATTTTCCACGTTTCCCACTATAAGTAATGTCGAATCACTGAGGAATTTAATTGATCTTGCAATCGTTTTCGCTTCTGTTTCAGGTGTAAGCGTTTTTTGCCAAACAACAGTTCCGTTTTTTGAAAGACGTTGGATAGCTGCGCCGAAATGATTTGTCATCGGATTAAACATTGAACCAACGGCAACAAATCCAGAATCTGGCAGTTGTATTACATTTTGGAGAGAGAATTCAGCGTTAAAGCAGGTATAGGATTTAAGAAATTCAAGGTTTCCAACACTATCAATTTTTTGAAAAAACGTTAAATGATTATCGGCTTGAAAGGCAACTTCACCCACTGTTAAAACTCCTTTATCGAAGGTCGAAATCATTTTATTGGCAATAACCTCAATTCCTTCAAGGTGAAAACGTCGTGGTGAATAGGTTTGAGCTTTTAACGAGAAAAAAAAGCAACAAAACAGAAGTGGAAGAAATCGTGTCATAAGCGTTGAAATGTTCTTTAAAGGTAATAGAATTTGTGAACACAACATACAAATGAGTATTCACATTTAAGTTTTAATAAAAAAAACGTATTGCTTTGTGTGTATTTTGGGGAAAACTTCGTAATATTGCACCCCCGTTGAGAAACGGACTTTAAAAAAGTATCATGGACATTATCAGAGAAATTCAGAACGAAATCACATCCATCAAGGATTTCCCGGCTTTCGGAGCTGGTGACACTATTTCAGTTTCCTATAAAATTGTTGAAGGTAGCAAGGAGCGTATCCAGCAATTCCAAGGAGTTGTTTTACAACGAAGAGGATCAGGAGCGACAGAGACGTTTACAGTTCGTAAAATGTCTGGGAACGTTGGTGTAGAGCGTATCTTCCCAATTGCTTCTCCATTTATCGATGCAATTAGCGTTGTGAAAAGAGGAGCTGTACGTCGTGCTCGTATTTTCTACTTCCGTACAAGAACAGGAAAATCAGCTCGTATTCGCGAGAAACGTTCGTTCTCACACGCTTAAATTCATTCCATTTGAAATATGTAAAGGTCGGTCTATCCGGCCTTTTTTTGTTTGTTATAGTTTGTATTAGAAATCAATGTTCTTTGATTTAAAGAAAAACTTAAAAACTACTTTCGTCCAATCCTTTTGCTATTAAAGTAATTAGCTTTCATGTCTAGCAGTTGGGAATGTTTTTAGTTCTATTTATCCTTTTAAATTTCGAGAAATTGCTAAAATTTATTTCCTACAACCAAAGTTTGACATTAAAGATGGAATTACCTGAGGCATACTTCGCGGTCAAATTGACATAAAAATCTGCTGGCCAATGTGTTTCATTGAAGCTTTAACCACCTTACTTTTTACACTGTAGTGGACTAATTCAGGATTCAACAACGCTGATTAACTGGTTTTATACAAAGCAAATATTTATTCCGCTTTCTGTCTCTGTCTTTAAGAAGTCAGTATTTTCTTACTTGGACAGTGACTTCGGTTCGTAATCGATAATCAATTCTTCCCTGAAACGTAAATCACGTTCTCTAATAATGTTGGCTTTAAACGCAAAGAATTGCAATCTGTTTTAAGCATCACGGCCTGACGCGTTTTATTCAGTTGCGCATTTGGATTGTCACATTTTTCAATCGTTTTATCGAAGCGTGTGACGGAAGTGTAAACACTCGTTTTTAATTTTTCAATGTCACTTTCTTTGACTTCTTTCATTTTCGACATGGTAAAATCGGGAATTGAACGGGTCAATTTTGTTCCATCCCAAGTCAACCAATTGGTTTCTAATTGTTGATGCTTTTCTTTGGTGATGTAATTCACTGTATTTTTTATCGCTTCTTGTAATTGATTGACACTGTTGAAGTCACATTGAAATTTTAAGATGAAATCAGTATAATTCTCTTCGATTTTAACGTTAGAAATTCCAGGTTGACTGTCCATGATTTTTATAAATTGTTGCACTTTTACCTTTACTTCATCAAGCGAGGGAACTTTTTTTCCGTCTATAGAATCCAAAGCTAAAATTGAATTGATTCGGACTTTACTTGAAGAAAGATTGATATTGTATTTAAGCGTACCCGATCCGTCGGCATGGATGGTTAAATCGTCAAAAATGTCGATACAGGAGGTTAAAAGCAAAAAACATAGAATAAACGAAAACCACTTCATTGAATTAATTTTTTCGGTACTTGGCAAAATTAATACCAAACGAACAAGATTTCATTTTTTTGGTTTCAGATTTGTTACTGCCATCGAAAATTCTATCCATGATGAAAGATTATCCCCAAAAATTAACGTTCATCCGCGTTTTGAACATTATTAACACTTTCAAAAGTGTGACTTTCCAATCTGTTTCTATTTTTGTCGCTTTACATAATCTAAAATCTATGCGTTTTATTTTTCCTTTTAGTTTTTTGTTATCCTTTTCCTTTCTCTCTTATGGTCAAACGTATGATCCCTCAAAACGAAGTACAACTGTAAAATTTGACGAAGTACTAGAGAATGTTTTGCGTTATTATGTTGATCCTGTGAACGGGAAAACCTTAACTGAAAACGCAATTGTGTCCATGTTGGAAAAGTTAGATCCACACTCGTCCTACATTCCCGCTGAAGAATTATCGGAAGCGCAGTCACAAATCAACGGAAGTTTTATCGGGATTGGAATTCGTTTTCAAATGGTTAAAGATACTTTGACGGTTGTTTCTACAACTCCGGGTGGACCTTGTGAGAAATTGGGTGTACTTCCTGGTGATCAAATTGTTGCCGTTGAGGGAGAGTCAATTGCTGGAAAAAAGTTGAAAACTGCGGACATCCGTTCACGCTTGATGGGAGAGTTAGGAACAAAAGTACGCATCGAAACAAGAAGAAAAAATGAACCGATGAAATTCACCATTACGCGTGATAAAATTGCTGTTTATTCTGTTGATGCTCATTATATGTTAGACAAAGAAACGGGCTACATCCGCCTCAATAGTTTTTCTGCTACCACCGCAGAGGAGGTTCAAGCAGCTTTGAGAGCATTGAAAGAAAAGGGAATGAAAAACCTCATTTTTGATTTACAAGGAAATGGTGGTGGGTTAATGTCCGCAGCTCAAAAATTGGCTGACGAATTTCTTTCCGGTGATAAGTTGATTGTATATTCAGAGGGTCGTGCTCAACCTCGTAGTAATTTGAAAGCAGGTAAAAAAGGATATTTTGAAGATGGAAAACTAATTCTTTTGACTGATGAGTATTCGGCAAGTGCTAGTGAAATTTTATCAGGTGCCGTTCAGGATTGGGATCGTGGGTTAATTGTTGGTCGCAGAACGTTTGGAAAAGGTTTGGTGCAACGTCCGTTTCCGTTAAGTGATGGTTCTGAGGTTCGTGTGACAATCGCGCGGTATTACACACCTTCCGGTCGCTTTATTCAAAAACCGTATGAAGACACAGAAACGTACCGCAAAGATTTGACACAACGCTCTTTAAACGGAGAATTCATTCATGCGGATTCAATTAAATTACCGGATTCTTTGAAATTTAAAACCTTAAAAACAGGACGTTTGGTGTATGGTGGCGGTGGAATAATGCCTGATTTTTTTGTTCCGTTAGATACTACTGAAAATTCAAAATATTTCAGTCAATTGTTCCGTAATGGTCACGTAAACAGTTATTCTTTCAAATACGTTAATGAACACCGCGATGAGTTGAAAAATAAATATCCAACATTTGAAGCATTCAAAGCGAACTTTCAAACCGATGAAGCGTTTATGCAAAGTTTTTTCGACTATGTTGCGAAGGAAGATCCGAAGTTGACGTTTGATGAAGAAGGATACAAAATCAGTAAAAACGCCATTCAGCTTCGATTGAAAGCAAACATAGCGCAAGACATTTGGGGCGTAAATGAATTCTTTCAAATTTTTAATGAAACGAATGAAATTTTACAACGTGCCTTGAAAATTATGAATAGCAAAGAGTACAATTCGATAAAACTGGATAAATAATGCAAACACGTCGTGTAGTGGTTACTGGAATGGGAGCGCTTACGCCTATTGGCAATAACGTCGCTTCTTATTGGGAAAATTTAGTGGCAGGAACAAGTGGAGCAGCCAAAATCACGAAATTTGATACTGAAAAGTTTAAGGTGAATTTTGCCTGTGAACTCAAAGATTTTCAGTTGTCCGAGCATTTTGACAGCAAGGAACAAAAAAAATATGATGCGTTTTCAATGTATGCCTTAGTTGCGGTTGAAGAGGCCATTCAGAATTCGAAATTAGATTTAGAGTCCATTAACAAAGACCGAACAGGAGTCATCTGGGGCTCGGGAAATGGTGGGATTCTGACGTTTCAAGAGCAAATGAAGGAATACAGTGCTGGCGATGGAACACCACGTTTTTCTCCCTTTTTCATTCCACGTATTTTAGTGGATATTGCCGCAGGAATAATTTCTATCAAATACGGTTTTAGGGGTGTGAATTTTTGCCCTGTTTCTGCCTGTGCGACTTCCAACACGGCGATTATTGAAGCGTTCAACTACATCAAGTGGGGAAAGGCGGACATTGTGGTTACAGGTGGTTCAGAGGCGGCAATTACTGAAGCGTCAATCGGTGGATTTTCTTCGGCTAAAGCACTTTCTTCACGTAACGATACGCCCGAATTAGCTTCCCGACCTTTCGACCCAACTCGCGACGGATTTGTGATGGGAGAAGGAGCAGGCGCTTTAATTTTAGAAGATTTGGAACATGCCTTGAAACGTGGGGCGACGATTTACGGCGAGGTTGTTGGGGGCGGAATGGCTGCCGATGCGTATCATCTAACTGGAACACATCCTGATGGTACCGGCGCAATTTTAGGAATGCAGGAAGCACTTCGCGAAGCTGGAATTGCAGCAGAAGAAGTGGATCATGTGAACATGCACGCTACTTCGACTCCGCTTGGAGATATTTCTGAATTGAAAGCATTAAGTGCTGTTTTTGGAGAAAGAAAATCTTTGACCATTGCCGCTACGAAATCCATGACGGGACATTTACTGGGTGCTGCAGGTGCGGTGGAAGCAATCGCAACCATTAAAGCATTGGAAACAGGAATAGCGCCTCCGATTATTAATACAAATGAAATTGAATCTGATTTTTCTGGAAGTTTTCATTACCCTTTGGGCAAAGCCTACGAACAAAATATGCGTTATGCCATGAGTAATACTTTTGGTTTTGGCGGACATATTGCTTCCGTTTTAATGAAAAAATGGGAAGGTAAATAACCAACCATGCTGCAATTTCAAAACCTAATTCCAACTCCTATGAAGGAAGTTGCCACGAAGTCCGACGGATTTTGGCGCAATGAAATCAAGATAGAAAAAGGAGAACGAGTTTTGTTGAATGCAGCAAGTGGAAAAGGAAAAACTTCATTCACACATATCGTTGCAGGAATTCGCCACGATTACGAGGGGCGTTTTTTTATTCAAGGAAAAGACGCAAAATTGCTCTCAAACAGGGATTGGACGAAGATTCGATCAACGGAAATCGCTTTTATTTTTCAGGATTTACAATTGTTTCCGCAGTTAACTTTATTGGAAAACTTGAAATTAAAATCAGCTATCACCAATTTCACAACGGAAAAAGAGATCATGTCGTTTGTTGAACGTTTGGGTTTGAGTACACATTTGCACCAACAAGCAGGAATTTTATCCATGGGACAACAACAACGCGTGGCTATTATACGCGGTCTGTTACAACCGTTTTCCCTTTTAATCATGGACGAACCGTTTTCGCATTTAGACGCAGAAAATACGCGTTTGGCAATGGAACTTATTGATGAAAGACGCAAGGAACAAAACGCGGGCTTTGTACTTACGACATTGGACCCAACCAGAATTTGCGAATTTGACACCGAATTGTTCTTATGAAGCTCATTCGAAAATTACTTTTTTCTCGTGAAGCAAAATGGCGCTTGTTGGTTGCTTTACCAGGTGTGGTAATCGGTTTAGTGTTTTTGTTGTCGGCCTTACATTACTCCATTCGCATTAAAGAATATGGAAAAGCATCCGAAATTTTAAATGAAAACGTGCTTATCATCCATCGAAAAGTGATAGCTGGTTCCACCTTAAAATTGACCAAAACCGATTTTACCACCTCCGATTTGGAGTACATTCGAGAAAACGATTTTGTGGTCGATGTCCAGCCCATTGAAAGCAACAATTTTCGTGTTTGGTTAGAAACAAAGGACGAACAAATTCCACAATTTAAAACCGATGTTTTCTTGCAAGCTGTTCCGGATAAGTTTTTGGATGTGAAGTCGGAGAAATGGCGTTGGCAAAATGGAGATCGCTTTGTGCCGATTATCATGCCGCGCGATTTTATTGTGATGTTGAACACCTTTTTAAGTTCAAGTGGCATGCCGCAATTATCTGATGAATTGGTTCAAGAAATCAACTTTGGGATTTTGTTGTCGAAAAATGGAAAAAGAGAGTGGTACAACGCACGAATTATTGGCTTCACCAATGAAATTTCTTCATTATTGGTCCCCGTTAATTTTATGAATTACGCCAATGAAAAATTTGCGGAAGGACAAGCAGGAAAAACGACGCAAATAATGATTGCTGCTAAAAAAGGTCGTTTTGGTGAATTGGAAACCTTTATGGAGGAAAATGGCTTGGAAGCGAAAAAATCTCAAGTCTTAATTTCCCGTTTATCGAGTGCAGTTGGAACCTTGTTTTTAGTCCTGATGATGATTGCATTAGTAACCGTTTTTACTGCGGCTTTGGTCTTGATTCAGTACCTCCAATTGTTAATGTCAAACAACGATTATGAAATCCGAACGCTTTTGCGAATTGGGGTTTCGGAACGCTTAATAATCAGTCGTTTGAGTGGGTTTGTTTTATCGATTTTTGGCTTGTTTTCTGTACTTTCTTTACTGCTTTTTGTTATTGTTAAATGGAAAATTGATGATCTGTTTCAAACTGGAGGAATTTATTTGAATAAAGAATTTTCATACACCACTTTTATTGGTTTTTCACTCGTGGTCGTCATTTTTATTTTGGCAAGTTTTTTGACTGCCAGGCGAGGAGTGAAGCAACGGTTTCGTTAAAATTGGAGTTAAAGAAATGTTAATGTAACTGGTGAAACAAAGATAAAAAGCAATTTCGTTAAACGTAAAATGAAGCAAATGAACAAGAATTGGATGAAATGTATGATGGTCGCGATGCTTTTTGTGGCAGTCAACGCAAGTGCACAAAAAATTCGTGTGAAAGTAACAGGACAAAAAGATACGACTGTTCACTTGATTAAATATTTTGGACAGAAGTTGTTTTATGCCGACACCGCTGTGATGAAAAATGGAGAGGTGGTTTTTGAAGGAAAAAAACAAATGCCAGGAATTGTAGCCTTGTTGCTACCTGGTCAAAAATATTTTGAATTCATATACAATAACGAGGAAGTTTCCATTGAAACAGCAGGTCCAGATTACGTAGCCAATATGAAGGTAAAAAAATCTGCCGAAAACACGGTGTTTTTTCCCTATGTAAATTTCATTACTGCCAAGAAAACGGAAGTAAATAAATTGGGTGAAGAGCGTACTAAAATCAAAGATGTCAACGACGCTAAGTACAAGGAATTGACCACCAAGATGGATGCTTTGAACAAAGAGGTGGAAGATTATCAAAAGAATTTGATTGCGACAAACCAAGGTAAATTGGTAGCGAAAATTGTCAAAATGTCCATGGAGATTGAAATTCCTGAAGCGCCAAAAGATGCAAAAGGAAATATTACTGATTCCAATTTCCGGTTCAATTATTACCGCAAACATTATTGGGATAACGTGGACTTAAAAGACGATGCCTTGGTGAACAATCCTGTTTTTCATAACAAAATGGAGTTTTATTTCGGTAAAAACATGATGTTACAGCATTGGGATACCGTTCTTTATTATTCGTATGATTTCATCGATCGCTTAAATCCTAAATCAAAAATGTATGAATACGTAGTGGGATGGATTGCTTCGACTTACGGTAAAAGCGAAATCATGGGAATGGACAAAGTCTATTTGTACATGTTGAAAAAGTATTTCTGTACCAAGAATGCAGATGGAAAGTCACCTGCGTTTTGGGTTGCAGAAGAGAAATTCAAAGATTTGTGTGACAACCTCGATAACAAAGTTAATTTAGTGATGGGTGTTCGACCTCCAAATTTGATTTTACGCGACACGACCGACACGAAATGGGTTAATATGTATGAATTACCTAACGAATATACCGTGCTTTATTTCTGGGATCCTGAATGTGGTCACTGTAAAAAAACAACGCCAAAACTCCAAGAATTATATGCTAAAAAATTGAAAGATAGAGGAGTAGCTGTATATGCAGTGGGTAAAGCGATTGGAAAGGATTTTGAGAATTGGAAAAAATTCATCCGTGAAAATAAGTTGACGTTCATCAATGTAGCAGTAACCGATAAATTGTATGAAGCGGCAAAAAAAGAAGCTGAAAAATATGTTCCTGTTTATCCTGGAGAGAAAGGAAAACCAACAACTTTGGAATCCTTAAACTACCAAACCACCTACGATATCTTTTCTACACCAGTAGTTTACATTTTGGATAAGGACAAAAAAATCATTGCAAAACGCGTTTCAATTTCCCAAATCGAAGATATTTTAGACCGGTTACAGGGAAAAACAGATTCTCCTAAAATTTGTCCTCCAGATGCAGAAGAAGACGAGCAAATGCAAAAAAATCATTAATATCGGATGATTACTGCACTTGCTGAATTGGTTCAAACCAATAAAAACCCTTTAATCGTTACCCATAAATCGCCAGATGGTGATGCTATCGGAAGTTCGGTAGCATGGTGTTTTTTCTTGAAAAATTGTGGGGCGAATCCTACCGTTTTGTTACCCGATTTGCCACCTGAATTTTTATTGCCTTTTCTGGATGGCATTACCTATTTGGTGTACGAGCAACTCGACGGAGGTTTGAACGTGAATGAACACGATATTCTTTATTGTTTAGATTTCAATGGGACTTCGCGCGTTGGAGCTAAAACGGAAGTCATAATCGAGCAATTCCAAGGTAAAAAGGTCATGATTGACCACCATCCGCATCCGACAGATTTTGCGGATGTGCAGATTTCACGTCCACAAGTTTGTTCAACAGCCGAGATGGTGTTTCAGTTGATTGAAGAAATGAATATGTTACACCACCTAGATTTAGCCGTAGCAAAAGGGATTTATTTAGGGATCATGACGGACACGGGTTCATTTCGTTTTCCATCGGTTACAGCGGATACGCACCGTTGTTTGTCTTATTTGCTCGGACTTGGATTGGAACACTTTAAAATCCACGAAGCGATTTACGATGTCAATACCATGGATCGTTTGAAATTGCGCGGATATGCCATCGCAGAAAAAGCAGTTATGGTGCCCGATTCACCTTTGGCGTGGTTGGCGTTGACAAAAGAAGAATTGAAGCGGTTCAATTACAAGAAAGGCGATACGGAAGGTTTGGTGAACGTGCTGCTTTCAATAGAAGGAATTGACATTGGCGTATTCTTTATGGAAATTGATGACGAGGTAAAGTTGTCCTTTCGTTCTAAAGGAAAGTATTTTGTGAATCAATTTGCGAACAAGTATTTCAATGGAGGTGGACACCAATACGCCGCTGGAGGGAAAAGCGATTTAAGTTTGGAAGAAACATTAGCGAAATTTCAATCGTTGTTGCCTGAATTGATAAATCAAGATAATTGAAGACCTTTTCTTGAATGGAAATACGTTTTTTAATAATTATTAGCTAGCAAATAAAATACTGATCCACAAAATCCAAATCCAATCAACAACATCACTATCGCCGCAATGGCATATTCTTTTGCGTCTTTCGGTCGTTTCTTGCGCAAATAGAAATAGTTTCCTAGAAACACAAAAGGAAGTGTCCAATAAATAATGAGAAATACGACTATTAAATCTTCCAATGTATGAAATTTAAAGGGTCAAATACGTTTCATTTTTTACTTTGGCAATTTTCATTTACATCATTAATGAACCACAAACTCCAATACCAACCAACAACATAATCAAAGCAGTTACCATAAAGTTTTTAGCGCGCGTAGGATTTGAACGATACATAAAAGCAGCAACGATTAATAAAATAAATGGTGTAATCCAATAAATGGCTAGTGCAGCCAATAAGATGAAAATAACTCCTTCTTCTACCATTTTTAGTTAATTTTAGATTTTAATGCTTCCAAAATGCTCACTTTTTCGTCGCGATAAAACAAATTCATCGTTTCAAAAGGTATGATTTTGTAGTCTTTATTCACGATATGAACGCATGATTTTTTTATGGCACGCACGTCAAAATTGTGGGCATCAATAAATTGCATAATGATAATTCGAAATAAGTTCTCGTAACCCAAATTCGGTGCTTCTACCGTTGGAAGGCAACACAATAAGCTATTTAATTTAGACGTGGCTTTATCCGTTGAAGTGCCTGTACTGAAAATCTCAAGCATTTTATTTTTTAGAGCTTCATCTTGCTCATAAACAATGGTGTTTTTGCTATTGTCAAGCAAGTCGGCAGGATTAATGTAGCGGGTAAGTGGGATTTTATTTTCACCTAATTTCAACACGTATCCCATCACCAAAGCATCGGGATTACAAGGTACTGGAATCAAATCGTCCTCGTTAAAAATGCTCGTTTGTTCTAAAATCTTTCTGCGCACTTCAGTTAAGGTTATGCGATCGGTTTGCGTATCGAAATTTTCTAATCTTCCTGCGATTTGGGTTGGTTGAAAAGTAACTCCACGAACGCATTTTTGCTCCAATGCAAAGTTGACAATTTCACCGATTTCGTGGTCGTTCAATCCTTTCTGTAGGGTAACAACCAAGGTAGTTGATAAATTCAGTTCGTTAAGATGAGCCAATGCTTTTTCTCTGATTTTCTTCAGTTGAGCACCACGCATGGACATCAAAACTTCGTCGGAAAAAGAATCGAATTGAAGATAAATTTCAAAGTCGGGCATATAGGTTTTCAATCGAGCAGCAAACTCAAAATTTTTGGCAATTTCTATTCCATTGGTATTGAGCATCAAATGCTTTATCGGCAAGGTTTTAGCATAATCGAGAATTTCAAAAAACTGAGGATGCAAGGTAGGTTCTCCACCGCTTATTTGAACAACATCAGGCTCTTTTTCATTGATAACGATGGTGTCCAACATTTTTTTTACTTCTTCCAAAGTGCGATGTCGTCCGTAACTTGGAGACGATCCGGCATAACAAGTTGGACAAGTCAAATTACAACGATCGGTGATTTCCACGATGGTCAAACATGAATGTTGCTCATGATCTGGACAAAGCCCGCAATCGTAAGGACAACCGAAATGTGTTTTGGTATTAAAAGTGTAAGGATATTCCGAGGGCTTATTATAGTTTCTAATTCTCTTGTAATAATCTATATCGTCTGCAATAAGCACTTTAGAATTGCCATGTTCTGGGCAACGTTTGGTCATGAAAACAAGGTCGTCCTCAAAAATGATTTTTGCATCCACACGTTTCAAACAGGTTGGACAAAGACTCAAAGTGAAATCGTAGTAGGTATATTTTCTAGTAGGCATGAGATAAAAGTCGTTTGAGAGTCGGTAAATAATACATCCAACAAATTATACAAAGCCATTGAATACTACTTAAGTTCAAAATTAGAAAAGTATTTGGTTTTAGGAATTCAATGAAAAACCGAAAGGCAAAATAGGTTAGCATGAACAGTTTGAATTGCAATCCGTTTTCGTTTTTAGTTTTGGATTGAAGAAGGTGTAAAATGAGCAACACAACCGATAAAAAAACTATTTCATACAAAGCAATCGGATGCCTTGGAATACCATCGCCAAGATCCATTCCAAGAAGGAAATCGGTTTGGTGTCCGTAGGTAAACTCTTTGGTTCCGCTCAAAAAGCATCCGATTCGTCCGATAATAATTCCGAGAATAATTGGGAAGGTGAATAAATCACCCGAAGATTCTTTTTCTCCAACGATTTTTTTGGTGATTTCTACGCCGATTAATCCGCCGAAAAGTCCGCCCATGATGGATTTAGTGTTTAATAAAATCAGTACGTTTTGAAAATTGAGTGTTGTTAATATCGGATTTTCAAAAAATCCCATCAATCGCGAGCCCAATAGCGCACCTAGTGCAGCACCTAAAATAATTGAAAGTCGGTTGGAACTGGAAATTGGGTCACTGGAACGACGTTTTAACCATACATAATAACGGAAAGCCACAAAAAACGCCAAGTATTCGAGAATCAAATGAACATTGATGTTTACGGCGAAAAGAGTAGGTTCAAAAGGAATATTCAAAGTCGAAAGAAATGTTTGGTTTTGCTTTCATTGCGTTTCAAAGTTAATCGAATTGTTTATTGTAGTGTTAAGTTGCACGATGCAGAGGAACCAAGATTCTAGATTTCGGATGCTGGTGGAAATCATCAAGACCTGCGAGAACGTCAAAAAAAAATAACCCTCATTATTCATAGAAATTATTAATAAGTGATGATATTAAGTGAAGCGCTGTTTTAGAAATTAATATGTCAGGGTTACCTTTTCACGTATAAAACATAATTAGCACAAATTTGGGTTCAATAGCCTTTTAACTAAAAATTACAAAATTTCTATTATGGACGATGACATTAAATGTCTCCACTTCGGTTGATTCGATTTATTTCATTTGTCATCACTATATTATACCACAAGAAGTTTAATAATCTAACTGCGGTTAATACACCAGAAAAATCGTTGTATTTGGTATAAAGTGTTGTTTTATTGGTTTTTATAATTCGTCAATACTGACGCTGAAGGTCAAGTATCATGACAATCTATTAACCAAGACCCTATGGGCGAAAAATTTCAAGAATTTTTCGGGTTTTAATCAATTCCAAATCAAATGAACAAAACACGCCGAAATTGCTTTTATCGCAATAGAGTAATTATTTTCGCAATATGGCAGCAACCGACTTTCAAACCTTAACCGATCTCGAATTTGAAACACTTCGCCAACAATTGATTACACTTTCTATCGGTGAAACTGCAAAATCGCGCTTTGAGAAATTGCAACCGATAAACGATTTTGGTGCACTCGAAAACGCGCTTCAAACCCTTAATGATTTCCATCAAATTCGTTTGCGTTCTGAAGTTTTTCCAGCCTTGGATTTTGAAGAATTAAAAGAGGAAATCAAATGGCTCGGTATTGATGGATCAGTAATTTCGATTGAGGGGTTCCGGCGCTTGCAACAGGCTTCTGATCTCATGAACCGCTTGTTACGATTTATTGAAAAAAGGACAGAAGTGTATCCGAATTTGTTTCAAATTTTTACAGATGTTTATGAAACAGACGCTATTCTTTTGGCTATCGAAAAAGTGTTTGATCGCGCAGGAAACGTTCGCGACGATGCAAGTCCGCAATTGAGTGATATACGTCAAAGAATCAAGTCTTTACGTCAGCAAATTAATCGAAATTTTGAACGAGAAATGCGCAAAATGCTCCGAGATAAAGTACTTGGGGAAACCAATGAAACGTTCTTGAACGATCGTCGTGTTTTGACTGTTCAATCAACATTTAAACGCAAGGTTCCTGGAAATATTCATGGTTCGAGCAAAACGGGAAGTTTGACATTTATCGAACCTTTGGTAAACGTTCCACTAAACAATGAATTGGAGTTTTTATTGGACGATGAGCGAAAGGAAATTCACCGTATTTTAAAAATTTTAACGAAGGAAATTGCGATTTATCTTCCTTTAATTATTGAATATCAGCGTATCTTGACTGAATTGGATTATGTCAACGCGAAGAGTAAGATGGCGATGGAAATGAAAGGCGTTCTTCCTGGTATTAATCGCAATACTGCGCTTGAACTCATCGAAGCATATCATCCAATTTTGGAAAAATCAAACCGAATTGCGGGTAAAAAAACGATTCCACAATACATTAAATTGGACAATCAACAACGCATGTTAGTGATTTCAGGTCCCAATGCAGGAGGGAAAAGTATCACGCTGAAAACAGTAGGTTTGTTGCAATTGATGTTGCAATCTGGTCTGTTGGTTCCAGTGAATCCGAACAGTAAAATGTGCTTTTTTCAGCAGATATTTTCAGATATTGGCGATAATCAATCAATTGAAAATGAATTAAGTACCTATTCTTATCGTTTGCGGCGAATGAAGTTCTTTTTGAAGAATGCTAATCGTCGAACGCTATTGTTGTTGGATGAATTTGGAACGGGATCTGATCCTGAGTTGGGAGGCGCACTTGCAGAAGTTTTCTTTGAGGAATTATATCACAAGCAGGCATTTTCTGTAATAACGACGCATTACGGAAACATCAAATTGAAAGCTGATGAATTGAAACAAGCTTCAAACGGATGTATGTTGTTTGACGCTGCAACTTTACAGCCTTTGTACCGACTGCAAATGGGTCAACCAGGAAGTTCGTTTACCTTTGAAGTAGCTCGAATTAATGGCATTAAAGAAACGATTATTGAGGCTGCGCAACAACGTTTGTCCGATAACAAAGTACGTTTGGATAAATTGTTGAATGCTTTACAGAAAGAAAAAAATCATTTAGACAACTTGATTTCGGAACATATTAAAGCCCAACAACTTGCAGATGAAGCACGTACTTATTTCTTGGAACAACGACGTAAACTTGAAGAAAAACTAAAGTCACGTAATGAGGTGCAAGAAAAGCAAAACAAGCAATTGAGTGCAGGAAAAAAAATGCTGCAATTCATCGATAAGTTCAACGTGCGTTCACGAAAAAAAGACGCAAATTCGATATTAATGGAGGAAATTAGAACCTTTATCAAATTAGAAAAATCGAAGTTGGAAATAAAGAAAAGTGAACAGCAAATAAACAAAGACACTGTTTCAAAAGGAAAAACGCAACAAACAAAACCACTTATTAAGAAAGCAACGGGTAGGGTAGAAGTAGATGAAAATCAACAAGATAAAATCGTTAAAGGTTCTCAAGTTCAATTACTGTCAAGCAGAAAGAATGGAACTGTGGAACAAGTTCAAAATGATTCTATCACCGTGCTTTTTGACAACATGCGCATGAAGGTTGAACGCGAAAAATTACGATTTCTAAAGTGACACCAAAAAAGTAAGTATTTCTCAACCACTTGGATGATTAAATAGTGAAAAAACGAATCTAGTCACTGTTCTAACTGACTGGGATTACTTCTTTATTTTGTTAAACTTGTTAATTCCTTTGTCCAAGAAAGCTTTGTATTTTTTCACATCAGGAGTATAACCAATTGGATCCGTTAAATCGTTCCATTCGTGGTCAATAAGCACATAAAGTGGTTGTTGGAAAGTCTTGTATTTCTTCGCTTGAAGTTCTCCCCATTTGTCTCCAACACGGCGCAACCAACCTTGAGCTACTTCGGAATAACGAACTTCACTTTCAGGTAATGGCGTTTTATCGTCACAATACAAACTAGCGATGACCACTTTTTTCTGTAAGATCGGACGGATTTCATCATTTGGCCATACATACGATTCAGTTTTACGACAGTTTTGACAGGTATAACCAGTGAAGTCCAATAGAATCGGAAGATTTCTAGCTTTTGCGTAATCCGTAGCGATATTCAAATCATGAAAAACAAGAATTGAACCGTCTCCAACTGGATGCATGTGTTCTTTAAATCGTTCCGTAATCGTGTCCTCTACAATGCCCGTCTCAAGACCTCCATTGACATATCGGAAGTTGTCTTCAGAGTGAGTTCGAGGTGGAGCAATCCCTTCAATTAGGTGTAAAGGAGCACCAAACATTCCTGTAAATAAATAAACTGAAAAAACTAATGCTGCTAGAGAAAACATAAAACGAGGTACACTCAAACGTTCTACCGGGGAGTCATGTGCGAACTGAATTTTCCCAAGTAAATATAGTCCCATAATCAAGAATAGTACGAACCAAATTCCTACAAACCATTCACGAGAAAGAATATTCCAATGGTATGCTAAATCTACCGACGAAAGGAATTTCAATGCTAAAGCCAATTCCAAAAGACCCAATACAACTTTTACCGAATTCAACCATCCACCGGATTGTGGTAAAGAATTTAACCAACTTGGGAAAATTGCAAATAATGTAAATGGAATCGCCAAAGCTAAAGAGAAACCAGTCATTCCTATTGCTGGAGTAAAATATGAACCTGATGTAGCTGCTTCAACCAACAAACTACCGATAATTGGACCTGTGCATGAAAATGACACTAAACCAAGTGTAAAGGCCATGAAGAAAATTCCAATTAATCCTCCACGATCTGCTTGTCGATCCATTTTATTGACAAACGCACTCGGCAATTGAATTTCAAAAGCACCCAAAAATGAAAATGCAAATAGTACAAAAATTCCAAAGAAAACGAGATTCATCCACATATTGGACGCTAAATTATTGAGTCCGAAAGGACCAGCTATTGCTGTAAATGAAACCCCGAAGGTGACATAAATAACAATGATGGATAATCCATACACCATCGCTTTAAATATTCCTTCTCTACGTGTTTTGGATTGCTTTGTGAAAAACGTAACCGTCATTGGGATCATCGGGAACATACATGGCGTAACCAAAGCCACTAAACCAGCAAGGAATCCGAGCGCGAAAACCAACCAATTGGAACTTTTCGGCTTTTCAGTTGTCGGGATGTCTTTATTCGGTTCTAGCCTATCTTCTTTCGGTTGTTTTGGAGTTTCTGTGGTTGGTTGGGTAGTACTTTCAACAGGTTCAGCACTTGCGGTTTCAGCAGGTTTGAAGCCGGATAAATCTAATACTTCTCGTTGCGCGGGAGGAAAAACACAACCGTTGGCGTCACAAATTTGAAAACTATAATCGACAGTAACTTTGAACGGTTTATCGGTAAGCACTTCAATTTGCTGCTTGAAGGAAGCATTTTTTTCAAAAAACAATTGCTCTCCTAAATCGTCAATGACTTTATGCGCTTTTGATCCGTCTTGCAGTTTTCCGACCAATTTAAAATCCGAAGATTTTGAAAACATAAATTCGGTTGGAGAACCAGTGAAATCTGCCTTGGCTGGATCATGGTTGACCGAGAAAATATGCCACCCCTCGGTTAACTTTGCTTTTCCGATAATCCAAGCATGATTATCATCTATTTTTTCTACAGAAAATGACCATTTAATTTTGTCTTTCCAATTTGGTTGAGCAATTAATAAAGTGTTGACTATTAATGCAATAAAAAGGAGAAATTGTTTATTCATGTTGCTAAGGTACTACTTTAATCGAAAAAGGGAGGTCGATAGGAGGTAAACACTGGGTATCGTCACAAACCATAAAGTTCACGATTCCTGAAATTGTAGTAGGACGTTTAACTTTAATTTTAATGTAACCAATGTAGATATTGTTGAACAAATAAACATCGGATTCAAAATTTTTATCGAAAACCTTTTCAGATGGACTTATTTCTTCGGGTTGTTTACTGACTACTTTAATGTCTTTATTCTTGTTTATTGAAATTGTTACTGGAATTGGACCAGCATTTTTCTTAGTTTTTTGCGAATACGTGTGCCAACCTTCATCTAAGCGCCCATAAACCATGAGCACTTGCATGTCTTGATCGTATTCGTATGTCCATCTGGTATGGTTTTTCTGAGAAAAGAAAGGGTTCGATGTAATAAAAATTATAAATAGTAGTAGGCCGATTTTTCTCATTATTAAAATTTAATTTCAATTAAACGACTTATTGGAATCCATACTCCACCTTTCAAACAAATAAACTTTGTACCCGCAGCCCAAATGGTCGTTTCAACTTTCTTTGGACCTGCGTCGTCTTGAAAATAAATAGAAACTTTTGTTCGATGTGCATTACCTAAAATGGTTGCTCTATCGATTTGCTGCATAATCTCAGGATGTTGATTAACAGTCGTTTTATCATGAAATGTGAGTGAAGGAATGATTTCCTTTGCAACTAATTGAGCTTCCATAATGATTATATTTAAAGGGTTTAGTAGTCCGAATATAGACAAATAATTTGAGGTTTTGGTTTTGTTTGCCCTTTTTTTTATGAAAAATTAAATGTTGAGATTTACCACTCCAATCGAGCTTTTGCGCTAATCGTTTGATTAGCAACACAACCCGCCTCCATTAAAAATTGACCTGCAATTCCAATCATCGCCGCATTGTCGGTACAATATTCAAACTTAGGAATGAATACTTCCCACGATTTTCCTTTTTCATTGTTCTCTTTTGCTTTTAGGGCATTCCGAAGTCCTGAGTTGGCAGACACTCCGCCAGCAATTGCGACTTGGTGAATTCCGGTTTCAACGACGCATTTTTCAACCTTATTGAGTAATATGTCCACAATTGTTTTCTGTATTGATGCACACAAGTCGTCTAAGTTCTCTGAAATGAAGGAAGGATTCGACTTTAACTCCTTTTGCAGATAATAAAGAATTGAGGTTTTTAACCCGCTAAAAGAGTAATCATAACCGTCAATTTTAGGCTTTGAAAAAGTGAATTTATTCGGGTTTCCTGATTGGGCATGTTTATCAATAAGTGGACCGCCTGGATAGGGGAGTCCCAACATTTTTGCAGCCTTATCAAATGCTTCGCCAGCGGCATCGTCGATTGTTTTTCCTAATATTTCCATATCTGACGCACTCTTCACTTTTACGATTTGTGTATGCCCGCCTGAAACAGTTAAGCATAAAAATGGAAATTCAGGTTTTTTCTCACCAGCATCATCGATAAAATGTGCTAGAATATGCGCTTTCATGTGATGTACTGGAATGAGTGGTTTTCCTGTTGCTAATGCTAAACCTTTTGCAAAGGATGCACCAACTACTAACGATCCTAAAAGTCCTGGTCCTTGGGTGAACGCAATTCCATCTATTTCAGATACTTTAACATTCGCTTCTTCAAGTGCAGCTTTCAAAACAGGAACGATATTTTCTTGGTGCGATCGAGAGGCTAATTCGGGAACAACTCCACCATATTGCGCATGGATTTTTTGACTTGCAGTAACGTTTGAAAGTACTTTCTGTCCACATAAAACGGCTATTGATGTGTCGTCGCACGAGGATTCGATGGCTAAAATTGTCGTTGGCACGTTAAAAGATTATATTTTTGTGTAAAACGATGACGAAAGTACTCAAATTGCTTGGAAAATTTTGCGGTTTTCTCCTTGATTGGAGTTTGATTACAATTATTCTTTTCGTTTTTTTTATCCGAACTTCCTTTTTTCAAACCTATTTGGCAGGACTTGCTTCGGCTTACTTTTCGAAAGAATGGAATACCGAGGTACACATTGGCAAAGTCGATATTCATTTGATTGATAAAGTGGAATTGAAGGATGTGCTACTCAACGACCAAAAAGGGAATGCCATCGTGAAAGTGGATCGATTGATTGCCACTATTTCCAAAATTGACATTGACAACCTTGCCTTTACGGTTGGAAAAGTTGGACTTGAAAAAGGATACTCTACGTTGAATATCAATGAGAGAGGTGAATCGAATCTTCAATTTTTGATAGATTATTTCAGTTCTGATGCGCCTTCTGAGCCGGGAAAACCTTTTTTCTTGGACGTTAATGCTGTCGAATTCGCTAATTTGAATTTTAAATTTGATGATTTTCGTTCTAAACCTATGACCAATGGTTTAGACTACAGTCATTTAGATATCAAAAACCTTTTCTTAACAGCAAGTGATTTTGCTTTTCACGACAATGAAATTTCTGTTTTTGTTGAACACTTAAAACTAAAAGAAAAGTCGGGTTTAAATATTCAACGTCTAACAGCGCATGCAAAAGTCGGAACAGGTGGTATCCTACTTGGAAAGTTGAAATTAAAAACTCCTGAAACTCTGTTAGAAGCGCCAAAATTGAACTTACGGGCTAAAAATTTGGATGCTTTTTCCAATTTCATAGAAGACGTTAATTTCGATATAGAACTGAAAAAAAGTACAGTTTCTTTGCGCGATGTAGCACTTTTTGTTCCTGAACTTCATGGAATGGATCAACAAGTCATTTTAGCTGCAAGCATCCACAATCCTCTAACCGGTTTGGAAATTAGTGACTTGGATTTTTCGACAGGAATGTTGACCCAAATTCAAGGTAGCCTGAAACTTCCAGATGTCCGACAGTTTGATTCGCAGCCGATGAAAGTGAATTTGTGGCGAGCTTATTTGAATTTAAATGACATTGAAAATTTGCACCTTCCTGATGGAAACGCACCTTTAGTTTTTGACGAACTTGTTCATCGATTTGACCACGCTTCCATTGCCGATTTACAGTTTATCGGAACACCGTCGTCGATGAAATTCAAAGTGGATTCGTTAAAAACGGCAATTGGGGCAATTAATATTCCCAACTTCGTTTGCTTGGATTTGAAGGAAACCGAAATTACATGGCGATCTGAGGAGCCTGCTCAAACTATGGTGAATCTTATCGATGTTCAACTAGGAACCATTTTAGAAGATCCAACTTTTGGAAACGTAACTGCAGAATTGTTTGCTGATGGTGGTTTGAAAAATGGTTCGGACGTTTTTATTCATTCAGCAATAGCAGCAGTAAAA
The DNA here is from genome assembly GCA_039795265.1 of Bacteroidota bacterium. Taxonomy (GTDB): domain Bacteria; phylum Bacteroidota; class Bacteroidia; order Flavobacteriales_D; family Crocinitomicaceae; genus UBA952. The sequence continues at coordinate 113,521 of JBDKEM010000023.1, read as the reverse complement.
TCCTTTCAATATCAAGGTTATCGCTACTCGAATATTCACTTAGATAGAGCAAGTATTGAAAATAATTTGTTGGATGCGGAACTGAAAATAAAAGATCCGAATTTGGATTTAGATTTTTCAGGTAAAATTGGTTGGGGAACGAAGCAATTGTATGATGTGGATATCGAATTGAATAAAGCCAATTTGGGTGTTTTGAATTTTACTAATGAGAAAGAAACATCACTTTCTACTTCAATTACTGCCGATTTGAATGGTACTAATTTCAATGATTTAAGTGGTTCAATAAAGAACAATTTCTTACAATATCGTGAAAAAGGCGATGAATTAAACATCCCAACCTTAAACGTAACTTTTGAGCGTTCTTTAGAAAAGGAAAAATTCATTCTCAACAGTTCAATTCTCAATGCCAAACTCGAAGGGAAAATAGATTATGAATCGGTTTTAGCTAATTTTATGGAAGATCTTGCAGCAGTTTTTCCTTCCTTAATTCCCGCTGAAAAAAAGACAATTGACCGAAAAAATAGCCAATTCAAATTGGAATTAACAACAGGTAACCTAGACGAGTTCTTGGCGATTTTTATTCCCAAATTAAAAATTGACAAAGCAACTAAGTTTGACGCCATTTACAATTCAATGAGTAGAAATCTTTCCGTTGAATTAAATTCAAGTGGTTTTAAATTTGAAGATGTAGCGTTGAAATCCATCAATGTAGTTCAAAAATTAGAATCAGGTTTAGTGAATGGAACGTATTCCATTGAAAAAATGCGTTACGGTGATTCTTTGGCATTTAATGGAATTGAATTCATTACTACTGGCGACAAATCCAATTTAGATTCAAAATTAAGTTGGGAACCAAATACTTCTGATTTTTCGACTTTGGAATGGGATACGCACATTTTTTCATCTAGTAAAATTCAATTTGAATTGCTTCCTTCTTTCTTCACCCTTGGCGGATTTAGATGGGAAATTGAAAAACAATCTGAAATAAAATTAGACGGTGAAGAACTCAGTGTTAAGGATTTTAAACTTGTTCGCGGAAGACAAAATATCCGAATGAATGGAAAGGTTTCCGACAAAGCAACAGACAAAATAAAATTGGATATTCATAATTTTGATCTCGCTGAGTTGGATAAAATGCTAGGACTTGGGTTGGATTTAAAAGGGACATTCGGTGGCTGGGCAACCTTTGCGACACCTTTTACTGTTCTAAGTTATCAGGGAGATGCCTATGTGGATAATTTATTTTTAGGGGATAAAGAAGTCGGAAATTTGAACATTCAATCCGACTGGAATGCACAACGAGAAAGCGTGATTGTAGGAGGCGAATTACACTACCGTACATACAAAACACTTGGATTTGGTGGTCGCTACCAGATAAATACTGACGACATGAATTTCTTTGTGAATTTCGATAAAACGGATTTAGGTTTCACTAACGCTTTTATGGATCCAACGGTTGTCGGAGATATTGGTGGAAACTTAAAAGGTACGGTTTTTATCACTGGAAAGACCGCTCAGCCGATTTTAAAAGGTAAACTCAGCTTAGAAAATGGAAGTGCACTTGTTGGTTTAACAGGCGTTAAATACAAAATGGATGGAGTGGTTAAAATTGAGGAAGATGCGTTTTTGATTAACAACATGCCTGTAAAGGATGAAGAAGGGAATACGGCTTCTTTAGTTGGCCAAGTGTATCACTCTAATTTCAAAAATTGGAACTTCGACATGCAATTTGATTTTGAAAATGACTTTTCGAAAAAGATTGGACGCGATGGTCGAGCAGTTCCTCTTGAAAAATTTATGGTTCAGAATACAAAATATAAAGACGGCGATATGTACTTTGGTAAAGCTTATGCTGTTGGAACCGCAAATATTTCTGGTAACCAAAACAATTTAGACGTAACGGTTGAAGTAGAAACGAAAAAAGGTACAGAAATCAATTTTCCAATGTATGGCGTTTCAGAAATGGATGAAAATGTGGACTTTGTGAAATTCGTCGAAAAAGGAGTGCAAAAGAAAATTGAAGAACAAAAAATTGATTTTACTGGCGTTAACTTGGACATGAAATTCAAAGTAAATAACGATGCGCAATTAAAAATCATTTTTAACGAACAGACGGGAGACGAAATTACAGCTAAAGGAAATGGTATAATTGAAATGCGTCTAGATCAATTGAATCATGTTACTATGGCAGGTGATTTTTACATAAGTAAAGGAAGTCAGTACAACTTTGTGATGGGAGTGATTAAACAAAAATTTGATATTCAGGAGGGCTCAAAAATTAGTTGGACAGGCGACCCAATCAATGCTGCGATTGATATTAAAACGAGTATTCCATTGAAAAAAGTGTCGCTTCTGGATTTAAGTCCTGAACAAATCGATGCGTCATTAACGAATCAAGAGGTTCTCTGTTATTTGAATTTGACCGAAAGTCTCATGAATCCAGCGATTAAATTTGATATTGACGCACCAAAAGCTCCTGAGACGGGAAAGGCCTTAATAAATCGTGTTAAAAGTGATCCGGATGAATTAAATAAACAGTTTTTTTCATTGTTATTGGTTCGTAAATTTCAACCTTTAAAAGGTTCCATTACAGCAGGTTCTTCAGCAGCTGTGGATTTAATTACCTCCCAAATTAACGACGCTCTCGGAAAAGTTTCTGAAAAATATAAGTTGAATGTTGCTTACGGTGCAGATGAAAAACACAAAGAAAATTCGGTTGAAGTTGGTGTGAAAACAGGATTTCTGGAAGATCGTTTAATCGTTTCAGGAAGCTTTGGAGTGGAAAATAGAGGTACTTCGACAACAGGTACAAGTACAGCAACAACAAGCAACAAACAATCTTCGGCATTGATGGATTTAAGTGTGGAATATTTAATAAATGAAAAGGGAACGTTTCGGGTAAATGCCTTCAATCGTTCGAACACCAACTCAGTGAACGAAAACGCAGGTCCATTTACGCAAGGTGCTGGTTTGTCTTATCGTGAGGATTTTAATTCTTTTAGAGACTTTGAATTGTTGCAATATACCTTGGACGTTTTCCGAAAATCTGAAAAGAAAAAATACCCAATAAAAAAGAAAAAACAATTATCTAAAGTGCCACCAGTTTCCACAAAACCGGAAGAAAAGGTGACACCACAACCAAAAAAAAATTAACAACTTCGCCGATAAGGTGACAAAATTTGAAAGAAGAAATGAAAAAAGTACTTGTAGCTAATCGAGGCGAAATCGCACGACGCGTGATGCGAACCTTGAAGAAAATGGATATTAAAAGTGTCGCGATTTATTCCGACGCCGACCGTTTTGCACCACATGTTCTAGAAGCAGATGAAGCAGTTTATGTAGGAGAAAGTCCTTCGTCTGAAAGTTATTTGCGCCAAGATGTGATTTTGAATTACTGTAAAGAATTGGGGGTGGACGGAATTCATCCAGGCTATGGATTCCTATCAGAAAATGCAAGTTTTGCCAGGAAAGTGAAAGAGGCTGGAATCAAATTAATTGGTCCTTCACCTGAATCTATGGAAATTATGGGGGACAAATTGAGTGCAAAACAAGCAGTAAAAAGCTACAATGTTCCTCTGGTTCCAGGAGTTGATACGGCGATTGCTGACGTGGATGAAGCTATGAAAATTGCAGAGGAGGTTGGTTACCCAATTTTAATTAAAGCCTCTGCTGGTGGTGGCGGAAAAGGGATGCGCTTAGTGGAAAAAAGCGAAGATTTTATCGAACAAATGAACATGGCGCAAAGTGAGGCGCGGTCGTCTTTTGGAGATGATGCTGTATTTATCGAAAAGTTCGTTACTAAACCGCGTCATATTGAGATTCAAGTTTTTGCTGATTCACACGGAAATGCAGTTTATCTTTTTGAACGTGAATGCTCTATCCAACGTCGTCATCAAAAAGTTGTGGAAGAAGCACCTAGTGCAGTACTCACACCTGAATTGCGTCAGCGAATGGGCGAAGCTGCGGTGCAAGTGTGTAAAGCATGTAACTATGAAGGCGCTGGAACAGTGGAATTTTTGTTAGACGGCGATTTGAATTTCTACTTTTTGGAAATGAATACGCGCTTGCAAGTAGAACATCCTGTAACAGAAGAAATTACCCAAACTGATTTAGTGGAATGGCAAATTCGTGTGGCGAGAGGTGAACGTTTACCAAAATTACAAAACGAACTCGCAATTCACGGACATGCTATCGAAGTGCGTGTGTATGCAGAAGATACCTTAGGAGGATTTACGCCAGATATTGGAAACTTGAAACGTTATCGAATTCCAAGTGGAAAAAATATCCGCGTGGACGATGCCTTTTTGGAAGGAATGGATATTCCAATTTATTACGACCCAATGATTGCCAAGTTGGTAGTTTGGGGAGAAAATCGTCAGGAGGCGATCCAACGCGCTATCGAAGCTATTGATGCGTACCAAATTTCTGGAGTGAAAACAACTTTGGATTTCGGTAAATACGTTTTAAAACATCCCGCTTTCGTTTCTGGGGATTTTGACACGAATTTCGTGAAGCATTATTTTCAAGATCCGACAATAATGTATTCCGCAATGGAAGAGGAAGAAGATGCACTTGTTCATGCGGTTGATAGTATTTGGAACCACATTAAAACGTTTAAAAATAAAGAATTTGCTTCGAGAGAAATTACTTCTTCTTGGAGAAATAGAATTGAAGGTTAAGATGGAAAAGAATTTGATTACGACGGAATTAGCCAAATTTAAAGAAGAAATTTATTTGGTGCAAAGTGATGTTAAGAGTGCTTATTACGAACGCTCAGTGAATCGCTTACATGAATTGATTGTATTGTATCCAGATCGTGCAGAACCTTTCTATGAATTGGGGCAATTATCTTATAATTTCTGGAAGAATGACGCTGCAGAATCGTATTATATTCGTGCTTTACGTGCTGATCCTGAGTATTTTCCAACTTATACGCAATATGCTTTGATCCTTATAAAAGAACAGCGTTTTGATGAAGCTGAGGCACTTTTGGAACAAAGTAAGCGTTTGCACACACGAGAAGATGCGGACATCGCTTTTTACTTTGGAATGTTGTATCAACATAAAGGGGATTTGGATAAGGCTGTGGAAATGTATCAAGAATCAATTCGTTTGAGTATCAATGTTTCACAAATTGAATTAGGTCAAAAATTCATGCGTGCTTGTAAAGATTTGAGGGGTTGGGAATGAAATATGCAGCGATTGATATTGGAACAAATGCAGGTCGTTTGTTGATAGGAGAAGTAGAACGTGCTGACGGAAAAGCTTATGTTAAGAAAATCTCGTACACAAGGATTCCTTTACGTTTGGGAGAAGAAGTTTTTGAAGATGGAAAAATTTCAAAAAAGAAAACGCAAGATTTTATCAAAACTATTCATGCATTTCGATTGATTTCTGAAATGTTTGATGTTAAACGCTTACGTGCGGTTGCAACATCAGCAATGCGAGAAGCTAAAAATGCGGACAAAGTGGTCGAAAAAATCAAAGAAGAAACGGGTGTCACCCTGGAGATTATTTCCGGTGACGAAGAGGCGGAATTGATTTTTGGAACTTTCTTTTTAATGGAATTCGACAAAAAAATGCCGTTTATCGTTATCGACGTTGGTGGAGGAAGTACTGAAGTCAGCGTATTCGAAAAGGGTAGGCGAGTGGCTTCTAAATCCTTTCAAATTGGAACAATTCGTTTGTTAAAAGATAAGGTTTCCAAGTCAATTTGGTCGGAAATTCACGATTGGTTGCTGAGCCATGTGGATTTAAAAGATGAACATTTACTTTTCGGAACAGGAGGAAATATCAATAAAACCCATAAAATGTTGGGAAAAAATCAAGATGAATCGCTCGACCTAAAAGACATTCAACAACTACGCGATGAATTGAACGAATTGACCTTTGAACAGCGCATTTCTAGATTTCAATTAAAGCCCGACCGTGCTGATGTAATTGTTCCTGCTTTGGATATTTACATTTATATTCTTAAAGAAATTGGTGGAACCGCCTTGCAAGTACCCAAAATCGGACTTTCTGACGGCATGGTTTACGCCATGGACAACGAAGAAAACAAAGATTAAATTCAATTTAAAATACCATTTAAATGTCACAAAAACCAGCAATACCAAAAGGAACGCGCGATTTTTTACCACAAGATGTTGCCCGTAGAAATTACATTTTTGACACCATAAAAAATGTTTTCAACCTCTACGGATTTGCACCGATTGAAACGCCTAGTTTTGAGTTATCGTCCACCTTATTGGGAAAATATGGTGAAGAAGGAGATCGATTGATTTTCAGAATTTTAAATTCTGGAGAAAAAATGAAAAAAGCCGATATCGACGCGTTGAACAACAATAACTTAGCACGATTTGCGAATTCCTTGGCTGAAAAATCATTGCGCTACGATTTAACGGTACCTTTTGCGCGTTTTGTAGTGCAACACCAGAATGAATTAAGTTTCCCATTCAAACGTTTTCAAATTCAACCTGTTTGGCGTGCGGATCGTCCACAGCATGGTCGTTATCAAGAATTTTTTCAATGTGATGCAGATGTAGTTGGTAGTGATTCCTTATGGTATGAAGTGGAATTGATTCAAATTTTTGATGACGTATTATCTCGCTTAAATTTACCCGGTTTCACAATTCATTTCAACAATCGAAAAATTCTTTCAGGAATCGCTGAAATTAGTGGGGAATCGGATCGCTTAATTGACATCACGGTGGCAATTGATAAACTCGATAAAATTGGAGAAGAGGGTGTAATTAAGGAACTTACAGAAAAAGGAGTTACTGATAATGCCATTGAAAAAATTCGACCTTTGTTTCATTTAAAAGGTTCAAATTCAGACAAATTAACACTTTTATCTGAATTACTTGCTACTTCTGAAATTGGTTTGAAAGGAATCGAAGAAATGAAAATTGTGCTAGCAGACGTCGAAGCACTTGGCTTGAAAAAAGGAATTTTAGAAGTGGATGTGACGTTGGCTCGCGGTTTAAATTATTACACAGGAGCAATTTTCGAGGTGAAAGCGCACGATGTGAAAATGGGAAGTATATGTGGAGGAGGACGTTACGACGATTTAACTGGACTCTTTGGAATGAAAGGACTTTCTGGAGTCGGAATTAGTTTTGGGGCCGATCGAATTTATGACGTGCTCAACGAACTCAATTTATTTCCAGAAGATGTAACGCGCGGTTTGCCATTGTTATTCGTAAATTTTGGGGAAAAGGAAGCAGATTTTTGTAAGAAACTGGCAACTCAATTACGTCGTTCAGGTGTTGTTTGCGAAGTTTATCCATCAAGTGCCAAAGTCCAAAAACAAATGAAATATGCCAATGACCGACGCGCTGAATTTGTTGCTTTAGTGGGAGAAAATGAACTCAAGGAAGGAAAGGTAACGTTGAAAAATATGCAAACGGGAGAGCAAGAATTGATTGTAGTAAACGAGTTACTAGAAAGATTTTAATAGCTTGTCGTTCAATGATTTGATTACTGCGCCGCGAATTTGTAAATGATATAACCTTCCTCCTTGATAGGCGCCTTGTCAGAAAAATTGAATTTGGAAATCCCAGCGTATTTTAAGGCTTGGTCGCGCATGCAGGTGGAGGCATTGACACATTTTGCTTCGTCCAAACGCGCGTTGATGACTTTCCCCGTTTTGTCCACGCTGATTAGTACAACCACAACACCTGATGAACCGTGTCCGCAAGTATAACCTGGATTTCGAACGTACCAATTATTTCCTTCATGTGCGGTTCGGTTACCAACTTTAAATTCCACCATCACATTTCCAGCATATTGACTACTACTACCAGAGGAATTGTTTGGGGAATTCGTTGGTTTTTTGGAGTTGTTTTCTTGATTCTTTTTCCGTTCTTCCATTTCTCGACGGATTTTCTCGCGTTCTTTGGCTCCACCAGCTTCTTCAAACAATTGTTTTTCAAAGTCTTTTGCAGATTGAGCTGGATCCTTGGAATTATTTTCGTTTTGCGACCAATTGTCGTTGGACTTTTTTCGTTTATCATTTAAATCCCGCGCAACGTTCGTCAAGTTGCCGTTATTCATGTTTTGCGGCACTTCGATTTGGTCAGGATTTAATTGAATTTCTTCGTCTTTTGGATCTACGATTTTAGAGTAATTATTGAACTTTTCAATAGGAACCAATTCTTTGAATGACGAGATTTGGAAGTAAACAAAAATGAGAATGTAACCCGAAAAGGCAGCAATTAATGCCCAAAAAAAATGCTCTGGCTTGCTGTTAAGTCCTTTCATCTTTCGTGTTTCAGATACAAATTAGAACGCAAATAATAATATGCAGTTTCGGTATCCTTCGTTAAAATTAAGCAATCCTTTTCAAAAACTTGAATGGCATTGTATTCAAACGGCAATAATTGTTCGCCTTTAATAGTATACAGTCCGTATTTTTCATTTTGTGAAACCAGTAAAAAATCACTCTCAAAGACTTTAATAATATCGTATTCTGTACCCAAAACCAATCGGAAATTAATATCATAAAAACCTAACTTTCCTGCTTTTTCCATTAAATAACCGTAATTCGGAAGGGTTTCAATTTGGTCGAATTCAAATGGTATAATGGTTCTACCTTTATAATCAATGATGCCCCATTTAGCCTCTTTTTGAGCGGGAACAGCAGGTCCAACGCGTCCCAAACGGTCATAAGTAGGCTTTAAAACTTCTTTATTGTTTAGGTCGAACAAACCGAATTTTCCTTTTTTCCGATAAATCGCAATCCCGTTATAAAATTGAGCAGTTTCCAAGGCGCCTGAAAAATATTCAGCAGGATAAGGAAAGTACCGTTGTCCTCGTTCGTTAAGGTAAATTAATTGTGTTCCTTGTCTGGCCAGCAATTGACGTCCGCTAGCATCGAAGCGTGAAAATTCATCATAAATGGCTTCAGTGAGCTTTTGGCCATTCGTGAGCATTAGTCCTTTTTTTCCAGCAACAACATATTCATATATACTGTCGTTAAACGCCCGTAAAGATTCATAAAAGCCAGATTGAACCAAATTCCCGTTGGAGGACAATAAACCATAACCGTTTTCCATTTTTACAATCGAAATTCCTTTTTGAAAAGCATTTACCTCAAAAAATCGGTTCGTGTTCACAATTTCAAAGTTGAGATTATACAATCCATAAAGTACATCATCTTTCAAACGAATTGCAATTAAATCGCTACCCAATGAGAGAATATCCTCTTGATCTGGCGGAACAACTAAACGGCCTGAACGGTCTATCAATCCTTGTTTATTGTTTAAGGTAACCACTGCACGGTTGTCCACAAATTCTGAAATCTCGTCGAAAGTAAAGTCAATTAAAGCTTGATTTTTTTTGTTAATGAGTCCCCACTTTCCGTTTTTAGCAACTACTGCAATGCCGTCTTGAAAATTATAGGCGGTTTCATATTGTGGTTGAATTAACGTCCGTCCTTCGCTGTCCATGTAACCGTATAATCCATTGCGCATGAAAGGGAAATATACGGAATTGAAAATACTCAAATCTTCTTCCAACTCTTTTCGGAATGGATACTCTGGATATTCCGTTAAAAATTCTTGGATGCGTTGGTACGAATATTCTGTCACAAACAATTTGTAGATCGCCCGCCAAGCATCTTTTACGTTTCTATTTGTAGGATATGATTTTACAAATGCATGATATTGAACGATAATTTTATGCGGTACTGCTAAGCGATATATTTCATTTTCAGCATCAGCGACATGGGGGTTATTGGGAAAAGTAGCCAAAAATTCTTCGAAGGCAAAAAGTGTTTGTTTGCGTGCAAATTCGTCGTATTGCAAATCCAAAAATTTTGTGGTAGCACGCGTTTTCCAGTTCGATTCAGGATATTTTTGTAGGAAAAGTTGAAAAGCTGCTGAGGTGTTTTCTTTTTCCGCAGTTTGAAAGGCTAAGGAGTCCCGCCAAATAATAGCCGACGGAATTTTATCTGACCAAGTGTTTTTTGCTAGGAAATCAATGAATAATGCTTCTTTCGCTTGTTGCTTATAGAAGTCAAATATCTCGTTGCTTATAAGGTGTTTTTGTTTGTCGATTGCAAGAGAATCGATTTTCAGTTTTTGCTGAATTTTTTGCTTCTTCTTGGGGCTAAGAACTCCAAAATTGGATTCTGACATCAAAATGTATTTGTGCGCACTATCTAAGTTCCGGTAGTCCGATTTCAAGAAAAGTTCGGAAAGGCCATAAGCTGCCAAAGCACGATGCTTTTTTAAGGATTTTCGAAAGTAATAATCGGCGTCGAAATAGTTTTTTTTGGAAAGTGCTTGAAATCCTTTTTCAATTTTTCCAGCTGAAAGCGAAAAAGTAAGTAAACACACACACTGAAAAACAGCTATCGCACGAAAAATCATAGGTTAAAAACGAAAGGTGTCAGGAAGGATGCAAACGGGTATTGGGTTCATTTTGTGTGCATTCGCACGGTTGAATTTTCTATAAATACGTAACACTTCTTGCTCACGAGGAGAAAGAGAGCTTGTGTCTGAAATTGATTTATCCACGGACATCGCCCATTCCAGTTCGGGATAAGTAGCACCGATTTGGTCTTCGTCGCTACGACCATCTGGCCAAAGTCCGTCGGTTGGTTTTGCTTCTAAAATACTGTTGACGGTTCCTAAAAACTTCGCCAATTGAAATACTTCTGTTTTGGTTAAATCCGCAATTGGACTTAAATCAACGCCACCATCGCCGTACTTCGTGAAAAAACCGATTCCGAAATCTTCCACTTTGTTTCCAGTTCCTGCAACGAGGCAATTTTGTTGTTGTGCTAGCGCGTAGAGTGTGGTCATCCGCAAACGAGAACGCGAATTTGCCAAAGCGAGCCAATTCTCATCGAGAGCAAAAGGCATCACTTTTTCAAACTGTTCAAACACCTCTGTGAGATTTATTTCGAATGAATTAACGTTTACAAATCGATTTGATAAATCGGCGATATGTTCTTGAGCGCGGTCGTATTCTGCTTTAGTTTGACGAATCGGCATGTTAAGTAACACCGTTTTTTTTCCCGTCATTGCACACAAAGTTGAGGTTAAAGCAGAATCAATACCTCCGGAAATCCCTACCACAAATCCGTTAGAACCGGCCTTCTGCGCATAGTCAGAAAGCCAGTTAACGATATAATCTACAGTTTCTTTCAAGTAAAATTGAATTAAAATAACAATGAAATTCTGAACAAAATTTGACTCATTGTCGATTTGTTTGAATAGTAAACAGGTTGAAATGCGCTATCAACCGTGTAAAGTGTTCTTTTGTTTTCTTTTCTATCTAAATATTGTGGTGTAACGCCGTAGTAGTATCCACCTTCAACGACAAGTGCAGTAGAGCCGGAGAAATTCCATTCAGCACCCGCAGATAAACCAACAGAACCTTGGTACAAAAATGCTTCTCCTGGAGATTTCATTCCTGTATTTTCCGTCATTCCGGTATTTCCAAAAATTTGTCCGTAGTCGTTGAATTTACTTGCCACTAAGAAACTGTTGCGCAAACCGAATTTTCCAAAATAACGGAAGTCGCCAATAAAATCTGTTCTAAACAATAACATTAAAGGAACAGTGATGTAAGTTGACTTTTGAGCACGATCCGTAAGTGAAAATACATCACCACCACTATCTTCTTTTTTCAAAATGTCGGTGTCACTGTATCTGTAAAATGTTGGAACCTTGGTAGAATACTTTTGGGTTGCGAAATCAAAATCCAATCCTGTTGCTATTCCTAGGTTTTTTGATGACTTGAAGGCACTGTGCATCACGATTCCAATACTAAAATTACCACCAATTCCTGAAGCGTCCATTCGTGTTGTTCCCATGGTTATGAGGTTCATTCCAAGGTTGGTTGTTAATCCTGCTTGTACTCTTTTTTCTGAAATATCCTGTGCAGATACTGTGATGCTCGACGCTAGCAATACCCCAGCCAAAGCAATTTTAAGGTCAATTAATCTTTTCATGTGTTGGGTTTTTTATCATTATTTTTGGCAAAAATACTCAATATTGTTCAACATGCGTTTGTGGTCACTTTCCTTGGTTTTCGGTGCTTTAATGTTAATAACTTCATGTAGTTCCGATCCTTATGAAGTGGACATCGATAACGTGAAACTCAAGTTGAGCTTCGTGAATATGGATTCATTGGTATATCATTCCAACGAAAAGGAACTATTATGTCATCATTCCACCTATGTAAGAACGCACAACGAAATCATGGCCTTTAGTTTTGGTCATTGCTTAGGAATTCCTTTGAAACCCGATTCAACTTTTATTCGCAAAACAATTGAATTTAAAGAAGATAAGTACATTCAACGCTTAGAAAAAACGATTGAAAAGTGGAATAAAAATCAAGTGAAATCAAATTTAATTGCTGCCTTCAAACGCTTGAAAGTTCATTTTCCAAAAGGAAAAGTTCCTGAAAGTATCTTCTTTATAAATTCCCTTTTTACGGCTAGCGTTTTTTCGACAGAAAAGGAAATAGCGATTGGAGTAGAACGTTATTTAGGTGAAAATGCTCAAGTTATCAAAGAACTTCCTGGACAACATTTTTACGCATGGATTAAAAAAGGCATGGACAAACGTTACGTTGAGCGCGATGTGCTCGCGGCTTGGTTAATGACAAATTATATAGAAGAAACCACTGAAAACTATGCTAGTGAAATGATGCGATGGGGTAAAATCATTTTCATTACACGTCAATTGTTGCCTGAAATCGACGAAGCTACGATTCTGCGTTACGACCAAAAGCAATATGATTGGGCGGTGAATTCAGAGAAATCAATTTGGCGTTATTTAGTGGACAAAGAAATGTTGTTCAAAACAGACGAAGAAACGCGGGTTCACTTGCTCAATGAAGGGCCCTTCACCATTGGATTACCTGACGAAAGTCCCGATCGTATTGGACAATTTATGGGCTACACCATCGTTAAAAAGTACTGTGAAGAAAACGAACCGACATTAAAAGAATTGATTGCACTTCCTTATAATACCTTGTTGCAATCTTATAAGTGATTCAAATTATGGAAGATAAAATAACTAAAACCTCAGAAATCGCCATTAAAGTTGGCTTAAACGAAAACGGTTTACCGTTGAAAATGCATTGGTCTGCCAACGACGGCGGAGTGGAAAAATCACCAGCAAAAGCATTTCTTTTGTCTCTTTGGGACGAAACAGAAAAAAATACCATGAAAATTGATTTGTGGACCAAGGAAATGACTGTTGAAGAAATGAAACAATTTTTTCACCAAACTTTACTCACCATGGCGGATACCTTTGAACGCGCTACAGGTGAACATCTCATCGCTGAGGATTTACGTGACTATTGTTATCATTTCGCGGACAAAATGCAAATTCTTCCTGAATGAGTCGTTGCTTAATTACGAAAATGCAAACTGTATGGAGGGAAGAGGACGAACAAGTGGTTTATCACTTGCGGTTGGAGGACGAAAAATGGTGCATGAATGATTTTGTTGGGAGTTCCGTTCGATTAACTTGGACTGGACGAATTTTCTGTTCCAATTGTGGCAATCAAACCAAAAACTCTTTCGGTGAAGGAATGTGCTACACGTGTTTCACAACCGCTGCTGCTGCAAGTCCGTGTATAATCCGTCCAGAATTGTGTGAAGCGCACCTCGGAAAAGGAAGGGATGTGGAATTTGAAAAAGCCAATCATCTTCAACCACACTATGTTTACCTAGCAGCGACCGATGTCGTTAAGGTTGGTGTTACACGAGCGACGCAAGTACCAACACGTTGGATGGATCAAGGTGCACGTTCAGCGGTTCTTTTAGCAGAAGTGCCATATCGTCAATTAGCTGGAGAAATTGAAGTTGCGATGAAATCCTATTTTACGGATAAAACAAATTGGAAAAATATGCTGCGTGATATTCAAGACGAAACCATTGATTTGGTCTTTGAAAAATGGAATATTCACGAACAACTGCCTGCTGATTTGGGTGCTTATTGGTCTGAAAATGATCAGATTTTTAACTTCAATTACCCTGTTTTGAATTATCCGGAAAAAGTAAATTCCACAAGTTTTGAAAAAGTAGACGCGGTAGGAGGGAAGTTGACTGGAATCCGTGGACAATATTTATATTTTGATGAAAATACGGTGCTGAATTTGCGCAAACACACGGGGTATGAAATAGAAATTTCCATCAATGACTAAGTACGTTCATCAAGTATTAGATATATTTTATCCTCTTGTTTCGCGAATTTTTGACAAGAAAACCTATTACTATGCAGCAGTCGGTTCCTCCAACATGTTGTTAAGTTGGGTACTTTTTTATTTTGTTTACCATTTTGTGTTTCAAGCACGAGTATTTCATTTGACAGCATTGAGTTTGGCATTTGAACCCCATTCAATTACGTCGTTCACCTGTTCTGTTTTTTCATTTTTCTATGGTTTTGTGATGTTAAAATATGTTGTTTTTACTGAAAGTGAATTAACAGGGAAAACGCAATTTTTACGATATGGGATGAGTGCCATAATTTCAACCTTCGTTAATTGGGTATTGTTAAAATTATTCGTCGAGTATTTTGGTCTTTTTCCATCAATTGGAAATGTGATTTCTACCATTTTCGTGGTCATAATCAGTTATTTGTTACAACGAAAGTTTACATTTAAGAATTAAAAATGAGTACATTAAAAGATTCCATTTGGCAACAATTTAATGAAGCTGCCGAGGTGTTAAACACATTTTCGACGGATGAAAACATCGAGAAAATTGCTTTAGCAACAACGATTATGGTTGCTGCTTTGAAAGCAGGTAACAAAATCATTAGTTGTGGTAACGGCGGTTCGATGTCGGATGCGATGCATTTCGCAGAAGAGTTGAGTGGTCGCTTCAGAGAAGATCGTCCGGGACTAGCTGCGATTTCGATTTCTGACCCGTCACATTTGAGTTGTGTTGCCAATGATTACGGCTATGCCAAGGTTTTTTCGCGTTTTGTGCAAGCTTTGGGTAATTCTGGAGATGTACTCTTAGCAATTTCAACTTCTGGTAATTCGGAGAACGTTATTAACGCCATTCATGAAGCTAAGCAAAAGGGTATGACTATCGTTGCG
Source organism: Bacteroidota bacterium (assembly GCA_039795265.1). GTDB lineage: Bacteria > Bacteroidota > Bacteroidia > Flavobacteriales_D > Crocinitomicaceae > UBA952. The sequence goes on along the minus strand of JBDKEM010000023.1, from coordinate 98,452 downwards.
TTAACAGGAAAAACGGGCGGAACAATAGCCACACTCGCAGACCTAGAAATTCGAGTAGCGCATAATGGATATGCTGACCGCATTCAAGAAGTTCATATTAAAATCATCCACACGTTGATATACGGGATAGAGTTGGGGATGAAATAAATCTCCTCTATTCTTTCGCTATCTTTGCCCTTGTGAAACAAAAAATAAAAGACCTTTTTCAGCAATTTAAGCTGGAATTAGTATCGATTAATTTTTTGCAGTACTTGACTGAATGGGGAATTGTTTCTATCACCACAGCAGCATTGGTAGGGTCGGGTTGTGCTTTGTTTTTGTGGGGTTTAGAGGAAGTTACTGAATTAAGAACTTCAAATGAGTGGCTGCTTTGGTTGCTACCCTTTGGAGCATGGCTTACGGGATATCTTTATTCCAAATATGGAAAAGAGGAGGGAAGGGGAAACGATTTGATTTTCGATGCATTTCACCAAAAGGAGAAAACTATTCCTTGGAAATTAGGACCTTTTGTGCTAGTGGCTACATGGGTTTCGCATCTTTTCGGTGCATCGGTCGGACGTGAAGGTACAGCAGTACAATTGGGAACGGCTATTTCAACAAATTTATCTCAACTTGCTATTTGGAAAGATTTTGATCGAAAAACCTTACTCTTAATGGGCATTTCGTCAGGATTCGCTGCAGTATTCGGGACGCCAATTGCGGGATTGGTTTTCGCTTTTGAATTATTCCTTTTCAAACGATGGAACTTAAAAAACTTATATCCAGTGATTTTAGTTGCTTTTTTAGCGGATTTCGTTTGCGATTGGTGGGGGATTCAACATACCGTTTACATTATTAAAAGTATTCCTGCTTGGTCACCATTGACTTTTGTTTGGACGCTTTTAGCTGGATTGATCTTTGGTTTTGGGGCTGTAATCTTTATACATTTTACACACTTTATCAAGTCATTAGCCAAATTAATTGCTTTAAATGTTCCCATGAAAATGGCCTTAGCTGGATTGGTTTTTACAGTGATAATCGTCGTTTTTGGTGGACATGATTTTTGTGGTTTAGGTATCCCAACGATTCAAAATGCATTTAAGGAACAATTTTCGTTTTCAACTCCTTTGATAAAATTGCTTTTTACCGCGTTTGCGATTGGATTCGGTTTTAAAGGGGGAGAAGTAACGCCTTTGTTTTTCATCGGTGCCACACTTGGAAGTGCCTTAAGCGTATTGCTAGGTTTACCTCTGGAACTACTAGCAGGAATGGGGTTTGTGGCGGTTTTTGCTGGAGCTACAAAAACACCTTTTGCCGCAGCGATAATGGGCGTTGAATTGTTCGGTGGAATATCGTTTCCATATTTATTGTTGGCTTGTTTTGTGGCATACTATTTTTCAGGAAAATCAAGTATTTACAGTGCAAAACCTGAATTGGAATTCTTGTGATCTCTTTTGAATAAGTCTATAAAGTAAGTACAGACAAACAAATTGAATTTCAGGTTTTTTTTGTGGGAAAGATAATATTGAGTTTGAATTTCAGCTAACAAAAATAGAACATTCGTATAAAAAGATACAGCGCTAAACCAAACAAAAAAATGGTTTTAAAAATGATAACATAAATTTCGTCGATGTCCCATTTTGGATTTTCTTTGTCAGTAGCTTCTTGATACAAAACTCGAATTCTACTAATGTGAATGTATAAACCCACAATGTAAAAGATGGCGAAAATGATAGTAACAATTAGACGCATCGAGAGGTAAAAGTAGCAAAAATTGGCTGTGTTGAATTCCAGTTACGACGAGGATTTTTAAATATGGTTGTAATCAAAATTAGGTGGACACCAAAAATTTCAGTCCACTAATGCAATTAGAATATCCTTGTATTCCTGATAAAACGCGTCAAATTCGATAAGTCGCTCACGAAAAAATGAGTGTATTTCAGGCCAATCCTCATCGCGATAAAAGTTTTTTTCTTCCAATTGCCAACAAATGCGGTTGATTAAACGTCCGTCAATCGTAGGAAAATCCTCAAACCATTCCCCTTTTTGAGACATAGATTTTTCCATTACAGCCTTTAATTCTCCTAATTGTTCCCAGAAAATAGCACGAACTCCATCATCGCGAAACTGTATATCGTAGCAAACTGCTGTCATTCGTCCGTCGCAAATTAAGCGGAGATAAGTGTCTTTTACTTCAGTTGGATAAGTTGCCCAATTGACACGTCTTCCTGATACCGAAACACGTTTTCTCATGGCCTCTTTGAAGTCCGCCCAAAATCGTTCGTTACGTTCTTTGCGTTCCTCTTTGGACAGCATTTATTGATTTCCTTTTGCGTGGTCAGCAAGAAACTGCTGTAACCCTAAATCGGTTAAAGGATGATTAGCAAGAGCTTTAATCGCTTTCAAGGGTCCTGTCATCACGTCTGAACCAATTTCCGCGCAATGAATGATATGCATTGGGTGACGAACAGAAGCGGCTAAAATTTGCGTTTCAAAACCATAATTATCGTAAATCACTCGAATTTGTTGAATTAGGGCTAAACCATCAGTAGAAACATCATCTAAACGTCCAAGGAACGGAGAAATGTAGGTCGCACCCGCCTTTGCAGCCAATAAAGCCTGACCTGCGGAAAAAATCAAGGTACAATTTGTCGGAATTCCTTTGGAGGTAAAATATTTGATGGCTTTAATTCCTTCGGTAATCATCGGGATTTTAACAACAATGTTTGGGTGTAGAGCTGCTAGAGCTTCTCCCTCTTTAACCATGCCTTCAAAATCAGTGGCAATCACTTCTGCACTAACAGGTCCATCAACGATGTTACAAATCGCAACATAATGAGCCATGATATTGTTGTAACCAGTGATTCCTTCTTTTGCCATCAAGGACGGATTTGTAGTTACACCGTCTAAAATTCCTAAATCGTTCGCCTCTTTAATCTCTGCTAAATTGGCTGTATCAATAAAAAACTTCATTTTATTTCTTTTTGTTTTTCAACATTTCTTGTTGTTTGCGTTGCATTTCTTCTAAACGCTCTTGAAAACGGGATTTCTTCTTTTCTTTTCCAGCTGATGCCGCTTTTTTCTCTTCCATTTTTAAGCGTAACTTTTCTTCATCTACAAAGAATTGTTTGATAATCACCATCATTAAAATTGAAATCAAGGTGGAAATGAAATAATAGTAACTCAAACCTGCCGAATAATTGTTGAAGAAGAAAATCATCATTACTGGAAAAATGTACATGATCACTTTCATGTTTGGCATCCCTGGTTGCTGCGGTTGTTGCATGTTACCGGAATTCATGAAGGTGTACACCAAGGTTGTAATTGACATTAATAATGTGAACAAACTCACGTGGTCACCATAAGGCCAAAGGTAAAATCCGAAATCCCATATTGAATCATAAGAAGATAAATCTTCTGCCCACAAAAACGATTGTTGACGAAGTGAGAACGAGGTAGGGAAGAAGCGGAAAACAGCTAACAAAATTGGCATTTGAATCAACATTGGTAAACAACCTGCCAATGGACTAGCACCTGACTCGCGATACAAGGTCATCATTTCTGTTTGTTTTTTTATCGCGTCCTCTGGCTTAGGGTATTTCGCATTTAATTCATCAACTTGAGGTTTTAAAATGCGCATTTTTACGGAAGACACGAACATTTTCCATTGAACCGGCATGAGCACTGTTTTCAGAATCAAGGTTAACAATAAGATTGCGATTCCTGCTCCGATTCCGTTATTGATGAGTAAGTCGAAGATAGGTTGAACGGCATATAAATTAATCCAACGAAACAAGCCCCAACCTAAGTTCAAAATATCATCATAGTTAGAATCGTAGGATTTTAAAACTTGATAATCATTCGGTCCGAAATACAAATTGAAAGAAAGCTCGTCATTAACCAATTGAGGTGTCGCTCTTAACTGATATTTTTTGAGATGCGTCCATTGTTTTTTGTGTCCCTCCTTATAGTTCTCGATAGCAATTTTTGTTCCGTCTTTCAAAAATGGTTTGGACGGTTTCAAAATCGCTGAGAAATAACTTTGTTTGAAAGCGATCCAATTTATATCATCTTCCGCATTCGAGTAGTCGTTTGATGTTTCGGATAAATAGTTGAATCCTTGTTCTTTTTGCTCATAACAAACCGTACTAATGCGTCGTTGTTCGCTGAACAAACGTTCAGTTTTTAACAAATCGGCTTTCCAATAAAACCCTATATTTTTACGAGACACGTCTTTCCAGCCAGAAATTGCAATTTTGTAATCAAGATCAAATTTACCTTTGTTGAGTTGGTATTTTTGGGTAACACTTCCTTCTTCTGATTCAAATTTCATTTCCAATTTCGAGTCAGAGGTAGCTTTGGTTTCAAAGGGAAGTGTTCCTGTGTAGATTTTTCCTTTTTTCGTTGGAATAATCAACTGATTGACAGCATCCCCCGCCTTAAAAAGACATAGAGCTTTTTTGTTATTTTTAGCGAAATTAGAATAGGAAGAAAACCCTTTTAAATAAACTGCTGAAATCATTCCACCGCGATTGGTGAATTCGATACGTAATTTTTCGTTTTCCAAGGCCACGATTTGTTCCTTGAAGTCGGAACGATAGCTTACAGGAGTTTCAGCCGATACAGCTGAATTGGAAGAAGTTTTTTTCTTCAGTTTCTTCGCCTTTTCTTCTGACTTTTTTGCCTTTAATGCTTGCGCTTTTTGTGCTTTTTCACGTTTTGCAATTTCCTCTTTTGAAGGTTGATTGACTATTGAGAAAACGGTTAATAATAAACCAATTAACACTAAACCAATGGTGGTATTTCTATCCATTTCTAACTTAACTTATTTCTATTTTTGATTACTATGTTGCATCGCTGCTTTAACAAATGCCACAAAAAGAGGATGTGGATTATCGACTGTACTTTTATATTCTGGGTGAAACTGAACACCAACGAACCAAGGATGTGACGGTATTTCAACTACCTCAACCAAACCTGTATCTGGATTCTTTCCTGTGGCGATCATTCCGTTTTTCTCGAATTCTTCTAAATAACTACTATTGAATTCATAACGGTGTCGATGGCGTTCTGATATGTCTTCTGTATGGTATGCAACTGCGATTTTTGATTTCGGTCGCAATTGACATTTATAAGCACCCAAACGCATGGTTCCACCGTAATTGGAGATTGATTTTTGTTCCTCCATCATAGAGATAACTGGGTGATTTGTTTCTTCGGCGATTTCAGTGGTATGCGCGTCCTCTAAGTTCAAAACATTTCTAGCGAATTCGATTACAGCACATTGCATTCCTAAACAAATTCCAAAGAAAGGAAGCATGTTTTCGCGAGCAAATTGAACGGCTTCGATTTTGCCTGAAATTCCGCGTGATCCAAAACCGGGAGCAACTAAAATTCCGTCCAAACCTTCAAATTCCGTTTCCATCGTTTCCTTTGACAACTTTTCAGAATGAATCCACCGAAGATTTACTTTTGTTTCATTGGCTACCCCAGCATGAATAAATGCTTCAGAAATCGACTTGTATGAATCTTTTAATTCAACATACTTGCCCACTAAACCAATGTTCACTTCACTTTTGGGATGTTTTAAACGGTCTAAAAAACTCTTCCAATTGGTCAAATCTGGCGTAGATCGTTTTGGTAAACCCAACTTTTCAAGCACCACTTTGTCCAATTCCTCGGCTTGCATTAAAAGTGGTACGTCATAAATAGAATCTGCATCTCGCGCCTCAATTACCGCATTCATGGAAACGTTACAGAATTTTGCAATTTTCCGACGCAAGTTTAAATCTAATTCATGTTCCGTTCGACAACAAAGCACATCAGGTTGCACACCCAATTCCATCATTTGCTTTACGGAGTGTTGTGTCGGCTTTGTTTTCAATTCTCCTGCAGCAGAAAGGTAAGGAACCAAAGTCAAGTGGACCACAATGCAATCGTTTTCAAATTCCCACAACATTTGACGTACTGCCTCCACGTAAGGAAGTGATTCAATATCACCAACAGTTCCACCAATTTCCGTGATCACAATATCAAATTGACCTTTTTGACCAAGCAATTGGATACGTTCTTTGATTTCGTCGGTAATGTGCGGAATGACCTGAACGGTTTTACCTAGATATTCTCCTCGTCGTTCTTTTTCGATGACACTTTGATAAATTCGCCCAGTCGTAACATTGTTCGCTTGGGAAGTCGGAACATTTAAAAAACGTTCATAATGGCCTAAATCTAAATCGGTTTCAGCGCCATCATCGGTTACAAAACATTCGCCGTGTTCATACGGATTTAATGTCCCTGGGTCGATGTTGATATATGGATCTAATTTTTGAATGGTAGTGGTATAACCACGTGCTTGTAATAGTTTTGCTAACGATGCTGAGATGATACCTTTTCCTAAGGAAGACGTTACCCCGCCTGTAACGAAGATGTATTTGGTAGAATTGGACATATATAATTTTGGTAACTACGGGGCGCAAAGTTAGCAGATTCCCGACAAGGAAAAGCGAAAAAATCAAAATTCGGGTTGGAAAGTGAATTTCAGTAAATCTTCATCTTGAATCGAAAAGCATAGTCACAAAAAAAGGATGAGAAAACTAATTCCCATCCTTCTTATATGTCATTGAGCGTTTTTTAGTTCTTTTTTGGCTCTTCACCAACGGCTTGTTTTAATTCAGCACCGTTTGGTTTTGCTTTTTTCATTTGAACAGCTTCAGGTCGTCGAGTTGAATATTTTTCATATTGTTCAGCAGTCAAAACATCTTTCATCATCATGTCACGCGCTTCGTTGTTCATGTTCATTGCCTTGTTTTTTTCTTGTTCAGTCATGTTTGAAGCACGAACACCGTCCATTTTTTTGTTTATCCCAACGTTGATTGTATAAACTTTTTCTTTTTGCTCGGCTGTCAAACTCAACTCTTGGGTCATTTTTTCAGTTTGTAAAGTCGCTCTTTCTTCAGCGGTTTTTACTTGTGCCATTGCTGCTGTACTTAACAACAAACTAGCAAGGAGAATTTTTAGTGATTTCATAGTTTCTAATTTTTTCGTTTCCGAGCAACAAATGTACCAAAAGGAACTAAACTTTTCGTTCTGACACTAAAAAAATGAATTGTGATTTCGAAAATTAAATCCGATTTTATGGACTGTTGAACATTTGTTTTTATTTTTAGCCATGCAATTACATTATCAAATCAAGTATTTTTCCGAACTCTCAACCTCAGAATTTCATGATTTAGTGGCTGTTAGGATTCGTTCATTTGTCGTTGAACAGAACTGTCCTTATTTGGAATTGGACGGAAAAGACAAGAAATCATATCATGTTATCTGTCGTGATGGAAAGGGAAATATCGTTGCTACGGCGCGTATTTTACCACCAGGGATTTCTTACGGAGAAGTTTCTATTGGACGTGTTGTTATCAATGAAGAAATTCGTGGAGAGGGAAAAGGGCACGAATTGATGCAACAATGTATGGAATTCTGTAAAGCTGAATTTGGAAGGGTTTCAGTGCGTATTTCTGCTCAGAAACATTTGGAGAAATTTTATGCGAAACACGGCTTTATTTCCACTGGAAAAGAATACTTAGAAGACAATATTCCGCATGTTGAAATGCTTTTTACACCTGAAAATAACAACTAAAAATGAATAAAACATCTATTAAACTAGGACTGATTGCCAGTTCATTGCTCCTTTTTTACGCTTGTGGAAGTGCACCTAAAAACGAGACTTCGACAGTGAATTTAGAATACATGGACCAAAATGTTTCTCCCAAAGACGATTTTTTCCAATTCTCAAACGGAAAATGGATAGCAGAAAACCTAATTCCAGCCTCGGAATCGCGATGGGGCAGTTTCAATGAATTGGACCAAGAGAATAAACGAAAATTGACAGAGATCTTAGAACTTGCCGCCAAAAATCAAGGCGCTCAAGGTAGTCAGAACCAAATTTTAGGTGCTTATTATTCTTCCTTCATGAACATGGAAATGCGCAATAAGCAAGGTGTAAAAGGTATTGAAACTGAGCGGAATTTAATTCGTGGTTTGAAAAGTAAAGATCAATTAGTGGAGGTGATTGCCTCACTACACAAAGACGGTTTAGGACCACTTTTTAATTTCGGTGTATCGCAAGATTTGAAGCAAGTCGATAAACACATTTCCTATCTTGGACAAGGAGGATTAGGACTTCCCAACAAGGATTATTACACCAAAGAAAACAAGAAAGACGTGCTCGCAGCTTATAAAAAACATGTTGCTGCTGTTTTCAAACTTTCTGGAAAAAGCGAAGAAGAGAGCGCAAAAGGAGCAGAACACGTGCTTCAAATAGAAAATGCTTTGGCACAGGCTTGTTTAGCACCAGCGGAAATGCGTCAACCTGAAAAAACGTATATTAAAAAGTCCCTATCCGAAACCGCTAAATTGTTCGGAACATTTGATTTCAATTATTATTTAAATAAGGTCGGTGCTACTCGTCCAGATTCTATTATCGTTGCTGTTCCTGATTTCGTTTCTACTTGTGCTAAATTAATTGAAAGTGAATCACTCACTGTATGGAAAGATTATTTAGAATGGAATCTTTTGAATCATTACGCAGGTCATCTTGGAGAGGATTTTGTGAATTTAAATTTCGAGTTTTATGGAAAAACTTTAAGTGGTAAAAAAGAACGTAAACCGTTGAATGAAAGCGCAATTGACGAAATTACGAACATGGAATTCGGTGAATTATTAGGTAAAGCGTTTGTTGACAAATATTTTTCTGTTGCAGCAAAGAATAAGGTAAACGAAATGGTGGATAACCTGCTTGCTGTTTTTAAAGAACGCATCAACAATTTAGAATGGATGACACCAACAACTAAAAAGGAAGCAATCATTAAATTGACGGCAATCGGTAGAAAGTTGGGTTATCCTGATAAATGGGAAGATTTTTCCATGTTGAAATTCAAATCCGATGATTACTTGGCGAATTATAAGGAAATCAGTCGTTATTCAACTGCTAAGAACTTCAAAGAGTTAAACCAACCGGTAGATAAAACAAAATGGGGAATGCCAGCGCACATGGTCAACGCATATTACCATCCATTATTGAACGAAATCGCTTTTCCTGCTGGAATTATGCAAGCGCCGTTCTTTGATGAAAATGCGGAAGATGCGGTTAATTACGGACGAATTGGAATGGTTATCGGACATGAATTTACGCATGGTTTTGATGATATGGGTTCTAAATTCGCGGCTGATGGTTCCTTCAAAAATTGGTGGACAGAAGAAGATCGAAAATTATTCGAGGAAAAAACTCAGATTTTGGGTGAAACTTTTTCTGCATTTTGTCCGATTGAAGGACATTGTGTGAACCCGGATTTAACGATGGGAGAAAACATTGCCGACCTAGGTGGACTGACGATGGCTTATTACGCCTACCGATTAACAGCTGAATATAAAAGGCAAGAGAAACGTTATGGTTTTACGCCGGAACAACGTTTTTTCATTGCTTATGCTCAACTTTGGAAGATAAAATATACCGATCAAGAAATGAAAAATCGCATCGCAACCGACCCGCACTCGCCGGGAATGTACCGCGTAAACGGACCCTTGAAAAATTGTCCTGAATTTTTCGAAGCCTTTGATGTAAAAGAAGGGGATAAAATGCGAAATACATCGAAAAAAGTGGCGCGGATTTGGTAGCACAATTTTAGAATTTCAATCGACGCCGTTTTTGATAAAGAACGGCGTTTTTTATTTGAATAAAAATTATAACGGGATTCCATTCTGGCACACAGGGCTGAACACTACACTTTTATTCGCGAATCTTCTCCCGATATTTAATGGGCTACATTTTTAATTATTTCGAATGGTTCAATTTTTCTTTTTTAATATGAGAATTCCCTTCATTTTCAGGCGTCTTTTCGAGGTTGTTCAAAAAAGGTGAACTTCGACACTTTTTAGATTAAAACTTAAGCGTAACTTTACCCTTCAATTTTCAACATGGGAAAAATCATTGCAATTGCGAATCAAAAGGGTGGAGTAGGGAAGACGACGACAAGTATTAACCTCGGTGGAAGCCTTGGTGCATTGGAATACAAGACTTTAATTATCGATGCTGACCCTCAAGCCAATTCTACTTCAGGTACAGGCTTCGATCCGAATGAGCATAAAAATTTATACGATTGTATCTCCGCTGGAGTGAATCCTAAAGACATAATTGTTCATACTGAAAATCCGAATTTGGACTTACTTCCATCACACATGGATCTTGCTGGTTCGGAGGTGGAAATGATTGATCAACCGAATCGTGAGTTTATTCTTCGCGAAATTTTAAAGCCTTTAAAAGAAGATTACGATTTCATTCTTATTGATTGTTCACCCTCTTTAGGACTACTGACTATTAATGCGTTAGTGGCAGCTGATTCGATTATGATTCCCGTACAATGTGAGTATTTCGCTCTTGAAGGGTTGAGTAAATTGTTGAATACGATTAAAATCGTGCAACAAACCCTACATCCAACTTTGGAAATGGAAGGAATGCTATTGACAATGTACGATACTCGTTTACGTCATGCTAATAACGTGGTTGAAGAGGTGAAAACGTATTTTCAAGACATCGTGTTTGATACTGTTATCCATCGAAATGTGACCTTAAGCGAGGCTGCGAGTCACGGAAAAACCATCATTATGTATGACGCAATCTCAAAAGGAGCTACGAATTATTTGAACTTCGCGAAGGAATTGATTCAACGAAATAACATGACCAAACTTCAAGCTGAAGACAAAAAACTACAATTTTAAACATGTCAACTAATAATAAAAAACCGTCCGCATTAGGTCGTGGGCTTGGTGCACTTTTACAAAATTCATCGGATGTCACGTCTTCAACTGGAGTGAATATCGGTTCAATTGCGATGCTTTCGGTGAGTACAATTGAAGCGAATCCATTCAATCCGCGTACGAATTTCGATGTCGAAGCACTGAAAGATTTATCGAATTCGATTAAAATACATGGTGTCATTCAACCGCTAACCGTTCGTAAACAAGGCGTTGATAAATACCAATTAATTTCTGGAGAACGTCGTTTTCGTGCGGCGCAATTGGCTGGATTAAAGGAAGTTCCTGCTTATGTTCGAGTGGCCAACGATCAAACAATGTTGGAAATGGCCTTAGTAGAAAACATTCAACGCGAAGATTTAAATGCAATCGAAGTGGCTCTTTCGTATCAACGTCTTATCGAGGAATGTAAATTGACACAGGAACAATTGAGTGAAAAAGTGGCGAAATCACGTTCCAATATCGCCAATTATTTACGTCTTTTGAAATTGCCAGATGCTATCCAAGCAGGTGTTCGAGATAATTTGATTTCAATGGGTCACGCTCGAGCTTTATTGTCAATTGCGACTGTAGATGAACAGTTGAAAGCGTTTGAGATGATTAAGAACGAACAGTTGTCAGTACGCGACGTTGAACAGTTGGCAAAAGGAGTTCCAGCTGATTCGACGGGTGGTTTGCCTGCGGAAAAAGGAACCTTGTCCAAAGAGCAAGAGCAATTTAAAAAACACTTAGCAGATTTTTTCGCGGCAAAAGTGAGTTTAGAAAAAACAACAAAAGGAAACGGAAAGTTAGTGGTGCATTTCAAAAATGAAAAAGAATTGGATCGCATTATGACTCTTTTGAATCGTCCATGAGATTTGTTGTTTCAGTAGTTCTAACGATTATGATTACTCTTTTCGGACGTACACAAGAAACACCGAAGGAGGATACTTTGAAGCATCCGTACAAAAAGGCAATGTTATACTCCGCTTGCATTCCGGGCGGAGGTCAAATTTACAATTCATTGAATACTTCTGGACGCAAAAATGCTTATTGGAAGGTTCCATTAATTTATACCGCATTGGGTGCCGCTAGTTATTTTTTAGTTTCCAATCAATTGACGCAGAAAAGTTTGAAAGAGGAATACACTAATCGGATGAATGGTGGACTTCCGAGTTCGACCTGGGAAGAATATGACAGTCAAGGCGTTTTAACTTTATATCGTCAGTATTTAGATTGGCGCGACATGTCCATTTTGGGATTAGCAGCTATTTATGGATTGCAAATTTTAGATGCTGGCGTGGAAGCTCATTTTTTAAAATTCGACGTTTCTGATGATGTTAGTTTAAACTGGTCGCCTACGATTATGAGCAGAAAAACCGTTGGCCTTTCCATTCAACTTAAGTTTTAAACGATGAGACACTTCAACCAACTCTCGAAAATCTTATTTTTGTAATTCACTGTAAAATCTAAAATGAATATCGCACTGATTGGTTATGGAAAAATGGGAAAAGCAATTGAAGAAATTGCCATCTCTCGCGGACATCAAATTGTGGAACGTTTTTCCTCTCAGCATCCTTTTGATTCGATTACTTCGGCAGGCGGTATTGATGTTGCGATAGAGTTTACTCAACCGAAATTGGCTCCAATTCATATCAAAAAAGCGCTGGATTTAGCTATTCCAATTGTAGTTGGAACAACTGCTTGGAGTGAACATTTAGCAGCGATAAAAGAAGAAGTGCTTTCTAAAAATGGTGCTTTGTTGTATGCGAGTAATTTCTCCGTTGGTGTCAATATTTTCTTTGAACTAAACAAAAGACTAGCGCAATTAATGTCGAATCATTCTGAATATAGGGCTTCTATTGAGGAAATTCATCACATCCAGAAATTAGATGCGCCGAGTGGTACGGCTGTTTCTCTTGCAACTGATTTACTTGCTCACCACGAATTGTATTCTTCATGGCAACTGAAAAACGTGGATAGTGATTTGGAAAATAATTCAATATTATCCATTGATGCTCTTCGTTTACCAGAAGTTCCAGGAACACATTCAGTTCGTTATTCTTCTGAAATTGATACAATTACAATTACCCACGAAGCTCACAGTAGAAAAGGATTTGCACTTGGCGCAGTAATAGCCGCCGAATTTTTACACTATAAAAAAGGAATCTTTACGATGTCCGATGTTCTAAAATTTTAATCATGGCTTTCATTTGTTTTTACACTTTTCTTTTATTACATCCCTACTTTGCACTTTGGTTTAAAAGTTTTCCAAAGGCAGGTAGAAAGTCGTGGGAAGCGTTAATTCCTATTTATAACTACGCGGTTGTTTTCAAAGTGACATGCAATAAGCCTTTTTGGGCCTTGTTGATGCTTATTCCAGGAGTACATTTGGTCATGTGGATGGTGGCGAATGTCAGCTGGTTAAGACGTTTTGGATACAATAGCGCAATAGACACGGCTCAAGGAATCCTTTTCCCATATCTGTTATCGTTTAAAGCGACGCAGGAAAATGCGATTTTTGGAAAAGAAACGAATTGGTTAAATGGCAAAGAAGTGGAAGACCGTAAATGGGGAGATCATATTGTTTTGTTCCTTTGTTTACCTTTTTTAGGACATGCATTGGCGTTTCTATTCGGTGCGATGTCTCGTGAGGTCCCGGGAGCAAAATCGCGCATCAAAGAATGGGGCGATTCTTTATTGTTTGCATTGGTAGCAGCGAGTATTATTCGGACGTATGTTTTTGAACCGTTCCAAATTCCTACGGGTTCGATGGAGAAGACCCTATTAGTCGGTGACTTTTTATTCGTAAATAAATTGGCGTATGGACCTAAAGTTCCAGTCACTCCACTTTCCTATCCTTTGGTTCACAATATAGTTCCGTATTTGAACATTCCTTCCTACACTACTTTTGAAAAGGGAACCTATACCCGTCTTCCTGGTTTTGGTAAAGTACAAGTGAATGATGTCGTGGTGTTCAATTATCCTTCTGGTGATACTTCAATCGTTGACCCCCGAGTTCCAGATGGATTAATGGGACACGATTATCATGGAATAGTGAACAACGAAGCACTTTATCTATTTCAACTCGAAAAGAACATACAAAATAACGTTGAAGTATTGCGTTCAAAATTGGCGAATACGAATAAAACGGAGGTTGAAAAAGATTCTATTTTAAATTCAGAAATTGGAAAAGTTTATCAGGAATACATTGACAAACAATACATTTGGAAAGATAAAGCAAGAAAACGTTTAGAACAAGGGATTTTTCCTGGAGGTGAAAATGGCATGCGTCACGGTGGTTTGATAGCGCGTCCAGTGGACAAAAGAGAAAACTATATCAAACGTTGCGTTGGAATTCCGGGCGATTGGTTGGAAATTAAAAATTCTACATTGTATCGAAATGACAAACCTGCAGCTCGTTTTCCGGGAATGTGTTTGAAGTATTACATTTCTAAAAAGAAAGTTACTTTTCCGTCTGCAGAGGAAATGTTTAACCGCTATGGATTGGAAAATGCTCCAGATGGTTCACGTCACGATTTTAACGACATGGACAATGAAGTCTATGAAATGAACTTAACCCGCAACGAGAAAAAACAAATCGAAAAAGATTTTAAAATCCGCTTAAAACGAGTTCGTTACCCGCAATATAGTGATGACAAAAACGCAACTTTCAATGTGTTTGATGCGATTGATAATTTGAATTATTACCCGAAAGATTTTAAAGTGAATAATACCGTTTCCGATTTTACTCGTTTTCAGGTTCCTTTCAAAGGTCAAGTGGTAGATTTTAGAAAAGTGGACATCGCTTGGTATCGGCGAGTAATTACCGCTTATGAAGGACATCGCCTAGAAGAAAAGAAAGATGGAATTTATATCGACGGCAAAAAGACCAATACGTATAAAATCGAAATGAATTATTATTGGTTAATGGGAGACAACCGTTTCAATTCAGCGGATTCACGCGTTTGGGGATTTGTTCCTGAAGATCACGTAGTCGGTCGTGCTTCTTTGGTTTGGTTCTCCAAAAGCGCTTATATCGATTCATTTTTAGGAATACGTTTTGAGCGAATTTTCAAATTTATTCGATAATGGCGCTATTGCCAACAGCGTATTTTCCATCCATCTTTTATCTCCAAAGCTGTGTTGGAAAAGAACGAATCGTATTGGAGAAACAAGAACATTTTTTAAAACAAACCATTCGTTCTCGCTGTGAAATTTTATCAGCGAACGGAATTCTTTCACTTAGTGTTCCTATTGTCCATGAGGATAAAAAGCGACCTATTGCAGATCAGCGGGTTAGTTATACAACCAAATGGCAAATTGAACATTGGCGTGCGATAGAAAGCGCGTATGCTTCATCTCCATTCTTTGAAGATTATGAATTGGAAATCAGAAATTTAGTTTTTGATTCAGAAGAAAAATTATTTGAGCGCAATTTAAGACAGTTAGAATTCGCGATGGAGGCTTTTGGTTTAGATTTTACCCTTACTGTCACTTCAGAATACGAGCATTTTCCTGCGGATGATTGTAGAAATTTGGATTTTTTAGCCAGAAAAACAATGCGGGAATATCAACAAGTTTTCACTTACGATAAACCTTTTGTGACTAATTTATCTTTTTTAGATTTACTGTTTAACCTTGGTCCTTTAGGGCGAAACTGGTTAACGAATTTATCAGTTTAATGTTTAGTAAGCGCTTCTAACAACGCATTTTGATTCGCTTTTTTGGCATTCATTTTTTTCCAAGAAACCTTTGCGATATTACAATTGGAACCGAAGCAAGTTGAGATTAATAAATCGCCATTCGGTTGGAAACTCAAACTTTTTGGCTGACCAAATTGCATTGGATTCAAAACAAAAAATCCTACGACTTCTCCAAATTGATTGAAGATAGCAATGGAATGATCGGTGTCTGAAAGTACGTAGATTTCGTTTGTTTTAGGATGAACAGAAATAGAAGTGGCGTGGAATGCTAATCTCTCCACAGATTTTCCTGTTTCAGAATCAGGTATCAAAGGAAGAATAATGTTGTTTTCCAGCGCATAATTTTCAATTTCCTCAGGATGGATTTCAAAAACTGGTTTTTCACGAAACACCTTAGAATTGGTCGTCATTCCATAAATACTACTTGAAAAAGTACCATCTTCGTGTTCAACGGCTTCATTCAAAAATAGAATTCGTTTCGTGTTTTCGTGTAAACAAACACTTACGGGTTTTACTGAATTATTAATTTCATGAGTAGAAACCAAACTAAAAGTATCTAATTCTTGCTTCACTACGTGCAATTGATTGGCATCGTCGAAAAGAAAATAAACTGAATCAACCTTCGCAATGTCAATTAATTTGTTTTCAGAATTTAATAGGTTTCTTCTTGAAGAAATTCCAGTTTGAAAATTCACAAAAAGCACATTTCCATTTTCATCTTTTCCAATAATTGAGGTGGAATCAATAAAATTCATATCCTCCAAATAACTCAAACCCATCGGTAAAGAATAAATCGTCAGAGGAGCAGAAGTAACTAATTCTCCTTCTTCTTTGTGAAAATTATTTGCTTTTTCTTCGTAAAAATATTGAAAACCAACATCTTGCAATGCACGGGTGGCAATGAACGACAAAGTAGCAAGAACGAAAGAAAAATATAACTGCTTTTTCACTTTTTGTAATTGGAGGTAAATTTACAATAATTTCGTTTCCTAAAACAAATCCGAATGAGTTATTGTAGTTATGCCAGAAATTTACCCGAAAATAACGTCCATCGTTTGTTCCACGATAAAGAACATGGAAGGATGCCCGAAAGCGACAATGAGATTTTTGGGCGCTTGATTTTGGAAATGAATCAGGCTGGACTTTCTTGGGATTGTGTATTGAAGAAGTACGATAATTTTCGTATCGCTTACCATAATTTCGAAGTGCAAAGAATTGCCAACTATTCTGAAATGGATATCGAGCGTATTTTATCGGATAAAGGGGTGATTCGGCATCGAAAAAAAATTGAAGCGGCTATATACAATGCAAAACAAATATTAGCGTTACAAGATGAATTTGGTTCTTTTCGAGAGTGGATAAATGCTAAAAAAGGGTTAAATTTAGACGAATGGGTACGGGAATTCAAAAAGAGGTTTAAATTTGTTGGGAAAGAAAGTGTTAATGAGTTACTGATGGGGTTAAATATACTTCCTGGAGCTCACCATAAAGAATGTATAATAAATATTTAGAAGATGAAAAAGTTAGTGGTTTGCTCGATTGTTTTGTTAACTTCAATAACAGGTTATAAAGCACAAATTAGTTTGTATGCTGGTTCATCGACCTTTCATGGTTTTTCGTCTTCAAAATCCTTCACTGGTTTTAATTTTGGCGCTGAAATCCCTAAAGGAAATGACGCAACCTTCTATGCGCGTGGATGTTATACTTTTCCAAGAAAAGAGGATCAAATCAATTTTGGAACGGTTACTGCGAAAGATCAAACTACTTCGCCGCAATTCAAACAGGTAGATACTTGGAATAATATGAACTATTTCACCTTGGAAGGTGGAGCTCGAAAATATTTAATGAACGATTACGATAATGGTTTTTCACTTTATGGAGGAAGCAATTTCATGTTGGTTTTTAATACAGTGAAGAAAAATTATGCGGATGTAGAAAGCGGAACGAACTTCGATTGGCGAAATGATTATCAAATCGATCCAACGGAAATTCGAAAAGGGAACATTATAAGTTTGAGTTTAGGATTACAAGGTGGTGCAAAATATACTTTCCCTGCGGTTGGAACAGTATTCTTTGATTTAAGTGGTCAATATTCCCTTTTCGGAATTCCAAATAATACCTTGGCTCAAAATACTAGACTTTACTCGCCTTTATTTTTTACTTTTAATTTCGGGTTTAGAAAAGACTTGTATTAATTTCTGGGATTTTCCCAAAACGAATTAATAGCATTTACTAGTTCTTGAACTTCGGATTTCTTTCCTGAAAAGTTCAAATGTGCGCGTTTATAAATTGGCTCTCGAGTTGTGAAAAGGGTCTTAATAAATTCTATATCATTTCCGTTCACTAGTGGTCTTGAGGTGTCGTTTTTCAATCGGTTAATTAAATGCCCCAAGGGAGGATTAACCCAGACTACCGTTCCATTCTCCATTAATGTGTCAATAAGATTATTGAAACAAGGTAATCCGCCTCCAGTTGCAATAATGGAGTTTTCGTTGGAAGCTAAAAGGTATTGCAAGCATTGTTTTTCTCTTTCACGAAAAACATCCTCACCAAATTGAACAATAAGTTCTTTCGGTGTGAGTCCTGTCATTTCAAGAATTACTTGATCGGTATCTTTGAAACCGCACTGAAATAGAGCGGCAAGACGTTTCCCGATGGTTGTTTTTCCAGAACCGGGCATTCCAATTAAAAAAACTTTATTTTTCAAGGTTTGACTATCAGTAAGTTAATGATGATTTGAAAATTATTTTCAAAAATACTGCTTTTTATTTGGAAATATCGTTGAAATGCACGTATCTTTGCACCCGCAAAAACGATGATTTCGTAGCTCAGCTGGTAGAGCAATACACTTTTAATGTATGGGCCCTGGGTTCGAATCCCAGCGAAATCACTCTGACGAAAGCACTTACTGCAAGGTAGGTGCTTTTTTGCTTTTAGACCTTTCCGAACGTGTTCGAGAATAGGGATCACGACAAAAACGGGATCAAGACAAAAACGGATCAAGACAAAAACGTGTGGATTATTGTGGAATGCTAAAAACTAAAGTCAAGAAGAGAATCGAAGGTGTTATTTCCATTTTTCAATCCACTTTTTCTCGATTTCGTTTAGCAATTCAACTTTTGGGTTATAATTTGGATTTGGAATATACCAGTCGTATTTTTTGTAATAATTATTTAACCCTTCATCCTTAAAAATATAACCTCTCCGCGCGAAGGGTAAATTCTTTAACACTTTTTTCTGAAAGTCAGTTGTAGGTTCTTGAATTACATAATCAAAATGGTAGGAGAAAGGGATGAAGATGAAATCTGGATTTTCGAATGAGTAATTACTTTTGGAATGGATGAATAGATCACCATTTATCTTGAAGTTAGTTTGTTGAAAAGTTAAGATACCTTTTTGGATATTAAACTTAATCCCATCTTTTTCCCATTCATCATCTGCTTTTAATGCTGAAACATTACCAATTCCATTAATCGTCCATTCATCTGCTGAATGAAAAAATGTTTTATCAATTGAGAATGTTTCAAGCTCACCTAAATCAACTATTAAGGTAAAGTCATCTATTTGTTTGTTTGCCCAACGTTTAGCTGCGGTTAAATTATACTCAAAATCATAAAAATAAGCTATACCTTTCGATATGTCAAAATTATAAGTGTGCTTTACGATATTCACACCATTTTTAAAAACTCCTTCGAAGTAATAAACATAGTTAAAACACACTGCGTTTCCTGAAATTTCTCCATCGAGTTGATTTAGTTTAACTTCATTTATTTTTCCATTTTTAACAAACTGATTGTGAGGGACGAAAGCAACTTTGTGCTTAAGGATTTCATTATTCATGATTACGGTAAAGTCTCTCATATTCGGATGTTCACCATTTTTCGGAGCTCCGTCTGCATCACCACGTGGAGAAAAAGCTTCAAAACCTACGGTTATTGTCTTCTCATTTCCAGGATTGAAAAATTCATAATACACCGATATTTCAAAATATTTTTGAGCAACTTTCTTAATATGTAAAATTTCTTTTTGAACACTAATTTCTGTTTCTTGAATTGGTACTAATTGGTTTCCTTTAGCATAGAACACTCCATCATTTGAAAAGGTATTGTAATGAATCATGAAGATGGATAGAAGCGCTACGATTGTTTTCATTGGAAGTCAATTGATTATTTTGGTTAAAATTAATATAATACAGTGATTAAATATAAAGGCACTACTTTGGTATTCCTATAACTAAAACCTTATTAGCCATAATTTGAATAAACGATAAAAGAAAAATAAATGATCCTAACGCTCTTAAAATCCCCTTCGAAATCAAAATTGTCCCAATGTTGGTGAAGACTAAAATTACCAAATCAATGTTTTTCAAACTCTCATTGGAACTGCAGGAGTATTTGTGTAACTTGAAAATGAACCAAAGCATAGCTGATATAGGTAACCAGCTTTGTCGACAGGATCACTTAAAAGGTAAAATCCATTGATTTCTAATAAAACACATACAGTAACATTATTTATGATGGATATTTTTAAAATCAAAATTCAATTTTTAAGACGTGTAGCATTCAAATAGAGTTTAGAAATCCATCTGTAGTCGATAAAATTCCAATGGCTTTTCCTACTTTCGTGGCCATGAATTATGTTATCGTCGATGTGGAAACCACAGGAGGAAAAACTTCGGACTCGAAAATTACCGAAATTGCCCTCTATAAACATGACGGTCAACAAATTATAGATGAGTTTGTCTCATTGGTAAACCCACAAATGCCCATTCCACCTTTCATTGTGAACCTAACCGGTATTAACGATAAAATGGTGGCAAATGCACCTACTTTTCCTGAAATCGCACGAAAAATCGTTGAATTTTGTCAAGATTCGATTTTTGTGGCGCACAACGTTGGATTTGATTACGGCATGATTCGAAGTGAATACCGTCGATTGGGCTACGATTTCCGCTTTCCACATTTATGTACTGTAAAGGCGTCGCGCATCGTATTACCAGGCCACGATTCATACAGTTTAGGGAAAATCGCAAATGCATTGGGAATCAAGGTGGAAGGACGTCATCGAGCTGGAGGTGATGCGTTAGCGACTGTTAAATTATTCGAGATTCTTTTAAATAAAGATCCCAATGGACTGAAGAATTTTGTGCAGCAAGAAATCAATCCCAAAATTATCCACCCTAATTTGAGCTTGGAAGATTTGGATAATTTACCAACACGTACAGGTGTTTACAAATTTTTTGATGCCTTTAACAAGTTGATTTACATAGGGAAAAGTATCAATATTAAAAAACGAGTTGAGCAACATTTACGAAACACCACCACAGCAAAAGGTTCTCAAATGATAAAGGATATCGCACGTGTTGAATTTGAGTTAACAGGTTCCGAGTTGATTGCTTTATTACGCGAATCAGAATTAGTGAAAATTCATAAACCCTTGTATAACCGCCAATTGCGTAAGAGTTTATTCCCATTTGGGTTATATGATTTTGAGGACGACAATGGGTATTTGAACCTTAAAGTACTTTCTGTTGGTCGAACTACTGCTGAACCGTTAACCCATTTTACGACAAAAAAGGAAGGACACAGTTATCTCGAGCGCATTGTAAACCAATACAATTTGTGTCAAAAATATTGTGATTTATACAAAACTTCTTCAGCCTGTTTTCATTACACCATTCAAGAGTGTAAAGGCGCTTGTGTTCTAGAAGAGTCAGTGGAATCGTATAATCGACGCGTTCAAGAATTTATTAACCTCATTGCTTTTGAAGGAAAGTCATTTTATATCCTGGACAAGGGACGTGAAAAATCAGAGAAAAGTTTGGTTTTAATTGAGAAAGGTGTTTTTAAAGGGTATGGTTTCGCGCCGTTTCATTTTAATAATTTACCAGCTGATAAATGGAGGCGATATATTGATCTTCAACCCGAAAATAAGGATATTAAAACCATAATCAATCATGCGCTGCGCAAACATCAAAATCTAAAAATTGTGGAATTAGTATGAAGGGATGTATTACGGTTCTTGGTTCAGGGACGTCACAAGGAATTCCTGTAATAGCCTGTGAGTGTTCTGTCTGTCAATCGATTGATAAACGTGATAACCGCAACCGAGCATCCATTTTAATTAGTTTCAATGGAGAAAATTACTGTGTAGATTCAGGACCTGATTTTAGAACGCAAATGCTTCGAGAAAAAGTGAAGTCATTACGAGGAATTTTGTTCACCCACGAACATAAGGACCACATTTCAGGTATGGACGATGTTCGCGCTTTCAATTATTTGGAAAAGCGACCAATGGAAGTCTTCGCAAGTACTCGCGTGTTGGAAGCATTGAAACGCGAATATCACTATATTTTTTCAGGAAATGATTATCCCGGCATTCCAGAAATCGCAATTGAGTTAATTGATAATACGCCATTCGTATTAGGTAACCATCTTAAGGTTGTTCCTTTTGAAGTAATGCACGCCTCAATGCCAGTTCATGCTTTTCGTTTTGGAGATTTCGCTTATATCACGGATGCAAAGACCATTTCAACGAAAGAAAAGCTGAAGTTAAAAGGAATTAAAACCTTAATAGTAAATGCGTTACGCGTACCTGTACATCATTCCCATTTCAATTTAGAGGAGGCTTTGGAATTCATCAATGAAATTCAACCTGAAACAACATATTTGACACACATCTCTCATCTATTTGGCACACACGAGGAAATACTTCAATTACTTCCTCCCAACGTTTTTCCTGCTTTTGACGGCTTGAAATTTGAGTTTGATGCAGAGATTTGATATTAAAAATTGTCGTAATACGTAAAGTCTTTCGTGATTTTTCCCTTTTCAATTGTGAAAATAGTACAAATTGGCAGTTTAAATTTTGTTCCGTCAGGTGCAGTACCTGTGGAAATAAATTCAACGATAACATGTTTTTTTCCTGAAGGGTAAATCGAAATAATTTCATCGTGAACATCCGGAAAAAGTTCAGCGAGTTCGGAGTACTTTTTTACAATATCACTTTGCTTCATTCGATGTATTCCTGCTCCTAGTGAAGGATCTTTGAAAAGGGCAGTGCTAGTGTAGAAACCCGCCATTTTCTTCCAATTATGACGGTTAAATTCTTTGTAATAATTTTCAATTAAAGCCTTATTCTCTTCAAAATCAACTGATTCAGGTTTTTCTGATACACAACTATACAGTGAAAATGCGATAAATGTAAAGTAGATTAGATGCTTCATGAATTTAGCTTTATAGGTTGCTTCGGAGAATTTTTTCAATGGATTTTCCTTTTGCTAATTCATCAATTAGTTTGTCCAAGTAGCGGGC
Organism: Bacteroidota bacterium; assembly: GCA_039795265.1. Lineage (GTDB taxonomy): Bacteria > Bacteroidota > Bacteroidia > Flavobacteriales_D > Crocinitomicaceae > UBA952. Next base: position 75,669 of record JBDKEM010000023.1, on the reverse strand, counting down.
TTTTTGTGTGAGTGGATTCTCAATTTCTTCCACACGATAACCACAGATTACACCTTTGATGAGTGAGGCGTTGGGATGAATTGTAGCTTCCTCGAAAAAGGCACTAAATGTTACTTTCGATTCAATTAATTCTTGCAATTTGAATTCGTTGAAACCTGTTAACCATTCGATTACCTGGTGTAACTCATCTATTGTTCGTCCTTTCGATGTCACTTTCTTGACATAATGAGGATAAACGGATGCGAAGACTAATTTGGCAATTTTATCGTTGTGAGCAAGAGTAGTTTTCAAGTTCTATTCAATCTTAAATTATGCATCTATTCATTTGAATCTACCAACTACCACCAGCTCCACCACCGCCAAAACTTCCACCACCGAAGCCACCAAAACCGCCGCCACTGCTTCCACTTGAGCTACCACTAGATCCGCCACCGAAACCACGAAGAATTGAGGTGAAAACAATGGCATCTCCAATTGTAAATCCTCCGCTGCCACCACGACCACCTCGGCCACCTTTGCGGACAACAAGAATAACAATTACAATGATAAAAAGTAGAGCAAATAGACCACCAATCCAATCGGAACCATCTGATTTGCCGTAATTCGCATGGTTGATTTCGCCTTTCGCTAATTTTGTTAAAACGGTAAGCGCATTTTTAAGTCCTTTTAACCGCTCGTCTCTTTTGAAAGCAGGTAGAATTTCATTTTGTACAATATCATTTGCAGTGAGGTCAGGAATTGCACCTTCCAATCCACGTCCAACTGCAATAAAGACTTGACGACCACCATTTTTCTCAGTAGGTTTGATAAGAATTACAATTCCATTATCTTCTTTTTCTTTTCCAACTCCCCATTTTTCACCAATTTCAAAAGCATAACTCGACGGTTCCATTCCATCCAAATCGTCCACCACGATGACTGCGATTTCGTTGGACGTGGTTTTCTCAAAACTCTCTAAAATCGACTCTAACTCACTTGCCTCAGTGCTATTTAAAAATGGCACAACAGAAAAATCGTTGTATAATCTTGGAGGTGAATAGGGATTCGGAAATTGTCCAAAGCTGAGAAATGACAAACAAAGTACTAAAAATAAGATAATCGCTTTCATAGTCCAGTGCTTATTTCGTCAGATAATTCGTTGTTATCATTGGTTTGTCTTGGAAAAAAATTAGATAATCGTAAACCTGCTTCTTCCACAGCCGCGCAAATTCCTTTCGCATAGTCACCAGATTTGAAAGCATTTACCAATTTATCGCGTGTACTGTTCCAAAAATCAGCTTCAACTTTTTCATTGATTCCAGAATCTCCGATTATCGCCAATTTTTTACTATTAAACGCAACATAAATTAAAACTCCATTTTTCAGAGCTGTGGCGTGCATTTCTAATTTTTCAAAAACTTCAACTGCACGCTGAACCGGATCGCCTTCACAATCCCTATCAACGTGCACTCGAATTTCTCCGCTTGTATTTAATTCCGCTGCTCGAACGGCATCACGAACAGCAATTTTTTCAGCTTCCGATAGCATTTTAGAATTTTACATTCGGCGCGTTTTCAGCACCTTTACTTGCTTTGAAACCTTCTTTTTTCGGGAATTCAGCACGACTTAAAAACATGCTATTGAAGAAACCGCGAATGTGGCTGTTATATTCTTTAATCGACTCGTTATATAAATCGCGTTCACGGTTGATTCTGTTTTCAGTTCCTTCCAATTGCACTTGTAAACCTTGGAAATTCTCTGTCGAACGAATAGCAGGATACGCTTCGAAAGCCAAATTAATGGCCGTATTTATTTTTCGTCCCGCCATCTCCAATTGCTGCGGATTTTTTGCGTTTTGAATATCATCTCCAATTCCAACTATCCCAGCACGAGCTTGTGTAACTTTAGTTAAGATTTCCTTTTCATTGTTAGCAGCACCTTTAACAACTTCAACCAAGTTAGGAATCAAGTCTGCACGTCGTTGATACGCCGATTGTACATTACTCCATTTTTCGTCAACGTTTTCTTGTAATCCAACAGCAGTGTTGTAGCTATTGCGATACATTAAGAAGATAATCAATAGGAATCCAACAATTCCACCAATAATCAAATAACTCTTTTTCATTTTGTTTTTAGTTTATGGTTCAAATATATAGTTAGAAATAAATCCCGAAACACGTTTAACAAATTTATGCAAGGATTTATGGATTAACGGTTAAAAAAGTACGTTGATTGCAGAAAGAAGTAGTGCGTTAAGTCGATTAGACTTAAGAATTTTATGAGGGAATGTCCGCCGATGCGGATTAGGTTGTTATGATTTTATGAGGGAAGCACATTATTCATTAAAAAATTAGCACATTAACCCTTTGCAAACCTTCTCAACAAGGGATTTGGTCGGTAACGGTCTTCTCCATATTCAGCGAAAAGGGCTTCCATTTGTGCCAAAACTTTGTCGTAACCAATTTCTTTCGCCCATTGCAATAAACCTTTTGGATAGTTAACGCCTTTGGTCATCGCTAAATCAACATCCTCTGCTTTGGCTACCTGCATGAATACCGCGTCAAAAGCTTCGTTGATAAGCATACACAAAATTCGATTGAAGATTTTTGTTCCCAATTCCATGTCCTCGGTTGGAGTAGGTAAGATGCTACCTTCCGCGTAGTTATAATAACCGCGACCTGACTTTCTTCCTAAAAATCCTGCCTCACGGTGTCGCTTTTGAGTAAACGATGGTTTGAAACGAGGATCGTAATAAAAGGCTTGAAAAACCGATTCAGTTACTGCATAATTAACATCGTTGCCAATGTAATCCATTAAAGTAAAAGGTCCCATTTTGAAACCACCGATATGGGTCATTGCCCAATCAATTGTGGCGAAATCCGCGATTCCTTCATCGTAAATTCGCAAAGCTTCACCATAAAATGGACGTGCAACGCGGTTGACAATAAATCCTGGCGTGTCCTTACAAACTACCACCGTTTTTTTCCACGATTTGATCAATTCCACCGATTTAGTCAACGTTTCCTCTGTTGTTTGAACCGCAGGAATAATCTCTACCAATGGCATCAAAGGCGCAGGATTGAAAAAATGGATTCCAACGACACGAGACGCATTATTTAAAACCGAACCAATAGAAGCAATGGATAGAGAAGAGGTATTACTTGCCAAAATGCAATCGTCAGCAACAATCAACTCAAGTGTTTTAAAAACAGTATGTTTAATAGTAATATCTTCAACAATAGCTTCAATCACAAGGTTCGCAAAAGTGAGTTCGTTCAAATCAGTGGCATATCGAATTTTTGAACTAATTTCAATTTTTTCTGCAGCCGATATTTTCTCTTTCTCAACGAGTTTGGTCAAGGTTTTTTCCAAGCTACTTTTAGCGCGATCAAGTTGCTCGGCATTTGCATCTATTAAAATTACCTCATGACCAAATTGAGCTGCAACTTGTGCGATTCCAGACCCCATTGTCCCAGCGCCAATAACTCCAATTATTTCTTTCATAGAACGTTCTATTTTTGTATTCGTAAAAAAATCTAATTATCCTTTCGCCAGTAACGCAATTGTTTCTTGTTGAATTCTTTGTCTAAGTCCTTCGGAAACAGGGTGTAAGGGAAGACGCATGGTTTCCTCCATAATGCCGCGTTGTGCTAATGCCACTTTTACTCCGCCAGGATTTCCTTCTTCAAAAAACATTTTAGTAACAGCTAATAAATCGTAGTGTTCTTTGCGCGCAAGTTCCAAATCGCCTTGTATGGAAGCGTGTACCATTCTACCAAATTTTTCTGGAAAAGCATTGGCAACCACAGAAATAACCCCGTCAGCTCCTGCCGCAATCAACGGCATTGTCAAGGCGTCGTCGCCGCTTAAAACACCAAATCCTGGTTTACGCAAACGAATAATTTCCATGATTTGCTCCATGTTTCCAGATGCTTCCTTCATCGCAACAATGTTGGGGATTTCAGCTAACGCCAAGGTGGTTTCAGCAAACACATTCGAACCCGTTCTTCCGGGTACGTTATACAAAATAATCGGCAAGTCGGTACAAGACGCAAGGTGCTGATAATGTGCAATAATTCCCTTTTGAATTGGTTTGTTATAATAAGGCGAGACGGATAAAATTCCATCTACCCCAGCAGGAATTTTCTTGAAACTTTCTCCAACAGCCAAGGTGTTGTTTCCTCCTACACCATAAACGATTTTCAAGCTTCCGTTATTTATTTCTTGCACCGTCTCCAAAACGCGTAATTTCTCGTCAGCGCTTAGTGTTGGTGACTCGCCTGTTGTTCCTTGAACGACTAAAAAATCAGTTCCGCCATCTAATTGCAGTTGGACTAAGCGCTTAAGTGCTTCAAAATCAATAGAGAAATCAGACTTAAAAGGAGTTACAAGAGCTACACCAGAGCCGTTAAAAATAGAATTCATTTTATGTTATTTTAGTTAATGTTTTGGTGACAAATTCCAGCATTGACGCGGGTTCAATCGAATCGGGATGCAAGATTAAGTGAAAAAAAGGATCGTTATAATCGACACCAATTTTATTTTTGAGAAGTACTTTTTTGACCCACGAGAATATTTTGAATTCAGTACTTCCAAACCAAATGAGCAAGTCATAGTCTTTGCGCAATTCGTTCTCCAGCTGAATGTCCTTCAATTTTCCAAAAAATGAATAGTCATTCGGAGAATTGTAATAGATTAGGAAATGGGGCGGAAGGGTAGCTTTATCTACATCTTTAGGGATGTTAACAATAATCAAAAGTCGCTCTACATTACTAGCGTTCAATAATTTATCCAACGAAGAACGAAAAGCCTTTAATTGATCCATGTCCTCATAATTGAAGACGACAAGTAATGATTTTGTAGCTTCCCAAATAGAGGTACTCATCCTTGAATTAGTTTAATAAATTCATCTTCCGACAATAAGGTGATTCCCAAATCCGACGCTTTTTTCAACTTAGCAGGTCCCATGTTCGCGCCAGCAATCAAGTAATCTGTTTTCGAAGAAACCGACGATCCGTTTTTCCCACCGTTTTGCTCAATTAATTCTTTCAATTCGTCGCGTGAAAAAGCTTCAAAAGTACCCGAGACTACTACTGTTTTTCCTTCTAAAATCGACGATAAAGTTTCCTTTTGTTGTACCTCAAATTGAAGGTGATGCCCCTTTAAGGAATTGATTAGCTTAACGTTTTCGTCGTCCAAGAAGAATTGTTGTATGGAAATAGCGATTTTCTCACCAATTTCTTCTGCTTCTAATAATTCGTCGAATTTGGCACTTTGGATGGCGTCGATGTTTTTGAAATGACGAGCTAATTTTTTTGCGACGGTTTCACCCACATAGCGAATACCTAATCCAAATAAAACGCGTTCAAAAGGGACTGATTTTGAGGCCGCTATCCCGTTAATGAGGTTTTCTGCGGACTTTTCAGCCATTCGATCTAGATTCAAAATTTGCTCAAACGTAAGTTGGTATAAATCGGCAATTGTGCATATTAATCCTTTGTTTACCAGCATGTCCACCGTTTCAGCGCCTAAGCCGTCGATGTTCATGGCTTTTCGGGAAATGAAATGTTCTATGCGACCTTTCACTTGAGGCGGACAACCTTTCTCGTTCGGACAATAATGCTGCGCTTCTCCTTCTCGACGAATAAGAGCGGAGTTGCATTCTGGGCAATTCTCCAAAAAGTTCACCTTTTCAGCTGAGTCCTTGCGTTTTTCGGTATTTACTCCGACAATTTTGGGAATGATTTCACCACCTTTTTCGACGTAAACAAAATCGCCGATGTGCAAGTCTAATTTCTCGATTTGGTCAGCGTTGTGGAGGGAAGCGCGTTTTACGGTCGTACCGCCTAATTGAACTGGATGAAGATTGGCAACAGGAGTGATAGCGCCAGTACGTCCAACTTGGTAACTTACTTCCTTCAGTTCGGTTTCGACACGGGCCGCTTTGAATTTATATGCAATAGCCCAACGTGGTGATTTTGCGGTGAATCCCAAGGCACGTTGTTGTTCATAACTGTTGACTTTCAGAACGATACCATCAATTTCAAAAGGTAGGTTTTCGCGTTCTTTATCCCAATAATGAATGAAAGACATGATGCCTTCAATGGAATTCGTTTTTTCGATAAAACGCTTTTCTGAAGACGGAATTTTAAAACCCCAAGAACCAGCATCTTGCACTGATTCAAAATGTCCGATTGCGTTTTCTACGCCGTAAATTCCGTATAAATAGGAATCCAAACCACGACTAGCAACTACCTTAGAATCTTGCATTTTCAAGGTTCCTGACGCCGTATTTCTCGGATTCGCAAACGTTGCTTCTCCAATATCTTCGCGTTCTTCGTTTAATTTTCGGAAGTTGGCAATTGGCATAAAAATTTCACCACGAATCTCGAAGTCGGATGGGAAATTGCCGTGCAACGATAACGGAATGGAACGAATCGTGCGCACATTTGTTGTTACGTCTTCCCCTTGCTCTCCGTCACCGCGAGTTACTGCGCGTGAGAGTTGTCCATTTTCGTAGCGCAAACCAATTGCCACGCCGTCGTATTTTAATTCACATACAAATTCTAAATTTTCACCAACTGCTTTTTTTAAGCGAGTTTCCCATTCCACAATTTCCTCTTCGGAGTAGGTGTTTGATAAGGAAAGCATTGGAAATCTGTGTTTTACCGATTCGAATTTTTTGGTAATGTCGCCACCAACACGTTTCGTGGGGCTGTTATCTTCGGTGAATTCGGGAAATTGAGCTTCTAAATGTTGAAGTTTTTCTAACAACATATCGAATTCATAATCAGAAATTTCTGATTTGTTTTCGACATAATATAATTGATTTAAACGATTGATTTCGAGGGTCAATCGCTGAATTTCTGCTTGTGCTTCCGCTTTATTCATGGACTAAAAGTAGAAAAGAAATACACCCTAAAAAACCTACACAAAGGAATTAACAAAAAGTAGGCTGTTGATAACGCAAAAAGCAAGAAAAATGTAGTTTGAAAGGTAAACGCGTTAGGGATTGAAGCGAAAAGCCCAAAGCAAGTTTTCTGCGTGAGCAAGAATAACGAAGCGAGGACTTGAAGCGGAAAGCCCGACGATGAAAAGAAGTAGGGGGAGAGGAGTTAGGTTTTCATCGGAACGCCCAAGAAAAATATAAAGTATCTAATTAAGTGTATAAAGCATAAACATTCACTATCAATGTTTTAGAGAACATATTGAAATGTGTGATTTTTGATACGTCTTTTATTTTATAAACAACTTTAGACTTGAAGTTATTAGTTGCTTCCTAACGAATTAAGCGCTTAAAAAACCGCATTATTGTTCTTCATTTTCAGCGTAATATCGCCGATGTTGTAACAATAAACCGACGCAGGCAAAAAAGAGAAAGCCAGATTTTCGGTTTCCTTGACGCCAAGTTGATCAATCGAAGTCACCAAGGCATTTTGAAAATTGTTACTCTGGCAAAAGTGAATCAGGCTTTTTAGTTCCTTTGGTCGATCAAAATAACGGTTGCTCCATTTTACTTCGACTCCCCAAACTGGTTTGTATTTTTTGTCGTCCACCAAAACTAAATCCACTTCCCCTTCTGTTCGACCTTCCTTCCATCGGGCATAAGTTAAATCGAGTTTTTCACGGTGCATCCATTGCGACAAGACCGCCGTTTCGACCATATTTCCCATTTCCTCGTCCGTTTCGTTAATCGGTGAAAACAATGCCGTTCTTAAAGACGGATTGGTCAAATAAACCTTGTAACTCGTTACCCTTTTCAAGCGTTTCGCATTGATATCCACACGATTCAAGACCTTTATTAAGAAGGCTGCCTCCAAATATTCCAAGTATTTTTTCAAGGTTTCTTTTTGAATTCCGCTTTCCTGACTCATTTTTTCATACGAAAATTCATTGCCGGAATGGTAAGCGATGTACGTGAAAAAGCGGTTGAGTTCTTGGACATCTTTAATACCGTACAAGCTAGGTAAATCGCGCAAAAGCACTTTATCCACTATGTCATTTTTCACATATCTACCCATGTCGCTCTGTATTTTTTCACTGAGTACAACTTCAGGATAGCCACCAAAATTCAGATAATGAACGAATTCTCGGTTGAGGGCTTTGATGTCGTGGGTTAGACAATATGGGCGTAGGTTGTTTCCGTAACTGATTTGTCCATCGTACATTAAGTGATTCATCTTTTTCAAATGAATGTATTCTTGAAAGGTGAGAGGCGGTAATATGAAATCGGTGAATCTTCCCGCGCCACTTTCTGTACTGTGCCATTTAAGCGCGGCAGCAGCAGATCCAGAAACGATGAATTTAGTTTCAGGGTAGAAGTCCACCAACACTTTGAGGTGTCTTTCCCAATCTTTTAAATATTGAATTTCGTCAAAAAACACGTAGCAACCGTCTAAATCATTGCTATTGAGCGCTTGTTTACACAAACTAAGTACATCTTCCAAACTCAAATGAACGTAAATTGGATTGTCAATTCCGACAAAGAAAATTTTCTGAGGACTGACATTCTCGTTGATAAGTTGTTGAATACTATGGAAAAGCATCACGGTTTTGCCCACACGTCTTGGTCCCATAAGTAACACTGCACGACGAATACTCTTTTCAATGACGTAGGGATAGAAAAGATCGAAGTACAAGCGTTTTGCCATCGAAAAATAAGGGGCAGGAATTTTACTATTCAACCACCACGGATTTTCATAACGAAGACGTTCAATTATTTTGTCTGTAGGAATAATACTAATTCTGTCCATTTTTCTGCTTATTTGTACAAAAATAGTAAAAATAGATATGTTGCGATGTGCTTATAATTACATTTTTGTAGTAAATAAGCAATATTCTGTGTTGAAAATGGTTTAATTTGACGGTTGAGGAGGTGGAAATATCAATCATTATATTCTTTAATCAAAAGGTAACAATGACTTTGTACTTATTAAGTAATGAAAAAATTAGAATTGAAAATCTGCTTTGATACCACAAAAACAACAATACCAGCGATGACATAATTAATGTTCAGATTGGTTGAGAGTCATTCCACTTCGACGTAAGTATAATTCTTATGTGTCAACGCCTTTGCGTCTATCCCAACTTTCAAAACTCTGCTTAGCTAAGGCGAACTACAGCACCTATGTGGTTTTCAAAATTTTTAACCACAATAGAAACATAGTTCGCTGCAGCGAATCATAGTTATAAGCCCTTAATCAACGTAATAAAACATAGACATCACGGTGTGATACATAGGCATTTTTGATTAGAATAAAGAAATTTGAAACTTTCGATGTAATCTTATTAACTATACGTTGCTTTGAATTATTCTTTTTTTATGCCCTTAACGTTATAAACAATAGTAAAAAGATGGCATTATTTGATAGATTCAATTTTATCAATGTAAACATTAATCAAGCTGTTTTCTGCGATGCACATTTCGATTATTTCCCAATGATTTGCAATAAAAACATGAAAATCTTGGATTTTAAGATTTCCAAATTTCAGATGAATGACTTTCGGCGGAACTCCTTTATATAAAGCTTTTAGAGAAAAATCAGCATCTTTTGTAATTATAATCAATCCATTTTGTTTCGCATATTCCCAAATTTGTTCGTCACTCCAAGAGTCATTTATGTCTTTAATATGTATGAAATACTTATTATTCCATAACGAGAAAAATAGGGTAAATTAGCATCAATTAGAAACTTAGCCATTATGCAATCGCTCTAATAGAATATTGGTGACTCATTAAATTCACTGCAAATTTTAAACACGCATCTATATCCTCAGCGACAAGAGATGGATATTGTTTTAAAATATCTTCTTTGGAATCGCCAGCGCTCAAAAATTCTAATATGGTCTGAACAGTTATCCTTTTACCTCGAATAATTGGTTTGCCATTACAAATTGCACCATCAATTACAATTCTATCCGTTAAGAAATCCATAATTACTTCTTTAAATTAAAACAAATTTATCATCTTTCGGGCAATACTTTTATCAAGTGGATAGCATCGCAGTAATAAAAAGAAAAGATTAAATCTTCACGTTCATTATTCTGATGCGAAATTAACTATTGGTTTTTGATTCAATGATTTGATTTATAGAGTAATGAGTTACTCTGATGAATTAAAGTTTTGAAAGTTATAAAGTTTAAAGTTAATTTTATACTCTCGTGAATAAAATGAAAATATCAGATTGAATTGAAATGTGTAAATCAAGATCCAAACTAGTATATATCTAAAATTCATTTCTTCAATTTCCCTTCCAACCAACGCCAATGCAACTTCACGGAACGATTTTCAAACGTCATGGTATTGAGGTAGTTAAAGTAAGGATAACGTCCCGAAAACAAAACTGGTTTGTTCAAGATACGACACCATAAACGATTCATAAATAGGGTTGATTTGTTTTCCCAACCTTGTCTGAAATGGAGTTCGAAGATTTTTAGTTGGTTGCCGTACTTGAAAATGACGTGGCGCGTTCTTATTTCTTTCGGATCATTTCGTTGTGAATAAACAAAATCGTCGAGGTAATAAATGGAACGATGTGGTTTCTCTATATAATTCAAACGGTTCTTTTTGAGTAAGTTAAAACTAAATGTTCCCCAACGAATCCAGTTTTCAACGACTTTCCAATTTCCCTTTTCTGCGGCCTTACACAATCCACACTTGTCTGAACAACCTGTAGGCATCAAATTCGTAATCGGATGATACGAAACGATCTCGATTTCAGAAAAATTGCTCCTTAATCCGTCCATGGAAATCGCTGTTTTGTTGGTATAAATTGAAAGTGTATCTAAGGCACTTACTCCTGTAAACGTTTGATAATGAACTGCTGAATATACTGAATTGAACGGTAGATAAGTGGCTTGCACTAAATAACGGCCTGGAGGTAAGTCAGGAAGTTGATAACCAAAAGCGGCACATTTTCCTTCCAAAATAGTGTCGTTGAAAAAGAAGGAATAATGGGTTGACTCTCCAGCAGGAACCAAACGCAATTTGCTGTTAATGGCGGTAGAAGGTAATTCCACCACCTCTAAAAGGTGTTTTACATGATCGATTTCCTTGTAAAAACTGAACGAAACAACTTGATTTTCCTGTTCATTACGCGGTGGTTCAATTAAAATCTTCGGACTTGTGCTGATATTTTTAAATTGCAACTTCATAACCAAGGAATCCTGAACGTGTACCTTCGATCGTGATAAGGAAAGTTGTAAACCGAAATCCGAAGATATTGGCGCTTGTGCCTTGAGAAAACTAAGGCTAGTGAATAGGAAATAGAAAAATAAACCGTACGAAAAATCGACCTTTGTTCTAGACCTTTCAATACGATTCAAAAACACATAATACCAATAACCACGAATAATGTTGTAGATTGAACAACTCAAGGTATAATGCCGACAAGACCTTCGATAAAAATCGTATTCGACATTATAAGTCATCGCTGAATTATTGGTTATTTTTTAGAATATACGTCAATACTTTTTCCATCAAATGCACGCGGTCTTTACCCGTCACATTGTGCTTGTGCATCGGGTAGGGGAAGAAGTCCATTTGAACGCCATTCTCGACAAATTTCTTCACCAAAGCATAATTGTGTTGCATTACAACTACATCGTCAATCGTTCCGTGAATCAATAACAAATCCCCTTTTAAATTTTGGGTGTAATTCAACAAAGATGATTTTTCGTAGCCTTCTTTGTTTTGTTCTGGACGATCCATATAGCGTTCGCCATACATCACTTCATAAAATTTCCAATCGGTGACAGGTCCACCTGCAACGCCAACTTTGAACGTTCCCGGTTGTCGCAACATCAGGGAAGTCGTCATAAAACCACCGAATGACCATCCATGCACAGCCAAACGGTTAGCATCAACGTAGTTTAGCGATTTCAAAAACGCTACTCCCGTCAATTGATCTTCCATTTCTACGTTCCCAAGTTGACGATGGATTTGGGATTCAAAGGCAAAACCACGTTCAGCTGAACCGCGATTATCCAACGTAAACACCAAATAACCTTGTTCTGCCATCCAATACATCCACAAGTTCGCACCGTTTAACCACGAATTTGTAATCATTTGAGCATGCGGACCACCGTAAACATAGACCAATACGGGATATTTTTTAGATGCGTCAAAATTACTAGGTTTTATGAGTCGATAGTAGAGGTCGGAACCGTCTTTCGCTTTCAATTTACCGATTTCCGCAGTGCCCATTTTGAAGTCCAACAATTTGTCGCGTGAAGTCATGATTGCTTTTACCAATTTTCCGTCAGCAGCAATAATGTTAGATTCATAAGCGACCGAACCACTGCTGTATGCATCGAAAATTAGACTTCCATCCTCCGAAATAACGGTGTTGTGAGTTCCTTCTTTTGTTGTAATTAACTGATTTTTATACTTTTTCAAATCGACAAAGTAGGTAAGCGTGTTGGTTGGATTTTCTCCTGTTGCTTTGTAGAAAATGACATTTCCTTGTTTATTTGTTCCAATAATTTCCTTGACAACAAAATTGTGATTGGTCAATTGTGCGATTAATTTTCCTGAAAAATCGTAGTAGTACAAGTTGTTAAAACCACTTTTTTCGGAAATCCAGATGAAATTATTGGAGGTCGCAGATGGGAAAAATGCAGCATGTTCTGGTTCAACCCATTTATCGTTGCTTTCTTCTAACAAGGTTCTTACAAATTTTCCTGTTGCGACTTCATACACATTTAACTTCATTTGGTTTTGGTCTCGGTTCAATTCTGCTAATAAAAGATATTGATTATCAGGCGTAAAACTTAAATTGGTTAAGTAATCGTCTTTAGCGCCTTGGGGTTCGATATATACCAAGTTTCCATTCAAAGTGTTGTAAATGCCTACTCTCGGATGCTCGGAAGTTTGTCCAGCCATTGGGTATTTGATATTCGTCAAACTTCCTGGTAAATCGTTGATATTCAATAATGGATAATTGGCTACATTCGTTTCGTCTTTTTGGTAGAAAGCTAAAAAATCACCTTTTGGAGACCAGAAAAGACCTTCGGAAATACCAAATTCATTGCGAGAAATCGAATGACCTGAAACTACATTTTTATCTGTGAAATTGGTGACTTCAATTTGTTTTCCATCCGCTTTTCGCAAATAAACGTTGTTTTGGATAGTGTAAGCAACATTTTTTGAGGCTTTATGTAAAGTCACATTTTCAATTCCTTCGTCGAACGTATGCCATTTTTTACCGGATTTTGTCACTAAATTATATTCGGCAATGGTAATTCCATTATTGAGTAAAATGGTGTTTTGATCCAACCAAGACATGCCCATAAATCCAACAAATTGCGTTGAAATTTTAGTGTTAACATCTTGTAATTGAAGTAATTCCTCATCCTTTGTACTGTTCGTAGTAGATTTAAAAATGGTTTGATAGTTCTTACTTGCAAAAGAATAGGAATTCGTTCCAGGTATCCATTGAAAGTTGTTCAGACGTTCCGGTGCTAAACTACGATTCTGCATCATAATTGCATCTTTCAGAGTAAGTTCCTTGAGTTGACTAAAGGCACTAATTCCGATAAAAAGTATAAAGCTCAATGAAGCGATAATTTTTTTCATGGTCGTTGGATAAATTGATTTAAGAAATTTTCGATTGGACGTCCTGCTTTATAGCAATCGAGTAGGGCAGTGTCCAAATTTTCGTCTAATAAAAATTCGGCAGGAAAGGTTTTATAAAAATACCATTGTTTATTGAAAATCAAGGGTTCAAGTTGTCCAGCTTCTCTCAGATGAGCGGGTAAAATTTTATTTTTTTCACCGTGAATTTCACCAAAGGTTGCTTTGAAATTGGCGTCATTCACCGCAGCACGAAAGGCATCACGGTTGGCAGCGATTCCTTCTCGAATTTCCTCCAAATCGTCTTTTTCAAGTTCGTAAATTCCTCCATAAACACGCACATGTTCTGGTCCAAACTCAAAATAAATTCCGTTAATGGCTTTGGATTTCTTTCCATGACTGGCAACCACAGCGGAACTCATTAATTTGTAAGGCGTTTTATCTTTTGAAAATCGGATGTCGCGATTAATTCTAAATATGCAATCCTTTGAAAGAACATCTTTAAACGATGAGTCAAGTTCGGCAATTCGATTAATCATGTGTTGCACGAACTCTTGAAAAGGAATTTTTATACTTTTCTCGTATCGTTTTCGGTTCAAATCGAACCAATCTTTGTGGTTATTTCCTGCTAATTCGGTGTAAAAATCGAGGAAGTCTTGGGTGAAAAATGACATAGTTTTAAAAGTTTAATGCTGTAGTTTTTTTTTGAAACCACATAGAGACATAGTTGTTAAAGAATGTTTCAGCTTCACATAGTATTCGCGAAGATTGAAAAATTTGAATAAAGTTTTCTTCAAAGCATATAGAGACATAGTAACTAAAGTAGGTTTCACAATTTAACAACGTTCTCATTAGGATAGAAAGATTTTAAATGGCTCATTTGGGGAATATACAAATAAATTATTGTCAAAATAATTGTTCGCTTTTGAAAACCACCATTATTCCAATTTTTTGAAATATTCGTTAACAAATGTTTTTTGCCCCTCGTTAAAAATATTCTTACAATTGAAATTTATAAGAATGCCCTTGGGACTTTTCAAGAGTTTCATGTATGTTAAAAGTTGTGCTTCAAAAACAGGCGACATTTCATTTACTGATTTTAATTCAACAACAATTGTATTTTCAACAAATAAATCACATCTAAAGTCGATATCCAATTCTCGTCCCTTATATTCAACTGGAATTTTCATCTCAGTAATAAAATTCAATTTTCTATGCTTCAATTCTTCAATAAGACATTTTTGGTACAAACTCTCGAGCAAACCTCTACCCATTATTTTATGAACCTCAATTGCCGCTCCAATTATCTCAATATGTTAGATCATCCAGTATTTTTTTTGTCATTGGGTTAAAATCAAAAATTCCAAAGGTATAGATTAAATGCTACTGTGTTAATGCTCAGGCATCTATGAACTCTTTTAATCTCCAACTCGCTGCAGCGATCTATGTTTCTATGTGGTTAGAAAAATAAATAGTTTTTTTACTCAAAAAAGAAGACAAAAAAAGCCGCTCGGTGAGGAACGGCTTCGTTTTCTTTTCTTGTGATTATGCTAAAACTTCTTTCACTAGATCCGCAGCTTCTTGAAGAAGAACAGCAGAGTGAACATTTAACCCTGAATCATCAATGATTTTTTTCGCTTCAACAGCATTCGTTCCTTGTAAACGAACAATGATTGGAACTGGAATATTTCCGATGTTTTTATAGGCATCTACAACTCCCTGAGCGACACGGTCACAACGAACAATTCCTCCGAAGATATTGATTAAGATAGCTTTAACATTTGGATCTTTTAAGATAATGTGGAATGCTTTTTCTACGCGTTCTGCATTTGCCGTTCCTCCAACGTCCAAGAAGTTTGCTGGATTTCCACCTGAAAGTTTGATGATGTCCATTGTTGCCATTGCAAGTCCTGCACCGTTCACCATACAACCTACGTTTCCGTCCAATTTCACGAAGTTCAAACCAGCTTCACCTGCTTCAACTTCTGTTGGATCTTCTTCTGATTTGTCACGAAGTTCCATAAAATCAGGATGACGGAACAATCCGTTACCATCTAAGGTAACTTTCGCATCAACTGCAATGATCTTATCGTCAGATGTTTTGAACAAAGGATTGATTTCAAACATGGAAGCATCTGTTCCTTCGTAAGCTTTGTATAATGAAGCAACAAATTTTGTCATTTGTTTGAACGCTTCACCTGAAAGTCCAAGGTTAAAAGCAATTTTTCGCGCTTGGAATCCTTGTAAACCAACACGTGGATCAACAACTTCTTTAAAAATTCGTTCTGGCGTATGTTCAGCTACGTGCTCAATGTCCATTCCACCTTCCGTAGAATAAATAATCACGTTTCTTCCTTTTTCACGATCCAAGAGAACGGACATGTAGAATTCTTTTACCTCAGATGGACCAGGATAATAAACGTCTTGCGCGATAAGCACTTTGTTTACTTTTTTACCTTTTCCGTTTGTTTGAAGCGTAACGAGGTGACCACCAAGAATTCCTTTTACTTTATCTTCTACTTCGTTGATTCCTTTTGCAAGAACCACACCGTGCGAACCTGTTTCTTCTACTTTACCTTTTCCGCGTCCACCTGCATGGATTTGCGCTTTAACAACATACCAACTAGTACCGGTTTCATCGGTTAACTTTTGGGCAGCAGCAACAGCATCTTCCGCTTTGTCGATTACGATTCCTTCTTGAATAGCAACGCCATACGATTTAAGAATAGCCTTTCCTTGATACTCGTGTAAATTCATAGTTTAAATTTTGCGACCTAAAAGTAGTGCTTTTACAGCTTCACTTCTCAAAAAGCGAAAAAAATATCCATTCACGGTTTCCCTCGTTGGAATCTTTGTATGACCTCTTACTGAATTTTGAATTTCACGTAAACCATCATTTTGATTTTAATCTTCTCAAATTCAATATCTTCTACCGAATTACTGGCATTAAAATCAGAAAAACCATTTGACGTCTGATTTCTGTAACGAGCGTTGGCTCTAGTGTTTAGATGCATGTCATCAAATTCTTCACGAACGATTAAAGGTGTCCCAGTTTGTGATCCTATTGCGCTTAATAAATAATTGGCTTTCTCTTTTGCCGCTTTTATTGCTTTTACACGACAATCTTTTCTTAAATCGGCAATATCCGAATGATCCACATGATCAATGTACGCTTCACGAATGTGTAACTTATCTAATTCTTGAAAAACTTTTCCTGTTGTTACTGCATCAGTTACCTTTAACATATATTTTTTTTCAGTTACAACATCCTTATTTTTCCAGTTAACGCGTTGATAACTTGCCATTGTGTTGGTCAAAAACAAAGAAGAAATGGGAATATTGATTTGTTTCAAGGCTTGTTTCAATTGCATTTCTTGTACTTCAATAGTCAGTTTTTCCTTGTCAACAGTTTGTTCTTTGATATGAATGGCGATATAGATTTCGTTTGGCGTAACTTCCATCTCGTGTGTTCCTGTTACTTCGATGTAAGGAACTTCAGCGGTTGTCTGAGCAATTGAGCTTAAGGTTAAGAAGCCCAAAAAAAGTGTTAAAAATGTTTTTTGCATACGAATGATTTTAAATAAAAAGGAGAATACATCTTCATTTAGAAAACGTTCAATAGAGTAATTTCAAAAAGAGTTTAAAGATACAATTCAATCAATCCTTCCGGAGTATTCAAAAATAATTCGCGTTTTTCACGATCTACTTTTTGAATTAATCCATCGAAAAATGGAACTAAAATTTCTTTTCCATTAAAATTGATTTGGAGTAGGGGATTGTTGGGTAATTCAACAACAGTTTCAACTGAACCAATTACACCGTGACGGGAATCAAAAACAGCGAAACCAATGACTTCATGGTCGTAAAAATGTTCCTCGTCTAGTTCAACCAAAAGGTTAGTTGGCAGAAAAACTTCTTTTTTTAGTAACACCTTAGCTTGAGCCTCATTATCAACGCCTTCAAATTTTACTGCGGCGAAGCCTTTATTTTTTAACTTAAAAGAAGTAATGAAATAGGGAATGAGCTGCCCATTTATTTCGAGGAAAATTGACTCGATATTGGTGTAATCGGACGGATTCGAAACGTCCAAAAACAGCGAAACTTCACCTTTAAATCCGTGAAGTTTCGCTATAGAACCTAGTAAAAAACAATCTGATTTAGTCATTTGCTTATTCAGCAGCTGATTCTTCAGTATTTTCTTCCGTATTTTCTTCTGATGCAGCTTCCTCAGCTGATTCTTCTGCTACTTCTTCAACAGCAGGAGTGTTTTTTGCTTCGATTTCTGCTGCCTTCGCTGCGTTTGCGGCGATTTCTGCTTGCATTCTCTCTTTCTTCAATGTTTCAGCACTTTTTGCTAAACCATCAATTTTACCTTGAACTTTTGCTTCTTTCTCGCTCAACCATTTTGCAAATTTTTCTTCAACTTGCTCCGGAGTTAAGGCTCCTTTAGTTACACCGTTTAATAAGTGATTTTTGTACAAAACTCCTTTGTAAGAAAGAATTGCACGAGCAGTGTTGGTCATTTCAGCACCAAAACCAACCCATTTCAAACATGCGTCAAAATCTACGTCGATGATAGCGGGATTCGCTGTTGGATTGTAAACTCCTAATTTCTCGATGAATTTACCATCTCTTTTCGCGCGACTATCCGCAGCTACTAAATGGAAAAAAGGTTTTCCTTTCTTACCGTGTCTTTGCAATCTAATTCTTGTTGCCATACTTTTACAGAATTTGAGGTACGAAACCTCTGTTAATATTAAAATTGGGTGCAAAAGTAGTGTTTTTACTGTTACTCTTTCCAAATTCGAATACAATTCTCTGTTGAATTTTCTTCAATTGGCAACATCATCCCTTTGAAAAGACCGCGGGATTTGGATAAATATGACTTTTCTATTGTAAAAATGTTTTGCGTTTTTGGATCAATGAGAACTTCCTCAATCGACGTAGATTTATTTTTAAGATTGTTGGTTAATTCAAAACGTACTATCTTTTCATATCGTTGAAAAACACCCTCTTCAACCTCAATAGAATCCGCTTGGTATTTTTCATTTGGGAATAGCTTTTTAAAATCAATTTCATTCATTTTTAAGCTAAAAACATAGTTTCGATTACTCTCTATTTCATAACAGTTGCGCATTTCAAAACGGAATTTATTGTGAATCGAACCTAAACTTACATAATCAATCAACGTTTCATGGAATAGCAAACCGCCATTTTGATCGAAGGAAACGACGTGAAATTCATATTCTTTTCCGTCGCGTAAATGTTGTTGGTAATACATAAAACTATTGTCAGCCCGAAATAGAAAACCGCAAAAATCAACTTTTTCCACATGAGAAACGAACTCAACCATTCGCAAAACGCGAAACTCTTCTGGATTCATTTTAACGATAACAGAACCTTTAGGTGTATTTTGCTTGTAAAACCGATCACTAATCATAACGTCTCCTCGAATATTGAGCGAAATGTATAAATTGTTCGCATTATCCGTTGCTAGTCCATTTACAATCGTATTCTTTAACTTCAATTTTCTGTATTCTCGTAACTTATTGTCGTAACTGACAATAATTGATTCAAATCCTTCTTTGTTTTCTAAAGTGTATGAAATCCACAAATGCCCCACTTTATCTGTAGTGTAGGCATTCATCACTGCGTTTTTAGGGATCAAATCGCTTTTTTTCAATATGGATTCTCCAGTTGAGCCGTTTAAGACAAAGAATTGATGTTGTCCAATATTTCTAATATTATCAAACTGATGAAAAATCCCCGTCAATTCTCCAGTCGAAAGGAAACTTGCACTTTTAAAACAGGAAGAAGAGGAGATAGCTAAAGACGTATCCACCTCAATAGAGGGAAGGCAAAATTCTCGTTGCCAAGTACTCTGTGCGTGTGTGAAAAGGGCATTGTAGAACGGAAAAAAGCCGAAGAAAGAGCCAATATAAATGACTGATTTAAATAGTAATTCGATTAAGTTAGGTTGTTTAAAAATCACTTTTACGCAAAGTTAGAATCGACAAAAGTACTCAAAAGGTGCAAAGTCAATATCAATTATGAGTTCCTCTTATCTTCATTTTAAAGGAGTTTTCAACAATTCAAAACGGAATTTATTTTCAATTGAACTTGTATTTGCTTACAATTAAAGTTAAATTTATAAAATCAAAGAAATGTCTGAATTCAAAATTAATCTACATAATTAATTAAAATGAAACACTTTTACTTATTGATTTTCATTTTATTATCTTTCAATTATTCGTTTAGTCAATTGGATTCCATATTTTGGTTTGTGGCGCCTGAAGTTGCCCAAAGTCATGGCGATCGTCCAATTGTTTTTCGCTTTGCGACTTTGAATAATCCTGCAACAATTACAGTTGAACAACCTGCAAATCCTTCTTTTCCTGCTCAAACGTTTAACATGTCTGCCAACTCCGCACAGACATTAGATGTTACCAATTGGATTGATATGGTAGAAAATAAACCCGCCGATCTAACGTTGAATTTTGGCTTTAGAATCACATCAAGTTCAGCGATTACGGCATACTATGAAGTTGTCACATCGTGTAATTGCAACCCAGATATTTTCGCGTTAAAAGGGCAAAATGCGTTGGGGACTTCCTTCGTTACACCTTTTCAAAATTTTACTTCCAATGCTTCCTACGCACGAAATGGTTTCAATATCGTGGCAACTCAAAATAATACAACCATTACCATTCTTCCAAAACAAAATATTGTTGGACATAATGCAAATATTCCTTTTACAATCACCTTAAATGCAGGTCAAACCTATTATGCAGAGGCGGTTGGGCAATCTGCAAATCAACATTTAGGAGGCTCCACCATCGTTTCAAACAAACCTGTTGCGGTAACAATCTCCGACGATACTGCTTCTGGACAATTTTGGGGTGGTTGTGCGGATTTGATGGGCGACCAAATTATACCAACGAATGTTGTCGGAAAAGAGTACATTGTTATCAAAGGCTACCTCAACGGACCTGACAAAATTTATATTGTTGCAACGGCTAACAACACCCAAATTTCCATTAACGGAGCCGTAGTTACGACCATTAATGCGACCCAAACGTATGAATACAACTTAAGTGCAGCATCGGTTTACATTCAAACTTCTGAACCGGCATATTGCCTCCACGTTTCTGGATTCGGTTGTGAATTAGGTACGGCAATTGTTCCTCCAATTGTTTGTACTGGTTCAAATACCGTGGCTTTTGTGCGTTCAACAACAGAATTCTTTGCGATTAACTTACTCGTTCCAGCAGGTGGAGAAACTAGCTTTTTGTTTAACGGAAATGCAGGGGTAATTAATGCTACCTCGTTTAATTTCGTTCCTGGCACGAGCAATCAATGGATGTACGCCCAAATCGATGCAAGTTCCTTATTAACAGCTTCTCAAGCAGCGCGGATTACCAATAATAGCGTTAAATTTCACATGGGACTCATTCATGGTGGATCCAGTTCGGGATGCCGTTATGGTTATTTTTCAGATTTTTCACTTTTAAAGTATAAAATTGAAGCAAACAGCGATTTACTTTGTTCAGGTGAAACAATCAGTTTAAATGCGAATAATCTTCCGGGAGCCACTTACACCTGGACAGGACCAAACGGAACAACGTATTCTGGAAATAACATTTCGATTCCGAACGCACAAGTTAGTAACAGTGGGCAATATGTCGTTTATGGAAACTTACCAGACGCCTGTCAGTTACTACCTGATACGATGCAAATTACAGTTATAGCAACACCACCTCTACCTGAGATTTTCACGAACGGACCAGTTTGCGCAGGCGAACAATTGAAATTTTGGACAGTTCCCAACACCTATAACTTTAATTGGTTAAATTCTACTGGAAACATAATCAGTACAACAGATACACTTTTTTACAATGGAAACGGTACATTCATTGTTTATTTACAGCAGTACTTAAATTCTTGTCTTTCACCTATAAATTCAGATACTTCTTTGATTTTTGGTGCACCTGCCATCACTTATAATGGTCCAGTTGAAATTTGCGGAAATTTAGTGAATTTTAGTTCAACAATTCAAACAGATGGAACAGATTTAATGTCCCAAATTCAATGGAAACGTGTTCCGTCAGATGTAGTTGTCGCAACTGGATTCGGCGCATCTGGTGTTCAATCCTTGAATCCACCTTATAATGTAGAAGAGTTTGTGGCAGTCTTAACAACCGTAAATGATTGTATCGCGACGGATACATTTTCCGTGACATTTTATCCTTTTCCGACAACAGATTTTACCTACAGCGACTTGTGCGATGGTCAAAACCTGAGTTTCCAATCAACAGCGGTTTGGTTTGGAACTCCAGATCCGAGTGATCAAATGAATTATTTTTGGAATTTTGGGAACAATTCAGCAACTATTTCAAATCCACAAGCCACTTTTCCATCTCCAGGTCAATATGATGTAACACTAACTGTTACAAGCAACCATGGTTGTCTTGATTCACAAACCAATCCTGTCATCCTTTATCCAATCCCTAATGTGCTTGTAACTTCGACTCCAGCATGTTTACAACAAGTTGATTTTGACGCAACAATTAATTCAGGAGACCTCAACATTTCTTCCGTTTCATGGAGCTTTCCAGAAGGTAAAAATGGAACGACAAATCCAATAAGTCATACTTTTAACCAGGCTGGAAATGCTAACGGTACGCTACAATTATTCGCTCAAAACGATTGTATTTTTGATTATCCTTTTACGTTTACTGTTGTTCCAAAGGTCGAAATTGACGAATTGGTGATTCCTAATGTTATAACCGTCAATGCTGATCAACTCAACGACGAACTTACCATTGACACCCTCTTCGATGCTTGTTTTGAATTTGAAATGGTAATCATTAACCGTTGGGGAAATGAAGTTGGTATTCTAAAAAATGGTCAGGCGACATTCTCAGGTAAAGATCAAAATGGAAAAGCATTAACTCCTGGCATTTATTTCTATCGTCTAACTTCGACGCACGGAGAGAAACATGGGTTTCTAACGATTTTGAGATAATAGAAAAAACTTGAGTGAGAATCCATATTTATTACACAATATCAAATATATCGGCGATGATGTCCATAGGAACTAATTGGTTTCTAATTTTTTAACCACATAAATACATAGTTCGCTTACGCGATGGATAGAGCAGATTGTTTGAGGTTCACATAGTAATTTAAAAACACCTATGTGTCAACGCTGTGGCGTCTATCTCAACTGTCAAAACTAGATTATCTATGTATCTTTGTGGTTTCTAATTTTTTTTAACCACATAGTGACATAGTTCGCTTGCACGAAGGATAGAGCAGATTTTTTGAGGTTCACAGAGCAATTTAAAAACACCTATGTGTCAACGCCTAGGTGCCTATCCCAACTTTCAAAACTAGATTATATATTTGGTTTCCATTTTTTTTAACCACATAGTGACATAGTTCGCTTGCGCGATGGATAGAGCAGATTGATTGAGGTTCACATAGCAATTTAAAAACTCCTATGTGTCAACGCCGCGGCGGCTATCCCAACCTTCAAAACTAGATTATCTATGTATCTATGTGGTTTCCATTTGCTTTAACCACAATAGAAACATAGTATTGTACGGTTGAAAGTATTAATCTAAACTATTCAACCAACTCATTGTATCCACATTATCCGCATAATCGTTCAACTGTGGACATTGCGCTGCACCGAAAGAAATAAATCCGTGGCCGACAATGCATTGGATTTCCGCTTTATGACGAGCTAAATAATCCTCTATTGCTTCTTTTTCAACATAGTAATGATAATGAACCATAGAAATTGGCGCGTGTAATTCTTCGGTTTCTTTCAACATAATGAAATTGTTGTCCAAAAAAAGCGCTTGATTCATTAAATGAATAGCCTTATTATAATCGTAGTTATTTCCGTATTTTTTATTGTTTACGATTTCGGAGTAGGGAAGAAGCGCCTCAAAAACTCGACTGATCTCAAAACCTTGAGGTAGAAGTAAATGCGTCACATTGCGACAACCTTTTCCGTAAAATTCAACAATATCTTTTCCGAGTAAGATTAATTCTTCGCTGGTTTCAGAACCATCTAAAATCGCAATTGAAGTTCGATTACTTCTCAATAAGTTGGGCACCTTTGAAAAATACGCTTTGAAATGTTGTAAACTACTATTACTTCCAGTCGCAATTACAGCTTCGTAACCAGAAATATTTCGCTCCGAAAAAGTTATTCGCTCCGATAATTGTGGAAGGAAATTTACTAAATATCCTGAAAAACAAGGTAATAACAATTCATCTTCCGAACTCATTTTCACCAAAATATGATGTCCTGAAAACAAAACCGAAATAAAATCATGGAAACCCACCAAAGGAATGTTTCCTGCCATGATTACCGCTACTTTTTTTGGATTTTCAGTGAAGTTATAATTGGCCAACCAACCTTCAAGTTTTTCTTTAGTTAACCAAGTTGAAATTGCTAAAATTGAGTTTCTTACAGATTGTTCATCAAACCAACCATTTTTAAAAAAAGCTTGTCTAATTTTTGCTTCTGTTTGCTGAAATTCATCTTCTGTTATTCCTAACTCGTAACCACTGTACGCCAATCCCTCACCGTGAATTTTCATCACTTTTCCAAGTTGCACAAAAGCTTCAATCAGTTCTTGTCTTTTCATTTTTTTTGTCAATTTTATTTCCAAGTGAAGTAGTTTTTTTGTTGTTCCGGACGGTTCGGTTCGATTTCAGTTAGCGGTTCACAGGGTAGGAGGGAGGTGTGACAATCCGCAGGAAGTTGTTGGTATAATTGGGTTCCTTCAGTTTTCCAAGCTATCATCTCATCGCTTACTTCTTTGATGATTTTCGCAGGATTTCCAACAACCAAACTACGAGGTGGAATATCCATTTTTGCAGGAACAAAACACAATGCGCCAATAACTGATTCTTTACCGACTATTACATCGTCCATAATTACCGCATTCATTCCAATCAAACAATTTTCTCCTAAAGTACCGCCGTGAATGATTGCTCCATGTCCAACATGCGCACCTTTTTTCAGATGAACCGTCGTACCTGGAAACATGTGTATCGTGCAGTTTTCCTGAACGTTACAACCATCTTCGATAATTATTTGTCCCCAATCACCACGTAGTACCGCACCTGGTCCTATATACACATTTTCGCCAATAATGACGTTTCCGGTCACATTTGCTTGCGGATGAATGAAACTGGACGGCTTCACAACTGGAATGAATCCGTTGAAGGAAAATATAGCCATAATATTATGTTAAATAGATTCTTATTCTTTCCAGGCGTCAAAACCATTTTTTAAATCATAGATTTTCTTGAACCCAGCTTTTTTTAAATTCTCCATTGCCGTGTAGGAGCGACCACCAGCGGCACAATATAACAACACAGGTTTTGATTTATCTAATTTACGTTTACATTCTTCAATGAAATCTTTTCTGAAATAATCAATATGAATGGAGTTAGGTATTTTTCCCTCAGCAATTTCTTTATCTGTGCGCACATCAACCACTTGAACATCTTTATTTTTTCGCAACGCGTTAAATTGTTCGTTGTTCAATCTCTTTTGTGAGAAGACTAGAAATGGAAAAATGAATAAAAGGAAGAAAACTAGTTTTTTCATGAAAAATCAATTTATTACAAATTTACGATTTCTTCCTGTGTTGGAGTTGTCTTGTTAGTTCTAGATATTTCTATTTAACATAATATAAATTATAATACAAATTGAAATAAGTATTTTGACGGGAGGAATTTCGCTTTAATCCCATACGCAAATTTCAATTCAGCTAATTTCTCAAACTACCGAGAAGTTTAGCCCAAAAAAAATCCCCATGAACTAACATGAGGACTTTCATTTAGTTATTTAAGACACAATTAATTCAACTTCCCAAATTGTTGAATGATCAAATCCGCCAGTTCTTCACCAATTCGATCTTGTGCTTCAACAGTTGCTGCTCCGATGTGTGGCGTACAAGCTATTTTCGGATGCGACAGCAGTTCTTTCATCGGATTGGGTTCATTTTCAAATACATCCAATGCAACTGCTGCAACTTTACCACTATCCAAAGCAGACAATAATTCTGTTTCATTTACCACACCACCTCGAGCCGCATTCACAATTCGAACGCCTTTTTTCATCAAATCGAATTCAGCTGCACCAATGACGGCACTTCCATCAGCTTGCTTCGGAACATGAATCGAAATGAAGTCCAAATCGGCTAAAATGCTCTTCATATCTGTCAATGTAGTAACCGGAACAACCAACTTTTCACCGTTGATCACCAATTCAACATCTGCCGTAAACACTTTATTGTCCACAGCAATAACTTTCATTCCAACACCCAAAGCATACGAAGCTAAACTCTGTCCAATTCGACCAAAGCCGATGATTCCTAGTGTTTTACCGCGCAACTCGATTCCTTTTGCATAGTTCTTTTTTAAGGTTGAAAAATCGCCCGATTCCATGTTTTTAAAACTGTCGTGCAAGAACCGAGAAACGGAAAACAATTTCCCCATCACCAATTCCGCTACCGATTGAGAAGACGATGCGGGCGTATTAATTACCGTCAAACCTTTCTCACGAGCATAAGCTACATCGATATTGTCCATACCAACTCCTCCCCTACCAATCAATTTCAATCCTGGACAAGCATCTATTACAGAATGCCTTACTGTTGTTGCGCTTCTGACCAGTACAATTTCAATATTTTGTTCGTTAATTGCATTGGCCAATTGGTCTTGCGCTACTTTTTCAGTGATTACAGTATAACCTGCATTTTCCAACAATTGTTTTCCCAAGGCGGAAATTCCGTCGTTTGCTAAAATCTTCATTTTCTATCCTTTAGTTCGTGTAAATTCCTTCATAACGTCCACCAAAACCTGAACACTTTCCAACGGCAAGGCATTGTACATGGAAGCACGGTAACCACCAACCGAACGGTGACCCGGTAAACCAACAATATCTGCACCTTTCCACATGGCGTCAAATTCTGTTCCCATAGAGTCGTCATTCAACAAGAAAGTAACGTTCATGTTTGAACGGTCTTCCACTTCAACTGTTCCTTTAAATAATGGATTGTTATCTATTTCATTATAAAGTAATTCCGCTTTAGCATTATTGCGTTGTTCCATTGCTGCTACTCCTCCATTTTCCAATAAATTTCGCAAGTTTAACATGGCTACATAAATTGAAAAAACGGGTGGTGTGTTGTACATCGATTCTTTTTCAACTTGTGGTTTTAAATCCAAATAAGTTGGTAAAAATGGAGATGTCGATTTCCCTAAAATTTCGTCTTTCACAATATACAACGTGGCACCTGCCGGACCCAAGTTCTTTTGAGCTCCTGCATAAACCAAATCGAAGTCAGCAACATTGATTTCCTTAGAAAAAATATCGGAAGACATGTCACAAACAAGTGGTAAACCTGTTTTTGGAAACTCCTTAAATTGAGTCCCATATATTGTGTTATTTGAAGTGAAATGTATGTAATCTACATCCGTTGGAACCACATAATCTTTAGGAATATAGGTGAATTTTTTATCCTCTGAACTCGCAAATACGTTCACATCAACACCTACTTTTTTCGCCTCTTTGATCGCACCTGAGGCCCATGTTCCAGTGTTAATGTAACCTGCTTTTTTGGTGTCACGCATCATGTTTAACGCCGCAATTGTGAATCCCAAAGTTGCTCCACCTTGAAGAAAAACAACTGAATAACCTGCAGGAACATTCAAGGCCTTTTTCACCAAATCCATAGCTTCGTCCATCAC
This sequence comes from Bacteroidota bacterium, assembly GCA_039795265.1. Classification (GTDB taxonomy): domain Bacteria; phylum Bacteroidota; class Bacteroidia; order Flavobacteriales_D; family Crocinitomicaceae; genus UBA952. The sequence goes on along the minus strand of JBDKEM010000023.1, from coordinate 48,335 downwards.
AGCCACGAAATCTTTGTGACGATGTGATACTTCTAAAATAGATAAACCATTGAAATCCAATACAGCAGCTGCTGATTGTTGAAATACATCCTGTGGTAAAATACAAGGACCCGCTCCGAAATTATGTTTCATATTTTGTAATTTGCATTTATTAAAAAAGCTGCCAAATAGACAGCTTTGTAGATTTACTCCTTCACTTTTTTCGTCGATTTTTTCTTTTCAACCAGTGCTTCCGCTGACGCAGTCGCAACAACAGCCGACTTCAACGATTTACGTTTTCTTGAGTTTCCATAAGAACCCATTGAACGTTTTCCTTTTCCAGTTTTTTTATCTCCTTTTCCCATAGTTATGAATTTTTCGGTGATGAAGCAAAGTTAGTATTCTTTTTCAATTCGTTTCCGAAATTCTACTTCTAAAGCTTTACCTCCGTTCAGAATTTTACGACACCATTTAATTTTTAAGTCAACTTGTTCATCTTCATTGAGTTTCCAAGCTATCTCGCTTGCTGTTAACCGTTGACGGATGTGTTGAAGTACCAGCGCGACCGATACCGAAATGTTAAAACTCTCTGTGAATCCATACATCGGAATGCGCAATTGATAGTCCGCTTCCTTCAAAACTTGTTCGGATAGCCCACGTCTTTCTGTTCCAAAGAAAAACGCCAAAGGCGCATCGATCGGAATGTTTTCAGGTGTAAATGCGTCCGTGTGCGGTGTTGTCGCTACGATTTTATACCCTTTGTTTCTGAGGTTTAACAAGGCACTTTCCGTCGGATTATCGCCTAGATTAAAATTGTACATGTCCACCCAACGACCTGAACCTAAGGCAATATCGCGTTGAACAGCATATTGAAAATCTTTCTCGACAACGTGTAATTCCTGTATTCCGAAACAATCACAACTTCGAAGTACGGCAGAAGCATTGTGTTCCTGAAATATATTTTCCAAAGCGATAGTAATGTGTCGTGTTCTATCTGCTGCAATTCGATCAAACATTTCGACTTTGTTTGGAGTGATAATTTCGTAAAAAGCTGCGAGAACTTTTCGATTAATTTCAGCTACATTCATAATGAATGCAAATGAACGGAATTATAAGGAAAAAGTGAATTGGAAAGACGATTTCAACAACAAAATTTAATAAATATTCGTGGTGTATGGGGAATTTGAAAAGCGTTTTGGCGGGTGTTTTTGTGGAAATGGAGAGAGCGAAGGGTGAAAACCATGACAAAACGCATCCCAAGAATTTGTTCAGGTTGATATTTTTTTTCTGTCATTTTGAATGTAATTTGAAAAACTATTCTTTACTTTGCAATTCAAAGTACTTTTAATATGGAAAACCAAGCACCACTAGAAACACTAAATGAGATTCGTTCTATAATGGAAAAATCAACGCGGTTTATTTCTCTTAGCGGACTTTCTGGTGTTGCTGCAGGTGTATCTGCCCTACTCGGTACTACAGCTGCTTTCATTTACTTAAAATTAGACTTTCTCGATAATCATTATTATGACCTTGCCTTCGATGATCGTGGAAACTTAAATTTTGATTTTGTCTCGTTCTTTGTGCTAACCGCAAGCGCCGTCTTAATTTGCGCTCTTGGTTTTGGACTTTTTTTTACACACAGAAAAGCGCGTAAAACCGGACAGGCGATTTGGAGTTCTGCTTCAAAACGTATGCTTTGGCACCTTGCCGTCCCTCTAGTGAGTGGTGGCGTTTTTTGTATGCTTCTTTTCTATCATGGATTAATTGGATTGATCGCACCTACCACTTTGGTTTTCTACGGTTTAGCCTTGATAAATGCTGGGAAATTCACCCTTCACGACATTGAATATTTAGGGATTGTTGAAGTTGTACTAGGTTTAATTTCAATGTATTTTATCGGATATGGTTTGCTTTTTTGGGCTTTTGGATTCGGAGTTTTACACATTATTTACGGTACATTAATGTATTTCAAATACGAGAAATGAAAGATTTAATTGCTCCTCTTAATAAAGCTTTCGAAAGTCGTATTCGTTTGGGTATCATGTCCTTATTGATGATACATGACACCTTGGAATTTTCGGTAATGAAAGAATTATTAGAAGTCACTGACGGAAACCTAGCCAGCCATGTTGCCGCTTTGGAAAAATTGGATTACCTACTCGTGAATAAACAGTTTGTTGGTAAAAAACCGAATACCACCTACTTCGCCACAATTGAAGGTAAACGTGCTTTTAATGAACACCTTAGCGCTTTAGAACAGTTAATAAAAAAATCAATGTAAAAAAATTTGTATTTAAGCTTTGTAATTCAAAGTACTTTTTATAATCCTAAAAATAAACATTATGAAAAAAACACTTCCTTTTTGGCTATTTCTATTTGCCATTTTTAGTTTCTTATTTTACAACGAAAGATTGGGGATTAACTTGTCCATTTTCGCGCTATTATTACTGATAACAAGTGTTTTACTTGATCATCGGCATATTAAAAATAAATTCAAAATGGGGATTGGTCTTATGACACTTTTAGCAGCTGGAAGTTTTACCTACTATGGAAATCTCTTGTCTGGAATCGGAGTAATAGCTGGTATTCTTGTGTTTTCTGGATATCACCTCGTAGAAAAACTGAGTATTCAAACGGCATTTGTTCAAGGATTTTCGAGTAGTTTTGCTTCTGTTCTATTGCGTTGGAAAAAGGTCGAAAACTGGGTCGAAAAAGTTGATAAAAACAACAAAAATTGGAAGCGACTTACCATTTACTTCATGATTGTGCTCATTTTCGCCTTATTTCTCTTTCTCTATCGTGCAGCGAATCCGATTTTTGAAGCATGGACAAACAAAATTAACTTCAACTTTATTTCCTTTCCTTGGCTTCTCTTTACGGCTTTCGGTGCTTGGATAATTTACGGATTATTGAAACCTCTTACGTTTAAAACCATGGTTCAGTTTGACGCAACTTCATTTAGAAGAATTGATCAAGAAGAATGCGATAAGGAAAATTATTTATTTGAAAACCATAACGTTCAAGATGAATATTTCGGATTGAAATGGATACTTATTCTACTCAACGGCTTGATTTTAATTGTCAATGTTGGGGATTTGAGTTTTCTTGTCAACGATTACCAACTTCCTGAAAATGTGACTTTTGCCTCCTATCTTCATCGGGGAGTGGGAACATTAATTCTATCCATTGTAATTTCTATCGCAATCATTTTATACTTTTTTCGAGGAAAAATGAACTTTTTGGAAAATTCTAAAACGGTTAAAATCCTAACCTACGTTTGGCTCACTCAAAATGTTATACTACTTTTATTTGTAGTTCTTAAAAATGGGATTTACATCGATCATTACGGATTGACTTACAAACGCATAGGTGTTTTTACTTATACCTTACTTACCTTTTTGGGATTACTCACGACCTTTTTAAAAGTGCATCAAAATAGACGTGTAAGTTTTCTCTTTCACTTAAATGGATGGTTCTGGTTTATTATTCTAACTATTTCAACAACAATTAATTGGGACAGAATGATAATCTTAAAAAATCAACAACCAAAAACAGACGTGGACATTTATTATCTCCTTTCTTTATCCGATAACTGTATTCCAGAACTTCAAAACTACACCGCTCACATTAAAAATCCGAAGAAAAGAAAGGAATTTTCATCCATGCTAAACAAGAAAATCGCAAAATTCAAACATAAGCAATCCTATCGAAATTATAAGTCTTGGACAATTCTCAGTGCTCAGATAATGAAGGATTTAAAATGAATCGAATTGTTGACGAATAAGAAATTGGCGTGAACCTGTTTACTGGAGTAACAAATAGTTTTTCACATAATCCTCCACCCCATCTTCCAAGGAATAAAATGGTTTAGAGTAACCCGCTTGTTTCAATTTTTGCATGTTTGCCTCGGTGAAATATTGGTATTTATCGCGAATGTCAACAGGTGTATCAATAAATGAAATATTGGGTTCTTTTCCAAGTGCTTTAAAGGTGGACAATGCTAAATCCAAAAAGGTTCGGGCTTTTCCTGAGCCAAGATTATAAATGCCACTTTTCGGTTGTTGTTCCATTAAAAAATGAATCACACTTACCACATCTTTCACGTAAACAAAATCGCGCGATTGATGTCCGTCAGCGTAACCTTCTCGATGCGAACGAAATAATTTCATTTCCCCGTTGTTTCTAATTTGATGAAAGGCATGAAAAATGACACTCGCCATACGTCCTTTGTGGTATTCATTAGGACCGTAAACATTGAAAAACTTTAGTCCTGCCCAAAATGGTGGAGTAGATTCTTGCTTTAGTACCCAACGATCGAAATCATTTTTCGAAACACCATACGGATTTAACGGCTGAAGTTGTTCCACAATATCATGTGCATCGTCATATCCCAACTCACCTTCTCCATAAGTAGCTGCACTACTCGCATACACTAAAGGTATTTGAAATTCGGTACAGATTTCCCAGATTTTTTTGGAATACTCTACATTCAACTCCGTCAATAAATCGACATTCATTTCAGTAGTATCTGTACGTGCTCCAAGATGTATTACAAAATCAACTTCGGACGCATTTTGTTTCAACCATTCAATAAAATGATTTCTATCAATTTTTTGTGATTCAGGAAATTGTGAGTGATTTCTAAGTTTAGCTTCTCTACTAAAATCGTCCACTAAAATGAGGTCTAAAACTCCCCTTTCTTTCAATTCCTTAGCAAGAAAACTTGCAATAAATCCAGCAGCGCCAGTAATTACAATCATTAGAACAATCCGTTAATTTCTGCATCGATGGAATTGATGATTTTTCCCAAATCTTCTTGATTTTCTGGAAAACGATTATTGTCGATATCAATGATCAATAATTTACCTTTATCATAGGTAGAAATCCAAGCTTCGTACCGTTCATTCAACCTTTTTAAATAATCTAAACGAATACTTTCTTCGTATTCACGGCCGCGTTGTTGGATTTGATTTACCAAAGTTGGTACACTAGCACGCAAGTAAATTAACAAATCTGGCGCAGAAACGAACGAATCCATTAGGTTGAAAAGTGTGAAATAATTCTCAAAATCACGTGTAGTCATCAAGCCCATAGAATGTAAATTCGGCGCGAAAATGAAGGCATCTTCATAAATTGTCCGGTCTTGAATCACTGTTTTATCAGAGCCTTTAATCTCTTGAATTTGATTGAAACGGCTGTTCAAATAATAGATTTGTAGATTGAAAGACCAGCGCTGCATATCGTGGTAGAAATCATTTAGATAGGGATTTTGCTCGACATCTTCGAAATGTGTATCCCAACCATAATGTTTTGATAATAAATTAGTTAAAGTTGTCTTTCCTGACCCGATATTTCCAGCGACTGCTATGTGCATACGTAAATTTTTAGAGCGGTAAAATTAAGAATTTGTGCCAAACAGCAACTAGTAATTGAAGGATTTAAAACGATAATGTGCAATTTTCTTATCCAACAAAAAATAAAAATCATTTCCTTCTATCTGAAAACCCACAGCATTCTTTTCTGGTGAAGCAATAATGCGTTGTTCATGATCCGCTGAGCGGTAAAAACGCAATTTATCCTTGTCTTGCTCTACGAAAAACTGTCCTGAAAACTGGATTGGAAGCAAGTGTTCGTTGGATGTTTTTTTCAGATTTAATAAATTATCGCACTCAAAAATCGTCCCTTTCTCATCCCACAAGAAAAGTTGATTATTGTGTTCCGCCAATCCAACAATTGACGATTTTGAACGATTGATTCCATTAAAATTGCGCACCTTTTGCTGCACCTTATCTTGAACAATGTCAATCAAATAAACCGTCATATTCAATTGATCTAATACCCAAATCATGTTAGAGCGATCGGATACAGCCACAAAAGTTGCTTGACTAATGCCATATTTCGTTAAATCCTTACATTTTCCATTGATTGAAAGGGTGTTGTCTAAAACACAAATGCGTTGCTGTTCCTCTGAAAAAACGATAATTTTCATAGCATTGACGGGTAAAATTTGTTTGATTTCACCTAATTCCTTAATACTTTGTGTAAATCGTTTTTTTCCACTTGAATCGCATTTGTATAAAGTGCTATTGGCTAGGTAAATGAAGTTTTGTTGCTTATCAACGGTCCAAATTGTTGGTTGTTCCTCCAACTCGGCTATTGAAAATAAGGTCATCTGCTTGGTTTGTGCAAATCCATATTGGCTCAATGCAACCAACAATATTCCTAGTAATAAACTTCTCATACGTTCAAAATTTCTTTTAATGTCTCGCTATCATTCAGTAAACGAGGAACTTTATGTTGTCCCCCCAATTTCCCCTTTGACTTTAGCCACTTTTCAAATGTACCTTTTTCTGCGAAATGCACCAAGGGTTTATCAATGTTCGTGCCCGTTGAACGCTTCACCTCATAATCCGAATTGACTTTTTTTAATGCATTGTCAAGATTTTCCGTAAATTGTTGTCTAAAATTATCTAAATCAACAACTTCTTCTTCCAATTCGACAACCCATTCATGAAAACCAACTGCGTTTTGGTCGCTAAAAACGGGAGCTAAGCAATAATCACGGACATGTATTCTGAGTGACTCAACGACATACGCAATTGCTTTTTCAGTGTGCTCTACAATTAACTTTTCTCCAAAAGCGTTAATGAATTGCGTCGTTCGTCCTGTAACTACGAAGCGATATGGTTTTACAGACGTAAATCGTATCGTGTCACCGATAATATAGCGCCATAATCCAGCAGAAGTCGTAATAACCAAAGCATATTCTTGGCCTTTTTTCACATCTTGTAAAGGGATAACATTTCTGGAATCAATTCCCTGAAAATCAGTCATCGGAATAAACTCGTAATATACCTCAGCATCCGTTAAAAGCAATAGTTCTTTTGAGTTCAACTGGTCTTGTAAACCAAAGTAACCTTCGGATGAATTGTAGGATTCAATGTAATTCATCTCACCTGAAATCAATTGCCTGAACTTATTTTGGTAAGGGGCAAAATTCATCCCTCCATGAATGTACAATTCCAAATTCGGCCATACTTCACGGATGTTATTTTTCCCTGAAATTGCAAGAACGCGTTCCAATAAAACCGAAGTCCAGCTTGGGATTCCCGCGATAATGCAAACGTCTTCCTGAATAACCGAACGCGCCATTTTCTCCAATTTCTCCTCCCAATTTTCCAGTAAGGCAATTTCGCGTTTAGGTGTACGACGCAATTCTGTCCACCAAGGTAAATTTTGGATTATTATCGCGGAAAGATCTCCGACAAATTTGCCATTCGATGAAAATTCACCTTGCGCACTTCCGCCGACAATTAAATGTTTCGCATTGTATAACTTTCTACCTGGTAACAACTGATAATATTGCGCTAAAAGGTCTTTTCCACCTGCGTAATGATTGTTTATCAAGGAACTACGAGTAACGGGAACTAATTTTGCTCTACCCGACGAAGTGCCCGAAGACTTAGCAAACCATTCAATTTCTTTAGGCCAAATCAAATCATTTTCACCGTTTAAGCTACGATCAATTGCTGCTTTAAAAGAATTGTAATCGCTTAAAGGAACTTGTTTAGAAAATTGTTCAGGATTCGTTTCAGCTGAAATCAGATAGCTCTTTCCCAATTTTGTTTGGGCTAAGCGTTGGATTAAAAAAGAAAAAACCACCGATTGAGCTTCCAACGGGTGGTTTCGATAAAAGTCGATACGTTCCATTCTTTTGCCGATAAGCCACGAAAAAACGGCATTGAACGGCATAGCGAAACGATTTCAGTAAATTTTTAACCCCAAATAAGGATTGAAACAATAATTGCCAAAGCTGCAATAGTATAAATAGTCCCTAAAGCAGCAGTAGAACTTTCGAAGAAATTATCAGACATAATCGTAAATTTTTTAAGTGCTCAAAAATAGTAAAAACTGTAATAAATGATTCTGAAAATTAATTAAACTATCGTTGTTGAAACTTTTAAAAGGTTTCTCAATCGTTGTCAGAATCACCTTATCCCGAACAAAACACTATCTTTAGCGCTTCAAATTCAATCATGACAAAAGAAGTTTTTATCGTTGACGGTATCCGCACTGGAATTGGAAATTTTGGAGGTACCCTATCGGCTGTTCGTGCTGATGATCTCGCTGCAATTGCATTGAAAGCACTTGTTGAACGCAATCCAAATGTAGATTGGAACCAACTGGAAGATGTAATTCTCGGTTGCGCAAATCAAGCCGGTGAAGACAATCGCAATGTGGCCCGTATGGCTGGACTTCTTGCTGGTCTTCCTATGGAGGCAGGTGGTGAAACCGTGAATCGTTTATGTGCTTCTGGAATGGCCGCGACGATTAATGCTTCCCGTGCCATTAAAGATGGAGCGGGTGATTTATACATTGCAGGAGGTGTAGAACACATGACACGCGGTCCTTGGGTGGTTTCTAAAACGTCTTCCGCTTTTGGTCGCGATGCACAAATGTTCGACTCGTCCTTTGGGTGGCGCTTTATCAATCCGCAAATGGAAGCGCTTTACGGCGTTGATTCAATGGGGATGACCGCTGAAAACTTAGTAGAAAAATACGGAATCGAACGAGAAGCTCAGGATGCTTTCGCGGCATGGTCGCAACAAAAAGCAGCGGCAGCGGTAGCCAACGGTTACTTTGAAGATGAAATTTGTGAGGTCTTGATTCCGCAGAAAAAGAAAGATCCGATTAGTTTTAAAAAAGACGAATTTGCACGTGCTTCCACGACCGTAGAATCGTTATCCGCTTTACGTCCAGCTTTCAAAAAAGACGGAAGTGTGACCGCAGGAAATGCATCAGGTTTAAATGATGGAGCGGCTGCCTTATTGTTGGCTTCCGAAAATGCAATCACTTCTAATAATCTCCGACCGATTGCGCGAATTGTAGGCGCGGCTGTTGCTGGCGTTGAACCGCGTATTATGGGAATTGGACCAGTTTTGGCTTCTCAAAAAGTACTGGAAAGAAGTGGATTGACCTTAGAGCAAATGGACATTTTAGAATTAAACGAAGCTTTTGCCGCGCAAGTTTTAGCGTGTACACGTGCCCTAGGTTTGGCAGACAATGACCCGCGAATTAATCCAAATGGTGGGGCGATTGCATTAGGACATCCGCTTGGAATGAGCGGTGCTCGTATTCTTTTAACAGCAGCACGAGAGTTGCAACGTACACAAAAACGTTATGCCTTGGTGACCATGTGCATCGGCGTTGGTCAAGGGTACGCAACAATTATCGAACGCGTCTAAAGAATTTTCATGAAAGCGGTCATCATCGATGATATGGAACAAGCGCGTGCTACCTTACGCCGCGATTTATGCGACTATTTACCCGAAGTAGAAGTGGTTGGTGAAGCTGGAGGGGTAATTGAAGGAGCTAAATTATTGCGCAAGGCACAAGCAGATCTGGTGTTTTTAGACATTGAAATGCAAGACGGTAGCGGTTTTGATTTATTAGACATTTTAGCAGAAAATCCATTCAAAATCATTTTTGTGACCGCCTCCGATGCACATGCCATTAAAGCATTTCGTTATGCTGCGGTGGATTATTTATTGAAACCGGTTGATCCAGAATTGTTGCAAGAAGCCGTTAAAAAAATTGGAAAATCGAAATTAGACGAACGTAAAAAATACGAGTTACTCAACGAATCGCGGAAAAACAAGAATAAGCCTCAAGAACGATTGGCGCTTCATTCATCCGATAAAATCCTGGTTGTCAATTTATCTGACATAGTTCGTTGTGAAAGTCATACGAATTACACTATATTTTTTATGACCGATGGAAAGGAACACGTAGTGACTCGCGCGTTGAAAGAATATGAATCCATTTTAAGCGAAGTTGGCTTTTTTCGAGTGCATCATTCTCATTTAGTGAACATTCGCTTCGTTCGGGAGTTTGTACGTCTGGAGGGTGGACATTTGGTGATGTTGGACGGAAAGATAATTCCTGTTTCCGTTAGAAAAAAAACAGAATTTATAAAAATGTTAGACGAACTTTAAAGTATGAAGATTTACACGAAAAAAGGCGATACCGGGACAACCGGACTTATTGGAGGAACACGCATTCCGAAACACCATTTACGCATTGAGTCATACGGAACGGTGGACGAATTGAACTCGTATATCGGTGTAGTACGCGATCATGAAGTGAGTGAATCTACTCGCAATCAACTAATTGAAATTCAAGATCGACTCTTTACCATCGGTTCGAGTTTAGCGGCTGACCCGGAGAAATCGAAAATGAAAATTCCCGATTTGAAAGAAACCGATGTGGAATTATTGGAAGCGTGGATGGACGAAATGGACGCTAGTTTACCTGAAATGCGCTTTTTTGTACTTCCAGGCGGACATAAAGCGGTTTCGTTCTGTCACGTTACACGCTGTGTTTGTCGTCGTGCTGAGCGCTTGGCGGTGCACTTGTCAGAAGACGATTTTGTAGAACCATTAGTGTTAAAATATCTCAATCGTTTGAGCGATTATTTGTTTGTTTTAAGCCGAAAACTGACGCAAGAATTGAATGCAGAAGAACAACCTTGGCATCCGAGGGTATCTTAAAGTTATTCTGAATCAAAAGAAATTTTTATTAAAACTTTAAATTATACCGCTCAATGAGCTTTGAAACAACTGTTTATATCATTACGGCTGTTTTATTAGTTTTAATAATACTTTATTCATTTATTCGATATTTAATTTCGTTGAGGAATACGGAAAGCGATTACATCCGAATCGAATTCTCTGAAACCGTTATCGTACAAGAACTTACTGATTTAGGTGAGTTTTCATACAACGCAAGCGACAAAGAATTGCAAAACGAAATTGTGTTACCTTTTTGGACGAACTTTAAACTGAATGAGAAGGAGCAAATTCAAGATTTTGAAATCACCTTCTTCTCAGAAGATAATAAACTGAATACGAATCAGATAAACGCATTCCACCAAATTAAAGACAAAAGTTTTTCCGATTGGAAAAGAGTAACCGATGCAATTCTCGATTATTACCAAGAAAACTATTCTGAATACGAGGATATAGAGGTAGTTAAAACCCAACAGGATTTGAAAAAATCAATTCAACTATCAAGAATCATTTTCCATGAAGATGGAAACGTTGGAATGACTTTCAATTGCTCATGGGATGAAGAACATGGATTGGGAATAATTCTGGAACTGAACGGAAATATTGAGATTGGTGAAGCTTCGGAGGCGTGTTAAGAAACGGAATTAGAGTTAAAACTTCTTCAAATTTGCTTCTTTACAATGGTCAATAGAAAATAAAGTGTATTCATTTCATCCAATCGGCACCTCGCTACTGAAATATTGTTGTTCACGAAAGTGCATCATTTTTTGAAAAAATGGCTTGTTTTTCGTGTAGTTACTATCTAATTCAAAGCGTATGAATTGACCGTTTCCATGCAAGGTAAAACCCTCCGATTGATAAATGGACAGTTGATAATAAGGCAAAAACCACGAAATGCGGTGGTGACGATTGGAGACATGCACTACAATTCCCTTTGGACGCAATTCGATCACTGCAAAAATCGACTCTGATTTCGTTCGAATAAATGGTTTGAATCCTTCACTGAACTCTTTCACCAGTAAACGGTGTGAACCAATGCCTCCTATTTTCCAACGTTCGAAAAAGGAATAAGACTTCCCTAAAAGTTGATCCGTTTTTCTTTTCAATTCTGGTGTTGGAACCGTAAAATCACATATCATTTCATGTCGTTTTTGGATAAACAGACGAAGCAATAAATGGTTTTGAATCATTATTCGCGTGAGGGGAAGAAGTGGAAAGCCCGCACGCTGAAAAAAAGCGGAGGTACGAAGCCTTTTTTAAGTGGAGGACTTATAGCGGATTACCCGACCGTAGGGCACGCCCAAATAAAAAGCAACTAAATTCTAGCCCGAAAGAAGCTACATGTAAGTGAATAAGGAGGTACTCCCCTACCCTTTACTAAATCCCTTTGTAAGAATAGAATAGCCCTCTTTACCAATACCAACGATTGAAACAATATTGAGTGGAAATTCGAGGAGAACATGAGAAAAACTCAAGAAAAAGAGCAGGCTTAATCCCAAGGAATAATCGTAAAAGTAAAACACACTTGAAATAATCCAAAGTAAAATAACCGCCATAAATCGCAATTTTGGTACTTTATGCCAACGAATTACCTCCGTTTTACTAAACCAGTTTAAATAATGGTACAAATACGCAAAGGCAATGAAACGCATTAACATAATTCCGATTTCAGAAAAATAAATGAAACTACTCATTTTCTTATGTTCTGCTGGAAACATTTGCACGTAATTCAAGGGTTGTCGATACAACTCCGATTCCGGATTCATCACCACAAATTGTTCATCCGCCTTTGCTAAGAGAGGTGCACTGATTTCTTTCAATAGATTGGATTTGTATATGGGATAAAGTGAATCGAGGTATTTCTGTGAAGGAAGCGCTACTGGATTTGTTTCAGTCCAAACGATGTCCTGATACTTGTTCCCATTCATTGAAAAAGTAACAATAGAATCTTTTCCTGCTACAGCGTAGGTTTTTCCTCCAAATTCTTGATTGAGTGTAAAACTATATTTGGTTGAATCGGGAAGATAATCGTCACCATAAATAACTTCATCAACGTATTCTTTATTTGTGACTTTTGGAATCAAATCAAAGTGATTAAGGATACTTAAATTGGTAAAGTAAAACCCGTTCCCATCTGCATAATAGGCTTTTTTTCCATATTCACTTAAATTTCCTTTTTTACTGACTGGCAAGGCAAAAACCAACAATACAGGAATAATTACAAAAGCAGCCATTGCCCACATTCCCGATTTACTGCGTGTTTTTAATGAACCGAAAAGCATGAACAATCCGGTGAAAACGTACACGTGAATCAAAGTAGGAACCAAAGATGTCAATGCAAAAACCGTTGTGGATTGATTGGCTCCTGTTCGTTCGGGTGTCAGCCAGCCTGAAATGAAAACATAGAGCAAGAGAATAGCTACTAATTTGACATACAAATTTTTAACTAATGCAAACAACACTGAACTGAATAGCGCAAATACGACTAGTTTATCAAACAAATTCATTTCAACGAAATAATCGTAAAACTCAACTCCCATATTGAAATCCTTCGCAAAAGCGGCATATGATAGTAAAACGCCAACGATAACCAAAACAACAAAATCGTATTTGCCTTTGGAATAGTAGTTTCTATCGTGTAACCAACTAATTTCTGTCAAATAATGTAATGGTCCCAAATATGCGTAGGCAAGCAAGAATGTTTCAAAAGGGAAAAAGTAAGCCAATACTGCTGTTAAAAACATCAAGCCAATGTTGGCGTAGTTTATTTTATCTTCTCGTAGCTTGTCCATTTCAGAATAATTTGTGTAAATGTAGTTTTATGTTTCGGTATTATCCGCATCAAACAAGGTCGGTTGATCATCTTCATCCGTTTTGGTAAGGTCCCATTCCATTGTAGGCGTTTCACCTTCTGCTGTATCTTCTTCAATAACAGCAACTTGTTCTTCAACAGGCCACGGTTCAGGACTTTCATCAATTGGATGCGTCAACACAATTTCTTTGACTTTCAACTTCGTCATTTGATTACCTTGCGCTTTCATACCTTTGACGTCAATCATGTCCGCTAAATTCATTACGCTGTCCGGTAAATTTTTGGTTTCTTTCAATAATTTGTTAAATACGATGCGCGCTTCAGGACGATACGCCGTTGATACCAAATCCATATAAGAACCTGTTGCGTCGCTGATAAATGACACGCGTTTATCCGTAGTTACCTCACATACAAAGCGTTTCACAAAATGCAAATCTTTCTCTGCATCGAAATAAACCGTGGTAATTGGACGGTCTTGAATCCATTTTTCAATATGAATCATGTCCTCGTCGAAGTGGTTGGCAAGGTCGAAAGAACTCAAGCGGTATTCGCCATTTTTATACAAGGTCAAAATTCGATCGTCGCCTTTAAATGCACCTAAAAACTTGCCGCGTCCTTCGTCGTTTAAGCGACCTACAATGTTGTCGTACCAAATTTTACGCGCAGCCAAGGTAGATCCGCCCACTTCTTTTTGTACGATTTTCTGGATAATCTCTTTCGTAACCCGATTTCCTGCTGAGTTGCGTCCTTTGATTAACAATTCGCCCAAATCGATATCGAAGCGCAGTCGTTTTAAATGCGGACGTGGACGTAAAATGATGGTAACTACCTCACGTTCACCGTTGGGATGTACTGAAAAGTAAAGCATTTTAGATCCCTTCGTTCCGCGAGTTAGATCGTATTCCGTATCGCGTGTAATCGAGTTGACAAAGAATCTTTTCATCATGGTAGCGCCACCAATTCCGTCTTGATAGAACAAATGGTAAATCGTTCGCGTGTCGCCTTTTTTCCAAACATTCGCATAAATCAACCCCTTTCCAACAAATTTTTTGTCGGCAACCTTGGTAATCATCATCTTACCTGAGGTGAAAAAACAAATGATATCGTCGATTTCGGAACAGTCGCAAACGGCTTCGTTTTTCTTCAAACCGTAGCCGACAAAACCTTCTTCGTAGTCCACATACAATTTTCTATTCGCAATAATGACTTTTGTCGCGCTAATGTTATCGAAAACTTTAATTTCCGTTTTGCGTTCACGCCCCACTCCGAAGCGTTTTTTCAAATCTTTGAAATACTCTATCGCGAAGTCAATCAGGTTCTCCAAGTGATGCTTAACTTGTGCCATTTCCTCCTCGATTTTCAACAAATTTTCATCTGCTTTACTCGAATCGAAACGCGTGATGCGAATCATTGGAATTTGGGTCAATTTGTGTAAATCGTCGTCGTTAATTTCACGAATCAACATTTCTTTAAACGGTTCAAAGCGCTCATAGAGATACTGATACAAGGATTCACGGTCGGAATAATGCTTGAAATCGATGTACATTTCGTGTTGGATAAACAACTTTTCCAAGGTGGAGAAATGCCACATTCGCTCCAATTCATCCAAACGAATTTCCAATTCCATTCGCAATAAACGAACTGTATTGTCTGTGTTAATTCTCAAAATCTCCGAAACACCTAAAAATCGAGGACGTTCGCCGTCAATAATAGAAGAATTGGGAGAAATAGAAACCTCGCAATCGGTGAACGCATACAAAGCATCAATCGTTCTATCCGGTGAAACGCCAGGTGCTAAATGCACAATGATTTCTGCTTCCGACGAAGTGTTATCTTCAATTTTCTTGATTTTGATTTTTCCTTTATCGTTCGCTTTGATGACTGATTCAATCAAAGAACCCGTAGTTGTACCATAAGGTATTTCATTTATTATCAAGGTCTTATTATCAACCTTTTTAATCTTTGCTCGAACTCGAACACGACCGCCTCGAAGACCGTCATTATATCCGGTAAAGTCGGCCATTCCTCCGTTCGGGAAATCAGGAAAAATCTCAATTCGCTTCCCCCTTAAATGATTGATTGATTGATCAACCAATTCTATAAAATTGTGCGGCAGAAACTTACAAGCCAAACCGACGGCAATTCCTTCTGCACCTTGAGCAAGTAACAATGGGAATTTCATTGGTAATTGTTCCGGTTCCTTATTGCGTCCGTCGTAGCTGGACAACCAGTTAGTCGTCTTCGGATTAAAGGCAACGTGCAACGCAAATTTGGACAAACGCGCTTCAATGTATCGAGCTGCTGCTGCTCCGTCTCCCGTCAGCGTATTTCCCCAGTTACCTTGGCAATCAATTAATAAATCTTTCTGTCCCAATTGCACCAAAGCATCTCCAATAGAAGCGTCACCGTGGGGGTGATATTTCATCGTATTTCCGATGATATTCGCCACCTTATTGTAACGTCCGTCCTCCATTTCGCGCATCGAGTGAAGTATCCGACGTTGTACTGGTTTTAAACCGTCATACAAGGAAGGAACGGCACGCTCCAAAATAACGTAACTCGCATAATCAAGAAACCAATTTTCATAAAGTCCACCGAGCGGAATGATGTTTTCATCTACCTGCTTATTGTCAAAGGGATTTGTTTCTTCGTCGCCTTCGTTCGGTGTCATGTCTTCTAGTTCGTCCTCTGCCATAATTAGGAAGCTATTTCTAAATCGGTTGTATTATCGTCAATTTCTTCTGCCAAATCTTTTTCAACGCGTAGATTTTCAATAATGAAATCTTGACGTTCAGGTGTGTTTTTCCCCATAAAATAGGAAAGAATGGAATCAATGGAAGCGTCTTTTGTTAAAATCACGGGTTCTAAACGAATGTCTGCACCTATAAAGTGAACGAATTCGTCGGGTGAAATTTCACCTAAACCTTTAAATCGAGTAATTTCAGCTGATTTTCCAATTTCTGCTATTGCATTTCGTCGCTCTTCTTCTGAGTAGCAATAAATCGTTTTCTTTTTGTTACGCACCCTAAACAACGGGGTTTGAAGTACATAGACATGATTTCTTTTTACTAAATCAGGAAAGAATTGCAGAAAGAAGGTCAGCAACAACATCCGAATGTGCATCCCGTCCACGTCGGCATCGGTAGCAATTACTATTTTATTGTATCTGAGATTATCCATGTCCTCTTCAATATCCAATGCTGCTTGAACCAAGTTGAACTCCTCGTTTTCATACACCACTTTCTTGGTTAAACCATAGCAATTCAAAGGTTTACCTCTTAAAGAAAAAACGGCTTGGGTATTTACATCTCGTGACTTTGTTATTGAACCACTCGCTGAATCTCCCTCAGTGATGAATAAGGTCGTTTCCTCGCGACGTTCGTCTTTTAAATCGGTCAAATGAATGCGACAATCGCGCAATTTTTTATTGTGTAAACTGGATTTTTTCGTTCGTTCACGGGCCAATTTTCGGATTCCTGCCAATTCTTTTCGTTCGCGCTCAGACTGTTTGATTTTCTTTTCAATCGTTTCCGCGACATCGGGATTACGGTGCAGAAAATTGTCCAATTTATCCTTCAAAAAATCATTTACGAAGGCCCGCATGGATTTTCCACCCGGTTCAATTTCCTGTGAACCTAACTTCGTTTTCGTTTGCGATTCAAAAACAGGTTCCATGACCTTAACAGAAATCGCTGCTACAATGGATTGTCGAATGTCTGATGCTTCGTAGTTTTTATTGTAAAAATCGCGAATCACTTTAGCCACCGATTCCCGAAAAGCAGCCGCATGAGTTCCGCCTTGAGTGGTATGCTGACCGTTTACAAAGGAGTAATAATCTTCTCCGTAAGTTCGTCCATGTGTGAATGCTACTTCAATGTCATCGTCTTCCAAATGGATAATCGGATAAAGAGGATCACCGTCCATATTGTTTTCCAATAAATCCTTTAGACCGTCTTTAGACTGGTATTTCGTTCCGTTAAAATAGATAGAAAGTTGCCGATTCAAGTAGCAATAATTCCACATCATTTTATCGAGGTAAGGCGTTTTGAAAGCGAACTTTCTAAAGATTGATTCGTCGGGAATAAACTCGACGTAGGTTCCATTTGCTTCGTCTGTTTTTTCTAATGGAAATTCCTTAACCAATTCACCCTTAGAGAATTCTGCGCCTTTTTTCTCCCCCTCACGAACGGAATAAACCATGAAATACGATGAAAGCGCGTTGACCGCTTTAGTTCCGACACCGTTCAAACCAACTGACTTTTTGAAGGCTTTTGAGTCGTATTTTCCACCCGTATTCATGCGTGAAACTACTTCCACCACTTTACCCAGCGGAATTCCTCGTCCATAGTCGCGAACAGAAACCTTTCCGTCTTTAACCTTGATATCGACTTTTTTTCCGTTGCCCATCACAAACTCGTCAATACAGTTATCAACTACCTCTTTTACAAGGATATAGATACCATCATCTGCGGATGCGCCGTCACCTAATTTTCCGATATACATACCCGGTCGCAAGCGGATATGCTCTTGCCAATCGAGGGAGCGAATATTGTCTTCTGTATATTGATTTTCAGCCATAGCAATAGAATGAACAGCTAAAAATAGTGGTATCGTTCACGTTATTCGAGCAAAGAAAAATAATTTATAAACGCAAAGACGTTAACAGATTTTCTAGGCGCCTATTCCTACAAGCACTCAAAGTTTATTCTTCTTGTTTCGCTCATGAATGAAAATGAAAGTAAATGGTGAAAAACAGTTGTTGATACAGAAAAGTTAATGCCGCTTCTGGCTAATTTTTTATTCATTTTTGCTTTCCAACGATTTGTTTCTTTTCTTTGCATCATGCTGAAATTAATCCTTGCGCTTCTGGTCACTAGCCTACTCTATTCATGTAGTTTTGATGCAGATCAAGAAAAAGCAATTTTGGACACAACCACGCGTTACATTTTCGCCGGGAATAATTCTCTACCGCTTTCCATAGCTGGATTAACGCATCCTGAAATTTTAAAGTCCCTAATGAAGCGTTCAGACACTGTCATTTTAGCTCATTTTGAGAAGGAATTAATCTACAGACGCGATCCTGTAATTTTGGAAAATAAACAAGATGGAGATGTGATTCATGTTAAAATACAGGTTGAAGAACGTTTTTCAGAATATGAGGGTCTTGATACATTGGTTAAAGGTAATCTTTACCTCGTCAGTGAAAACGACGGAAAAAATTGGTTTGTCGTGAGCAAAAAAGATTACGAATCCAAGAAAATTGGTAATTTCAAGCGACTTTTATGACGAAACTACTACTAACTTCATTGTTTATTTTTGGATGTAACTCCTTGATATTTAGTCAAGGTTACCAATTTATTGGAAGTCGGTCGAATGCGCTGGGAGGTGCGTCTGTTGCACTCGAGGACGTTTGGGCTTTCCATCACAATATAGCAGGAATCGCGAACCTAAAAAAAGCGGCAGCCGGAATTTCGTATGAAAATCGATTTTTGTTAAAAGAACTTCAATCTCAAGGTGTTGCCGTGGCAATTCCGATGAAAAAAGGCGTTATTGGTATTGGAATGCAAACTTTTGGTTACAACAATTTCCGATCGTTTCGCACAGGAGTTGGCTATGCCTTAGCGTTGACTGAATTCCTGTCGATGGGGGTTGAAATGAACCACCACTTTATCGGAATCAATGCTTATTACGGCAATTATCAAACCGTTTCGGGTGAAATTGGACTCTTGGCTAAGGTAACGGAAGAATGGAAAATTGGATTTAGCATTGTAAATTTAACACGAAACAAAATCAGTGAATTCCGAGAAGATCGACTCACTACAATTATGCGACTTGGAACTAATTACCGCATTTCCAATTCAGTGACTTTTCTTGCCGAAGTAGAAAAAGACGTTGAACATCCTGTACGTGCAAAAATTGGCTTTGAGTATTTGCCAGTGGAAAACATGTATATACGCGGTGGATTTGCCGTTCAACCTGTTGAATTCACTTTCGGTGCAGGTTATGCCTTCAAGGGAAAATACCGCTTGGATTTAGGTTCTGCTTATCGACAAATTATCGGTTGGAGCCCTAATGCGAGTTTCACCGTTCAATTTTGAGTATGAAAAGGTGCTTGTCGATACTTTTCTTTCTGCTTTTTGGAAATTTGGCAATCGCTCAAGATAAGAGCGAAATCATTCAGCAACGCATCGAATTCATCACTGAACAAGCTCAATCCGAAGATTTGGATTTAATCAATATCGTTGAACGACTCAATTATTACTACGATAATCCGATCAACCTCAATACAACACAAGGTGATGATTTGGACGAGTTGGGCTTGTTGACTTCGGTTCAAATCAATGATTTATTACTACATCGGAAAGCGTTTGGAAAATACGTTTCGATTTACGAATTACAAAGTTTGAAATATTGGGATTTGGTGACCATTCAAATGATGCTTCCTTTCATTCGCATCGACGATAAATTGGATAATTTGCACATTTCGTTTCGTGAAGCTATCAAACAAGGACGTTTTGAATTGTTTCTTCGACTTCAACCTCAATTGGAGCATAAATCCGGTTACGACAAGGTTCCTGATTCTATTAAAGCACTCTCCAATAACTATTATTACGGAAATGCTGCACGCTATTACACCCGTTTTCGATACACTTACAAGAGCAATATTAGCATCGGAATGACTGGCGAAAAAGATGCAGGAGAACAATTTTTCAAAGGCGCACAGAAAAACGGTTTCGACTTTTATTCTGCTCATGCTTTTTTCAAAGGTGGTAAATATTTGCGTGCCGTTGCTGTAGGCGATTATCAAATCCAAGTTGGTCAAGGCGTGAATCTTTGGTCGAGTTATGCCTTCGGAAAAACAGCCGATATAGCCACCATCAAACGCAATGCACAGTCCATTCGACCTTATACCTCCGTGGATGAAAGTCGTTTTTTACGTGGTGTTGCAGCGGAAGTCGGATATAAAAACACTTCTTTTTTACTTTTCGCTTCCCAAAAACGAATTGATGCCAACATTCAATTGGATTCCACTTTAGAAGATTTGGAGTTCATTTCGACCATAGACTTGACGGGATTGCACCGCACCAACCGAGAAATTGCACGAAAAAATGGACTGACGGAACAAATCGCTGGAGCTAATTTAAAATTTGTGAAAGGTCAATTACGCCTAGGGACAGCTGCTGTTTATCAAGGATATAACACACTTTTTAATAAGACCGAGCAACTATATAACCAATTCGATTTTCGGGGTAAATACAATACTTCATTTAGCGGTGATTACAGTTATACCTTCAGAAATGTCAACGTTTTCGGGGAAATATCTAGAAACATAACCGATTCTGGAACAGGCGGTTGGGGAATGGTTCACGGTGCATTAATTGCTTTGGATGCTAAAGCGAGTATTGGTTTGATGTATCGCAATTACGACAAAGATTACAACACTTTTTACAATGCCGGTTTTTCTGAAGGAAGCAATACGCAAAATGAACGTGGATTATACGCTGGTTTTAAGCTAAAAGTGTCTTCCAAATGGTATTTACAAGGCTACGGCGATATGTTTCAATTTCCGTGGATGCGTTATCTTGTCGATGCGCCAACGGCAGGACATGAGTACCTCATTCAATCCACTTATAAACCCAACAAAATTTTTGAGTTTTATTTCCGATTTAGAGAACAAGTTCGTCAGAGAAACAGTCGCTTTGGAGATGGGACAATCACGGAGGTGGAGGACATTTTACAACGCAATTACCGTTTCAATTTGAGTTACACGGTAAGTGAAATTTTCTCCTTAAAAACGCGTTTGGAATACGTTACCCTGCAACGTCCAAGTTCCGAAAAACAAAATGGAATTCTTTTTTACCAAGATTTTATTTTCCGACCTAAAAGTTCTCCAATTGATTTGGCGTTTCGTTATGCCCTGTTCGATACGGATAGTTACGATACGCGCATTTATGCTTTTGAGAACAATGCACTTTATGTTTTTGCCGTTCCTGCATATTTCAACCAAGGTTCACGTGCTTATGCCATGGTGCGTTATACCTTTTTAAAGCACTTTGATTTATGGGTACGCTACGGTTTTTTCCTATACAACAACGTGAGTTCCATCAGTTCAGGAGCGGAGGAAATCAAAGGAAGTCGCAAATCGGATTTAGTCGTTCAGTTACGAATGAGTTTCTAAATTTCAATCAAATTCTTAGTAAGCTTCGCCAGAAAGAAAAGTTTAACCGTTTGGAAAACTATCTTTGTAAAACCAAAACGTCGAAATGCAAATTATTTTAGACAACACTCAAATTGAACAAAAAATTGTTCGGTTGGCGCATCAACTTTTAGAAAACACCTTCGAAGAAGAACGCATTTACATTGGTGGAATTCAAGGAAATGGCTACCTACTCGCTCAGGAATTAGCGAAAATTATTTCGAATGAGAAACAACCCGAAGTCGTGGTTTTTGAAATCAAAATAAACAAGGAAGAACCTTGGAGTGAACCCATTACGCTTTCTATCGACGAAAAAGACATTAAAAAAGGATTCCTTGTTTTGGTGGACGATGTGATTAATTCGGGAAAAACGATGCAATATGCTTTAGTGAAATTGTTACAACAAGCCACAAAAGCGATAAAAACCGTTGCTCTGGTTGATCGTCAACACCGTCGTTATCCCATCAAAGCTGATTTCGTTGGATTAGGTTTGACAACTACCTTGAAAAACCGAGTAGAAGTTGATCTTAGCGAAGGCAACAAAAAAGCTTACTTACAATAATATGGAGCGCATCACTGAATCCGTTTCGAACTATGAAAGTTTGGAATCCATGTCCACTTTTGAATTGTTAAGTGGCATAAATAATGAAGATCAAAAAGTTGCACTCGCTGTCGAAAAAGTAATTCCTTCAATCGTGGCATTTGTGGATGCTTGTTTTCCCCGAATGAAAGCTGGAGGACGCTTATTTTACATTGGAGCTGGCACAAGTGGACGTCTGGGAATTGTGGACGCCAGTGAATGTCCGCCTACCTTTGGTGTAGAACAAGGTCGCGTTGTGGGGATCATTGCTGGCGGAGATACAGCCATACGAAAAGCTGTTGAATTTGCTGAAGATGATGCCGAACAAGCTTGGAAAGATTTGCAAACGTTTGAAATCCGTGAAAACGATACCCTTGTTGGAATTGCTGCATCAGGAACAACACCTTACGTCATGGGAGGCATCCGGACAGCGAAAGAAAACAACATTTTGACCGCGGGAATCACGTGTAACCCGGGTTCTCCCTTGGCTTCAGAGGTAGATTTCTCCATCGTTCCTATTGTTGGGCCGGAATTTGTAACGGGTTCAACGCGCATGAAATCAGGAACAGCGCAAAAATTAGTACTCAATATGATTTCAACCAGCCTAATGATAAAATTGGGGCACGTCAAAGGAAATCGCATGGTGGATATGCAATTAAGCAACCATAAATTAGTCGGACGAGGAACAAAAATGGTCGCTGAAGAACTCGGAATTTCTTTGGAGGAAGCTGCAACTTGGCTTACAAAATACGGTTCCGTTCGAAAAGCAGTAAACGCATTTAATCAACAATAATGGAAAATTTTGACCCAAATGGCGTAGGAATGGCCAACGGAAACATCTTCGGCTTTCCCTACAATGAAGATGACGCAACGATTGTTATTGTCCCAGTTCCTTGGGATGCAACAGCGTCGTATGGAAAAGGAACGAGCGATGGACCTGAGGCAATTTTAACCGCTTCTACTCAATTGGATTTTTATCACCCCAACTTAGAACGGGCATACGATACCCGAGTTTTTATGGCTCCTATTTCAGAAGATTGGAAGGCCATTAACGCGGATTGTTGTGAGCGCAGTAAACGGTATATTCACGCTTTGGAAACACAAGGCGAGGAAATGGCAACTTTGCAGTTTGGTAACGATGTTGCCCACATTAACCAAGCTCACGAAGCCTTACGTGAAAACTTAAAACAGCGGGCTTTACAAATTCTTGACGCAGGGAAAATTCCAGCGGTTTTGGGCGGAGAACACTCAACACCATTAGGTTTAATCCAAGCATTGAACGAGCGCTATGAACATTTTGGCGTACTTCAAATTGATGCACATGCCGACTTGCGAGAAGCGTACGAAGGATTCAATCAATCGCATGCAAGTATCATGGATAACGTCTTGAAAACGTGCGACAATATGCAGAAATTAGTTCAAGTGGGTATTCGAGACGTTTCAGAACGCGAAGTAAATTACAGTCATGAAAATGCGCGGATTCAAACCTTTTTCGATTGGGATTTGAAAAACGAACATTATCACGGCAAAACCTGGCACGACCAAGTACAACACATAATTTCCTTTTTACCGCACCACGTTTACCTTTCTTTCGACATTGACGGATTGAAACCAGAGCTTTGTCCGCATACAGGAACGCCGGTTGCAGGAGGTTTTGAATTACAAGAAATTCGCTTTTTATTGTTCCAATTGGTCGCTTCAGGACGTACAATTATCGGTTTTGACTTGAATGAAGTGGCGCCAGGAGAATCAGGTGATTGGGATGCGAATGTAGGTGCTCGTGCCTTGTGGGAATTGGTTTGTGCTACGGAGAAATCACGTCGTAAACAAGCTTAATTCATCATGAAACGTAGCATTCACTTCATTTATATAAGCGCGATTTCGGTGTTGTTGCTGATAAGTATTTATGCACTTTTTCAGTGTTTACAACTCAATTTTCAACCCTGGTTTCGTGTCAGTTTGTTAAGTGGATCGCTGTTTTTAGAATTGCTTTTAATTTATTTACTCTTTCCAAAAACGAAGGAGCTTTGGATACTTTTTAGTCTGATGACCTTTCATTTTTTGCTCTCACTTTGGATTTTAAACGACGTGAATCGGATTGAAAGACATTGGATATGGTTCATTTTTCCGTTTCTTTTTTTCGGAAGTTTTACGTTTTATGTCAATGTTCAAACGAAAAAAGAGAAGTGGCAACTACCTTTGAAAATCAGTTTGTTAGTTGGATTAATTTTGCCCGTTTTGGCGTATTATTTCGCTTGGATGGAGGTTATGGCTCTTGTACCGTTTTTGTGGTTGGCGAATAGTTTGGTGTTGGTTGTAGCTCCTAGGGGGTGAGGATTGCGGATTACGGATTGCAGATTGCAGATTGGAAGATTACAGATTACAGATTGCAAATTACGGACCGAAGGCACTGACCGAAACGAAGTAAAGCGTCATGTGTTGCGAATTGAAAATTTGCTAATATGCTAATGTTTGTTCTTGTGTTGGCTGATTCAATTCTCATCTTAGCGAACTTTGCGAAATTCTTTGCGGGCTTTGCGGTTAGAAATTACTTATTACAGATTGGAAGTATGTGAATGTTCTTCCGCCGCGGCTAATTCCTAATATGCTAATTTTTCAAGTTGAGAATGAGTGAATTAATCCAATTCTGCTTTGACCATGCGTGGTTTACTTTGCAAATCTTTCCGAAGTTCGATGTTTTTGAATCCTAAAGTTGAGAGTAAATTGACAACATCTTCGGCATAACGATAATGCGTTTCGAAATACAGTTTTCCTTTGGAATTCAATTGTTTGTGTGCGTAGTTCGCGATTGCCAGATAGAATGTTAAGGGATCATTGTCGGGAACAAACAAGGCTAAATTTGGCTCAAAATCAACGACATTGGCGTCCATTTCAGCTTTCTCCATCTCGGGAATATATGGCGGATTGGACACGATAATATCAAATTTCACTTCTTCCTCATTGACTGCTTCGAGTATATTCAACTGCCTAAATGTGAGAGACAAATTGTTCAATGAAGCATTCTTATTGGCTTGTTCCAAAGCACTTTCAGAAACATCAGAAGCGACTAATTCCCAATCATTTCTCGCATTTTTTAAGGCCAAAGCAATACATGCGCTACCCGTACAAATGTCGTGAACCCTTGCACTTTCTGGATTTTCTTCAAGTATCCAAGCCACCAATTCTTCCGTCTCTGGTCGTGGTATCAATGTACGTGCATCACAAATCAATTCCAAGCCAAAAAATTCAGTTTTACCAATGATGTACTGAAACGGTTCGTGGTTCAATAAGCGGTGTACTGCCGAACGGTAATACAACAAATCACTTTCAGAAACGCGTTGATTGCCAGCGTTTAAAAGGTAATCCGTTTCTGTCCAATTGAGGCGTTCGCAGGTCAAAAGTTTAAACATTTTGGAACTTTCTGAATCGGTGTAAAGTGCGCTAATTCGTTCTTTGAAATAATTTTTGGCGGCGGATAAGGTATTACTGGAAACAAACATGTTATTGCTTTCTCAACTCGATAAACGGTTGTATTTTTTCATTTTCAATTAAAACGGTCAGGTTGTAGTAGGCCAATTTCCATTTCCCATTTTCCTTCATGTAAATTCCTGAACCGCGACAACCTTGCATCCACGTATCCAAATCTTCATCGAACCAAAAAACCGTTTGTTCAGTATTCCACGACCATTGCCGATTACTTGCCTTAAAATCCCACGCTTTTCCCTTGTCGAAATACGGTTTACAAAAGGCCATGAACGATGCTTTTGTCCAGCGTTCTTCTGGAGCCGTACCCAAAAAAACAAAGTTCGTACTCGTAATACTGAAATAAGCTTGAAAATCCGCTTTTGTTGCGGCGAGGTGCCAAGCGTCCGTCATCGTATTCAAGTTGGAAAGCACATTATCAGGCTGTTTTTTCTGTCCAAAAACGACAAAAGTCAGGCATAAAAACGAGAGGAAAACGAAATTTCTCATGAATTATAGACCACGAAATTTCGACCGATATAAGTCAAAACTATCTTGTAAAATTTGAATTGCCTCTTCTTTACCCAAGAAATCTTGAATGCGTACTTCTTTGTTTTCCAAACGTTTATACTCTTCGAAAAAGTGACGAATTTCCGATAAAAAGTGTTCTGGAAGGTCAGCAATGTCGTTGATATGGTTGACACTAGGATCACCAGCAGCCACTGCGATAAGTTTGTCGTCCGCTTCGCCGTTGTCCAACATGCGCATCACCCCGATCACTTTCGCCGGAACCAAGCACATCGGAACGACTTCCACTTGCGAAAGCACCAAAATGTCGAGAGGATCTTTATCGTCGCAATACGTCTGTGGAATGAAACCATAATTCGCTGGATAATAAACCGATGAGTACAAAACGCGATCTAATTTCAATAAACCACTGTCTTTGTCCAATTCATATTTTGCGCGTGAACCTTTAGGAATTTCAATGATACCGTTCACAAATTCGGGTGTGTGGTTGTCTGGATTTACGTGGTGCCACGGGTTGAAAGTTGTACTCATACAATAAAAATAATTTTCGGCAAAGGTAGCCATAAACCAATCTGGCGCTGCGAAAAAGAGGTGTTAACCCTAAAAATTCCTGAAAATTTCTAGCCCTTTGGGTCTGGATCAATTAATTATCATGATATTGAGCTTTGGAGCCAATATTGACAATTTTAAAAACCAATAAAACAACACCTTACACCAAATGTATTGTTACTTATTTTGTATTAACCTGCTTGTAGTATAACTCGGAAATAACATCTGAAATAAATCGAATCAACCGTGGCGAACATATTCAATGTAATCTACGGTATTAGCGATTTTGAGATTTTTTAGTTGATGACCTGTATATCCTTAATTTGTGCTAGTTGATTTTTATAAATGTAGAGGTTAACCCTTAAATATCAATTTGTAAAATAGTAATTTACAAATTAGTATCGTCATTTATTCATAGTTCTATGAATAGCAATGGTTAAGCCCCATTCAATTTCCGTTGATTTGTTTTTAAATCGATGTCAATTCAGGAATCCCACCAATTTGCTTGTGGGAACCGTCACAGCCGGGCATGCGTTTAGAAAGTCCACAAATACAATCGGTTAAACCTTTTCCGCATAGTATTCGACCTTTTGATTTTTCGATGCGTGCTAATTTTGTTTTTGATTGTGCCGCTTGGTTATAGTGCAATAAATAGGCTTTCTTTCTACCGGGTGTTAAAGACTCAAAAGCAACTTTAAAAGGCTCGTCTTCCATAAACACTTTAACTAATTCGTCTGGAACTGGAAAATCATCAACCGTTTTGTAAGCAATTTGAACATTCGATTTTTCCACCTCAATAGCTTCGAAAACGCACATTCTTATAATGTCCTTTTTTGAAATTAATTCCTCCAAGGATGTAAAACGCAGTTGGCGTCCAGCTTGCACATTTTCAGTCGGCTGCACTAAGAATTTCGCTTCATCTTGTAACAAAGCTCCTTTGAAAAATGCTAGAGCGTAATATTCCTTAAACGATTGGAGGATGGCGATATTCTTTCCCTCAAAAGTGTAGCAAGGTGATTTCCACTTATACTCTTCCACTATAGGAAGCGGAAGCATTATCGCCCGCAAGGTCAATAACTCATCTTTCCATCTTGTTTCATTTTCAAAATAAATAGTGACTTGTGGGTTAGCAATACTCATTCTAATTTATTTAATGTCAACTACTTCTAAATGAAACTGCAAAATTGAATGTTGCGGAATATCGTCCAATTTGTTGTCACCATAAGCTAACTGAGGAGGTAAGATAATATACATTTTTGTTCCTTTTTTCGATAATAAAAGTGCTTCTTTCCAACCTGCAATGAGTTCTTTTACCGCAAAGGTGCGTGGTTCTTTTGCCAAGTCGATCACTTTTCCGTTCATTAATTCTCCTTTATACAACATGGCAACGCTGTCGGTATATTGCACATTTTTACCTTCCCCCTCCTGTTCAATTTTATAGTACATTCCAGAAGATGACTTCTTCATTTTGATTCCTTTTTTTCGCAAAAATGCTCCAATTTCCGTATCAAATGCGTCTTTATCTGCATCGGAATAGGTTTGGCAAGCCGCTAAAAACAAGCTACTTACAACGAAAAAGTAGAAGATTAATTTACTCATAATTTAATTGGAGTTACTTTACAACCAGCTTTCTCTAACAACATTAAAACGCCTTCTGGTCCAGGCAAATGTGCAGCGCCAACCGCAAAAAATACACTTTTATCACGCATCATTTCGATCATTTTTGGCACCCACTTCGTGTTTCTATTTTCTAATAAATCACGAGAACTTGTAGCAGGATTATCCTTTTCTGACTTCATCGTTTCGTATAATTTCAAAAGATCACCGCTAAGATAGATGGATTGCATTTTCTCAAATTCCTCCTTTGCTTTTGGCATATTTCGCAAAGTACTCATCACCATCATGGTTTGAATTTTATCGGGCATATTACTAAATATCGACAATTGTTCATCAATGCTTTCCAATCCTGCAATGGGCATTTTGTTTTGCTTTGCGATACGTTCAAACTCTTTTTCATAAGAACGTGTTCTATCAGGAAGCGCTGTTTGTAACATAAACTGCATGATTACAAAGGGTTGCATTTCACCAAAATTATCTAAAAATGCACCTTTATTCATTAATAAATTTGTTTCAGCCCATACAAAAAGAGAATCCATTTGCTTCGTATTGAAGAAGTACTGTAAAGTTTTCCCTTTCAATTTTAATGCATCCGGAGAAAGACCTGCGCTTGTTACACCAGGGATTTCCATACACAATTGTTCCGTATTCAACATGGTTTTAACCAATTTCTTTTGAAGATTGAAATACTCTGCATCAATCACGTGCATCGTCCCATAGATATAAGATGTTTTTCCTCCTTTCGATTTCACCTCGTATAACATGGTGTTCGTAGCGATTTGCCCGAAAGATTTTAAGGAAATAAATAGTATAAGAAGTAGGTTGAGTTTTGTTTTCATTTTTTTTTATGCAGATTTCGGATTACGGATTGCGGATTGCGGATTACGGATTACGGATTACGGATTGAGGATTGCGGATTACTGATTGCAAATTACAGATTGGTTTTCTTGTGTTGGCTGAATCAATTCTCATCTTGGCGAACTTTGCGAAATTCTTTGCGGGCTTTGCGGTTGGAAATTACTGATTGCGGATTTCGGATTACGGATTGCGGTTTTCTACTTAACTAAGTTGCAATTGTGCGAGATAATGGTCATTTTCTTCTGTGACCATAATACTTTTGAAACCTAATTCTGTTGCCTGGTTATGCATGGTTTCATAATCAACGTATAACCAATTGAACCAAGGACCCGATATTTTTTTGTAATGCATTTGAAACTTAAAATTACCGTAATATTCGGTATTCAAATCCATCCAAACGCTCCCATCTTCGTCTTCGTACAAATAATGAACGTCAGAAGAATCGAAGAGCAATTGTCCACCAGGATTCAATAGGCGTTTTGCTTTTTCCAAAGTTGCTTTTAAGTTACTTAACTCGCCTGCAATTCCGATGCCGTTCATCAACATCAAAATCGTGTCGAATTTTTCATTTTCTGGTAAATCCATGAATGCAACTGCTGTGGCGTCAATTCCTTGAGTTCGCATGTAAGTGACTGCTCCAGCCGAAGTATCTATCGCTTTTACTTTCAATCCCTTATCCATTAATTCAAGCGCATGTACGCCAGAACCTGCACCTGCATCGAGTACCTTGCCTTTCGCTAATGAAAGCGCTTTTTTTTCTAAATCGGGCATTTCCTTGTACGAACGAAAAAGCACTTCGATTGGGATAATATCGTCATCACACAAATCTGAACTTACGATGATGTCGAATGGTTTTTTATGCTTAGCGTAGTCCAAAATGGCTTGACCAATTGGATCGTTTGGTGTGTTTTTATCAGTATTCATATTCATTGAAATCACTTAAATCATCTTCTCCGTAGCCCTCATCGAATTCGTTGAATCCCAATTCATCCTCATCTTCGTCGGCATACAAATCCTCTTCACTATCGCTTTCAAAAACCGCACCATCCATGATTGCTTTTGAGCTTTCTTCTGGAGCCTTTCCGACAGCAAGAAGCATTTCAGGTGTTTCTGGCTCCACGCGGTCATAACCAATTAACTCCACCATGAAAATCCACATACGCATGAAATCATAGACTAATATGAATTTCTGATCGGGTTCTTCGATAAAGTTTTTGATAATAGCATCTTTCATAACAGCCGCAGGAGAGTCAACGGAATCATCCTCGTAACTCATGTCCATCAAGCTGATTTCGTGACCTTTATCCCAATCATCATTGGATACATAAAAGCTCGCCATTTGGTCTCCTTTAAAATTGAACGCTTTTAAAATGGCGTTATACAAGGATTCCATGTTGTCGGTGTCACGAATAAATATATCTCTAAAAATCTCTTCGTTTTTGTCGGAATCCAACAAAACTCTGAACTTTAGTCCTGGCATATTTTTTTAAATTTCTGATTTTTGCCAAATTTAAGGATTATGTTGATTTAACCCTGTCACAATTGCATGCTAAATTCAATTTTAAATTGGAGTATGGAACTAAACAAAATGCTTCATCCAATAATTCAAACTCGCTACGCGCCACACCAAATTTGCTTTTGAATTATCGCCATTTTTGAATTCATCAATGACCTTTTTAGTTTTGTTTTTATCCAGAAAATCAAGACGTTGATAGTCAATTTCTAATAAATGAGATAAATTACCTCGTAGCCATAGCACTTCACCCGGCGTCACAAAACCTTTCTTGTCCGTGCGCCATTGAATCGCTTCTGGGAGGATGTTTGACATGGAATCTCTTAACAATCGTTTCGTGTATCCATTTTTGATTTTGTTTTCATTAACGCCATCAAAAAATAATTCAACCAGTCTGTGATCTAAAAATGGAACACGAGTTTCAATCGATTTTGCCATAGATATTCTGTCCTCATAATGAAGGATTGTTGGCAAACTTGAATAATTCATTAGTGTATAATGAAAATCATCCATTTTTGTCGAGTTGATATCATCAAGAAAAATAAATGATCTATTTTTCAGATCCTTACCCAAAAATGGATAATAATTTTTTAGTTCAATATTATATAAGCGCTCCTCATTTAAGAATACACTCATCATACTTTTAGCCAAAACAGATAGATTTTTTCGGAAATCATTTTGTTGCAATTCTTGATACTGTTTAAACTCTCTGATAAATTCTTTAAATCTTAATTGACGAATCTGATCAGCGAAAAGACGATAAAAAGAATGTAGATATCCCGCCATATAATCGTCCGCACCTTGACCACTAATAATAACCTTTATTCCTTGATTTGCAACAATGTTCATTAATGAGTAATGTGAAATACAAGAGGAACCTGATAAAGGAAATTCAACCATTCTTGAAATTTCATGAAAATTTTCATCAATTTCGGATAGTGATGGGGAATAATGATTTGAGGTAAAGTGTCCTTTATATTTTTTTTCAACCTCTTGAATAAATGGACGTTCATCTACCGCATTTTTTCCCTCGTAGTAAATTGAAAAAGTATGTAAATCATTTGAAAGTCCTTGAGAAATAATACTTGAAACAATACTAGAACTATCAATTCCTCCACTTAAAGTAGCTCCTATTGGAACATCACTTCGTAAATGCAAGCGAAGTGAATCAAAGAAAACTTCTTGAAATTTTTCGATTGAATTATTCTTGAATTCGTTTTTTTTGATTTTCCAATACCTTTTAATCTCTAATTTTCCATTGGCATCGAAAAACAAATTACAACCGGGTTCAAGAGAAACAATTTTCTCGAAATATGTTTCATTTTTATACACCATCCACCCCAATTGAAGTCCCCTAACTACTTGGTTAATATTTACATTATTTGAGTAGGATGGAGAAAATTTTAAAGGTTTTATTTCAGATGCAAAATAAAAGTTCTTTCCATCTTGATGAATGTAATAGAATGGTTTGATTCCGAATCTATCACGTGAGCAAAACAATGTTCTTTCTTCGGAATTATAGATAGCAAATGCCCACATTCCAAGAAACCTATCTACAATTTTATCACCAAGAAGAGCGTAACCTTTAATAATTACCTCGGTATCAGAGTCTGATTGAAATGAAACACCATTTTGAATTAATTCTGATCTGATTTCTTGGTAGTTATAAATTTCGCCATTAAACACAATTGTAAACTTTCCGAAAGTCATTGGCTGATTTCCTAATTCGGAAAGGTCTAAAATGCTCAAACGATTATGACCAAGAAAACAATTATTTACCTTTAGTTTAGCAGAATGATCCGGTCCACGATGGTTCGAGGAATTAATCATTTTGTCAATGAGTCTTTCAGCTACTTCTGAATCTATTTGAGAATCTATAAACCCGTGTATTCCGCACATAAAATAAATAATTGGCACAAAGCTATCAAATTTGAAATTGCTTATGCCATTCATTTTTTGATTAAAAAATCTATCTTCGTAAAATGAACAATAAGTTATTGAAATACTACATACGACAAAATGAAAATTATTCCAAAATCATAGAATATACTTTAAAGCTTATTTCAAAAAACTCATGTGTGGATTTAGTTTCAGTGGAATCCAATACTAATGCTGAAATTATCTTTGATCATC
Organism: Bacteroidota bacterium; assembly: GCA_039795265.1. Lineage (GTDB taxonomy): Bacteria > Bacteroidota > Bacteroidia > Flavobacteriales_D > Crocinitomicaceae > UBA952. Next base: position 15,539 of record JBDKEM010000023.1, on the reverse strand, counting down.
TTCACCTAGAAAGTCAAATTATTGCTCAAACATTTTATCAAAATCCTACGAGTCTATTCTATCGGGAACAATTAAGTAACCTACTTCAAATTCAGGATGAAAAAAATCAAAAGGATCGGATTGCAACAATCTTTGCATTGGTCAATTGCATACAAGAATACGAAATTGACGATTTAGACGAATTTGGTCGATTTAAATATTCAAATTCACTTCAATTCCGCCATCATATAATCCAAGAAAACATTGTCCAAAAGGAAATTGATTATTTTTTAGAACGTTTAGATAAAAAAAGAAAAGATTTCAAAAGTGAAATTTTCATTTCTCATGATATTGATTCAATTCATGGTTCCTTACTTCAAGATACTTTCTGGGCAATTAAAAAATTACGAGGTATTGACCTTATTAAAATAATTACAATTAATCTATTGAAGGAGCCACACTGGAAGAACTTTGATAGAATTATGAAAATTAACTCAGAATATGATTTTTATTCCACATTCTTTTTTCTTGTCAATCAAGGTTTAGGTGACGATAATGTTAAAAATTCTGATTACAAAATTCAAAAAATAAACTCATCAATATCCAGAATACTAGATTCTAATTTTGAATGTGGTCTGCATAAATCATCCTCGAATCAATCAATTAACGATGAAACTAAAAAATTACCTTTTAATTCCATTTCAAATCGTTATCATTTTCTGAAATTCAATATTGAAAAGGATTGGAAGGAGTTATCCGATTCATCAATTCAACTTGATGCTAGTTTAGGTTTTGCAGAACATTTCGGATTTAGAAATTCCTATGGCAGAGCCTTTCAACCTTTTAATATTGCGGAGAATAAGCCCTTTGATTTTATTGAATTACCTCTACATTTGATGGATACAACTTTTGAGAAATATTTAAAAATTCCAACAAATGAAATAGGGAATTCAGTAATTAATTTCTTGGAAAAGCATAAAATGAATTGTGAATTATCTCTTCTTTGGCACAATAATTATTTTACGGACTACAAGTATGGTGGATATTTAGCTGAATACAAAAAAATACTTGCTTATCTCTTTGAAAATGAATTCAAACATGTATCGCAACTTGAACTAATAAATCGAAATAAAATTGAGTAAAATGATAACATATAGAGAGGCAAAAGAATGTGATTATCATAGAATCAATGAATTTCACAATAAGTTAGACAAGCCAAATAGAAGTTTTGACTTATTTGAATGGGAATTCTTGAATTGTCCTTTTGGAAAAGCAATTTATGTTATTGCAGAAGATGGAGATAAAATAGTTGGAACAAACTGTGTAATTCCAATTGAACTTAGAGATAACACAGGGAAAAAAGTACTTTCTGGGAAAAGTGAAGATACATTAGTTGATCCAGATTATAGAGGTCAGAATATTTTTAATGGCATTTATCAATTTTTATTCCAATGCTGTAAAGAAAAGGATATAGAAATAATTTGGGGTTTCACTCCGGCAATTAAACCATTTCAGAAATTAGGTTTTGAAACTCCTTTTTATCAATATCAAGGTTTATTTGTACTTCAAACTTGGAAAAGCTTCAACATTTTATCCAAACTGAATCCAAAAAATAAGATAATGGATTTGTTGAAAATCCTTTCTCTTTCTATCATCTCAAAGTTTATCAGTTGTTTCTCCCTTTTTTTCAAACGCAAATCGATTAGACACAAAGCTTCTTATAAACTGGATGTAGAAGGAATTAATGCTTTAACAACAAGGACAAAAAATGGTTTTACACTTTCAATTAATCGAAATGAGGATTATTTAAAATGGAGAATAAGCGAAAATCCTTATTATCAAAAAATTGTACCGTTTTCCTTTTATGACTCTTCTAAAAATCTTATCGGATACTTAATTTTCAATGTAACCTCAGATGGTATTGCCTATTTAATTGATTCATGTTTTGACGAATCCATTCAGAAAAAAGAATGTTCTGAAATGATCAATTTTTGTTTACACCAATTGAATAAGGACAAGGAAATCGTAATGATTAGGACATGGTTTTTTGAAACTACTCCGTGGAACAAAAATGAAATAGAAATATTTAAGGCTAGTGGGTTGTTTTATTTAAAGAAAAGTGTTAATTCTATTGTTTGGAAAAATATTGGACCATTTAATTATGAGGCTTCGGATTTTCAATTAACAAGGATTACTTCCCAGGGTATTAATTAATTTCTGATTAATTGCACAAATCCATGTCTTTGATGAATAATTCCATCGCCATCTTTTGCTTTCACTAACCAATAGTAAACACCATCATTGCAATCCTTTCCATTAGATTTCCCATCCCAACTAAAAGTAATTTGATTCGATTCAAAAACAACATTGCCCCATCTATTTACAATAACTATTTCAAGTTCAACAATATTTTGAATTTGAGTTGGTATAAAGATTTCATTGATACCATCTGACGTCGGAGTAAATACATTTGGCATATCCAGAGTAAAACTACAAGGTTCTATATTCACATTAAACATTTGATTGTAGGTACAATTATCGACAGTAAATTGCACATTATATGTTCCTGAATTGAGAATGAAAATTGATGGCGAAAGTGCTCCTCCTGGAGTCCACAAATAGCTCGACGCATTTAAATTATCAACCGATATTGACGAGATCCCTCCACTACAAAAACTGGTATCAATAGATGGATCAAACAATGGGGGATTCTTTACAGTAATTATTACTGAGTCTCTATAATTACCACATTGATTATTCGTTTCTGCCCAATAAACCCCATTAGTGGAGGCTATATAAGTCGGAGAACTCAAACCATTTTGCCATGAATAAGAATAATTTGAATTACTTGGTGTAAGTACCGTAGTTTGTCCTGAACATAAGCTTTGATCATTCCCCAATGAAAAAACAGGAGTCGTTAAAAAAGAAATGTTTATGGTATCTCTGGATGCACAATTCAATGTTTGAGCTTCCACGAAATAGGTTCCAGAATTGCTAACAGTTATTGAACTTGAAGTGTTGCCATTATTCCAAATGTAGCTTGAAAAATCTGGATTTTGTGCACTTATTTGGATTGAACTCTGATCACATAAAACTAAATCAGGACCTAAATTAATAGATGGTGGGTATTCATAATAAATCGTAATCGAATCTCGAAAAATTCCACAATAATTTGCAACTTCAACCCAATAAATTCCAGGGTTATTAATAATTATCTCCTCAAGAACAGAATTATTATGCCACAAAATAGAATTATACATGTTTGGATTAACGGACAATATCAAAGACTCACCAACACATAATGTTGTATCAAACCCCAAATCAACAGAAGGAAATTCTTGTTGAAAAATTTGTATTGTATCTTTTTTGAGACATCCATTGCGTTCAACTTCCAACCAATAAATTCCGGGAGAATTTATCGTATAGGTTGGAGAAATTGTGCCATCTTGCCATAAATAATTAGCATTTGAAACACCTGCATCTAACTCATCCATGAAATCACCACAGTATGTCGTGTCCGAACCAAGATTTAAAGAAAAATCGCATACAACACAATCAAAATATAAGGAATCGATTAATAATCCATATAGACTTCCTGGTCGATTATATGTAAAACTGATTGAATTTAATGTACCATTCCAATGCAACCATCCTGAAGCATCATTATTATTCACAGTTGAATTATTGTCAAACGGCGTTACTAAACCATTGGATAAAAATATTGGGTTTATCCCTCCAGATAAAGGGACAACATTAGCGACAGGCGGAGTAATTGAACTCAAAAATTCTTCTGGAATTGTAAACCCACTAACATTTTCATCAACATCCACTACCCGAAGTTTGACGTTAGAAACGGCTTGACTAAAGTTGATTGTAAAAGAAATTGTTGTAGCTCCAATATTAATATCGCTAGGCAGAATAAGGGCATTATTGTTATATGGAGACCCTACAGATGTTCGTTTCATTAATTGAGACGAAGACACAGTGTAGTTTATATTTTGACAATTTGTTGAATTTAACGAAGCACTTGTTGCTGTTGAAAAAGCAGTTGTAGATGTCCAACCAAAACCAGATCTAATTTCTTGTGAAAAGAAAAATCCTCTAATCAAACAAAACATTAGCAAAATTGGCAATGAATTAAACAATTTTTTCATCGAATCAAATTAATATGACCAGTAAGCTTAAACTCATCGTTTGAAAAGGTATGTCGATACTGAACTTTATAAATATAGACTCCATCTTGCGCTTTTTCGTTACCATAATAACCATCCCAAAACGCAATTTCATCAAAAGATTCAAAAACTATTTCACCCCAGCGATTATAAATTTCGAGATGAAATTCGGAAAATACACAATCTGATTTTATAAAAAACTCTTGATTAAATTCATCTTCATCAGGTGTAAAAGTATTGGGTACAAAAAGATTACAATAACAATTTTTAAAATCAATTAAATATGTTTCAGTACTTACTCCGCAATTATTGAGGTAGGAAAGAACATAATTTCCTGAAGAATTGACAACAATTGTTGGTGTTGATTTACCATTATTCCAATTATATGAAATTGCATCGGATTTAATCCCTCCAATAACTATACTTTTTCCGGAACATTCATTTATCGTGAAAGTAAGATTAGAGTTTTCTGAATTCTGAACTAACACGTTGCTTCTCACGATACAATTATTAACATAGCGATCTACCCAATAACTTCCAGGAGTGTTAATTTCAATTGATGAAAGTGTACTTCCTGTATTCCATAAGTAAGCTGTTACTTGGTTAGATGCGGCATCTATTTCAATTTCCTCAAATCCACAAATAAAGTAATTTGATAAAACCGGTAAAAGATTCAAATTTTCCCATTGTACATTTATAGAATCAATCGCAAAACAGTTGCCATTACTTACTTTTAGCCAGTATAGACCTGGCTGTGATACGGATATATTACTTGTTGTTTCACCAGTACTCCAAAGATAACTATAGGTTCCAGTTAAACTAGATTGTAGTAGATACGAAGTATTCGGACACAAAATTGTATCACTTCCTAAAAAATTTGATGGAAGATTAATAGCTGCAATATTAATTGTGTCGCTTACATTGCAATTTGAATTAGATATTGTTACCCAATAGGTTCCAGGATTACTCACATTAATTGAAGATGCTGTTGATCCTGTATTCCATAAATACGATGTTGCATTCACTTGTGTCGCATTCAAGGAAGTTGATTGTCCATTACACAAAGTTTGGTCTGATCCTAAATTAGTCTGTAAAATACAAGAAACGGGACAATCTACATAAATTGAATCAATTATCAAACCATAAAGTGGTGCTGGACGATTGTAATTGAAAGATATTGAAGATAGAGTTCCAATCCAATTTGCCCACCCAGAAGCGTCATTATTATTATAATTAGGGTTGTTATCTTCTGGGGTTACATTTCCATTAGTTAGATAAATATTATTCACACCTAAATTTAAATTGGTAACCGATGAGGGCGATATAGAAAAATTAGAGACACTTTCTTCAGGCTGGCCATAATTCCCAACATTTTCATCAAGATCAATAAATCGAATTCTCAAATTTGAAACTGGCTGACTAAAAGTCAACGTAATTGGAATTGAATTATTAGGAATTGTATTGTCAGCCGGAAAATATGCTCCTGTATTGTTGTAGGGTGTTCCAACTGTTGCTTTTCTAAATTGATTTGGACAACTTACAGTCACTGTTAAATTTCCACAATTTCCATAAGGTATTTGGGAACTAGTTAAAGTTGTGTAATAATTTCCTCCCAACCAAGAAAATCCAATTCTTGTGGTTTGACTATGTAGCTGCTTACTAAAATAAAATGTAAGAGATGAAAAAAAAATAATCTGAAATATTTTCATTCACAGTAAAATTTACAAAATTAATTTTAAATGGGCTTTATTATAACAATAAAGAATTTTATTTAATATTCTGTTAAATTGGAATTTAATTGGAATGTAAAAAAACAAATTTTTCGGTCTTTGGAGATTCCTAAGTTTTAGTGCAATTGCCATCATTTCTATTTCGATTCAAATTTGACCTCTCTTCTTCTTTTGGCTGCCTTTTCCGTCTTCGGCTATTAGTTGCTCCACGCTGTTTCGCAAGCTAGCCGCCTACGCCGGGGCAGAAATTTTGGCTAAAACAACAGTTTACAACTCAAAAATTCGACTACGGAATTGAGAAAGTGCTACACTTAATCAAATGTTATTTTAAAATTAACAGACAATATTCTATCATTTTTGAGGTTATTTTTGTCCTATGGGTTTAAAACAAGTTCCGCTAGATTTAGTCAATTCCATGAGTAAAAACACCATGATGGAGGTTTTGGGAATTGAATGTATCGAAATAGGTGACGATTATGTAGTTTCCAGAATGCCGGTGGATAAACGCACGCACCAACCAATGGGCTTACTTCATGGAGGTGCAAGTGCCGCATTAATCGAGAGTATTGGTTCCATGGGTTCTACCCTACTCATCGACTTAAATAAGTACCGTCCTGTTGGGTTAGAAATCAATTGTAATCACGTCAGTGGTGTCAAATCGGGCTATGTTCGTGCGACAGGAAAAGTGGTTCACGCTGGAAAACGTACACATCTTTGGCAGGTTGATATTCACGACGAATCTACTGGAAAATTGGTCTGCACCGGACGACTCACTGTAATGATAATCGATATTCCAACCTAATATCATGTTGAAATTTCGTATTCCTGGAAAAAGTGTTGTTGAACGTCATGGTCATTTTGTCACCAACGAGGGAGACCGAAATGGCTTTGTGCTCGTTGACTATTATGGAAAGCGAAAATTTGTTTTTCAGGATGTAGAAAATGGAAATACCAGTTTTCACTTCAATCCGCATAAAATCAATGTAATATCCTATGACGATTACATTATAAAGGGCGAAAAGTTGGTGAAAACCTTGTCTTCATTAGGGATTCAAAAAACGGTATTTTCTCGCATTAAATCTGTCCCCTTTGATCATTCGAAGACTGAAAAACTATTTGAAATGCTCGTTTCAACTTATCCTAATGCCTTCGTTTATTGTCTATCAGATGAGAAAATCGGCACATGGATGGGTGCAACACCCGAAACATTGTTATGCCAACATGGAAATCATGGCTTCACGGTTTCATTAGCAGGAACAAAAAAAACAGTGGAAAATCGTCCGTGGACAAAAAAAGAAGAATTGGAACAAGCTTTCGTAAGTTCTTTCATCTCCGAATCCTTGCATAAACTTGATATTCAACAAGTAGAAATGAACGGCCCTTACAGCTACCAAGCGGGACCTGTTCAACACCTGCGCACCGACTTTGAATTTCCTCTTTCAGCCAATTTGTTACCACAACTGATAGAACAATTACATCCAACTCCTGCGGTTTGTGGTTTACCGCGCGATTTTTCCCGTACCTTAATTGAACAAATCGAATCTCACGATCGCTTGTTTTACACCGGATATTTGGGATGGAAGGAACCTAATAACACGCAGTTATTTGTCAATTTGCGTTGCTGTCAAATTACAAAAGGCTACCTTCATTTGTATCTAGGTGGCGGTTATACAAAGGATTCTGATCCTGAAAGTGAATGGTTTGAAACGGAAAATAAGGCACGGACATTTTTAGATATTTTAGAACAAATAGGATAGTTCTGGCATCTTCACCCATGAAAAAAGGTACCCCAAACCATGTTGAAGTACCTTCATTTCCAATTAAAAAGATTAACTACGGATTCTGACGTACAAATTCTCTCCAATCCATTTTTGTGCTATCGAAGGTGAATATTGGCAACATTCCTTTTTGAGCGTTAACACGATCTGTCATTCGGAAGTAAAGGTATTGTGCGATTTCATATTTGTTGGCTTCAAAAGTTAAGGTCTCCAAGATTTTTTTCGCTTGATCAAAAGTGACACACGTTGCAACTAAATCCTTTTGAATAATTTCCATTCGATCGTCTTCGAAGGTTTGAGATTTTACGTCAGCGATAAATTCGTCAAAATTCAATAAAGTGCGATTGCAAACGATGAATTTTCCAGAAGGGACGGATTGCGTTCCCGTTGAGGCGGATTGAAATCCGCCCGTATTTGATTGAAATCCGCCCGTATTTGATTGAAATCCACTCGTATTTGATTGAATTCCGCCCGTATTTGATTGAATTCCGCCCGTATTGGATTGAAATCCACTCGTATTTGAATTAGTAGTAGGGTTTCCAGTTGTGGTTACAGTTATAACGCCATTGTTATTCGTGGTTGTTGTGCTTCCTGATTGGGAAGTTGTTTGGCCGTTAATGGTTTGAGAAGAAGAGGTTGTAACAGTGGAAGTAGATGTTGAATTTGTAATTGGTGTTCCGTTCAAATCAAGATTCATGTTCACATTTCCAGTTGAAAATGGATCTGTAACGGACATAGTAGCTCCATTCACATTTAAGCCTAAATTCATGTTGACATTTCCGCCAGTAATTGGATCCGTAACTGTCATATTAAATCCTCCGCCGTTATTTGGTGTACCCGTTGTGGTGGTTGTTTGACCATTCGTAAATCCTGCTGAATTTGTACCATTTACAGTTGAATTTGCGTTGACGTTCACTGTTCCATTAGTGCTTGTATTACCGTTTGATGTTGTCGATGTAAATCCAGAATTTTGATTGGTCGTTGTTGTATTTACTGGCACTCCATTTACAGTTGCATTCGCGTTCATGGTAACTGTTCCATTTGTTCCCGAATTTCCTGCAGAAGTCGTGCTTGTAAAACCTGTATTTTGGTTATTTGTATTTGGATTGGTCACCGTTCCACTTGCTGAAAATCCAGCGTTTTGTGTATTGTTTGTTGTGGTATTGGTAGTGGATGAAAAGCCACTATTTTGAGTTCCGTTTGTGCTTGTATTTGCTCCCGAAGTAAAACCATTACTTTGATTGGTATTCACGTTTGTATTTCCTGAAACAGCTACATTTCCTGTGGTGTTCATATCGGAGAAAACGGCATTGTTATCATTTCTGAAGGTCACCCCATTGTTCATACTTCCATTAGTCGGGTTCATACTCATTAATGTCAATTTCCCCTTTCCTTTGCTAAAGGTTATCTTCGTGGTAATGTCCATCGCTTCATCAATGAAAAAGTTTTTATTAATATCCGGTGTTTTACCATCTGCAAAAATCACTTTTACAGCATAGCCACCATTTTTGATTCCTGAGACGACTACATTTGTCTGAGGAACACTGTTCTGTTTTATTCCATTCATCACAACATAAAATTGTTGCCCTCCATTGTTGAATACAGTTAAATTACTTTGACCAAAAGCAAGTAACGAAAGAAAGAAAAAAGCTGAAGTAAAGAAGTGCTTCATAAAGTTGATTTTAAATTTTTGAGACTAAAAGTACATTTTTTTGAGCGCATTTTGCAATTACCGTACCACTTTGCAAGTTTTCTGCATCACAGCGAATTATTTTCTTTTTAAAGTGATGTGCGTTATTTCAGGATAAATCCCAACACGACCAGGAAAACCAAGATAACCAAATCCACGATTGACATATAAATACTGTTTTCCAACTTGATACAACCCAGCCCATTTCGGGTATTTGAACGCCACAGGACTCAATTTAATTCCAAACCGTTCGATGCCGAATTGCATTCCGTGGGTGTGTCCTGATAAAGTAAGGTCGATATTGGTCTTGATTACTTGCTCGTCAAAATGACTTGGGTCGTGAGAAAGCAATAATTTAAAGGCGTCATGCGGTACTTGTCGCAACGTTTCTTGCAATTTTCCACTTTGACGAAAGGGCGGTTTTCCCCAATTTTCGACGCCCAATAACCAAAATCCGTCGCTGATTTTCACCGTTTGGTTCAACAAAGGTTGCCAGCCGATAGCTTGATGTTTGCGAATTAGATTGTGGAGATTTTCACTTTTCTCGGAGTCATTTTCCCATTTCACATAGTCCCCGTAATCGTGATTCCCTAGAATGGAAAACTTTTGCTTTTTCACTTTAATCCCACTAAATAATGCTTCCCATCCGTCCATTTCAGAGGAGCTATTATTCACCAAATCGCCTGTAAATAACAAATAATCAGCGTTTAAACCATTAATTTTTTCAATTGCCTTTCCCACTTTGTCGTAATTTCTGAAAAAACTACCCACGTGTATATCACTCAACTGAATCCAAGTGGAGCCGTCCATTTCAAGCGGGAGGTTTTCAAATTGCAGTTCGATGCGGTGAACTTTCCAATTCCAACGACCGAAACCGATACCAAATAGAATTGCGAGGAACAATAAGAAAGATAGCGCCCATCCAATTTCCAACAAAAGAAAATTATCAGTTAACACACCAATTATTCCTGGAATCAAAAATCCTAAGGCAGGAACTCCACTGGCAATCATCACTCCAAACGCCGTAAATCCTGCTTTGTAATCATCTTTTGGTCGCGTCCGAAAATAACGAATCATTAAGTATAAGGAACCTAAAAAAAGGCTCAACTGTGCTGCACCTATACTTAAAAACAAAGTGGAATCTTGCGTAAAAAGTTGGTACGAGAAAAAAATTTGTGTCCCAATGATGAGGGAAAATAGGGGTAAAAATGGCATGCGCAAAAGTAGAAACATCAACAGACCTAAAACAAGTTTAAACCGTTAGTCGTATTATTTTTTGTTAAATAGTTCTTTTTCCATTCAATGCTTTTTCTCTTTTGGACCTTCCGCTGAAAATCAACACCTTCTCCCCTACTTCTTTTCAGCGGCGGGCTTTTCGTTCCAATCTCCCGACAAGGTTAGCTTCGTCGGGAGTATTTCCACTTCAATCCCTAACACGGTTTCTTTTTTCAAGCACATTTTCAAATAACTGCAAAACACGCACTAAAAACAATCATTTTGTCAATGCAGCCGTTACATCTATTTTTGATCGGATAGTAGCAGGTAAAACAAAAAAAAATAATTCACTAACCACATATGGACATAGTTTTGGACAGAATTTCCAGTAACACATAGTCTTCGCGATAAATCGCTCGAGTGGAGAGAAAATGCTCTCTGCTATTGCTGGAGGTAGTTCTATCCTCCCTTTTCAAACTATGCTAACTCTTATTTTTTGTGGTTAGAAAAATGGAAACCAAATAGATAAATAGATAATCTACTTTTGAAAGTTGAGATAGACGCTAAGGCGTTGACAAATAGAGATTTTGAGATATTTTCAAATCGCTATGTGAACCTCTGTTTTCTTGAAACATTGCAACCCACTCTATCCTTCGCGCTATCGAACTATGTTTCTATGTGGTTAAAAACTTGAAACCACATAGTTTCTTTTTAGAGGGCATAGGTTGAGTGACTCGGACAGACGCCGAGGCGTTGACACATAGCGTTTTTTGGAGTAAATAGAAATTGCTGTGTGAACCTCTGTTTTCTTGAAACATTGCAACCCACTCTATCCTTCGCGTTAGCGAACTATGTTTCTAAGTGGTTAAAAAAAATAGAAACCACTAAGGTCATAACGGTTACTCAATAATAAATCATCGAACAATTAAACATGTACGGTGTTTCTCAAAATAAAAATCATGTTCGGATTATTTAAAAAGAAATCACCCCTAGTCATATTAGAAGAGCAACATAAAAAGTTACTCGAAGAATCGTTTCAAATGAGCAAAATAAACCGTTCCAAAGCGGATGAATTATATGCGAAGGCGGTTGAAATTGAAAAGCAAATTCTTGAATTGAAGGAACAAAAATAATTTCCTGTTAAGGTTTGTTTAAAGACCCGAAATCACAATCGAAAATTGATTCAGGTCAAAAATTGCGATTAGTTTTGTCCTATGATTACAAGTGATAAATGGGTAGTGCAACTGGTGGTGGATCAATGTAAAGCCCACGGCATTCATAAAATTGTTTTTTCACCCGGTTCGCGCAATTCTCCTTTTGTTATTGCTTTTGACGAAGACCCTGATTTTCAAACGTATGTCATACATGATGAACGCGCTGCGGCATTTTTTGCTTTAGGTTTAATCAGTGCTGACGAGTCACCTGTCGCGATTTGTTGTACATCGGGTTCGGCGGCTTTGAATTATTATCCAGCCATTTCAGAAGCGTTTTACCAATCTTTGCCTTTGGTCGTAATTACAGCCGATCGACCGAATGCATGGGTCAATCAAGGCGACGGTCAAACCATTGTGCAAGCCCAAGTTTTTCAACAACACATTCGTTTTCAAGTTGAATTGGAAGATTTACCACATACGGAGGAATTACAATGGAAATTTCAACGGGAAACCGCCCTTGCATTTCAACGACTTACGGGTTCCAACCGTGGACCAGTTCATATAAATGTTGGTCTTCGTGAACCGCTTTATGGTAAAATTGAAAAAACAACTTCGTACAGTCGGGTCATTCGAAAAATTCACGCCTTAAGTTTTGAAGATGTTGCCTTTTGGGAAGAAATTGCTCAACGCTTACAGCACCGAAAAATAATGGTGCTTTGCGGTCAATTGCATCCCAACAACAAACTAAATGCATTATTGAGTAAATTTTCGGTTCATAACAATGTCGTTGTGTTAATTGAAAACACGTCCAATCTCAACCACGAACGCTTTATTTCTTGCATCGACAGAACCTTGAATCGAATTCCAGAAACTCCTGAATTTCAGCCTGATGTGTTAATAACAATCGGTGGTGCAGTAGTATCAAAACGCATCAAAGCTTATTTAAGAAAATGTGCTTTGTCGGCGCATTTCCGAGTAGGCACCGAATTTACGGATATGGATACCTACCAACACATGACCGACAGTTTCGATTTACCCGCTTCCACCTTTTTTGAACAGTTGTTGCCCCTTATGTCGAAAGAAGTCAATACAAATTTCTTCGGAAAATGGAAGGCGCACGATTATTTGGCGAAAGATGCCATTGACCTTTTTAGGGATAGGCAAAACCTATTGAACGATTGGACGGTTTTCTATGAACTCTTTCAAGAATTACCTGAAAATACGGTTCTACACATGGCCAATAGTTCCGTAGTGCGATATTGTCAACTTTTCGACAGCTTGAAAGGAGTGCACTATTTTTCCAACCGAGGAACAAGTGGTATTGACGGTTCAACAAGTACAGCAGTTGGAGCTGCAATTGCAGACCCGAAGAAATTGCACGTGCTTGTGACAGGTGACATTTCGTTTCTTTATGATTCTAACGCCCTATGGATTCGCCCCCTTCCCTCAAATTTAAGAATAATTGTAGTCAATAACGGTGGTGGTGGTATTTTCAGAATTATTCCTGGGCCACGAGAATCCGAACAATGTACACGTTATTTTGAGGCAGCGCATCAACAAGATTGTTTACCCGTTGCACAAGCCTTTGGATGGAAAGGAACGACCGTAAGCACCACAGAAGATTTAATAGCCATTCTACCCAAACTTCTGCAATTCGAGAGCGCCTTTCAGGTAGTTGAAGTTATGACCAAAACGGCAGCAAATGCAGACACACTAACAAACTTTTTCTCTTTTATAAAACAGTAATATGACACATTTTTTTGAAATTTTAGGTACATGGGAAGGCTGGATGTACTTATTGATTTTGTCACTTTTAGAAATTGTTTTAGGCATTGACAATATCATTTTTATTTCGATTGTAACGGATAAACTTCCAGATTTAGAAAAACGTAAAGCCCGAAATATTGGACTAAGTTTGGCTTTGGTGGTGCGTTTAGTTTTGCTCACCATGGTATCATGGGTGATGCAATTAACAGAACCGCTTTTTCAACTTTTCGGACACGGAATTAGTGGTCAAGGTTTAGTTTTGCTCATTGGAGGTTTGTTTTTGATTTATAAAAGTACCACCGAAATGCACAGTAGTGTCAAAGGCGAGCACCACGAAAGTACGTCAAATGGCAAGCAAAAACTCTCTTCGGTCATTGCGCAAATCGTCATGGTGGACTTGATTTTCAGTTTTGATTCTGTCATTTCGGCAATTGGTATGACTAATGGAATTGGAAAAGAAACAGGTGCTAATCCAAACATTATCATCTATTTTGCCGTCATCATTTCCATGATTATCATGTTGTTGTTTTCAGGGCAAATTAGTCGATTTATTAGCGAAAATCCGACGATAAAAATGATTGCCCTAAGCTTTTTGGTGACGATTGGAATTTTGCTCGTAGCCGAAGCATTTGGTCAGCACCTACCGAAAGGCTACGTATATTTTGCACTTGCTTATTCCTTATTGGTCGAGGTATTGAACATAAGAATGCGAAAAAATCAAGAAAAATGACCGATAACGAAGCCTTAAATATTTTGCATGCTGACGAGTACGATGATGTGGAAGAGGCTTTATCATGGCAACTTTTTGAGTGGAAAAAGAAGCTGAAACAAAAGCATCATGTCCCAAAAGTTATTGAAAATCAAATCGCTAAATTAAAAAGTATTCAACAAGCGGCACAAGTTCTCCAATTGGAAGAAAGTCCTAGTATGGAAATTCCAGAAACGCCTTTTCAAGGAACAACACTTTTGGACATTTTCAATGCTTACCAACACCATCGTGGCGTGCTCATGCACATTGTTTTCACTTGTGACCATATCGAAACTTTGGTACGATGCGCAGAAAAATTAATCGTCAATTTGAGACAATTTGCACAATTTTGGACATCTATTCCCTTGGAAGAAATTCCCGTTTTGTTATCTTCAGAAATGGACACTATGCAGTTTTACGAAACTCTGAAAGAATTGGATAACAAAGGGATACGAGATTTCAATCAACTGAATAACCTTGCTTTGGAAAGTACGTTCAAACATGAAATTTTACGTTTACAAAAAATTGCAAGAGAATAAAGCAAATTTCAGTGTTGATGGAAATGAAAAAATACTATTTTTGCCCACCGAAACTGGTCCTATAGCTCAGTCGGTTAGAGCACCTGACTCATAATCAGGTGGTCCCTGGTTCGAGCCCAGGTGGGACCACGACTTCAAAGCCTCAAGAGATTGGGGCTTTTTTGATTAATATGAACTATTTCGTTTATATATTGCAAAGTAAAGTGACTGCCAATTTCTATATTGGACAGACCCAAAACCTAGTGAAAAGGTTGGACGAGCATAACTCTGGAAAGTCAAAATACACCTCAAGAGACGCACCTTGGAATTTAGTATGGTACGGAATCGTAAATTCCAGAAAAGAGTCTTATGGATTAGAGCAGAAATTGAAAGGATTCAAATCCCGAAAGAGGTTAATCCATTATATGAATGAAAATCCGCAGGTGCATGGCTCCGAAAATCTTCAAATTTTCAATTTGTTAGATTTTCGTGAGTCCTCATGAATTCATGAAATTGAAAATTTCGAATTCATGGGATTCGAGCCCAGGTGGGACCACGACTTCAAAGCCTCAAGAGATTGGGGCTTTTTTTTTGAAAATCTTATCAATCTTTGAGCTTGGTCAATCGACTTTTTCCAAATGTAAAAATCTCCTTTTGAAAAACCAATTAGTCAACCCTTAAAAAGATGTTAACACTCTATTTGTCAATAAAATAGGTTTGTTTTTAGAGCTGTAAATCTACAAGTTTTGTATCTTTAAAGTGTAAAAACTTGCATTTTTCGTATGATT
>JBDKEM010000021.1:0-212913 GCA_039795265.1 Bacteroidota bacterium | reverse complement strand
TCCGAACCGCTCTCGCTTTTCACTCTCACTCTGTTTTGTGACCCGATAAGGTCGAAAAATCTAACTTTTATAGGGTTTTGGAGTGGGGAGAATCCTCCAAGATTTGCAAGAAAAGTGTGAGCGTGAGAGCGAAGAGAAACAAAGTGGAGTGAACCGCTCTCGCTTTTCACTCTCACTCTGTTTTGTGACCGAAAAGGCCGAAAAATCTAACTTTTATACCGATTTGGAGAGGGTTTTGGAGTGGGGAGAATCCTCCAAGATTTGCAAGAAAAGTGGGAGTTTGAGCGTGAGAGCGAAGAGAAACAAAGTGGAGTGAACCGCTCTCGCTTTTCACTCTCACTCTGTTTTGTGACCGAAAAGGCTGAAAAATCTAACTTTTATACCGATTTGGAGAGGGTTTTGGAGTGGGGAGAATCCTCCAAGATTTGCAAGAAAAGTGTGAGTTTGAGCGTAAGAGAGAAACAAAGTGGAGTGAACCGCTCTCGCTTTTCACTCTCACTCTGTTTTGTGACCCCGGAGGGATTCTAACCCCCAACCCTCAGAGCCGAAATCTGATGCGCTATACAGTTGCGCCACGGAGCCGTTTTGACTCGCGCTTTACTCCCGAACACTTTCGGGATGCGCCACGGAGCCGATTCAAAATAAACGTTAACACTTATTTCGGGCAACAAAGATAGTGCCTTATGGCAGATAGTGCTATTTTTTAGGAAGAATAATTTCAAATCGAGTGCCTATATTCACAGTCGATGTGCAACTGATTTTTCCATCGTGTTGCTCCACAATTTGTTTTACCAAGGATAAACCTATTCCACTCCCAGAAGTCTTAGTAGTGAAATGAGGAATGAAAATTTTGTTCAATTCACCTTCCTCAATACCACTCCCGTTATCCGAAATAGAAATGAATAAGTCAAGGTTTCTTTGTTCAATCCCAATTTCGATTCGCCGTTCCGTTTGTCCTTGTGTGGCCTCTATAGCGTTTTTGATTAAGTTGTTAAACACCTGAGTCCATTGGGTTTTATCGCCAAAATAATCGCAGTTATTTAGTGAAGTGTGGAATTGAATGCTTATATCTGTTTCATTTTCAAAAAGTGAATTAATATGACTCAAAAGGGAAACAAAATCAAACGTTGCTCTTTCTGGTTTTGGTAACTTAGCGAAATTGGAAAATTCATTAGCGATAGTGGTTAAGCTGTCAATTTGTTCGATTAAAGAGGGCAGTAATTTGTCCACTTTTTCTTGATAATTTGGAGTTTCTGAGGCACGAATACGCATCAAATGTTGAATACCTAATTTCATAGGCGTCAAAGGATTTTTGATTTCATGCGCCACTTGTTTTGCCATTTCGCGCCATGCCGATTCGCGTTCACTTTGTGCCAATTGTTCAGCTGCTTTTTCTAAATCATCCAACTTTTGATTATATGCATCAATTATTTTTCCGATTTCGTCCGTGCCTCGGTAGTCAATTTTTTCATTTTTTTCACCAAAACGAATTGACATCACGCTGTCATTTAATATTTTAAGGGGTGATGTTAACCAATTGGACACTAAAATAGCCACAAACAATGACAATAGAAATAGTAACAAAAACACATCGAAAATAGCGATTATTAATTCTTGATTTTGCGCTTCGTTATCGTGTTGACGTCCGAAATGTTGTAAATTAATAAAACCTAAAAGCGCCCCTGTTCCATTAAAAACAGGTTGATAAGAAGATATATATGAAAGTTGACCAATTGCCTCACGGTGCGAAAACAAACTTTTTCGAAGTTGTTGAATGTTCTTCAGTGCTTCTGGATTCATTTGTTCGCTTAAAAGTCCGTTAAAGAACAATTTAGGACGAGAAGAGGCAATTAGGTAACCGCTTGGATCATATAGGTTTAAATCTGTTGCATAAATAGTAGATAAGCGATTCAATTGGTTTTCTAGAAAAGCACCATTTATTTCGCGTGAAAAGTATTGATAACCAATTACTTTCTCCTCAATTTCTCTATCTACAGATTGAAGCTTTTCGTTAATAATTCGGTCATTGAAATTTTGATATTGACCTCGGATGAATATTCCGCTCCCAACTCCAAAGAGTATTAAAGCAATGACCACCAATGTGATAAGTACGAATTGGATTTTGAATGCTAATGTATTTATGAATACTACAGAGTTACTATTACTGAAAAGTAAATACTGAATTAAGAAAATCAATCCCCAAAAACAAAAAACATAAGCGAAAGCAGTCAATTCGTCCCACCAAGTTGGATTGCTTAAGGATAAAACAAAAGCAGTTTTTTCACTTTTTTTGAAAACATAATGATTGTGATTTTCAAAATCAAAAAAGCCACTATTAGTTTTTGGTAATGGCAACGATCGGGAGTCCGTTGGAAAATTATAGTCTCCATAATGCTTCAATAATTTTCCATCAGAATAGCGAGCTATTGAATAATTTTCTAAGGAACTGAACACTTTTGTGTTTTCTGTCAACAAAAGTCGTGGGAACCCAATTTCTTCTGGTAAACGTTTCGATTTCAATCCAATAATCAATGTTCCTTTTACATCCGAAAGCACAATTTGAAAGCGAATCAAATAGGTATAACCTTCGGCGTTATCGTTCAAGAAAATTACATTATTATCCAACTGTGAAGGTTCTCCTTGACGTTTAATAATATCGGTCCAATAACTCAAATAAGGTGCGTCTGAACTTACCATTGATACCTCTGCACTGTCGTATAGATTAATAATAATGTCGTACGATTCCCAGTTCCCCTTGAAGTATTTTTTTTCCAGTCGATTACTAAAATCCGCAAGACTATTGAACGGACGATTTCCTTGTAACAACGAGGCTATAATTGGGTCGCTTGCCAGTTTTTTACCAACAGCATTAAAATCTAATTCCACATTAATATCTTGTTCTACAGCGATTTGATTTGCAAGAAATTTACGAGTTTCTTTGTCCTTTAATTTGTTCGCTGTTTCTAAAATACTCAGATTTGAAATAACGAAAATGCTCAAGATGATCACCGTCAAGCTTAAAACTCCATTAGTCGATTTCTGATTTCTAAATAGAAAAAGCGTAAAATAGAGTTGCAACGGAACCGTCAAAGTATATAGTGGGAAATCATTCCAAATCAAGTGTGTAATTGTAAACAGAAAACTCGCTAAGAAAAAGTAGGCAGAATAAAGCGAAAGTGATATTTCAAAAGCGCGAACCTCGATTAACAATTTTCGCATGAGCTGTACAAAAGCTAAAGCAATCCAACCTAAAAGCAAAAAAGTGCTGATGGTAAACCCATTGATTGTTTGAACATTTTCAAGTTGCAAAGGAATCGTTGAATTCACGACAATTCCATAAGTCAAACGCAAAACAAAAGCCCAATAAACAAACAACAACAAGGTAAGCCACCATACCATCCATCGTTGTTTTATCAGTAACAAATTGTGAAAGAGTAATTTAAACAAAATAATTAAAACGAGGATGTTTAATGTCAAGTCCCAATAAGAACCAAACCACTCGTTAATAGCAAATAGAGAAGGTGATGCAAATTCCTGTTGTGGAAAAATACTTTGCCAATCAACACTAAAGAGCAAAAGTCGAACGGAAATTAATCCAATCATAAACAACCAACGATGCATTTCGTGGTTTTTAGAAATGGAGTAAGCTGCTGCGATTAAACAACTGATTCCCAAGGTAAAAAGTAGATACAATCCAATATTGCTGTCGTTTGTTTTCGATGTTTTTTGACCGATATAGAAAAGTGTTTCTCCCTCTTTATTTTTTATGGCTAGATAGTTTTTTATAGCCCCTTTACTGATTTCGAAATCACCTGAAGAAAGCTGTTCATTATATTCTTTTGGAAGAAATTCATTTTTGTAAGAATAATTAGAAATCAATTGAAAACCAGCTATATAAATCTTGTTTAAACTGCGTTTGCTTTGAAAAAAATACCAACCATTTGAACGGAACTGAAGACCATTGATACCATTTTCGTCTTCTAAATAGTTTGAAACAGGTACTTTGTTTGTGTTCCAAAAAGTTAACGAGTCCTCGGTATAAATGAATAAGACGAACCGCGGATTTTCTTCGATAGAAGTTATTTTATCTTCTTCCTTAATCGCTACGTCTAAATAGCGGGAAAGTTCGGCACTTAATTCAATGAAATTTTCTTGAAATTGCTTGGGATTAAGTGCTTGTTTTTTAGGCAAAAAAAGCCATACAGTTGCCAACAACAAACAGATAAATGCTCCAAAAAAGAGGCGATTTGTTGATGACTGAAACAGGCGTTTTATCATTCGGCGGCATCAAGATAAACCAACTCGCGCAAGCGTTCTTTCAACACTAAAAAATCGTGATCAGCGTGTTGGTCATTACGAAAAACGAAATCCGCTAAGGGTTTGTAAGGTTCAATGAATTGTTCGTAGCATGGCAATACGTGATTATCCCATTGATAAAGAATATCGGAACGTTTGTAGCCTCGTGTTTCTTGATCGCGGTAAATACGTCTGTCTAATTGAATTCCGTGGTCAACATCCACGAACACGCTGAAGTCAAGACGGCTCAACACTTCTTTGTAATGAAATAAAAACAAACCTTCCACTACCACTAAATCACTTGGATTCAATGTAATAAGTACGTGTTTATCTGGTGGTGCGTTGAAAAAATACTCTTTTACTTCGATTGGTTCTCCGTTCAAGAGCTGTATTAAATCTTCTGACAAACGTGCTTCATTGAGTGCGGTGGGAAGATCAAAATTGACAACTCCGTTGACGTCCTTTTGTTGTTTTTCGATGGGTAAGTAATAATTATCCATTGAAAAAACAGTTGGGTTGAGATTTTCAAAAGCTTCCGAAAGGCGTTTTAAAAGAGTTGTTTTTCCGGAACCGCTTCCACCACAAATTCCAACGACAAAAGGTTTTTTCTGCATAATCTATCCAACGTTTCGGGCAAAGATACGGATTTGACGCTTTGCTATGCTTTCGTTAAATCGACAAGTCTTTCGTTTTTAAAGCGTAATTTCGTGACATGTCAAAAAATAGTAAAAAATCAAACAAAAATTTAATTCCGAAAAGTGCTCCAAAACGCGACAAAAAAGGCCTTGCTACCTTGCTAATGCGTGTCTTTGAAAAGAACGAAGGGATTGAACTCACTCATAAACAAATTTGCTACTTGGTAGATGCGCGTGACCCCGCTGGACGTCAACAGGTTTTTGATGCTTTAACCCGATTAGCCGCCAAAAACGCCATCAAACGAATTAATCATTTTACGTTTTCTTCTGGCGGTTCTGAGCAAGTTGTCCAAGGTCGAATTCAGTTTACGAAGAAAGGAGCCGGATTTGTAATCTGTGATGGTAGAGATAAAGACGTTTTTATTGAACCGGTTAATTTAGGCAAAGCGCTGAACGGAGATTTAGTGAAAGTTCGTATTTTTAAACAAGGAAATCAACGCGATGAAGGGGTTGTTTTAGAGGTAGTTGAAAGGGATAAAATACAATTTGTCGGAACGATAAAATTGCGAAATCATAATTATTTTTTAATCCCGGATAATAACAAAAGCGGAATTGAAATTGCGATTCCTGAGGGGAAATTGAACGGCGCGAAAGAGGGTGAAAAAGTGCTTGCGAAAATTACTACTTGGCCGAATAATGCGCTCGTACCCTATGGTGAAGTAACTGGACTTCTCGGAAAACCAGGTTCAAACGAAACGGAAATGTTGTCGATTTTATACAATCAAGGTATTGATCCAATTTTTCCAGATGCAGTGATGACGGAAGCCGAGGCAATTCCGATTGAATTAGACAAGGAGGAAATTGCAAAACGTCGCGATTTTCGTGAGATTTTAACGTTCACCATCGACCCGTTTGACGCAAAAGATTTTGACGATGCCATCTCGGTTCGCAAATTGGAAAATGGTCATTGGGAAGTTGGGGTGCACATCGCGGACGTGAGTCATTATGTTCAACCAGGGACTGCAATGGACACGGAAGCAGTACGACGTTCGAATAGCGTTTATTTGGTGGATCGGGTGATTCCGATGTTGCCCGAGCAGTTGTCAAATGTGATTTGTTCCTTACGACCGAAAGAGGATAAGTTCACTTTTTCAGCAGTTTTTGAATTGGACGAACAAGCTAACGTATATGGTGAATGGTTCGGTAAAACAGTGATTCATTCCGATCGTCGATTTACATATGAAGAAGTGCAAGAAATGATTGAAGGCGCTGAAGGTGATTTCAAAGCGGAGTTACTCATCGTGGATGGAATGGCAAAAACGATGCGAAAAGAACGATTAGGAAGTGGCGCTTTGAGTATTGAATCCGAAGAAATGCGTTTTAAACTGAACGATAGAGGTTTACCGGCTGAGGTGGTGATTAAAACCTCGAAGGATGCGCATAAATTAATTGAGGAATTCATGTTATTGGCGAATAAACGCGTTGCCACTTATTTGTCAAAACCGAAGCAAGGACGTGACAAAATTCCAATGGTGTATCGCGTACACGACCAACCAGACCCTGCGAAAATGCAAGTGTTTGCTGTTTTCATTGAGAAATTCGGACATAAAATTGATTTGAGTGACCCGAAGAAAATTGCTAAAAATTTGAACCAACTTTTTGAGGAATTGCGGGAAGAAAATGAGTTTTCGTTGATTCAAACGATGGCGATTCGTTC
The DNA here is from genome assembly GCA_039795265.1 of Bacteroidota bacterium. Classification (GTDB taxonomy): domain Bacteria; phylum Bacteroidota; class Bacteroidia; order Flavobacteriales_D; family Crocinitomicaceae; genus UBA952. The sequence goes on along the minus strand of JBDKEM010000021.1, from coordinate 206,265 downwards.
GATGGCGAAGGCGGCGTATGAAACGGAAAACATTGGACACTATGGATTGGCTTTTCAGTATTATACGCATTTTACATCACCGATTCGACGCTATGCCGATTTAGTCGTTCACCGAATTTTACAAAATGAATTAGAAGGTAAACCGCACCGTTATGGAAACGAGTTGATTGATATTTGCAAGCACATTTCACGCAACGAACGTAAAGCATCTGAGGCGGAGCGCGAGTCCACAAAGTATTTCCAAACCTTATTTGTTCAGGAGCATTTAGGTGAAGTTTTCGACGGAACAGTTTCTGGAATCGCGGATCATGGTTTATTTGTTCGGATGGATGTGAACTACTGCGAAGGCATGATTCCGATGGCCTTATTGCCAGGTGATCGGTACTATTTTGATCAGGAGAAATACCGCATCATAGGTGCTCGAAGTAAAAAAGAATTCAATTTTGGCGACAAGGTGAAGGTGCGCGTAATTGAAGTAAGTCCTCGTAAGCGACAGATTGATTTAGAGTTAGTTGTGGATTAATTGATTAGAGTTAATCGCCATTGACCAGCGGTTTTACTACCTTCTCGAAGTAAAAGATTATTTTCTCGAAGCTGTTGGATGTTTTTCTCAATTGCTCGTTCTGAGATGCTAATTTTTTCTGCCAATTCAGGGATGGTGATATAAGGGTTTTTGTATGTTAATTCTAAAATTTTAATTGCACTTTTTCCTATTTTCAATTCTGGCAACGAATCAAGCTTTTTTACTACTGTTTTCCAGGTGATTGAAGTAGGTTTTTTGATTTTTGTTCCCGAACTTTTTCCCGAACTTTTTACAGTGTCGATGGAGGAGGGAATAGTGCTGTTTTCTGTTTCAAAAGGAATGTTTTTTCTCTCGAGAATAACCGTGAAGAGTCCATCTGTTTTGAAGCTAGGAGGTGTTAGATTCGCCTTTTTCATAAGATCCATCATCCTTCCGATTCCAGAGCCAACTTGTTCAACTAAATGAATACGAACGAACAAACCAAAAATGAGCGGGTTTCTACTATGGCTTTTTGTTCCAAATTCGTTTGCATTAATGGCACTTGTCAAACCGCCTGGATTTGTGATTTCAACACGATCATCAAACACTTCGATATGAATTTTAGCACCTCTATCGTAATAGTCGCGGTGACAAAGTGCATTGATAATTGCTTCTTTGAAAACAGTTTCGGGAATTTCCCAATGTTCTTTTCGTGGTCCTCCTCCTTCAATGGTATAACCAACATTCAACTTCCTTTTTAACCAAAGCATTGCTTGTTCGTACTGCTAATATCAGTTTGCAGCTTGGCGAAATGGCGGAAATAGAAGTAAAAAAGTTCAGTTTTGCATAAAAGCTCAATCGAAGAACAGCCGTTGAAATTAGCACTAAACCTGCTCTTTTTGTATTATAATGTTTTGTAGTATTCTTTAATTTTTTGAGCCATTAAAGTTCTTCTTAAAGTCAAAAAGTCTTGGTAATCGTCAATGCTCATTTCCATAATTTCTGTTGGCACACAATTCATTTTTAAGTTGTCCAAAAGTTCTTGTTCGCTCGAAAGTCCGCTCACTAATTTATTGTTGTCAAGAATTTGTGTTTTGATAAGTTCAAAGTAATCTTTTGGCGGTTTGTTACCAACTTTTATATTCACTTCCGATTGCATATAAACGTAGTTTGCAATTTGGTTGTATTTGCTTCTATCAAGTCCATTTTTGCTTAAATAATCTTTTGGAAATAAATGATGAATGTCGCCACGCAAAGAAATTAAGTCGCCAACTAAAACGTCTTTCGATAAAAATCCTCTATCGTTTGCTTTTACTTGTGAAGCCAAAAACACGTGAAAATACGGACTACTCGCAACGGAAGTGTCTAAACTTTGCGGTAAAGATGCGTTCCAAAATGCGTCAGAAAGTTCTCCGTCTTCTTTTTCTTTTAAGTATTCACCAAATGGTTTTTGAGAAATTTGTTTGATGTCGAAGTCAAATGTACTTTCAGGCGAACCCGAATATCTTCCTGTCAAAATCGAGTAAACCAACCATTTTCTAACATAACTTTCAATGGCAACAGAGTTAACTCCAAGTTCTTTAAGTTTTAAATAAACGATATAAGCAAAATTCAATGCGTTTTGCGAACGGATAAGTTTTGGCGAAATAAATCCTGCTGATTTCACAATCATTAAAAACCGTTTGAAATTGGTTTCGTTTATGAAGTTGTAAACACCTGTTTTCAATTTCAAAAATGATTGTTCGGCAATTTCTGTTTCGTAGCTTCTTGTTTCAAAATTTCTACCCGATAATAAACTTACCAAATCAGAAAGTCGTCCTCTGTTGAATTGCGAAGTAAAAGCCACACGAATTAAGTCGTTATAACTTGGGTCGTACAAATCTTCGTTTTCAGTTTTGAGCCACGACATTTTTTGGAAAAAGTTTGTTTTCGCAAATTCTATGTCGTTATCTACTATTTGCTTGTAAAAATCGGGTGCAATGGCTAAATGACAAAAATAATCGATTGCTTTTCTCAATTCATTTCCGCCATTTTCTGTGTCCGAAGCAATTTTGCTCATCGCAAAATCTGCTTGGCTTAAAACAACGCCTTTTGAATTTATTCTGATAAAAATTTCCGTTACCGTTTCGATGTCCAATTCGGGTGCTAATTCTATCATTCCGATTGGTTTTTTCACGATATTAATTAATCTTGAAAATGAATTTTCGATTAAATCTTCGTCAATTTCAGGATTTAGAGCCAAATAATCTCTAACCAATTTTAGTAAACTAATTTTTCCCGAAAAAGCGTCCGTAATGTCGTGAAGCCAAACTTTATCCTTTAAAATTGCAGGGTTTTGTACTTCAAAACGTTCTTCGATAGGGTTGAAGGCAATTTTGATTTTTATTCGTTGATAATTTTTGTTGATGACATATTGTCCAAGAATTCCTGCCGTCAAAGCTGTTATACGTTGTTGTCCATCAATCAAAACTTTTTTGCCTTCGCTTAAACTTCCGTCTTTAAGTTTCACATTTGGATTTCGCCAAGCGATTACATAACCAATTGGATAACCTTGATACAAACTGTCCATCAAGTCACGAACTTTTGAACTGTCCCAAACGAAAGGTCTTTGAATTTCTGGAATTGCAATTTCGCCCGAATTTACCCAAGCTAAAATTGTTTCTATTAAATGTTGGTTTACCGAATATTTTTGCATTTGTCTTATTGTCGTTCGTTTCTATTTGGTACTGTCGTTCTTAGGGGTGACACACAACTTGTGGTGTCAGTCTAGCGCTCATAATTTGTTCTCTTCAAAAAATCAAAGGTGAATATAGAAACTAAATTTTGTTTAGCCAATTAAACTTGATTTCAGTTATTTGATATTCAGCTCGGATAATATCATTTGATACTATCATTTCGTCAACATTCATCAAACCGTTTTACTTTTCCAATCGAAGAAATACAAGTAGCCGATGGACAAAGCGCCAAGTAGGATGAAATAAATGTATTCTACCGTCCAAACCCAGTATACATCGAAGTTCCAAACTTTAATAAAGAGGTAACTGCAAAGCGAATAAATTCCCACAGAAAGCAATTCAATCCACATGGAATATACCGTGTTACCACTGCCGTGAATTGTTTGGAAATACACCGAAACACAACCAAAAATGATGATGGAAAAGGAAATTAAACGTAAAATTTCTGCACTTTTTTGAATGTAGGCTTGCTCTGGGTTAATGTAAGTGATTAAGGTTTCGGGATACAACAATGCGCCGTGAAAAGTGACCAATAAAAATCCAACCGTCATGAATTGAATGCGTCGTTGAATTTTTGGAATCAAGTCGAATTTTCCTGCGCCGATGTACTGCGATATATACGTTTTCGTTGTTCCAGCAAAGCCCCAAATGGGCACAAACGCTAGAAAATACAGGGAACGGATGTTTTGTGAAACTGTTAAATCGAATTGTCCTTTTTGCTCCAACCACGTGAAAAACAAGGTCCAAGTAGCCAATGCCGTAAATCCTTGTAACATCAACGGACTTCCAACTTTCAGCAATTCCAACACATTTTCACGAATGAATTTTAAATTACTAAATAAGCGATGCGCTTTAGATTCTCCTGAAAACGTGATGTAGGAAAGTAGAAAAATCATTCCCATTCCGTCAGCTAACGTGGACGCCCAAGCCGCACCTTTCAAGCCCATTTCAGGAAATCCATGCTTTCCGAAGATGAGTAAATAATCCAGAAGTACATTGGAACTTGCGGTGATTATAGACGCTAAAAGTACAACCCATGTTTTACCTTTTGCCAAGAAATACGCCTGAATTGAAATCGTGATAAATGCAAAAAACAAGGCATAACTGCGGATACCAACGTAATCGCCTTGTAGTTTAGCAATTTCAGGATGTTTGGAATAATGCAAAACTGCGGATGGCATTACAAAATATAAGAAGAGAAAAAGCAAGGACGCCAATACTAAATTAGTGAGTAGGGTAGTGCCAAAAATCGCGCTAATTGCAGCGTCGTTTTTTTCACCAATTCGTCGGGCCATGATAATTTGTGCTCCGTCGCCAAGCCCCATAATTGTCATAAATACGGTAATGTATAGTAATCCCCCATTCCCTACGGCATCAAATGCTTCCGTGGAATAACGGCTGATAAATGAGGCGTCGGTTATCAAAACGATGGACTGAATAAATCCAGAAACCATCATTGGAAGAGCTACTTTAAGTATAGTTTGATAGCGTAAATCTAACATTAGTCAATTTGAATTACTAGACCTTTTAAGTATTCACCTTCAGGATGATAGGCGTTGATTGGGTGGTCAGCTGGTTGGTGCAATTGTTCTAAAATTCGCACATTTCGACCGCTTTCAATTGCCGCAGCGATGACTGTGTTGGTAAACAGATATTTATCCACTACTTGCGAGCAGGAGAAAGTGAAAATCAGTCCTCCTGGCTTTATCTGACGTATCGCATGCGCATTCAAACGTTTGTAGCCCTGAATGGCTTTGTGGCGTTTTTCACGGTGCTTCGCGAAAGCTGGCGGATCCAACACAATGATGTCGTAGGCTTCTGGCAATTCCTTCATGTATTCCATGGCATCAGCAACGATTGACCCATGTTTCCCTTCAAATTCATTGCATTCCACATTTGCCTCGGTGAGTACGATCGCTTTTTTGGAACTGTCTAAGGAATGCACAATTTCAGCACCTTGAATAAGGGCTTGTAAACTAAATCCGCCGGAATAACAAAAGGTATTGAGTACTTTTTTTCCTTTGGCATATTTACCGAGTAAATAACGGTTTTCGCGTTGATCGATGAAGAAACCTGTTTTTTGTCCGTTCACCCAATCGATTTGATAGTTTACGCCGTTTTCCGTGGCAAGATGAGGAGTTACGCATGTACCGAAAAGATAAGCATCCGTGGTAGATGCTCTTTCTGGAAGCGTATCCGAGGATTTGGAATAAATTGCGGTTAAGGTCGTGTCGAATGTCATTTTCAAAGCATCACTAATCAAAGGAAGTGCGTTCAACATTCCAAGCGAATGGCATTGAACAACAGCAACACCATTATAAAAGTCAATGACTAAACCGGGTAATTGATCGCCTTCACCATGACAAACTCTGAAAATAGTATTCGTTTCATTCAATAAGCCCAATTGTAGGCGCATATTGACTGCATTTTGTATCTTTTTTTGGAAAAAAGTAGCATCAATTTCAAGTGGTTCAAAGCTCAAAACACGCACTGCGATGGTAGCATGTTGAAAATGTCCAATTGCCAAGAAACGATTTTTAAAATCATGAACAGCAACTACTTCGCCGTCATTCAACGAATCTGTTGGAGTAGCTATTGCACCTGAAAACACCCACGGATGCCGACGTAGCAACGATTGATCTTTTCCTTTATGAAGTTGTAAAATTGGGTAGTTCATTTCGAATTTGTGAGTTGCAAAAGTACGTGGAATGTCGTTTGAAAAATTCACAAAAAAACCGTCCCAGAATTGAGACGGTTTATATACGATAGTTTATTTTGTTTATTTCATTAAGTCAAAGCGATCTAAATTCATCACTTTCGTCCAAGCAGCTATAAAATCTTTCACGAATTTTTCTTTTGCATCATTGCTTGCATAAACTTCGGCTAAGGCGCGTAATTCAGAATTTGAGCCAAAAATTAAATCCGCTCTAGTGGCCGTCCACTTAATGGCACCTGTCTGTCTGTCTCGACCTTCAAATAACAATTTTGTTTCATCTTTCGCTTTCCATTCAGTGCTCATATCCAATAAGTTCACAAAAAAATCATTCGTCAACTTATCTTTTTGAGTGGTTAAAACACCTTTGTTGGAGTGGTCATAATTGGCATTCAATGCTCGCATTCCACCAATAAGAACGGTCATTTCAGGTGCAGTCAGCGTTAACAATTGTGCTTTGTCAACTAATAATTCTTCTGTGGAAAGTGTGTATTCGGTTTTTTGATAATTCCGGAAGCCATCAGCCATTGGTTCAAGCACAGCCATTCCTTTTACGTCGGTTTGTTCTTGTGAAGCATCCATTCTTCCAGGAGTAAACGGAACTTTTACATCTAGGCCTGCATTTTTTGCTGCTTTTTCAATAGCTGCACTGCCGCCTAAGACAATCAGGTCAGCTAAAGAAACTTTTTTGCCATTTTTAGCTGAGGTATTAAATTCAGTTTGAATTTTTTCAAGAACACCAAGAACGCGATTCAAATCTTGTGGATTATTTACTTCCCAGTTGCGTTGTGGTTGTAAGCGAATTCGTGCACCATTTGCACCACCACGACGATCAGAACCACGGTAAGTTGAAGCAGATGCCCAGGCTGTGGTCACAAGGTCAGAAAGAGATAAGCCTGAATTTAACAATTTTGCCTTTAAGACTTCAATATCTTTCCCGTCAACAATTGGGTGATTTAATGCTGGAATAGGATCTTGCCAAATTAAATCTTCCTTTGGTGCTTCAGGGCCCAGATAAGTAGTTTTTGGACCCATATCACGGTGTGTCAATTTGAACCAAGCACGAGCAAAAGCGTCTGCGTAAGCATCTGGATTCTCTAAGAATTTTCGTGAAATTTTATCGTATTCTGAATCAAAACGTAATGACAAATCCGTGGTCAACATAGTAGGTTTATGTTTTTTGTTTTTGTCAAAAGCGTCAGGAACAATTTCAGGTCCATCTTTTGCAGTCCATTGATGCGCCCCAGCTGGACTTTTTGTTAACTCCCATTCATGAGCGTAAAGAGCTTTCAGAAACCCAATCCCCCATTTGGTTGGTGTACTTGTCCATGTTACTTCAAGGCCTGAGGTAATGGCGTCTTTTCCCTTGCCTGTTCCGTAAGTACTTTTCCACCCGAAACCTTGTTCTTCGATTCCTGCGGCCTCAGGTTCTACACCTACATTTGATGCCGGACCTGCTCCATGCGTTTTACCAAATGTATGACCACCTGCAATTAAGGCTACTGTTTCTTCATCATTCATTCCCATGCGTCCAAAAGTTTCTCGAATATCTTTTGCTGCAAGCACTGGATCAGGGTTTCCGTTTGGACCTTCAGGGTTCACATAAATCAATCCCATTTGAACTGCCGCAAGAGGATTTTCCAATTTTCGACCATCAGAATATCGTTTATCTTCAAGCCATTTTTTCTCAGAGCCCCAGTAAACATTGGATTCTGGTTCCCAAACATCCTCTCTTCCTCCTGCAAATCCGAACGTTTTGAAACCCATATCTTCTAGTGCCACATTTCCAGCTAATACCATTAAGTCAGCCCACGAAATTTTGCTTCCGTATTTTTGTTTTATCGGCCATAACAAACGCCTTGCTTTATCCAAGTTTGCGTTGTCTGGCCAACTGTTTAAAGGAGCAAATCGCTGTTGACCAGCGCGTGAACCACCTCTTCCATCTCCAGTTCGGTAGGTTCCTGCACTGTGCCATGCCATTCGAATAAAAAGTGGTCCATAATGTCCGAAGTCTGCCGGCCACCAATCTTGTGAGGTAGTGAGCACTTTTCGGATATCTTCTTTCAAAGCGCTGTAATCCAAACTATTAAAGGCTTTTTGGTAGTCAAAGGCCCCACCCATCGGATCAGATTTAACTGAATTTTGTCGAAGCACCGAAAGGTCCAATTGGTTTGGCCACCAATCCCGATTTCCTGTGGGTTCTTGTTGTTGTTTCTCTTGCTTGCTTGTCGATGAGGTTGTTGATTCGGTGTTGGTTTTTTCTTTTGCTGGGTTTGCTCCCAAATGAAATGGACATTTTCCATCGGATTCATGCGCAATATGTTGGGCGTTTACCCAAGTACCTGACATTAATCCTGCTACGAATACTAATTTCTTCATGTGCATAGATTTTAGAAATCAAAAGTAGAAGCACCGAAATCTGAGCAAAATAACTTTTCTCGATACGTTAATAAATGTTTTCAATAAAGAGGGGAGAATCCCTAATTCTTCAACTTCGGATTATGATTGAATACATACCAAGGTTTAAATTACTTTTGCATCCATGGAAAAAGAATGGTTTGCCTCTTGGTTCGACACCAGCTATTATCATCAACTCTACCAGCATCGCAATGAGGATGAGGCCGAGCGGTTTATCACAAATCTATCGACGTTTTTGCAATTGCCTCTTGGAAGTAAGGTTTTGGACTTAGCCTGTGGAAAAGGACGTCATTCGCGGAACTTGCATCAGTTGGGATATACAGTTACAGGTGTTGACCTTTCGGAAAACTCCATTCTTTCAGCGAAGGTGCACGAGCAAGCGAACCTCACTTTTGCTGTTCATGATATGCGCTTGGTGTATCCTGATGCCTTTGATGCGGTTTTTAACCTGTTTACCAGTTTTGGTTATTTTGATGAAGCTGCTGAAAATGAGCGTGTTTGTGCAGCTATTTCCCAAATGTTGCTTCCTAATGGTGTTTTAGTAATTGATTTTATGAATGTAAACAAAGTCATTCAAAATTTGGTTCAGGAAGAGGTAAAAAAGGTTGGGGAATTGGATTTTCATATTTCCAGGTATAATACGACCTCACACATTTACAAGGAGATTCGTTTTTCTGATAAAGATCAAGATTTTCATTTTACTGAACGTGTTCAGGCATTGCATTTGGCGGATTTTGAACGATTGTTGCAGAACGATTTTCAGTTAATGCATACCTTTGGCAACTTCGATTTGGAACCTTTCCATCCTGAGCTTTCCGATCGTTTGATAATTGTAGCACGTAAAAAATGAATTTCTACTTGGTGATAATTGGGCTACTACTTTCGGTAGTCGTTGGTGGGGTGTTGGTGACGTATTTACACACCACGAATAAAACCCAACTTATAAAATTGGCTTTAGCGTTCAGCGGAGGATTTTTGTTGGCCATCATTTTTCGTCATTTATTGCCCGATATTTACCACCACGATGCCGAGCAAGTTGGACTTTTCGTATTACTTGGATTCCTAGTTCAGTTGGTTTTGGAATATTTTTCCGGTGGAATCGAACATGGGCACGTGCATGTTCACAAAGGACAGTCGATGCCATGGGTGCTTTTCCTTTCCTTATCCATCCATTCGATAATTGAAGGAATTCCATTAGGTAATCAGTATTCGGGAATTCATAGTGAACACGCGCACGAACACGGCTCCTTGTTTTGGGGAATTATTTTCCATCAGATACCGGTGGCCATTGCGCTCATGACTTTATTGGTGAACACTTCTTTGGGTCGTTTGAAATCGTGGATAATATTAATCGGTTTCGCTGTAATGACGCCCGCTGGAGTGTTGTTGGGTCAGGTGATTTCCGCTGAACAATTGGGGATTGATGTAGATTTAATTTTAGCCGTTGTAGTTGGGATGTTTTTACACATTTCAACCACCATCATCTTTGAAACAAGTGAAAACCACAAATTTAATTTATTGAAACTCGTGAGCATTTTAGTAGGAGTTGGTTTGGCGGTGGGGATGTATTAACCATTTCTGCTGCAAACTGATAAACTTGTATTATTTGATTCTAGAGAGTAGTTTTCGGCTAAAATTCAAACACCTAATTCTTCTTTCTTTTCGGAGCCCGAGATTTTGTTATCAATCCAGCGATTTGAAGTTTTCTATCGAAAATATCGTCCTTTGCTTACAATAAAAAATCTTTCTCTAAACCAAGCAACATCAGCTTCATTCTCCTTCCAAGAATCGTAAAGTCAAGCGACGAATCAATTTTTTTTCGCTGTTGGAAGCATAATTCGTAAAGTTGTTGTGGATGATTTTTGTCGGAATGATGCTTAAGCCACATTGGGTATAATCAAGTACTCCTGGATCTGGAAGTTCGTTGGAGGAGCGGAGTGTAAGCATTTTAACGGTTGAATCGCAAGGGAAATTCATACGTCTGTTATCGTAGGTTATGAGGTGGCTCACGTCTTCCGGAAATTTTGTGGTGTAAAGTACGGACATGTCCCCACCGTTGGAATGACCAATTAATATGATTTTATCTGATGGTAACTGCTCTCTAAAGCGTGTTAAGAGTGTATTTTTCACAAAAAGTAAGTTCGCGGCCCCTCGTTCCCAATTTGGCATTCGTTTTATGCGGATGCTATCACCGGTAGCTAAGGGCTCATCGCTTGGTTGCTCGTGTTGAACGCTTGCAATCAAATATCCCTTTAGTGCTAGAAAATTGGTGATAAAATTATAGGATTTATAAGCACTTCCATGGTTTTGATCCCATCCATGACTGAACAATATCAATCCCTTGTATCGGTTGTTTTTAGGTTGCCTTAGTGCAATAATGCGAATTGGTATCGTTCGGTTTCTAGTGCTGTCGATATGAATTTCGTCTTGAATATATATTCGTTTGAGTTCTCCGTTCATAAACGACAGTAAAACCGCAGTAATCAATACAATTGCACGATTAATAGAGAAAAACTTACTAATTATCATTTTCGTTTACGAACTAAAAAGTAAGTTGGAATATACGAAAATAACACGCTCAAAGAACTCACAGAAAGGAAAATCGTGAGAAAATCTCCAAGTGAAATCCGCATCGGAAATGGCGTGTTTGGACCAGGAATAAGAAACAAATGAAATTGAATTTGTAGCCAACACAACAAATAACCTAAGCTTAATCCAAGCCCAATTCCAATTCCTGAAATCAGTAAACCTTCATAGAAAAATAACCTAAAAATGTCCTTTTCAGAAAGTCCTATGCTAAGCAAAGTTTTTAGATTGCTTTCTTTTTCAATATACAACATCGTCAAGGAAGCCACCAAATTGAAGGAAGCCAAGACAAAAACAAAAATCAAAATAACGATGACCACCATCTTTTCTGATTGGCTTGTTTGAAAAATCAATTCATTTTTTTCAAAGTTTGTTTTTACCTCAAACGTTGAACCCAATTGCTGTTGGAGTTGGGTCTTTACCGTATTTTTTTTAGTGTCTTCTTTTACTTCAATGTAAACATGTGTCAGGTTTTGGTCGTCGTTGAGTAATTGTTGAACCTTTTCCAATGGCCACAGCAACTTATCTTCGTTGACTTCTCGGTTGTAGTTCATAGCGCCAGCAATTAACACACGTTCCACAAAAAATGGCGAACGTCCCATTCCGATTTTGACGTTTCTTTTGGGAACATATAGTAAAATTGATTCGGATGAGCCGCCTTTTGAAAATGCCAGTTGCAATTTATCCGTTAAACCCACTCCAATGATACCGTAGGCCAACTTACCTTCCTGAAATTGAGCGTTTCCAGCCCATAAATGTTCATTGATTTCGATGCTTTGTAAGTAATTCGGTTCAACGCCTATAAGCGTAGCATTTACCCATTTTTTCTCGTGGCGCAATACCACCATTTCTTCGATGGCTTTTGAAAATCGTCGAATATCGGGATTTTTTTCAAGGAGTTTCCAATTCAATTCGTTGGTTTGAAAACGTTTGCGATCCTTTGCTACTATGGTAATGTCACTATCAAATTCACTGTACATTTTTTCGATCATTTTTTCAATTCCGTTAAACGCTGAAAGAATGATGACCAAAGCTGCGGTGATGACCATAACACCGAAGGTCGATATGCGAGAAATTATGGTAATGATGTTCCTGTTTCCACCTGGGCGGATGTATTTACGGGCTATGTAAAAAGGAACGTTGATGGTTATTTTTTTAGCAATTCGTCAATTTTTTGCGCGTAATCCAAGGAATCGTCAATGTAGAATTGAAGTTCAGGAATTTTGTGCATGTTTTTCAGAAACTTTCCGATTTCACCTCTTATTTTTCGTTTATTCTCGTTGATATTTGCGAGAACCTCCTCTTTTTTAGGCCCAGCAAAGAAACTTAAATAGATGCGCGCTAAGGATAAATCGGTCGTTACTCGTACCACCGTTACCGACACCATCGCACCCATACAAATATCCGATGCATGACGAAGGAAATAATTAGCAAGTTCGTTTTTGATTACTGTTTCTACTTTATGTTGTCTAATACTCATGATGCAAAGTTACGGCAATGATTAAAAAAACTGAGATAATTGTTTGCGACTAAATGAAAAGCCTACTTTCCGATGCAGAAACTTGAGAAAATTGTCCCTAAAATGTCCTCATCCACGTCGATTTGACCTGTAATGTTTCCTAAGTGTCGCATCGCAATTCTCAAATCCATTGCAACAAAGTCACCTGTTACACCTGTTTTCAATCCATTTTGAGCGCGTTCTAAGAAATTGGCTGTTAAGTACAATTGCTCAAAATGTCGCGCATTAGACACAATTGTTTCTTCACTTAAGTCATAATCTGCTGTGATGGAGGCAACTAAAAATTGGGTGAGCGCTTCTACACCATCTCCGTTTCTAGCGCTAATAGGTAAAAATGATACTCCTGAATGCTGAATATTTGGATTATGTTCCTTACTTGATAAGTCCATTTTGTTTCCGATAACAACAATCGTTTTTTCCGGATATTTTTGATAGAGTTCATTTGCCCAATTCATCGCGTCCTCAAATCCCATCGATTGGTGGTTGTCAGTTTCCGCATGTTGATCGCCACAATCGCTCATTAATAAAACAATTTTAGCTTGTTCTATTTTTTGTAATGACCGTTCAATTCCAAGTGCTTCAATGGTTTCATTCGTTTCTCGAATTCCTGCGGTATCGATTAACCGGAAAAGAATGCCGTCTATGTGAAGCGTCTCTTCAATGACATCGCGGGTCGTACCCTGTATATTGGATACTATAGCACGTTCTTCTCCCAAAAGTTGATTTAATAAGGTACTCTTTCCAGTATTGGGAGCGCCAATTATAGCGACTGGAACACCATTTTTCAAGGCATTACCCAATTCAAATGATTTCAATAAGCGTTTTACTTTTTGAATCAAGGTGTCTAACAAACGCAACATTGCCGTTCGATCCGCAAATTCAACGTCTTCCTCTGCAAAGTCCAATTCCAATTCCAATAAACTCACAAAGTGGATGAGTTGATCCCGAAGACCTTTTAATTCGTTGGAAAATCCGCCGCGCAATTGATGTAGCGCTACTTTATGAGCTTGTCCTGATTGGGTAGCGATAAGGTCAGCAATTGCTTCAGCTTGCGAAAGGTCGAGTTTTCCATTTAAGAAAGCTCGTTGGGTAAATTCACCAGGACTTGCCAAACGACAACCTGTGGTTAATAGGGATTGAAGGATTTTTTGTTGAATGTAAACAGAGCCGTGGCAAGCAATTTCAACACTTTCTTCGCCAGTAAAACTTTTTCCATGGTCGAAAATGGTTACAAGAACTTCATCTAGCATTTGACGGTTTTCATCGAAAAAATGACCAAAGTGAACTGTATGAGACGCTTTGTCTGAAAGTATCTTTGAGAAGCGTTGCTCGATGAGTTGTTTTGCGCCGACTCCAGAAACACGAATAACAGCAATTGCACTCACAGAATTGGGAGTAGCAAGCGCACAGATTAAATCGTTTAAACCGCTCATCAATTATTTTTCGTTGAGAGATTTGATAATAGCATCTAAATAGTTCAGTAGTGGTTCTTTTCCAAAACTTGACTCTGCAGAAGTGACAAAAACAGGTGGAATTTCTTCCCAGAATTTAAGCATCTCTTTTTTGTATTTCGCTAGATTTTTTTGTAGAGCCGAACTGGATAACTTATCCACCTTTGTAAAGACCATTGAAAACGGAATTTGGTTTTCGCCGCACCAATTCATAAATTCCAAGTCGATTTTTTGGGGTTCTAAACGGGAATCTAACAACACAAAAGTGTTCATCAAATTGTCGCGTTTTGTCAGGTATTCCGATATGAATTTTTCCCATTTGTAGCGAGAAGTTTTAGCTGCTTTGGCATAACCATATCCCGGCAAATCCACTAAATACCAATTTTCATTAATGATGAAGTGATTGATTAGTTGAGTTTTACCAGGAGTTGATGAGGTTTTTGCTAAGGATTTCTTTCCTGTCAACATGTTGATTAAGGAAGACTTACCCACATTGGATCGTCCAATAAAAGCAAATTCAGGAAGGTCATTTTGAGGACATTTTGCCACTTCTGAGTTGGAAATGACAAATTCGGCAGTTTTAATATTCATTGGGAGCAAAGATAGTGTAAAGGAAAAATAGAAATTGTTATTATTCTTGGTTGTGTTGGATTAGGTCGATATTTGCAATTGAATTAAGAATATGGAAAAATTAAAGGGTCGAACGGTTGTTATAGCTGGAGTAGGGTGGTTAGGAAAGGCAGTAGCCAAAGATTTAGTCGCTTTGAATGATAAAGTGATTGCCTTAACACGTTCTGCAGAAGATTTAAAAAACGAGGTTCCTTCAGAAGTCAAAATTGTCGAATGGAAATTGGAAAATGAACGTTTTGTAACAGAGGAACAATTTGATTTTTCTTTGGATTTAGTCATTGCCCTTCCTCCAACGCGATTCTCTGATTACAGTGAGAGCATACTTTCGATTTTAGAGTTATTTCCAAGGGTGGAGAAAGTAGTTTTTTGTAGTTCTATTGGTGTTTATTTAAATTTACCATTAATAATTGACGAGTCGGGAGAAGTGAATGCAAACCATGTTGTCTTTCAAGCGGAAAGAAAATTACAAGAACTCCATCAAAACACCACGGTTCTACGATTAGCAGGTTTAATTGGTAAGGGTCGTCATCCTGTTAAACATCTTATGAATCGTTTCAATTTAAACGGGGATGCACCTGTCAATTTAGTACATCAAAAAGACGTGGTTCAGGCAATTTTAATCGTATTAACAAGTCAACTTTCCAGTAAATTATTTAATGTTAGTTTTCCTGAACACCCGAGTAGGGGAGAGTATTACGGAAAAATTGCACATAAATTATTCGGTCAAAAATGCCTCTTTGAACCAGGAGGTGATGGAAAGATTGTTGTAGGTGACTTTTTGACGCAAGTGTCCGATTTTCAATATAAACATTCGATATGGAACGAAAATTGAGCAACAGAAGCGTTAATTTTGCGTTTCAATCGATATGAGTAGGTTTTTTTTTCTAATGATTTTTTTGATGCTGTCACGAATGGCTCTAGCATCGCACATCATTGGAGGAGATATATACTATGATTATCTAGGAAACAACCAATATAAATTTTACATCACCCTATACCGCGATTGTAATTCCCAAGGCGCCGATTATGATAGCCCGTTAAAATTAAGTGTTTACAGAACCTTAAGTAGTCAATTACAAATGAACGTGGATGTTACCTTTCCAGGTTCCGTGATTCTTCCAATAAATTTTAACAACCCTTGTGCGACACCACCTAATAATATTTGTGTTCAACGCGCAATTTATACAGTCACATTAACATTGCCTCCTATTCAAGGGGGATATACGATATCGTACCAGCGTTGTTGCCGTGGTCCGAACATTACCAACTTAGTTAATCCTGATGACACCGGTTTAACGTTAACCACACAAATCCCAGGATCAGAAACTGGAAATCACCAAAATTCTAGTCCGCGATTCGTGGATTATCCACCAGTCCTTTTATGTACTCGCGACCAAATAACATTTAATCATTCCGCAACTGACCCTGACGGCGATCAGTTGGTATATTCACTTGTTACTCCTTACTCAGGCGCATCTGCAAGTACACCCGCGCCAAATCAAGCTCCCCCTCCGCCTTATTACCCTGTAAATTGGCAATCTGCTTTTAACGCTCAACAACCTTTGGGACCAGGCTCATCCACCGCGATAAGTCCAACAACTGGAGTTATGACGGTTTACCCAAATATGCTGGGATTGTTTGTTGTGGGGGTTCGCGTTCAGGAATACCGAAACGGCGTGTTAATCGGTTCGACAGTGCGTGATTTTTTATTTCGCGTTTTTGATTGTAATATTACTCTTCAAGCAATTCTACCAACCCAAGAACAACTTCCGGATTTCGTTTCATATTGTCAAGGTTTGACAGTGAATTTTACTAACCAATCTTATGGAGGCTCCAACTACGCATGGGATTTCGGGGTGCCGGGAACAACAACCGATGTGAGTACTGCCGTAACCCCAAGTTTTACTTACCCTTCCCCGGGTACTTATGAAGCACGTTTAATTGTAAATCCAGGTGCGAATTGTACAGACACTGCTTACATGACAGTGAAGGTTGATGTTCCGTTTAATTTAAGTTGGCAAGCACCTGATTCCTTGTGTATCACAAACAACTCTTTTGATTTTCAAGCGATTTGTTCGAATCAACAAGCTAATTTGATTTGGACATTTCCAGCCTCAGCATCGGTTTCTAACACAAATGGATTAAATATACCGAATGTTAGTTTCTCCAATGTTGGGTATCAAAAAGTGACGGTTACAGGATCTTCAGGTGCATGTACGAATTCATATACTGACTCTGTTTTGGTTTTGAGTCCTCCAGTTAGTACTTTTTTGTTGCCGAATAATGTTCAATGTCAAGGTTATACAGTCGCCTTTCAAAATCAATCGCAAAACGCAACAGCTTATTTTTGGAATTTTGGAGCGGGTAATGCAACAAGCACTAATTTCAGTCCATCTTTCACCTACAATGGCCCTGGTACTTATACTACATCCTTAATTGCCATGTCGAATGGAGGGTGTAGCGATACGAGTTCGCAAACTTTTTCGATTAACGAGCCGATTGTACTTTCATTTACACACAACGATTCTCTTTGTCTTTCTGGCGGTTTTTACAATTTTGACGCAACTGTTTCTGGACCGCCAAACACGACATATGCTTGGGATTTTGGTCAGTTTGCATCACCTCAGTTCGCGGCAACTGTTGACGTGGATAGTGTTACATATCTACAAGGAGGGGTGTTTCCAGTTGTGTTAACAGGTTCTATTCCAGGTTGTTCAGTAAGTGCTACGTCACAAGTTTTTGTTTTCGGTGTCCCGGAAATTGATTTTGAAGTTGTCAATAAACGCTTTTGTGCACCGGCTAAAGTTCAGTTCGTCAACCTAAGTCAGACGGATGCAACTGCGCTATATTTTTGGAACTTCGGTGATGGAACAATGTCCTCGATAACACATCCAACCCATGTTTATGATCTCCCTGGGACGTATGCCGTAAGTTTAAACATGATTACTTTGGAAGGTTGTGCTGATACACTTTTTAAGGAACTCGAAAATCCAATTGTGATACATCCTTCGCCAATTGCTGCCTTTACGATTGAACCACCGAATGTGGATGTTTGTAATTCTGAAGTAAAATTTATCAACCAAAGTGAGGGTGCGGTTGCTTACTATTATTATTTGGAACGAAGAAGTTTTTTAGTGACTGAGCCGGACTTTGTTCATAGTTATGTTACTCCTGGAACTGATAATCCAATGTTGGTGGCTGAAAATCAATTTGGTTGTAAGGACACCGCAATTCGCACAGTTATGGTAGAACCGATTTCAATTTATATTCCTAACACCTTTGTTCCAGATAATGATGGGGTTAATGATGTTTTCATTCCAAGAAGCGCCTATAAAATGGAAGATTGGGATTTTCGTATTTTTAATAAATGGGGTCAAGAATTGTTTTTCTCAAATTCGGTTGAACAAGGTTGGGATGGAATGTATAAAGGTTATAAATGCCAAGATGACACCTATATTTATGTTTTGAAATATAAAAGTTGTGATAACCCGTACGTTTGGAAATCAATGGATGGATTCGTTAATTTGTTGAGATAACTTTAAATCATATTTTTCTCTTGCAGATGCGTCAAATGCATTGAAAGTAAAGAAGCCATATCTTTCACATTTTTGAGGCGATCGTCTTTGTGATGAATGGCCAATTCTGAAGCGAGTTGCTTGATTTTAGCTGGGGTAGAAAGCGTTTGATTCATCATTGTTTTAAACAAATCCTGAAGCATTTCTTGAGAATGTTTTATACGTCGTAGCAAACGAGATCGTTCTTCTATTCGATATTGATTAATTGATTTTTCGTTCAGTACCTCCAAAGAAAGTTTTACCAATTGATTATTTTCTTTGAAAAATTGAGGTAGATAAAATTTCTTTCTTCCTTCATAACATTGTTGGTCGAAGTCGATGGATCTAATTCTGTATTGAACGTCATCAAAGTCATGCGTTAATTCAATTACGTAATTGTAGGAACGCATATCTCCAAGAAGTGTAAAGAAGCAACGTTCATTGAACTTAATGAATTCCTTCGCCAAACGCGTTTTGTTGGTTTTCGCATGCTGGATTTCGAGTTGCAAAAAGTCGTCACCTGGAATACCCGAAATGTGCTCTTCAATAAGCGTGTTTCTATCGATAAAATAATTGATCTTATTGGGAGATAAAATATCCTCTAGCTCCAGTCCAAAGACACGAGACAAATCGGTTTTTTTAACGTAGAAATAGTCGTAATTGTCGTTAAAATTATTGATGATTTTGACGCGAAATGGATTTGAATTTCCAAAAAGACAGTAATCTACACGATCAACACGGAGGTGTTCTATAACGCTGATGTCACCTTCTGTTTTCAGAAGACTATAAATGTAGCAGAGACCTTTGTTTATTTCATCAAAATCTTCATGACTGTACAGTACCGAAATCCATAAAGTGTCACCCACTGGAAAGGCATCTTTATAGCGCAGTAATGCTTCGTAATCAAGCGGTAATTTTTCGATTCTACCATATTTATCAAGGTAGGATTCCACTTGTTTTGTAAGTGGGTAACAAGGTTTTTTTAGTTGTGGTTCGTGCATTAATTATGGTTCAAGACGAGGTGCTTGGATATTCTCTTTTTGGATAACACTCACCCGAAAATCCGATGGAAGTTTTTCTTTAAACTTTTCAGCTTCCAATTGAGTCCGAAAATCTCCAATTTTTAACACAAAATTTGGTGCTTCAAAAGTTACATAAGTATCAGTGTTTGGAAAAAGTGCGATAAATCGTTGACGATCCGCATCAACTATACTTTTATCAGAATCATAACTAATCATAATTCGGTATCCAGGATTGCCTTGCCTACTTCTAGCACGAATTCGAGGTTCTATTCGAGGGTCTGCTGATAGGTTTATTTGAGCTATGCTCTCGGCACTTAGAAAAACAAAAAGAAAGAATAAAAAACTTTTCATAGCACAAAATTAAACGCATTAAAATTAGTTCAACTGTGAAAACAAAATAGTTAAACGATAATTGAACCACAACCGCTTATTTAGAATGAATTTAAATTAACAACTAAACACCATTATTTGTCATGAAACTGTCATGCGAATAGGTGATTCTTCTAATTTTGCTTCCGTTAAAATGCGTTAAAATCGCATTTTTTTGAATTAGAAATAGTAATAAGTTTCATGAAAATACCTAACATTCAATTGCTTAAAGGTTTGAAAAAAGCAGCTTTTTCAGCACTGTTTTTCGGGTTGGCATTATTGCATTCCGGTTATTATGCGCAAGGTGAAGCCTTGTTCAAATCAAAGTGTGCAACTTGTCACCAGCCCCACAAAAACAGCACAGGTCCTAAACTGTATCAAGTTAGAGACAAATGGTCTTCCGGAGGCGCGAAGGATGGTTCTATTTATCAATGGGTAAACAATTGGCAAACAGCGGCTGCAAGTGATCCATACGCTGCAGAAGTTTCTAAATGGTCTCCTACGGCAATGTCTGCGTTTCCGGATTTATCCAAAGACGATATTGATGCTATTCTAGATTGGGTAGATGCTCAACCTGAACCGGGAGCTGCGCCGCAAGGTGGAGCAGGAGCACCTGCTGATGGAATGGTCGATCCTACGGCTACAGAAGAGGAAGACTCACTTGGTTGGATTTGGATTGTAATGTCTGTCATCTTTGCAGTGGTAATTTTAGCTGTTGGGGGAGTTCGCCGTCAATTGAATATTGCAACTTCCGAAAATCCTGCGGAACAAGAGAAAATGACTTATGGAGAAGAATTGAGAACTTGGGCTTGGAAAAATAGACTTTACGTTGGTTTGTCCACTTTGGTTGTAGTTTTAGGTGTGGTTGTTGCATTGTTCCAAAGTTTGTATCGTATTAACGTGGTTGAGAATTACCAACCTTCTCAACCAATTGCTTTTCCTCACGATCGTCACGCTGGTGAAAACGGAATTGATTGCAAATATTGTCACAACTCAGTTACTAAGTCCAAGTCAGCAAGTTTACCATCAGTTAATGTTTGTATGAATTGTCACAAGCAAATTGATGGAGCAGGAAAACCGTTTGAAGGAGAAATAAAGAAAATTTATAAAGCAGCAGGTTGGGACGTTTCCTCTGGTGCAGGAAAATACACCGGAAAAACAAAACCAATTGTTTGGAATAAAGTTCACGTTCTACCTGACCATGTTTATTTCAATCACTCTCAACACGTTGTAGTTGGAGGTATTGATTGTAAACAATGTCACGGTGATATGACCAAAATGAACGAAACAGCAAAAGTTCAGCCAGTTGAAGAATTAAATAAAATTGAAGGAAACATCCGTTTAACTAAACCTACTTTAACCATGGGATGGTGTATAGAATGTCACGGTGCAAAAGAGGTTGCAATTGGTAATGGTAAAAACGGTTACTACGATGAAATTCATCGACGTTTGAAAAAAGATCCAGCGTTGTATAAGAAATACTTAAAAGATGACGGTAAAATCACCGTTAATGAGTTGGGTGGATGGGAATGTGCTAAATGTCACTACTAATAAATTTTACACTGTCGAATAAAAGACTATGGAAGTAACAAGAAAATATTGGAAAGGTATTGATGAATTGAAGGAAACACCTGAGTTTATCAAACATAGAGATCAAGAATTTCCAAATCAACAATCTGTTGAAGAGTTTTTGTCAGATGAAAAATTGGCTGAGACATCAACAGGACGTAGGGACTTTTTGAAATTCTTAGGTTTCTCTGTAGCGGCTGCAACTTTAGCTGCTTGTGAAGCGCCCGTAACTAAAGCGGTGCCATATGTAATGAAGCCTGAGGATGTCACAGTTGGTATGCCAACATGGTACGCTTCGACGTTTTATGATGGAGTTTCTTACGCAAGCATCTTAGTAAAAACTCGTGAAGGTCGTCCTATATTCATTAAGGGAAATAAAGACTTCGGTTTTACAAAAGGAGGAACGAATCCACAAATTATAGCTTCTGTTCTTGGGCTTTATGACAGTGAGCGCCTTACTTACCCTATGTTGGGAGGTAAAAGGAGTACCCTTTCAAAAGTGGATGATGCAATTGTAGCAGATATCAAGAAAGCAAAAAGAATAACGTTTTTAACGAGTTCAATCATAAGTCCTTCTGTAAATCGAGCAATTGAAACGTTAAAGTTATCCGTTGAAGGTAAAGCGACCGTTGATGTGGTAACTTATGATGCTGTTTCTTACAGTGCGATTCGTGAAGCTAATATGGAGAACTTCGGAGAGGCAATCATTCCAACGTACGAATTTTCAAAAGCTAAAACCATAGTTAGTTTTGGCGCAGATTTTTTAAGTACATGGCTGCTTTCAAATGAATATGCTGTTCAATATGGACAGCGTCGTAATCCCGACGGTGAATGGATGTCAAAACACTTTCAGTTTGAAACTGTATTGTCTGTTACTGGATCCAATGCTGATTACCGTGGAATGGTGAAACCTTCTGAGCAAGCTGCAGCCTTGGCCTACATCATAAAAGCTTTGGGAGGTAATCCAGGAGTGAATGGTGAACTAAATGCAGGTGCAAAAGCAGTTGCAGATGAGGCAATAAAAGCAATAAAAGCTTCGAAAGGTGCAGCCCTTGCTGTTTGCGGTTTAAATAATAAAGGCTTACAAATGTTAACCAACAAGTTGAATAGCTTGATTGGGGCATATAACAATACTATTGATTTAACGAAAAAAGTCAATTTGTTTTCAGGGAATGATAAGGCTGTGAACAAATTGGTTGGTGAAGTGATTGCTGGAAAAGGTCCAGATTTATTAATCATGAATGATGTAAATCCGGTTTATTCTTTACCAAATGGAGCTGATTTCGGTAAAGCATTAAAATCTAAAAAATCCGTTGCTATCTCTGCTTATGCTGACGAAACCGCTTCGCACGCAACGTATGTCCTTCCTAGTTTA
Organism: Bacteroidota bacterium; assembly: GCA_039795265.1. GTDB lineage: Bacteria > Bacteroidota > Bacteroidia > Flavobacteriales_D > Crocinitomicaceae > UBA952. The sequence goes on along the minus strand of JBDKEM010000021.1, from coordinate 183,822 downwards.
CACAACTTAGAGCAATGGATGGATTTAGAGCCTGTGTCTGGTCATTATTCAGTAGCGCAGCCAACAATTCGTCCTTTGTCCGATAATTCTACTTCAATCATTGAAAGTCTTTTGGTTTGGGCTGGTAAAGGCTATAGAGGTGGGAAAGACTCAACAGTAGCGTATGACTTTATAAAAGAAACGTTTGCAACGAATTACCCAACGGTTGATTTCGATTTGACGGTTCACAATAGTTGTATGGACGTACCAACAACTCCTTCAACACTTATTTATACAGATAAAGGAGTGAAAGGACTTCCGGTTGCTGGCGCTACAGAGGTGGTGTTTTATCAAAAAGCAGCAATCGGTACAGGATTATATGCAAACAACCCTTGGTTACAAGAATTACCGGATCCAATTTCAAAAGTTACTTGGGATAACTACATCACTATGAATCCAAAAGAAATGGCTGCTGGTGGTTATGCTACAACTTATGACCAAGAAAATGGATTGAATTTGGCAAAAGTTACCGTTAATGGTGTTTCATACACTTTACCTGTTTATCCTTTACCTGGACAAGCTGAAAAAACTGTCGGAATAGCTTTAGGTTATGGTCGTGGTGGAAACGGTGAGAAAATCGGTAAGGCAGCATACCAAACGAAAGAATACGGTGGACACGAAACAGCTGAAAACGGCAATGCTAAACCAATTGGTGAAAATGCTTATCGAATGGTTCGATATGATGGTGGTACATATCAATACGATAATGTTGCTACTGTTTCAAAAGCTGACGGTACATACTTAATTGCTGCAACTCAAATTCACCATACGGTAATGGGTCGTCATTCGATTGTCCGTGAAACGACCTTAGGGATATATCAATCACGAGACAAAGAAGCATACAACCCTGCAAACCATCTTGAAAAGTTAAATAAAGATTTACACCACGAAAAAGTTCCAGTAAGTGAGTTCGATTTATGGGACGCCCATCCAGTAGAGAAAATTGGACATCGTTGGGGAATGACAATTGACCTTTCTTCTTGTATAGGTTGTGGTTCATGTTTAGTAGCGTGTCAGGCAGAAAATAATGTTCCCGTTGTTGGAAAGGATGAGGTTAGAAGAGGTCGTGAAATGCACTGGTTGCGTTTAGATCGTTACTTTGCATCTGACGAAGAAGCAACTATTGGGTTAAGAAAAGATAAAGATACTTTCTCGTATGACAAGGCTGAAGAAGCGGCTTTGAATCCGAAAGTTGTTCACATGCCTTTAATGTGTCACCACTGTAATCACGCTCCATGTGAAACAGTTTGTCCAGTTGCGGCAACAACACACAGTAATGAAGGATTGAACCAGATGGCTTATAACCGTTGTATCGGTACACGTTATTGCGCAAACAACTGTCCTTATAAGGTTCGTCGTTTTAACTGGTTTAATTATCCATCATACAAGAAGTTTACAGAAGTGAATCCAGCTCAAGACGATTTAGGACGTATGGTACTTAATCCTGATGTTACTGTTCGTACACGTGGGGTTATGGAAAAATGTTCTTTCTGTGTACAGCGCATTCAATCAACTAAATTAGTTGCGAAAAAAGAAGGTCGACCAGTTTTGGATGGAGAATTAGCAACAGCATGTTCTGATGCTTGTCCAACAAACGCGATTATCGTTGGTGACTGGAATGATTATAAATCAGTTGTTCATTCTAGTTCAAAAGACAATAGAGCATATCAAGCCCTTGAAGAGATTGGAGTTAAACCGAATGTTTGGTATAAGGTGAAAGTGAGAAATGAAGAAAATGACTTACTTTCTAAACTTCAAGTTGCTGAACATCATGAGGCTCACGGTGAAGGTCACGGTAAAAAAGAAGCACATCATTAATCGAAATAATAACTAATAATGCAAAAAGAAGCAGCAATTAGAGAACCCCTCATATTAGGTCACAAGACCTATCATGACGTTACGGAGGATGTTTGTCGTCCGATTGAAGACAAGGCACCAAAGACATGGTATGTATTATTCGGAATCGCTTTGATTATCGGATTATATGGTGTAGGTTGTATCTTATATCTACTTGGTACAGGTGTTGGTGTTTGGGGATTGAACAAAACTATCGGTTGGGCATGGGATATTACCAACTTTGTGTGGTGGGTAGGTATCGGTCACGCTGGTACGTTGATTTCCGCGGTATTGTTATTGTTCCGTCAAAAATGGAGAATGGCGATTAACCGATCTGCAGAAGCGATGACCATTTTTGCCGTTTTTATGGCTGGGTTATTTCCTTTAATTCACATGGGACGTTTGTGGGTTGGTTATTGGGTATTACCAATTCCGAACCAGTTCGGATCATTATGGGTAAATTTCAACTCACCACTACTTTGGGACGTATTTGCGATTTCTACTTATTTATCAGTTTCTTTGGTTTTCTGGTACATTGGTTTAATTCCTGATTTTGCAACAATCCGTGATAGAGCTAAGAAACCACTTTCTAAAAAAATGTACTCGATTTTGGCATTCGGTTGGTCAGGTAGAGCAAAACATTGGAATCGTTTTGAGTTAGTTTCATTGGTTTTAGCAGGATTAGCAACTCCACTTGTATTCTCGGTTCACTCGATTGTATCTTTTGACTTTGCAACTTCGGTTATTCCAGGATGGCACACCACGATTTTCCCTCCTTATTTCGTAGCAGGAGCAGTATTCTCGGGATTCGCAATGGTTCAAACGCTGATGTTAATTATGCGTAAAGCAATGGGTCTCGAAGCATACATCCATACGAAACATGTCGAATACATGAATATTGTCATAATGGTGACAGGTTCAATTGTTGGTACTGCATATATTACAGAGTTGTTTATTTCTTGGTATTCTGGTGTTGAATACGAAGGATATGCTTTCATCAATCGTGCAACTGGTCCTTATTGGTGGGCATATTGGTCAATGATGACATGTAATGTAATTTCGCCTCAATTGATGTGGATTAGAAAATTGAGAAGAAGTCTTATGTTTACCTTCTTTATTTCAATCATTGTAAATATTGGAATGTGGTTTGAACGCTACGTAATTATCGTAACTTCAATTCACCGTGACTATATTCCAGCAGCGTGGAGTATGCATTATCCTAGTCATATTGATATTGGCGTTTATGTTGGAACAATCGGTTTATTCTTTGTATTCTTCTTATTATTTGCTCGTTTCTTCCCTGTTTTAGCTTTAAATGAAGTGAAAACAATTTTGAAAGGCTCAGGACAATCGTACAAAGAATCTCCAGAATATTATAACGATCACCATTAATCTAATTTACAATGTCAGATAAAGTAATTTACGTAATGTATGACGATGATCAAGTACTGAAGCACGGTGCTAAGAAACTCGTCTCAAATGGGGTGAAAATCAATGAGGTGTTTTCTCCATTCCCAATACATGGTATCGACCCGATTATTGGTGTAAAGAATACTAGACTTGGTATAATGGCTTTTATTTATGGTTTGACTGGTTTAACACTTGCGACGATAGGTATGCGCTATTTCATGGTTGTGGATTGGCCAATGAATATTGGTGGTAAACCAAACTTTACCTATTTGGACAATATATTAGCTTTTGTTCCTATTTCATTTGAATTTACAGTTTTGTGTGCCGCGCATGGCATGGCAATTACCTATCTTCTAGCGAACAAAACATTGCCTGGAATGCCAGCTCAGAATCCAGATCCTAGAACAACAGACGATAAATTCGTTATGGAAATTCGAATGAGTGAAAATCACAATTTGAGTGAAGAGCAATTGGATAGCTTGCTACAAGATACTGGCTATTTTGAATTAGACAAGAAAGAAGTTAAATAAGTTAAGTAGGATACTAATGAAAAGGAAATTTTATTCGTTACTTGGTATAGGCACTTTCGCTGTGTCGATGCTTATACTAGGTTCGTGTGCATCAAATCCTGATAGTTCTGGTGTAGAGTATATGCCGGATATGTACAGATCCCCTGCAATTGAGCCTTATGTGGATTATGCTGAAATACGTGGACGTGAGAAGTCTGAATTGAAAACACAACTTTCAGCAAAAACTCCCCCTAGAAATACTATTCCATTTTATGGAAAAGATTCAAACGAGGTGATGTTGATGTTACCGAATAAACGCAAGGCTAATATAGCTTTCAGAGAGACACATGGTTTGTTTGGTTTTGATATGTCTGCAAATGATGAGTATGCTCTGGCTGCAGCGGATAAAAACCCAATGAAGATTAATCCTGAAAATGCAGACAAAATTTTATCGAAAGGTAAAGAATTGTTCACTGCAATGTGTCAACATTGTCATGGAGAAAAAGGGGATGGTAATGGTCCTATGGTAACCTCGGGTGCATACAGTGGTGTTCCAAATTATTCGAATCTTACAAATCTTTCCGATGGTCAGATTTATTATTCGATTTATTATGGAAAGGGTGCAATGGGTGCTCATAGTTTGATGTTGAATAAAAAGGAAATTTGGACCTTGGTGCATTATGTGCGTCAATTCCAATTCCCTGGATATGGTAAAACGGATGCTGCCATGATTCCACAAACTCCCACAAATGAAGATCCAACAGTTGCAAACAAGTAAAATATTGAACGATGGAATTTAAAATATCAAATAAGGCAAAAAATTTATCTTTCGGTCTAATCGGTGTTGGTCTTTTATTGACAGTGATTGGATTGATTACTGGCATGGGAGAAGATCATTTTACAACACGTTTGATGACGAATGGATTAATAGATGGATTTTTCTTTTTTGCAATAGGGTTAGGAGCTTTATTTTTCTTAGCTCTAAATTATGCAACCGAATCAGGATGGTACGCTTCTGTGAAAAGAATTATTGAAGCGGTTGCGGGTTCATTGCCTCTTGGAATGGCAATTTTAGGCTTAGTATTGCTGGTTATTACATTTATGGATGGTGCACACATTTACATTTGGATGGACAGTGACATTGTTGCTGAAGATGAAATCATCCAACATAAAAGCGCCTATTTGAACAAAGTTTTCTTTTGGATTAGAACTGTTGTTTATTTTGGAACGTATTATTGGTTTTTGCATGGTTTCAAGAAACGTTCTTTAGAGGAAGATAGAGTTGGTGGGACAGAATTACACATAAAAAATTATAAAAAGGGCGCTACTTTCTTGGTTTTCTTTGCTGTATTTAGTTCTACATCATCTTGGGATTGGTTAATGTCTATCGATGTTCACTGGTTTTCAACCTTGTTTGGTTGGTATACTTTCTCTGGAATGTGGGTTTCAACAATGGTAGTTTTAGTTATTACGACATTGTATTTGAAGAAACAAGGCTATTTACCTAAAGTAAATGAGTCGCATATTCACGATTTGGGTAAATGGACTTTTGCAATTTCATTTCTTTGGTCTTATTTGTGGTTCTCTCAATTTATGTTAATCTGGTATGCGAATATTGGTGAAGAAGTTTCGTATTATCAAATGAGAATTGAAAACTACAAGGTAATGTATTTTGCAATGTTTATAATCAATTTTGCATTTCCAATGTTGATATTAATGTCACGTGACGCTAAACGTAACGCAGGTATTTTAACATTTGTTGGTCTTATTATTCTTGTTGGTCACTGGGTAGATACTTACATTATGGTGTCTGCGGGTTCAATGGGAAGCGCTGCTAAAATCGGAGCTTTAGAAATTGGAATGGCCATTCTCTTTGTTGGTGTTTTCATGTACTTAATTTTACACAATCTAACGAAAGCTCCATTAACTCCAGTTAATCACCCTTTCTTAGACGAAAGTATACACCACGAAATTTAATAACGAAAGCGACATATAAAAATGGAAAATAAATTAATCATTTTATTAGTAATAATACTTGGAGCTATTGCAATTGCTCAATTAGTTCGAGTATATGAACTTTCCTCTAAGTTAAGAAAAACAGGTGAACATGAAATTAGTCAGCGTGACAATAATTTGAATGCTCGAATGATGTTCATTTTTATGTTAGCCTTGTTTGCATCGGTTATATATCTTTTTACAACCTATGGATGGACTGGTAGAGGAGAAGCGGCAAGTGAAGGTGGTAAGGAAATGGATTGGTTATTAAAATTGAATTTGATTATTATAATTGCAGTTTTCTTTTTCACTAATTTTTTATTGTTTTATTTCACTTTCAAGTACGTCAAAAAACCAGGGGTTCCAGCTTTCTACTATCCTCATAACAATAAACTTGAAATGATTTGGACTGTTGTACCTGCAGTTGTTTTAGCGGTAATAATCATTTTGGGTCTTAAGACGTGGAATCAGCTTACTGGAGAGTCAGGAAAAGATGCTATTCAAATAGAACTTTTTTCAAAACAGTTTGACTGGACTGCTCGTTATGCTGGTAAGGATAATGTTTTAGGACGTTATGATTACAAATTGACTACAGATAATAATGAATTGGCTTTAATGACCACTAACACTATTGATTCATCGCTTAGATTAATGTGGGAGGGAACTGGCGGAATACGTCCAATTCAACGTTTATTAAATAATAGAGATACTGTATTAGCTGACTCCGTGGTTAATTTGTTAAAGACAGATTTGTCTCGAAAGGAAAGAATGTTTCGTTTGTTAACTCAAATGAAAGAAAATCATAACCCTAAATTGGATGCTTACGCTTGGGATGATATAATTCAAAAAGACACTTTATACCTATGTGTCAACAAGAATTATGAGATTTCTTTCCGTGCTAAGGATGTAATACATTCAGCATTCTTTTTACACTTCCGAGCGCAAATGAATACCGTCCCAGGAATGCCAACGCGTATGAAACTTAAGCCTACAATTACAACTGCTGATATGCGTGTTAAGAAAAATGACCCTAATTTCAATTATGTTTTGATGTGTAATAAAATTTGTGGAGGTGCTCATTATAAAATGAAAATGATAGTTGTGGTTCAGGATGAAGAGGATTACAAATCATGGATGTCTAGCAAAATGTTATTACACACCTTCAAGGATAAATATTTTCCTAAAGAAGAAAAGAAAGAAGAGGTAGTTGATACTTTATCCACTGCTCCACAACTAGTTGTAAATAATTAATATCAAAATCTTTAAATAAACGAAAATGGCTTCAATGGCACACGAAGAACACGCACATGCACATCATGGTGAACACCACCACGAGGAAAATTTCGTATCAAAGTATATTTTCAGTCAAGATCACAAAATGATTGGTAAGCAGTTTTTAATGACTGCTGTATTCATGGGTATTGTGGCAATGATTCTTTCTATTCTATTCAGAATTCAGTTAGCTTGGCCTGGAGAAAGTTCAGATTTCTTATCGTTTTTCCTTGGAGAGAAATGGGCTCCAAATGGTATTCTGAAAGAAGACATGTACTTAGGATTGGTAACAATCCATGGTACAATTATGGTTTTCTTCCTCTTAACTGGAGGTTTATCCGGAACTTTCTCTAATTTGCTTATTCCATTGCAAGTAGGAGCTCGAGACATGGCTTCCGGCTTCATGAACATGTTATCTTACTGGATGTTCTTTTTAAGCTCAATTTTAATGTTGGTGTCTTTATTTGTTGAATCTGGTCCAGCAATGGCAGGATGGACAATATATCCACCATTATCCGCTTTACCTCAGGCTGTTTCTGGGTCTGGTTTAGGAATGACTCTTTGGTTGTTTTCTATGGCAATCTTTATTGCATCCTCATTGATTGGAAGTTTGAACTATATAGTTACAGTTTTGAATTTAAGAACCAAAGGAATGAGTATGACTAGAATGCCACTAACCATCTGGGCATTCTTTGTAACAGCAATTTTAGGTGTACTTTCTTTTCCTGTATTATTATCTGCTGCTTTGTTGTTGATTATGGACAGACTAGCAGGTACTTCTTTCTATTTATCAGATATTATTGTTGGTGGAGAAATGTTAGCCAACCATGGTGGATCACCTATATTATATCAACATTTATTTTGGTTTTTAGGTCACCCTGAGGTTTACATCGTATTGTTACCTGCATTAGGTTTGTCTTCTGAGATTATTGCAACAAATGCAAGAAAACCAATTTTTGGTTACAAGGCGATGATTGGTTCTATACTAGCAATCGGATTTTTGTCTTTCATAGTATGGGGTCACCATATGTTTGTGACAGGGATGAATCCTTTTCTCGGTAGTGTTTTCGTATTCACTACTTTGTTAATCGCAATCCCGTCAGCGGTAAAAGTGTTTAACTACCTAACAACTTTATGGAAAGGTTCGTTAGTATTGACGCCAGCTATGTTGTTTGCTATCGGTTTGGTTTCTACATTTATTACTGGTGGTGTTACAGGTATTATTCTTGCTGATTCCGCTTTGGATATTGCAATTCACGACACCTATTTCGTAGTTGCTCACTTCCATATTGTTATGGGTATGTCGGCAGTCTTTGGAATGTTCGGAGGTGTTTATCACTGGTTTCCAAAAATGTTTGGTAGAATGATGAATACACGTTTAGGCTATGCTCATTTTTGGATTACCATAATTGGTGCTTATGGAGTATTCTTTCCAATGCACTTTGTAGGTATTGCAGGAGCTCCACGTCGTTATTATGATTATTCGGTTTACAATGAATTTGATAAAGCTTCATTCGAAATGATAATGGATTTAAATGTGATTGTTACTGTGTTTGCAATTATAGCTGCATTGGGACAAATTCTGTTCTTGTTCAATTTCTTTTATAGTATTTACAGAGGTCCTATTGCGCCACAAAATCCTTGGAATTCAAATACATTGGAATGGACAACACCTGTGGAACATATCCATGGTAACTGGCCTGGTGAGCTTCCAACGGTTCATAGATGGCCTTATGACTATTCAAAGCCAGGAGCGGATGTTGACTTCATACCACAAGATGTTCCATTGGCTGAAGGTGAAGAAGAACATTAGAATTTACTTTTTTAGAAAAGCTGTCCATCGTGACAGCTTTTTTTTTGTAAAAACTTTTCAATTAATTTACTGTTAATACAACGTTTTATCGTATTTTTCGTTAAAGTAACCTACATTGAAAACTCTGAGGTATTTCATATTGTCAATTTTAAGTCTTGTTGTTCATGTGTTGAATGGACAATTGACCACAAGCACTGCAATGTCACCAACAGCGTTGGTGCAGAATGTGCTTTTAGGAACAGGGGTGACAGTATCAAATATTACCTATAATGGAAGTCCATCTGCCATTGGTTCTTTTTCAGCCACAAATACGAGTTTGGGTATTGATCAAGGCATTTTACTAACAACCGGTACAGTATTGAATAATGGTTCGGGACCTCAAGGGCCAAATAATCAAGCAGGTTGTGGTATGGACAACGGGATAGGTTCGTCTTCTCTTTTAACAAATTTACTCCCTATTGGTTCTCAAACTTTTAATGCGGCTACCTTGGAGTTTGATTTTATCCCGTTTTCGGACACCGTTAGGTTTAAATATGTTTTTGGTTCTGATGAATATCCCGAGTTTGCGCCACCAAATAATACAAGTTATAACGATGTATTTGGTTTCTTCATTTCTGGACCTGGATTTTCTGGGTTACAGAATATAGCGCGTCTTCCAACAAATGGAAGTATAGTTTCCATAAATAATGTGAATTCAGTTACAAATTCGCAGTTTTATCGCTTTAATGGAGATGGTACAAATGCACCTTATAACAATTCTCCTTTTTACATTCAGTATGATGGATTTACAAGGGTTTTAGAAGCAGTTGCACGAGTACAATGTGGGCAAACTTATCACTTAATCATTGCCTTGGCAGATGTGGGTGACGGTCAATGGGATTCAGGAATTTTCTTGGAGGCAAACAGTTTATCAAGCACCACTCCATTAACGGTAGATTATGTAGTAAATCCCACCCATTTTAGTGATCCAGATTATTTAGCAGAGGGATGTTCGTCCGCCACTGTAACAGTCACTCGTGCTGGGAATTTGTCGGTTCCTTATTCCCTACCGGTAATAGTATCTGGTACCGCATCAAATAATGTGGATTATAGTGGCGTACCAGATGCAATTTCATTTGGACCAGGACAATCAACTGTTACATTTACTGTGAATGCCATAGAAGATAGCGATGTTGAACTTTTAGAAACACTAAAAATTACTTTTCCATTAGTTGACCCTTGCGGTAATGAAACGCCTATTTCTATTCTATTGTATATTCATGACGTCCCTGTTTTGAACGTAAACCTTAATAATCCGACAATTCTATGCGCAGGGGATAACATCAACCTAACAGGAACTGTAACGGGTGGGTTGGAGCCATATTCTTTTTTGTGGAGTACAGGCGCTACTACCTCTTCAATTTCTGTTAATCCATCTCAAACTGGAGAATACTGGCTGCAAGTAACTGATATTTGCACTTCATCTCCTGCATACGACACAATAGAAGTACAGGTTCCAATATACCAACCGTTGACAATTATAACACCAGCTGACATTACTGAAATATGTCCTAAAATCAATCACACACTCACTGTAACCCCCATTGGAGGATCGGGAACGTACACAATCGTATGGAGAGAAGCAGGGAATCCAATTCCAATTGGGAATACTAATTCAGTTAACATTTCTCCTTCAGGTTCGACATGGTTTTATGTTCAAGTGACAGACAATTGTGGAAGTGTTGGGTTTGATACTATTTATTATACTGTTTTGAGCCCACCGCTTGTAGTAATTCCTTCACCAAAAGTAGAAATTTGTCCTGGTGATAGTACCTATATTTTTGGTACGGCTACAGGGGGATATGGTGCTTATTCCTACTTTTGGCCTCATAACGGTGCCACAACCACAGGAGTTTGGGTTAAACCTAACCAAACACAATATTATGAAATAAGAGTTGAGGATGAATGTGGAACTTTTTATTCTTCTGGATTTATTCAAGTTGTAGTTGTTAAACCTGATGCCAACTTTTTAATGATTACAAATGATCCAATGGCTAATTTACCTTTGGTTTTTCAAAATTTGACAAGTAATGGATACACGTATGATTGGTATTTTGGTGATGGTGGTTACTCTAACTCGACACATCCCGTGCACACATACACCGAGGATGGAATTTATTACGTCACTTTAATTGCAACCGATATTAAGGGTTGTGTAGATTCTATAACCAAGCCAATAGAAGTCTTTGAAGAATTTTACATCTATATCCCTAATACTTTTATTCCAAATGCTGATCGTTATAACAATACGTTTTCTGGAAGTTTTATAGGTGTGAAAAGTATAAAAATGGAAATCTTTAATCGTTGGGGAGAATCACTTTTTTACTCTGAAGACCAAAACTTTAGTTGGGACGGTACGGTAAATGGAAAACGAGTTCCTGATGGAACATACACTTGGAAATTGGTATATATACCTAATCGTGGGATAGAACATCTGCTAACGGGCCACGTGAACGTATTGCATTAGAAAATATTTTATCTACTTTCACCCCCTGATTTATGAATTTTATGAAGACACGACAATCCTTATTCCTCTTTTTTTGCTGTTTATCAACTGTTTATTTTGGGCAAACAAACAAAATAAAAGTTTACTTCAATCATCCTGTTTCTACCCAATATGCTAATTCACCACAAAACCATGCCGTTAATGTAGGGACAAAAATGGTGGACACCTTGATAAGTTATATCAACAAATGTGATAGTACATTAGATATTGCTATATATAATTCCTATTCCGCAAATGCAACAACGGGTCTTGCTGGCGCTATCAATGCAGCATACTCTCGCGGTGTTAAAGTTCGGGTGATATATGACGGCGGGACATCTAGTACCATGGTCAATCTATTAAATAATAACATTCCTCGTTTGGCCAGCCCTACTACTGCCGATTACACAATTATGCATAATAAGTTTGTAGTTTTTAATGGCAAATGTGTTAATCCAAATTTATCTTCTATATGGACAGGTTCTACGAACTGGACTTCTGCACAAATAGATGGTCCTGATAAAAATAACAGCATCTGGATTCAAAATAAAGATTTAGCAAGAGCATATACTACTGAATTTGAGGAAATGTGGGGAAGTACTACAATGACTCCAAATAGTTTAAATTCTAAGTTCGGTCAGTTTAAGACGAACAATACATTGCATAATTTTACAGTAGATGGTATTCAAGTAGAGTCGTATTTTAGTCCAAGTGATGGCACGAACTCAAAAATATTATCCGCCATTAACTCTGCCAATCGTGACTTACATGTTGCAATGTTGACTTTTACGCGAGATGATTTAGCGAATGCAATTGTTGGTAGAAAGTTCCAAGGTGTTGATAACAATATCATTTTGGACCAAGTTTCCCAAACGGGTGATGAATATACCTATCTTGTAACAAATCTAGGTGCTAATAAGGTGGTTAGAAGCTCATTAAGTGGCCAAATGCACCACAAATTTATGGTAGTTGATAATTATGCGCCTGAATCCGACCCAATTGTACTTACCGGCTCTCATAATTGGAGTACTTCAGCAGAGACTAAAAATGATGAAAATACAATTATCGTTCACGATGCAAATATCGCCAACCAGTATTTTCAAGCATTTGCTTATCTATTTGAAATTTCGCAAGGTGAAATGAGCGTTGCAACAGTTGAGGAGATTGATTTCAATGAACATTTGTCTATTTATCCAAATCCTGCTGTGGATGAACTTTTTTTATTGAACACACTGCCTAGTAAGTTCCAAATAAAGCAACTATTAATTCGTGACTTAACAGGAAAGTTTATTCGTGTAGAAAATGTTTTTGGTGAGGAAGTTCAAAAGTTGGATATTGCAGATTTAGCTCTTGGTGTTTATGTTCTGACTCTTGAAGGTCAAAATTTTTCTCACACTATCCGTTTCATCAAACAGTAGTACTGTAACTGAAGTAGCAATAGATTTTTTTTGACTGATCTAATTTCGCCATCAAAATTAATTTTATGATGAGCAAAATTTTATTGTCGGTATCTTTTTTAATGCTTTTTGTCTTACAAAGTTGTATTGGACAAACAGGATACAAGAATGTTTCAGCTGAGGCATTAGAAAAAACTATTAAAGCTGAAAAGGCTGTTTTAATTGATGTTCGCACACCTAGCGAGATTCAAGGTGGTTACATTCCTCTAACGTCTAAATTCATTGATTTTAACGGAGGACATTTTGAAAGTGAAATAAAGAAATTGGACAAAAATGTCACCTATGTTCTTTATTGCCGTTCAGGTGGAAGAAGTGCAGCAGCCGCGGAAATTATGGCAAAAAATGGTTTCAAAAAGCTTTATAATTTATCTGGAGGAATCAGCAGTTATTCCGGCGGTTTAAAACGTCCATAAATGTTTTCTTTGGCTAAGAATGGATACGGAATAGGACTCGCAGTTGTTATTGGGATTATTGCTTGGGTTGCTTCTCTTTTTACCCCTTCCTATTTAAATTCAATAATAATTGCCCTTCTTTTTGGGATAATTGTATCCAATTTGGTGAATATACCTACGAAGGCCTCAGAGGGATTGAATTTCACGAGTTCTAAATTGCTTGAATTTTCACTGCTTTTTTTAGCGTTTAATATTGATTATAAAAGTATTGCTGCATTGGGTGGATTAAGTTTTATTGCCGTGGCAACTACAGTTTTTACAGTATTGTTTGCAACATTTTTTCTTTCCAAAAAATTCAATTGTCCAAGTGCATCGGGTTATCTGGTTGGATTTGGAACAGCCATTTGCGGGTCGTCAGCTATTGCAGCGTTATCGCCTGGAATAAAAAAAGAAAAAGAAGATGTGGCAATTTCAATGGCTGTTGTGAATTTGTATGGAACCTTAGGCATGCTGTTATTGCCTCTTCTTCTTTCAAATTTTTCTCTTTCATCAGCAAAAGAAGGATTATTAATTGGTGGTTCCTTACATTCTGTAGGAAATGTCGTAGGAGCAGGTTATGTCATGGGAGATGAAGTTGGTGACGCTTCAATAACCATAAAGCTTGCTCGCGTTGCACTATTAACTCCAGGAATAATTTTATTTAACTTTTTGGTTAATCGTTCAACAGTAAGTTCTTGGAAAGAACATTTTAAATTACCTTGGTATTTATTTGGGTTTATCGTTATTTCGATTTTTGTTTCTATCCTACCTCCTTCAGAAGGAATAGTAAAAAGCATGGAGTTGTTTGGAAAAATTGCCTTGACAATCGCAATGGCGGCAATTGGGTTAAAAGTTCGTTTTACAACATTATGGTCTTCTGGAAAACGTGGAATCCTTTTTGGTTTCGTGATTTTTGCAATTCAATTGGTTATCCTCACATTGTTTGCGTTGATATAAAACACTTCCTCTAAAAAATGAGGAAGTGTTTTTGATAGCTATATTTTTTTTTAACGAAACGATTTTTGATTAATTGCTTTTTTACTTTTTTGCACATTAAATCCAATATTTACACCTACATAACCACCACCTTTTTGAGAAGAATAAAAAAGGTTCACAGGGATATTTAAGGCACCAGCTCGAAAGGTTCTTCCTGCGGCAAAAACAAAAGACGTGTTTAGTGCTTTTTCCCCGCGTTTATCTAGATTTCGTTCAAAGTTGTATTCTGAATTGAATTCGGTTGGTTTAGGAGCCACGAAATAACCATTTACATTGTATTGCGGGTCGTTTCGATACGTTTGATAAGCGAAATTTGACCAATCTGATTCAGAGAAATATTGACCACTTTGACCAAAGATCCCGTCTTTATCAAAAAATCCATTCGAAGTTGTTTTTACACTGAAGCCTGGTCCAAAAGCAAACTCCCATCCACCTTTTCCAAAACGAAAGCCATTCATAATTGTGAGTGAGGGAATAAATTGACCTTGCTCCAAGCCAGAAACGTTGAAAATCCCTTCAACCAACGCTGAAAAATTTTCTGTTCCCACATATTGTCCTTCTAATTGATATCCAATCATAGAGACTACAGGTGCAATTCCTAATCCACCTTGATTGGTAGAACGCGTTGCAAATTCATTAATGGAACCAGTTAAAAAAGCAGCTCCAATTCGAGGTCCAGAATTGTTGATTTTTCCAACATTAGTTGACGTTATGGGTTCATTTTTAAAAGCTAATCGGTCATTTAATGTTTTATCAATTGATATACCCAACATTTCTTTCAAAACAATTTCAATCATTCGTTGAACTTCAACTTCTTGGTTATCAAATTCTCTGACATTCGATTTGTAAATCACTTGATTCTTAACATCTACAATTTTTATTGTTACCGCAATTTTATTTCCCAATCCATCAATACTTCCACACATGATGAAGTCAACTTTTAATTCAGCTCCCAATTTGGCAAGACAGTTTTGACCATAACACATTGTCCTAAATTCTTCTTTTGCCTTCAAAACATCCGCCATGTCGAATTCATCATAGACCTTGTGTTTGTTTATTTTAATGAGTTCTAAACGCATCATTTTTGCCGCGGATTCTGGTTTAACAGCGACTGCATTCACATTCGGATTCGCAACGGCAATAGAAGGTAAGTTTTCATTTTGTGTGTAAGCGATTACTAAATTCATAAGCACCGCAATGAAGAATAATTTTGTTTTCATTTCAAAAATTTTATGGACAAATATTTCTCCATTTCAAGGGATATTGAAAACTGAAAAATGAATGATTCCCTACCTTTCAATTGATATACGCAAAGAGAAAGTTGAATTGTTCAAAGTTTATGAACAGAGTTGCGGAAATTACAAGAACCTTACTTTTTAGTTTCGATAAATGCAAAAAAGCAGTTTACAAGTGGTGTGAATTGGGAAATGCGCTTGGAAAAAGTTGCTTAATGAAAACTATTTTTTCAGAGCACCGAACGATTCTAAAGCCTTTTTCACCTCCTTATCGGTAGCGTTATAAATCTTGTAGAAACCGTTTTCCGTGAAGAGTTGACGTGCTATTTCTGCTTTCAAATAATTATTTAGCAACTCTTTTTCAACAGTTATTGCTTTTTCATCTTTTGGAATCTTTAATACGTTTTCCGAAAAGGAAAGAAACTCATCAACAAGATTTTTTTCTTTAGAAAGCTGTTCTTCTAGTTGGTTTAATGAGTTAAACTGATTCCTTTTTCCATCTAAAAAATGAAATGCAAAAATGGCAAAGGCATTATTTTCACGAAGTAAATAATAATATTCACTGTGTAAAACAAATTCGTACTCAACCTTAATATCGGGGAAAATTCCACCTGCTCCATAAACGATTCGATTCCCTTTAGTTTTGAACTTCTTCGCTTTTTGTAATTCCTTTTTTTCTTTTTCCTCGTCGTAATGAAAGTTTTGATAGCTTTCTTCCATATACGCATCATAACCCTTGTCGTATGGACGTTGTATGCATCTGCCAGAAGGTGTATAATAACGTGCAATGGTCAAGCGTAAATTGCTCCCGTCACGAAGTGTTTTATCTTCTTGCACTAATCCTTTTCCAAAAGTGCGACGTCCAACCATAACACCTCGATCATTGTCTTGCAAGGCTCCTGCCAAAATTTCACTTGCCGATGCCGATGCCTCATTAATTAATACGACAACAGGAATACTTTCTAAAAGATTCAAATCATCTGTTGCATAAACCACTTTTTCTCCAACAGATTTTCCTTTAGTACTCACAATTTTATCGCCGGCTTGTAGGAATTCATCGGCGATCTCCGTTGCCACCTGCATTACTCCACCTCCGTTAAATCTTAAATCCAACACTAATTTCTTCATTCCTTGATCCAACAATTTTTTGCTTGCCAAAACAAATTCATCATGTGTAGGAACGGAGAATTGTTCAATTCTTATGAATCCGGTTGTTTCATCTATCATATAAGCAGATGTGACTGAAGCAAGTGGTATAATTCCTCGAGTAATTCGTAATGATTTTTTCTTTTTGTCTCGAAGTACGACTACTTTAACTTGTGTGTCTTCTGGCCCTTTCAACAAACCCATAACTTTATCATTAGTTACTTTTCTACCAGTAACTGACTTGTTGTCAACTTTTAATATTTTATCTCCAGCCTTCACGCCTGCTCTTTGGGAAGGTGAATTGGGAAGAACATTTGTAATACAAATGGTGTCCTGTAACAACATGAATCGAACCCCAATTCCAGCAAATTTTCCGTCAATAGATTCTCGGACTTGCTTCATGTCTTTTGCAGCTATGTAATTGCTATGCGGATCTAATTTGTGCAGCATGTCAGTAATTGTCACTTCGAAAATGCTGTCTTTCTGAACTTTGTCAACATAATTTTTATCGATAATCGTTAAGATATCTTCTAGTTTTTGGACATCTGCGCTGGTTGATTTCCTTTCTGGGAGGATGCTGCCAATCCAAATCCCCAATGCGAACAGTAGTGACATTACTAATGGTAACCAGTAATTATGTTTTGGAGATTCAGACATTATCAATATTTTCAATTTGTTTTATTTCAAGACCTGACTCACGAAGAAAATCTAAGCCAGAGGTGTCTTTGTACGCGTGTTGATATACTAGTCGTGTGATGCCAGATTGCAAAACCAACTTACTGCAATCTTTACAAGGAGAATGGGTTAGATATAGCGTTGCCTCTTTACAGTTATTAGTGGAACGAGCTACTTTTAAAATGGCATTCGCTTCGGCATGAAGGACGTACCAATGCGTGTTCCCCTCATCATCTTCGCAACAATTATCAAAACCAGCTGGTGTTCCATTATAACCGTCTGAGATGATTATGGAGTCTTTAACGATTATTGCTCCAACTTGTTTGCGTTTACAATAAGATAGTTTAGCCCAGTTATCAGCAAGTCGTAAATAGGCTTTATCGTAGCGTTCTTGTTTATCTTTTTTCATTCTAATGTGCGTAGAAAGGAGAAATCATAAAGTAAACCACCACACCAGTTATTGCCACATACAACCATATTGGGAAAGAAAAACGTGTCCATTTTTTGTGTTTTACAAAATCCCCTTGCCATGCAAATAAGTAGGTAAATAACACCAATGGAATTACGGCAATACTTAGTAAAATATGGGATGCTAATAAAAAAAGGTAAACGATTCTGCTAGTTGCATATTGAGCTGCTTCTGCAGAGGTAACTTCTCCATTGTGATCAATATCCGCATATAAAGTTGGATCTGATGTAATGTGATAGGCTACATAACACAAAAGGAAAAGGACAGACAGAGCGAGCGCTGATTGAATTAATCGTTGATGTAATTTGATGTTTTTGAATTTTATTGCCCAAAGAGCAGCAATCAACAATACAGCTGTTAACGCATTTATTCCAGCATAGAATGGAGGCAAGAAACTCAAATCGGCTTTTATTTTAACTTTAAACAGTATGGCAACGGCAACTGGAATTACCACAGAAAGTGTGTAAATTAAGATTTTTGCTTTTTTCAGTTTTTCAGGGGATAACGACGTCGTATTCATATTCTAATAATTTAAATAATTCTGCTTTCATCCGTTGGTATTCCTTTTCGTTAACTGTTCCGTCATAGTTGGTTACGGCATAAACTCCACGAACATATCCCGATTTATCAACAAGTGTAAAGGCGCCAGAATGTGCAAATCCTCCTTCTGCTTCCGCATCACGTCCAGCAAATGTTTGGAAGTTCTCAATTCCCATTCGGTGCGTTTCAGCTTCATTTCCACGAAGGAAGGACCAGTTTTTTGCAGTAATGTTATTCTTTTTTCGATAAGCTAAAAGTGCTTCAGGAGTATCATTTTTTGGATCAATTGTGAAGGAAAGGAATTGTAATTCTGAAGTTACTTCTTTAGTTTCTTTGTAAAACCGTTTCAACTGTGAATTCATTATAGGACAAATGGATGGGCATCGAGCAAAGAAAAATTCGACTATCCAAACACGATTTTTGAAGTTTTTATTGGTGACTTCTTTGCCATTTTCATCCTGATAATAAAATTTTGGAATTTTTGGAAAAATGGTATCCGTTACTTCCTTGCCGTCAACAGTTTTATAAATAACATCGTAGTTTCCCAAAATCGGAAGTACTCGTTCTTTCTTAGATGAACAAGAAAAAATTAAAAGAAGGATTAAGGTTCCCCCTATAAAGTTAATTGTTTTTGCGCCCACGCTCTTTATCATACTGCTTTTGTAACAAGGCAACGTGTTCACGCATTTTCCTTACTAATCCTTCTTCATTTCCTGGTAGTACCATGCGTAAATTACGTTCTTTATCCAACAACAAAATTAGTTCTTGAAAAGCTTCACCACCGTAAAATTTATTTCCTTTTTGCAACAATGTTTGGTCGTTGTGTTGGATATTGTAAACTGCTTTTACGTCACCTGTTGCTAGTATCCAAATTTCTGGGTCGTATTCCTCAACGTTGTCGTATAAAGCTTGGCTTAAAGTCTTAACATCTTCAACACTCGCTGGATTACCTTTGCCGTCGGTAACAAATGAAATGATTCGGACCCGTTTTAGTTTTTTGTTTTTGTTCTTGCGAATGTGTTGGAAGTGCATTTGATCGATATGCCAAAACGAAACAGCACAATCAGTCGGACACGTTTTTTGTAAAGTGGTGATTAAAAGAATGTCGCCCTTAAATTCACTCAACCTGACTTTTCTAGATTGAGGATGCAATGTGATTTCAACATCCTTTATTACTCCATAATTGCTCAATTCTTTGAACTTATGACTACATCCACGAGTTGAAATTAAAATCAATAAAAAAGCTGGTCCAAAGACAAGTAAAAATGCAATAATTACTTTGCCTCGACCAGCTAATATGTTGCTCATAAGTTTGTTGTATTACTACGCCCCTACACCAAATGCTTCCCACATGTTACCTACCTCAGTTCCTTCCCATAGAGCGATGAAAATAAGATACATCATGAAAAGAATGTACGGTATCAAAACTACGTATCTCAATGTTTTCTTTTCGTCACCTAAGTGCATAAAAACCATTACGATATAACCTGCTTTGAGTAGTGTCATTACTATAAATGACCATTTTACTAGCGGCCAAGCTGAATCACTTTGTTTGATAATCGAACCCAATGCCACCTCGATGATAGTTACGATGGTTAACAGCGCAGTTACTTTCCAAATTTTTGATCGAATCGCTTTCCCTTGCTCTTCTGAGTGGTGGGTATGCAATGAATATTCAATTAAATCGTCTCTTTCCATTTTTCGAATATTTTAATAAAATGAATAATTAAACTAGATAGAAGAAGGTAAATACAAATACCCAAACTAAATCGACAAAGTGCCAATATAACCCAGTTTTTTCAACCATTTCATAATGACCTCTTTTATGATAAGTACCCATCAATACACCTATGCAAATAAGAATATTGATCACCACACCAGAGAACACGTGGAATCCATGGAATCCGGTAATAAAGAAGAAGAACTGTCCGTATTGCTGTGGGCCATATTCGTTTTGTTTTAAATTCGCTCCGTAAATTACACGATTAGGAGTTGCTGAGTATAAAGAAGAGTAGTAAGCTTCAACAGCCTTGTCACCTTCAATTTTATCACCAACTTTATTCTTTTTACCGTTTCTTTTAATGAGTAATTCAACGTGTTCGTCTTTTGCTTTATTGATTTTAGCTACTGAACCATCTTCCAACAAAATCACAGCCTCATCCAATTTACCTTGCAAGGCAAACAAATGACCTTTCACAGCGGCATGTTGGTAAGTATGCATCAAGTCTTCCTTGATAACCGCACCTTTTTTATGGTGTTTTCCAGCTTCAATTACTGTAAAGTTTTCAATTTCACCGAAATGACCCTTTACAATTGCTTGTGAACCGTCGGAAAGTTCAATTTTACCGAATTCTGAACCATGAATGAAGTGACTCCATTCCCACGCTTGAGAACCTAAGAAAAAGAATCCTCCAATTATGGTTGCAATCATCCATTTAGTCACTCCTTTTCGATCCATTCGATGTCCAGCCTCAACAGCCAAAACCATAGTCACTGACGATACAATTAGGATGAAAGTCATTAAGGCCACGTAAATTAATGGGTAACCGTGTCCCAAAAAAGGAAGTGAATTAAATGTTTCTTCACCGATTGGCCAAGCATCTTGAGCATCGTGTCGGGTAAATCCATAAGCTACAAGTAATCCTCCGAATGTCAACGCATCCGAAACAAGGAAAAACCACATCATCAACTTACCATAACTGGTCTGAAACGGGGATTCTTTACCACCCCAAAGCGTCTTGGCATCTAATTGCGCTGAGTGTCCTGCCATTTTTTAAGATTTTTTTGCAAGTTTAATGAATAAAAATCAAAAACAAGAACAAATAAATCCATAAAAGCCCTAAAAAGTGCCAGAAAATTGCTCCAAGTCGTAATGAAAGTGTATTCTCACTATTGAATTCTCCTTTGAATGCCCGTACGGAAACCCTTAACAGATATAGGATTGCAACAAAAACGTGCATCAAATGGATGAAACTAATCATGTATAATAATGAGGTGGCAGAATCAGCAGTTTCAGTTGCTTTAATCTGTAAATAGGGGTCTATTTCTTGTCCTCCGAACTGTAATTTTCGGTTTTTGTATCCTAACTCTTGACCTTTGAAGTAAATGTGAAAGTCTTCTCCAATTTTTCCGCGTGCAAAAAAGTCTCCTCTTTTGTCTTGAATGTGACGCGCAAGATAACTCAGTCGCATTTCATCAACAAATGAAAGTTGAGTGCTGTCGTTGATGAAAAAACGATTACCCTTAATCAGTAATGGAGCGTTTTGATAATAAACTACAAAATCATTATTTTCTTTAACTTTGAGTGATTTACTTTGCTTTACATTCAAAAATTGCTTCGTGAAGCTTTGTAGTTCGTTCATTACCTTTTCAGGAATTTCTTTGCCGTTATATAAATATTCGTTTCCATCTACTTCAATAAAATCCCCTTTGTATTTAAATTCAAAGTAATCACCGTAACGGCCATCGGTTACGAGAATATGATTGTTGAATGGATTGATGCCTTTATCAATTAGTTCTCCATAACCTTTGAATTGAAAATAACAGAACATTATTCCTGAGAGTACAGTAGTTGCCATGAATAATTTCACTCCCGATTGATTGTTCTTTTTAGCAGCATTAATGGCTAAAATAAAGGTGATACTACTGAAAATAATGCTTGCTGTTCCTAACCAAAAACCTGTTGGCATGGGATATTTCACCCAAAAAGAATCACCCATCAAAACGATGTATGCACTTGTAAATCCTGCGAATAGCATCACTACACTAAAAATCCCAACGTAAACGAGATTTTTTTTCATTTTTTCGTTGACCCTTGGGTCGATTTCTTTACTGTAATCCATAATAACTTTTTTAAGTAAATCTTAAGGTGCAATACGATCAAAAACGTAAACAAATTGTATGATTGGTAAATAAACAAATGAGGCAAACATTAGTTTTCTAGCATCTTTATCATCGCAAGAATGATATAAACGATAGGAAAGAACGAAGAAGCCAATACCTAAAATTGAGGCGATTATTAATGACCAGTTGCCAGTCCAATTAAGTAACCAAGGTACTAAACTGAATGGAATCAAGGCTAAAGAATACAGCATGATCATAAAAGCGGATTGTTTCGATTTTCCATCACTCGATGGTAACAATGAAAATCCTCCAGCTTTGTAGTCATCGTAAACCACCCAGGCAATTGCCCAGAAATGTGGAAACTGCCAAGTGAATTGTACGAAAAATAAAATTCCTGGCATAAACCCGAATTTGTCGGTATGCGCAATAGCTCCTAAAAATGGCGGAATAGCTCCAGGAAATGCACCAACAAAAACCGCCCAAGGGGACTTTCTTTTCATGGGTGTATAAACAAAGACATAACTCATAAAAGCTATCAAACCTAAAACGCCACTTTTCCAGTTTAAAGCAAAAAGTAGCGCGGAACCTATAATTAGGAAAATTACGACAACGCAATAGGCTTCAGTAACTGACATCCAACCTTGTGGTAGAGGGCGTTTTTGGGTGCGTTTCATTAGTAAATCAAGATCTCTTTCCCAAATTTGATTGGCACCATTGGAAGCACCAGTCACTAAAGTTCCTCCAATAGTTAGAAATAAAATTGCTTTTAAATCGTTACCGCCTGCAAATAAATAACCCGACAAAGCCGACAAAATCACTAAAAAGGAGAGTCTGAATTTAGTGAAAATCAGATAAGACTTGAATTTACTGGGGATTTTAACAACCTCTTCCTGCATGGGCGCAAAAGTAATGATTTATTGAGGGGATAGGATATTTTTTAGTTCGATTTTGACGCTTGTGTTTTTTTAAATTTTGTTGGTGAAACGGAATAGTTGATTACAAGTGCGGTGTAAAACATGTTCACTCGATTGGCAATATATTTCAATGGAATGGGTTCATCGGAGAGCGGTTTTTTGAGTAAAGTAGTCATAGAAATTTGTAATCCAGGAACTTTTCTGGAGAGGTTGTAATTGACCATTAAAGCAGTGTGTAAATAGGAAGTGGTTCCGTATTTATTGTGTTCAAAGTCATTGTATTTTGGAGTCAAATACATTCCAGTCCTACTTTCGATTTGTAGATTTTTAAAGGATTTCATCAATCCAAGCAAAACCGATTTATTCCATTCACGTTATCGACGAAACCACTAAAAAACCTGTTACAGCAAGAATTTCAATAACAAGTTTGTCAGATATTGACGGCACTTATTTCGCAAGTGATTTGTTTTTGAACCTGAATAAAACACTGAAAAACAGCACCATAAAAATCGATGCGGAAGGTTACAATTCTAAAGATTTAAAAGAGTACAAAATTGCCAGTACAAGCCACACAAAAGATACCATTCGTTTGACTCCTCTGAAACGAGGAACAGTAGCGAAGTTGGATGAGATATATTTTGCGCCTGGTTTGGCTGCAATTTTAGATGAATCCTTTCCTGTTTTGATGCGTTTACGAGATTTCTTGGTATTGAATCCACAGATTTCTATTGAGATTCAAGGGCACGTAAACGAAGACAAAAAACACGGTTTATTTTCTATGCGATTATCTAAAAAACGTGCTCAAAAAATCCTTGATTTCTTAGTAGAATCTGGAATTGACCCCAGCCGATTGACTGCTGTTGGTTTTGGAAACACGAAACCCGTTTTCCCAGACGCAAAATCCGATTTGCAAAAAGAAGCGAATAGGAGGGTGGAGATTTTGATAAAATAGTTTTTATCCAAAGAATTTTATTGGAAAATCTGTTTAATCATTATTTACTTCTACGAGATTTGAAATAGTAACATTCAATGCCTTCGCAATTAGAGCAAGTTTTGCCAAGCTAATTCCTACTTTTCCATTTTCAATTTTATATTGATATTGTCTATCACTTTGAATAATTGCAGCTAATTCTGACTGATTTAATCCTTTTAACTCTCTATATTTTTTGATGTTTTTTCCAACGTTTATAGTTGTCTCTTTTTTTATTTGTTCTATTTCTTCTTTTGTAAAATCAATCATAGACAAAATTCAATTCTATGATTTTTAATTTTGTAACCTTATTTTACTACATGTAGTATTTTTTTACTACATTTGTGATAAAATAACGTCAATGGAAGAGAGTAAAGAAAATTTAGTAAATGAACCAAAAGAAGTTCAACCGCAAGTTATTATTAATAACATTCATCACGGTTCAAACAAATCACAAGAAGTCCAACTTTGGAGTCCAACGGTTGCTGGATTATTAAGTTTTATTATTCCTGGTGTTGGTCAAATGTACAAAGGGAAAATTTTTGCAGGTATTTTATGGTTAATTTTTACTTCTATTGGATACGCGATGATTATTTTTCCTGGTATTATTCTACATATAATTTGCATAGCAACAGCTGCTTCAGGAAATCCTTACTCAAAAAGATAATTATTTACCTGATAAATTCTGCTTTAAGAATTGCGCTTTTTCCTCTTAAGTCCGTGTAGTGAATATCGAAATGAATAAGGGTTCCTTCAGGTAAATCAGCAATGTGTGTTTTTACTGCTTCTGATAATTTTGCGCCTTTCACTGTGTTTGTTGTCGTACCATAAGTTAAGTCGATTTGTGTAATAGTGGCATTGCTTTCCAAATCTCCATTGCCAGTTTTTTAGGTGATAACGAAAATTAAATTCTTCTAATTGGATAAAAAACGTGCGATAATTATCTGGATTCATGTCGAATAATGTGAGTTCATAACGACTAAATGTCCCGCTTAAACTGTCTTTTACACTCAGGTCGGAAGAAAACAAATTTTTAGAAATCGAGCCACTTGTAGTTAAATGAAACCTTTTCCAAAGCAAAGGAGATTGATAGCGCATCCCGAGCATTTGGGCGTTAGTAAAATAGTCGTTGAGTTGCCCGAAATTTATTGTTGTGCTGATGTAGTTGCGGGCTAAAAAATGTATTTTCCCCCATTTATTTGAAGTAGTATCATTTTCATGAAGCTGCCATATTGCATTTTCGGGTGTGCTAAAGTTTGTTTGTTGAGCTTTGAAATTTAGCCAACAGAACATAAAAAGCAACAATATGGGGGATTTCAAACTATTTTACTTCTTCAAAATTAACTTCTTCTTCCTCAATTGATTTGTTGTTTCTTGAAGGTGTTGCGCACGCTCGAACTCCTAAACAACTAGCGTTGAAAAGTGCCATAAAGATAAAAAGTCCTCCAAGAAGTTGAAACATTAATTCATGTGACTTAATGCCGTCATATAGAATGAAGCTACCGATGGCAAGACGGAGAATTCGCATGATACTCCACGATTCAGTTAAGGGATTTGTTGACATAGCTAAAAATTAGACATTTATTCCTTTCATCATTTTGTTCCAATACAAATAGGGTAACATGTATTTTTTTAGTAACCACAAACGATAATGTTCCTTTGAACTATCTTTAATCATGAGTTGTTTCAATTTAGGGTCTGGTGTGAATTTGTTTTGATAATCAAACTCAGCTAATACCATTTTCCTTAACCTGTCACCAAAGGACACGACGAGTACCCATTATAAGTTTTAGAAGAAATTGGTTTGTTTTCAAATAAAAGTGAGAGGTTTTCTACAACAATTGGAACTTGTTTACGGATGGCAGCTCCTGTTTTAGCAGTAGGTAATGCTGCTGCGTCTCCAATTCCGAAAATATTGGTAAATTGTTTGTGTTGCAAGGTGTTTATATCGACATCAAGCCATCCGTTTTCGTTTGCGAGTTGCTCATTATATTTGATAAAAGCAGGCGCTTCTTGTGGGGGAGCGAGATGTAAAAAGTCGAAACCAATTTCAATTTCAGATGAACCAGCAATTTGTTCTCCGATGCTATTGTCTGTATTGATTACACACTGGTTTTCAGTTTGATTTACTAACTTGAAGGTTATTGTTTTTTTCTCAACGTCAATTTTAATAGGAGCGTAACTTGGCTTAAATTTTATGTTGTGTCTTATAATGACTTCTTGTAACGTTTCGCGTATTTCTGGAACGCCAAAAATAACTGAGCCTGGAGTAGCATAAATCACGTTGTATTTTGTTGTCAGTTTCTTTTTTTTAAAGTAATCTGCTGCCAAATAAGCAATCTTTTGAGGTCCACCACCACATTTAATAGGTGTCGTTGGCATGGTGAAAATGGCATTTCCGCCTTTGAAATTTTGCAATTGGTGCCATGTTTCTCTTGGATCGACGTAATTGCTACACACGACTTTCTTTTCAATAGCTACTCTCAATCCCGGAATAGCGTCTAAATTGTTCACTAATCCAGGTGATAAAACGAGATAATCATAGGTAATTATTCCATTTTCCTTTGTGACCACTTCATTTGTTTCAGGTTGAACCTTTTGTACCCAATCTTTAATCCACTTAGCACCAGTTGGAATTAATGAAGAAGTTGACTTTTTTGTCTTTTCAAAATCAAAAGTTCCTGCACCTACAAGCGTATAAGCGGGTTGGTAATAATGAAATTCGGCTGGATCAATGATAGCGATTTGAATTCCAGGGTGTTTTTTTAGGAGCTGTGCAGCGGTCATAATTCCACCTGTTCCAGCTCCAACGATTACGATTTTATAATGCATATTTCATAGTTTAGCGGTGTAAATCTATGATTCCCAAATCATGGGGTATGTAACATAAGTAACCTACGTGGTTATTTCTTCAGTTCTTTAATCGCTGTTTCAATCTGAATTAACAAAGCTTGACTTTCATCGTTCATGATTTCTAAAGGTTGAAATGTCCGCTTTTTTTCGTCCGGCCATTGTTTTTTCATGCGAACTTGGACTTCTTCCATCGTACATTTATCACGTTCCATAACTCGTTTAATTCTCAAATCATCAGGCGCAGTGACTAAAATAATTCCATCAAAATTTTTATACGCTCCAGTTTCGAATAAAATAGCAGCCTCATTGAAGCATAGTTCTACTGACTGACTTTCAACCCATTCTGTAAAATATCTTCTTACAACGGGATGAATGATTTGATTGATTTGTTCGCGTTTTGCATCGGACGAAAACACAATTTTTGATAGAAAAGGAATGTTTAACGTGCCTTCTAAGTACACCTCATTACCAAGAAGTTGAATCAGTTTTTTTTTTACTTCAGGATCATTGTTGGTTAACCACTTAGAAGCCTGATCGGCGTAAAAAACAGGATATCCCATTTTCTCTATTATACGAGACACAAAACTTTTGCCTGATCCTATTCCTCCAGTAATCCCAATGATTTTTTTCATTCTACCCGTAAAAGCAAACCGAAATACAACTCTTTACCCGTTGTCGAACGCATGAATAATTCATTGACAGCGGTTGATTTATCTGGGAAGTACATTGCCGCCAACTCGGATAACAGCTCAAAGGTCAACGTAGGAGAATAAGTGTTCATTACCAATTTCCCATCTGGATTTAAAGCATCTGCTGCTGCTGAAAGTAAGTTGTCAATATTGTCTTCTAGCACCCATTTTTCTCCTTTAACTCCGATTCCCCATGCTGGCGGATCCATTAAAATGCAATCGTATTTTCGTCCACGTCGTACTTCGCGTTGCAAAAATTTTAACGCATCTTCATGTACCCAACGGATATTTAATAATCGTGATAATTCCATGTTTTCTCCCGCCCAGTCTAAAACCGATTTTGCAGAATCCACATGAAAAGTTGATGCTCCCTTATTTCGTGCCACACAAGACGCAGCTCCTGTGTAGGCAAATAGATTTAGGAAAGTGGATTCACCCGTTAAATTAGTTTCTAACCAATTCCAGTTTGTGTTTTGTTCGGGAAAAAGTCCAACATGTTTAAAAGGACTTAAGCGCAATTGAAATTTTAAACGATCGCGGTTTACTGTCCATTGTTGTGGAGCATTCGGACGAAGAGATTTCCATTTTCCTTTTTGATTTCCGGTTTCGATGAATTCCCAATGTGCTTGCTTGCGCCATTCGGTGAAAGGTTGTTCGGAACGAAAATAGGCGTTTACTTCAGGTCGAATAGTGAAAATAGTTCCCCAACGTTCTAATTTTTTTCCGCCACCCGCGTCAATAAGTTCGTAATCAGACCAAGGTTCTGAAAAAATTCGTGGATGTTGGCTCATCGATTAACGCATTTTCGGTCTTCTACCGCCCATCATTTGCATCATGCGCATTTGATTCTTAGACGGTGCCATTTGAAGTTGCTGTTGCATCATTTTGATTTGATCTTTCATCATCCCGTTTTTATCCAATTTTTTAGCCTCGGAAAGTAGGGAAACAGCCTCATTTTTGCGACCTGTTTGTGCACAAATTCCAGCAAGATGCATTCTAGCAACGGCATTATCTTCAGCCTGACGAAGTCCAAGTTCGAGTGCTTTACGCAACAATTGCTCACTTTTACTGAATCCGAATTCTTGTGAATTCATAACCGCTTGAAGATAGAGAATATAAGCATGTTGTTTTCGTGGTAAAAACTGTGGATGTGTAATTCGGTTAATGTATTTTTTCGCTTTTTCGGTATTCCCCAGACGCATTTGATTGAGCGCTAGAATCATATTTTCATTTCGGAAGAAGGATAAAATTACAATCGTTGGTACTAGTAAAAAGGTGATGCCCCAACCCCAATGTCCAGTGGCAAAGAGGTAAACGTTGAATCCAAGAGTTAGAGCTGCGAGGGCGATACGGATTATGAAACCTGTCATGTTTTTTTTCTTTATGAGTGAATGTCCGCCGCGGCGGATTAGGACTTTATGAGCGAATGGAGTTGTTGTTTAAATTGTGGCAATGCATTTTAGTTCGATGGCGATTGGTGTCGGAAGGCTATTGATTTCTACCGTGGTGCGACAAGGTAAATTGTCTTTGAAATATTCAGCATAAATACGATTGTACGTGTGAAAATCCCTTTTCATATTGACAAGAAAAACGGTGACATCAACCAAATTGTCCCAGCTGGAACCAGAAGCTTCCAAAATAACTCGAACGTTATCAAAAACGGAGCGACATTGAGCTTCAAAATCAAAAGCGATAAAATTCCCGTTTTTGTCCAACTGCAAACCTGGAACTTCGGAATCCGTTGCATCAGCCCCTGCTACACGTGGACCAACGCCAGACAAAAAAAGTAAGTTGCCAACACGTCGAGCATGTGGATATAATCCCACTGGTTTTGGTGCTTTATCCGTTGATATCCTTTCTTCTGCCATTTTTTAAATTTTTGCAAATATAGGTAACTTCTAAAAACTTAAGCGGTGACTTGAAACGAACCTTTGGAGGTCAGATGATTTCCCATTCCTCAGGATTGTTTCCTGCTATAAACTCTTTGAAGTTCATTTTTCGTTTTCCTTCTGGTTGTAGTTCAGTAACACTTATAAAACCATCGGAACATGGGAATAGAATGCCGTTTTTATACTTTTGTAATCGTTTATCTAAAGGAGTTCCTACAACTTTTGTCGAACGTAGAATTTTGAAACTAAGTTGTTCGTTTTTTACAACATTATTCAATATACACCAAGCTGCAGGATAAGGTGACAAACCTCGGATTTTATTGTGTACCTTGTCTATAGAATCGGACCAATCTATTTTTCCGTCGGTCTTAAATAATTTGGGTGCATGAGGTGAAAGAACAGCGATATCCTCATCTTGAGGAATTGATTTGGCTTCTCCATTTGCGATTCGATACAAAGTCTTTACCGTTAGCTCTGCTCCGAGATGCATCAATTCATTGTATAACTCACCAGCAATAAGATTCTCATCAATACTTACTTTTTCTTGTGCTAAAATATTACCAGTGTCAATTTGTTCATTGATAAAGAAGGTTGTGACTCCAGTTTCTTTTTCACCGTTAATCAATGCCCAATTTATAGGAGCCGCTCCTCGATAACGGGGCAATAAAGAAGCATGTAAGTTGAATGTGCCTAATCGTGGCATTTTCCAAACTACTTCTGGAAGCATTCGAAAAGCAACCACAACAAATATATCCGCATTCCAAGCCGCCAAATCCTTTAAAAATGAATCGTCTTTAAGTTTTTCGGGCTGTAAAATGGGCAGTTTGTTAGCCAAAGCAAGCATTTTTACTTCGCTTTCTCGCAATTTTTGACCTCTTCCTGCGGGTTTGTCGGCAACAGTTACTACTCCAACAACTTCATGTTCACTTTTTATTATTGCATCTAAAATTGTTGCTGCAAATTCAGGTGTGCCCATAAAGGCAATGCGTAATCGTTTGTTTTCGTTCATTTTGTATTAAAAAGTTCAGCGTAAATCAATCCTTAAAAACGCTTATCAAATCGACATATAAATCTGGAAACAATACTGAGTTAACTGTTGTTGCGCCATCATTGACATTGAATATTCCAGCGGATTCAAATTTCTCTCCAACTTTGGTGAACATCTCCATACTGTTCATGTCAGGATTTACAATCCAATATTCTTTCACATCGTTTTCTTCATAGAGATTAAACTTTTCGTTGTAGTCTTTTTTCATCGTACTATCAGACGTGATTTCTACCACTAAATCAGGTGCGTCAATCGCACCTCGGTCATCGAGTTTGCTCAAATCACAAAAAACGGAAATATCCGGTTGAACAACAGTATCCACTTGGTGATCACTTCCTTTGTTTCTTTTTAACCTTACATCGAAAGGAGCTTCGTAAACTTGGCAGTCACATGAATCAAAGTAATTAACAAGTTTAACAGTTAAGTTAAGAGAAATACGCTGATGTTTCCTCTTCGGCGCAGGACTCATCTTATATATCCAACCTTTTATTAATTCCAAACGATCTTCAAAAGCCCAAGTTAGGTAATCCGCGTAGGTATATTGCTTTTTCAGGTCTAATTGCGAAATGTCTGTAATACGGTTCATAAGAATGTACTTTAATGTAAAATTAGCGTTTTTGGCGCAGATAATAAACTCTTACTACTGAGGCGACCCAAGCTTCACAACACCAAGCAAAGCAGCTGTTTCCGTACGTAATCGAAAATCCCCTAAAGAAACTGGAACGCAATTATGTTGCAAAGCAAGTTCGATTTCTTGTGGCGTAAAATCTCCCTCTGGTCCAATTAAAAGGCAATTTTCTTGATTTGAAAAAACGGTTTTTTTATTTGCCTCGTCTTCACAGTGCGCGATGTAAGATTTAGGGTTTTCGGCGACGAATCGATCAAAAGATACTAGATCCGTAATTTCGGGTAAATAATATCGTTGACTTTGCTTCATGGCAGCAACGGCAATTTTTTTTAAACGCTCAAGTGGTACTTGTTTGCGTTCGTTGTTTTTACAATGTAGAAAGGTCAATTTAGAAAGACCAAGTTCTGTTGCTTTTTCCAAAAACCATTCAACGCGATCCATGTTTTTGGTTGGTGCCATTGCGATATGGATAGTTGGTGTTTTTGATTCAATAATTCCTTTTTCAAAAACAAGCAAACAACGTTTCGGATGGTCGTCTGCAATTCTTGCTTCTGTCCAAACTCCGTTTCCGTTGACCAATAGAATTGCATCGCCTTTTTTCTTCCGAAGCACGCGAACACAATGCTTGGATTCCTCTTCCGATAAAAGATACTGCTTCGATTCAAGCATCAAATCTGGGGCGTAGAATCGCGTCATCAATGCATCAATTTAAAAGTCAACTCGCGCAACAGTTCATTTCCCGAAGTTCCTGAATTTCCTACACCTTTTGATTTCAAATCGAATTCATTCAATAAGGCAATATTTCCTGCCAATTTCCTGCGATCGAAGTTGCGTGCGGTTTGTAATAAGTCCCCTGCAACAAAAGGAATTACGCCCAATTGTGAGGCAATATTCATTTGGGATTTATCTTCGATGAAATGGATTTTTAAGAGTTGGGAAAAAGTTCGGAATAGGGTAGGGATGATTTGGGAAATATTCGCTGCTTTTGGATTTTGCTCGAAGTAGTTTACGATTTTTAGAGCCTTCACTAAATCTTTTCTGGTGATAGCATTTGTTAACTCCCAAACGTTATATTCTTTTGAAATTCCGATGTTTTCCTCAATGTGAACCTCGTTAATTGCCGTTCCTTTTTCGACAACTGCCGATAATTTTTCAAATTCATTTGCAACCCGAGAAAGATCTGTTCCGAGGTTTTCTACGACCAATGTTGCAGCTTTAGGAGTAATGGTATAACCTAAACCTTTCACAAATTTTTCAACCCAATCCGCCATTTTATAATCGCGAATTTTTTCGGATTTAAATACTACCCCATTTTTGGCAAATGACTTGAAAATCTTCTTTCTCGAATCGAAATTCTTGTGTTTATGGCAGCACACAAAAACCGTTGTCGAAGTAGGTTCTTCGCAATATTTTTCTAGTTTTTCAATGTCTTTTAAATCCTGTGCTTCTCGTAAAACCACCAATCTACGTTCCGCCATCATAGGGTAGGAGCGAAGTTCACTCAGCAAGGCCAAAACATCAGTGTCTTTACCATAAAGAATCGTTTGATTAAAATCACGTTCATGTTCTTCTAATGCGCTCTCGGAAATTGCCTTCATCAATACGTCGATGTAAAAAGGTTCCTCACCATGTAGCAGATACAAGGGTGAAAACTCACCTTTTTTGACTTTCTGAATTATTTCCTTTGGTTCCATGTGGCTTTCTCGAAAAGATTTCAAAGATAGTAAAAGACATACTATCGTTAATGATTTGGTTACTACTCACGTGTTTTGGAATGAAACAACATGATTTTTAGACTTCAATTAGTGTTTTTTTAGACTGCATTATCAAGCTCCTTAAACGTTAAACAAGATTAGAATAATTTATCTTTTTAGTCAAGAACTACTTCCGATTAAGCACTAAGAGATGTGTTTTTGTTCTTTGTCAAAAAAATGGACTTGAACCCGATGGAAAAAGCGTTTGCACTTTTTTATTCCATTCAATTGACGTTAAAAAAAATAACTTTTTGCGAAATCTACTGAGTAGAAGTGAAGCTTCCATACGAGTCCTATTCTTTTATTAATTTAATGTATACAACTTATTAAGAGAATATTTTCTACATTTGAGCAAACCACGCTAACAATGAAAAAAACTTTATTTTTAATCTCATTGGTTTTTCTTTCTCTTCAAAAAGTTGATGCTCAAGGGTTTCAAGTGAATTTTCAAGGACAAAAACAGCAAGCCATGGGTTGCGCCGGTTCGGCAAAATACCTCGATGGAAGCGCCATGTTTTTTAATCCAGGAGCCGCTGCCTTTGCGACTGAGAACAGTATTAACCTTGCCACAACACCAATTTTTGCTCGTGTGATGTATGTCGATTCGGCAACACAACAACCGTACAGAACCAACTCGCCTGTTGGAACGCCTTTTTCAGCTTATGGCCTTTTCGGATTGAAAAAATTGGAACAATTAAAGTTCGGAATTGCTGCTTACACCCCTTTTGGGAGCACGGTGAGTTACGAAGAGGGTTGGATTGGTCGATTTGCTTTAACACGTCTTCAATTAAAAGCCATTTTTATTCAGCCAACGGTCTCTTATAAAATTAATGAGAAATTAGGTGTTGGTGCAGGTTTTGTACTAAGTACGGGTGATGTAGTATTACAAAAAGACATCCCTGTTCAATTTGAAGATGGAACTTTTGCAAGCGCAAAGTTGAGCGGAAAAGCATTGGGTTTCGGCTACAACTTAGGGGTCAGCTATAAAGCAACAGATAAATTGACTTTAGGACTGAATTACCGCTCGCAAGTAAATATGGATTTGAACGATGGAAATGCGGAATTTACCGTGCCAGATGGCTTACGTGATAAGTTTCCAAACGGAAAATTTGTTGGGTCATTGCCCTTACCGCAAGTGGCTACATTAGGAATTGCATACGATATTTCGGATAAATGGGAAACGGTTCTTGACGTCAATTTTGTTGGATGGAAAGCTTATGATACCCTAGCGTTTGATTATGAAACCAATACCGAATCGTTGACAGACACTAAATCGGCTCGTAACTACAAAAATATCTTTGCTTTTAGAGCTGGTGCGGCTTATAAAATTTCTGATGTTTTTTCCCTTCGTTTTGGAGGTGGTTACGGATTTTCCCCTGTTCAATCAGGTTTCGTGACTCCAGAAACTCCTGATGCTAATCGAGGTTATGGAACATTTGGGATAAGTTATAGCCCTGGAAAACACTTTAGTTTGGACGCGTCATTTTATTACACGCAGGTGAAGCGCTCCGACATCAATCAAGAAACTAATTTGTCTGGAACCTTTAGCACGAAAGCCGTGGCACCAGGTCTTGCATTAATTTATAAATGGTAAGTAACATGAAGAAAATAACTGCATATATCGCTTTGGTTGGTGTAGCAATGGGAATCGTTGCTTGTAAACCGAAATATAAAACTCCTGACTATTCAAAAGGAGAAATGAATCCAACTACTTTCGTGATGATTGGTGGTGGGCACGCCGCAGGATACATGGATGATGGTTTGACTTATGAGGGACAGCAAACTTCCGTTGCAAAATTAATTGCTGACCAATTGAAATTTGTTGGCGGTGGTGATTTTAAGCAATCGCTGGTTGATCAGAATTCCATTGGGATTAGCTTGTTGGGATTGTCACCCTTGAAAATGGGATACAAAACAGATTGCCAGGGTGTGACTTCACTTTCTCCTGTTCGTGTCGCTATGAGTAGTGGGGATATGGGAATTTGGAGCGATAATGCTGCAAATGGCCCGTTCAACAATTTTTCCATTCCGGGTTTACAATTAGCGGACTTGTGGAGTGCAACGGTTTATAATTCAAATCCTTTTTACAAGCGTATTGGCTCGTCTTCGACTTTAGGCATTTCCTCATTGATGCAGGCGAATCCAACTTTCTTTTCTGTTTTCCTAGGTTTGGAAGAAGCACTTGTTTATGCGAAATCAGGTGGAACGGTTTCAACTTTTTTAACTGACAATGAGTTCGAAACGAAATATACCGAATTAGTCGATTTGCTTACAGCGAATGGTGCGAAAGGAGCGTTAGCAACAATTCCTGATGTAACACAAATGCCTTATTTTACAACAATTCCTTGGAACGGACTTAATTTGGATTCTGCCAATGCAGCAACACTTACCAATGTTTTTAATCAGATTGGATTCACTTTTGAAATCGGTGCAAATCCTTTTATGATCGTTGATCCAGATGCTAATCAATTTGCAGTTCGCCAAATTGCCGCTAACGAAAAACTATTGTTAAGCATTCCTTTGGATTCTGTAAAATGTCACAAATTGGGTGTTTTGTATCCTTTCCGAAACGAATTTGTTTTGAACAACGATGAAATACAAATCCTGAATGATAAAGTTAATGCGTACAATGCCATTATCCGTCAAATAGCCCAAAATAAAGGATTGGCGATAGTTGAAACCAATGATTTTGTATCAAAATTAACTTCAGGTTTCTTGTATAATGGTGTAGCCTTGAATGCGAAATTCGTCACAGGTGGATCGTATTCTTTGGACGGGATTTACTTCAATGCTCGCGGAAATGGCTTGTTTGCGAACGAATTTATCAAAGCCATCAACAAAAAATACAAGTCAACAATTCCGCAAGTTGACGCCAATAAATTCTCAGCAACTAAATTTCCTTAATAATCAAAATCAAAACAATGAAAAAGTTCTACTTGTTTTTCTTTCTCGTCCTAGGGGCAAATCTCTACGGACAAACACTTTGTGAAACTGGACGTTACGCAGAAAACGTGTTCCCCAATTTTACAGTTACTTCCGACATCGTTTACGGACAAAACCAATCCTTCAACGGAAATAACACATCCTTAAAACTGGATTTTTATGAACCGACTGGTGATACCGAAACCGCCCGTCCGCTCATTATCTGGGTACATGGTGGAAGCTTTATTGGAGGTTCAAAAACAGATGTCGATGTAAAAACTTGGTCAGAGCGATTCGCGAAAAAAGGTTATGCATGTGCTTCTATTGACTATCGTTTAGGATTTTTTCCATTTGATTCAGCGAATGCAGTTAAGGCGGTTGTGCGTGCGACGCAAGATTTAAAAGGCGCGATTCGTTTCTTTTACAAAGATCGAGCAACCACAAACACGTATAAAATTGACACAACGCGAATCTTCATCGGTGGAAGTTCGGCAGGTGCAATTACGGCGTTACATGTAGCTTACTTGGACGATGTATGCGAAATTCAAGATTATCTGACACCAGCTACTATTTCTCAAATGGGAGGTTTAGAGGGAACAAGTGGAAATCCAGGTTATTCTACCAAAGTCATCGGTGTTATCAACGGATGTGGAGCGCTTGCACGATACAGCTGGTTAGAGGCGGGTGATGTACCACTATGCTCGGTTCATGGAACAAATGATGGTACTGTAAAATACAACCGAGGAATTGTGAATCCTGGAACGCCTTTAATGTATTTGGATGGTAGTCGAATGATACACGAACGTGCATGCGCGGTTGATTTGGATCACCAATTCTATACTTTCCCAGGTGCACCTCACGTACCGTATGCGGGAACGAGTGCGGCTGCTTTAGCGTACATGGATACCACAGAACGCTTTGTTCGCGATTTCTTAGTGCGTCAATTGGGTTGTACGCAAGCGATTAGCCAACCTGAAAACGCATGGATGGAATCAGCACCATTATATCCAATTAACTATTGTGACAATACACCTGTTGATGAGGTTTGTCCACTTTCAGCAGGAATCGAAGAAGAAGTGAACGTGGTTTGGAACGTTTATCCGAACCCAACTTCTGGTTCTTTCACCGTATTATTAGACAATGGCGCAGTCGGTCTGAACTTGGCGATTTATGATGTCATGGGTCGAAAAGTAAAAGAAGTTTCCAATTATGAAAATGGTCAGCAAGTAAATATCGAAAACCTAAAAAGAGGAAGTTACTTTGTTAGCGTGCTTTCTTCTAAAAACAACAAATTGGGTGTAAAACAATTAATTGTAGAATAAAAATACAATTAGCACAAAAATTATTCAAAAGGGATTCAAGAAATTGAGTCCCTTTTTTCATCATGAGTAGTGTTGATTTAAGATTATTACTATATTCGCGACTCGAATGGTCTCGTGGCCGAGCGGCTAGGCACCGGTCTGCAAAACCGTCTACTCCGGTTCGAATCCGGACGAGACCTCGAATAACGCCCGACTAAATGTTGGGCGTTTTTTATGTTTATATGTTCTTAAACTTTTCAAACAAATGTCAAAATTTCGAACTATCTGGACTACTGAAAATCGTTATGTAGAAGTAATTGACCAACGTAAGTTGCCACATGAATTCGTGGTTGTTCAGTTGTTAACGTATAAAGACGCTGAAATTGCAATTAAAAACATGACAGTTCGTGGTGCTCCATTAATTGGTGCAACAGCTGCTTACGGAATTTATCTTGCCTTGCGTGAAATTGAAGAGAAAAAAATGCATCTTTCTTTAATTGAGGACGCTTTTACTGCTTTGCGCAATTCCCGACCGACTGCAGTGAATCTTTTTTGGGCATTGGATAAAATGCGTTTAGCCCTGGAAACAAAGGGTATGACAGCACAAATAGCATTCGAGGAAGCCGCAAAAATCGTGGAAGATGATGTGGAGACCTGCCGAATGATTGGTGTTCATGGATTGCCATTAATAGAGGCTATTTCTGCGAAAAAACAAGGAGAAACGGTAAATATTCTCACGCACTGTAACGCGGGTATGTTAGGTTGCATCGAATGGGGAACCATCACTTCACCGATTTATCAAGCGATCCAAAAGGGAATAAAAGTACATGTTTGGGTAGACGAAACACGACCGCGAAACCAAGGAGCTAACTTAACTGCTTATGAATTAACACGACACAATGTGCCGCACACTTTAGTCGTTGACAATACAGGCGGTCATTTGATGCAACACGGTATGGTGGACATGGTAATTGTAGGAACGGATCGCACTACAAGAAATGGCGATGTCGCGAATAAAATCGGAACCTACCTTAAAGCATTAGCAGCAAAAGACAACAATATTCCTTTTTACGTTGCCTTGCCTTCCACCACCTTGGATATGACCATTCGCGATGGTTTAAAAGAAATTCCAATTGAAGAGCGAGACGAAAATGAAGTGAAGTATGTGGTGGGTCAAGCAGAAAATGGCGTTTTGACTTCTGTTTTAATTTGTCCTTCAACAACTCCCGCAAGCAATTATGGATTTGATGTCACTCCTGCTCGCCTAATAACAGGATTAATCACTGAACGTGGGGTATGTGCCGCATCCGAAGAAGGGATAGTAAGTTTGTTCCCTGAATATGGAAAAGTAACGGATTGACAGTTTAGCGTTTTTTGATTTTTTCGTTAATGAATTCTTTTTTCAAATACTTTGTGTTGTTGTTATTTAGTTGCACCACGCATTCGATCATTTCGATTTCTTCTCAGGAAAAGATGAAAGATTATTCCGAAAAAGCGAAAATTGCACGTGAATTCTGCGAAAAAAAGGGTTTGAATTTAAATTATTGCTTTTTGTT
Source organism: Bacteroidota bacterium (assembly GCA_039795265.1). Taxonomy (GTDB): domain Bacteria; phylum Bacteroidota; class Bacteroidia; order Flavobacteriales_D; family Crocinitomicaceae; genus UBA952. Next base: position 145,108 of record JBDKEM010000021.1, on the reverse strand, counting down.
AGACATGCAAGAGCACTCTGGAAAAAACCGATTCATGGTATGGGATTTCAAAAAAGACACTGTCATCTATGCCTTTCCTGTTAGTCATGGTTGCGGTTCCTATCCGTGGGCAGCAGATTTTACAAAGTCGTCCGCTAGTTTTAGTAACGAGGACGGAAGCCATCTTTCTTCATTAGGAAAATATCGAATTGGTGAACGTGGTGTTAGTCAGTGGGGTGTGAAAACCAAGTATTTGTTGCATGGATACGACGAAACGAACAGTAATGCCTTGCGACGAGCCATTGTATTTCATTCGTGGGAAGCAGTTCCCGACGACGCTGTTTTTCCACAAGGAACACCTGAAGGATGGGGTTGTCCCGCTATTTCTAACAACAACTTCAAGCAGATTGACGAAATGATTAAAAAGGAAACCGTGCCTTTGTTGATGTGGATGTTTTAGTTTCGGGTAATGTGTTAATTAGTTGTGTGGAGTGCAAAGGTTTTTTAGAAGAAGTAGTTTAAAAAAAATCTTATGATTTTCATTTCAAACTTTAAATCAAATAAATGTTAAAGAAATTTAGCTACAGCTTGTGAATTTTATATTTGTAAGCGTTTAAGTTTGAGAAATCTTCCTCTTATTTTACCTAAAATTCATTTATATGAAATGCCCAAATTGTAATGTAAATCTTGTAATGTCTGAACGCAGTGGAGTTGAGATAGATTATTGTCCAGAATGTCGCGGTGTTTGGTTAGACAGGGGCGAATTGGATAAAATTATTGAGCGTTCAAATCAAATTCAACCGCGAGAAGTAATTATAAAAGAATCTGATAAAGGAAAATATTCATCCGATGATTATAAATACAAATCAGATAACGACTACAAATACAAAAAGAAAAAAGGTTTCTTAGGCGATTTGTTTGATTTTTAAGATGCTCAGACTTTTTGCGCGGTGTTTAAAAAAAAGCTAATGAATCTTTGCCAGATGACACCAAAATTTCCTCTAATAAATTCGCCATGGAATAATTCATCCACCAAGGTGGAAAATGATATTCATCTATTTTACAGTCCACTAAGAAAGAAGTCATTTGTTATTCTCGTTATCATTTGAATAGAAAAGCGATGATTAACAAACTTACTGATTTTCAAATCCGATTTTAATCATTTATCCTATTTGGAAATGCTGCAAAAACAAAAAAAGCGCGAGCCGAAACTCACGCTTTTTGTTCATTTTGGTTTGTTTACGAATTGAAAATCGCTGGCAACTTCATCGCAATCGTCATGTCGCCATTGATGCGCACTTTTCCACTCATCACCGCAGCCATTGGATTCAAATCGCCTGTCAACAATTGTTGGAAGTCTTCTAAACTTACGTTTACCCAACAATCAGCCTCTTTACTTTCGGTGCTAATCACGTTTACCGCTCCTGTTCCATCGAGGTGAATACAGCCTTCTTCAAAATCGAAACGTAAGGTGTTTCCTAATGCTTCTGCGCCTTGGACTTTTTGATTTACCAAAGGCATGATACTTTCTAGTGTCATATTTATATGATATTTAGTTATTTACAAAAATTTAAAACAAGGATTGTAACTTCATTGCTACACCCATGTCGCCCGTGATAACTATTTTCCCATTCATCAAGGCTGTCATCGGATTCAACTCTCCTTTCGTTAAAGCGAGAAAATCTTCCAAGGCTACTTTCACGTTACAAGCGGCTTCTTCCGAGCTAAAACTAACTACATTTTGCTCTCCAGAACCGTCAATCAAAACACTTTTTTCTCCGAAATCAAATTTCAATGAACTTCCAAGTGGTTTTGCCCTGCCTGCTTTTTCTTGCATTCCAGCTAACAATTTATCGAAATCAAAACCTGAATTTGCATCTTTTTCCGAGGATTTAGATTTCTCTTGGGCCGATTGATAGGATACTTCATCGATTACCATTTTTGCAATGATATCGCGCATGATTTCCGAACTTCCTCCTCCGATTGTCCCAACGCGACTGTCTCTAAACATACGCGCCATTTTGTATTCTTCCATAAAGCCATAGCCGCCAAAAAATTGCAAACATTGTGTCATGACCTTGTCTGAGAGTTCGGTAGCCAACAATTTCGCCATAGAACTTTCTTTTACCGCGTATTTTTTGTCATTATTCAAGCGCGAACAGTACAAAACAAATTGTTTCGTCGATTCAATTTCCGCCGCTAATTGTGCGATTCGGTGACGTAAGACCTGGAACTTGTTAATAGAACGACCAAAGGCATGGCGCTCTGACATATATTGCAAAGCATACGTCAAAGCTGATTCACACGCTGCATAAGCACTTATTGCACCCGCCAACCGTTCCAATTGTAGTCCGCCCATTAAATAGTAGAATCCTTGTCCTTCCTCTCCGATTAAATTTTCAGCAGGAACTTTAACGTTGTCAAAATGCAATTCGGCAGTATCTGACGCATGCCAGCCCAATTTCTTCAATTTGCTCGTTGTGATACCTTCCAAATGTTTGTCGATAATCAAGAGCGAGAAACCACTTGTTCCTGCATTTGGGTCTGTTTTTACAACGGTAATGATGAAGTCGCCATAAACACCATTGGTGATAAACGTTTTGGAGCCATTGACTATATAATGATCGCCGTTTTTTATCGCTGTCGTCTGAATATTGGCTACGTCAGAACCTGCGCCTGGTTCCGTTATCCCGATACAACTCACCAAATCCCCAGAAATTATACCTGGTAAATACTTCTTTTTCAAGTTTTCAGATCCGTATTTCATGATGTAAGGTCCTGACATATATTGCACTACCAGTTGACTTATCGTGAATCCACCCGAAAACATTTTCGACGTTTCCTCACAAAAAACCACATCGTAGAAAAAGTCGAGGTTCATGCCGCCGTACTCCGTTGGATAACCTAAACCGAGGAAGCCCATGTCGCCCATTTTTTTCCAAATTTCTTTCGGAATACGACCATCAGCTTCCCACTGATCAATATTCGGAACTACCTCCTTCTGAAGGAATCCCTTTAAACTCTCACGAAATAGCTCGTGTTCTTCGGTGAAATAGTAACTCATTTTTTTGTTTTTTGACTTTATGATTTTATAACTCCGCCGCGGCGGAAGGATTTTAGGATTTTATGAGGGTTAGGCATTAGTGGTTAGGCATTAGTGATTGGGCAAAAGTGATTGGGCAAAAGTGATTAGTTGTTAGGTATTAGTTTTTTAATTATAATTCAATCTGTAATCCAACATTAGCACAATTCAACATTAACACATTAAAATAGCACATTAATTATTAGCACATTAAGTAATTAGCAAATTATAACCAAACCACTTCCACAGGTGATAAATGCCATTCTTCATATTTACTTTTAAACTTTTCATCTAATTTTCCACGTCGAACCTTCATTGTCGGGGTCAAGCATCCGTTCAATTCAGTCCAAGGATTTGTATGTACCACCACAGTCGAAATTTTTTCATGAGACGCAGCACTTTTATTCGCTTCAAACAAGGAAATTAATAAGGATTTTTCTACTTCATGTTTATTTGTTTTCGTATAATTTTCATTCAAGGTAACCATCGCAATGGGCTGTGGCGAAGTTAATCCACAAACGCAAACGTATTCCACGAAATGATTTTTTTCAAAAATGGCCTCCAAGGGATTCGGCACTACAAATTCACCTTTCGCGGTTTTAAAAGAATCGTTTACCCTACCGAGAACACGTATATACCCAAATTTATCAATTTCTCCGCGGTCTCCACTGTGCATCCACCCGTCTTTTAAAACTTCCGCACTGTACTCAGGATCTTTATAATAACCTAACATCAAGAAAGGCGCTTTCATTAAAATTTCCTCATTTTTAGGATCTATTCTGACTTCGCAAAAAGGGAATGGTTTTCCGATAACGTGGTGTGGTGTGTGCTTTTCAACACCATAAGCAATTCCTCCACAAACTTCAGTCATACCATAACTTTCAATTAAATGGATATCTAGTTTTTCGTAAAATTCTTTGAGAAAAGAAGGCGTTATTGCTGCTCCAGTCGCAATGATTTTCGCACCATTCAACCCCAGTCCTGTCCTGATTTTTTTCTTTAAGTAAGTGGATAAAACTGGAATTTTGAACAGCTTGTTCAAGCGTTTCATCGGAATTTTTGAAGTAACACCTTCGTAAAATTTGGTCCAGATTCTGGGAACAGCAAAAAAGGTGGTGGGCTGCGTGTCCTGAACATTGAAAATGAAGCTGTCAATTGACTCGCCAAAGGACATCGTTCCTCCTGTTGCCAAGCAATTGATTTCCGTTCCTATGCGCTCTCCGACGTGATTTAGTGGTAAAAAAGAGAAGTAATTCTGATGTTTAATTTTAAAGATTCCAATGAAATTTGTGAGTTGTTCAATCCGAATGACAAGCGCGGGGTTTTTAAAACTGTGCATCACTCCTTTTGGTTTCCCTGTCGTTCCAGAGGTATAGAGAATTGTCCATAAATCTTCGAGTTTGGGAAGTTCGGAAATTTCTGCTTCTTCGCAATTTTTAATTAAATCTTCCCAATCTAAGCCTTCTTGAATGAGAGCATTGCCCTTAAAATGCGGAAAACGAATGATGGGTAAATCAGCAGGGATTAGGTGTGTTTCTGCATTCCATTTTTCCAGCTTTCCCGCAAATAACAACTTAATATCGCTGTCTTCAACTACTTGCTTCAAGGGTTCACCTTGTAAACTTGCGTAGAAAGGAATGGAAACAAATCCACCCATCATGATGGCTATGTCCGTAATCAGCCAGTAGCAACAATTTTTCGAAAGAATTCCAACGTGGTCGCCTTTTTTCAGACCAACATTTCGCATTGCCGTCACTAACTTTCTTGCCAAAACTCCTACTTCAGAATAGGAAAAAGTTTGCCATGTTTTTCCGTACGGTTGACGCAAGAATATTGCATTCGGTGTTGTCTTTTCCCAATGCAAGAAATTGTCCAACGGCGTTTTTAAGTCCTGATAAATCTGCTCAGAATTCATGACAAACGGTATTCGTTGGACGCGATAAAATGTGCCGCAACTTCTCTGCGAATTGTTTTGAAATTGGTAACTGGAAGGTGCAAGAGTCGAAGAAGTGCTTTGGTGGTCATCGTCGCCATTTGTTCAGGAGCCGATGCGGCAATAATTTCTGTTGTTGCGTTTCTCAAAATTATTGCTAAATCGTTGATTAATAAACAACTCATATTTGATAGAAGGGTGGCATTGCTAGCGTCTTGATGTTTCGCTGCTCGTAAAACGGCACTTTCCACTACAAACAGTTCCGTCAACATATCCGCCAAGTAAGTTAATATTTCTTGTTCGTCTTTTATGTTCTGTTGGAAAGTTTGCATCGCTTGTCCCGCAACCAACATCGTCACTTTCTTCGCGAGCGCGATGAATTGAAGTTGCGTATCAATCATTTTTAAGTCCCCTTCAATGGAATTCAATTTTCCACCTTGTAACTCTTGAAAACATTGCATTACCTCTGGCATCAAATTCACCTCACCTTTCATGGCTTTTCGTAAAAGTGTTGTTGGCGTTAACAGGCGATTGATTTCGTTAGTTCCTTCGTATATGCGGTTCCCTCGAATGTTTCGGTACAAGGTTTCTATTTCACTTTCAGCGGAATAACCCATTCCTCCGTGCATTTGAAGTGCTTCATCCACGACAAGTTGTTCCATTTCTGAACCGTAAACTTTGGTCATCGCGCATTCCATTGCAAATTCAGCTACTGACTTATATTTCGCTTCTAAAGGATCCATCCCTTTTTCTACCATTGTGTCATAGGCGTTGTCGATGAGGTGAGCTGTTCGGTTCCAAGCACTATCGTTCGCGAAGATTTTAGTTCCCATATTCGCGATTTTCAATTGAATTGCACCAAAATTAGTGATTGGCTCACCAAATTGAATGCGTTGGTTTCCATAACTTACTCCTAAACGTAAAGCGCGTTTTGCGATGGCTGAATTGGCAACAGCGATTTTAATTCGACCAGCATTTAGCGCGTTCATAGCGATTTTGAAACCTTTATTTCTCTCGCCAATTAAATTTTCTACGGGAACTTTAACGTTTTCAAAAAACACTTGTCGCGTTGAGGAACCGTGGATCCCCATTTTGTTTTCTTCCTCGCCAAGCGTTACGCCCCATTTTTTTTCCACGATCAAACACGAGAGATTTTCATCGTCTTCAATTTTACAAAAAACGAAAAAAACGTCTGCGAAACCTGAATTTGTAATCCACATTTTTTGTCCATTCAAGATAAAATGGGACTTATCTTCTGAGAAAATTGCTCTGGTTTTCCCAGAATTCGCATCTGATCCTGCGCCTGGTTCAGTTAAACAGTAGGAGCATTTAATTTCCGCTGAGACAATACGTGAAAGGTATTTTTCCTTTTGAAAATCAGTTCCGTAAAGTAATACAGGATAGATGCCCAAACCAGTGTGAACCCCAATCGATTGTGCAAAAGCAAAGGAATCAGAAGCAATTTCTCCGTAAGCAAATTCGGTTTTAAAATCGCTGCCCATTCCGCCGTAATTTTCAGGAACGCCGATGCCAAGAAATCCAATTTCACCCATTTTTTCTAACAGTTGTGGTGCGATTTTCGTTCCTTCTTTGGTATCGAATTTTTCTTTGATAGGTTCCACTTCTCGGTTCAGAAAATCGCGCATGGATTGACGCAGTAAATGCTGCTCTTCGGTATAATCTTCTGGCGTAAAAATGGCTTTAGGTTCTTGAGCTTTTATCAAGAATTCGCCACCTTTAAGTGTTGTTAATGAGTTTGTTTGCATAGTTTAAAGTTTTTTAGCCTAGAAAAGATTTCAGTGTTCGCGGTAAGCCCATTTTGTCATAGTTCAAATGTTGCGCGCCGTCCACGTACAATGAAATGCCAGTGATGTAAGCCGCCATCGGACTTGCGAGAAAACAAACCGCATTGGCAATGTCTTCTACCTTTCCGAAGCGTTTTAAGGGAATTGCTTTTTTTGCCTCGTCAAACATTTCTTGCACTTGCGGCGGATAGGTTGAAAGTCCTGAGGATTCTATGATTCCAGGCGCTACACAGTTGATGCGAATATTATAGTCACTCCATTCTTGCGCCAGGGTTTTGGTAATATTTTCAACTCCTGCACGCGCCGCACCTGTGTGTATCATACCTGGAAAACCACGGTGCATATCCACGATAATGTTGACGATGTTTCCTTCTTTCTGCGGAATAAAAAACGCCAATGCCATTTCACGAATCATGAAGAAAGTCCCATTCAAGTTGTTGTTAATAACCGCGTTCCACCCTTTGTCGTTGATGTATTCTGCCAACGCAGGAAACTGTCCTCCAGCATTGTTTACCAGAATGTCTAAGCGCCCATGTCGTTCTTTGATATGCGAAGCTAGTGCTTGAATTTCTTCCGTTTTTCGAATGTCGCACGCTTTATAGTCGCAGTTTCCAAAAGAGGAAAGTTCTTCATGCGCTTTCTTCAAGGAATCTTCTTTTCGAGAAGCAATGATTACCGTCGCTCCCAGTTGTAAAAGTTGTTTGGCAATAGCAAAGCCGATTCCTGAACGCCCTCCGGTTACCAAAGCAATTTTGCCGCTAAAAGTCGTTTCTTGAAACATCTTATTTTCTAAAAGGAATGTTTAACATTTCACGTGTTTCGGCAATTGTGGCAACTTCACGTCCCATCATATTTGCCAGTTTCACACCCCATTCCACACATTCGCCGTTGGATTTTGCCATTTCGCCGTTCGGAAGATAGAAATTATCCTCTAAACCAACACGGAAATTTCCACCCATTGAAGCAGCGATTGCGGCCATTTGCCATTGTTTCCGACTAATCGCGATGACTTGCCAAAACGCTCCTTCAGGAACTTGTTTGATTTGGTGCATCAAGTTTTCAGGTGTAGCAGGAATTCCGCCGAGCACGCCCATAACCAAGGAGTAGCAAGCGTTGTCAGGCAAAAGTCCCATTTCCCGAAGCGGTTCAGCATTGCGAATATGTCCTGTGTCGAAACATTCCATTTCTGGAGTAATTCCATTCTCATTCATGCATTTAACTACTTCAATCATCGTGTCGAATGAATTTTCAAAAACGCCATTCCAGAAGAATTTTTTGTTCTTCTTTGAGAAAATTGCATAATTCATTGAACCCATGTTAAAGGCAGCCATGTCGGGTTGAGTTACCGGTAAATGTTTGATGCGATCAGCAGGACTCAAGCCAATAGCTCCGGTGGAATAGTTAATAATTACATCTGGACAGCGCAGTCTAACTTCGCTGGAAATTTCTTCAAAGACTTCAGTTCGCCAGCTTGGCATTCCGTTGTCTTCTCTTGCATGAATGTGCACGATACTCGCACCAGCGTCCACAGCGCGTTTTGCTTCCTCCGCGATTTCAATTGGAGTATAGGGAATGTGCGGACAATGTGACCGATTCGTTGCTGCGCCTGTTAATGCGGCGGATAAGATTAGTTTTTTGTCTTTCATTTTATTTGTTTTGAGGGAATGTCCGCCGCGGCGGATTATGAGAAATGAGGGAATGAGAGTTCGCCGCGGCGAACCCCTTCAAAGATGTATATTGGCTTACCTTTAATTTTATGTAATTCATTTTTTCCACTTATCACTTTCAAATCTTTATTCTAAATTCCAAACCTACTCCCCTTTCCATACCGGTTTTCGTTTTTCACGAAATGCCAACATTCCTTCCTGTCCGTCCTTAGATATGGCCGTTTTTTGTAGCATTTGCATGAGGTAATTGTGCTCGCCTTCTTTGTTGGTTATTTTTCGGTAGGCTTCCAAACCTAGCCGAATCGCTGAAGGTGAGTTTTCGTGTAGTTCGTTTATTAGATGTTGAACGGTGTTGTCCATTCCTTCTTTTTCACAGATATGTGTGACAAGTCCAAATTGTTGCGCTTCGGAAACGGGTAAATTATATCCCCGAATGCACCAATCAACAACCTTCCTTTCTGGCATTACTTTCAACAGAGACGCCATCACTTGAAACGGGAAAAGTCCGCGTTTAACTTCAGGAAGTCCCAATTGAATGGAATTTGTCGCTACAACATACGTCGCACCTGCTAAAAAGAAAAATCCACCGGCGTAAACATCGCCTTCCACTCTGGAAATTAAAGGTTTATGAAACGATTGCAACAAATCTCCGATGAGCACCTCGCAAATTGGTTTAGGTACAGAGGAGGTGAAATCGCCCACCATACCCATAAATGCTTTTAAGTCAGCACCGGCACAAAAAACGTCACCTTTCGCTTGTAAAACGACCGTCCAAACGGAAGAATTATTGGAGGCGTATTGTAATGCGAAGGCAATTTCGTTCACCATGTGAGGATGAATGGCATTCTTTTTATCTGCTCGATTGAGGGTGATAAAAAGCGTGTGAGAAGTTTCACTGACCTCGATAAAAGCGAAAGTTTGTGTTGCAACATCCGTGGTTAAGGCTACATCAAAATAATTCATTCTTCTGATTTTAAGGTGAGTAATAAGTAACCAGCTTCTACATTTTGACCTTCTTGAACGAAAATTTCTGAGACTATTCCCGCTTCCTCGGCAAGTAGGGTATTTTCCATTTTCATTGAAGATATAACCAATAAAGGTTCACCTATGGCTACTTGTTTTCCTGGTTCAACCAATATTTTTACTATCGTTGAAGGCATTGGCGCTTCATATCCACCTGGCGTTTTTTGAATTTCTCGTTCTGGAAAACGTGCTTTCTTTTTAATTGAAAGATTTCCCATTGTTCCGTGTTGAAGGAAATAATTTTCTCCTACTGAAGAATAATTGAAAACATACATTGCGCCTTCTACTTCCATTCGAATCGATTGATTGTCAATGGAAAGTAAATGAGTAATAAATTCACGATCTCCGAATTTCATTAAAAATTCACTATCTAAATGGCGATATTGAAGTTCGTTTGCTTCTTCATTTATTAACCACGTATTTTTTTGGAATTCGTAAAAATTATTGCGCCAACCCGATGGCAAGGAACGAAGAATGGTCTTTTTATTGTCCCTTTTTTTCCAATCTATTAATGTCGCAGCAGCGAGAAATAAACTTAATTCATATTCAGTATAGTGCTTATTTTCAATGGTATGAAGATTGTTCGCTATGAAATGCGTGTCGTATTTTCCGTGAATTACGGCTTCATTTTTAACCAATTCAAGCAAAAATGGCTGATTCGTCACCATTCCTTGGCAAACCATATTTTCTAAAACGTAACGCATTTTTCGATAAACACCTTTTCGAGTTGTATCGTGCATTATCATTTTGGCTATCATTGGATCATAAAAAACGGAGATTTCTGAGCCACTTTCTACGGCTGTTTCCATGCGTAAACCATTCACTTTCGGCCATTCAAAGCGGGTTAATGTTCCAGTTACTGGAGTAAAATCGTTGGCGGCATCTTCTGCATACAAGCGCAATTCTAAGGCGTAACCTTTACCTTTTACATCTGCTTGTTGCAATTGAAGCTTTTCACCTTGCGCCATTTCGATTTGCATTTCCACCAAGTCAAGACCAGTAACTTCTTCGGTAACAGGATGTTCAACTTGCAAACGCGTATTCACTTCAAGAAAGTAAAATTCATTCACTTGTTCATCGAAGATAAATTCTACTGTTCCTGCGTTGTCGTAATTCAAAGCCAAAGCTGCTTTAACTGCCGCTTCACCCATTTTCTTGCGTAAATCTTCCGTAAGAACAGGAGAAGGACTTTCTTCCACCACTTTTTGATAACGGCGCTGAATCGTACATTCTCGCTCCAACAAGTGAATTGCATTACCATGTTTATCGCCAAAAATCTGGAATTCAATGTGACGACCGGAAGCAACATATTTTTCAATGATCAATTCGTCATTGCCAAATGCACTTAGAGATTCCCGTTTTGCTGCTTCGATTCCAGTGGTTAGTTCCGATTCATGGTGTATAATGCGCATTCCTTTTCCACCTCCACCTGCTGTGGCTTTCAACAAGAGGGGGAATCCAATTTTCAAAGCGGCTGATGTTAAGGTTTCGATGGACTGGTCTTCGCCTTGATAACCTGGAACTGTTGGGACACCATGTTCTTGCATTAAAGCCTTTGCTCTTGATTTTGAGCCCATTTCCTCAATAGCCTTCACATTTGGGCCAACAAAAATGATTCCTTCATCGGCACAACGTTGCGCAAAATTGGCATTTTCAGATAGAAATCCATAACCAGGATGAATCGCATTTGCGCCCGATTTTTTGGCAGCTTCAATGATTTTATCTTGCACTAAATACGAACTTGCTGGAGCGCTTTCTCCAATATGAATCGCTAAATCTGCTTGACGTGTGTAGGGCGAATTGCGGTCAGCATCACTGTAAACAGCAACACTACGAATGCCCATTTTTTTACACGTTCGGATGATGCGTGAAGCAATTTCACCCCGATTCGCGATAAGTAAAGTGTGAATAGTTTCCATAATTACATTCTCCAAACACCGAACGCATCGGCGCCTTTAATTTCTTGATTATAAACAATTGCCAAGGTGAAGGCAAGGTAATTTCTTGTTTCGCGGGGATCTAATAGTCCGTCGTCCCAAAGTTCAGAAGTGGAATGCCATGCTGATGCTTTTGATTCGGCTTCCATGATGAGCATTTGTTTCAACATGGCGGCTTGTTGTTCGTCAAACGGTTTGCCCGAAGCTTCAGCATTCGCGCGTTGGATAATTTCCATAACGCCAGCCATTTGTTCGGAACCCATTACCGCAATTTTTGAGTTGGGATAAGCAAATAAAAATCGCGGATGATAGGAGCGTCCATTCATTCCGTAATTCCCTGCACCGTAAGAAGAACCAATCATCAACGTGATATGTGGAACTTCACTGTTGGAAACCGCGTTGATTAATTTAGCGCCATTTTTGATGATTCCACCTTCTTCATACGCTTTTCCGACCATGTAGCCCGTGGTGTTTTGTAGGAAAATGAGGGGAATGTTATTTTTATTGGAAAGTTGAATAAACTGAGCACCTTTATTTGCCGATTCGGAAAAAATCACGCCGTTGTTGCCTAAAATCCCGACAGGATAACCGTGAATTTTACACCAGCCTGTAACCAAAGTTGAACCGTATTCAGGTTTGAATTCGGAAAATTCAGAGCCGTCCGCAATACGAGCAATCAATTCTCGCACGTCAAACGGTTGTTTTGGGTTGGCAGGAACGACACCTAGTAATTCTTCTGGATGATATTTTGGTGGAACGACAGGTTCTGTAGGCACAAAGTGAGGTTTAGCATCTTTGGTAAACTCCATAATTTCACGTGCAATACGGATGGCATCATATTCATCTTCTGCAAGATAATCAGAAACTCCTGAGATACGACTGTGCATTTCCGCACCACCTAATTCTTCGTCAGTTGCTATTTCATTTGTTGCCATTTTTACTAAAGGCGGACCAGCCAGGAAAACTTTCGCAGCATTTTTTTGGAAGATGGAAAAATCAGACATTCCAGGAACATATGCGCCTCCAGCTGTTGCGTTTCCGAAAACAATGGAAATAGTGGTGAGTCCCATTTTCGAGCGGCGCGTGATTTCGCGAAACGTTTCTCCTCCGTAGTTAAATATCTTGGATTGATCAGTCAAATTTGCACCGCCACTTTCGACTAAATTTACAGTAGGTAGCGCACATTCTCGCGTAATTTCTCCGACACGAAGCGCTTTAAAAAGTGTTGCATAATCTACCGAACCACCTTTTCGTGTTCCGATATTGGAGTTAATCATGCATAGTTTTCCGGAGACGAAACCGATTCCCGAAACATTTGTTCCACCTGTCCCAAAGCCTCCTTTCATCTGCATTCCAGCTAAGGGAAGGAGTTCTAAAAATGGGCTATCTTGGTCGAGCAATAATTCGATGCGTTCGCGTGCGAGTAATTTACCGCGTTTACGTGCTTTATCAATATGTTTTTCTTCCCCTTGGAATAAACTTTCCCCGAAATGCTTTTTTAACTTTTCGACTAATTTCAACATTTCTGCCTCATTCTCTTTGAATTGTTGGCTATTGGGATTAACGTTGGAGCGTATATGTTGCATAAGCTTATTTTCAATTAAAACATAATGGGTTTTTCACCTTCAAAATGAAAGGCTTCTCCCAGTGAGTTGGTATATTCTTCTCCGAAATAATGTTTGAAGGCCGTCAATCCTTTTTCGGTAAAATGCGGGATTAGAATGCTCCAAATAACCTTTTCTCCGTCTTTATCAGCAATTTCACCACGAATAATTTGTTGAGATAACCAATAAAAAGTGAGCATCCAAGTAATAAAAGCAATGCTGTTGTAAGTACCTGGAATTCGTTCGGGTTGAAGATTTCCTGACTCTAAAGCAAAGGCTAAAGTGGCGCGGTTATCTTGAATGGTTTGTTCCGTCAACTGGCGAAAACGTGCTTGAACGATAGGATGATTAAGAACTTGTGTGTCTAGAAAAACGAAGGAATATTCTTTTTGGAATTTATAGTACAATTGTACTTCACTGTGCAAGTTGGCAAAGGTAGGAAGTGCTCGCGACTTACTTCTTTCGGCGTTCATTTTCGCCCATAGTTCATCAATAATTGCCTCTAAAAGCGCATCACGATCTCGGAAATGGTAACGTAAATTCCCACGACTCATGTATAAAGATCCAGCAATGTCTTGCATGTTAGTTGCTCCAAAACCTTTATTATTAAAGATATGGGTGGCAGTTGCGATGATTTTGCTTTTTGTATTTAGTGTCATTCTTTATAAAAACTCTACAATCTTACTAAAAATTAGTCAATAACGACTAAAAATTAATAAAAAATGTATAATTTAAAATGTAGAAAGTGAATTGAAGGTGGAATTTATTCTTTGGAACAAGTTTTTTGATATGCCTTGTCAAGGTTTCCTAATCATCGTTGAGAATACAATAACAAGTTTTGGCACTAAAGTTTCAAATGAAGTCTGAAGTTGGATTAAATTTGTAAAAAAATAAAAGTTATGTATCCAGAAGAAATAGTAAGACCGATGAAGGCTGATTTAGTCGACGCGGGATTTCAAGAATTAGTAAGTGCTGAAGAAGTTGATAAAGCAATCAATAATAGCGAAGGAACTTTGTTGGTTGTAGTAAATTCAGTGTGTGGATGTGCAGCAGGAAATATGCGTCCCGGAGTGAAATTGTCCTTAAAACATCATTTGACACCTGATAAACTCGTAACTGTTTTTGCAGGAGTTGATGCAGATGCGGTGGCGCAAGCGAGAAAGTACTTTTTACCGTATCCTCCATCGTCGCCATCAATTGCCTTGTTTAAAGACGGAAAGTTGGTGCATTTTGTAGAGCGCCACCACATTGAAGGGGCAAGCGCACAATTGGTAGCGGAGAATTTAGCTTCTGCTTACGAAGAGTTTTGTGACTAAAATAAAAGAACTGAAAGTGTCCCTCATCATTTTTTGGTGGGGGATTTTTTTTGAATTTTAGTGCGAATTGAAACTTTGTAATATTCTTTAAAATATCTTGCGATGAAAATGTTTTGTAACAAAAGAGGTCATAATCAATTGACATTCTGTTGCCAATGTGCAAGGCTATCGCGGTTCCTCCAACTAAATAAAAGCGACGTTTGAATGAATTTATTAACGGAAGCAATTCTTTTTGTTAGGGACTTAAAATTTCAAGATGCATGACGATTGAAATAAAGATTGAAAAAATGTTTATTCAAACGATTATAATTTGATCGCCCATTTTGACTGTTTTTTCGGAAAATTTCAGCTACTTCAGAAATTCCAAGCAAATCGATCATTTCTTTAACCGCATCGTAATCACCATAATTGATAACATATTCAACAAGTACTTCATTTGAAATATCCTCAACTTTTGATTTCGGGATGTGCCAAAACAATTCTTTATTTTTACGAATGAAGGACTTTACCCGTTCAGAATTCATAGTTGTCCAATTTAATAAATTCCATTCAAACTGCCCACTCATTTAAGCATTCTCAATTTTTTCTCCATCTTTAGACCATGAAACGTATCTACACCTTAAAAACTTGCGACAAATGCAGGCGAATGTTATCCCAATTGGAAAATAAGGACACTTTTGAAATTATCGACATAAAATCACAAGGTTATTCTGAAGCAGATTTAGAAAAAATGTGCCAACTCGCCGGCTCTTATCATGCTTTGTTTTCGAAAGTAGCGAAGAAATACAAAGAAATGCGCTTGTCTGAACGTCAATTAAAAGAAGAAGAAATGCGTGATTTTATTTTATCGGATTATACTTTTTTGAAGCGTCCAATAATGATTAATGACAATGAGATTTTAGTGGGGAAATTGAAACGATAGAAAAGAAGTGTTCATATGGCCTCTGTGTTAAGGATTCATTCTTCATCGAATTGTTTTTCCCTATCCCATCTGATAACGCTTCCCGGGCAGTTGCTGCACTACGCCATTTAATTCTAAATTGAAAAGCAATACGTTCAATTGTGAGGGATTAAGTTGGGTACGTATGCAAATAACATCGGTGTGCAATGGTCCTTCTCGTAATTGATCTACAATGAGTTTTTCTTCTTTCGAAAGTTCATAAGAAATTAACATCTGTGGTGGCGTGTCCGTTTTTTCTAAATGCCAATTCATTTGGCGAATAAAGTCCTTTCCTGAAACAATTAACTGTGCTTTATTATTGGCAATTAATTCGTTACAGCCAGATGAATAAACACGGTCAATATCTCCAGGATAGGCAAAAACGTCACGATTATAATCATTGGCTAATTCAGCTGTAATTATGGAGCCACCTTTTGATTTACTTTCCACAACAATAGTAGCATCTGCCATTCCAGCCACAATTCGGTTGCGCATTGGGAAATTTTCTTTATCGGGTTTTGTCCCCGCGAAAAATTCGGTCAACAGACCTCCGTTTTCTTGCATGTTGATTGCCAGTTGTTTGTGTTCATAAGGATAGATTCGATCAAGCCCATGTCCCAACACACCAACCGTTGGGATTCCTTTTTCTACACAAAGTTGATGCACCAAAACATCTACACCATAAGCCAAACCACTCACTACCAAAACATCCATTCCGACTAAGTTTTCGATTAACTCGCTCACGATTTTGATTCCATAAGGCGTAATATTTCTAGTTCCAACAACTGAAATTATTTTAACAGTGTTTAAATTCATATTTCCTTTTGAAAACAGTACAATTGGCGCATCTTGACATTGTTTCAATCGTCGCGGATAATCGACATCCTGATAACCAATTGTTTGGATTGTATGTTGTTCATTGAATTGAACTTGTTTTTCGGCTGTTTTTAGTGCCTCATCGCGTTTTAAATGACGAATTGTTTTATCTGCCCAACCTGTTTCTTTACTTAGTGATTTTGGACTCATTTCAAAAATCGTTTTCGCATTTCCGAACTTGGAAAGCAGTTGACTTGCACGAACTGGACCAATTCCATGTAACTGACCGAGCGCGATATCGTATAAAATCTCAGAATTTTTCAATTTTTTGTAATTTTGCACCCTTAAGTTAGAAAAAAATATCTCTTCGACGTATGCATAAATCCATTTATTTTCTCTTTTTACTGCTAATCCCTCAATTAATTTTTTCTCAAATAAAAGGAACAGTTAAGGATGCGCTGTCGAAAACTCCAATCGTAGGGGCCAAAGTAGAACTAAGTACAGGTCAAAAAGTTAGCACAAATTTCAATGGTGAGTTTAGCATTAAACCAACCACTTATCCAGCCACTGTTTACACCAGTTACAATGGTTATTTGACGGATACAACAATTGTCACTAAAGAGGGTGAATTAGCTATTTTATTAAGCGATAAAATAGTTGAGATTAATACTGTTGTTGTTACAGCTGGTCGTCGTGCTCAAAATATTGAAGATGTTCCGGTTTCAATGGAAATCATTCGTCCAGATTTGGTAAATAATAAAGGAATGTCAAGCCTAGAACAAGCTGTGAATCAGAGTCCAGGAGTTTTTGCAATGGACGGGCAAGTGAGCATACGAGGCGGTGGAGGTTATTCGTATGGTGCTGGAAGTCGTGTAATGTTATTATGGAATGAAGTTCCCATGTTGTCGCCAGATTTAGGGGATGCAAAATGGAATGCCGTACCTATGGAACAGGCTTCACAAATTGAGATATTGAAAGGTGCTTCGTCTGTTTTGTATGGAAGTGGTGCTTTGAATGGAATCATTGCACTCACAGAAAAAGAACCTTCACCAAAGGGAGAATTAAAAGCAAAAGTTCAGTCCGGTTTTTACGACAATCCGCGTCGTCAGTCATTGCAATGGTGGAACAAGAATCCGACTTTTCATTTATTTGATTTGTATTACGGAAAATCGTACAAAAACATTGGCTTTACTATAGGTGCAAACGCCTATTTGGATTCAGGTTTCAGACAGGGCGCGAACGAAAAACGCTATCGTTTCAACGGTTCATTTTATTTCAAACCTCAAAAATTTCCAAAATTAAAAGCAGGTGTGAGCTACAATGCACAATATCAAGACATGGGGATTTTTGTTCTATGGAAAAACGATTCTATGGGTTATCAAGCGCTGGATAATACTTTGTCACGACAAAAAGCCATTCGTATTAATGTGGATCCGTATATTAAGTTCTACGACAAACACCAAAACAAGCACCATTTCAAGTCTCGCTACTACGTTGTAACAACTGGAAATTCAGAAAATTATTACGACGCTTCCTTTGCTCAAATGTTTTATATGGATTATCAGTTCCAACGAAAAATTGGTAAAAACCATACCATTACCGCAGGGGCGATGAACAATACGGGAACCATTAAAAGTTGGGTTTTCTCCGATCACACTTCACAGAACAATGCTACTTATTTTCAATACGAAGGTAAATTTAACAAATGGGACTTCACGGCAGGAGCTCGTTTCGAGTACTACAAATTGGATTCAATGAAAGCTGATTCCCGTGTTAAATTAGGCGATTCATTGTTCATGCCGGTTTATCCTGTTGTTCGCGCTGGTGCTCATTATGAAATCAATAAAGCCTCTCATTTACGCGCTTCATTTGGTCAAGGAATTCGCTTCCCCTCTATTGCAGAAAGATTCGTTTCAACATCTGTGGGTGGATTGGTGCTTTTCAGAAACCCGAACTTACAACCTGAAAAAGGATGGGCAGCTGAAATTGGTTATAAGCAAATTGTAAAAATTGGAGATAATTGGAAAGGATATCTGGATGTTGCTGGATTTATAAACCAATATAGCAATATGACCGAGTTTACATTTGGGGTTTATAAGCCTGACACTATGGGTGCCTTACAAACAACCGATCCGAATGCGATTAATTATTTTTACAAGTGGGTTGGTTTTCAAGCACAAAACGCAGAGAAAGCAAGAATAACTGGTATAGAGTTTTCTTTCAATAGCCAAGGTAAAATTGGTAAATGGGAATTAGTTTCTTTATTGGGTTATACTTACATGAATCCAATTAGTTTAAATAATAATCCAGATTATCGAAATACTTTTTCGAATGATAGTACCGATATGTTGAAATATCGATTTAAGCACTTAGCAAAGGCGGATATTCAGGCGACTTACAAAGCATTTAGTATTGGGTTTTCAACGCGATATAACAGTTTCATGACTAATATTGACAAAGTATTTGAAGAGTCTATCGGAGGTCAATATTTGTTACCAGGCTTGAAAGAATATAGAAAAATTTACGACAAAGGGGCGCTGGTTTTTGATGCTCGAATGAGTTATGCTTTCAAAGAAAAAGTGAAAGTCAATTTGATTGTAAATAATATTTTGAACGCAGAATATGTTTCACGTCCTGGTGATATTCAAGCACCAAGAAACTTTGTTTTGCAAATGCAATTTTCGTTCTAATTTCTTTTTTCTAACCGATTTCGTCGCATGAAAAGTGTTTTGATAATCGGTCATAAATCACCTTTCCCTATTCTTGATGGCGGTTGCTTTGCTATGTCACGTTTGTTGAATGATGTAGTTTCAATACCTGATTGTCAAGTGCATTATTTCGTGCTTAGTACCCAAAAACATCCTTTTCATTTGGATTCAGTTCCGCAAATATATCGTGGTGTGAATTGGTGTTTTGGTACAATTAACACGACTTTAAATCCATTTTCAGCCTTGTCTCACGTGATACGAGGGAAATCGTACAATTTATCGCGTTTTTACTACAAAGAAATTGAATCAGAACTCATTGAAATCATTTCTAGTAATAATATTCCAACGGTAATTTTTGATAGTGTTTTTTCTGCTGTTTACGCCAAAGCAATTTCAAAATTGACTCGGGCGAAATTAATACTCCGTTCGCATAATGTTGAATTTGAGATTTGGAAAAACCTTAGAGATACTGCGAAAAATCCATGGAAACGTTGGTATTTAAACCAATTGTATCTTCAACTTAAAAATGAAGAGCCAATTCTTTGGAAAAAAATGGATGCCATACTTTCTCTGTCAGAAGAAGATAGTTTAGAAATGGAAAAATATTTAGGAAAGAAACCAATGTTCTTTCCCGTTTCTCTTCCAGTGGCTAATCAAAAATTGGATTTCGAGTCGAACGATTTGTGTTTTTTAGGTGCATTTAATTGGGAACCAAATTTGGAGGCGATACATTGGTTTTTGAATTCCGTTTGGCCAAATTTAAAAAAGCGACAGCCAGGTATAAAATTAAATATTGCAGGATTAGAGACAAATAAAATTCAATTGAGCGAATCTTCCGAAGGAATTAACATTCATGGTTTCGTCAAAGATGTTGGTGATTTTCTACGTTCGAATGGGATTTTTATCGCTCCACTTCAATCAGGTTCAGGTGTAAAAATTAAGGTTTTGGAGGCCATGAATGTTGGCTTGCCTGTTGTTCTTACCGTTAAAGGCGCTGATGGAATTCCTTGGAAAAATGAATTGACTTTATGCGATTCTCCTCAAGACTTTGAAGATGAAATCATTCGATTGGTTGAAAGCGCGAGTGAGAGAAGTAAGTTAGCTAAGTTAAATTCTGAAAAAGTTAGGCAATTTTTTATTGCAGATGTAAATAGTCAATTACTGTCAAAATTGATTCAATAAAGTGGGCTCAATGTTAGACATTCATGTACCAATTTCTTCGCGACTTAAAAGTTGGTGTTCGATAAATCCGTAATATTGAACGTTATGGTGTTTTGGCATTTTCTTTTTTGGATTTCATTGTGTTTAATGGCATACAGTTATGTGCTTTATCCTCTTTTGTTGTCGTTACTGTATGCGATAAAAACTAAAAATGAATCAACAATTCAAGATCAATCCTATCCTATTGTAAGTGTTTTAATGGCTGCTCACAATGAAGAAAAAGTCATTTTACAAAAGATTCAATCACTTCAAAAATTGAATTATCCGAAAGATAAAATAGAAATTTTAATTGGTTCCGACAATTCTAGCGATAGAACGAATGAAATAATTATGGCGTGTGCTAAAATTGATGCGCGAATTAGACTTTTTGCTTTCAATTCTCGAAATGGAAAGATCAAAATCATAAACCAATTGGTGGATCATTCAAAAGGCGATTTATTACTGTTAACTGATGCTAATGTGATGTTGCAAACAGATTGCTTATTGCATTTATCACAACCTTTTTCCAATCCAAAAATAGGTCTCGTCGACTCTCAAATGACGCATGTTGTTGCTTCAAATTCAGGGATTTCAGGTGGAGAAAAGAAATACATTTCTCGTGAGGTGAATACAAAGTTTC
Source organism: Bacteroidota bacterium (assembly GCA_039795265.1). Lineage (GTDB taxonomy): Bacteria > Bacteroidota > Bacteroidia > Flavobacteriales_D > Crocinitomicaceae > UBA952. Next base: position 124,458 of record JBDKEM010000021.1, on the reverse strand, counting down.
ATGAAGGAAAAGTTTTAGGCACAATGATGGGTCCTTTTGGTGGTTGTTTTTTAATTCGGAAATCTTTATTTGTCAAGGTGCCGTCTAACTTTTTAGTAGATGATTTCTTTCTGAATATGGTTGTATTGGAGCAAGGTTTTCAATGTGTCAATGAACCAAAAGCGATTGTGATTGAGGATGTTTCGACTAAATTTTCAGAAGAATTTCGCCGAAAGATAAGAATTGGTTCAGGAAATTTTCAAAACTTGTTTCATTTTTGGCGTTTGGCTATTTTCCCTAGTAAAATTGCTTTTTCATTTATTTCACACAAAATCATTCGTTGGTTTGGCTTCTTTTTCTTAGTGGGAATTATGGTAAGTTCAATTAAATTGCTTTCAGTTGCGCCGATTTATTTTTATTCAGTTTGGTTAGAATTGTTTCTTATTGTTTTGACAATATTGGATTATGTAATGTTACTACTCGTGCCTAAGTCGTCTTCTCCAGTTCGTTTTCTAACCCATTTTTCTGGAATGAATTTGGCTTTATTTATTGGTCTTTTGCGGTACGTAAAAGGAATAAAATCAAGTGTTTGGGAACCTACTCAACGATTTCAGTGAGCATAAAAAAAGCCATTCATAAAGAATAGCTTTATTATTTGAGTAGCATCTTTTTAAAAATGCTCTTAACGACTATGTTATTTTTCGTCTTCGTCCTCAAAGATACGTTTTGGTCGTAATTGCTCGAATAATCCTAATGTAATCCAGTAAGGAAGGATAAAACCCATTAGGAATAATAGCATCCAAAATGCCATTCCACCTATCAAAAGAAACAATACAATTCCGAAAGTGCTCATGTTCTATTATTTTTGTGAACCAATTTGTGCGGTAAAATTATAAATAAATACAAATAAATCACAAAAAAATGGAATTCAGAATTGAAAAAGACACGATGGGTGAGGTAAAAGTGCCTGCTAATCGTTATTGGGGTGCTCAAACAGAACGTTCCAGAAACAATTTTAAAATCGGTCCAGAAGGATCAATGCCGATTGAAATCATTCATGCGTTTGCTTATCTGAAAAAGGCTGCTGCTCATGCAAATCATGATTTAGGTGTTCTTCCAGTTGAAAAAAGAGATTTAATTTCTAAGGTCTGCGACGAAATTTTGACAGGTATGCACGATGGAGAGTTTCCTTTGGTTATCTGGCAAACAGGTTCAGGTACACAGTCCAATATGAATTGTAATGAGGTTATTGCGAATCGTGCTCATGTTTTGCAAGGAGGGACGTTACTAGACGAGCAAAAAGTTTTGAATCCGAACGATGATGTTAACAAGTCTCAATCTTCGAATGATACCTACCCAACGGCGATGCATATTGCAGCCTACAAAAAAACGATTGAGACCACATTGCCTGGAATGAAGCATTTGCGAGATGTATTGCAAGTAAAGGTGGAACAATTTAAAGATATTGTAAAAACAGGTCGTACGCATTTTATGGATGCGACTCCTTTAACACTTGGACAAGAATTTAGTGGTTATGTTGCACAATTGGACAATTCGATGCGTGCGATTAATAATGCCTTAGTCGCGGTTAGCGAATTAGCTTTGGGTGGGACCGCTGTAGGAACTGGTTTAAACACTCCTAAAGGTTATGATGTGTTGGTGGCTCAAAAAATTGCCGAGTTTACGGGACTACCATTCATTACTGCGCACAACAAGTTTGAGGCTTTAGCGGCACATGATGCTATGGTTGAATTGTCAGGAGCTTTGAAACGCTCAGCTGTTGCCTTAATGAAGATTGCTAATGATATTCGGATGTTGTCTTCGGGGCCTCGTTGTGGAATTGGTGAAATTATTATTCCTGACAATGAACCTGGATCCTCTATCATGCCGGGAAAGGTTAATCCAACCCAACCAGAAGCTTTGACCATGGTTTGCGCTCAAGTAATGGGCAATGATATGGCGGTGTCAGTAGCGGGTTCAAACGGACATTTTGAATTGAATGTTTTCAAACCGGTTATTGCTTATAACGTTTTGCAATCTGCTAGATTACTTGGTGATGCTTGTGTTTCTTTTGCTGATAATTGCGCGGTTGGTATCGAGGCTAACTTACCAATGGTGAAACAACATTTGGACAACTCGTTAATGTTGGTAACGGCATTAAATACGAAAATTGGTTACTACAAAGCTGCGGAAATAGCCAAGTATGCTCACAAAAACGGAACAACTTTGAAGGAAGCGGCTGTTGGATTAGGTCATGTTACTTCCGAAGAATACGATGTATTTGTTGATCCTTCAAAAATGATCGGTTCCCTATAAAATTTTTTGCAAGAAAAAAGCCACTTGATTTTCAAGTGGCTTTTTTTATGAGTCTTAATCAAAAAAAGCCGTTCGTGAAGAACGGCTTTAATTTGGTGTATGTTTTTGTTACTGACGAGAATAGGTAGCAACACATTGTCCTGACCCTCCCAATAATGGAATTGAATTCACATAGTTGTAATTTATATTAATGATTTTTCCATTAGATGTCATTGTTCCTGTTCCGTCGAAGGTTATGTCTCCACCTGTAACTGCAATAGATTGGCTAGGGAAAGTTATTGAAGCACCGTTTACAGTTGCATTTCCAGTTCCGCCTAATAAAGTAAACATGTTATCAAAAATAACTTCATTTCCTGCACTACCTGCTGTAACTGTAGGGCTTGAACTTAAAGGAAAAGTTGTTGTCCCACAGTTGTGTGTAACATTCCATGTTTGTGTGTAGTTATCTAAGCGAATGGCAACACGTACAGTTCTTTCTTTAGAAGCTGTTCCATTTGCATTTGTTGCCTCGTATTTAACGGTATAATTTCCAACGGCAGAAGTGTCAACTGAATTAGTTACAACGACATCAACTGCAGAACCATCCTTATTTATAGCTGTTGCTCCTGGGTCGGTGTAAGAAGTTGAAACGCTAATCGTTGTATCTGCTGCACCAGTCATAGTAATTTCAGGTGTATATAAACAAGATCCATCGTCTTTTTTAGCTTTTGAATTGTAATTTACAGCCGTTTCATCGGTACAACCTTTTTTCTTACAAGAAGTCATTGTCAACGTTCCAGTTGCAATAAAAAGAAATAAAAATGCTTTTTTCATGTGTTTAAAGTTTGGTCAAATATAAAAAAATAAAGCGAAGTCACAAGTACTTCGCTTTAACAACCAAACGATATGCGCTTAGTCAACAACTGTTTCTGGCAAGATTTCAGTTGTACTTAGAGCTTCCTTGATTTTTTGTTCTAACTCTTCTGCGAGTTCGATATTGTCTTTTAAAAGATTTTTAATTGCATCTCTTCCTTGTCCTAAACGTGTTTCTCCGTAAGAAAACCATGATCCACTTTTTCGAAGAATATTTAAATCAACACCTAAATCGATAATTTCTCCAATTTTGGAGATTCCTTCTCCGTACATGATATCAAATTCTGCTTTTCTAAATGGTGGAGCAACTTTATTTTTCACAACTTTTACCTTTACTCGGTTTCCAAGAATATCCTCTCCTTCTTTGATTTGTGTCGCTTTACGGATGTCAATTCTTACGGATGAGTAAAATTTCAAAGCATTTCCCCCTGTTGTTGTTTCAGGATTTCCGAACATTACTCCAATTTTGTCGCGCAACTGATTGATGAATATACAACAACATCCTGCTTTGTTAATGGAACCAGTCAACTTACGTAATGCTTTTGACATTAAACGTGCTTGAAGCCCCATTTGTGAGTCACCCATTTCTCCTTCAATTTCCGCTTTTGGCGTCAAAGCTGCAACGGAGTCAACAACGATTAAGTCAATGGCACCTGAACGAATCAAGTTGTCCGCGATTTCAAGTGCTTGCTCACCGTTATCAGGTTGGGAAATAATCAAATTGTTTACATCAACCCCTAATTTTTGTGCGTAAAATTGATCGAAAGCGTGTTCTGCATCTATAAACGCAGCTATTCCGCCTTGTTTTTGTACTTCCGCGATGGCATGTATTGCCAAGGTGGTTTTACCGGATGATTCTGGACCGTAGATTTCAACTACGCGACCCTTTGGATAGCCGTTAACCCCAAGTGCCAGATCTAAGGTTAATGATCCAGTCGGAATCACTTCAACTTTTTCCACGGGACTATCTCCCAATTTCATTACAGACCCTTTTCCAAAGGTTTTGTCTAATTTCTCCATTGTTAGTTGGAGTGCTTTTAGCTTTTCAGCATTTACTTCTTTTGTTGCCATATCGTTTGTTGTTTGTGGACTGTTGTCCGGTTTGGTGATACAAAGGTGGTGTTGCAAGAACGTAATCTATTTACGCTTTAATTATAAATTGTAAGTTTTTTTGATTTCCGACGCATGATTCTTCGTGTCTGGCTTGTCTATGCGTTCCAATAAAATGTTGTTTTCATCGAATAAAAATGTGGTGCGATGAATTCCATCATAAGTTTTACCCATAAACTTCTTTTCTCCCCAAACACCAAAAAGTTGAATAAGGGTTTTGTCCGTGTCGGGAAGAAGAGGGAATGGAAGATTATATTTTTCTGTAAATTTCAAATGTGATTTAACATCGTCGGCGCTAACCCCAATAACCTGAATTCCTAATTTCAACAACTCTTCATAATTTTCACCAATACTACACGCTTGTGCTGTACAACCTGGCGTATTGTCTTTTGGGTAAAAATAAATAACAGTTTTCTTTCCTTTTAAGGATTCATTGGAAACTAAATTTCCGTTTTGGTCATTCATCGCGAAACTTGGCATGGATGATCCGATTGCTAATTTTTCCATATTGATTAAAATGTAAATACAAAAATGATTTATTTCTAATCGAAATTAGACACTTTTTTTGAATTAGCAAGAAGTTTTGAAAAAAAAATGAAAATTTCTTAAAAATTGGCTTTGTACAATTTGAAAGTCGTCATCAGCCAACCAATTATTAATAAGCTTCCTCCAATAGGTGTGAGAGGAACTAAAGGCATTTTCCACCAATTTAACTGATCAAACAAAACCAATAAATAAATCGAACCGCTGAATAACAAGGTGCCAACAAGAATTGTTCGACCACTCGTTTTTAAATCAGTAACCGTTAATTGTCCTACAATTTGTTGAAGAATTAATCCAAAACCCATAAATAATTGGTAACGAACCCCTGTTTCAAAAGAGGTAAGTGCATTTTCATCCAAAACTTTTTTCAAACTATGCGCACCAAAGGCGCCAAGTAAAATAGCAATGGCAATTAACAGGCAAGCTGATAAAACTAGATTTTTGTTCATGGACTTTGAATCAATTTAAGAACGATGTGCAAAAGTATTATCGAATAAGCAAATACCTATCTTTGCGCCAATGAATTCCCGATTTCACCTTCTAATTTTATTGATTTTTTTATCTGCTTGTTCGGGTGGCGTGGAGAAAACAAATCAAGATGAAGATTATTTTCAGTTCACTAAATTGGAGTTGTATCCTTACGATTTACCTTTTTCAATTATGATTCCAAATGCGTCATCTGGAATAGGTACAGCATTAAAACCAGAAGTTCATCATCAAATAGGCGACTTCAAATGGGAAATTCAAGCGGGTAGATGCTTTAAAATTTTCGTAGAAGATTATGGTGACTACAAATATTTAATAGAAGAGAAAAAGAAAAATCTACTTAATAACCGTGTGTACGAAGTGGAAATCAAAAAAGAAACGGATAATTTACTGGTATATAAAAGACGTATTCGTGATGATTATTCATCGCTTAATAAGTTTAGTTTTCATATATACGCCTCGCTTTGTATAGATGGGATTTATTATCAATTAAGTAATCGAGAGGAAGGAAATACAGAAGAAGAAATTGAATTTATGTTGAAAAGCATAAACAGTATTAAATCAAAATAAGTATGGAATTAAATAGAGAAAATGTCCTTGAAGTGCTTGGGAATATCATCGAGCCAGATTTAAAAAAGGACATTGTTAGTTTAAATTTAGTGGAACGTTTGGAAGTGGCCGAAACTGAAGTGGAGCTAACTGTTGCGATTTCAAATCCTGCATTGCACGCAAGAAAGAGAATGCAAGAGGCAATTGATTTTAACCTCAAGCGATTTTTTGGCAATGATATTAAGGTCAGTACTTTAGTAAAGGGGATGGAAAAAGAAGCTCGTTCATCACACCGTAAAGTTTTGCCAGACATTAAACATATTGTGGCAATTGCATCAGGAAAAGGAGGCGTTGGAAAATCAACAGTAACCGCCAATATTGCCGGAGGTTTGGTGAAGAAAGGATATAAAGTTGGAATCGTTGATGCCGATATTTATGGGCCTTCGATGCCAACGATGTTTTCCGTTGTGGATGAACGCCCAACGATGACTGAAAAAGAGGGTAAAAATCTAATCGTTCCCGTTGAAAGTAAAGGAATAAAATTATTATCGATTGGGTTTTTTACCGATCCCAATAATGCAGTCGTTTGGCGTGGACCGATGGCATCTAAAGCATTAACGCAACTATTTCTCGATGCGGATTGGGGAGAATTAGACTTTTTATTGGTGGACTTACCTCCGGGTACTGGTGATATTCATCTTTCATTAGTTCAAACAGTTCCTTTGGATGGCGTCGTGATTGTGAGTACGCCGCAAGAAGTAGCTTTGGCAGACGCGCGACGAGGAGTTCAGATGTTCAGTATGGATAGTTTGAAAGTACCAATTATAGGAATCGTTGAAAATATGGCGTGGTTTACACCGGCTGAACTTCCGGAGAATAAATACTATATTTTCGGTCGTGATGGCGCTCGAAATCTTGCATCAGGTTTAAATGTGCCATTTTTAGGAGCTATTCCCCTTGTGCAAAGTGTTCGAGAAGCGGGAGATATCGGAAATCCAGCAGTTTATCAGGAAAACGGTATCGCCAGTGCGTATTTCACTGATTTAGTTGATACTTTTGTATCCAACTTGGAACTAATTGCTGCTGAAAGAAACAAAAAATGACAAATTCTGAAATCGAGAAAAAAGTAGTTGACGCTATCGAGCAATTACGACCTTTTATGCACGCCGACGGCGGAGATATCGAATTTGTGGGTATAACCGAAGACCTCAAAGTTCGTGTGAAGTTGCTTGGTGCTTGTAGTGAGTGTTCGATGAGTCCAATGACCTTGAAAGCAGGTTTGGTAGATGCCTTGAAAGTTGCAGTTCCTCAAATTATTGGTGTTGTTTCGGTAGAGGATGAAAATTAAATTGCTCACCATAGGAAAAACGTCCTTTGACTTTTTACGTCAAGGTGAATCAGAATATGAAAAGCGTTTAGTTCATTACTGTCAATTTGAACGACTCAATTTGAATGATGTTAAATCTTTGAAGAACAACGAAGATTTAAAAATAGCTGAAGGGAAAGAATTTTTATCCAAGATTGATAATCGGGATTATGTCGTTCTTTTGGATGAAAACGGCAAAGAAATGAGTTCTGTTGATTTCGCCAAATGGTTGGAAAATCGAAAAAATTATTTTCCAGAGCGTGTTGTTTTCATTATTGGTGGGGCATTTGGTTTTAGTGATGAGATGAAAGCACGAGCTAACACATTTTTTTCCATGTCGAAAATGACCTTTTCTCATCAAATGGTTCGCATGATTTTTTTAGAACAACTGTACCGTGGCTTTTCAATCATTGCCGGCGAATCGTATCACCACGTTTAAGTAAAAAGTGAAAAAGGAATATTTCTCCATATTAGACATCGCGATTGGAATTATTGTTTTCATCATTATGTTATCAATTGTTTCAAGTCGTGCTGCCAAATACGAAGGTATTAGCTACGGGAAGTATTATCGAACGAACTTCTTTGTGAAGGTGTTTTTTGCTTTTGCGTTCTTTCTTTTCTACTTGCTCTACTACGGTGGAGGTGATACAACGGCTTATTGGGACGGAGCAAACACCCTCAATGAATTGTTTTTTTATTCACCTTCGAAATATTTTGATGCAATGTTGAAAGAACCAAATAATGTTAACAGATCGGTTCATTTTAACAACATAACGGGTTTTCCGCCAGGTTGGATTTATCGCGAAGCGCAAGGTTGGTTTATGTGTAAGGTAGGGTCAGTTTTTTCTATTATTACCTTTAAGTCGGTTCCTGCTACTTTAGTGCTCTTATCTTTTTTCTTGCACGAAGCTACTTTTAAGTTGTTCGAGATTGTTGTTCGATTAAATCTTCATTCCGAAAGAGTTGCAGCTTATGCCACATTATTTGTTCCTTCTGTCGGTTTTTGGTGTTCGGGTTTAAGTAAGGATGCTTTCATCTTTTTTTGTGTGGTATCTATTTTAAATATTCTTCTAGGTTGGATGATTTTTAAGGAGAAAATCGGCCTTCTCGGATTATTGAAATTGAGTTTTTTCTTTTTTCTGATTTTGCACATTCGTTCTTTTGTGCTTGTTGCCGTTTTAGGGCCTATTTTATTGTCATTAAGCACAAGAGTGATCAGACAATATGAGTCCAATACGTTAGTAAAATATGGTTTAAGATTGATAATTTATGCTGGTTTTTTTGTTGGTTTTATTTTTATTTCGAGTTCATCATACCTTCAAGAGTTATCGCAAGAAGCTTCAGTTATTCAACAGGACTTCTCTCAAAATTCAAGTTACACTGGAAAACGTTATGAACTTGATATTACTGATTCGTCACCAACAGGAATGCTACGCGCTTTTCCGATAGCAACTTTTTTTGGAATCTATCGACCTTTTATTTATGAATCCCTCTCTGCTACTTTGATTCTTAACGGAATCGAGGGTACACTTCTTATTCTGATGACGTTAAATTTCCTTTTCAATGGAAATGTCTTTGCCAAAATTCGTTGGTTGACTAAATCTGAATTTTTAATCTTTGCACTTGCTTTTTCAATTTTGATTGGATTCATGGCAGGATATACTTCTGTACTTTTTGGTGTATTGGTGCGAATTCGTGCTCCATTACTACCATTTATTTTTCTAATTTTCACAACCAGACCTGAGTTATTAAAGGAATTTAAAGAGGAACAAAAAGCTTTACCTAACTAATCTACAATATACTATGTGCGGAATCACCGGTTATATCGACTTTAAAAAATCTACTCCATCGGATACTTTGGGGAAAATGACTAAAACACTTCACCACCGTGGCCCAGATGCGAGTGGAACAGAAATTCTAACCAATCCTTCTTGCGAACTTGGTTTGGGACATGCACGTCTTTCCATCATCGACTTAACTCCAACGGGAAAACAACCCATGCAGTTTGGCAACTATTGGATTTGTTTCAATGGAGAAGTGTACAATTTTGCCGAAACCAAAAAAGAATTGGAAGCGCTTGGACATTCCTTTATTGGTTCGTCGGATACGGAAGTAATTCTCCATGCCTATATTCAATGGGGTGAGGAAGCGGTTCATAAATTTATCGGAATGTTCGCCTTCGTCATCTACGATATTCCTAAAAACAAGGTGCTTTGTGTGCGTGATAGAGCGGGAGTTAAACCATTTTTCTACTATTGGAAAGATGGACTTTTCATGTTCTCCTCTGAATTGAAATCTTTTCATGAACATCCTCGTTTCAACAAAGTTTTGAATTATCCAGCCGTTGCCGCGTTCATGCAATACGGAAATGTTCCTACACCGCATTGTATTTTCGATTATTGTTGGAAACTTAAACCAGCTCATTACTTAGTTATTGACCTTGCGCATCCAGAAAAAACGTTGGAAAAATCCTTAGACGCGCAGCAGGAATATTGGAATGTTTATCATGCCTACAACAAACCGAAACAAAAAATCGACTTCAATGAAGCGAAAATTGAAACGGAAAAATTATTGAAGTCGGCTTGTGATTATCGCATGGTGGCTGATGTTCCTGTTGGTGTGTTTTTGAGTGGTGGCTACGATTCTGCTTCCGTTACGGCTTTATTGCAAAAGGATAGAACTGAAAAATTGAAAACCTTTACTATTGCGGTTCCTGATATTGGTTTGAATGAAGCACCTTACGCGAAAGATATCGCTAACCATTTGGGAACGGATCATACGGAAATTGCTTGTACGCAAAAAGAAGCCTTGGATTTGATTCCTGATTTACCGTTTTACTACGACGAACCCTTTGCCGATAGTTCCGCGATTCCAACAACTTTGGTCTGTAAAGCAGCTCGAAGAAACGTAACCGTTGCCTTAAGTGCCGACGCTGGTGATGAGGTTTTTGCTGGATATAACCGCTACGATTACCTCTATCGTTTTGGGCCGAAAATCAATCGTATTCCTTCGCCTTTCAGAAACATGGTAGCAACGATGATGGATATAGTTCCTTCAACAGCTTTGCCCGTTTTGAGAAATAAGTATAACTTCCATAACCGCTACGAAAAACTGAAAGGAATTTTAAGAAACCCGTCTCCTGAGAGTATTATGTTGAGCTTGAGCCAACAATTCACAGAGAAAAGTTTGAATGGATTAATGGCAAAACCGTTTTTTAATTTGGATACGGCTTACGCTTCAAAAGAATTGCAGAAAGATTATTTTACGCCACTTTCTTACATGATGGCAATCGATTATCAAACCTATTTGGTGGACGATATCATGCAAAAAGTCGATCGGGCGGCGATGACGGTTAGTTTGGAAGGACGCGAACCGTATTTGGATCACCGGGTTATTGAGTGGGCAGCTACTTTACCCGATGAATACAAATATTTCAACGGTAACAAAAAGTATATTCTTAAAGAAATTTTACACCAATATGTTCCTCATTCGTTAATGGATCGTCCTAAAATGGGATTTGCAATTCCCTTGGCTGAATGGATGACCAAAGACTTACGTGACTTAATTGAATCGTTTATCAATCAAAAAGTGATTGAAGAACAAGGTGTATTCAATTGGCCGCAAGTGAAGCAGATCAAGGACGCGTTTTTTGGCGGGAAAAAGGAATTGGATTATAAAATGTGGTACTTGTTGATGTTCCAAATGTGGTACGATCGATGGATGAAGTAATTCGTGTCCGACAACATAATTTAAAGTTTAAACGTCCCGCAGGAACGAGTAGGGGAATACTTACGGGAAAACCTTCGTGGATACTGCTTTATCAAGGTGAGAAAGAAGAGTATTGGTCGGAATGTCCCGTTATTCCCGGTCTTTCACCGGATTTTATCTCGGAAGAAGCTTATTTGGAAAATCTAAACCAGGCCCTTGTCCAATTTCAAGATTTATTGAAAAAGGAAAACGAGTTAAGCTTTCCAGCGGTCCTAACCTCCAATTGGGAAAACTTCCCGTCGATTCTTTTCGGATTAGAAATATTGTGGCGTAAAATTCAGTTGCAATCCAACCTTATTTATGATAATCCCGCTAGTCGTGGACAACAAAAAATTCCGATAAACGGACTGATTTGGATGGGAGATTTGGATTTTATGGTGCAACAATTAGAGGAAAAACTGACACTAGGATTCACGACAATCAAGTTCAAAATCGGAGCTTTGGACTGGGAAAAGGAGTTAGGATTGCTCTCAGGACTTCGGAAACGATTTGATGCGGATACCATTGAAATTCGAGTGGACGCAAACGGCGCTTTTTCCTCGGAAAATGTTGTTGATGTCTTACAGTCATTGAAGGAATTGGAAGTGCATTCTATCGAACAACCTATTCGCGCTGGAAATCCAACCTTAATGCACGAATTGCAGCAACTCAACCTTGTTCCAATTGCTTTAGACGAGGAGTTGATTGGTGTAAATTCAGTAGAAGAAAAACGCAGTTTATTACACACAATTCGACCAAAGTACATCGTTTTAAAACCAAGTTTACATGGTGGTTTTCATGGAACAACAGAATGGATTTCTCTTGCTGAATCTATGGGGATTGGATGGTGGGTTACTTCTGCATTAGAATCGAGTATTGGCTTGGATGCCATTGCACAGTTCACTGGAAACTTCCAAAATTTGCTGCCTCAAGGACTGGGAACAGGAAGTCTTTACGAAAATAATTTTCCAGCCAATTGGATAGTTGAAAAAGGTTTTATACAGCGAGTTGTATAAATTTGTTTTATGAATTCTTACATCTTTTAGCGATAACTCAAATACTTTCATTTTGAAAACCCTATCTTTGTCTTCCAAAAATTCAGCCCCGAATAGTTATAATATGTTGTAGCTTAGACAACGTAAAATATGGAAGAATCGCTTAAGGAATATTTCACACTTGCCCTGTCTGTTGACTGTGTAGTTTTTGGTTTTGATGATGAAGGAATCAAAGTTTTATTGATTGAAAGAAGCGTTGACCCATTTAACGGTTATTGGGCTTTACCTGGCGATTTGGTGCACCCGACAAAAGATTTGAATCACTCCGTAAACGAAGTTTTGTTCAATTTGACAGGAATTTCGGATTTGTATTTTGAACAAGTGGAAACCTTTGGTGAGGTTGATCGCCATCCTTTGGGAAGAGTAATAACGACAAGTTACTATACTCTTGTCAAAATCAGCGATTACAGATTGAATCCGTCTTCTTTTGCTCGTGAAGCGCGCTGGTTTCTTCTTAATGATGTTCCTGAATTAGCATTCGATCACAGCGCCATATTAACTTCCTGCTTTAATAAATTAACCCGTTCGGTTCGTAGCAATCCTGTAGGCTTTGAATTGTTGCCCAAAATGTTTACGCTTTCTGAACTTCAGGCCTTGTACGAGAGTATTCTAGGTCAAGCTTTAGACACGCGAAATTTCAGGAAAAAAGTGGCGAAAATGAATATCCTGAAGGATACCAAGAAAACGCAAAAATCAGTATCTCATCGCCCTGCCAAACTCTTCTCCTTTGACGAGGAAAAATATTACGACCTCAAAAAAACGGGGTTTAATTTTGATTTGTAAACCAAATTTCAATTTCATTTGTTTGTCGTTTTTCTGTTTTAAAAGAAATTTATTTTTCTTCTAACTTGGTTTTATCATTTTTTTTGTTTTTACTTTGTGTAATTATTACAATAAGTAAATTTAGCTTTTAAACTATGCAGCTAATCCAACCTACAACTTTCATTGTCATTCTTAGGAATTGGAGTTGGCTTGCCTTCTTTGTTTGTTGCAGTTCGTTCAGTTTCTCCCAAGAAAAATTTCCTAAAAGCAAACTTGTGTTAGTCGACACCTTGAAAAAATCAACAGAAAAGTCCATCAAAAGAGCACCTTTAGAAAGTTTTACCATCAACGGTGTGTATCGTTTTTATGCGCAATATCGAATGTTGCCAAATCCTTATACAATAAATAATGTGAATGGTGTTCCGACAAATTTGAAAGGCCGTTCTATTTTAATTGGCGACGATACACAACTTCCAGAATTGACCTTGAATTTCAATGGACGCGTAAATTCGCAAACATCCTTCGGTACCGATTTGGTGGTTTGGAATCAGAACAACGGACAGTTCAATTACTACCGCAATCTTCAGTTAGGTATCAATCTTTACGGGAATTTCAATACCGAAATTGGGAATTTTTCCATCAAAATGGGCGGAATTCATTGGCACAACATGACGGCTTTTACCATGCGCTCGTTTTTTGGTTTCAACCGATTTAGCTTGTTTGAACGCAATCCGTGGGATCCGCAATTCAAATTCATCGACAAACGCTATTCCGAATATTACGACAAAGGAGCGATAACCCAAGATGCACGTTGGGCAAACCAAGCCGTTCAAGGTTTTATCATGGATGTCACCGAACTTCCGTGGAACCTTTCAGCCAATTTAATTTACGGAAAAACTCAAAATGCAGGTTCTTCTTTTTACACGCAAACCGAAGTGCCAGAAAACGAACCCAACCAATCGTTTATTCAATTTTACCGCAATACTGTTCCAAACTTTGTTTACGGAGGTAGATTGATAAAAACGATTGACAAACACAAATTGAGTCTCAACACCTTAAACCGAAGAACTTTCCTCGACGAGTTAACAACCACGCCAATTGATCAATATGTAGCAACGTTTGATGCCGATTTGACCTTTAAAAAAATAGCAATTGCAGGAGAAGTTGGATTGGCAAAATATATGGATCTTCCCGTTGGTGAAATGATCACCCTAAAAGTGAAAACAGATAAAGTTTTGACAAAAATCCCGCTTCAATTTCACGTTTTCCGAATCAGTCCGAATGCAATGAATAACAATAGTGAATTCATTAATACATCTGTAACTGACTTGCAATCCGCATCTTCTACTGGTGCCGTCGTTATTGGTTCCAACGGTGTCTTGCAACAAAATGGAAGTGCGATGGTCGGCATCACTCAAATGACCAATAATCGCCAAGGATTTAGCGTAAATGGTGATTTCAAAGTGGGAGCATTAAAAGGGGCTTTAGCTTTAGGGGTTTCTAAGGAAATCGAGAAAATAAACGATGAAATAAGCGTGGGTTATACCATAAATAGTTTGACTATGGCGCGGTTTTGGCGTTGGGGATTTCCTTCCAATGTTGGTCCCTATGGACGTAAAAGTGTTTTGTTTCGCTCTGTTTTTCAAACGGTTGGTTTAACTGATTTAGACGACGATGGCAAACCGTTGAACGACAAAAATTTCAGTAACATGGAATTTCAATTGAAGTACAAACTAAAACTTTTTGGAAAACAACTTTACATGTTTTATGTCGGTGCTTATAATTCCGTTCAACCCAAATTTTCACCGATTACCGTTTTCACAGAAAAAGCATACATCCGCCACTATTCCCATCAACTTGAAGCCTATTTTTCCCTTACTCCTGAGTTCATGCTGAATTTCTATTCTGGTTGGGAGCGTATAATCGGAAATTACAGCACTCGCGTGGATTTGGATTCCAAACGCCCCCTTAATCAGAGCAACCTCGGATTTGGACTTGGTTTCGACTACATGATTGCCGAAAATACTGGACTTTATTTTAGGCATCGTTGGTTTAATTACTCCGATCGCAGTTTTGAACTAGACAATTTTAAAGGCCACGAATCCACTTTGGAACTAAAAATATTTTTCTGATGAAGCACTTTACAACTCTAATTTTAGTCTTACTACTCACGCACAATTTCTGGAGTCAAGACCGGAAATTTCAGGTGAACGGTGCCGCTCGTGGCTATTTATTTGCTCAAAAAATGCTCATCGATGACGCATTAGACACAATCAATGCACCAAGAGCAAATTACGGGCATACTTTGGTAGATTTAGGATTTAGCATTTTTCCAAATTCAAGCACAGAAATCATTAGTAATTTCCGAATTCGGAATGAATTTGGTGGATTTTGGGGAGGAGGTGTTTCTTTCAATGTACGACAATTGACTTTGAATGGCGTTGCAGGGAAAGTAGTGAAATACAATCTTGGAGACATCGACGTGAAAATGACGCCATATACTTTGTACAATTTTCAAGAAGAAGGAATTGTTAACGAAGCAGAAGTCTTTGCATTGCGCCGTCAAATTGTACACTACGATATGTTTTATCTTCCCGAAAATACCTGGCGTATGCAAGGAGCACAAATCGCTTTTGGGCTAAAATTCAATAAATTCTTAAAAGCAATCGAGTTCAAAGGTTTCCTAACGCGTCAACGCCCAACAAATGGAATCTCAATTCCAGAACGACTTTACGGTGGAGGAATGGTAACTTGGAAACAAAACGAGAACTTACAATTTGCTTACAATAACATCAATTTGTTTGATTTAAAAGAAACGATAAACGACAGCATTCGCTATTCCAATAACGTTCATTCGGGTAGCATGAAGTATTCGCGACCAATTAATAAAACCTTGAAATGGGGCTTGGACGCCGAAGCTGGTTTTTCAAATGTCAAGTACAGCAACTACCAAAGTCCTTTAGCACCTGAAAAACAAAATGATTGGTTCTATGACGCTTCATTTAATTTGGAAGACAAAAAATCGAAGATAAAAACTACCATTGGTTATAAAGATGTTGGCGCCAATTTTTTCTCACCAGGGGCACAGACCAAACGTGTTGATTTTAATAAATTCCCTGCTGTTTTTCAACAATATACCAACGCAGCTGTTGGAAGAAATGTGACGATTGCAGACATGATGAATTTCAACGCAGGTTATTCCTATCAAATTTCAGAACAGCTGATGGCGTACAATGCGGCGTACAACAATGTGAATCCTTATGGAATCGCAACACCCAATCGACGAGGGGTTTATTTGAACATGGAACAAAAGGATTCCTTGAAATTCAAGAAAAGCTTTGTTCAAGTGGCACAAATGTTTGAGTCGCGCGGATCAGGTACGAATGTGAAAAAAGCCTTCACGTCGATTGCAGCTGGAATGACTTTGGGAATCAACGATTTCTTTAAGTGGAAAAGAGAAATTTTGGTCAATTTCGGAATTCGTCACGATTTAACCAGTCGTGGGGGAGAGGTGTATGAAAAAGTCAAACTTTCTAGTACGCTCATTGATGCAGGTTTATCATTCCGCTTGGTTGGAAAATTGGATTTGCTCTTGGGTGCGAAATATTTTACTGCAAAAGGAAATGAGTTCATCACCGAGCGCACTGTTTTCAACACCGTGAACAATTTTCTACCAACGACTATTGATTTGAGCGAAACGACCTATGCTGCGGGGTTCCGTTACAAATTCAGCGAGAAAAATCAACTTTTGCTCAACTATCAATTACATCAAATTAAAAACAATGTTCCCGCTGGTATTAACTATGGAATTTCACAGTTCAATATTCTTTACTCCCTAAATTTCTAAAAATGAATAGAGTACTATTATTTTTCGTTTTGACCACGCTACTCGTCGGATGTAGAAAGTTGGACAAAAACAATTTCGAAGGTCCTAGTTTATCCGATACTTACGGACCATTTACTGTGCTTCAAGATTTGAACGTTGGGAATTACGAAGTGGATTTTTCAACAGGTCAGAAAGTAGTTTTCAATATGGAACTATCAAAAAACACCAATTGGGTGATTCGCATAGAAGGTGAAAATTCAGGTGCGGTTAGAACAATTACTGGTAACGACAGAACTTTATCCCTTCAAAATGCTGTATGGACGGGTGGAGCGAACAAATATCCAAGTTTCAATCTGGAGAAAGCCTACATCACCATTACTTTTCCAAATGAAGAAGGAAGTCCTATAATTACAGATTCAGTGCTGATTACGGGATTAAAACAGGATCAAGGCTACTTAATAACAAGTTTTGAAAACGGAATTAGTTCCACTTGGCAGCAATTCAACCAGAGCACTGTACAAGGAAACATTAATTGTGATGCCAATCAAGCCGCGAAAGGATCGTGTTTTTATTCTTGGAACGGAACTGTAGGTTGGGATTGGGCAATTGGTTCGGTTACAGTAAAACCGTCTTCGGGAACATTCAATTTACCTGCTAGTGCGAACAATTTATTCTTCAATTTGGCATTTAAAGCGATTCAAAACGTAGGTCCACAAAATTCGTTTTTGTTGTTTTGGTTTGATGAAGATGACAATGGCGATGGTGTATTTGATCCAAATACAGAAGACCGCTTCAAAATGGAATATTGGTCAAACACGATGGATTGGGACTTGATCTCTAAAAAATATGCCGATTTGAAATACGATAATCAAGGAGCCGTACAAGAAACGAATGGAAACGGATTGACAGAGCCTTCAAAGTTGATTTCCATCAACGTGTTTTTCCTCGCTAATCCTGCTGGTGGAAATGCGAAAGCGTATGCTGACCACTTGATTTTTACTGTTAACGAACCATATCAGCCTTGATTAAATTAGTAAACATAGCGGTTCTTTTTTTCCTTTTAGGTTCATGTCAAATCGTGCAATTCCAGCAACAAGAATTGTATGATCACTATGAAACAACGCCTTCGGAAAACCGCGTGGAGTCCATAATTTTCAGCGAAGCACAAGGAAGTTTGTGGAACTCTCTTTTTTATTGTGGTGATTTCAAAATTTCAAATAAAGTGGCCTACGAGGGCAAAAACAGCATAAAACTTTCATGGGACAAGTCGAAAGGATGTGAATGGATTGGTTTTGGAAATAGTTTCTCCAATTGGACAGCGGTGGACATGTCTGAAGAAAGAAAGCACAAAGCACTCACTTTTTACGTGCGCACTCAAGAAAAAACGAACGGCGCACTTCCAATCGTTGCTGCATTGGAGGATTTTTCTGGTGGAGGTTCCTATTTGTACATCGACACCAAAAAATATTTGAATGGTTTATTAATTGATACCAACTGGCGACAAGTCATTGTTCCGCTGTGGGATTTTCCGATTATGGAAGAAATGGTCAACATTCGGGCAATCAAACAAATGCAATTTCAGCTGGAAGGCGCGGGAAGTTTCTATTTGGATGAAATTCAATTAATGGACTATTCTCCAAATGAATACCAGCAATTTAGAGCCTCTGTGGAAGCAATGAAACCGAAAGGGAATCCCAATCAAGTGATCTTTCAAGCAGCGGATTTTGAGTTCAGTTCGTGGAAATCGGACGACGATAATTGCCAAAAATTGGAATTAAACAATAATCTAATTCAATGGACTTATTCCGATTGTAACGCAACTTGGGGAATCAATTGGAACGGTTGGTACCAAATCAATTTTAGAGGAATTACTGAAAATGCAGTGCTAAGCATCAAGTTAAAAACCTCAAACGCATCGGCATTCAACCTCTTCTTAGAAGATTTTAAAGGCAAAAATTCGATGATTTACCAGGATAAAGGCTCAATTTCCTCGGATTGGCGAACAATTCAAATTCCATTAAAAGAGTTAGAATTAGAGAAAAACGGTTTTACCCTCGATCAAATCAAACAGTTGCGTTTTGAAGGAATTGGAAATGGTCAACTGGAAATCGAATCCATGAACATAATTGACAATAAATGAAATATTTAGCTTTACTTTCTTTCCTCTTTTTACTTTTTGCTTGCGGTCAGAAAAATGTAGATGCCGAATTTTATGGTAGCGACATTGAGGAGATGGTTTCCAAAATGAGTATCGAACAAAAAGTCGGTCAAATGACGCAAATCAACCTAGATGTTATTTCAAAAGGTGAGGTCTTCAATTTAGTCGAACCGCATCAATTGGATGCGAAAAAATTGGACTCTGCAATCAATCATTTTTATGTCGGATCAATTTTAAACGTTGGAGGGCACACTTATTCGCGTGAGCATTGGAAAGAAATCATTACCATGATTCAAACGAAAGCAGCGAAAGAAGGAACGAAAATTCCTATTTTATATGGTATCGATGCTATTCATGGCGTTAATTACACAATGGACGCGACCTTGTTTCCACAGCAAATTGGTCAAGCCGCAACTTGGAATCCAGAACTGGTAGAAGAAGGCGCAGCGGTAACGGCCTATGAATGTCGCGCATCAGGAATCCCATGGAATTTCTCTCCCGTCTTGGACTTGGCACGTCAACCGCTTTGGTCGCGCTTCTTTGAAACCTATGGTGAAGATGTGTTCCTTGCGAAATCAATGGCGAAAGCAGCGATAAAAGGCTATCAAGGAAATGACCCATCCAACCCCGAAAAAGTAGCTGCATGTATGAAGCATTTTTTGGGATACAGTATGCCAATTTCTGGAAAAGACCGTACGCCAGCTTGGATTCCCGAACGTCAATTGCGCGAATATTTTTTACCTACATTTCAAGCGGCAATAGCTGAGAATGCGCTTACTTTAATGGTAAACTCTGGTGAGTTGAATGGAATTCCGGTTCATGCCGACCATGATATTTTAACCAAATTACTGCGCGACGAATTGGGATTCAAAGGTTTGGTGGTGACGGATTGGGAAGACATTATCAAACTTTACCGCGACCATAAAGTAGCGAAAGACATGCGCGAGGCGGTGAAATTGGCGGTGATGGCGGGAATCGACATGAGCATGACCCCGAACGATTATTCTTTCAATCGCGCGTTAATTGACTTAGTAAAATCGGGTGAAGTTCCAGAAAGTCGTTTAGATGAGTCGTGTAGAAGAATTTTATGGGTCAAAAAACAACTGGGTGTCTTGAAAAATCCAATACCTAAATTTGATTACTACACCAAATTCGCTTCCAAAGAACATAAAAATAAAGCCTTAAAAACCGCCTTGGAGTCCATCACTTTGTTGAAAAACAACAACAATTTACTACCTCTCAAAAAGGGTTCAAAAATTTTAGTGTGTGGTCCGGCGGCTAATTCCATGAACATTATCAATGGAGCATGGACACATACGTGGCAAGGTGTGGATTCAACCTATAATACCAAAGGTGCTTTGACCATTTATCAGGCACTTAAAGCGGCAAACAACGGCGACGTTTCTTTCATTTTGGGAAGTTCCTTAAATGAAGAAGTCAACATTCCCGCTGTGGTAGGAACTGCACGAAATCACGATGCGGTTCTGGTTTGCCTTGGAGAAATTCCCAATACGGAAAAACCGGGTGACATTGAAGATTTGAACTTACCCTTGGCGCAGCAACGATTGGTGCAAGAACTTAAAAAAACTGGAAAACCAATAGTTCTTGTTTTTGCTTTTAATCGTCCATTAATCGTGCGTGAAATCGAACCGTTAGCTGATGCGATTTTCCATACCTATCTTCCTGGAGACATGGGTGGACAAGCTCTAACAAAATTACTTTTTGGCGAAGAAAATCCTTCTGGGAAATTGCCGTTTACGTATCCGCGACATACGGGTTCCTTACTTTTTTATGACCACAAAAACACCGAATTATTGGATAAAAATTTTGGGTATAACACCTTCAATCCACAGTGGGAATTTGGTTTTGGTTTGAGTTATTCCAATTTTCAATATGCTGATTTAAAACTCAATAAAACGTCTTTTAATCGGGATGAACTTATTGAAGTGACAGTTACCGTAAAAAACATTTCTAAGCGAGCAGGAAAAGAAGTCGTTCAAGTTTATGCGACCGATTTGGTGGCAAGTATAACACCGAGTGTGAAACGTTTGCGCGGTTTTAAAAAGGTGCATTTGAATGGTGGAGAAGCGAAAAAAGTGTGTATACAAATTCCAATTTCTGAATTAGCTTTTGTAAATAAATCCAATAAATGGGATGTTGAAGCGGGCGAATTTGTGATTGCCGTTGGAAGATTGAAACAGAAAATTCAAGTAAAAACGAAGTGATGAAAAAGATAGTATTCCTTTTGACAGTAGGACTTTTGGTGCTGTCGAGCTGCAAACAAAGCGATCCACCAGAAGGGTTTAAAACTTTGATTTGGTCCGATGAATTTGACGGTACTGAACTCGATGAATCCAAATGGGAAGTGCAATTGGGAACGGGGAGTTCGGTTGGACTTTACCTATGGGGAAATAATGAAGCGCAATTTTACAGAAAAGAAAATATAACAGTAGAGAATGGTCTTTTGCGTATTCGTTCGCAGCGTCAGACGTTTGAAGGGATGGATTATACCTCAGGTCGAATCCGTTCGTTAAATAAAGGCGATTTCAAACATGGGCGTATTGAAGCACGAATGCGAATGGATAATACGCCAGGGTTGTGGCATGCCTTCTGGATGTTACCTTCTAATCCTACAAAGCCATGGCCAATAAGTGGGGAAATCGATATTATGGAGTATGTCGGCAATACTCCAAACAAGATTTTACATTACATCCATTTCGCGAATTCGGATGGTGTTCATCGCTATAAGGGAGTCGAAATCCCTTTCACTACTGCTACTTCCAATTTTCATGTTTACGCTGTCGAATGGGATCAAACAGAAATCGTGTGGTACATTGACGATGTGGTGTCCAACCGAATCAAACGCAACGATCCAGATGCGGGTGCAACTTGGCCCTTCGATTCTAAATTTCATTTGTTACTCAATACAGCCGTTGGCGGGAATTTAGGAGGAAATGTGAGTGTACAAGGAATGGTCACACCGCGCTACATGGAAGTGGATTATGTTCGCGTTTATAAATAGGAAAATATGAAAACCATTTTCTTTTTAATAAACCTTTTATTGGTTTCTATCCTGAATGCTCAAGCGATAAAGGTGGAAGTTAAGGCTCTGCCAGATGGTGGTTTTCAATTAATCCGTAACGGTGAACCCTATTATGTAAAAGGTGCAGGTGGTTCCGTTAAAATGGAAGAATTGAAACGCTATGGCGGAAACTCAATACGAACATGGGGGATTTCCAATGAAACCGATGAAATTTTAGAAGAAGCGCAAAGGCTTGGTTTAACGGTTTGTTTTGGTTTATGGATGGGGCAAGAACGCCAAGGGTTTGACTATTCTAACGAAGTAGCTGTAAAAGGACAATTGGACGCTTTTCGAACGATAATTCGCAAATATAAAAATCATCCTGCGATTTTAATGTGGGGGGTGGGCAATGAAATGGACTTAGATTACACCAATTTTGACGTTTGGAAACACCTCGAAGAAATTTGTAAAATGGTGAAATCAGAAGATCCGAACCACCCAACAATTGCTGTTACTGCTGGACTCGATGTGGCTGAAGTGAAGTTAATCAATCGTTATACGCCAAGCCTGGATATTTTAGGAGTGAACACCTATGGAAACATTTCCTACATTCCTTCGGCTATCCAATCTTATGGTTGGAAAAAGCCCTACATGGTAACAGAGTGGGGTCCTTACGGCTATTGGGAAGTGCAAAAAACTTCATGGGGTGCGAGCATTGAAGAAACAAGTACAGAAAAAGCGAATACTTACCAGAAAAGTATGGAAACCATAGCTTCCGATAAAAAAAACTGTCTTGGCTCCTACGTTTTTCTCTGGGGAAATAAACAGGAGCATACGTCAACTTGGTTCAATTTATTTTTAGAAACAGGTGAAGAAACTGCGGTTATGGACGTACTTGTTCGAGGTTGGAGTGGAAAAGAACCTGCCAATCACGCGCCAAGTATTGATGCGTTTTCACTCAATAATCAACAAGCAAATCAGAGCATCATTTTTAAATTAGGCGATAAATGCAACGCGAAAGTGAAATCCACAGATGTTGATGGCGACAAATTGAAATACGTTTGGCAAGTTATTCCTGAAAGTACCGATAAAAAATCTGGTGGTGATGCTGAGATTGCACCGAAACCATTAAATGGGATTTTTGGTCGTCAAACGTTGACGCAAAATGAAGTGGCTTTTTCTGTTCCTAAAGCAGGTCAATATCGACTTTTCATTTTTGTTTATGACGGCAAAAATAAGGTCGGAACCGCTAATATCCCTTTTCTTGTTGTGGATTAGTTCTATGTGTTAAGAGCTTCTATATCAGTTGCTTTTACAATTATTTAAACTTTTATTAACCTACTTATTGTTTTTTTAACAAAAAGCTATATTTTTGAATCAAAATAGATGTATATGAAAAATAAAATTTTACTCTCATGTGCCTTGTTGTTTAACGTCCTTACGTTTGGTCAAAACGTAATTGTCAACGGTAGTTTTAACGATGGGCTAAATTCTTGGTCAACTTTTCTAGCGGATTGGGAAGGTGTAACTGCAACTTACTCAGCGAATAATGAGGAAGCCAATGTTACTGGTATCACCAACGCTGGCGGACAATCTTGGTGGGTTCAATTGAATCAAGTTCTTACGCCGACACAAATTTCTTCATTAGTGACAGGTGAAACCTATGAAATCTCATTTCAAGCACGTTCAAGTGTAAGCGGACGACCAGTAAAAATGTTCTTTGGAGAAAATGGAGGTGGTTTTGCAGCAGTTCACATGCAAGATTATACCTTGACCACAACAATGGACACTTACACAGCGACCTTTCTTGTGAACAACACGTACACCGATATGAAACTTGGTTTTGAAATGGGATTGAGCAATGATGATGTTTTCATTGACAACGTTGTTTTACAACAATCAGCTACACAAGTGACAACTTACCCGATAACATTCAAAGTTGATATGGCGAATTATACGGGAACGTTTACAACACCTGAGGTGAATGGTACTTTCAATAACTGGTGTGGAAGCTGTACTCCAATGGTGAACACAAGTGGAACTATTTGGGAGGTAACAGTAGAATTACAGGCTGGAAGTTATGAGTATAAGTTTTCTCACGACGCTTGGGCAGGACAAGAAAACTTAACACAAGGTTCTCCATGTACAATTACTACAGGAGCATATACCAACCGTAGTTTAACCGTATCAGAGGCTGCAACATTACCTGTAGTTTGTTGGGAAAGTTGTGCGGCTTGCGGCACGAACACTACAAAATCGGTTACTTTTAAAGTGGATTTGAGCCAATACACAGGAACATTTACGGCTCCTGAATTAAACGGTACATTCAACAACTGGTGTGGAAGTTGTACTCCAATGACCAATGCTGGTTCAGGCATTTGGGAAGTTACCTTAAACTTACCTGAAGGAGATTACCAATATAAATTCTCTCACGATAACTGGACAGGGCAAGAAGAGTTAACTCCTGGTTCTACATGTACAATTACAGATGGCGCTTATACAAACAGAAAGTTAACATTAACGGAAAATGTTGTTCTACCTGTAGTATGTTGGGGATACTGTGTAGATTGTAGCTTAGTATCAATTGAAGAAAATGGATTAAGTTCAATTTCAATGTATCCAAACCCAGCGAATGAAATCTTAAATGTTAGCGCTGATTTAAATGTTGTTGAATTTTCAGTTTATGATAACGCAGGAAAAGCAATCGTTACAAAAGCAGTAAACGCAACTGATTTCCAAATTCCAGTTGATCAATTGAACAATGGTTTCTATTCTGTTCGTTTGAAAACGGCAAATGGTTCTGTTGTTAAATCATTTGTGAAGAACTAATTTTACCACAATAAAATGAGAAGGGTTGTCAAGAAATTGGCAACCTTTTTTTATGCCTCTAACATTTCTGCGACGGCATAATAGCCTGATTCTACTGCTCCATGTGCTGTTTGGTGATTGGCATTCAATTGCATTGCTTCCCCAGCGAAAAATAATTTGTTATCCACTTTTTGTTGCGCTATGCTTCGAGCATTTCCCATTCCAATTGTGCTATATCCGTAAGCACCTCGAATAAAAGGATGTTTTGTCCAATCTTGGACATAAGCGTCGAGAAAAGTAGATTGTGCTTTTCCTGGGTAAAAAATCTCCAATTCGTTTAATAAAGCTTGTACGATTTGTGCGTCACTTTGAACTGTTAAAGCCGCTGCTTGGTCTCCCATTATAAAGGCGAGTAAAAGGTGATCATTACCAGATTTTCCTACATGTTCACTCGCATAAGCCGCACAAACTTGTCCTCCAGAAATATTATCGTGAAAGAATTTCTCACTGAATTTTAGAAAGACTTTCATACCTGGTCCCATTCCAATCTTCTGAAAAGCCGATGTTTTTTCTTCAGGAAGTGCAGGGATAAAGCTGATATCGCCGTCTTTTAAAACCGAAATTGGAACCGAAATTATGACTTTGTCTGCTACATAGGTGGTTCCATTTTGGTCTTGCAAATTGATTTTAGTATTCGAATAGTCAATACTTTTTACTTGAGTGTTTACCAAAATTTTATCGGCAATATTGTGCGCTACGTGGTTGGCTATCAGGTCGTAGTAAGTTTGTTCGAATTTGTAATCCTTGTCACCTGAATTCCAATCTTCTTCTTCCTTGTGATTCCAATAAACGGATAAGTTTGATGCCGCAGCACCTTGATCACCCGCTAAGTTTTCAACGATATAGCGATAATTTTCCCCGAAACCTTTGTTTTGAGCATGTTGTAAAAAGCTGATGTCAGGCAAGTTTTTCCCAGAGAAAATAGCTTCCACCTCGTCTGGCAAATTGGCTTCGATTTTGTTCTCAAACCAAAAATAAATGTCTGTATTATCGTAAGTGATTTTGGTTTTCGTCTTTCTAATCAATTTTCCTAAAAGGTTGTTTTTACCGTGTAGCCATTGAGCGCCTAAATCAAGGGGATAGTCAGCAAAACCAATCAGTTTTCCCATTCTACCACCGATTACAGGCGAGGCTTCTAAAATCGTAAAGTTGATATCCAAAGACTTCAATAAATGACCTGCATACAATCCTGCTGCCCCTGCTCCGATGATAATAACATCTCCATTAAAATCGCCTTTTTTTAACTTGGGAAATTTGTTGCAGGAATTCAGAATTTGGGGAAGTAAAACAGTCCCTACTCCAGCAAGAACCGTGTTTTTAACCGCTTTTCTCCGAGAAATCATTTCTTAATTCTGTATCTTAAATCGCTTGATTGTTTGTTGTGCCTCGGTTACTATTCCGAAGAAATATTCGCCATTTTCAAGCGTTGTACTATCAAATCGTATGATGTGACCTCCTTTAGTAAATTCTTCGTTACGCAAGCACTGAACAATCTCTTTTTCTTTCCAAATGTAGAAAGCTACTTTTTTTGAAATGGGGGTGGTGAAGTAAAACTCAATTTCTCCATTTACGGGATTGGTTTCAAGGCTATAAAGTACACAGTAATCTTCTTGTCGTACGCGTCCACGGCTAAATCGGCGAAGCAATAAACGATAAAGAATAACTAACGCTAAAATCGAGATTGAAATAAGTAAGAATTGAATTGTTTTTTCCATTAGAGAGAGATTATGCCTTCTATTTCAGCTGCTTGACGATAGATTTCGATGACACTTTCAGCGTCCATCATCACCAATTTTGCGCTAACAGAAACATATTTTCCGTTAGAAGAATTATGGAATTGAAGTTCGGTATGTTCATCGAATAAAGCGGAGAGTTGTGCCATTTTTTGATTGTCGTTGGCGATGATGAATTTAAACCAATAGACACCTGGCCAGTCTTGTTGTTCTAATTGCGCTTTTAAGTTTTCAAATCGTGACATTGCGCAAAGTTATACCATTTACTACTTGAAAATAGACTTAAAGTGTTTTAAAGACTAAGATTTGTTAATATAACCTACTTAGAAAGAAGAAGAGGGAAAAAACAAAAATTTAATTAGCTGAAAATCAATTATTCTCGAACCACAGTCATTCGAATAATTTTGTTGTTTTCAACTTCATAAATCATCACTAATTCGATGGGCGTTGAACTACCTTTTCTTCCGACGATGGATTCGTGGTCAATGACTTTGTTGCCGAGAACGGTTCGGTGCAAAATGGTCGAATGAAGGTTAGGGGAACTCTCAAAAAGCGCTTTATAAACCTTTTCAATACCAGCTTTTCCTTTTGCAACGGGCTCGGTCTTTCCGAAGGAGTAAAGCACAATACTATCCGAAAACGAGCGCATAAAACCGTCGATATTTCGTTGGTTATAAAATCCCAAATTTTCCTCAACTACCTCGGCGGGTGTTAAAGTGGTTTGCGCTCGAATTGAAGTCGATAGCATGCAAAGGAAAAAAAGTTGGATGATTTTTGACATCATAATACGTGATTTAAATCGGTGCAAATATCCAATTTTTGTTTGAAGTTAAATTAGTGATTTAGAAATGCGAAACAGTCATTTCGGAATTGAATATCCTCAATCATACCACCAATTCAAATTTGATAACGATGCATCTAATTAATCAAAAATGTCTATGTATCACACCGTGATGTCTATGTTATATTACTTTTTTAGATGCTTATAACTATGATTCGCCGCTAGCGAACTATGTTTCTATGTGGTTAAAAATTTGAAAACCACATAGGTACATAGATTACCTAGTTTTGAGATTGAAATAGATGCCAAGGCGTTGACACATAGCGATTTTGGGGTGTTTTTAAATCTCTATGTGAACCTCTGTTTTCTTGAAAAAATGCACCCCACTCTATCCTTCGCGCTAGCGGACTATGTTTCTATGTGGTTAAAAATTTGAAACTACATAGTTTCTTTTAGAGGTCATAGGTTGAGTTATTCGGATAGACGCCACAGCGTTGACACATAGGTATCCTGCCTCCGCCGAGTAGGAAGGACTTTCGTTTTAAATGATTTGATATTATCATCGTTGGTAGATTTGATATTGTGGTCTAAATACGATTACTAACTTTCGGAATTGTCAGTTTCGGAAAAACAAAAACTTTACAAAAATTCTATAATCCAGAACAGAAAATTGAATTACTAAAAAATCAAGGAAAGCCGCCCTGCTAATTCGTGAAATTCGATACTTAGACAGCTATGAAATAGAATATAATGGATTCGGTTTAGAGAATTTATAATGGAATCAAGATAATTCTTTACTTTTATTTATTCTACTTTTGCCTGTGCGCTTATTCTCCTCTGTATTTGGGATTCTTGTTGTGGTTCTACTTTCTGGAATTCTTTTCCATACTCCTAAATCCCATCCTAAAAAAGTGGCAGGGAATGAAGAAACAATTATCAATTCAGGAAAAATCCTACCGCACTACACAAAACGTCAGTTTACTTCGCTGCTCAACAATCGTTTGCCGGATTACTTGGCAATTTCTTCCACACAAGGTATTGAACCGCAGGAAAATCATCACGATTTTGAACGTTTAGCAAAAATTGGCGCGCTAATTCCGATTGAAACAAATCCACTTTTTCTCCTCGATAGTCTTCGTTTTTCCTATCCTTATTTGGTGCCATACGCTGAAAGATTTTTAATGGAAGTGGCTTCCGCTTTCCACGATTCGGTGCAACATTCTCCGTTAGAAAAGCATAAGATTGTGGTTACTTCCTTGATTCGTACTCGAGAAACTGTTTCCCGCTTGGTGAAAAGGAATCGCTCGGCAACGGAACAAAGTCCGCATTTGAATGGCAATAGCATTGATTTTTCTTTCAAAAGATTTGGCGCTTCTAAGGAACTCAATGAAGAGGAGCTTATTTTTTTACAAGAAACTTTAGCAGGAATTTTATGGAATCGGCGGGAAAGAGGAGATTGTTGGGTGACGTATGAGCCTAGACAAGCTTGTTTGCACGTTGTTGTTCGTGATGTTCGGCGATATACTTTTGCTGGTAAGGAACGTGTATTTCGTTAATTTTGACAGCTGATGAAACCCCAACTACTATTTTTCTTATTGCTGCTTTGTACTTCTGTTTTCGGTCAATACCAATTGAAAGCCGAACGAATAACTGAGCACATCACGGTTGATGGCGCACTAAAAGAAGAAATTTGGTCGAAATCACAGCGAACTCAAGGATTCACTCAAATTAAACCCTATCCCGGAAAACCATCCATTCGCAACACGGAAGTTTCTGTTTTATACAATGATGAAGCGCTTTATATTGGAGTGATTTGTCACGATCAACCGGATTCAGTCTCAAAGGTGTTAAGCATCCGCGACGAGTATAGTCCGAATTTAGATGTTTTTGGTGTTTTCATTGATACGTACAACGATAATCAAAATGGATTTTATTTTGGTGTAACGAGTAGGGGAGTGCAATTAGATGCGAAAATATTGTCAAATGATTTTAACGATCAATTGAATTTGGTTTGGAACAGCGCTGTTACGATTACGGATGAAGGTTGGGAAGCTGAGATGTGGATTCCATATTCCGCCTTGCGTTTTCCTAAAAAGCCTACACAAGATTGGGGAATAAATTTTTCAAGAGACATTAGTCGATACCGCGAATCATCAACGTGGCATCCTGTAAATCCTGACTTGGAGAATTACTTACTCGATAGTGGTGATCTTACAAATTTAGAAAACATCGAACCTCCTTTGCGTTTGGCTTTGATTCCATATTTATCCAGTTATGTTAATCACAGTAAGGCAGACGGTTCGTCTTTTTCGTATAATGGAGGAATGGATATCAAATATGGAATTAACGAAGCCTTGACCTTGGATGTAACACTCGTGCCCGATTTTGGACAAGTTGTTTTTGATCAACAAGTATTGAATATCAGCCCTTTTGAATTGCAGTTCAACGAAAACCGTCAGTTTTTTACAGAGGGAACCGAATTGTTTACTAAGGCCGGATTGTTTTATAGTCGTCGCATTGGAATTCAGGCACCTTACTCCGTACTAAAAACATTGCTTGGCGACAATGAATACCTTTCGAACATTCCTTCTGTGACGCAGTTGTACAATGCAAGTAAATTGTCTGGACGTTTAAAAAATGGTTTAGGAATTGGAATCTTCAATGCAGTTACAGCGCAACAATATGCTACCGCTGTCAATAAGGAAACAAAGGAGGAACGACAAATTTTAGCTTCACCGTTGACGAATTATAATGTTGTTGTACTCGATCAAAATTTAAAAAACAACAGTTCCATTACCTTCACGAATACGAGTGTGATGCGAGCAGGAAGTTTTTACGATGCCAATGTTACTGGATTAAATTTCAATATCAATACCAAAGGAAATAAATTCAATTTTAATGGAAAAGGAACCTTGAGCGCAAAGCTTTTCGATACGAATAACGATATAGGTTACAATTACAATTTCAATTTTAATAAACAACGTGGTGCATTCATTTATGGTGTTGGGTATTTGGAGGAATCCGACAAATTTGATCCGAACGATTTAGGTTTCAACGCTATGAATAACCGTCGGAATTTGGAAGCGTCTTTTGCCTACCGTATTTTTAAACCTAAATCACCGAAATTGACCCGTTTAACATGGCGCGGATCAGTTTCTATGACACGATTATTTGCGCCGAATGTTTATACAGGTTCATTTTGGAGTGCTGGATTTGTGGTCGTAACTAGAAACTTTGACGCTGCTGGAATTACTTGCGACGGAACATTTACCAATTTTAAAGATTATTTTGAACCACGAACATGGGGATATATGTACGATTATCCGTTTTGGCAAAATTTCGGTTTCTGGATTTCTTCAAATTACCAAAAACGCATTGCATTGGACGCTGGAGCAAATTATGTGTATGTAAATCAAAAAGATTGGAACGAGTATAATTATTATTTCAACCCACGTTTTCGTCTGTCTGATCATATTTTTGTGGTTCCAGGCTGGTCTCAAGGGTTTGAATTGAACTCACGTGGTTTTGCTTATCCCTTCGGTCAACCCTCTGAATCTGTTGATGGAATCGTTTTTGGACAACGAAATCGAATAAATACAACAACGTCAATCAGTTTGGATTACAACATTACCAATCGAATGAACCTAACTTTTCGTTTGCGACATTACCGATCTACCTTACATTATTTTCAGTTTTTCACCCTTCAAAACGACGGTTCTTTAAGTCCAATTACCTATTCAGGATTGGATACCGATGGTAATTCAGCGTACGACATCAACTACAACGCATTCACCATCGATATGCAATACCGTTGGGTTTTTCAACCTGGAAGTGAAATCAATTTTGTGTGGAAGAATTCGATTTTTGCCTCTAATTTGTTGTACGCACAAGCCTATTGGAACAACATGCGGCAAACCTTTGAAAATGGACCCATGAACAGTGTTTCCTTAAAACTGATATACTGGCTCGACGCACCACGAGTAGTTAAGCATTTGAAAAACAGGAGGAAAAGAAAGTAGAATGAGGTAATGTGCTAATATGCCAATTGATTAATTGAACAATTAGCACATTAAAACATTAGCACATTAATACCCCAACCTCTTCCTCTCTTCCTGAGATTTCAATCGTGTATCTTTTTGAAGCAAATAGTTCAAGACTTCTTCGATGTCGTTAAACTTTTGGTCGTGTCGTTGTTCGAGTGCTAGCAATTGTTCTGAAAGTTCTTGATAAGTCAACGCAAACTGACGCAAGAGCACAAAAGCCCGCATAATGTGAATGCTCGTTTCAATTGCTTTTTGAGAATTGAGAACAGCACTTAACATTGCAACGCCTTGTTCTGTAAAACCAAAAGGTAAGTATTTAGGGTGTTTACCTTTTCCACCATCTAACATCACAAATTGTGATCTTTGAAATTGCCATTCTTCATTTGTCAACTCGAACATAAAATCAGAAGGAAACCTTTCAATTTTTCTTCTAACGGCTTGCTTTAGGACTCGCGTTTCCACCTCGTAAATCTTTGCTAATTCATAATCCAAAATCACTTTTTTCCCTCTGATTTCCAGAATGTTTCTCTTAGTAAGCTCTAACTCCATAATTATAATTTTCACCTTAATTTAGTGAAAAAGTTCATTTCGCTCCTAAAAAAATGTGCTAATATTCCCCGTCGCGGTGGAAGCAAATTATCACATTAATACCCCAACCTCTTCCTCTCTTCCTGAGATTTTAATCGTGTATCTTTTTGAAGCAAATAGTTCAGGACTTCTTCGATGTCGTTAATTTTTTGGTCATGTCGTTGTTCGAGCGTCAGCAATTGTTCTGAAAGTTCCTGATAAGTCAACGCAAACTGACGCAAGAGCACAAAAGCCCGCATGATAGCAATGTTCATTTGAATTGCTTTTTTACTTTTTATTACACTAGAAAGCATGGCAACACCTTGTTCTGTAAAGGCGAATGGAGGATGCCGTTGACCACCCCAACTTGATGTCACAAATTGTGATGTCAAGTTTTCGAATTCTTCATTAGTCAACTCGAACATAAAATCAGATGGAAACCTTTCAATGTTTCTTCTAACGGCTTGCTTTAGGACTCGCGTTTCCACCTCGTAAATCTTTGCTAATTCATAATCCAAAATCACCTTTTTTCCTCTGATTTCCAGAATGTTTCTCTTAATAAGCTCTAACTCCATAATTATAATTTTCACCTTAATTTAGTGAAAAAGTTCATTTCGCTCTTAAAAAAATGTGCTTATATACCTTCGTCGCGCTAGAAGCACATTAGCACAATAAAACATTAGCACATTGACTCATTACCTCATTAGCACATTGAACAATTAGCACATTGCCTCATTATCACATTAATCCATGAAATTCAATAACTTTGTAGCATATTATGAAATCAATTCGTTCAAACGAGCCGAAAAGTGCTTCTGGGAAGAAATCACCGGCAAAGAAAAAAGGAGAGGAACAAAAAACAGTTACCGCTCGCGACAAACGCAAATACATCGACTTTAAAATCAAAGTGAAAAAAGGGGACCCACTTCCTTCCTTTCGGGAAGATAATGTGCGTCTCAATAAATTTTTATCCAATGCAGGTGTTTGTTCGCGCCGAGAGGCAGATGTACTCATCCAAACAGGTGTAGTGTCTGTTAATGGGAAAATAGTTACTGAATTAGGATACAAAATTCAAAGTAACGACGTCATTCAATACGATGGCGAAACCATTAATTTGGAGAAAAAACGCTACGTTCTCCTTAACAAACCGAAAGGTTTTATTACCACAATGGACGATCCACGCGGTAGAAAAACCGTAATGTCTTTAGTGAAAACAGCTTGCCGTGAACGTATTTATCCCGTTGGCCGTTTGGATAAAGAAACGACGGGGTTACTGTTGTTTACCAATGATGGTGACTTAGCAAAAAAACTGACACATCCCCGATATCAAGCTACGAAATTGTATCACGTCGAACTCAATAAACCTGTATCAAAGGAAGATATTGAAAAGTTATTGAAAGGTGTTGATTTGGAAGATGGAAGAACCGCAGTGGATAAAGTTGAATTTGTGGAAGCAGGTTCGTATCGTGAAGTAGGCGTCGAATTGCATTCCGGAAAAAACCGAATCGTTCGTCGATTGTTTGAAGCGCTGGGTTATGTCGTTGTAAAACTGGATCGTGTTCAGTTTGCAAGTTTGACAAAGAAAGATTTACCCCGCGGAATGTTCCGTCATTTGTCGGAGCAGGAGGTAGCTTATCTAAAAATGACAAAATGAGAATAACGATTTTTGGTTTTCTATTGTTGGCAGTACTTTGGTCGTGTTCGGACAAGTCGGAAGTCGCTTCAAAACATCCGTTAGCCAATTATTTTTATCCATATGATACGGTTGCTAAAGTGTATTTGTATCGGGATGTGGCTCATGGTTTAGAGGAGGAATTTCATCGGATTTATGGCTTGAATGATAGTTACGGTCATCATATAGTGGTAGAACGATATGCGAGTGACGGACGTGTATTAGAAGCAATGAATTATAATGTGGATTCCTTGGATGTTGCCGATCACATGGTGGTTGACCGCTTCAAAAAGAAAGAAAAGGCAATTTTATACAAAACACCTATTTTCCCTTGGAAAGTCGGAGAAAAAACGTGGTTTGCTTCCAAATTTCACGGAGTAACGGATTCTACTTTAATCTTAAAAGAAATCAAACGTAAGGCATTGAATCTAAAAAAAATAACGGTACTTGAAGAGCAAAAAAATGCTTTAGTTTGCCAAGATGAGATTTCGATGACAGTTTTGAATCCATTTACTAAGAAAGAGCAGTCCTATACTGCGAAAGCTAAATATTTTTTCGCTGATGGAATTGGACTTTGTGAGTGGTATAACCGTGACAAAAGCGTTCATTTTCGTTTAGAGAAAATTCTAACACAAAAAGAATGGCTCAAAATCATTGCTCGATAAAAAAGTACGGAATGAAAAATTTGCTTTTGGTTGTTTTTCTTATTTCTTCGTTTTTTGGAAATGCTCAATACCGTGGATACAAACGCCAAAAGGTGAAGAAATCTTATGCTGAAGGAACAATTTCATTTTATTGGGGTTACAACCGAAGTGCCTACACGCGGAGTACAATCCAATTTTTTGGGCCAGGCTATGATTTTACTTTAGCAAATGTTCAGGCAAAAGATCGGCCTACAAAAGACTTTTCGAAATATTTCAGCATTAAGGATTTCACTGAACCTCAATTCAATTTTCGAATCGGTTACAATTTCAAAAATTATTGGATGGTTTCCGTGGGTTGGGACCACATGAAATACGTTATGCAACACAATCAGCCGTATTTGTTGACGGGGAGAATTAATCCAGGCGTGGACAACGTGACGAATTGGTCAGGTACTTATGGAGGTGATACGGTATTTACTGAAGAACCAAAATTCCACTACGAAAACACCAATGGAATGAATTATATCCGTTTGGAATTCACCTATATCAAACCGTGGTTTAAAACGGTCAACGGTAATTTTCTATTTACTACCCTGGTTGGTCCGTCTTTCGGTGGTTTGTTGAATTACAACGATTTTACATTCGCTGGAAGAAAGGACATAGCAACGCCTTCCATGTCTGGATTTGGTGTTTCTGGTCATGCAGCAATTCGCTTGGAGTTTTTCAAACATATATTCTTGCAGTTTAATGGTGCCGCTGGCTTTATGGCACAAAGTCGGGTGAAAACGCGTCCGAATAATTATGACACCTACGCACGCCATCATTTTGGTTACACGGCAGGCGATATTGTTGTTGGTGGAATTTTTTACTTACGTCCTAAAAATGGATGTGATAGCTGTCCACAATGGTAATAAGAAAACGATGAAATTTTTAATAGTAGGTTTAGGGAATCCGGGCGCTGAGTACGAGGAAACGCGCCACAACATCGGTTTCAAGGTATTGGATGAATTAGCAAAGGAGTTAAATGCAGATTTTCGATTGAACAAAGGTGCATTTACCGTCGAAGCGAAATACAAGGGAAAAACGTTGATACTTGTAAAACCAACGACTCACATGAACTTGTCAGGAAAAGCGGTCAATTATTACATGCAAGCCGAAAAAATTCCCTTAGAAAATTTGTTAGTGATAACCGATGATATTGCCTTGCCATTCGGGAAATTACGGATGAAAGGAAAAGGTAGCGATGGCGGACACAACGGTTTAAAAGATATTAACGCGACTTTGAAAACAGAAGGGTATGCGCGTTTGCGTTTCGGTGTTGGTAGTGATTTTGCGAAAGGACGTCAGTCGGACTACGTACTAGGAAAATGGACGAAAGACGAAAATTTGGCACTTCCAGAACGTATTTCAGTAGCTACGGAGTTTATTAAGAGTTTTTGTTCGATTGGACTACAGTTAACGATGACCAATTGGAACGGAAAATAGCTTGCTAAAAATCGTTCCTACCAAATATTCACCTCACGTTCCAATTCAACTCCGAATTTTTCCTTCACGGCATCAATGATTGACTGTGACATTGAAAACACTTCGTTTCCAGTACTTCCGCCATAATTCACTAGCACCAATGCTTGTAGAGTATGCACCCCACAAAAGCCGATTTTTTTGCCCTTCCATCCTGTTTGTTCGATGAGCCAACCAGCTGCGATTTTCGCTTCATTTTCGTTAACGGGATAAATTGGTGCGTTGGGAAACTCTTCCTTCACCTTTTCAGCTAAAGTGACAGATACAACTGGATTTTTGAAGAAACTTCCTGCGTTTCCGAGCACTTTCGGATCGGGCAATTTGGATTGACGAATAGCGATTACGGCTTCGCTTACGTCTTTAATTGTTGGTTCCGTGATGCCTTTTTTTGCTAATTCGTCGGAAATGGCACCGTATTTCGTATTCACTATTGGTTGCTTTGTCAAGCGAAAAGCGACTCGGGTGATGACGTACTTGTTTTTTAATTCTTGTTTGAAAACACTGTCGCGATAACCAAAACGACAAGCTGATGCATCGAATTTTTCTTCTTCGTTTGTTGCGAGATTGAATGCGTAAAGATGTTCGAATACGTCTTTAATTTCAACGCCATACGCTCCAATATTCTGCATTGGACTTGCTCCCACACTACCCGGAATCAGACTTAAATTCTCAAGACCTCCGAACCCGTGTTCAATTGTCCAACATACGAATTCGTGCCAAACTTCACCGCCTCCAACTTCAACAATGACGTTTTTTTCATCCTCCTTTAAAATGGTAATTCCCGTTATTTCATTTTTCAAAACAAAAGCATCTACGTCTTTTGTAAATAATAAATTACTTCCTCCACCAATAATCAGTAAAGGTCGAATCGAACACGTTTTCAATAGGTTCGACAAAATGGAAACAGAGGAAAAACGGGCGAATCCAGTGGCTTTAACATCAATTTGAAAAGTATTGAAAGGGAGTAAAGAGACGTTGTATTCAATCATATTCAAAGGTAGTATAATTTGTTTTCACGGTTTGAAATAGCCGCGATGATTTGGTTGGATTAAATGAAACCATTGGAACCAATTCAAGTGATGCGTTTTTACAAAACCTCGATTTTTCTTCGGCCATTCTTTTGGGATGAAAACACGACCTCCTTTTTCTTTGGGCAATTTATCGATTCCCGGGATGCCAGTTTGTGGTGCTATTCCATCTTGCCAACAGATCGCCTCCCCATCGCCTTCCATGTTACAGCCGTATTGCCAAACCTCCTCGAAAAGCGACAAATCGAAGCCTTTAAAAGCGGCACTTTCAGGAGCAATGGAGAGCATTTTACCAAAACGAACTTTTCCAGTCAACTCTTCAATCATACCGATACTGTATGCGTATCCCATACTATGCGTGACAAAATCCAAGGTTATTTCTTGCGTATTAAACTTATTCTTTTGGAAATAATCAATAAGGTTACGGGCAGCAATTCTCCCACTTTCTACACGTGAATTAAAGCCTTCTGGATTGAACTTGTGGTTAAATACCCAACGACTTTTTTTAGAAATCCAACAAAAACGCGAGAAGATATAAGCTTTAGCAAAACGCAAATTTGTTCGGTGCATCGAATAGCTAACGGGAAAATGACCGTCAAAATAAACTGCTTTTATGGGTTGAAATCGTGAAATGATGGTGTCGTCATAAGAATACCAATAACCCGTTTTGTCTTTTTCATACAATTTATTGTCAGAAATTTCTTTGTCAGCTTTTGGCCCTCGATTTCCGTTGATAAAAACGAGAATGCGTAGTTGCGAGTGAAGTTGCTGTGCCATCAACAAAATTAGAATCAGGAATTTATTCTTCATATAAATCAAAAATCCCATCCGAAAAAGGTGTCCAAACCACGGCTTTCATTCCTGCCGCCTTAAGTCCGTCGTTGACCCAACAGTTGCAAGTAAAAAACATACTATAACTTTCCTTTGCTTCGTAATAGGCGTCGTTGTTGAACATCACTTCTTGTAATACAGGTGGAATGTATTTGGATTTACCCGTAGCTGTTCTGCTTAACGAAGTCTCGATATAGCGCACTAATTTTTTGTATTGACTTTCGCTTATTTTTATGGAAATGACTTTTCTATCTTTGGGTAATTCGTAGTAATAAAAGGCATGAATTGCTGAATTATTCAATCCAAAAGAGGCTCGAAATGCTGTACCAACACTGAGGTCTGACCAACTTGGTGTGTTCATGTAAAATTCCCGATCACCCCAACCAATACTTATAAAATGGACATTAGTGTCTTTGCTATTCGTGTTTTCAATTGGAAATTCCTCTCGCCAATCTTTGTGCTTGTTTTTAATTGGAAGTACAAAATCAGAGTGTACTCCCGATTGCATCAATTGTACTTCTATAGTGGGATTATTGACCGTTTCACCCTCCACCTCAATTGACGATAAAATCCAATAGGTGATAAAATAGAGTGCAAGCAGACTGAAAAATCCAATAAAAAAGAATTTCAGAAAGCGAATGATTTTATTTTTTAGGTTTTTCATTCGTGCGAAATTATTGAAATATAACAGAACAAAGAAGCTGTATTTTTAATTTTACATTCATGTTTAAAACCATCGAGTCAACAAGTGAAGGCGATTATCGAGAAAAAGGCTCTAAATTTTTTGCATTTGCCTTTCCTGTGCAGACAGAGGAAGAAATAAAGGAACATATTTCGCAACTTCGGAAACGTAATCCTGGTGCCGTTCATGTTTGTTCGGCTTTTCGATTAGGTGCAGAGAAAAAGTTGTACCGTTCGAGCGATGATGGAGAACCTTCAAACAGTGCAGGTCCACCAATTCTAGGACAAATACAATCCTTTGATTTGACAAATGTGATGATTGCTGTAGTACGTTATTACGGCGGAATAAATCTTGGCGTGGGAGGTTTAATCAATGCTTACCGAACGGCATCAAAGTTGGCGTTGGAGAATGCGAAAATCATTGAAACAGAGGATGCAACTAATTTACGATTCTCCTTTAGTTATGAATCGACTCCAAATATTATGTCACTTTTAAAGAAAATGGAGATTCAAATCCAATCCTTCCAGCAAGATTGGCAATGTGAAATTAGTTGTTTAATCCCTGCTTCCAAACAATTTATAATAAATGACTTGAAAGAATTAGGGTGTAAGTTGGAGTTTTAAAAACCTTCGTACCAATCGAAGTATTTCGCTATGATATTGTCTTTTTCGCGGTTGACATAATCGAGAAAAGAAGTAGCAACAGGTGACAGCTTTTTCTCATTTAACCAAACTAAATGCCAATTAGTGATAATTGGTAATCCTTGTACTTGAATGATTTGTACTTGGTTATTCGTCAATTCGTTCTTTAAACCAATTAAAGGAAGAATTGAAAAGCCTAAGCCCGCCATAACGGATTGCTTTATGGCTTCGTTGGAGGATAGTTCCATTCGAGGCATAACGTTAATCTTGTTCGCATGAATAAACTTCTCCATTTCTGCTCGGGTAGCCGAACCTTCTTCTCGATAAATTAATGGAAGATTTTCTAATAATGTTACCGGATGTTTGCGATTATCAAATTTTGTTTCTGTATTACCAATAAAGAATAATTTGTTTTGCATCAATTGGACATGTTGCAATCGAATATTTTCAGGTAGAACAGACATCAATGCAAAATCCACCTCGTTTTTTTCCAAAGTTTCATTCACTCGGGACTTATTAGTGGCATTAATTGCTAATTCAACATCCGGGTTTTCTTTCATAAATCCTGTAAGGAAATAAGGCATCACGTATTTACCGGTCGATACAACGGAAATGCGCAATTTTCCAGACATTCGTCCTTTAAATGCGGAAGTTTTGTGATTTATTTTTTGAACTTCATTTAAGATGTTTTCTGTTGCTAAGGCAATCTCTCTACCGAAGTCAGTGACATACAAACGCTTATTTACAATTTCAGTTAAAGGTATATCAAATTGCTCTTGGAAATTTTTTAACTGAATTGATACTGCTGGTTGAGTTAAAAACAATTCTTCAGCAGCTTTCGTTATACTTTCTTTTTGAACCACTTTCAAGAATATGCGGAGTTGATTGAGCGTATAATTCATAACATTCTTTAATAAATCGGAGGGTAAAAGTATTCTTTTTTTAATGTCATAACACTGTTTGTTAAAAAATGTTTGTGTCATTTATACAACAAGTTACATGAACCTGTTGCATTTATACTTTTCCTAACCTAAATCAAGACTATTAAAGTGAGTTCAATTCTAGATTTGTCCTTAAAAACGAGCAATGCAAAATAATTCAAAAATAATTCCATCTAGCGAACGTGGAAGCGTCAATTTTGGCTGGTTACAGTCGCATCATTCTTTTAGTTTTGGTTCTTATTACAATCCGGAACGTATTCATTTTGGAGCATTACGTGTGTTAAACGACGACAAAGTAGCGCCAGATATGGGATTTTCAAAACATCCGCATGAAAACATGGAAATCATCAGTATTCCGTTAAGTGGCGGCTTGAAGCACCGTGACAGCATGGGAAATGAAACGGTTATTCAAGAAGGTGAAGTCCAAATAATGAGTGCGGGAACAGGTGTGCAACATTCTGAAATGAATAATAGTCACCACGATTCGGTTGAGTTTTTACAAATTTGGATTTTCCCTGATAAAAAGGATTTAAATCCCTCTTATGGTCAAGTCAATTATCGTGAAAATTGGAAAGAAAATGTTTTCAATGTATTGGTTTCTCCGAGTGGTGAGGAAAATAGCTTGAGAATTCATCAAAATGCATGGTTGTCAATGGCTGAATTTGATGAAAATCAGAAGATAAGTTATCATCTCCACGACGATGAAAATGGTGTTTTTTTCTTTCTTCTTTCTGGAGAACTTACTATTAACGCAACACTACTAACGGAACGCGATGCACTAGAAGTCATCGGAAAAAGTGAAAATTACATTGATGTGAAAACAAAAAGCAGACTTTTAGTTATCGAAGTTCCTCTAGCTTAGTAGACAGTATTTTAGTCGCGAATCAAGAACTGATACTTATCGATATTTTTCAACGCAATGCTTGTTCCGCGCGCAACCGCACGAAGTGGATCTTCAGCAATGTGAACCGGTAATTTCGTTTTTGCGGATATACGTTTATCCAAGCCACGAAGCATTGAACCTCCTCCGGCAAGGTAAATTCCTGTTTTGTAAATATCTGCGGATAATTCAGGCGGAGTCAACTCTAATGCACTTAGAATCGCTTCTTCGATTTTTGAAATTGTTTTGTCTAAAGCGTGCGCAACTTCGACGTAAGAAACCATAATCTCTTTAGGAATTCCCGTCATCAAGTCACGCCCACGAACTGCAAAGTCAGCTGGCGGTTCATCCAATTCCGTAAGTGCTGCACCAACTTCGATTTTAATTTGTTCCGCAGTTCTTTCACCTACTAAAATGTTGTGTTGACGACGCATGTATTCCTCAATGTCGCTTGTAAAGTCATCACCAGCAATACGGATAGATTTGTCACAAACAATTCCACCTAAGGCAATTACGGCAATTTCTGAGGTTCCTCCACCGATATCGATAATCATGTTTCCCATTGGTTCTTCTACGTCGATTCCAATTCCGATTGCGGCAGCCATTGGTTCGTGGATGAGGTAAACTTCTTTCGCTCCAGCGTGTTCAGCAGAGTCACGAACTGCCCGTTTTTCTACCTCAGTTATTCCAGAAGGAATACAAATCACCATTCGTAAGGTTGGGTTAAAAAGACTTCTTCCTGGATTAATCATTTTAATCATTCCACGAATCATTTGCTCCGCGCTTTGGAAGTCGGCAATTACACCGTCTTTCAACGGACGAACGGTCTCTATTAATTTATGGGTTTTTCCGTGCATCTGTTGTGCCTTCTTACCGATGGCAACCACTTTGCCGGTTTGAATATCTTTTGCGACAATTGACGGTTCGTCAACCACTACTTTGTCATTCCAAATGATAAGCGTATTGGCCGTTCCTAGGTCAATTGCGATTTCTTGCGTTAAAAAACTAAATAAGCCCATGTGATAGCTACACTTTATTGGTTGAACCTTTATTCGTGTTATTTTGAAAAAGGTTTCAACTTTGACGAATTTGTAAAATTAATGTTTAAAATGACGTGTTCCCGTAAAAACCATCGCCATGTTGTGTTCATTACAATAATCTATGGATAATTGAT
The DNA here is from genome assembly GCA_039795265.1 of Bacteroidota bacterium. GTDB lineage: Bacteria > Bacteroidota > Bacteroidia > Flavobacteriales_D > Crocinitomicaceae > UBA952. The sequence continues at coordinate 82,681 of JBDKEM010000021.1, read as the reverse complement.
CCTTCACCGAACCACCTGGTTGAATAACGGCATGAATACCCGCTTCATTCGCAATTTCAACGCAATCTGGAAAAGGAAAGAACGCATCGCTCGCCATTACTGCACCATTCAAGTCAAAACCAAAAGATTGCGCTTTGTGAATCGCTTGACGAAGTGCATCTACTCGTGAAGTTTGACCTGTTCCGCTAGCCAATAATTGACCATTTTTCGCTAGAATAATTGTATTGGATTTGGTGTGCTTAACCAGTTTATTGGCAAAAAGTAAATCGTCAATTTCTGTTGATGTAGGACTACACTTCGTAACGGTTTGAAGGTCGGATTTAATTTCTGATTTCAAATCTTTATCTTGCACCAAAACACCGTTCAAAATGGTTCGGAATTGCTTCGTTGGTAAAATGGTTTCTTTTTGAATTAGAATGATGCGATTCTTTTTGCTTTTCAAAATTTCTAATCCTTCAGTATCAAAATCAGGAGCAATCAGAACTTCGCAAAAAAGGTCGTTAATTTTTTCAGCAGTTGCTTTGTCAATATAGGCATTTGAAATCAAAATACCACCGAAAGCACTCACAGGATCAGCTGCTAATGCATCCGAGTAGGCTTCGCTAATTGTATCACGTGTGGCTAATCCGCAGGCATTATTGTGTTTAAGAATAGCGAAAGTTGGACCTTCTGCTTTGAATTCTTCCATCAATTGAACAGCTGCATCGACATCCAACAAATTGTTATAAGACAATTCTTTTCCGTGTAGTTTGTCGAAAATCGCTTCTAAATCTCCGTAAAATGCTCCTTGCTGATGTGGATTTTCACCATAACGTAAAACCGATTTTTCACCGATACTTTGTTTGAAGTAAGGGCTTTCACCAGCTAAGTAATGGTGTATTTGAGTATCGTAATGGGAGGAAACATGAAAAGCTTCCGAAGCCAAATGAAGACGTTGTTCAATAGTTGTACTTCCTGCTTGGGTTTGAAGCAAATTTAACAAATAAGAATAATGCTTAACAGAAGGAACAATAACCACATCGTTATAATTTTTTGCAGCAGCACGAATGAGTGAAATCCCTCCAATGTCTATTTTTTCTATGATATCTTCATGGCTTGCACCTGATGTTACTGTTTCTTCGAAAGGATATAAATCGACAATGACCAAGTCAATATTAGGTATGTCATGCGTTAAAACGGCTTCTTGATCACTTTCCAAATCCCGACGATTCAATATTCCTCCGAAAACTTTTGGATGCAAGGTTTTTACGCGACCGCCAAGTATTTCAGGAAATTGAGTCAAGGTTTCAACAGCAATTACCGGAATTCCAAGATTTTCAATGAAGGCTTGAGTTCCTCCAGTGGAGAAAATTTGAACGTCGTTTCTGTGTAATTCTTGAACAATTTCAGCTAAACCATCTTTGTAATAAACTGAAATAAGGGCGGATTGGATTTTCTTGTTTTGCATCTGTTTTCGGTAAAATGCAAAGGTAGTGTTTTGTTAGAAATGAATTTTTTAGATTGTTCAGGAAATCAAAATTTCATGTATTTAATTTGAACCAAATTCCATAGCATTGTTGCACCGTGACGAAATAGGCGCACCGAACTTCCTTCTTGATTCCTGAAAGTTACAGGAACTTTAGCAATTTTCCAGTTTTTTGATTGTGCCATTTTTAGCCATTCAACGTCAAAGGCGAAACCAGAAATTTTTGTTTTTTTAACGAGTTCGAGTGCGACATGTCTTTGAAATCCTTTGAGTCCACATTGGGTGTCCATAAATCCTTTTAAAATCCAGTTTCGTACTAAATTAGTGAAAATGCCACTTCCCCAACGTCGCTGATTTGGAATACGGTCAAAGTAAACTGAATCGGGATGATGTCGGTCACCAATAGCAATTTCACTCTTTTTTAATGCTTCTATGAATCGTAAAAAGTTATTCGGTTCAAATGGAATGTCTGCATCAGTGAAGAATAACAGCCCTCCTTTAGCCACTGAAAAACCTGTTTTTATCGCAGTTCCTTTTCCTTCATTGGCAGGTAAATGAATGATTTTACAACCGAAATCTAAGCCAATTTTATCATAAGCCTTTGTGTTTTTTGAACCATCATTAACAACAATTACCTCACTTTCAAAATCTATGGAATTCAAGAATTGAAATAAAACGGGCAAATTGTTTTCAAGAACTTTTGGTGACTCGAAAGATGGAATGACGATGCTTAGAATCTGTTGTTTATCTGTCATTTTTTTAATCGTGACACAAACCTTGAATCACATGGAAAGTGTCATGAGCGGCAGTGATTTTTGCCTTCAACGTGCTATCTTTCGTTTTTTTGCTTTGTGTCAATTGATGAATTTCAGCACATTGATTTTCCAATTTCATCATGGCTTCTTGAATTGCGGGTTGATTTAAAGAAGCGGGTGGGGTAGAGTTTCGTAGTAAAATTGCTTTTGCGTGCAACTCTCCACTTCGCTTTTTTAGAGGTGCAAAGTCGTCTTTTTCTGCTGGATGAAAGGTTCCCCCCATAACGCGGTGGAAGTCTTTTAATTCTTGCCAATTGTCTTTTTCAATAGCCGTTAAAAGCGGGTTGGTTAGGGCAGCAGCATATTTATCAGAAACAACTCCCCAATCAATTAAATTCCAAATACTGGCAAGATAATCAGCGCGTTTGTTTTGGTATTTAAGGTAGTAAGCGTGTTCCCAAACATCAATTCCTAAAATTGGAATTCCACGGTCTTTAGCAACGTCCATAATTGGATTGTCTTGATTTCCTGTACTGGTAACCATTAATTTTTTGTCTGGCGTCACGATTAACCAGGCCCATCCTGAACCGAAACGAGAACTTGCAGCAGAATTAATTAATTTTTTCAACGAATCAATAGAGCCATATTGTGCTTTTACTGCGGCATCAAATTCAGCTTTTATAATTCCAGATTGTTTTTCTTTTGGGACTAAAATTTCCCAAAAAAGTGTGTGATTGTAATGTCCACCAGCGTTATTACGAACTGCATCAGGACGAAAACTAGCATACATGAGTAATTCATCCAGCGATGTTTTTTCCATTCTCGTTCCGGCAATGGCTTTATTTAAATTGTCAACGTAAGCTTGGTGGTGCTTATCGTGATGTACTTCCATTGTTTTTGTGTCTATGTAAGGTTCGTAGGCATTTGAAGGATAGGGTAGAGGTGCTAAGGTATAGGTTTGTGAATGTAGCCCCGACCAGATTATGAACATAAATAGAAATAGTGTAATACGCATTCGATAAGTTTTTTCAAATATAAATAACAAGATGAGTAGGTAGATGTTTTATTCAAAGTCTTATTTTCTCAATACGAAATTTTGACCAAGGTAAACTTTACGAACTTGTTCATCGTTAGCGAGGTCTTCAGCAGTCCCAGATTTCAAAATTCCGCCTTCAAAAAGTAAATAAGCCCGGTCGGTAATGGAAAGCGTTTCCTGTACGTTGTGATCAGTGATCAAAATCCCAATATTGCGCTGTTTGAGTTCAGAAACAATACTTTGTATGTCTTCGACGGCAATCGGATCAACACCCGCGAATGGTTCATCAAGTAAAACAAATTTTGGGTCGGTTGCCAAAGCACGAGCAATTTCCGTTCTTCTTTTTTCACCACCAGAAAGTCGGTCACCAAGATTTTTCCGAACATGTGTCAAGCTAAACTCTTCCAATAATTTTTCTAACTTTTCTTTTCGTTGCGGTTTACTTAGGTCAGTCATTTCCAGAATCGCCATGACGTTATCTTCCACACTCAATTTTCTAAAAACAGATACCTCTTGTGGTAAGTAGCCGATGCCCATTTGAGAACGTTTGTACATTGGCAGTTTCGAGATTTCAGTGTTTTCTAAAAATACCTTTCCGCTATCGGGACGCACCAAACCAACTATCATATAGAAACTAGTGGTCTTTCCTGCACCGTTTGGTCCTAATAAACCTACGATTTCTCCTTGGTTCACTTCAATAGAAACTTCGTTTACAACTTTTCTTCCTTTGTACGTTTTGCAGATTTTGTCGGTGTATAGTTTCATGATGCGAAAATACTTTAAATAAAAAAGACCGTTGCGAATTTTCAAACAACGGTCTTTTAAAAGAATGATTTTACTTTAAATTAATTCATTTTTGCTTGTAAACGACGATCTAATTCATCCAAGAATTCTTCTGTATAAACAAAATGTTCACCATGATTTACTTTATTTCCATGAATACAAACTGCTAAATCTTTTGTCATAATTCCTGATTCAACTGCTTCGATACAAACTTGTTCTAGAGTATTGCAGAAATTGATTAATTCTTGATTTTCGTCTAACTTTCCACGGAATGCCAAACCTCTAGTCCAGGCAAAAATAGATGCGATTGGGTTAGTAGATGTTTTCTTTCCTGCTTGGTGATCGCGGTAGTGGCGCGTAACAGTCCCGTGAGCGGCTTCTGCTTCCATGATTTTTCCATCAGGCGTTATCAAAACAGAAGTCATTAAACCTAGCGAACCAAACCCTTGAGCAACCGTATCCGATTGAACGTCACCGTCGTAGTTTTTACAAGCCCAAACGAAGTTACCGTTCCATTTTAACGCCGATGCGACCATGTCGTCGATTAAACGGTGTTCGTAAACAATTCCAGCAGCTTCAAACTGCGTTTTGAATTCTTTTTGGTAAATCTCTTCGAAAATATCTTTGAAACGTCCGTCGTATTTTTTTAAGATGGTATTTTTCGTTGAAAGGTATAAAGGCCATTTTTTGGTTAGCGCCATATTGAAGCAACTACGTGCAAAACCTTGAATGGAATCGTCGGTGTTATACATTGCCATTCCTACTCCGTCGCCTTTGAAATTATACACTTCAAACGTTTGTGTTTCGCCACCGTCTTCTGGAGTGAAGGTCATGGTCAATTTACCTTTTCCTTTGAAAACAGCATCGGTTGCACGGTATTGATCACCAAATGCATGACGTCCAACGATGATTGGAGCTGTCCAATTAGTTACTAATCGTGGAACATTTTGCATCACAATTGGCTCACGAAAAACGGTTCCGTCCAAAATATTTCGAATCGTTCCGTTTGGTGATTTCCACATGGATTTTAGATTGAATTCTTTTACGCGAGCCTCGTCAGGTGTGATTGTCGCGCATTTAATTCCAACTTGGTATTTTTTAATAGCTTCTGCAGCATCCACGGTTATTTGGTCGGAAGTTTCATCTCTTTTTTCAATACCCAAATCATAATATTTGATATCTAAATCGAGGTAAGGAAGTATAAGTTTGTCTTTTATAAATTTCCAAATGATGCGCGTCATTTCGTCACCATCTAACTCAACAACAGGATTGATTACTTTAATTTTTGACATAAGCTATTTTTAAGAGATGCAAATTTAATTTTTAAATTTATTAAGTAATGAAAACATTAAAATTGAATTTTTTCGAATTTTTTTCGAATCTTTATTTGAATACCTTTGCCGCGTGAAGATTTTTAAAGGGCTGAACGACCAATTTGCAAAGGATAAACCGATTCTTACTATCGGAACGTTCGACGGAATTCATGTAGGACATTTATCGTTGATTGGACGCATTGTGGACATCGCAAGGAAAGAAAATAAAAAGTCAGCACTTTTAACCTTTGACCCACATCCAAGAACGGTTTTGTTTCCGGAAAATCCTTTACAACTCCTTCAAACAATGGATGAAAAAATTGATAAACTGGAATCAACAGGTTTGGATTATTTAATCATACATCCGTTTACTAAAGAATTTTCAGCATTAACCGCAATGCAGTTTTTGGAAGATATAGTGGTGAAATACATCGCTCCGTCAAAAATTATCATTGGATATGATCACCAATTCGGACGCAACCGAGAAGGAAACATTGATTTTTTGAAAAAGCATCAAAAAGCGTTCAATTTTTCTGTGGAAGAAATAGAGGCAACAGCAATTAAAGACAATAACATTAGCTCAACGAAAATTCGAAAAGCCATTACAGAAGGAGATGTTGAAACTGCTCGATTGTATTTGGGAGCGCCGTATTGTTTAACTGGCACAGTCGTAAAAGGAAATCAAATCGGACGAACACTTGGCTATCCAACAGCAAATTTGTCGCAGATTGCCGCTGATAAATTGATTCCTGGGCACGGCGTTTACCTTGTTGCCGCGTTTGTGGATAACGAAAAGTGTTTTGGATTAATGAATATTGGCGTGCGCCCAACTTTGCAGGAATTAGGGAATGAAATGCGGGTTGAAATTCATTTTTTGGATTTTGAAAGGGACTTGTACGAGAAAAAAATCACCGTGAGCATTTTAAGAAGGCTACGCGATGAAAAAGAATTTCATAATTTAACCGAATTAAAACAACAACTTTCGGCGGATGAAACTAAGGCTCGCTCTTACATTAGCTCTATTTCTATTTAACCTTTCTTGGGCTCAATCGATAAAATTTCTAACCTTAGAAGAAGCACTTTTATTGCCTGCTGATTCTGTGAAACACTTGACTTTATCCAAAAAAAAACTCTCTGACCTTCCAGAGATTCTAAAGCAATTTAAAAATTTGGAATCCTTGAATTTAAGTCGAAATAAGCTAAGCGCGCTCCCGAATTGGATAGATCAATTTTCCCAACTAAAGTATTTGGATTTAGATCATAATCAATTGGAAATTTTCCCGATTCCAATTACGCGTTTATATAACCTTGAACAGTTGAGAATGAGCAATAACCGATTAACGTATCTTCCTGATTTATTAAACCAATGCAAGAAATTAAGGGTTTTGGACTTGTACAGTAATGAAATTTCTAATCTCGGAAAAGGTATTTACGAATTGGATAAATTGGAAAACCTAGATTTATCAGGAACGATGTACGGAACCATTTTTCAAAAAGAGCTAAAACAGCATTTACATTGGGTGAACATAAAATTCGATCCTCCTTGTACGTGTTTGGATTGATTTCGGATTGCTAATTAAGGATTATGAATTACGGATTATGAATTACGGATTTAGAACAACGGATTCAATTAGCAATAAGCAATTAGCAATAAGCAATTAGCAATAAGCAATTAGTAATTAGCAATCCGCAATTAGCAATCCGCAATTAGTAATTAGCAATCCGCAATTAGCAATCCGCAATTAGTAATCTCTATTCCGTAAACAATTTCTTCAACTCCGTAGCGTCGGACGGTTTCATTTTTCCAGCGAGAATCAAACTCAATTGACGGCGACGTAAAGCACCAACATAGCGTTCTTTTTCTTCCTCTGTTTCTGGTATTAATTCCGGAACTTGAATTGGACCACCATTTTGATCGACAGCAACAAAGGTGTAAATTGCCTCGTTACATTTTTCACGGTTTCCAGTAACTGGATCTTCTACAAAAACGTCTACAAATATTTCCATCGAAGAATTAAACGAACGAGAAACTTTTGCTTCTAATGTTACAATCGAAGCATGTTTGATCGGTTTTTGAAACGAAACGTGGTTCACAGATGCCGTCACAACTACACGTTTCGAATGTCGGTGAGCAGAAACACTCGCGATGACATCCATCCATGCAAGTAGTTGACCACCAAATAGATTTCCTAATGTGTTCGTGTCGTTTGGTAAAACAATTTTCGTAGTAATTGCTAAGGTTTCGGAAGCTAATTTTGATTTCATGTTGCAAAAGTAGATATTGCGTTGCCCCAATTTTTCATTTTACATAAATTTCACAATTTACCTATTTCGCGAACCGTTCATCCATGTTTTTGTTTTGTCAGAACGTTGGTAATTGATTTATCCGTATTTTTAGAACCTCTAAACTAGAAAAACTGTCAACATGAAGATGAAAAAAATGCTCTTGTCCGCGATTTTGATGTGGACATCTTCTGTCGCTTTCTCACAACATACGAAACAACCGATTGATTGGTCGAATGTTCGAGAAGGTGAACACGTGGAGTACTGTCACACCCACAAAAAAATGGCAGCCTTAAAAGAAAATCCTGAAATCAAAAAAGCAATGATAAAGGATGAAGAAGAATTTCAACAAATCTTGAAAAAAGGCGGAACAAACAAAGGGGTTGTTTATACGATTCCTGTGGTATTCCATGTTCTTCACAACGGCGGAATAGAAAATATTTCCGATGCACAAATTATGGATGCCTTGGCAATTTTGAACCGTGATTATAGACTTCTTAATGCCGATGCCCAAAACGTTCAAACTGCTTTTCAAGGAATGCCAACGGACGTTGAAGTTGAATTTAGAATTGCCACGAAAGCGCCAAATGGTGCCTGTTTCAAGGGAATCACCAGAACATTGTCAACTGCGACCAACACAGGTTCTGATGGTTCTGTGCAAGTGAATGCAATCAAAGCTGGCAATGATGTTTTTCAAGGAAATTGGCCAGGAAATAAATACCTTAACGTATTCATTTGTGCTGAAATTGGTGGCGCAGCAGGATATACCACCAACCCAAGTTCATGGTCGGCTACCAGTATGAATAATGGAATTTGGATGTTGCATAATTATGTCGGGTCATTTGGAACTAGTTCAGTTACTGCTTCACGTGCATTAACACACGAAGTAGGTCACTGGTTAAATCTATCCCATACATGGGGACCAAATAATAATCCTGGAAATGCGTCTTCTTGTAGTTCCGACGATGGTGTTGATGACACCCCAAACTGTATTGGTGTTACTTCATGTGCATTAAATGCAAACACCTGTAGCACAGACAATGCTTATTGGGGATTCGATCAAAAGGATAATGTTGAGAATTACATGGACTATTCGTATTGTTCGAAAATGTTTACAGCTGGTCAAGTCGAAAGAATGCGCACGGCTTTACAACAAACTTCAACGGGTCGTTTTAATATTTGGCAAACAGCAAACTTGAACTCAGTTGGTGCAACTGGAAATCCGTTTTTATGCAGTGCTGATTTCACAAGTCCACGTAATACAGTTTGTTTGGGGGATCAAGTTGAATTAAATGATGCTTCTTATAACCTAGTAACTGGCTGGACATGGGAAATTACACCAAGTACAGGCTGGACCTTTGCTTCTGGATCTTCCGCAACGAGTCAGAATCCAGTAATTGTATTTTCTCAAAGTGGACTTTACTCTGTGAAGTTAACGGCGACGGACGGTACAACTACTAATTCAAAAACGAAATCAAACTTCATTCGCGTGCTTCCTGCTTCGGCTACAGTTCCTTTCTGGGAAGGATTTGAGGGTTACACAACCTTAAATGATTTGCCAAATTGGGAGGTCTATAACCCGAATGCGAACAATGGCTTTGATATTGAATCGACTACTGCATACGGTGGTTCTAAATGTGCGAAATTGGTCAACTTTGGTCAGCCTGCATCGTGTGTTGATGAATTGATTTCTTCCACAATTGATTTATCAACTGTTCCTTCTTCAAGTGCTGTTACTTTGAGTTTCCGTTACGCTAACAGAAAAAGAGCAACGGCAAATTATGAATATTTGAAAGTCTTTATTTCAGGAGACTGTGGTCAAAACTGGGTACCACGCAAAACCATTGGTGGCACGCAACTTTCAAATCAAACAGCGACAACTTCATGGAAACCAACACAAACCTCAGACTGGACGACTGTTCACATGGTTAACGTGACAAGTAACTATTTCCTTGAAAACTTTAAAATGAAATTCCGTTTTGAAAGTGATGGTGGAAATAATCTTTATTTGGATGACATCAATTTGTATGAAGGTGCACCTTCGGATAACGTGGTAGTTGGCTTAAATGAGATTGAAAATTGGGAAGGTGTTCAATTGTTCCCGAACCCAACTGATGCAGAGGTGAACGTTCGATTTACAATGACAGCAGCTGAATCAGTGAATGTCACTATTTCTGATATTACTGGAAAAGTTGCACATAGAAGCAGTGTAAAAGCAAACGAAGGTGCAAACCACTTAATCTTTGATACGAGTAATTTAGCCGCAGGAGTCTATATGATGCAATTAACCACAAACGGCAAAAACAAAACCCTACAATTTGTAGTAAAATAACAAGAAAATTATCCTGAGAATTATGAAAAGGCTGTCAATTTTGGCGGCCTTTTTTGTTTTCTTGAAATACATTGCAACCAAACTAAATCTCAGACCTAAATTTCTTACCCCATTCTCAAATTGGCACATTGAAACATTAGCACATTAATCCATTAGCACATTAGCACATTCTCAAATCACCTTCCCTCAAAATACCCCTTCAACAATTTCGTTTTCGCTTTTCCCACCACTGCTTCAAGTGCGCTTTCTTCTGCTTGTTCGATGCCTTCGATGGATTTGAATTTCTTGAATAATATTTCAATTGTTTTTTCGCCTATGCCTTCAATCTGTTCTAATTCAGAAGTGACTGCTGCTTTACTTCTTCGGTTGCGGTGATGAGTGATACCAAAACGGTGCGCCTCATTTCGCAAATATTGGATAACTTTTAAACTTTCTGAACGCTTGTCTAAGTATAACGGATACATATCGCCAGGAAAGAAAATTTCCTCTAATCGTTTTGCAATGCCCACTATAGCTACTTTTCCGTATATGTTTAATTCACGAAGTGCTTCACATGCCGCGCCCAATTGTCCCTTTCCACCATCGATTACGATGAGTTGTGGCAAACTTTGATCTTCTTCCAACAATCGGCGGTAGCGTCTGAAAACGGCCTCTTTCATAGTTGCAAAGTCATCAGGACCTTCCACCGTTTTTACATTGAAATGGCGGTAATCTTTTTTGCTCGGACGTGCATTTTTAAAAACAACACAAGCCGAAACTGGATGTGTTCCCTGAATATTCGAGTTATCGAAACACTCAATATGGACAGGCAATTCTTTCAATTTGAAGTCGTGCTGAATTTGCACCAAAATACGATCAGTTGAAGTAGGTTGTTGTGCGGTTAATGTCGCCTTTTTCAATTGCTCCAACTTGTAATAACTCACGTTCCGTTTGGACAATTCGATGAGTCGTTTTTTATCACCGATAGAAGGGACGTTAAATTGCATGCCAGGCAACTCGATCAGAGGTAATTGCTCAACGACCACTTGTTTCGAACTACTTTCAAATCGTTGGCGCAATTCGGGTAAGATATAACTCAAAATGTCGTCGGCGGTTTCGTCAAGTTTGCGCACAACTTCTGAAGTGAAAGCGTGCACAATCGCGCCTTCTTCGATTACTAAATAATTGAAAAAGAAACGGCTATCATCTTCATCAAAAGTGAGTACATCCGTATCAGAAATGGAAGGAGAAACAATACTCGACTTCGATCGGTACTTCTCAATTTGCTCCACCAATAGCTTCGTTTCATGGGCTTTTTCAAATTCGTAAGCGGCCGCATGATCCGCCATTTTTTGTTTTAATTGTTGGAGTAATTGGTGTGTTTTTCCTTTGAGAAGCAACGAGATTTCAGCGATTAGTTCATCGTAAGCGGTTCGACTTTGATAACCAACGCATGGCGCTTTACAACGTCCGATGTGGAATTCCAGGCAGGTTTTAAATTTTCCAGCTGCAATTTTGTCCTCTTGCAAATCCAAAGCGCATGTACGCAAGGTATAACGTTCTTGAATCAACGACAATAAAGTTTGCATGACTTTTACATTCGGATAAGGACCGAAATAAGTGGAACCGTCGTTGCGTTTTTGTCGCGTCTGAAATACCCGAGGAAAGGGTTCGTTTTTCACCACAATCCAAGGATAGGTTTTGTCGTCCTTGAGTTGAATGTTATACTTCGGTTGATAGGTTTTTATCAGGTTGTTTTCCAATAAAAGCGCGTCCAACTCACTGTCCACCACAATAAATTTCAGGCTGTGAATGTGGCTTACGAGTACTTTCGTTTTATAATTGTCGTGGTGTTTTGTGAAGTAGGATTTTACCCTTTTTTTTAGATTTTTTGCCTTTCCAACATAAATGATTTTTTCACTTTTATCAAAATATTGATACACCCCAGGACGTTCAGGAAGGTTGTCAATACTCGCTTGAAGTTGTTCATTCGTTGCCATCGCCGACAAAAGTAAACCGCAGACCGCATAAATCGATTTGGTTCGGTTAATTTTGCAGCATGATTGATCAAATAATTTTGAATGCGCTTCGTGAGGATATTGGCGACGGCGATCATTCCACGTTGGCGTGTGTACCTCAAAATGCTAAAGGAAAAGCGCGATTGTTGGTAAAAGACTCGGGAGTCTTGGCGGGTGTTGAGGTAGCCTTACGCATTTATGAAATGTACGATCCCGACTTGACAATCACCGTTTTCAAAAATGATGGAGATACCATTGTACCAGGTGATATCGTTTTAACAGTGGAAGGTTCATCACAGTCGATTTTGACTACTGAGCGCTTGGTCTTAAATTTTATGCAACGCATGAGCGGTATCGCAACACATACGGCTCGTTTGGTGAAACTTATTGAAGGAACGAATACAACCTTGCTCGATACCCGAAAAACTACACCAGGTGTTCGTCTTTTAGAGAAAATGGCGGTAAAAATTGGTGGCGGAGACAATCATCGTTTTGGTTTATACGACATGATTATGTTGAAAGACAACCACATCGACTACGCAGGAGGAATCCGAGCCGCTATCACGAAAACACAGGAATATTTGAAATCAATTGGAAAGGACCTTAAAATTGAGGTAGAGGTACGTAACATGGAAGAGTTGAAGGAAGTCCTTGAAACGGGCGGGGTTCATCGGATAATGTTGGATAATTTTTCTCCTGAAGAATTAAAAAAAGCACTTGAATTAATTCCATCCATTTATGAAACAGAAGCGTCTGGTGGTATCAATGAAACTACCATTCGTGCCTATGCCGAAACAGGAGTTGATTATATTTCCATCGGTGCGCTTACTCACAAAATCAATAGTTTGGATTTAAGTCTAAAAGCAACCTTCGAATAATCGTTCGGATTCACTACCTTTGAAATTGATGAAATTAATTAGCGCCGTTTTCCTTTTTCTTATTTGGTCGTCAGCTACTGTTGCCCAAAACAACGCAATAGACAAGCAATTGTTATGGGAAATTTCCATTCCAGGTTCGAAAGAAAAATCGTATTTGTTTGGGTCAATTCACTCGAATGATAAGCGTGTTTTTAGTCTAGCCGATTCAGTTTATGTCGCGATGTCACGTGCCAAAACGATAATTACTGAGGTGGACTTATTCAGCATGTTTTCTGATTTTGATACGCGGGGCACTTTGCCGACAACCATTTACGACAAGGAAGGAAATCCATACACTGCGGATGCAAGAGGCACGGAAACAGCTTACGGTTCCGAAGATGGAATGCCACAATTCCTCGACGCTTACTTTCAAAATTACTGTTACAATGCTGGAAAACAATATCTTCCACTGGAAACAGCGAAACAACAAATGGATTTATTGGTCGATTTACCGCTTTCTGAAAAAAAGGTCCTAAATGCCACGATGGTCGATTTTTCCCGTGAGAAATTGATTGATTTGTATTTGAAAGGCGATATTTATCAAATCGACCGATTTATGCGAGCGAATCTAACTTTGGATGCAGCAGCTTACGAGAAACTAATTGTCAATCGCAATACGAAAATGGTGACGGATTTGGACAATTTATTAAAAACGAAAACGCAATTTTTCTGTGCCGTTGGTGCTGGACATTTGGGTGGATCTCAGGGAATGGTAGCTTTGATGCGTTCGAAAGGTTATAAGTTAAGACAACTGACGTGGAACGTGAGCGAAATTCCCCTGAAAGAAAAACTGGAGGTGCGTTCTAAAAAACAATTTCAATACCGTAACCCGGATATTGGTTTAACGGTTTTTTTTCCGGGTAAACCTTTGGAAATAGCGCAAGAAGATGGTTCTACTTTGTTGATTCATCGTGAATTAGGGCAAGGAAACACCTATCAAGTTGAAATCTTTCCGAATGACGAAACAACAACTCCAGAAGAATGGGCAAGTATCTTTATTGCAAGTCCTGCTAATTCGCCGATTAAGAAACGCTACAACGACGATGGTTCTTATTTTTTCTATGGAATTTCAGACAGTTATCCCGAAGGATTGTCCTGGGTACAAGTCCAATTCTATGAGAACTACGTATGTGTTACTAAAGTTTATGGTGGGAATAAATTCATGCATTCGGATCGACCTATGAAGTTTTTCGAGAAAGTCTGGTTCGGAGTCGATTAGCCAAAACAATTAATTGCTACAAAACTCGTTTAACAATTGTTTCCATAAAAAATCAACTGAAATTCTTTAAAATTAACATGGTTCGAATTTTTACGTTTTTTTCCTTCTTTTTACTGTCACTTTCACTTGTTGCTCAACGCAATGTGAAAGATTCATCCATAGCTACACCCTTGATTGGCGTTCATTATGGCGGTAATTGGACCGGTGGCGATCTTGCTGAGCGCTACGGTTATTTAAATCATTTAGGGTTCAGTGCGGGATACAAAAATGCGCGAAATTGGTTTTTTAGTGTGGATGCCAATTATATTTTCGGAAGTAAGGTACGCATGACGGGTATTTTTGATCATTTAGTGGACGACTACGGAAACATTACGGATATCAATGGCATTCCAGGAGCAATTTTGGTTTTTCCTCGAGGGTTCAACGCTAATGTGGCTTTCGGGCGCTTGTTTCCCGTTTTATCTCCAAATAAAAACTCGGGCATTTTATGTCACTTTGGTGCAGGTTACGTGCTTCATCATTTGCGAATTGAAAGTAATAATCAGGTAATTCCACAACTAGAATTGGACTACAAACGCGGTTATGATCGTCTAACTACAGGTCTTAATTTTCATCAATTCATTGGTTATTCTTTTTTAGCAAACGGGGGACCTTTGAACTTTTACACCGGATTTTATATCCAACAAGGCTTGACCAAAAATCAACGCACAATTTTCTATGACCAACCCGATATTCCTGTTTCTAAAAGTCTTCGTTTGGATTTACAATTTGGTTTCAAAGTAGGTTGGTACATACCTTTTTATAAACGCCAACCGCGCGATTTCTATTACAGTTAATCGACGATGTATTCCCTTTTTATCCGAATTTTCGGCATCGGAATTTCAATTGCTGCTTTGTTTAACGATAAGGCAAAACGTTGGGTTCATGGTCGTCAAAATCAGGTGCTTCAATTACCGAAAGATGTGGGGGAGGTGCTATGGTTTCATTGTGCTTCCTTAGGAGAATTTGATCAAGGTTTACCTTTAATGAATGCGCTGAAGCAACAGTTTCCAGAACGTTTTTTAGTCGTGAGTTTTTTTTCTCCTTCGGGAATGGAACACTATCACAAACGACATCATCTTGTTGACAAAGCAGTTTATCTGCCTTTGGATACCCGAAAAAATGCACAGGAATTCATCGAAGCTATTCGTCCGAAATGGGCTTTTTTTGTCAAATATGAGTTTTGGTTCAATCACCTCGAAGCGGCACATCGTTTTGGTACAAAGTTGTATTCCGTGTCCACGTTGATGCGTCCGAATCAAATGTATTTTCAATTTTATGGAAGGTCGCTGCGTAAAAAATTTCATCTTTTTGAAGCGTTTTTTGTGCAAGACGAAACTACCTTGAATTTACTACAATCCATTGGTTTAGAGCGCGTGTATGTAACGGGTGATTTGAGAATTGATAACGTTATTGCTAATCGAGAACGGTATTTACAACAAGCGCCTGATGTTCTCTTTTCTCAATTTCTTAAAAGCAACAAAGCCATTGTTTTTGGAAGTTCTTGGGAGGAAGAAGAAGCAATCTTGTTGGAGGTGATTAAGCACTTTCCAAACGAGAAATTTATTGTTGCACCACACGATGTAAGTCCGAAAAATGTCGCACGATTAAAAATGAAATTTGGCAAACAGCTTAGCACTTACACAGCACCTGAAAATCTGGAGGAAAAACAAATCTTGCTTTTAGATACGATCGGACAGTTGGCATTGGCATATCGTTTTGGAAAGTTGGCATTTATTGGCGGTGGATTTTCAGGAAAGTTGCACAATATTTTGGAACCCGCTGTTTTCGGAATT
This sequence comes from Bacteroidota bacterium, assembly GCA_039795265.1. Classification (GTDB taxonomy): domain Bacteria; phylum Bacteroidota; class Bacteroidia; order Flavobacteriales_D; family Crocinitomicaceae; genus UBA952. The sequence continues at coordinate 66,746 of JBDKEM010000021.1, read as the reverse complement.
CCCGTTTTTTTCGGTCCGAATCACGCCAAATTTCCAGAAGCAATGCAATTTATTGAGGAAGGTGTTGCATTTGAAATCAGCAACAAAAATCAATTTATCGAAACGACGGCACTTGTATTAAAAAACCAAGAAATCCCTCGAAAATTACAGCTTTTATTTCAAGAAGGCGGCAAACGGACCAACACCATCCTGCATCTACTTTCAAAACAACCTGCCTAAAATTTCCCTCACTTCATAATTAGCACATTATTCCTCCACCGCGGAAGCACATTAGCACATTGAATAATTAGCACATTGAATAATTAGCACATTAGCACATTAGCACATTGAATATCAGCCACTGCAAACCCTCATTCCTCATTTCTCATTCCCTCATTTCTCATAAATTCATTCCCTCTTCGCCACGGCGAACCCTCATAAAATCCCAACACCCCTAAAACAAGGTCATCGCCAGCCACGTCAACAAGTCAAAAACGGCAATGGTAACCCATAGATAGAAAAACGGCAATCGTTGCTTAATCCAAAAATTGTAGGCCATAAAAATGGGAACTATCCAAAAAGCTAGGAAATAGAAAGTAAATGTCAAGCCCAAGAAGCTCAAAATCAACAATGTAATCAATAGAATATACTTCGATTTTTCTTTGTGCTGAAACGACCAGTGTACAAAAACCAAATTCAAAGCTGCGGCTTGTCCAATTTTAAATTTCAAGTTCCAATCGGATTGGAGTAAGTTGTTGAAAGCGACTTCATCCAGCGCAAATTCCCAGAAAACTTGATTGTTCAACAAGCGGGAAACGGTGTACATCAACAGCAAGAACCATCGAAAACTCACCTTCCAACCGTCGCGTTGAAAAGCCCAGACTCCAAAAGGGAAAACGAGCCCAATCAATACGAAATCAAAAAGTGGAAATGGGATTAAAAAAGCTCCTCGGTCAACGAAAATGCCGAAAACGTACATGGCAAGCGTAAAGAATACCAACGTAACCGCTCGACGTTCTTTTTCCATTAGTGTTTTAAGGCTTCGTAAACGTAGTCAAAGGTGGATAAAATCTCAGGTTTTCCGTCTATCACCGCGACGTTGTGTTCAAAATGGGCACTAGGTCTTCCGTCTGCGGTAACAATCGTCCATTTGTCAGAAAGTGTCAGGACTTTAGCAGTTCCCATATTGATCATGGGTTCAATGGCAATCGTTAGTCCTTCTTTAATTCGTGGTCCTTTTCCAGGTTTTCCGAAGTTCGGCACTTGTGGTTCTTCGTGTAATTTTTTACCCAAACCATGTCCCACCAGGTCTTTCACAACACCGTATCCGTTGTTTAAGGCGTGTTTTTGAATAGCATATCCAATGTCGCCAATGGTGTTCCCTTCAACTGCTTGTTCAATTCCGAGGTAAAGACATTCCTTGGTAACTTGACATAATTTTCGTTTTTCTTCTCCCACATCACCCACTTCAAAAGTGTAAGCGTGGTCGCCATAATATCCTTTATATAAAGAACCACAATCCACGGAAACAATATCGCCTTCTTGCAGGGGCTTGTCAGTTGGTAAACCGTGAACAACTTGTTCATTTACAGAGATTAACAAGGTGCTTGGACAGCCGTAAAGTCCTAAAAAACCAGGGATGGCATTTTGTGAACGAATGTAATCGTCTGCGATGCGATTGAGGTAATTGGGTGTAATTCCGGGTTGTATGTTTTTGGCAACTAGTCCTAATGTTCTACTAACGATTTGCGCAGCTTCGCGCATGATTTCAATTTCTTGTGGGGTCTTATAACGAATCATGAATTTTCCTAAAAGCGACATGAGTTGGCAAAGGTAAGTAATTAGAATTACGGATTACGGATTACGGATTATGAATTACGGATTATAAATTACGGATTACGGATTATGAATTACGGATTATGAATTAAGAATCCGCAATAAGCAATTCGTAATCCGCAATTAGCAATCTTGAATAAGCAATCCGCAATCCTCAATCCTCAATCCGCAATCCTCAATCCTCAATCCGCAATCTGCAATCCGCAATCCGCAATCCGCAATCCTCAATCCGCAAGCTAAAACCCTCTCAAGAAATCTTCCAACAGACAACTAAGCGCGTCAAATGCTTTGAACGAAAGCGCGTCATAGGTATCGAAAATGTCATGATAATTTTTGTTCGGCCCCATCGTATAGGCATAAAACCCAGGTACGCCCGCCTGCGTAAAGAAATAGTGATCAGAATTAGCCGCAGGACCTCGTGACTTTACTTGTGCTAAATATTTTTTTTCGTCGTTGATGGCAACTAAACGCTTGAATTCATCTGGAAAGAGTGTTGCATTGACCACGGTGATTCCCTCTTCGCCGCTTCCCATAATATCAAGATTGAAAAGAAATTTGACTTTCTGCAAGGGAAAAGTGGCATGTTGAACGAAAAATTGAGAACCCAATAACCCAATTTCTTCGCCTGCAAAGGCAATGAATACGACATTAAAATCTTTCAATTTATTTGAAGCGAATTTTTCAGCCAAAGCGACCAACATCGCCACGCCACTAGCATTGTCATTTGCACCCGGGAAATAAGTGGCTGTTCCCATACGTCCGAGGTGGTCGTAATGCGCAGTTAAAACAAAGTAAGGCGCTTTCTTTTTCTTGGCAGGAAGAAATCCGATTACGTTGCGTGCGGTGTGCATTTTTGTCTTCGCGTCAATTGCAAAACTAAACGAGCTCGCATTGGTGTAAACCGAATCTTGTAATTGTAAATAGGATTTTAAGTAATGTTCTTGGTCCACCGACCACGTTAATTTGGTATTCACTACTTCAACGATGGGGTAGCGTTGTGCTAAGGTGTGCAATTTCTCTCGAATTTTCCGTGTGGAATCCGAAGAAAAACCAACGTTACGACAGACCAGAATTTCTGATTTTTCTATGGAAACTGACTTTGAAAGTAAAGTTTTTCCGTCCACTTCTTTAATGGTGTAGGTTCCGTTGATGGAGTTGGATCCTGGATCGGTGATGTAATGAACGCCCGGTTGAAACGTGCGCTTATCACTTGAAAATTGCATCTTACCCGGAAAGGTATGCGCTTTGAATTCAAAAGATTGAAAGTAGCTTTTCCCTATGGGACGTAACCCCAATTCTTGAAATGTTCTGGCGATGTATTCAGCCGCAATGGAATCTCCACCGCTGACGTAGCCCCTACCATGAAATTCAGGAGAGCATAATTGTTGTGCAAACGTTTTTACCCGTTGAGTCTGAGTAAAACCGATTCCAACAACGAAACTAAACAGAAAGAGTAGCCGCATAGCGTCGGCAAACTTTTAATAAAAACTCTTCTGTTGCCTCTCCTTCGATGTCCCAACCGTTGGAAGCAACGATTTCAGCAACTACATTGCGTGCCTCATCCATTCCGCTTAAGCCATCTAATTTCTTAATTGCAGAGGAAAATGCCTCGCTTGATCCGTTAAAAAGTTGGTTGATGAATTGCAATTTTTCACCAAGAGTAAACGAACCTACCAACGTCTCTAATGGAACGATGGAATAGTTGCCACGAATGTTTTGTTCCACTTTTTTGATGGCGGGCACATACGGATGAACACCGGATTGAAAACCTGTTGACGGTGCGCTAACCGCTTCTTCTTTTGGTGCAACTGCTTCGTAGCTTGTTGTTTGCGTTTCAATAACGGTGGTTGCAACTGGTGTTTCTTCAACAATAGAATGCACCTCTTGCGTTTTTTCAAATTCTTGATTGTCAATCACCACCTCACTTGTAGTGACCGAAATATGTTCTTCCACTTCAGGTGTTGCGACTTCCATTTCGATTGGAGCGCTTGTTTCCACTGCAACAGGTTCAACAACCGTTTCCGCTACTGGAGCAACCGTTTCCGCTACTGCTGGAGCAACGGTTTCCGCAATTGGAGCGGCTACAACTGCTTCTTCAAAAAGTGAAAAATCGAAAGCGCCACTGGCAGGAGTTTCAACGAGCGCTTCTTTTGCAATCAAGGTTTCTTGAACTTCATTGGAAACATCAGCCGATAAGGAAACTTCTTTCTCAAAAGACGATTGGGTCAATTGCTCATACGCTTTGAAACGCAATACCACCAAACGCTCGTACAATTCACGTGCATCGTTGGTCATTTGCTCAATTTCTGTGCGAGAAATGGTTCCTTTTTCAAGGTTTTCCAAAGCGATTTGGAGGGAAGAAATTAAATTTTTCATCGTGTGTAAACTTCTATTTTTTCAACAAACTGGCGAAGTTGCTAACGACCTGACCCGATAATCGGCAGGAAATAGCCACCTTTAGCCCTCAAAAATAAACAATGTCGTTGGGTACTTATTTTGTTTGAACAACGACTTATTTAAACTTAATTGTTAACAACGTAAAAAGTATGTTTTTAGAACAGTTTCCAGGTGAAGGAAGACAAAATGGATGGATTGAAGTCGTTTGTGGTTCAATGTTTTCGGGAAAGACTGAAGAATTAATCCGTAGAATGCGACGCGCTGAGTTCGCTAATCAAGAATTGGTGATGTTTAAACCGGAAATTGATAATCGATACAGTAAGAAAAAAGTCGTTAGTCACCAAGGAAATGAATTTCACGCCATCATTGTCAATTCTTCAAAGGAAATTTTGGAACAATGGAAGGGCGAAAAAGTGGTTGCTGTTGATGAAGCACAATTCTTTGATATGGACTTGCCAAAGGTTTGTAATGACCTAGCGAATAGGGGAGTGCGCGTCATTCTTGCAGGTTTAGATATGGATTACAAAGGCGTTCCTTTTGGTCCAATGCCTGCCTTGATGAGCATCGCTGAGTATGTCACTAAAGTCCATGCGATTTGTGTTTCCTGTGGAAATTTAGCCCAATACTCGCACCGAACCGTTAGCGAAGAGGGACAAGTTTTGGTAGGCGCAGTCGAGAAATACAAACCACTTTGTCGTGCGTGTTATACCAAATGTAAAGAATAATGTAGTTTATTAACCTCAGTTCGATTTTAAAATTGAAATTCAGATTGACATAAAAATCTGCTAGACAAGGCGTTTGCTCGAAAATTTAGCGGGCTAAATTGAGAGGAAACAACGCAGTATAACTGGTTTTTATGCAAAGATTTTAATTATTCCGCTGATAAACAACGATTTACTTCATAACACTTTCTCAATGTATCCCGATACACTTTCAAAAGTGTTATTTGTAACTCATTGTTTCTGAGCGGTCTGAATCCAATTTTAATAATCGAACTGAGGTTATTAAATTATTTGAGGTATAATGCCGACATGACATTCGATAAAAACCGAATCATCAGCGGCGGAGACATTATATGTCATCGTCGGTATTATCTGATGAAATGAATTGAAAATGAATAACGTAAAATGAAAGATTGAAAATGTATAATGGAAAATTTAATTTGCACAGCTACATGGCGGAAGCACATTAATGCATTAACTCATTAACTCATTAGCACATTGAATAATTAGCACATTAACTCATTAGCTCATTAGCATATTAGGACATTAGCACATTGAATATCCCCGCGGCGGAAGCAAATTAAATTTCCGAAAAATAAATGCACACTATCGCGCCAATCGCGCCTAGAAATCCAATCATCCGAAGTTTTGTCATCTTCTCTTTAAAAATCAGCCAACCCAATACGGCCGCAAGTCCGACTACGCTCACGTTGATAACTGCTAAAACTGTCGAATCGGTCCAACCTGTTGATGTGTAGGCCGCCAATAAAAGGTAAATCGAAAAATAGTTCGGGATGCCTAAAATAATTCCGGCGATGAGATTTTTCCATTCAAAACGCGCTTTTCGTAGTACGATTTGCACCATTAAAATCAACAGCCCCAACAATCCTGCGAATCCGAATCCAATCGCTGAAAACAAAGATGGACTTAAATGTGCTAAAAAACGTTCTTGCGTTACATTGAGCACCACGTCCAACAATCCGGAACCAATGAAAAGCACCAATAACATCCACGGACTTCGCGCTTCTACATCATCCGTTTTTGCTGGAATGGAAACGCTAACCACACCTGCAATTGCTAAAATAATTCCACTGATTTTCAATACGCTTAAGGGTTCATGGTAAAACGCTATCATTGTAATCACACTCAACGCCATGCTCATTTTTACTGCAATCGACGTGGGCGCAACACCATTTCGTTGTGCACTTAAACCCATAATCACAAAAAGTGAGATGAACAACAAACTCGCGATTACCGCAGGTGCCAACCACTCCCGATGCGTCCATGAACTCGCTTGCCATTCGTTGTGAAACAAAGCTATTCCACAAATAAAAGCGGTGAAATAATTGAAAACTATCGCTTGAAAGGTGTCAATCCCCCATTTTGGAAAAAGTTTGAAAATCAAAAAAATACAAGCCGAAGCAAGAACGGAAAAAATAAGAGCTGTCATCGGCGTTGGTAAAAGTAAATGAGGTCTTCGTCCATTTCCATGGTGGAAACTGGAATTCGGTTCAAAACAGGGGCTTTCACTCCTTCACCGAAACGGGTGTTGCCAACGATAACTCGTGCTTCGTCCCACATGTTGTCCACGATGAAATATTGTAAAGTACGACTTCCTCCTTCCACAAATACCGAATGAATGCCGCGTTTATATAATTCCTCGAGTACGTTTTTAGTACTTGTTTCTGCAATTTTTATCCATTCCACGTTTTCTTTTACCTCGTTTTTTAGGCGATTAAAAATCAAAGTGGGCGCATCGTCTGAGAAAATATTCAAACTATCACCAATTTTTAATTGACTGTCAATCACAATACGAACGGGATTTTTTCCGGCAAATTCGCGCACGGTCAAGGAAGGGTTGTCGTTCAGAATGGTATTGCGACCTACAAGAATACTTTGTTCGTCACCGCGCCATTTGTGCACCAAACTTTTGGTTAAGGGCGACGAAATCCAATTGATACCCGTTTCCCCGTTACGCGCTCGATCGAGGTAGCCGTCCAAGGTTTGCGCCCATTTCAAGGTCACATAGGGACGCCGTTTTTCGTGGAAAGTAAAAAAGCGTTTGTTCAGCTGACGACATTCTTTTTCTAACACATTTTCAATGACTTCGATACCTGCTTTTCGCAAACGAGCAATTCCCTTTCCGCCAACTTGAGGATTAGAATCCTTGCATCCAACTACTACCGTTTTCACCTTACTGCGTATCAACAAGTCCGAGCAAGGGGGCGTTTTGCCGTGATGCGAACAAGGTTCTAAAGAAACATAAACGGTCGCTCCTTCCAGCAAAGCGGGATTTTCTACCGCTTGAATAGCGTTTACCTCGGCGTGGGCTTGTCCATACAACTGATGAAAACCTTCTCCAATAATGCGATCATCTTTCACGATAACACAACCCACCATTGGATTCGGTGCCACAAAATTTCTTCCTCTTTCGGCTAAATCCAAACAGCGCTGCATGAATATTTCGTGGTTCATTGTATTAAATTTGGCGGGTGAAGATAGCTCAAATAAACAGCAATAAAATTCATATAGTTCATATATATTTCTTATGTATTTGAAACTCAAACATAGCTATCCGAAAGTTTAAAATCTAAAGAGACCAATATTTTTGGTTTTGACTTAATAAAGAAAAATAATAAGGTACTTCTCAGAAGAAACAAAAATATCAACAAGCCAGCCTTCAACAAATTATTAATCACTTTTTATTTTCTTGGAAAGGTTATTTTACAATTCCAGACTAGCAAAGAATGCTGAAAAGGTTCTGGATGAATTTGAATGAAGAATAAACAATTTCTATTAAAATTATGTTAATAAATCGAAATTTTATACTTTAGCAAGTTAAATTGTATTTGAAACAATTGTTTTTGTAAGATATATGTCCTATCTGAATAGTAGTTTATTGGCTTTTTTTGCAGGGATTTATAAAGAAATAAATGACAAATTGCTTTTTTTTAAAAAGCAATTTGATCTAAAAAATAGTTTTGTTTCGGTTGTTTTTGTTTTGATTAGTATTACAAATTATCGAGCTCAATTTTGTAATACTGAAGCATCAAACGAAACCATAGTTCCTACAACAACAAATCAAGTAACAAGCACATATAATTCAGGAAGAAGGGCTTTCAACTTTGTTGCTACTGCAGGTTGTACGTATTATTTCGAGACATGCGGATTATCTACATCTGATACATATCTTAGACTGTATTCAACTGGAATAGGAGGTACAGTTTTAGCAACAAGTGATGATTTTTGCGGTGTTCAATCTGCCATTACTTGGTATTGTGGTACTTCAGGGACATATTCAATTTTTTTAACTCGGTATAATTCAAATAATTTCAGTACCTGTGCTGCATTAAATGCAGACGCATCACTTCGATATCGCTTAACCGGATGCGTTACTCCTTACGACCCATGTGCATCCATTCCAACAATTTCAGGATGTGGCACTTCCGCAACTGCATCAATGACTGGAACAGGTGCGGGCTGGAGCCCAGGTTCTTGTGGTTTTGCAACTCCCGGTCAAGAACGAATATTTCAGTTTACAGCTCCAACAACTGGAACCTACACACTTAATGTTAGTGCCATTTCAGGAGGGTATATAGATTTTTTCTGGAAAGCTACAAGTGGTGGTTGTAATTCGAGTGGATGGAACTGTGTTGATGATATTAGTGTTACTGGAACTTACAACGCAATAACGCCAATGACATTCACTGCAGGTACCACTTATTATATTTTACTAGATCCTGAAGGAACAGGAACGTATTCAGCTACATTTAATTTGGTTTGCCCAATCCCTCCTTACGATCCATGTGCATCCATTCCAACTATTACAGATTGTAGCACCTCAGTTACAGCCAATTTCTCAGGAACTGGAGCTGGTTGGGATGTCACTTCATGTGGTTATAACACACCCGGTCAAGAGCGAATATTTCAGTTTACAGCTCCAACAACTGGAACCTACACACTTAATGTTAGTGCCATTTCAGGCGGTGAATTTATTGATTTTTTCTGGAAGCCAGCATCTGGTGGTTGTAATTCGAGTGGATGGAATTGTATTGATGATATTGCTTTTACTGGAACTTACAACGCAATAACGCCAATGACATTTACTGCAGGAATAACTTATTATATTTTACTTGACCCAGAGTGGACAGGAACGTATTCAGCTACATTTAATTTGGTTTGCCCGTGCAACCCAACAACCCCAACTGGCTCTGCTACTCAAACATTTTGTTCCTCTTCAACCCCTACAATAGCAAGTTTAATTGCAACGGGAACAGATATAAAATGGTATTATGCTGCTTCAGGTGGTAATTTGCTACCAACTACTTTAGGCTTGAGTAATGACGCAACCTATTATGCCTCACAAACCGTTTCAGGCTGTGAAAGCGCATCTCGTCTGGCTGTTACGGTTACAATAAATCCTGTTCCAGTATCTCCTGCCATTATTGGCTCAACCAATTTATGTTGGGACGGAACAACAACGCTAACCCCAGAATATCCGACAGGTGGCACAATAACCAATTCGGGAGGGTACAGAATTCATACATTTACAACTGATGGAACTTTAATAGTTCCTGCAGGTTTTTCAGGTGCTGCTGAGGTCTTGGTTGTCGGTGGTGGTGGTGGTGGTGGCTCAGGTCGCGGTGGTGGTGGCGGAGCAGGTGGCTTACTTTTTAATTCAAATTTTACACTAACCGCTGGAACATCTTATACAGTAACTATCGGAGCAGGTGGTGCTGCAGAAACTAACGGAAATAATTCTGTTTTTGGATCAATTATCGCTAATGGCGGTGGTAGAGGAGGAAGTCATGATGGGACAGCTATTACAACAAATAATGGTCAAAATGGCGGTTCTGGAGGTGGAGCAGCAATAAATTTCGGTACTAGTATTTTTAACGGAGGAACTGCTACTACCAGTCAGGGAAATAATGGTGGAACATCTGGAACTGCTGGAACAGATGATCCAAGAAACACGGGTGGTGGTGGTGGTTTTGCTGAGGCAGGTAGAGCCGGTTCAGGAGGAAATGCAACATGGACAACAGGTGTTTCTCCAAAGGGAGGTGATGGTCTTTATTTTCCTCAATTCCAGTCTTTTGGCTCTAGTGGTTGGTTTGCCGGAGGAGGTGGAGGTTCAAAAGCTGGTTCGGATCGTTCTGGAGCGCCAGCTGGCGCTGGTGGTCAAGGAGGAGGTGGAGCAGGAAGTGCAACTGGGACAAGTTCAGTTAGTGGAGTTTCAGGGATAGCAAATACGGGAGGAGGTGGAGGAGGTGGAGACTGTATTGTTAATACCTCAAATGGAACTTTGACGACAACAGGAATTGGTGGCTCAGGTGGTTCTGGAATTGTTATTGTTCGCTATTATATTGGTACACCGACTTGGTCGTCACAAAACACTTCGATTGCAACTGTTTCAAACGGAGTTGTTACTGGAGGTGCACCAGGAGGCAGCACAACAATTGATTATACTGTCGCCGCAGTGGGAGGATGTTCTAGCGCTACAGTTTCCACTCCTATTAACGTAATTGGCGGACAACAAATCGCACCAACAGGAGCGCAGTGTTCTGGCACTCAATTGAATTTTGAAGCTTTACCAAATCCTTCTGTTTCAGGAACAACTATTTCTTGGACTGTAACTACTCCAGCTGGATTAACTGCAACGACAACTTCTGGAAATACAAATCTCTTTTCCACAACATTTACAAATACAACTTTAGGAAATCTAACTCCTACAATCACTGTTTCACAAACAATAGGAGCATTAACTTGTACAAGAGATTTTACTCCAACAATTAAATTCGGTCCAATAGCTAACATTGTCGGTACTTTAAACTTTTGCCCAAACCAAAACACGACCTTAATAGCATCAGGAGGAGGAACGTATTCCTGGTCACCAGGAGGAGGAACAACAGATCAGATAACGGTGAGTTCAGCTGACACTTATACAGTTACAGTTACGCTAAATGGTTGTCAAGACACAGAATCGGTGACTGTTACACAGTTAAATACTTCCACTATCACAAACATTACCCCTCCTTAATTTCATAAAAAATTTTATAGTGACTGATATTTTTGAATATTGAAGACACCTTTCGTGATTCAATTTCGAACAGTATTGTTTATTTTCTTACGATTGATACTTTAAAAAGAATTTAACCCGAAAAATTCAATAGTCGTTCCTGTTTATAATGAAGAATCGAAGCGTATCAAATAGAAACTTTAAGCAAAAAGCAACTCAGGATATTACTATCTTTGCGCCTCAATTTAAAACACATGGAAATCCCAAAAACGTACGAACCCGGTAGCGCAGAAGCAAGATGGTATAAACACTGGATGGAGAAAGGTTATTTTCATTCCACACCTGACGAGAGAGAAGCATATACGGTCGTCATTCCTCCACCAAACGTAACGGGCGTACTTCATATGGGACACATGCTCAATAATACGATTCAAGATGTACTTGTTCGACGTGCGCGAATGCTTGGAAAAAACGCATGTTGGGTACCCGGAACAGACCACGCATCGATTGCAACAGAAGCAAAAGTGGTACAAAAACTACGCGCTGAAGGAATTAAAAAATCAGATTTAACCCGCGAAGAATTCTTACGTCATGCTTTTGAATGGAAAGACAAACACGGTGGTATCATTCTCGAGCAATTAAAAAAGTTGGGTGCTTCATGTGATTGGGAACGCACGCATTTTACGATGGACAAGGAATATTCTGAATCCGTCATTGACGTTTTTATTGACTTGTTTGAAAAAGGTAAGATTTATCGTGGTGTGCGCATGGTCAATTGGGATCCTGAAGCGTTAACTGCCGTTTCTGACGAGGAAGTCTTATATAAAGAGGTGAATTCGCGTTTGTTTTATGTGCGCTATAAAATTTTAGGTACTGATGACGAATGGATTACCATTGCAACAACACGTCCTGAGACCATTCTTGGTGATACGGCAATTTGTGTCAATCCTGATGATGAACGTTACAAACATCTTGTTGGAAAAAAGGCAATAGTTCCACTTGTTGGACGTGAAATTCCTGTTATAGCAGACGATTATGTGGACAAAGAATTTGGAACAGGTTGTTTGAAAGTGACTCCAGCTCATGATATTAATGACTATGAACTCGGAAGAAAGCACAATCTAGAAACGTTCGATATTTTCAACGATAATGGAACGTTGAATCAACACGGAATGCATTACGAAGGTAAAGATCGTTTTGAAGTTCGAAAATCCATCGAAAAAGAGTTAGACGAGAAAGGATATTTGGTTAAAACCGAAGATATTATAAATAAAGTAGGTTATTCAGAGCGAACGACGGCTGTTATCGAACCAAAATTAAGTTTGCAATGGTTCGTTTCAATGAAAGAATTAGCGCAACCAGCCTTGGAAAACGTGATGAACGGAAATATTCAGTTTCATCCAGAGAAATTTAAAAACACTTATCGCCATTGGATGGAAAACGTGAAAGATTGGTGTATTTCGCGTCAACTATGGTGGGGACATCGCATTCCTGCATGGTATTATGGTTCTAGAAGTGAAGATTTTGTTGTGGCTAAAACCGCTGCTACTGCACTTGAATTAATAACAGAGAAAACGGGTAAACAATTGACCGAGAAGGATATTCGTCAAGATGAGGATGTATTGGATACATGGTTTTCTTCTTGGTTATGGCCAATCTCGGTTTTCAATGGATTGACGCAACCAAACAATGATGAAATCAAGTATTATTACCCTACGAACGATTTAGTTACTGCGCCTGAAATTATGTTCTTTTGGGTGGCTCGTATGATCATTGCTGGTTATGAATATTTAGGCGATTTACCCTTCAAAAACGTTTACTACACCGGAATTGTACGCGATAAATTGGGTCGTAAAATGTCCAAATCATTAGGGAATTCACCAGATCCATTAGACTTGATTGAAAAGTTTGGGGCGGATGGCGTACGTATGGGAATTTTGATTTCGTCACCAGCAGGAAATGATTTGCCATTTGATAGTTCACAATGTGAGCAAGGACGCAATTTCTCCAATAAAATTTGGAATGCGTTCCGATTGGTTACTGCTTGGGAAAGTCGTGAATTTGATCAACCAAAATCGTCGGAAGTTGCCATTAAATGGTTCGAAAATCGCTTTCAAGCTGCTTTGTTAGAGATAAACGACTTGTTTGATAAGTTCCGAATTTCAGAGGCCTTGATGGTAATTTACAAGCTGATTTGGGACGATTTCTGTTCGTGGTATTTGGAAATGATAAAGCCAGGCTACGAGCAACCGATTGACAACGCAACACTTTCAGCGACCATTAATTTCTTTGAAAACCTCTTGAAGTTAGTTCATCCATTTATGCCTTTTGTATCCGAAGAATTATGGCATTTATTGCGTGAACGAAAAGAAGGCGACGACATTATAATTTCTCAATGGCCTACTTCAAGTAGTTTCGATAAATCGGTGTTGGATAAATTTGAAGTGGCAGAAGAAATCATCACTGGAATTCGCAATTTACGCAAGCAACACAACATTGCCAATAAAGTAAAGTTGGAGATGTTTGTGAAAAAATCAGACAATTATGACGCTAGTTTTGATGCTGTTGTGGTAAAAATGGGTCAACTTTCGAAATTGGAATTTGTGCATGAAAAAGTTCCTCAATCTAACAGTTTTATCGTCAAAGGAAGTGAGTTTTATATTCCTTTCGGTGAACAAATTGATATTGAAGGAGAACGTCAAAAAGTGCAAGAAGAGTTAGAATACACTAAAGGATTTTTGAAAGCGGTACAAGGTAAATTGAAGAATGAAAAATTTGTTTCTGGCGCACCCGAGCAAGTTGTTGCGAATGAACGTAAAAAAGAAGCTGATGCATTGGAGAAAATTCAACTGCTAGAAGCACGTTTGAAAGACTTGTTGTAGTAGTTCTAGCTTTCTTGTCAATTTTTGTAAATTTGATTCATGAACTTTTGGAAAAATTGTGAAGAATTGATTTCATTTATTGAAATAGAATTGGGAATAGAATCTGGTTCAATAAGTGAGAGAACACATTTTCGCTCGATTTCAGTGTGGAGCTCCATCAATGCACTTTACTTGATGACACGGATTTCGGAAGAGTCTGGATTGTTTCTTTCTTCTGCGGAATTGGCATCTTGTGAAACGATTGAGGACATTTATCAAAACTTAGTTGCCAAGCTAGATGTCTGAAGATCAGTATTTCGGACTTCATCTTACGGGCATTCATTCTATTTTAGGGGATGTTAAAATTCGCAATGAGGAGGTAATTGGTGATGAAGCAGCTGCCTTTGAGAATAGAACAGGAATTAGAGATCGATATATTGTTTCTGATTCCGTTAATATCAAAGATTATTTCCAAAAAGCAATTCAAAAGTTGATGGAATCGCAAGAATTGCACACGTCGGAAGTTGATATTTTAATCTGTGTCACCCAAACACCAGATATTCCTTTTCCATCATTGTCTAACCGTTTGGCAGGCGCATTAAATTTTTCAACATCAACCTATTGCATCGATTTGAACATTGGTTGTTCTGGGTATCCTTACGCTTTGGATTTGGTTTCTAAATTGACGCAGAATTCGACTGTAAAAAAGAATGCAATTGTTTGTGTTGGTGATTTTTCAAGTCGATTAATGGGACATGATTTGAGCCTAAAACCAATCTTTTCTGACGCTGTTACTGCGACGGCAATTACTTATTTCCCAACCAACAAAGCCAGTGTTTTTACTGATTTTCTAACCATTGGAGCGGAACACAAAGCAATTGAAGCAGTAAAAGTGAGCGATGGATTTCAGATGAAAATGAATGGATTGGATGTGTTTAATGCCAGTTATAAGTTTGTTCCTCAGTCGATTGGTTCTGTTTTACAAAAGGCTGAAATGAAAATAGATGATGTTGAATTTTTTGTTTTTCATCAGGCTAATAAAATGTTAACTGAGGCGCTAAAAAGGCAAATGAAATTAACCGAGGATAAGGTGCCTTATTCCATTGACAAATTTGGAAATACGGCAATTGCATCGATTCCATTGACATTACAAGAAAATAGCGCAAAGTTCACTGTTGGTGACGCACTTGTTTTATGTGGTTTCGGCGTTGGTTTTTCTGTTGGAACGATTTTAATTCGTTGGTCCGATCGATTTAAAAGCAGTACAATTGAAATTGGATAGCGTAGATATTGTCATACCAGTTTATGGTTCTGCCTCTGTGCTTCCGAAGCTTTATCAACGATTGGAAAGTTGGATTGAAAGCCAGTACTTTTCAGTCCACGTTATTTTTGTAATCGATGCTAGCCCAGATGACTCAAAACTTGTTCTTTCAAAATTAATTTCTGAAAAAAAGGAGCGGTATAAAATCATTTCTCTTTCCGAAAATGTTGGACAGCACACAGCAACGTATTGTGGTTTAATACACGCTTCCGCTGATTGGGTTGTCACAATTGACGATGATTTACAACACGATCCTTTTGAAATAAACAAGTTACTTGATGTGGGAATTCACGAAGACTGTGATTTAGTTTTTGGGAAGTATGTGGATAAAAAGCATGGTCTATTTAGGAATTTAGGCACAACTTTACTTCAGTTATTGCTTCGATTTACGGAAGTAAAAAATTATCAAGGAGTTGGTTCTTTTCGGTTGATTCACCGTTCTTTAATTAATAAAATTAGTCACCAAAAAACACGCGTTTTATTTTTAGATGGACTTTTAATGCGAAGTTCTACGAAAAAGCGGATTTCAAATGTGATACATGCTGAAACTAGCAGGAGAAACTCCAACTACTCGTTTTGGAAACTTTTTAAATTTGGAGCAATTATTTTGATTCGTTTCTCAAAAGTTCCAGAAAAGGGATTTCATTTTTTTGCTTATTTGGGTTTGTTTATGGTTGTACTTCTTAAAATGGACAAAATTGGAATCTCGATAGATAATATGACTTTACTGATCGGCTCTGGAGCCATATATTTGCTGGGTAGTACTTGGCGTTTTGTGCGACAGAAAGGTTTTTTAGAAAGTGTATTACCGCTTCCAAATTTCACAATTGAATAAGTATGGGCCTTATTGAAAAGTCTGATTTCCGAATTGAACGCATGACGAAGCATCATTTGGAATTGGTGCGGTATTGGAGAAATCAGCGCTTTGTACGCGAACAAATGGAATTCAACAAAATTATTTCTTCGGAAGCCCAAAAGCAATGGTTTGAAAGAATCCATGTTTTGGAGTCAGAGGAGTACTATATTTTTAGTGCCAATGGAATTCCTGTTGGACTTGTTCATTTGTCAGCAATCCATCCAGAAAATGGAGAGGCCAATGTTGGTCTTTTTATAGGAAACGAACATTTTATCGGAACTGGAATAGCGCTTCAGGCATCTATGTTTATTCTCATACGTGCTTTTAGCGATTTAGGACTAAAGAGAATTATTGCCAAGGTGAAGAACAGTAACTTGGAGGCTATACAATACAACGAACTCCTTGGTTTTTCCTTCCAAGGAGTTCTGAATGAAAACTTTTCTCTTTACGAATTAAATGCTGTCGATTATAAGAAAAGGGTGAATTTATTTAAGCGTTTACTACGCGATTAATGTTTATGATTGTGTCCGTCGTGATTGTGTCCGTCGTGATTGTGTTCGTCTTTCGCTTTTTCAGTAGCTTTCTCAATTTTTAGAATTTCGATATCAAACACCAAATCGGAATAAGCTGGGATGGGTCCGCGTTGTGCTTTTCCATACGCTAAGAAATATGGTATAATCAATTTAGCTTTACCTCCTTGTCCAATTAATGCAATTCCCTCTTCAAAACCGTTAATCATACGTTGATCTTGATAATTGAAGGTCATCGGTTCTTTTCTATCCAAAGAAGAGTCAAATTTTTTACCGTCACTAAAGAAAGTTCCAGTATAATGCATCGTTACTTTATCACTTTTTGCAGCATGTAATTTCTTTTTTCCTTTTTTCTCAATAACGTAGATTAATCCCGATTTCGTCATTTTCGCTTTTCTGTATTTCGTTTTAACTTGAGCCAATAATTGCTTTTTATATTCATCCTCTGACATGGCAGCGATTTTATTGATACGCTCATTTTTACGATCTTCTTCCGCTTTCCAAGGATTATAGATTTTTCCAAATTCGTCAATTGCACTCCATTTTTGTGCTTTCTCACCACGACGAATGATCTTGATTTCAATGATTTTATCATTTTGTTTCACCGAATCCACAACAGCTTGACCAGAAATCACATGTCCAAAAACGGTGTGTTTTCCATCGAGCCAAGGTGTAGCTTTGTGCGTGATGAAAAATTGGCTTCCGTTGGTGGCAGGACCAGAATTTGCCATGGATAAAATTCCAGCACCTGAATGTTTCAAATCGGGCTGAATCTCATCTGGAAATTTATAACCAGGATCGCCAGTTCCAGTGCCTAATGGACATCCGCCTTGAATCATGAAATCTTTAATCACTCGATGAAAATTGAGGCCGTTATAATAAGGTTTGGTAAACGACTTATCGCCAGCTTTAAAGTTTCCTTCCGCTAATCCAACGAAATTGGCTACCGTCATCGGCGTTTTTTCATATTCCAATTGTAGCAAAATGTCACCTCGTGTGGTAGAAATGTTTGCGTAAATACCATCATTTAAGGTGTTTAAGTTTACCTGCGCAAAGATTCCAGCGCTAAAAATAAGGCTTAAGAAAATTAGAGTTTTTTTCATTTTTTTTTCTTTTTAATGTTATGAGAGAATGACTTTATGAGTGAATGATGTTATGAGAGTTAGGCATTAGTGAGTAGGCATTAGTTAAGAGTTAAAAGTGAATAGTTAAGAGTTAAGAGTGAATAGGTAATAGTTAAGAGTGAATAGTTAGGAGTGAATAGTTTTTTAATAATAATCTAATTTGAAATCTGTAATCTTCTAATCCGCAATCCGCAATCCGTAATCCGTAATCCGTAATCCGCAATCCGTAATCCGTAATCCGCAATTTTCTAATCCGCAATCCGTAATTTCAACCTACTTCTCAATTTCAATTAATTCAACTTCAAAAACTAATGGCATATATGGTTCAATCACACTTCCCGGTTGAGGGTTCGCGCCGTAAGCCAATTCTTGTGGAATGTAAAATTTAAACTTCGATCCGACTGGCATTAATTGTAATCCCTCTGTCCAACCCTTAATTACTTGATTTAAGGCGAAAGTTATCGGGTTACCGCGCTCTACTGAACTATCGAAAACTCTTCCGTCTGGAGTTGTACCATGATAGTGAACTTTTACACGTGATCCAGCAGAAGGTTTTTCACCTGTACCCATTGAAATTACCTCATACTGTAAACCACTTGCAGTGACCTTCACACCATCACGTTTTTTATTTTCAGCAAGAAATTTCTCACCGTCTTGTTTCGTTTTTTTGTATTCCTCTTCCATTTTTTTATTGTTTTTCTCTTGGAAATAGGAGTTTAAAACTTGGTTGCTCGGGTCATTGATAGCAGGTGGATTTCCTTTGTAAACATCGCGAATTGCAGCGATTAAGACTTCAATGTTGGCTTCCTTAAAATCTTTAATGATACTCGCGCCAATGTTTTGACCAACCAAGTAGGAAACAGAGTCGATGCGTGTTGCCATTTTGACTGCTGGTTTTGGTGTTGTTGCAGGTTTAGCTGCAGTGGTAGTTGTTGGTTTTTGTTGTGCATTAGCAGATAGCGACAAACAAACCGAAAATAAAGAAACTATTACTTTTTTCATGTGGTTAAATTTAATTGCGTGTATCAATTCCCCATAACATTTTGTTACGGATGGTATCTAGAAAATTATTGTCCTCAAATTTTACGACGTTTATCATAAATTCCGCCTTTCGAAGGATAACTTGCTCTCCTTGACGAATACTCTTACTGTTGCCGTCGATGCTCAATAAATAGGTACGATCGCGTCCTTCAACTTCCAAGGAAATCGGTAAATGATCAGGAACAACCATCGGACGAACATTCAAATTATGTGGTGCAATTGGGGTTAGAATATGCACCTGACAGCCGGGAGTAATGATTGGTCCACCGCAACTTAAATTATAAGCTGTTGAACCTGTCGGAGTAGAAACAATGAGTCCGTCTGCCCAATATGAATTCAAGTATTTATTATCTAATGAAGCATGAACGGTAATCATGGATGAAGTGTCTTTTTTATGTAAGGTCAGTTCGTTCAAGGCAAAATTTTCATCCCCAAAAATGTCTTCATCTGTGTGTACGCGCAACAATGAACGTTTTTGATATTCGTACTCCTTTCGATAAATTCTATCTAAGGTATTTTCGATTTGTGCAATTGATATGTTCGCTAAAAATCCCAATCTTCCTGTGTTAATTCCTAAAATCGGAACTTCTGAACTTCGGATATAATTAACTGCTTTAATGAATGTTCCGTCCCCACCCATACTAATCATCAAATCAACACCTGAAACGAAGTCTTGATGTGAATTATAACTGGAATATCCCTCCCCAAAACCTGCTTTTTGAATAAGTTGCTGTTGTAACTCCTCTTCTAAAATTACAGTCGAACCTAGCTTTTCAAAAGAATTAATTACATGAATATACTGTTCGCAAAGCGGTTTGGTGACTTTTCTTCCGTAAATTGCAACAGTCATATTCAAAATTTAAGGAAGTTCATGAGTGAATCATAGCGCCATTTCATGTCATCATCGTCGTTGCTGTTTTGGAACGTTCCTTTGATAAGGTAGTCGTAGCGTTCGAAGGTTCTGATAATTCGTGTTAAATCAACTTGATTGATTTTTAATGTGACGTCCAATTTTGTACTATCTGGATTGGTGAAAATATAGGAACTCAAAATGCGCGCATTGTTACTTTCAACAATTTGAGCAATTTGGGCCATCGAATAATCGACCGTGTTAACTTCTAATACTAATATCCCTCCAACATCTTTTAAGCTATTGCTGTTTGCAAGTTCCACCATTACACGGTAAATACTTGTACAGCCAACATATAACTCTTGTTCGTCTAAAATGGGTAATACACTTAGTCGAAATTCAGCCATACGTGCCAAAACTTCAAACAAATGGACATTTTGGGTGACATAAGGACGAGGTAGATGCTGAAAAAGCACGTCTAACGTCTCCTCCAAATCCATGTGATCCAATATGTCCGACTCCGAAACAACACCGACAAAATTTCCATTTTTTAAGACAGGAAGGTGCGAAACTTTAAATTCGTCCATCCAATTCATGGCTTTTTCACCAGTATCGGTATGAACCAAGGGAGGAATTTCTTCTGTGATAAGATCGATTGCGCGCATAAGGGGTGCCAAAGTAGTAAAAACCTTTTAGAGTTTCGTAATTTTGCCCTTTCAAATTTCATACCATGACCAAATTAAGCGTGAACATTAACAAGATTGCAACTATCCGAAATGCCCGTGGAGGCGAAGTTCCGAACGTGTTGCAGTTCGCGATTGACTGTGAACGATTTGGTGCAGATGGAATTACAGTTCACCCACGTCCTGATGAACGACACATTACCCGAAAAGATGTTTACGGACTGAAAGAAGTGGTTACAACCGAGTTGAACATTGAAGGTTATCCAGACCAACGTTACATGGATATGGTGTTAAAAGTTTGTCCTGCACAAGCGACTTTGGTTCCCGATTCGCCAGATGTGTTGACCTCTAATGCTGGTTGGGATACGAAAACCCATTTTGATTTTTTGAAATCGACAATTGAGACACTTAAAAAAAATGGAATTCGAACGTCAATTTTTATTGAAACGGACATGGAATTGTTGGACTATGCACAGAAAATTGGTGTGGATAGAGTTGAGTTTTACACGGGGCCTTTCGCTGAAAATTTTACAAAAAATCCAGAAATGGCGATTGAAAAATACGTTGATGCGATTGCCCATGCGGTAGATTTGGGTTTAGGTATTAACGCAGGACACGATTTAAGTTTGGAGAATTTGCAGTTTTTTAAATCGAAAGTGAAACAATTGGATGAGGTTTCGATTGGACATGCCCTTATTTCTGATGCACTTTATTTAGGAATTGAGAATACTATTCAACGGTATAAGTGGATGTTGAAGTGAAGGTTAAAAGGAAAATCTTATTTCCCCTGTTCAATAATCACCGAACGTTTCGGGAACGGAATTGTCACCTTATATTCTCTAAATAAGCGGTCAATTTCAAAGCGAATTTCAGACTTGTAAATGACGATTTCCCAACTTTGATCCGCCCAGAAAAATAATTCTAATTCCAATCCATTGTCTCCAAAATTATTGAGGTTGACAATTATAGGTTTTTCCTTATTCACTTTAGGATGCGAGTGTGCCGCTTTTTTTAATATTTGTTGGATAAGTTGGGTGTCACTTCCATAGTCAACGGTCACTTTGATTGAAAAACGGGTTAGTTCAGACCCGTGACTCCAGTTTTCGACCGCTTCTTGGGTAAGTCGGGTATTTGGAATGATTAGTACGTTTCCTTCTCGTGTTTGAATTTGCGTGGTGCGAAAGCTGATTTTTAGAATTTTGACCACCACAGAATCTGATTTTTCTCCAATCAAAGCTCCTTTCCCACCGATTTCAACCAAGTCACCCACTCGAATATTTCCTTCAAGTAAAAGTACAATTCCTGAAATCATGTCCTTGAAAACATCTTGTAGCCCCAAACCAATACCAACGAGTAGTGCAGCAGAACCGGTCAGGAAGAATGTTAAGTCAATATCAAGTGCTTGAAAACAGAATAAAATGCTGAAAACATAGATGACATAAGTAGCAATTTGAGTGTAAACGTATTCTGTGCCAATGTCATTCGGAGCGTTGCGTTTAAACCGTTGACCAATTAACAACTTCACCAAATTCACTAAGATTCGGGCTCCAAAAAATACGGAAACAATCGTTAATAAATCTTTGAAATTTAGTTTTAATCCTCTTAAATCAAGAAATTGAAATTCAAGAAAATCGTTAAAAGTGATGTCCTTATTATTAAATTGAAAACTTAAAACGGCTACATAAATCGCAACCAGATAGACACTTTGACTGATTAAGCGTAACCATGTTAACTGTCTTCCTTCCAACTGAATTTGAGCAGAATCAATGTATCTTTTAAGTATGTTATGTACAACTCTGCGCATTATGGCAGCAACAAAAAAGATGATGACAAGGAAAATGATATTCCAAAAGCAAACATTGAAAGGTCCAAAATGAAATAAAGTTGTACTAAACATCGTGTTTTAAATTATACTTATGCCTAAAGCTTCTGCTAATGTTTTTCGGGCGTTATCCCAGTGTTTTTTATCGCGTAGCAATTCCAAAATTAGAGTTTCTGAGTTTTCTTCACTAGCGACCCTCTCTATTTCTTTTTGAAACCACTCAACGCGTTCTTTCACTTTATTGAATTTGAAATGATATAACACTCCTAAAATCGTAGCGTACAAGTCGTCTGTTTCTGCTTTGGTATGAATCATGTGTTGAATCAGCCAATTGGGGGAAATTTCATTTTTTTCAGTTTCAATATCAGTGACAAATCGAACGATTTCTTGGTCTTCGTGGTGCAGAAAAAAACTCGCTTCATGAAAGATTTTTTCATTTAATCCATCTACCATGATTTGATAAATTTTATTGCAAACAGGCTCTTCAAACGTCATTTCCTCCTCCGAAAGTTCGTGATGGACTAATTCTAAAACGGAAGTTCTATTGGTTTCGCTTGGATTTTCTGGTGATGGAACGAGAACGGGATAACGCCAATATTTTAACAGCAAACGCATCAATTCTTTTTCGTAAGCTTTATTCTTGACGGTTTCAAGTTGTAGCGGCGGTGGAGTAGGGGCGTTTCCATATGGAATATCAGGCGGAAGTTCGTTGATTTCCGGCTCTTGGAGTTGCTTGGAAACGTGTTGCTTGCGTTGTCGAAGAAGTTCCGATGCAATTAAGTTTTCATCAATGTCAAACTTTTTGGAAATCTCTTGACTGTAAACTTGACGCGTAATTGCTTCGGGCATAATGCTCACCGAATGTATGATTTCGCGAATAAGCTCTGCACGTTTGAGTGGATCGTTTTCTCCTTCTGAAAGTAAGATGCTAGCTTTGAAAGTGATAAAATCTTGCTTGTGTTCCTTGATGTAGTTTTCTAATTCTTGGGCACTTACACGTTTGGAATACGAATCAGGATCTTCTCCATCGGGAAAAAGAACGACTTTTACGTTCATTCCTTCCTCTAAAATCAAATCAATCCCCCGAAAACTGGCTTTTATACCTGCTGCATCACCGTCATATAAAATGGTAATGTTTGGTGTGTAGCGTTTCACTAAACGGACTTGTTCCTTGGTCAGCGATGTACCTGAAGAAGAAACCACATTGTGAATTCCCGCTTGGTACATGCTAATTACATCGGTGTAACCTTCACATAAAAAACACTCGTCGTATTTTACAATGTCGCCTTTGGAATGATAAAGACCATAGAGAATTTCACTTTTATTATAAACTGGACTTTCAGGAGAGTTGAAGTATTTCGCAATTTTTTTATCCGTAAAAAGAGTTCGTCCACCAAAACCTAGGACACGTCCAGAAATACTTTGAATAGGAAACATTACACGACCTCGGAAAAAATCGAAATGGCGATCATCTTTGGATTTCGTTAAGCCAACTTTTTCCAAAAATTCGATTTTATAACCTTTAGCTAAAGCCGCTTTGGTAAAATCTTCCGACTCGTTTATGCTGTACCCTAATTGAAATTTCTCAATGATGTCGCGACGAAATCCTCTTTCTTCAAAGTAGGATAAACCTATTGCACGTCCCTCTTCTGATTGGATGAGGTTAGTATGAAAGTGATTTTTTGCAAATTCATTGATAATGAAAAGGCTGTCTTTTTCAGTTTGTTGGGCAATTTCTTCTGCTGTGGGCTCGCGTTCTTCAGGAAGTTCAATATTGTATTTGTTTGCCAGCCATTTTAATGCTTCGGGGTAAGAAAAGTGTTCTTTTTCCATCAAGAAACTGACAACTGTCCCGCCTTTTCCAGTAGAAAAACATTTGAAAATTTGCTTACTCGGAGAAACTGAAAAGGATGGGGTTTTTTCGTCTGTAAATGGACTTAAACCCATGTAGTTGGAGCCGCGTTTTTTTAGGTGTACGAACTCACCAATGACTTCCTCGATTCGAGCAGTCTGCATGATGGTGTCGATAATATGCGGTGGGATTTTACTCATTCGGTAGGATACCCAAAATCTTTTTCAGATAGAACGTTTCCTTTTTCGTCGTAAGTTGTCCATATGCCAACCGTTTGGTCATGAAGGTATTCGCCACGGTAGTGTATCATGCCGTTTGGATATTTTACTACAGTATGTCCTTCGCGTAAACCATGCTCATAGAGTGTAAACGAAAGTTCGGTGCCATTTTCGGAATAAAACGACCACTTTCCATGTCGTCGTCCTTTTTCATCTTGAGGCCCTTGAAATTTTACTTGTTTTTTTCCAGGATACCATTCTTTGAAGTAGCCGTCCTTTACTTCAACCAATTCTTCTTTTTTTTCTTTTGGATTTTCGTCTGAATTGGCATTTTTTGAATCATCACATGAAACTAAAAGTATGGAAGTGAAAAGGAAGAGTGATAGAAAGTGTTTCATTATTTTTCTCTATTTATAGTATAATCAACAAGTGAAATTAAGGAAGTTTTCGCTTCAGAATTTGGGTACTTTTCCAGTAACGATTTTGCTTTGTTCGCTAATTCAATCATTTGTTTGTAGGCATAATCGATACCGCCATTTTCTAAAACGAGTTGAACGGCCCTTTGAATGGAGCGACTGTCTTCGTTTTTGTTTTTGACAATATCCATTAACTCCTTACGAATGTTTGCAGGTGAATGATGCAGTGCATAAATTAAAGGCAGAGTCATTTTTTGTTCTCGGATATCTATACCAGTTGGTTTTCCAATTTTGTCTGGAGTTCCGTAATCGAAAATGTCGTCTTTAATTTGAAAAGCCAAACCAACGTATTCACCAAATAGACGCAAATTTTCACGTTCCTCTGTTGCGTTGACACTAATTGCACCCGCTTCACAACACGTTGATATTAAAGAAGCTGTTTTTTTACGAATCACCTCAAAATAGGCTGCTTCATCAATGTTTAAGTAACGTGCTTTTTCAATCTGCATCAATTCTCCCTCACTCATTTCACGAACAGCGCGTGCTACAACGCCTAAAAGTTCAGTGTTGTTTTTTTCAATGGAAAGAAGTAAAATTCTTGAAAGCATATAATCACCAACTAAAACGGCAATTTTGTTCTTCCAGAGAGCATTAACTGAAAAAAAACCGCGTCGTTCATTGGCGTCATCCACCACATCATCGTGAACAAGCGTTGCAGTATGAAGTAGTTCAACAAGTGATGCTGCGTCAAAAGTCACTGTGTTGGTTTGACCAAGCATTTGTGCGGATAGAAACACAAACAAAGGACGCATCTGCTTTCCCTTTCGCTTAACAATGTATTGTGTTACGCGATCTAATAGAGCAACATCAGAACGCATTGTTTCACGGAAATGATGCTCAAAAGCCTTCATTTCACTTTGAACAGGGGCGATAATTTGGTTGACATCCAGCACGTGACAAAAGTAATGAAATGCAATGTAGCGTCAAATGAAAAATTTGTGAGCGCCTAATTTTACCTGAACAGGCGTTGATTCATTCTAGTTTCAAATAGGACTAACTTTTAAGGGTTCAGGATGTTTTCATTTAATTGAAAAAGCTGTTTCCAGAATTTTATCAACTTTTTTATGTTTAAACGCTAAAGGTTTGAAAGTCAAACTTTATATGGTCACGTTACATTAAATATATTAATGATTAAGACATGATTACATTAATTAATAATATAATTAATTGTTTGGTTTTTACGTTAATTTATAAATCATAAACAATTGAATAACAAGTTTTTAATATTTTTTATTGTTAAATATGAGGCGTTAACTATGGTTAATTGTATTTTAATTTGAGGCGTAATCCTGCGTTTAGAACAGGTGAAATGTTACAAGTATTAGAAATACCCTTTGGCAAAAAAGGGAAAACCCTCTATATTTGTGCCCTACTAAAAATTAAAACTGTTATGAAGAAAACCCAAATTATTTTGAATGAGCAAGTTAGCTCTCAAAGAGTTTTGAGTAAGTCGATTTTAATGGTTGCGTTGTTTTTTGTTGTTGGGGGGGTGTTTTCACAAAATTATAACTCAATTGCCGGAGGACTTTGGAGTTCTGCATCTAATTGGTTAAGAGTTTCAAATTGGGGTTCATCAACACCTCCTAGTAATCAATCTTCTGGCGTTGTTAATGTTAATCATGAGTTAACTTTTAATGGTAATTACAGTGCGGGTTCAGCAACGATTAACGTTAATAATGGCTCAAAATTTATCATTAATGGTAATGGTTCAATTGGAGGGGGTGGTAATATAAATGTTTACGGTACTTTAGAGGTTAATGGAACGATGACTTTAAATGGCAACTTGAATGTTTTTCCTGGAGGTCAAGTAGTTGTTGCAAATAATTTTACTATTTTTTCTTCTGAATACCTAAGGGTTGGTACCTCTACTCAATCTACAAATTATGCTGATTTAATTATTCGAGGAAATTTAGTGTCGAAAAACAGTGGTGATTTTACTGTGAACTCGAATGGTCGTTTGGTAGTGAATGGTAATATTGAGGCTGAAGGTGGTGGAACAATTTTTACTATTGGAAACGGCGGTCAGGCATACGTTCATGGTAATATTCAGTTTTCAGGCGGAGGAAGTAACATAGTAAATAATAACAGTGTAGTCCCATTCGGTTTATATGTTAATGGTTCTGTTTCTAATTCTGGAGGAGGTTCATCCACCTCAGTTAACAGAACAAACCTGAATACAATGTATAGTTCAAATCAGTCATTTTTCGATTGGATTTCGCAAACGCCTAATTCACCAGTGACTGAAAATAATTTAAACTCATCAACAATACAGTCATTTTTGATTAATGGTGCAACAGGAAATTACTCCTTAGATTTTAATCAACTTGCTTCTTCCGGTACCTCAAATGTTTGGTCGGACAATACAACTGTGCCTTTTGTATTTGCTCAAACGAATGCAACGTCATTAAGTTATAGAGCTACCAATGGATCTTCTGTAAGTAACGGTTTACAGGCCTTTCGTCATGCAACAATTAATACCAACGATAAAAGCTTAGGATCTATTTGCTCTAGTTCAACAACTGCTTCTAATTTGAACAATTTTGCTTACGGAATATTGATGAAAAACAACACTTCTTTACCGCTATCAGAATTGAAAATTTCCTACACAATGGAGCAGTGGTTCAATGCAGGAACAAATGTTTCAAATCAAATGTCAGTTTGGTACAAAGTGAGTGATTTTCCTATCACGTCTTTGACCCCTCAGTCTAATGCTGGATGGATTCAATTATCTAACTTAACCGCAACAACTCCTACCGTAAGTTCTGTGCAGACTTATTTAGATGGTAATTCCTCTGTGAATAAAGTTAGCTTTTCTAACGTTGTGATTCCAAATATTAATCTCGCTCCTGGTAAATTTTTAATGCTAAGATGGTTAGATGTAGATGACGCTGGTAGAGATCATGGAATTAGTATTGATGACGTTTCTTTCTCTTGGAACTTGATGAATATTTACTATCGCGATGCAGACGGCGACGGATTTGGTGATGCTCAAAATACTACATTCGCTGTTACTGCACCAAGCGGTTTTGTGACAAATAATCTAGATTGTAATGATAATAATCCGACTATAAATCCTAATGCTATCATGTATAAAGATGCTGATGGTGATGGTTTTGGAGATAGAAATATTTCTTTAACAGGTTGTGGTATAGTTGGTTTTGTTTATAATGCTGATGATTGTAACGATAATAATTTTGCAGTTAAAAACAGCTCAACACTTTCTTCAGTCGGTTCGATTTCTGGCGTTTCAGTTGGTTTATGTACATCAAATATTACCTCCTCAACGTTTTCGATAAATGAAGTAGATGGTGCGTCTAACTATGTTTGGACTGTACCAACAGGAATGAATATTCTTAGTGGTCAAGGATCTAGAACAATAGATGTTTCAATTAATGAAAGTTATGTCGGAGGATTAGTTTTAGTAAGTGCTTCAAATTACTGTTCTACATCAGTTTCAGATTCTTTAATTACTAGAACTGTTGCTGATAGACCGTTAGAAATTCTTGGAAATCATATTTTCTGTACAGGTGGTATAGAGCGTACTTTTACTACTCCTGAATTATTGGGTGCCACTTCCTATAATTGGACGGTTCCAACAGGATTTGAAATATTATCTGGTCAAGGAACAAACACCATTACAGTTAAATCTGGATCAGGCTTTGATTTTGGTCCGATGCGAGTTAGCGGTGTAAATGGTTGTGGTGAAGGGCTTCAGTTTTCTTTATGGTTATATTCACAGCCTAGACAACCTAATAACATTCAAGGAGTGAATGTTGGACTATGTCCCGCGCAATTAACAACAACTTCGTATACATTAACTACTAACCCATCAGCAACCTCATATCTTTGGACTGTTCCAACAGGAATGACAATTTTGTCAGGTCAAGGAACTAGTGTAATTAACGTTGCTATTACTGCGCCAATAACAGCAGGAACATTAAGTATTCAAGGTGTAAATGCATGTGGCGTTAGTCAACCTAGAACTTTAGCATTGACGACAATCCCAGCTCGTCCTGTAGCTGTTTTAGGTACTTCGAGTGGCTTATGTCCAAACGGAGTTTCAAACACGACCTACAGTGTTGCTGGAATTAATGGAGCTACATCTTATGTTTGGACTGTTCCTTCAGGTGTTGCTATTACTAGTGGTCAAGGGACAAGTTCAATAAATGCCTCATTCGGATCGTCTTTTACAAGTGGTACGATTGCAGTTGCCGCTAGAAATAATTGTGGAACAAGTGCAACAAGAGCGTTGACTTTAAATTCTGTTCCGGTTATTCCTGGTAACGTTAGTGGGAATCAATATAATGTTTGTAGCCTCATGTCGGCAACTCAGAATTATTCTGTTGTAGCCATGGACGGTGTTACTTCATACACCTGGACTGTTCCTACAGGCATGTCAGTTGCAAGTGGGCAAGGAACAAATGCAATTGTTGCTAATGTTGGAAGCAATTTCTCAACGGGAAATTTAGTTGTAGTCGCAAATAATGCATGTGGTACAAGTGCGCAAAGGAGAGTAGTTTTATATAATTTTCCAGTTCAACCAGCTTCAATAGCAGGAAATACATCACCGTGTGGTGAGGCACGATATTCTGTTGAAGAAGTGTCAGGTGCAATTTCATATGCGTGGACATTACCTTCAGGTGGAACAATAAATGAAGGTCATGGTACGTCTAGTATTCGTGCTACATTCAATTCAAATGTTAATGGCTCCATTTCTTGTAGAGCAACTAATGCTTGTACGAATAGCTGGAATACAGGTTTAGGAATTTCTACTAATTGTGGATCACTAAGACAAAATGATAGTAATAATGAGATCTTGGTTCTTGAGGACGAAAAAGGTCATGCTACCGAAATAACTGCATATCCAAATCCATTTGAAGGAAGCTTCACATTAAATATTGCGTCTGAATTAACCAAAAATGTTCAAGTTGAGATTAAAAGTTTAAATGGTTCAACGGTGTATGAAAGTAATTTCAATCTTGAGAACGGAGAATTGTTAACTGATATTGAATCTTCTACTTTTGTTGCTGGTGTTTATTTTGTCAATGTTCGTTTTGATAATGGTATGTTAAAAACACTGAAAATTATCAAAAAATAATCCGCCTCTTAACCTACATTTAAGAATGAAAACCACCTCAATTAGGTGGTTTTTTTTGTTCTTTCCTTTTTGATTTTCAAATAAGCTTACTTTCGTATCCATGCGAATTTATCATCTTGTAAATGTTTCAGATTTCAAGCATAAGCCTGAATTAGCTAAAGCGCAGGAAATCACATTGAATACAATGAGAAAAGCTAAAGACTTTTGTGAGAATAAAGATAGTATTCATTTGATTGCAGTACCTTCAGAAAAAATGGTTGCTATTGATCTTACCGGTTTTTTTGTAACTGAGCACATTCCTCAAACAATTAGAGATTATCTAAGTGATTCAAATCTTCCACCATTACCACTTATTTCTGATGTTCTATTGAGTATGAATCAAACTGATATTCAAAAAGATGATTTTATAATTTACACCAATGTGGATATTTGTTTACAACCTTATTTCTACGACTATGTCATGTGTAAATTAACTGAAGGATATGATGCATTAATTATTAATAGACGACGTATTTCGAAGCATCAAATAAAGCAGGCAGCAGCTTTCCAATATGCCGATTTAGGAAAATCTCACCCAGGTTTTGATTGCTTTGTTTTTCCTTTTTCTAATTTAAACGAGTTAGAATTAAATTCAATTTGTATTGGTATTCCGTTTTTGGAAGTAACGCTCTTACATAACATTGTCTCACTCGCAAAAAGACCATTATTTATACCTGATGCGCATTTGACTTTTCATATTGGGATGGATGTATTACCACCAGTTAATAAGAAATTGTATTGGCACAATCGAACTGTCTTTTTTAAAGAAATCAATCCAAGATTAAAGTCGAAGTATAATTTGTGGAAGTTTCCCTATGATAATCTTCCATTTCCGATTCGTTCCATAAAATGGATGCTAAATCCTGGGATATTCATTAGAACATATTTGGAATTGGAGTATAAAAATAGAATTCAAAAATTGATGGGTGCATTCAATGAAATTCGTTGGAGAATCCTTCAGCGATAGATAGATCTTATATTCTTTGCTCAATAACTTCCCAGGTCTTCTTAGCCGCTATTTCCCAACTAAATTCTCGACTTCTTTCCAATCCTATTCGTGATAATTCTTCTAATTTTTTCTCGTCCTTGAGCATCATTCGCATTTGATTAAAAATGTCCTCCAAATTAAATGGATCACAGTAAACAGCTGCGTTTTCGGCAACTTCAGGGAGGCTTGTTACATTAGCAGTTAAAATAGGTGTTCCACATCGCATTGCTTCTACTAAAGGGATTCCAAAGCCTTCAAAATAAGGAACAAAGGTGAATATTTTAGCAGCTCCCATTAATCGAGCGAGTTGGTCTAAAGGTAGATGGCCTGTTAGAACCAATCGGCTTTCAATTTGGCTTAAATCTCCTAAGAAATTTTTGTCCCACATCGCACTTCCAACGATTACCAAATCCAATTCTGGAAATTCATGTGCAATCGAATGAAATGCAGCAATTAATCGTTTTACATTTTTTCTTGGATGAAGGGAACCAACAAAAAGTAAGTATTCTCTTCCTTTGGTGAATTCAATTTTTACCGCTTGTTTCTCGTCTAAAGATAAAGGTTTAAATTGACTAGACGCGCCATTGTGAATGACCTGGATTTTTGATAATGGTAGATTATAGGTTTTGGCAATGTCCGTCGCAGAATAGGTTGAAACAGTAATGAGTTGGTTCGCTTTTGCGGCATATTTCGGGAAGTATCGGCGAAAATACCAACTTGCAATTTTTGGCATATCTTCAGGATAGTGCTCGAAATTAATATCGTGAATTGTTCCAATTTGTTTTACGTTTGAGCGTAAAGAAAGAATGCCATCTGGTGACCAAAACAAATCAATTTTATCCTTTTTAAACCAATTCGGAAGACGGAATTCAAACCAAAAAAGATAAAGAAGTACATGGCGAGTTGGAGGAGAAACGAAACGTAAATGAACATTTTTTCCAACGGGAAAGGGAACATTGATTTTTCGATCGAAGTAAAGAAAAAATTCATGTTCTGGATGACTTGAAACAATTCGTGAAATGATTTCCAAAGAATAATGACCGAATCCTTCCAGTTTATTGGGTAAAATGTTACGAGCGTTAATCCCGATGCGCACGGTTAGAAATTTAGAATATAGTTGGTTTTCTTTTCAATTCCTACAGTTGTATCTGGACCATGCCCGCAGTAAATGACTGTTTCTTCAGGTAAAGTAAAAATTTGTTCGTGAATGGACTGTTTCAACGTTAGCATGTCTCCACCTGGTAAATCCGTTCGACCAAAACTACCTTTGAAAACAACATCGCCGTTGATAACAAATCCTTCATTTTTGAAATAGTAAACTACATGTCCTCTCGAATGACCAGGACAAAAACGAACTTCAATTTCCATTTTCCCGAGATGTATAACTTGTCCATGTTCTACAAATTTATCCGGATGAGGTGAAGTAATGTAATTGGCAAAACCATATACGTGAGCGTAACTATCTACTGCTTGAAGTGTTTCAACTTCTACTTGGTGTAAATAAAAAGGAACTGAAAATTGCCTCACCACAAATGCATTACCAAGAACATGATCGATGTGCGCATGCGTGTTCAACAACGCAATTGGAATTAATCCGTTTTCTTCAATAAAGTTTTTGAGAATAGTTTCTTCTTGACGGTCATAACAACCTGGATCGAAAATGAGCGCATTTTTATCTTCGTCCCAAATAATAAAAGAGTTTTCTTGGAACGGATTGAAGGTGAATTGTTGTATTTGTAGTGACATAATTAAAAGGAAAACTCTATTGTAATGGAATGGAGTTCTGCTACGAAGATAACAAATGTTTTTTCGTCAATTGCAAATAGCATTAAATGAAAAAGGACTGATTGCTCAGCCCTTTAATTTTTATCTTCCTAAATAACTTTTTAACATGCGATTTCGTCCCGAATGCTTTAAGCGACGAATAGCTTTTTCTTTAATTTGTCGAACTCGTTCTCGCGTTAAATCAAACTTATCTCCAATTTCATCTAAAGACAAAGGTGGAAATCCATTGATACCGTAAAACATGGAAACTACATCGCTTTCACGTTGAGTAAGAGAAGTTAATGAAGCTTTTATATCACGACGCAATGATTCTAAAACTAAACCAGAGTCGGGTTCAGGAAGGGAATCCGTTGTCATGACGTCATACATACTTGAAGATGATTCGTCACCATCTATTAGTGGTGCATCCATAGATACGTGTCGTCCGTTTTGTGCCAAAGATTGTTTGATTTCTTCTGGTGTACAGCTTAAAAATTCCGCCAATTCATCCGCAGATGGTGGACGTTCAAATTTTTGTTCTAACTCCGAAAATGCACGATTGATACGATTGATGTTTCCAATTTTGTTCAAAGGTAAACGCACAATTCGTGCTTGTTCAGCCAAAGCCTGTAAAATTGATTGACGAATCCACCAAACGGCATAAGAAATGAATTTGAATCCACGGGTTTCATCGAAGCGTTCAGCAGCTTTGATAAGTCCCAAATTTCCTTCGTTAATTAAGTCAGGTAAGGCTAAGCCTTGATTTTGATATTGTTTTGCCACGGAGACTACAAAACGCAAGTTTGCTTTTGTCAATCGTTCGAGAGCAACTCGATCTCCCGCTTTAATTTTTCTTGCCAATTCCACCTCTTCTTCTGCAGAAATTAAATCTACTCGTCCGATTTCTTGCAGATACTTGTCAAGTGAAGCTGTTTCGCGGTTGGTGACTTGTTTTGCGATTTTTAATTGTCTCATGCTTTTATTATTAGATGACTTCGTTTTCAACAAACGACCCTCTGTAAACGCACAAAACGTAAAAATGAAACAGTTTACATTGTGAAAATTTCTTAAGATTGATTAATTCGCTATAAAAGATGAATATTTCTTCCTTTTTAACGAATACTGAAAGAAAGTACCGCGTCCATGAAAGGTTCCGGAGCTTCAGCATGCACCCAATGTCCAGCGTCTTGAATTGTTACTAATTCCATATCTGGAAAATAGCGTTCTAACTCAGCTTCATCTTCGTCTAAAACATAATTACTAACGCCACCACGAATAAATAGGGTAGAGGTCATACATTCATGAAATGGTAAAGCTCCTAAAATTTCAGGCATTGCCTTTTCTAAAACTGGATAATTGCATCGCCAAGCCAATTTCCCTTTTTCTTTCCAGAATAAGTTTTTCAAAAGAAATTGACGAACGTCGTAAGAAGTAACAAATTGACTAAGAATTGCTTCTGCCTGACTGCGTGCTGTAAGTTGTTCCAAATCAATAGAATGAAATGCTTGAAGTATATGTTGGTGATGCATAGGGTATTCTTTTACACCCATGTCGACAACAATAAGTTTTTCCAGTAGTTTAGGGTTGCGTTGAGCAAATTGCATGGCTACTTTTCCACCCATGGAATGTCCCATTAAAATTGCATTTTTCAAACTTAAATCACTGAAAAGTTCTTCCAAATCTTCCACCATCAAGGTATAGCTGAATTCGTCTGACCAAGGAGAATAACCGTGGTTGCGCAAATCAACAAGGATTACTCGAAAATACTCGCTTAATTTTTTAGCGTGGGATACCCAATTGTCTGAAAAACCAAAAAGTCCGTGTAGAATAACAAAAGGAGTGCCTTCACCTAACTCCTTGATAACTAATTTCATTATTGAACGATAAGCGACGAGATAATGTCAATTAAATTAGGAAGTTCGTAAGACGATTGTTTCATTTTCACAGTTCCTTCTTCCCCTTTTTTAGAAGACACTGAGGATGCTACGTTTCCAATATGGTAAACAGTAAATTGTTTGTCGTTGGTTTTCTCCATTACTTTTTCAATTTCATTTGGAGAAATTCTTTTTGAATCGTAATGAACTTTTATCGTTTGTTTTTCTCGTTCTTCTAAATAATCCACCTCAACTCGAGCAACAGCATTGGTTTCCAATAAATCTTTGCGAATAGATCCACCGCATCCCATTTCGCAAACCATTCCTTCCACTTCAAAAACGGCAACACCATTTGCAACAGGTTTGCCCATTTCTTTGACTTCTTTTTCTGATTTAGCTGAATTAGAGGAACTCGCTTGACAAGAAACTGCTACGGCTAAAAGTACTCCCCAAACTATTTTGCGCATACGGTTGAAATTAGGATTCAAAATTAAGCAATTTACCATTTAAAGGTTGTTAAAAATCGTTGTATCTTATTTTGGATTTCCCGTTGTTTTGCTTGAAATTCAATTTGGTGGTGAATTTTTTAATATTTTTGGTGCAAATAAAAGTGAATATGTTGAAAATTAAACTTGTTCTTTCCTTGCTTGCAGTTGTTGTTTTATCTGCATGTGGTAAATATGAAGATGGTCCTTCCATGTCTTTAATGTCCAAAAAATCACGTCTTTGTAACGATTGGACGCTGAACTATGTTTTGAAAAATACAAATGACATAACCGATGAAACTAAAACCCATAAGTTTGTAATTGAAAAAGACGGAACGTTTTCATCAAGTGGTGTTTACAATTCTTTAGGGCAATTGCATGGTGATTATACACACGGTAAATGGGAGTTTAGTGCAGACAAAACACAATTGTTGATTTACGAAAATGAAGATGAAGACCCAACTCACACTTATACTATTAAAGAATTAAGAAACAAGTCCTTAACTATTGTAGAACGTTTTCCTTCAATTAATTTGAGTTATACATACAATTATATTGCAGAATAAGCAATTTAGATTTTATCTGAAGCTCGGCATTGTCGGGCTTTTTTTATGCGTTGTATGTTTCTTACTGCATAAACACAAATTGCAAAATATTTGCTCCCATTTGTAAGGATTGACGACGTTTTTCTGGTGGATCGTTATGAACTTGTGGATCTTCCCAACCGTCACCTAAATCTGTTTCATAAGTGTAAACCAAAACTAATCGTCCTTTCTCAAAAATGCCAAAGGCCTGTGCTCGTTTCCCATCATGTTCGTGAATTTTTGGAAGACCTGGAAATTTAAAATGCTGCTGAAAAACAGGATGATTATTAGGCAACTCAACCAAAGGATTATTTGGAAATACTTTTTTGATTTCACTTCTTACATAGGCATCCATTCCATAATTGTCGTCGATATGTAAAAAACCACCCGCTTGTAAGTAGTTCCTCAAATTGTCCGCTTCTGCTCTAGAAAAAACTACATTACCATGACCCGTCATGTGAATATAAGGATATAAAAATAAATCCTTACTACCAACATCAACATATGGTACGTCCTTCGAGATATTTGTCCCTAATTCTTTATTGCAAAAAGCAATAAGATTTGGCAAAGCTGTTGGATTGGCGTAGTAGTCACCACCGCCATTGTATTTCAATACTGCCAATTGGTAGGTTCCTTGCGCTTGTACATGTGTAAAAAGAAAAAGACCAAAGAGGAATTGTGTGAATTTCATAACCATTTAACAAAAGTAATAAGACCGTTGCAACTTTAGTCACTTACAAGTTGAGCTTGGTTGATTAGATTTACCAAAAAATCTTAAAAATGAGTTCAGTAATTGTAAAATCAATAACGAGAAACGCGCATTATCGCACCTCTATTTCAGCAAGAAATCATACAATCATAGCCGATGAACCCTTCGAAGAAAATGGATCTGACCTCGGAATGATGCCCACTGAACTTTTGGCTGGAGCACTAGCCTCTTGTACTTCTATCACATTAAGAATGTATGCTGACCGAAAAGAATGGGACGTCGAGTCTTTTGAAGTGGAAGTTGAATTGATTCGCGATACTGCTTCTGGTCAAACTACTTTTTTACGTAAGGTAAATCTTATTGGAAATCTTGATGAAACACAACGAAAACGAATACTTTCTATTGCCAACGCTTGTCCTGTTCATAAAATTTTAACAGGTTCAATTCAAGTGGAAACAATCTTGGTGGATTAGGTTGTTGTTTCACTACGAAAGTCTGATTTTGTTCTTTTGTGAACTTTTACCGCCGACTTAGGTTGTAACGATTAATTTTGCACCTATGTCCGAAAAAAAGGCACTTAATTACCGACTCTTCTCGCGTTTATTACAATTTGCGAAACCTTATAAAACCTATTTCTTCATAGCTGTTTTTGCCATTGTTGCACTCTCACTTCTTGGACCATTGCGTCCATATTTGATTGGAGAAATGGTCGATCTTTACATCGTGAAAAATCCTAATCCTACACAGTTATTGTATTGGTCTTTAGGGATTATTCTTATTCTTTTAGGTGAAGGATTGTTGCAGTTAATTTCCTCCTATTTCTCTAATTTGTTGGCTCAGTCTGTTATTCGGGACTTAAGGAAGAAAATTTTTCGTCATTTACTTTCTTACCGCATGCGCTATTTTGACAAAACACCTGTTGGAGCCACTGTTACGCGTGTTGTTTCGGATTTGGAAGCCATAACAGAAGTGTTTTCTTCCGGGATAATGGACATTTCTGGCGATTTAATATCTTTAGTTTTGGTCTTGGGAATGATGTTTAGTGTGGATTGGCAATTGTCTTTACTTACTTTAATTCCTATTCCTTTGTTGATTTTAGCAACTCGGATTTTCGCAAAGGCAATGCATTCATCTTTTCAATTGGAACGCCAACAGGTAACCCGATTGAATACCTTTGTTCAAGAGCGATTAACTGGAATGACAGTAGTTCAATTGTTCAATCGTCAACAGGAAGAATTTGAGAATTTTCAAGAAATCAATAAAGGACACCGACAAGCACACATAAACGCGGTTTGGGCGAACTCCATTTTCTTTCCAGTTGTGGAATTGCTGAGTTCCTTGTCCATTGCTTTTTTATTGGTTTGGAGCGCCTTGTATGTCCAAGGAAAAACGCATGTTGAAGTCAAAACAATTTACGGTCAAATAATCGCTTTCACCTTGTGGATTCATCAGTTGTATCGTCCCATTCGACAGTTGGCGGACAAGTTCAACATTCTTCAAAGAGGAACGGTGCGTGCTGAACGTATTTTTGAAATTTTGGATGAGCAAGTAAACATTCAATCGAGTGGAAGTTTGGAAAAGGTAAATTTTGACCAAGCTATTCATTTTGATAACGTTTCATTTTCTTACAATGACGATGTTGAAGTTCTTTCTGATATAAGTCTTAAAATCCAACCAGGTGAAACTGTTGCATTTGTTGGGGCAACTGGAGCAGGAAAATCCACTATTGTCAATTTATTAGGTCGCTTTTACGAATATTCCAAAGGAGAGATTCGAATCGGTCAAACTCGAATTGATGACATTAGTTTAGAAGTACTTCGTTCGAATATTGCCATTGTTTTACAAGATGTTTTTCTTTTTTCCGATTCAATTCACAACAATATCACTTTAGGAAACCACGAAATCAGCCGTGAACAAGTAATTGAAGCGTCCAAGGCGGTTGGTGCTCATGAATTTATAAGCAAACTTCCTGAAGGATACGACTACAAAATCGGGGAACGAGGAGGCGTACTTTCTGTTGGTCAACGTCAATTATTGGCTTTCATTCGGGCGTATGTTTATAATCCGCACATTTTGATTCTCGATGAGGCGACATCCAGCGTGGACAACGAATCGGAATTAATGATTCAAGAGGCAACGGAAAGATTAACGAAAGGACGTACTTCTATTGTTATTGCTCACCGACTTTCTACCATTCAAAAAGCGGATAGAATCGTGGTTTTGGAAAAAGGAAAAATTGTAGAACAAGGTACACATTTCGAATTATTACAACATAAAGGTTACTACCACAAGCTCTACGAAATGCAATTTATAAACACACGTGACGATGAAAAGATTTAAAATTGGAGGTGTCCCGGAGCACTTTAACCTTCCGTGGAAATTAGCGATTGAAGAAGGGAAAATTAATGCTTTAGGTGCCGAGTTGCATTGGTCGGACATGACTGGGGGAACGGGGCAAATGATCAAAGGTCTTCAAGCAGAAACTCTGGACATAGCTGTTCTTTTAACCGAAGGAATTACCAAAGCTATTTTACAAGGTCTGGATGCCAAAATACATTCAGTTTACGTTACAACCCCTCTTCATTGGGGAATTCATGTTCCATTTCATTCCAATATTCAGTCGGTAGATGAATTGAAAGACCAAACTTTCGCGATTTCAAGAGAAGGCTCTGGATCGCATTTGATGACTTTTGTCAAAGCGCTTCAGGAAGGTTGGGACGCGTCGAAGCTAAAGTTTAATGTTGTTGGTGATGTTTATGGCGGATTGTGGGCTTTACATAATAACCAGGCGCAAGGATTTTTATGGGAAAAATATACTACGTTTCCATTCACAGAGCAGAAGAAATGTCGTTACATTGATGAAGTGGTCACACCTTGGCCGTGCTTTGTTATTGCTGTCAGAACCTCAGTTTTAGAGGAAAACAAAGATTTAATAGACGCGATTTGTAAAGCAGTTAATCAACAAGCGTTGGAATTAAAGCAAAATCCACAGGCGGCAGAAATCATTTCATGGCGTTACAACCTCCGTTTGGGACAAGTGCAGAATTGGCTAATTGAAACGGATTGGAATTACAATAACGATTCTTTTAGCGATTCATACAAAGTTGTTATGGATTACTTGCTGAAAATGAATTTATTGAATAGTGAGGAGTCGTCCAATTGGCGAGCAAGGATGTTCCCTTAATATTGATAAATGATAGTAAACAAATGTTAATATTCAAAGAATATTGCTTTCTGTTCAATTAATTCAGTGTTAATTTTCAGAAACCATTTATTTATCAATAAGTTATGGCGATATTTACTCTATAAATTCATCGCCATGAAAATATTATTTTTATTTATTGACACGCACTATTTGATTGCGATTGGTGTTGGTCTATTCTTGATTGGCACTTTTATCGGAATCTTTCTTTGGAACAGATCACATCCCGAAGAATAAATCTCCGAAACTTTACCATTTCCTTATCCACCCACTAAATCAGGATTGTAATTCGAAACAACGTTTTACTATCCTGATTTTTTTTTGAACTCAAAATGCCTTTCCTGATGGAATCAACATGTTTGCAAATAACAAACCTACGGTAAGTGAAACGGCAGAGACAAGTGTTTGAAAGGCTCCTTCCAAACCATTCAAAGTGTCTGCATTCATGAGCATTTCAATACTTTTAAAGCCTATTGAACCTGGTACCAAGAGAATAATTCCCGGAACAAGCATAAGAGTTACAGGAGTTTTTATAAAGCTACCCGTTAGGTTTGTTATTGCTCCCAAGGTGAGTGAAGCAAGAAATACGGTTAAAGGACCTAATTCAAATTGCCCATAGAATTGCATCGAGAAATAAGCAATACCACAAGCCACCAGCATTAAGAAGTAGGAGGAAAGTCGCGCTCGGAAAAGTACTAAAAATCCAGCAGGAACGAACAATAAAGCAATATACGATAACCAACCAGGTGAAGGTGACCATTCATTTTTTACTACCACGTTTGGCAACATTCCAGCGAAGTAATTTCCCAATCCGATTCCAACACCAATCATGATAAAGGTAACAATTGCTCCTGAAAAACGCACTGTTCCCGATTGCGCATGTCCGTTAGCCAATTCAGTTATAGAAAGCGAAAGCGTAAATCCCGGAATAAGCAGAATCAAACCCGTAATCGTGGCTATTTCAACGCTGTAAACCCCTAGTGATTGCATCATCCAACGGGCGAAAAAAAGCGCAAATGCAGCTGCGAAAAGCACGGTCAACTTCCCTAAATTTGGAAAAAATCTCAAGGATTGAAAAAGCAAACCAATCACTAAACCGATACACGCCGAAACTAAAATTTCAGGATATGACCCACCGAACAAGCAAGCTGCGCTACTCGTAGAAATACCAATGGCCAAAGTATCCATCCATCCTGAATAGCGATTTGGAAGTTGATTAATACGAGCTAATTCTGTTTGCGCTTCTTGGATGGTGAAAGGATCATTTAAACAGTTGTTAATCAAGCGGTGGAGTAAAACCATTTTCTCAATATGCAAGTCTGTTCCGCTAAATTTCCGCATGACCACCCCATTATTTTCACCTTCTGAAAAGGAAATTAAAAGCAATTCTGGGGTAACAGAAAATTCCACATCTTTCCCTAACGAACGACAAATTTGCTGCATGGTATTCTCCAAACGATGCGCGGGAAGTCCATTTTTATGCAATGTTTCAGCAAGTGCAACAATAAATCGATTTGTTTCGGTCATGGCACAAAAGTAGGGCAAGCTTCGATAATTTGAGGTTTGACGATGACCTTTTAATTAAATTAGACGGTTTTTACACATGGTTTTTGTGACAAACAAATATATTCTTACACTTAAAACTATCCTTTTCCGTTATTTTTGAACCAAATTCAAGATAACCAAACTTTGCGCTCGTTTTTATACAAAATTTTTAATCATCGTCAGCAACTTGCTTATTACCTGTTTATCACAGCGTTTCTCCTCTTTCTTACACCAACAATTTGTCATGTTTCCGATCGTGATTGTTGGATTGGATGGGCAAAGTTTCAATTTGAATTTGGTTTAAAGGATACCTATCGAGGTTGGTCTGATTATCTACCCTTATACCATTATATATTAAATATTTACGCTCATTTAGAAGGTAATTTACAAGATGTCGAGTTAGACATTAATCGATTGAAATACTTAACTGTTTTCTTTGAATTGCTCTCGACTTTAATATTGTATTTCCTTTTGAATCGTCATTTTAAGGATCAATTTAAAGCCTTTGTATTTTCATTGGCTTACTTTCTGAATTTTGGTGTAATGTTCAACTCGGTCATTTGGGGACAAGTGGATGGAATTATGACTTTTTTTGTGTTTGCATCAATTATCACAGCCTTCTATAAACGTCCTATTCCTGCAATGCTTTGTTTTGTATTGGCCTTGAATATGAAATTGCAAGCAATATTTTTCTTGCCCTTGTTAATGTTTGTTTTGGCTTTGAATTTTGAAAAAGTAGTGTGGAGAAAGTGGCTTGTTGGAATTATCCTAGCCGTCCTTCTCCAGTTTTTAATCATTTCTCCTTTTATATTTAATGGTGATTTTGACCGAATGATGGCAGTAGTTTATGGCTCTAAAGGCAAGTTTCCTGTTGTTTCCATGATGGCCTATAATTTATGGTTTATCATTTTGAATGGCGATCCAGGTTCGACGCAAGATACTACTATCGCTTATGGATTGAGTTACAACCAGTGGGGTTTAATTTTCTTTTTGTCTTCAAGTGCTTTAGTTTTAATCTCCCCTTTTCTTCGTGTGCTTCGATACTTCTTTCGAGGTATAAATTCTGGAACAAGCTTGAATGAGGTGCTGTTAATTGGCACATTAATTCCTTTATTTTTCTTTTTCTTCAATACACAAATGCACGAGCGTTATTCACATCCTGCGTTTATCTTTCTTGCCGCTTATTCTCTTATTAACAAAAAGGTTTATCTGCTTTTGATCGGAAGTTTAGCCTATTTCCTCAACATGGAAGATGCTGCTCAACTTTTGAGTTATTCCAATTACGGCACACTCATTTTTACACCTTGGTTCATCGCTTCATTATACGCCTTAATAATGATATTTTTACTTTATGATTGTGTCAAATTGCAGTATCCAGATACAATTAAAAAGTCACTAATTGACGGTAAAAATGAACAAGGTGCTATTCTTGCCAAAACAGCTACTGAAAGGTTGCAAATTAAAATTCGAAAGATAATTAAAACCCTTACTGGTATTACTCAAAATAAGCTTCAAAATGGAAATTGAAATTTCAATCGTTGTTCCTGTTTACAACGAAGAAAAAAGTATTCGTCTGATGTATGACCGACTTTGCAAATCCATCGGTTCGTTCACTCAAAGTTTTGAAATCATATACGTTAATGACGGAAGTCGAGACAATTCTTTCTTCGAATTAGTGAAACTTTCAAAAGAAGATAATCGCGTTTTTTATATCAATTTTAGCCGCAATTTCGGACATCAAATAGCTGTAACGGCAGGCTTGGACAAAACACGAGGAAAGTCGGTTGTTATTATCGATGGAGATTTACAAGATCCACCTGAAGTCATTCCAGAAATGTATTTCACCCATAAAGAAGGCTACGAAGTTGTTTATGGACAACGTGCGAAACGAAAAGGAGAAAGCTGGTTTAAAAAAATTACGGCTAAGTATTTTTACCGTATTTTGAAGTCCATCACAAACGTCAATATTCCAGTGGACACAGGTGATTTTCGTTTAATAGATCGACAAATCGTGGATTTACTCAAACAAATGCCAGAGCAAAATAAATTTCTCCGAGGTCAAATTGCGTGGCTTGGATTCCGTCAAACGAGTGTTACTTTTGAACGCGATGAGCGCCAGTTTGGAGAAACGGGTTATCCATTCTCTAAAATGCTAAAATTTGCCTTGGACGGGATAACTGGTTTTTCGGATGTGCCACTTCAATTTGTGACGAAAACAGGGATTTTTATTTCGATCTTTTCGTTTTTGGTAATTCTTTATGCTATTTTTTCGCACTTCATTTTAGAAAAAACCATTACTGGATGGACCTCCCTTATTATTAGTTCAATGTTTATTGGAGGAGTTCAACTAATTTCAGTTGGAATCATTGGTGAATACATCAGTCGTATCAATAGAAACGTACAAAATCGACCGTTGTATGTAATCGCTGAAACGAATATTGTAAATGATAAATAAGACTTCGATTTTCATCACGAAGAGGAAATTCTTTTTGCTAATATTAATGGCAATAACTGTTATTGCTATAGACCTTAATCACTCAATTTTACAATATTCACTTTCTCCTCTTGACGGTGATTTTTCAGCAATTGTAAATCCAGGTGGGAGTTACAAATCCGTTTTAGATGATCCGATTGGGAAAGAAGCCATCCTAAATGGTGTTCATTATCCTGCGACCAATCGATTCACAGCTCATTTTTCTACTTATTTGTATTTCAATTATATACCTAAGTTTTTACAATTGTGGTATGCGCCAATTGATAGTATTTATGCCTCGATTACAGTCATTAAAACCCTCATGCATATTGGTTTTTTGGTGGTAATTGCTTTGTATGCTCAATTATTGTTGGGTGGTAAAAAATTCTTTTGGATTTTTGGAGCAACACTACTTTCCCCACTATTAATTGCTCATGGTGAATTTGGGATGATTGCATTTCTCGATGCCTCAATCACTTACGCTATGTTTTATACTTTACCTTTACTGGTAATACTTTATTTTTATCTACCCGTATTGCGACTTTTTTTGAAAAAGGAAAAAACTGAATTTTCAATAATTGTACTATTAACTTTGACATTTATACAGTTTTTTTTGGTGTTATTCGGTCCGCTTGGTGCCCCCGTTGTATTTTTAATTAGTTGCTGTTTTCTCTTTTCGTTGATACTGAATTCTATTATTAAAAATAGTTCATTTTCTTTCAAAAAGGTTACTTCTCAAATACTCCTAAACACTCCTAAAACAGTAATTTTTTTGGCATTTACTGGAGTTGTTTTCAGTTTATATTCTATTTTTCTTGGATCTTTTAACAGTGAAAATGATTGGTGTCAACTTTCTCTTCAACAACGTTTTTCCGCTTTACCAAAAGGAATACAAGAAACATTTTTTGACTTCTCAAAAGGTGGTGCATGGTTGACGTTTTTGGTTCTGTTTAATGGTGTTTCGTTATTGATTTTCGACAAGGAATGGCGTTATAAAACTGGATTCTTTTTAGGGGTTTTACTATTATTCATTGTGATTTATTGTGTTTTGGTTCCTTTTGGTGGTTGTAGAAGTTATCGTCCAAACATGCTTCGAAGTGATGTCTCCTTACCCATGATTTCTTTCATGTTGGTTTTCATAATTTATTCAACACTTCGGATATTTATTCTTTCTAAATCTTGGCTCGGCTTCGTTTATTTTATCGGTTATGTCAGTATTTCAGCGGTGTTTTTCGACAAGGATATTCTGCCCGAATACACCAACAAACAGGAAAAAGAAGCCTTATTATTCATTCAAAACGAATCGAAAAAAGGTAATACGCAGATAGTTGTCCCAATTCAATGTCCAATTATAGCTTGGGGAAAAATTGAGATCTTTCAGCATTCAAGATTAAACGCTAATTTTCTGCTAAAAATGAACGTTGTGAATAGAAATATCCGATATAAAAATCAATAAATAGTAAATATTATAGTAT
The DNA here is from genome assembly GCA_039795265.1 of Bacteroidota bacterium. Taxonomy (GTDB): domain Bacteria; phylum Bacteroidota; class Bacteroidia; order Flavobacteriales_D; family Crocinitomicaceae; genus UBA952. The sequence goes on along the minus strand of JBDKEM010000021.1, from coordinate 21,926 downwards.
GACATTTGAAGTAAAATCTTTGTGGCAAAAACCCTATTTAATCTTCATCTTTTACGGTTCCATTTTTGCCTCAATCACGTTTGTGAATCATTATAATTTTCGAACATTTGGTTGGGATTTAGGGATTAACCAAAATGCTATCTACGATTACGCGCATTTTCGATGGAACGATTGTATGATCATGCAACCACAATTCACCAACGTACTTTCTGACCACTTTTCAATTTATCCCATTCTAGTTTCCCCTTTCTATTGGATTTTCGGCACATGGACCATGTTGATTTTTCAATGGGTAGCCATTCTTTTTGGTGGCTGGGGAATCTATAAATATGTCAAATCACTCACTTCCGATGAGAATTTATCACAATTGGCAACGGCGCATTTCTTCTCTTTTTATGGAATTTATTCCGCCTTGGGTTTTGATTATCATGACAATGTGGTTGCCACCATGTTTGTTCCTTGGTTACTACTCGCCTTCCGAAATAAAAACCGAAAACAAATTGCGCTGTTTTTCACCCTACTATTAATTGCCAAAGAGAACATGGCGCTTTGGGGTGCGTTCATTGGATTGGGATTATTACTGCGAGCCTTGTGGGACAAAGATCGAGAAAACATACGCATCGCGGGTTTAATGCTCGTAATCGCTGGAGTTTATTTTATTTTGGTGATTAAGGTGATTATTCCAGCTTTGGCTACACCTGGACGTGAATATTTACATAACTCGTTCAATGCTCTTGGAGCCAATTTTGGTGAAGTTTTGGTCAATATTTTAATACACCCTATTCGAGCGTTTCAGTTGCTTTTCGAAAATCATGTTGGCGATCCGTACTACGATGGTATCAAAACAGAAACTTTTTTGGCATTGGCATTGGCCGGAGGTTTTGCCTTGATTTTAGCGCCTGAATATTTAATCATGTTGTTGCCGATTATTGGTCAAAAAATGTTCAACGATCTACCGATGCGATGGGGAATAAGCGAGCATTATTCTATAGAGTTTGCACCAATTCTGGTCATTGGATTATATACTGTAATTCACCGATTGAAACGATTGAAACATCAAATTGCCCTTGGTTTATTTGCGATTTGTTTCTTCAGTAATATTCAGTTTTTAGATCATCGTGTATCGGAATATTACAAGCCACTGAACGAACAGATTTACAAAAAAGACCATTGGAAACGCAATTATAATGTTGGAGAAGTGTATCGCTTATTGAAAACAATTCCTGACGATGCACGTGTTAGTGCACAAAGTATGTTGGCTCCCCATCTTGCTTTTCGAGATTACATCTATCATTATCCACACCTTGGGGATGCCAATTTTATTGCTTTGATGCCTATTGAAGAAAACAAATACCCACTCAACGATTCTACGTATAACGCCCAAATCGATTCCTTTATTTCTTCTGGCGAATGGCGCGTTTACAAGAAAAACGAGGCCTTGTTGATTCTGAAAAAGGTCAAAAGATAAGCTACTCGTTAACTTTTTATTAACCAGCAACTTATTTCTATTACAATACCTTTCCGATTCAAAAGAAAGGAAAATGAAAAATTTGACTCTAGTATTTCTCTGTTGGACTTCCATGGTTACAGCACAACCTAAGTTGGTGTTTGATTCTACAGTTGTCAATTTTGGAGTTATTCTAGAAGGAGCAAATTTGTATGAAAGTATTGGTTTTCAGAACACTGGAAATGAACCTCTCCTGATTAATCGTGCCTCAACAGGCGATGGCGGTTCGTATGCAGATTATCCTAAAGATCCAATTGCGCCTGGACAACGGGGAGCAATACATTTCAAATACGACACGAAACGCGTTGGTAAATTTAACCGTACGATTTTTGTTTCTTCAAATGCTGGTTCCAATTACTTAACGGTAAAAGGAGAAGTCATTTATCGTCCAACAACGATAACAGTTCCTAATACATTAGTTGATTTAGGAAACATTTCATACGGAACCTTAAAACAAGCAACATTTTCAATCACCAATTCTGGAACGGAAAGGTTGTATTTGAATTTTGATGCGTACCATTATAAACAACAGGATATTTTTGCCTATTCATTTTCTGATCCGCTTGAAAAACAGTTGTATAGCCATGTTTATTCTCCGTCTGAAGTAGCGACAGTTTCGTTCACTATTCGCAATATTTATGGAAATACTGGTCGCTTTGAACGGAAATTGAAAATCGCTTACAACTCGAAAGACTCTGTTATTCTTACGATTAAAGGAAATTTTGTTGGAGTTCCCTGTGAAAATTTGATTTACGAACGAAATAGGATTTTGCGTTACAAAAATGGTGAACTGGAATCCATTGAAGAATTGAATTGGAAAGGATTTCCTGAACGTAAGTTACTATTCCGTAAGTCCGAATACATTGGCACAGAATGAACTTCCTTCAATTCCTCAATAACCCACAAGAATAATTAAGATTGAAATTTATCAATCCGAAATTCGTAATTTCCAACCGCCTTACCCACAAAGAATTTCGCAAAGTTCGACAAGAGTTCATGCAGAAAAAAAGAAACGCAAAGTCAACGCAAGAAACCCAATCCACAATCCGCAATCTGTAATCTGCAACACATGACGCTCTACTTCGTTTCGGTCAGTGCCTTCGGTCCGCAATCTGTAATCCACAACACATGACGCTCTACTTCGTTTCGGTCAGTGCCTTCGGTCCGCAATCTGTAATCTGTAATCCGCAACACATGACGCTCTACTTCGTTTCGGTCAGTGCCTTCGGTCAGTGCCTTCGGTCCGCAATCTGTAATCCACAACACATGACGCTCTACTTCGTTTCGGTCAGTGCCTTCGGTCCGCAATCCGCAATCCACAACACATGACGCTCTACTTCGTTTCGGTCAGTGCCTTCGGTCCGCAATCCGCAATCCACAATCCGCAATCCGCAATCCACAACACATGACGCTCTACTTCGTTTCGGTCAGTGCCTTCGGTCTGCAATCCGCAACACATGACGCTCTACTTCGTTTCGGTCAGTGCCTTCGGTCCGCAATCTGTAATCTGCAATCTGCAATCCGCAACACATGACGCTCTACTTCGTTTCGGTCAGTGCCTTCGGTCTGCAATCCGCAATCTGCAATCCGCAATCCACAACACATGACGCTCTACTTCGTTTCGGTCAGTGCCTTCGGTCTGCAATCTGTAATCCGCAACACATGACGCTCTACTTCGTTTCGGTCAGTGCCTTCGGTCCGCAATCCTCAATCCGCAATCTGTAATCTGCAATCCGCAATCTCAGTTACTCTTCCAACTTCTTCACCATCGTCAAAATCGTCGCCATAGCAACTGTCTCACCATTTTGGTCATACACATCTACTAAAAACTTCACGATTCCTTTTGCAATGTCCTCTTCTGAACGTTTTTCTTGATCAATTTTTTCTTTCACGGTAAAACGTACACCTATGGTTGTTCCCGGATAAACCGGTTTCGTAAATCGAGCTTCGTCAATTCCATAGTTCAAGAGTACGGGCCCCTTTTTCGGGTCAACAAACAATCCCGCAGCCTTTGAAAGAATGAAATATCCATGTGCCACGCGTTGCTCAAAAATGGTTCCTTCTAAAGATGTCGCGTCCATGTGCGCATAAAAATTATCGCCAGAAACGTTTGCGAAATTAACGATATCGGCTTCTGTTACAGTATGTTTATGGGTAAAAACAGTTTCCCCAACTATCAATTCTTCAAAATGTTTTCTGAACACGTGTGGATTGGCTTCTGGTTGTTCTGCACCCACTTGAAATTGTTGCGTAATCGCGGTAATTGTAGAAGGATGTCCTTGAATAGCGGTGCGTTGTAAATAATGAAGTACACCTCGTTTTCCGCCCATTTCTTCACCTCCTCCAGCACGACCAGGACCTCCATGTGTCAATAAAGGCATCGGAGAACCATGTCCAGTGCTTTCTTTGGCGCAATCTTTATTGAGCACCAAAATTCGTCCGTGCATCGACGCAGCCTCCGTTACATATTCAATTGCTTCTTTATTACACGGCGTTACGATGGATGAAACCAAGGAACCTTTCCCCATTTTCGCCAGTTCGATTGCATCTTCAATATTTTTGTAAGGCATTATTGTTGAAACGGGTCCAAATGCTTCGACTTCGTGTACGTCAGTTTGATGAAAGGGATCTTCATTTAAGAATAGAATAGGGGAGAAAAAGGCACCATTTGCTTTGTCAGCACCAATTACTTCAAAATCATCTAAGCTACCGAAAATGATTTTTTGCGAGGTAGCTAGTTTTTCAACATTTGCACGTACCCGTTCCACTTGAAGTTTTGTTGCTAAAGCTCCCATTCTAACTCCTTCCACACTAGGATCACCAATTTTTGTAGAAGCCAAACGAGCAGCAACACCTTTTTGTACTTCCTCTAACACATTTTCTGGAACCATGATACGGCGAACGGCTGTACATTTTTGACCAGCTTTCACCGTGATTTCTTTCACCACTTCTTTGATGAAAATGTCGAATTCTTCTGTTCCTGGTGCTGCTTTTTTTCCGAGAATCATAGCGTTCAAGGAATCTGCTTCCAGATTGAACGGAACACTTTCTTGGGAAATTCTCGGCATTCCTTTCAATAATTTTCCGGTGGAGGCACTTCCGGTGAAGGTAACCACGTCGCGACTATCCACTGTGTCTAAAATTCCTCGTCCTAGCCCGCTCACCAATTGTAAGGCTCCTTCAGGTAAAATTCCACTTGCGATGATATCTCGAACGACAACCTCTGTTAGGTAACTCGTATATTCAGAAGGCTTTACTACCGCTGGAACACCTGCCATCAAGTTCACCGCAATTTTCTCCAACATTCCCCAAATCGGAAAATTGAACGCGTTGATATGAACAGCAACTCCTTCTCTAGGAACCATAATGTGGTGACCGATGAACGTACCGTTTTTGGAAAGAGGCGCTGCGGTTCCGTCCACATAATACGGTAAATCTGGAAACTGACGACGTAGCGACGCATTAGCAAACAAATTCCCAATACCGCCTTCAATGTCAATCCAGGAGTCCACTTTTGTAGCTCCCGTCCAAGCACTAACTTGATAATATTTTGCTTTGTTTTCCAAAAGAAAAAGTGCTAAAGCTTTTAGCATGCGTCCACGTTCTTGAAAAGTCATTTTTCGTAACGTACGACCTTGTTTTCGTCCGTATTCCAATACAGTACCAAAATCTATTCCCGCACTCGAAACCGAGCCAATTTGTTCACCTGTTATCGCGTTGAATTGTTGAATTTCAGTGCCTTCGCCGTCAACCCACTGACCCATGACATAATTCTGGAAACGTTGCATAATTTCTTCTTTTTGATTAATGATGCGTAAAGTTAAAATTCGTTTTAAAAAGCTAGTAAAAAAAGCGTTTACTTCTCGAAATTTGATTTATTTGTTCCACTTCAAATTAGTACATTCCCTCTACGCCTTGGCGAACCCTCATTCTCTCCCCACTCCTAAAATCAAAAAAACCGAACATCTTAACCCAAATCAATGTTTTGTTCTTTGAACTTGGCACAATTTTGTCGTCAAATAATTTTAAAATTTAAAAAAATGAAAAAAGTAGTTTTAGCATTTGCAGCAGCATTCGCAATGGTATCGTTTGTTGTGTTAGAAGGAGGAAGTTGGTCTTTGGACGCAGGTCACTCTCGTTTAGGTTTCACCGTGAAGCACATGGGTGTTTCTGAAACAGTTGGTCAATTCGACAAATTTGATGTAAAAATGACTACATCGACAGCAGACTTTTCAGATGCAAAAATCGAAATGAGCGCAGAAACGAAATCAATCAACACGTATTTGCCAATGCGTGACGACCATTTACGTTCAGCAGACTTCTTTGATGCTGAGAAATTTCCTTCAATGACATTCACAAGTACATCTGTTAAAAAAGGAAAAGGAAACAATTATACTATTGTTGGAAATTTGACTTTACATGGTGTTACTAAAGCAGTTACATTAAAAGGAGTGCACAACGGAACAACTAAAAATCGTGCGGGTGCAGACCTAGCTGGGTTTAAAATTTCTGGAATGATTAAACGCTCAGATTTTGGAATTGGTGCTTCAATGCCAAATACAGTTGTTGCTGATGAGGTTTATTTAAATGCAGACTTAGAAGTGAGCAAAAACTAATCTTAAGATGAATTTAAAGTCGCCAATTGCGAAAATTTTTGTAGTTGGCGACTTATTTAAAACACATGTAAAACAAAAAAAATGAAAAAGTTAATCCTCCTCTTCGTAGTTCTAGTCAACAGTATAGTGTTTGCTCAAACGTGGAAATTAGGAAGTAATCATTCCGTAAGTTTTTCGAACAAAGATGTGAGCGGCACTTTTTCGGATGTTTCAGGGAATATCTCTTTGGACGAAAATAAATTAGACGATGCTACGTTAGATTTGAAAATCAAAGTTAGTTCAATCAATACGGGCAACGGAATTCAAAACAAACACGCGACAAGCGACGAGTGGTTCAATGCCGATAAATATCCGTATATTGAGTTCACAGCGAAAAAAATTGAGAAGACTGAGAATGGCTTTAAAGCTGTTGGAACGCTTCAGATTAAAAATGTAAGTAAGGAAATATCGATTCCAATTACATTCAGTAAAAAAGGAAGTAAAGGTACGATGACCGCAAAATTCAGTGTGGAACGAACGGATTATGGTGTCGGAAAAAAGGGAAATGACGTAGCGGAAACCCTAAAAATAGTAGCTACTATTGAAGTACAAAAAAAATAAGATTATGGTACGTTACATTATTTTAGCCTTATTGTCAGGTTTAATCGCCGGAGGACTTTCATTTGGCTATGACAAATTTTACGAAACAAATATGTTCGTGGATTATTCCAAAGTTTTCGGAGCGCCTCAATTGTTCATGTCGTGTATAATAGGTACTGTTTTGGCCACGGCAGGTTATGCTTTGTTAGTGCGCTTTATACCGAAATATGGCGAAATCATCTTCGGATTTTTGTTCTCGATTTTAACAACGGCGAGTATTTTAGGTCCGCTATTATTTAATGTAGGTGAGGTGTGCGAAGAATGTGATTTGTTCCTTTTCTACGGATTAACTATTCCAATGCATTTTTTCCCATTCATGAGTTGGTACACTTTGAAGCCGATCTTTATACAAAGTAAATAAGCATTTCTAAAGGAATAAAAAAGAGCTTAACAGCATTGTTAAGCTCTTTTTTTGTGGCTATTCTTCAGATTCTGGAAGTTTTAGTTTTAATTCTAACCCCTCCAACTTTTCTTTGTTTTCGCTATAAATTCGCAAGGTTGACCATGTTCTTGTTTCCGAAGGACTTGAGGAGTAGATAGTATATACGTCGTATTTAAATGGTCTATCTTCTTTAGCGCTCAATCCTAGAGAATACCCGATAACATTCTCGTTGTCGTCGGTTTCTTCACTTAGTGACGGATTATATTCTTGCTGTGAAATTGTGAATTTGTAGATGCGTAAATCATCCAATTTACCTACGGCTCCTTCTGTTAACCATGTAGTTAAAACAAACAAAGTGAAAACACTGTCCTTTTGTGACAGATAATAAGTAGAGACTTTTCGTTTTTCATTTGGATTATCAAGGGAATAGTCAAATTTCTCACCTATTTTTTCTCCAGAAACAACAATAGATTTTCCATCCTTAAAAGTTATTTTGTTTTGAGAATGGGAATAGATTCCAAGAAATGAAAAGAATAAAATGAAAAGTGTACGCATGATGTTTTCTTTCAAATCTATGAAAACACGATAAATGACCACTTCAAATTTTATAAATGCTCGTTTTTAGTTTGTGAATATCACTTTTGAGCATCTATTAAATCATCTTTTTCCACATTCGTACTATTCATTCCTGAAATTAAATAATAGGCATTGACAAGTACAATCGCTGCATTGGTAAATACAATAGGGTAGGAGGGAATCATCAATCCATAGATGATAAAAAATGTACATCCAACCGAATTTACTACGCGAAGAACTGTAATTTTCTTCATTAAAAACGAGAGTAGAACAAATAGTGAAGCAGCGTATCCGATTAGTTCGGTAGTTGAAATTTCCATTTTATTTTCTTAGTTGTTGTTGAACACCGTTCCATAAAGCAATTCGGTGTTCAAGGGCTGTTTGGGACGCGAAGGTAGCACTTTCCCATTTTTGAGCGTCATTTCCGCAAAGTGATTCGATAAGGGATAAGGCAATCGGGCCGTGTTCTCCTCCGTCCACTTCAATGTGTCGTTCTAGGTAAAAAAGTAACTTTTCAACGTTTTGTTGTCCCGAATTTTTCATTTCGCGTAGAATTTCCACGAACATGTTTGGGATTAAATCTTCTCTTCCAAAGGTAAAAGCTGCAGCCACCTCATGGATATTTTTATTGTCAATTAGTTCGAAGGTAAAACGAACGAAATCCTTTGTAGAATCTAGGCATTCTGCTGTTTCTAATGCTTCATTTACAGACATTCCATTTTGAATTTTATCCATAAAACGGATAATTGGCTGGGTATTCGCACCTATTGCTTCCATAGCTTCGAGATACATTTCAAAGTGACTCAACACTTTTCCATCAGCGTCCAAATCCGATTCTTCTCCCATCACAATTTCATTGATGAACTTTCGAATATTTGGGTCACCAACAGGGCGCCATGGAACTTGAACACAGGTCAATTCAATTTGAAGTTTTTTAAGCAAACTCATAAAATCCCAAACAGCAAAAACGTGTTGTTCCATAAAGATACGGAAGTCGTCAATTGATCGAATTTGAGCGTAAAGTGAATGGTTAAGTAATTCGTTTCTTGTAGGTTGAATGCGTTGGATAAGCGATTCTATAGGATTCATTGGTTAAATTTTAAGCTGCAAAAATAGTCGTCTATATAAAGACAATAGAACTATTATTTTGTTTCTCAAATTTTGAAAAGTAAGAACTTTCGTTGGTCATTGAACTTAAGCCCTAATTTTGTACAAAAAAAGCGTGTCCAAAAAACTAATTTTTTCCCTTTTTCTGCTCGTTCATTTGCTTGTTTTAGGTCAGAATACCTCTTCTTATAAAACAGAATACGTGATTATTCTCGTGATTGATGGTCCTCGATATTCAGAAACCTTTGGAGATTCAACGTGTAAATATGTTCCAAGAATGTGCAGTAACCTAAAACACGAAGGAACTTTTTATTCCAATTTCAGAAATAACGGTCCTACTTATACCATTTCAGGACATACCGCCATGACGACAGGTGTGTATCAAAAAATTTCCAATAACGGTGATGTGTTACCTAAGAATCCGTCGTTTTTTCAATACTATTTGAAAGAAAAATCCAAAGATAAAACAGACGCTTACATTGTGGCTAGTAAGGGGAAATTGGAGGTTATCGGGAATACGAAAGCTAAAGGTTGGTGGAATCTTTATACGCCTTACACCTACTGTGGGCCAAATGGCAACGGAGCCGCTTACGGGAGTGATGCAAAAACTTTTCAAAAAGCGGAAGAACTTTTGTCTTCCGTTAATCCACCGCATTTGCTTTTGATAAACCTGTTAGCAGTTGATAATTACGGACATGCTAATCAATGGGAAAAATATTTAAAATCCATCGAGCGTTTGGATCAATATGCCGACCAATTATGGAAAAGCATACAAAGTAATCCAAAGCTCGCAAACAAAACAACACTTTTCATCACCAATGACCACGGAAGACATTTGGATGGGAAAAAAGATGGTTTTGTAAGTCACGGTGACGGTTGCGAAGGCTGTCGACACATTTCCTTATTGGTTTTGGGTCCTGATACAAAAAAAGGAGTGGAAATTAAAGAAGAAGGGGAATTGATTGATATCAGCGCTACAATTGCGCATTTATTACAATTTTCGATGCCTACAAGTAAAGGTCGGATTCTCAAGGAAATGTTGAAATAATTGACGCTAAAATAGGGAGTGGGTTATATTTGTATAAAAAAATATGGCCAAAATCCTTCGCTTACTTTTCCTTTTTGTGCTCGCTTTCGATGGATTAGGAATGCTTGTTTTAAGTTTTTTTCTCAAAAACCGCATAGAAAATGCGACAGGATATGCATTCGATGCAAGCATTATCAATGGATTGAATCCGCAATATATTACTTACCTTATTTTGTTTTCAATTTTAGCTTTAATTCTAATTGGATTTAGTATTTACGCTACTATAAAAAGTAAAAAATGGGTGGATGGGCTATTGTTTGTGATGATTTTAGTTGCAGTTTCATTTGTATATTTTGGTGATGCGCAAATAAAGGAGATTGAAGGGAATTACGTCGAAAATTCTAAGTATTACAAAGCATTTTGGTTGCTTGCTTACTTCACACTTTTTGGTGTTTTATCTGGAATTAGCGGTGTAGTTTTGGGTTTTTTAAAAAGAAATAAAACGCATTAAATCAATAATATATGGCTGAACAACGCATGACATATGGTGAATTTTATCCTTATTATTTGAAGGAGCACAGCAATCCCATCAACAGGACCTTGCATTTTATCGGAACATTTTTGGTGCTTTGTATTGCCACGTTTGCGATTTATACAAAAGATTATTATTTCTTGTGGTTTTGTCCTTTAGCAGGCTACGGATTCGCTTGGGTAGGACATTTCTTCTTGGAAAAAAATAAACCTGCAACTTTCAAGTACCCTTTATTCAGTTTGTTTTCCGATTTCAGGATGTTTTTTGATTTTGTGACTTTTCAGTTAGGAAAGAAAATGAAGCAATAAATTGATCAGCGAATTAGATTGAGTCAATTAGTTTAAATACTACTTTACATTTAACATCCACGAATTCCGCAATTCGCCCAAACTAGAAATTAACGGATTTAAGAAAGGAAGTTGTTGATTAGTAGCATCGTGATACGAAATTAGCTGTGGTTCATCATTGGCAAACGATAAAACTTTCAAGCGATTAAAGAAGTCAATATTTAATTCTTGTGAAAGGGATTTTACAATTCTTACAGCACTGTCAATAGAGCACCCTGAAGCTTTTTCAACTTCTTCGTCCACAGCGAAAACAATATATTGATTGAAAAGCAATGTTCCGTCAGCATGGAGTGCCTTGTTGTGTGCTGTCCAACCAGACACAAACAAAGCAATTTTTTCTTGAGTAAAATGCGCTTCAGTATCGTCCAATTGGCGCTCACCGAGAAACAACCAAACGCGGGAATGATCAGGAAGTTGAGGAAATAAGTGACTAAAGTTCGGCAGCATTGGCAATCAATTCAGCAACGTCTAACACCTTAATTTCTTGCTCTTTCTCTGCGTGCTTGATTCCATCAGTCATCATAGTATTGCAGAAAGGGCAACCCGTAGCGATAACTTCAGGCTGCGTTTCTAAGGCATCAGCTGTTCGTTCGATATTCACTTCTTTGTTTCCTTTTTCCGCTTCTTTGAACATTTGCGCTCCACCAGCTCCACAACAAAGACCTTTAGTTTTACATCGCTTCATTTCCACCAATTCGGCGTCCAATTTTTCAATTAATGTTCGAGGCGCTTCGTAAACATCGTTAGCACGTCCAAGATAGCATGGGTCATGGAAAGTAATTCTGCGACCTTTATACGTTTGACTACCTTCGAGTGAAAGTTTTCCAGTGTTGATTAAATCTTGAATTAATTCGGTGTGGTGAACCACTTCATAGTTTCCACCCAATTCTGGATATTCATTTTTTAAGGTATTGAAGCAATGTGGGCAGGCAGTAACGATTTTTTTTACTTCGTAGCCGTCCAAAACCTGAATGTTCATCATTGCTTGCATTTGGAAGGTAAACTCATTTCCAGCCCGTTTAGCAGGATCTCCTGTACAACTTTCTTCTGTCCCAAGAACCGCAAACTTCACGTTGCAATTATTGAGGATTTTAACGACTGCTTTGGTGATTTTTTTCGCTCTATCGTCAAAACTTCCTGCGCAACCCACCCAAAAAAGCACATCCGGTGTTTCGCCGTTGGCCATCATTTCAGCCATTGTTGGTACATGCAAACTCATAACCTGAAAATATTTATTCCTTAATTTTAATCTTCTTTCGCCCAATTCAAACGGTCGCTTTGAGCAAATTGCCAAGGCGCTCCGTTGTTTTCAATATTCGTTAACATTCCTGTTAATTCGTTTGGTAGCTTTGATTCTTCCATTACTAGATAGCGGCGTAAATCAATAATGATCGATAAAGGGTCGATGTTTACTGGGCATTCTTCCACGCAAGCATTACAAGAGTTACAAGCCCAAAGTTCTTCTTCTGTAATGTAATCGAACAATAAACTTTTACCGTCTTCGTAATCCGCTCCACGTTTTCTTTTATTTTCTCCCACTTCCATCAATCGATCTCGGGTATCCATCATGATTTTGCGCGGTGAAAGTAATTTGCCAGTTATGTTTTGCGGACAAGATGAGGTACATCGCCCACATTCCGTGCAGGTGTAGGCATCCAATAAATTTTTCCAAGACAAATCTGTAACATCTTTTGCTCCAAATCGTTGAGGAACAGCATTAGGATCGGCAGGAGCAGCATACGGATCAGCTGTTGGATCCAACATCAACTTTACTTCGTTGGTCACCGATTCCATGTTGTTGAATTTCCCTTTTTTCTCCAAATTGGAATAATAAGTGTTGGGAAATGCCAGTAAAATATGAAGGTGCTTGGAATAAGGTAGGTAGTTCAAAAATGCAAAAACCATTAGAATATGTCCCCACCATCCCACTCTTTCTAATGCTTCGAAAACACTAGTTGGATAACCGTCAGTGAAAAGCGGTTGCAGTAAATCAGCGATTGTAGAAGATACGATGAACCCAAAGGAACCTTTCTCGTGAGCAACATGTGAACCTCCCAAACGGTACAATAATTCGTCGGAAACATTCATTGTGAAAATACACGTCACCAAAATGATTTCCATTAACAGAATTAAGTTGGCATCTTGTTTTGGCCATCCTGCCAATTCTTTCATGTTGAATCGGGGCAATTTTAATAAATTTCTTCTCGCTAAAAATGCAATTGTAGCCACCAAAGCCAAAACTGAAAGCACTTCAATAAAACTAATCATGAAGGTATAGAAACCGCCTAACGAGCTGTAAAATAGTCGGTGATGTCCGCTCACCCCGTCAGCAATAATTTCAATCAACTCAATTTGAGTAATCACAAATGCTACATACAACGCAAGGTGCAACAAGGCTGGAATAGGACGAGAAAACATTTTTTGTTGTCCAAAAGCGACAAGCAACATGGTTTTCCAACGTTCCCCACTATTGTCCGTGCGGTTGATGTCTTTTCCAAGAAGTACGTTTTGACGGATTTTCCAAATGTTGAAACTAAAAAGTCCGAAGCCAGCGATGGCTAAAACGATAAAGGCGATACTTTGAATCATAACTTATTAATCAGGAATTGAGTCTAACAGTGTTTTTAATTTCTTTTCGTCTTTTTTTGTAATCGGAACGCCCTTCGTTTTCGCCCCTAACAAGGAGAAGTGAATGTATCGTTCAGGATGTTCTTGTAAGTCAGTAACCAAGTTTTGCAGGTCATTGTTCGTTTCAACAAGTTCAGTGTATAATTTTTCGTCGTGAATTAGCTTGCCAATTGTTCCTTGACCGGCTTCAACGTCAGCCAAAATCATGTTCAATTTTTTAATCGTTGTCTGAGCGTCAAGGATAACACTTTTAAAATCAGCCGAGACTAAATCATCTGTTAAACGTTTGGCATTTCCAACAATGGCAGTAATTTGGTCGTTACTTTTCTTTAAGTTTTGAGTGATTGACTCAACATTTCCGAGTACCTTATTAAGAATTATTTTTTCTTCACCCACGAACGCATCGATTTCTTCGGCAACATTTCCCAACTTTTGAATGGTAATTTTTATTTGACGCAAACTTCCTTCCAATTCAGAAGTTGCTGTTGTGTCCCAAAACGCCGAAAGGGAATTAACCATTCTATCAACAGAAGTCATCATCACCTGTAATTTTTGGGTAATTGGATCAGCATATTGTTTCACTTGGGTCATCATGTCCACCAACAAGCGTCCCGGCAATGTTGAACCTGGTTTGTAGAATCCAGCGGTTTGTTTTTCAGGAACTTGAATAATTAGTCCCTTGTTAAGGAAATCCAATGCCCCGATTTGAATTATCGTTCCTTTTGGAAGTTTTATGCGGTCATCTTGAATACTAAAGGTGATTTTTACCTTTTTGTCTTTTGGATTGGTAGGCATATTTTGAACATCCAAAATTTTTCCTACAATGACACCGTCTAAGGTCACGTTTCCAGAAACCATTAACTGTCCGGAATTAGGAAAGTAGGCGTAATATTTTATATCACCACCGAAAAAACTGTTGCCTTTCAAAAAGTTGATCCCAGCAACTAAAACGACGATAGCTAGTATCCCAACAACACCAGCTTTTATTTCTTTTGAAAACTTCAATGGACTATTTTTCGGCTAATTTAATAGCTTTTTCCATACTAATTCTTTCACCATTGCAGAATGCGACAACAAATGCGTTTTGAAATCCTTTTTCTACAAGTTCATTTCGGTAGTGTTTAGCGCCTAATAAATCATTTTTAAAAGCACCTACGCAATATTTAAAAACGTTGGATTGTTGGTATTCAAACACTTCAAGCCCTTGAAAACGAGAAGTATGCAAAGAAAGTTTTTTGTCGGAGGTTTCGATTTGAACGCGGAAAATTATACTGGTTGAATCAATAGTTGTTCGTGGAGCTTCAGGATTTCCGTTTAAATCGAGTCCGGTAGCAAAGGGGTTATCGGAATTTATGGCAGACTGCGGAATATTAGATTTTGAACTGTCGAGCTCCGTTCTCTGAGGCGAACTTTTATCAGTTGATTGGGAAATATTTGATTTTGAACTGTCTAGCTCTCCTTTCTGTGGAGAATTTGTAACAGTTGATTGGGAAATATTAGATTTTGAATTGTCTAGTTCCCCTTTCTGTGGCGTACTTGTAACAGTTGATTGAGAAATATTTGATTTTGAATTGTCGAGTTCTGTATTCTGCGGCGAACTCTTTGCGGTCAAACTCTCTGGATTTGTCTTTGGTTGCTGGTTTTGTGGCGCTATTAAGCCTGAATCGTCTTTTGGTTTTGTAGGTGTTTCTTCCGATTTTGTACCGGATTCGGTTTTGACACTTTTTCCTTCTAGTTGATTTTTGTAATTTTCAAAAGCTTTGAACATAGCCTCCGCCATTTTACCTTGTCCATCGGCCTCTCCCAAAAATTTTTCTTCAGATGGATTGGTCAAAAAACCTGTTTCTATAAGCACTGAAGGCATAGTGGTATTGTACAACACGAAAAATCCGGCTTGCTTTACACCTCGATCATAACGTCCAATTTTTTTAAATTCACGTTGTAAATTTTCGGCAAACACAATCGCGTTTTTAAGGTAAACCGCAAGTTGTAACTGCTTGGCAATGATTGCATCGGGCGACAAATCGAATTCTTTGTACTTCGCGCCTTTGTCGTCTTCTAAAGCGATTACTGTGTTTTCTCGGTCGGCAACCTTTTGCTGCGATTCAGTGCGGTGAAGTCCTAAAACGTAGGTTTCCGTTCCATAAGCCGCTGCACTTCCTGCGTTGGCATGAATACAAATGAATAAATCTGCTTTTGCTTTGTTTGCGATGTCTGAACGCTCTTTGAGTTCCAAGAAAACGTCTTTATCACGTGTATAAATCACTTTAACATCAGGATATTTTTCTTTGATCATGGCTCCTAATTTCAAGGCCATTGCTAAACAAACGTGTTTTTCGTGGGCAAAATCACCGTGACATCCTGGGTCTTTTCCACCGTGACCAGCATCAATCACTACCGTTTTTATGGACGACTTTACGGTTTGAGAAAAACTGACTGTTGAATTAAAAAACGAAAAGAAAAATACAAGCACCAATAAAATGCATCGATTGCCGTTACAACCGCTGACACCGAATTTTGATAGTTTTGCACCGAAAATCCCCATTTTCGCAAATTTATTTGACTCCTTTGACCAAAAACAGCGCCATACCATTACTTTTCTTATGTAAAGTGTTAATAATCGGATTATTTACACCTGTTTTTGCTCAAAATGAAACGCAAAAAACGGTTTACGTTAACGATAATTCGGTAGAAAACATCATTAAATACAATGCTCGTGATTCGATTTATTCCGATTTGAAATCAAAAAAAATTCATTTATACGGCGACGCAAAATTTGAATCAGAGGAAATGAAAATGTCGGCAGGTTACATTCTCATTGATTTAGAAAAAGAGGAGATTACGGCACGTTATGCTCTGGATAAAGAAGGGAATAAAGTAGAACTGCCAAGTTTTACCGACGGTACTGAAAACGTCGTGTGCGAAACCATCCGATACAATCTCAAGACCAAAAAAGGCTACATGGAAGAACTCGCTACAAAGCAAGATGAGTTTTACTTTCAAATGGGAATAGCTAAACGACAACCAAACGAAGAAATTCATTTGCGTCAAGGAAAAATCACGACGTGTAATTTAGAAGAACCACATTATCATTTTCAACTCAAAAAAGGGGTTGTGATTCCTAATCAACGCATCGTAGCAGGACCGATGAACCTTTGGGTTGCTGGCTTACCGACGCCTTTCGGACTTCCGTTTGCGATTCTCCCAACGAATCAAAAAACAAGAAAATCAGGCTTGTTGTTTCCTGAAATGGTTCCAATTTCCCAATATGGATTTGGGTTTCAGAACTTGGGTTATTATATTCCAATTAACGACAATTTTCAAACTTCGGTATATGCGAATTTGTACAGTCGCGGAAGTTGGGGGCTTCGTAACGACTTAGATTATGCGAAACGTTATGGTTTCAGCGGACGAATTTCAGCAGGTTTTCAACAGTTTCGAGCTGGATTCCCGTCGGACACCAAACAAAATAAAATTACCATCAGTTGGACACATCGAAAAGAGCCAAAATCGAATCCATATTGGAATTTTTCTTCCAACGTGAATTTTATCTCGGACAACAATTCCAAAAACAATCTAGACCCTTTGAATACTCAATACTTCAATAATTCGTTTAATTCGGACATTAATTTAAACCGACTTTTTCCTGGAAAACCAATCACGACAGGGATGAAAATTTCAATGCGACAAAATTCGGTTGCGAAGGATATTGCGTTGACAAGTCCAATTTTTAATGTCAATGTTACCCGAATATTTCCGTTTAAAAGATTGTTCAAAGTCACCGACAAAGAATGGAAGAAAACCTTGGAACGTGTCGGTATTTCCTACAATATGGAAGCACAAAATCGTTCCCGCTTTGCAGATAGTCTTTTGACTCAAGGAGATTTTGGTGGAATGGGGCAACAATTCATGAATGGAATTTCGCAAAGTGCAACGCTGCAAACCAGCTTTGGATTGTTTAAAAACACGATCAAAATAAACCCTTCAGCGGGATATGGAAATAAGATTAACTTTCAACAAATCAACAAATCTTACGATGCTGTTTCCAATAAAACTGTTGTAGATACGCTCGCTAAAATTGGAATGGCACACGAGTTCAATTTGAGCGTCACTGCTTCTACTGTGGTGTATAGTTATTATCAAGTGGTCGGTAAGAACAAGCCGAAATTGCGTCATTTGCTCACGCCAACGGTGGGTTATCGCTATGTTCCACTTTTGAATCCACTTACTACTGCACTTGTTGGGCCAAATCAAACGCAAGTGATTTACTCACAATATGAAAAGAGTATTTACTCGGTCGGGAATACGGCAGCAGCATCCTTCTTGACTTTTGGGATAAACAATACATTAGAACTCAAATTCAAGTCTGAAAAAGATACGGTAACGGGTTTCAAGAAAGTGCGTTTGATTGATCAATTTTCCATCACTGGCGACTATAATTTCAAAAAAGATTCCATGCGACTTTCCAATATCAATTTGAATATGCGAGTTAGTCCGCGTGACTTTTTGAACTTTGTTGCAACTGGAACATTTAGTCCTTATGCTTATGACAGCACGGGCAAATCGTTGGCAGCTTATGCGATTACAGCTCAACAAGGATTAGGAAGAATGATGAATGTTTCTTTTACCACAAGTTTATTGATAGCTCCAAAAAAAGACCGTAAAAAAATCGAAGAATCTGTCGGTGCCTTTAATAATGAAAAATGGAATAATGATTTCAATTACTACGCTTTACATCCCGAACGTGCCATTTATTTTGACATTCCTTGGAAAATGAACCTTTCACATGTTTATACCATTTCTGCTAACACCAATAAAACTGTTTCCAATCCCGATTCATACATTTTTATTCAAACCTTAGTTGTTAATGGTGATATTAGTTTCACTAAAAGATGGAATTTATCAGGTAATATGAACGTCAATGTTCAAACTGGAAAAGTGACGAATTTAAACATTGCTTTAAATCGAAATTTACATTGTTGGGCATTGTCGTTTTATTGGATTCCACTAGGAGGAAATAAAAGTTTTTTGCTGAGTATTCGCAACACCTCGTCTATTTTCAGAGATGCGAAATTCGATATTCGTAAACCGCCTTCATTTTTGTAAGCGTGAAAACAAAATTTGACTTTCATTTTTGGCTAATATTTGGGATTGCGGCAGTCTTATACATTCCGTTCAATGGTGCTGTTGACCTTTTTGATTGGGACGAAATCAACTTTGCGGAATCGGCTCGTGAGATGATTGTGAGTGGCGATTATACCACAGTAACCATCAATTTTAAAGCATTTTGGGAAAAACCACCCTTATTCATTTGGATGCAAGTGCTGAGCATGAAGTTATTCGGAATAAATGCTTTCGCGGCTCGTTTTCCAAATGCTATCGCTGGAGTTGTGACTTTGTTAACCCTGTTTTCACTGGGAAGAAAAATGTACGGATTGCGTTTCGGATATTTTTGGAGTTTATTGCAAGGTTTTAGTTTTTTACCTTTTCTCTATTTCAAATCAGGTATCATAGACCCGTGGTTCAATTACTTTATTTTCTTAGGGATTTATCAGTTCATTGTTGCCTATCAAGGGGAGGTGAATAAGAAAAGAATGGTACTTTCAGCGGTCTTTATAGGCTTAGCTACTTTAACAAAAGGTCCGGTTGCTTTGCTATTGTTTGGTTTGACTGTCGTGATTACATTACTTATAAAAAAGAACTGGAAATTGTTTCAGGTACTTCCAATTTTGATTTGGTTGTTGAGTTTTATGCTAGTTGGAGGAAGTTGGTTTTTTTACTTATTCCTCTCAGGCAACAAGCAAGTTATAATTGATTTCATTGTCTATCAAATTCGCCTTTTTCAAACTGAAGACGCAGGGCATGGTGGATTTTTTCTTTACCATTTTGTGGTTTACTTTTTCGCTGTTTTTCCTGCTATGTGGTGGGCACTTCCACAATTGTTTTCGAGAGCAAAAAATAACACGCTCGTATTATCAATGCAAGTTCTTTTTTGGGTGGTTTTGATTTTGTTTACCATCGTTCAGACCAAGATTGTTCATTATAGCTCAATGGCCTATTTTGCGGTTAGTTTTTTGGGCGCCATTCAACTTCTAGAATGGCAGGAGAACCGAAAAGAATGGCGGGGAATTTACTATTACGGGTGGATGACCGTGCAATTGATTTGGATTATTTTATTGATTGTTTTACCGATTTTTTGGTCGAAAAAAGAACTTTGGAAGTCGTTAATAAAAGACGAAATGGCTAAAGATAATTTGGAGGCCATAATCCATTTTCCCATTTGGGGAATCGCGTTTGCAGTCGTTCTATTGTTCTTGTTCGGAATGGTTCATTATTACAAAAATCGCAATCCAAATCGTGCGATGATTTCAATGTTCTCGCTTTCGGTTTTAACCTTTGTATGTTGGGTGGTTATTATCCCAATACGTGTCTCTCCGATTACCCAACGCTCCGCAATTATCATGTGTGAGTTTGCGGTAAACAACAATTTGATAATCCAAAATGTGGGCTACAAAAGTTATGCGCCTTTGTTTTATGGTGAGCGTAAATTTCTTTTTGAAAAGGATGACGAATGGTTGACTCAAAATAATCCAGATGGTAAAATAGTATTACTTTTCAAGAAGCCGCATTTCATCGAAGTCGCTAAAACCCATTCAAAATTGCGGATTTTAGCTGAAAAGAATGGGTTTGTGTTAGCTTATACTAAAATAAATCAATGAAAGGCAAAGTCCACGCGTCTGTTCAACTGCTTCCCATTTTCAGATTTATTTGAGCCAATAGGTTGCCGTTTACCTTTATAATCAATGTCAATTCGGTCACGAGAAAGTCCGTTATTCACTAGAAATTCAGCAACCGTTTCCGTCCGTTTTTTAGATAATTTTAGGTTGTATTTATCCGAACCGTCGCCGTCCGTGTGTCCGATTATTATAATGCGTAAGTCGCTATGGCTTTTCACCATTTTTACGATTTTTAATAGGTAATCGTGGTACTCCGATTTTAGTTCAAATTTGTCGTAATCGAAATACACGGGTTGAAAGGAAAACCGCATTAATTCTTCCTTTCTTTTTTCGGGAGAAGAAAGACCTCCTTCTAAATCTTTCACTAATCGTGTCACCCATGAATGAGGAAGCAAAGGTTCATTTTTTTCAGAAAACACAATCGAAGTGGAATATAGTACCAATTTCCCAGAAAGCGTAGGGCATTTTTTAGAAACGAAATCACCTTCGATATAACCTGTCGAATCGTTTAAACGGCATTCAAACAGTCGAAAACAATCGTTTTTTTCTTTATGATTTTGCTTTAGAACACGTTGCTCCTGCAAAGAAATCACTTTGTTTTCATTCACGGAGCCGTTGATTTTGATTATCGTGAAATTGGTTCCATTACGTTGTTCGTAGCGAATTTTTGCATCAATCAAACCTTTAACCACCTCCATTTCGATGTAAATTGGTTGAGCATCCGAGCGGTCTTCTCTTTGGTAAATTATTCCCTGATAAGTGCCACTCAATAGCTTTTGCGTAAAGGAATTTGAATTCAAAAAGAGGCTCAGAAACAAGATTAAAGGCTGAATGAATTTCATAATTGTATTATTCGGAGATACTTGAAAAATGTTCCAAACACGAACAATTCTCTTGCAAAAACGTTACTTTAGAACCAAAATTTAACGAAAATGAAATTATTTATGTCTTTAGCAATAGCCCTTTCTTTGATTAGCGCACAAGAGAAAAAAGAATCGATTTACCAATTCAAAGTAAAAGATATAGAAGGAAAAACCTTTGATTTCTCTAGCTTGAAAGGAAAAAAAGTGATGATTGTCAATACAGCTTCAAAATGTGGATTGACACCTCAGTATGAAAAATTGGAGGCTTTATACAAAAAGTACCAAAATAAAAACTTCGTAATTATTGGTTTTCCAGCTAATAACTTTATGGGTCAAGAGCCTGGAAACGATCAAGAAATCGCAGGATTTTGCCAAAAAAATTATGGTGTGACTTTTCCGATGATGTCAAAAATTTCTGTCAAAGGAAAGGACATGCATCCTGTTTATAAATTCTTAACACAAAAAGCTAAAAACGGATTAGAGGACTCGGAAGTTCAATGGAATTTCCAAAAATACCTCATTGACGAGAATGGATTTCTTATTAAAGTTGTTGCTCCTCGCACATTACCAGACGATGAGTCCATTGTGAAATGGATTGAGGGGAAGTAATTCACTTTGTTGAAAATCATTTTGATTTATCAAGAAATAAGATTCTTTTTTTGAATATTCTCAATCATACCACCAATTCAAATTTGATAACGAATATTTCCAATTAATCAAAATTGTCTATGTATCACACCGTGATATCTATGTTTTATTACATTAATTAGGGCTTTTAACTATGATTCGCCGAAAACGAACTATGTCACTATTGTGGATAAAAATTGGAAACCACATAGGTACATAGTCAACCCTTAAAAAGATGTTAACACTCTATTTGTCAATAAAATAGGTTTGTTTTTAGAGCTGTAAATCTACAAGTTTTGTATCTTTAAAGTGTAAAAACTTGCATTTTTCGTATGATT
>JBDKEM010000052.1:0-2719 GCA_039795265.1 Bacteroidota bacterium | reverse complement strand
AGCCAATTCTTGAATTTCTTACAAAAGATGCGCGCCACAAGAAGAAATTCAATTTTATCGTTAATCTAGTTCTTCTTCGTATTCGAAATACTGAGGTTTATGATAAAGAGGTTATCAATAAAAAAAGTAAAGGTGTCACAGCCATGAAATTTTTCAAAGGGCAATCTAATGACCGGATTTACTGCAAAGAGCAAAGTGAAAATGGTAAATTATTTGTCATTGTCATGGCAGAACTGCTCGAAAAGAAGAAAACTCAAGGCGTCAATCTCAAAACGAAAAATTTAATTGAAAAAGTAGCAACTTACGAATATGAAATCATCGAATAAAGGATATAAGGAAATCGCAGTAGCATTTAATTCGGTTTTTTCATTCGATAATGAGCAAGATCAACTCGAATTAGAGTCAAAGATAATTATGGCCAAATTTTTGGACAGGATTCAAGAAATTGCAGATCAAAAAGGTTTAAAAAAGAAAGATTTAGCCCAAAAAATCGGGACGTCAGCAAGTTATATTACACAGTTATATAGAGGTCATAAACTTTTGAATTTAATGACATTGGCAAAGTTTCAAAGAGCCTTAGATATTGAATTTGAGGTTTCAATCAAAGGAACCGAGCAGATACCTATGAAAAAAGAAAACACAGAAGTTTATTTGAATACTAGGTATGCTTCTGATAAAGGTGGTGAGTTCTCAAAACTGCAGTCGTAGTTAAGGCAAACCACTATTTGCCGCGAAGGCGAATACGGAAGAGGTGGGGTAGGTTTATCTGTTGAATTTATTTAAATTTACTTATGCGCCTTCTACTTCTCACCCTCATGTTTTCATCCCTTTGTCATGCACAGCAGCAAAAAAAACAAGATTTTTTTCTGTCAGAGTATAATGTTTCGGTAAACCATTCTATTTACAATTTTGGGGTCAATACATTTGGCTATGGTGCAGGCGGCTACACATCCTTTTTGTTACGTCCAAATATGCAGTTTCTAACCGGCTTCGAATTCAACTACAGTAAACAACTACAGGCATATGAGTTTAATGGTGGGCACTCAGAAACGCAAGTAGACACCAGTGATTTTTTAATTTCCATGAATAGCCTCGCAATTCCAGCCAACTTGCGTTTCACCTTCGGAAACAAAACGCAATTTTTTACAGATTTTGGTTTTTTTGTTGAGGCCATCATAAGTGTGAATGGCTTGGGTTCTGTGTCCCAGACAAATACTACTTCACTTCATACATTTAGTAGTGGTGAAAACATTCCAACCTTCAATACTGGTGCAAACTGTGGCTTTGGTCTCAACCGTCAATTTGGCGCCAATACGTATTTTCTAAAAACTGAATTGAAATACGGTGTATTGAATAACCGCTACCTAAAGCTTTGTTTGGGTATGCGTTTGAACTAGCCTTAGCTCAAAAGTAACATCTACTTCGTAGCCTTCGGATTAAAAAGCTTGTTGGTTGAAACCAAGACAAGCAGTAAAATCAAGGTAAAGGCAGAAGCATCTTTAGGATATTGGAAATAGTCGAAGAAAAGATACCCCATTGCAAGCAACACAATTGCCACGTAGCCCATCTTAATAAGAGAGTTTTTTACTTGCTTTTTCGCAATTAGGGCAAAAGGGAAAATTGCTAAGACAGCTAGAATGATGAGTAGTGTTTCCATTTGATAAATGTAAGGATTATTTCTTTGGTTCAATATATTGCTGTAGTGCAGAGACATAAGATTCAAATGCTTCAATTCCTGTTTGAGTAATGGAGCATTTGGTTAGCGGGTATTTACCTTTAAATGTCTTGGTTACGTTGATATAATTAGCAGCGTTTAATTTTTCAATTTGCACACTTAAGTTTCCTGCTGTTGCATTTGTTTTTTCTTTCAGAAAGGTAAATTCGGCCTCTTCTACACTCACTAAAATAGAAATGATTGCAAGTCTTAATTGTGAATGCAATAAAGGGTCTAAATTTTGAAACATCTTGATTTTCTGTTCTTAATGTGTTTTTTCATTTGACCTCAAAATTACACCGGGAATAATAAAGGCGAATAATACTCCAGCGGCTAATAATAACAACTGATTCTCAAAGCTGACAAAAAATGCTGTTATGGCAAAAATCCAACAGGCAACTGCTCCAAAAATGAATGTCTTGATTTTAAAAGCCGATCCAGCAATAAATGTACAGAAGGCATACAAACATAATACAATAGGATAAGTCAGTTCTTGTAATTTGAAGGAAAATAACAAAATGATAAAAATTGAAATACCGAACGCCACCCACATGCTGACCAATAGGCTTTCAACAGCTGTTTTGATTTGTTCCTCTTTCTTTTGTTTTCGTATAATGAATAGTTGAATAACAAGCGCGGCTGGAATAAAAATTGCCCATCCAAGCCCATTCAATGAATTCCCTTTCAAGATTAAAAAATACTGAACTAAACTAGCTAAAAAAACTGCGCTTCCCCATAAAATGTAATAGGGGCTATCGTTATAAAAGCGTCTTTGCGCCTGTTTGATCATGGTGGCAATTAATTCCAGATTTTGTTGTGCTGAATTTTCCATTTAGTTTGTTTTATAAACCAAAAGTAAACAAGTTTATAATATAAACCAAAAATTGGTTCAATAAAAAGATGAATGTAGCGTTTGTTATGTTTTATTATGAAAATCAACATTTTAGTTTGTTTGGCTATTTGCTTCAATATGAGTTTTGTTTTTAGCCAACATGCATTTAAAGA
>JBDKEM010000037.1:0-66494 GCA_039795265.1 Bacteroidota bacterium | reverse complement strand
CGCTGGTCAAGTGTATCCGACAAGCTAAATGAAAATGCCCTTTGAGATACCTGTTTTATCTTTGAAATCATACGAAAAATGCAAGTTTTTACACTTTAAAGATACAAAACTTGTAGATTTATAGCTCTAAAAACAAACCTATTTTATTGACAAATAGAGTGTTAACATCTTTTTAAGGGTTGACTATTTAAAATCAACTGATTTTCCTTTTAGAATTTCTTCACTAAATCAAACAAGCGATTGGAATAACCTGCTTCATTATCGTACCACCCTGCTATTTTCACCATTTTGCCAATACTCACAGTTAATCCGCTGTCAAACAAACAGCTTAAAGGATTTCCAATGATATCCGTGGAAACAATTGGGTCGGATGTATAACCTAATATTCCTTTTAATTTTCCTTCTGCTGCTGTTTTCATAGCTGCATTTATTTCTTCAACTGAAAGTTCTTTGTCAAGCACTAAAGTAATTTCAGAAATTGAACCGTTCGGAACGGGTACCCTAACACTTCCTCCGGTCAATTTTCCTTTCAAATCTGGAAAAACACGTGTAATTGCTTTGGCTGCTCCAGTTGAGGTGGGTACAATAGAATTTGCTGCAGCCCTTGCTCTTCTAAAATCTTTGTGAGGCGCATCATGCAAACGTTGGTCGTTCGTGTAACTATGGACTGTATTGATATATCCATATTCAATTGACGCCAACTCACGAATGACGGCTATCAACGGCGCAGTGTTATTGGTAGTGCAGGAAGCATTTGATAACAACCTGTAATCATTTGCAAGTACCTCTTTATCGTTCACGCCTAATAATACAGTCGGGATGGATTCGTCATTTGCTGGTGCTGACAAAATAACACGTTCGGCTCCTGCTTGAAAATGACCAGCCGCCTTTTCAGTTGTAAGGAACAGACCTGAGGAATCGACAACAATTTTCACCTCATTTAGCTTCCAAGGTATTTGAGAAGGATCTTTTTCATGAGAGAATTTAAGTTTTTTACCGTTTGAAAAGCAAACTAAATCGCCATCAACTACAACATCCAACGGTAACACTCCATGCACGCTATCGTATTTTAATAAATGAGCAAGTATATCTGTTGAAGCTGGATCATTGATTAATACTAAATCAATTGTATCATCCATTAATATAAGACGAGTTAAATATCTACCAATTCGTCCAAAACCATTTATTCCGATCTTTCCCATATCTCTAATTTTTAGCAAACGCAAATGTAGTCTGTTTCACTTATCAGATACCTAGCTAAAAAAAAGATACAAATTAAAAGTTCAAATGTTAACTAAAATTAGGAAAAAACTCCTGGAAAACACAATTGATTTAAAGACCAATTTTTGATCGTACCTCTTTAGGAATGCCGTCTTTATGAAGATAGATATTAATGGTTTTGTAACGGAAATAATTTTCAGAAACAAACAAATATCCTTTCGGAAAATTCTCAGTTCCCCAAGAATTTTTGACATAGAAATAAATTTTCCCATTCTGATCTGTGAACAATCCAACAATATGCATTCCGTGATCATCGGTTGTCAACTTCTCATCATAAGCAAGTTGGCGTAATTCAGGGGTGATTTTCAGTTCTTCTCCAGGAATTAAAAATTGGTTTCCTGTTCGGTCAGCTCCTGCGTCGTTAAACCCTTTGTTGTCTTGCCCTTTCACCTCAATCGCCGCTTCATCCGCTGGTACGATACCAATTCCATTTTTAAAACTAAAACCTTTTTCAGACACATCAGCACCCCAAGCAATTGTGTAACCACTTTTTAATGCACTTATTGTGGTTTGTGTTAAATCATCTAAACTTACGTTATAACTCTCTCCCCAAGCCCAGTTATCTGGAATTTCTAACAAACATTTTTTATTCATTTCATGATTTGTGAATGAGGTGATTGAAACATAATTATCCATATTCAATCCCAAACTTTCAGCATATGACTTCGGGGTGTATTTTTTACCTTTCCAATCGAAGGTTTGTGGCAGAGCACCAAAAGCTCCCTCCAAGAAGTGATCCAATTCTTCCTTCCATTTAAGCGCCAATCCCTGACCTTTATTGATTATGGTTATTTTTTCATTCATCAATTCTTCAATTTGTCGGAAAAATTCTTGATGATTATATCCTTCTCCTCGTTTGTCACTTAATGATTTTCCAGTTAGGCCATTTGAAGTTATTCCGGAGTAAATTTCTTTAGGAACTATTCCAAATTTTTTAATTACTAAAGGGACGTCATGAAAGGCTCCTCCTTCTCCAAAATTAATTTTTCCATCCATTCGAACATATTTTTCTGCTTTTAAACTATAAGCATTTCGAACAATAAACATTTCAGACAAGGGAACCACGTCTTTCTTTCCCATACGAAGTAATTCCGACTCGAAGAAAGAAAGTGACGAGAAGCACCAACAGGTTGATGTCTTTCCTTGACTTTCAACAGGCAAGCAATCATGGCTTACAATAGGTTTGAATTTATAAGTAGAGCCTTCAACATTTGTCGTCTGGGAGTGACCTACAAGAAGTAAAATAAATGTGAATGCGAAAAATAGAAGTTGATTTTTCATTTTATAGAGCTTAAATAGGGTTTAATTGGGTAAATTGGTTTTTTACTTCATTATCCAACCTTCTAATCCACTTGAAGCGGCTTTTTGGATAATGGGTTGAAGATTATCAATTGATTTGGCGAAACCTGCACTAACGCGAATCAATTTCCCACCTGGAACAATTCGAGAATCAAATCCTTTTGAACGCAAGTCATTGACCAGTTTTTCAGCATTAGATGCAGAGGCAAAACAACCTACGATATAATGTACTTGTTTGGAGTTAAATTCTACTTCATTGGATGTTTCAGTAATACTTTCTTGTGCTTGCGTTTTTGTTGTTTCCTTTACAATCTCCAACTCTTTAGGAATTGGAACAATTTTCGGAAGTTGTTTTTTTACATAAACACTGTTTTCCGTTTTGTAAAAAGGATTCAGCTCTTTTGAATTCAAAATCCCAGATTGCAAGACGTCTGTTTGTGTTGGAATCCACACAGAATAAAATGCCAAAGGAAGCGCAATTATTGCCGCGGCGGCATATTTAATCCAAGCGCGATTTTTACGTTGTATTGAAATTATTGGGGTTTCGTTTTCGACTTGACTTTCTGGAGTGAGTTCGATTTGAACCGATTCTTTTGCTGTTTCAGTTGACGCAGGTACGAAGCTCACATTTACAAGTCCATAAGCACTAATCAACAAGTTGAAAAACGAATTTTGCTCAAAACAAAGTGTTTTTTCTGAATTCAAATAAAACTTCCCGATTTGACCCAATTCCACCTCCTGACCTTGCCCTAAACGCAGACGAATTGTCGAAACGTAATCAAAAATTGCTGTCTGTGCTTGGCTATAGTCGAATTTGTTCTCCTTTGCCCATTCGGAAATCAGTAAGCCGTCATTGTGCAACAAATTAATATTGAATAAAAGTTGCTTCGATGGCGGATGCATGATTCCTGTTTGCCGATCTATTCGAGCGCTAACCGGTTGAGCTACAAAACCTCCTAATTCAGGTAGAATAACGCAACTGTGACGAATGAGTAATTGGGTGATGGTGTTTTCTATTGAAAGCATAGAACAAAGGTATAAAATTCGAGGTTATGAACAAATGAATGTTACAAAAGTGGGCTGGACGCAATTTTTTGAAGGTGAAAACAGTATCTTTCTCCCTAAAACAAACGCTAATTAAAACAATTATACTTCGCCAAATCTATACTTCATAAGATATTTGGTCAATTGCAGCTATTTTATTATTATTAAAATTTAGGATAAAATTCTATAACAAATCCAACACCTTTTGAACATCCTCAGGAGTGTCTATATTCGGAGTTTCGATAGTGGTTTTTGCTATGTGGATTGAATAGCCATGATACAACCAACGCAATTGTTCTAAAGACTCCATTTTCTCTAATTCAGTCACTTCCAATTGAGCTACTTCGATTAAAACATCTCGCCTAAAGGCATAAACTCCTATGTGCTTCAAGAAATCCATTGCCTCTGCATTTGTATTCCATTTTTCGACATTTGGAATCACACTACGACTAAAATACAGCACTTTTCCATTCGCATCCGTCACGACCTTAATACGGTTATTATTTTCAACTTCTTGCAACGATTGAAATGGGATAACCAAGGTTCCGATTTGGACTTCTTCTCGATGCATTATTTCCAAAAGAGAAGCTAATTGCTTGCCACTTATCAAAGGTTCATCGCCTTGAATGTTAACTACAATTTCAGCTTCAGGAAACTGCTGAATCACCTCGGCACATCGATCTGTTCCCGTAGAATGCGATTCGCTTGTCATTAATACCTTCCCACCGAAATCCAAAACGTGATTATAAATTCGAACGTCGTCCGTTGCAACGACAACCTCTTGAAACAAATCTGAGTCCACGACACGTTCATAAACGCGGTGAATCATAGATTTTCCTTCTAGATCCAGAAGTGGTTTTCCAGGGAAACGAGAAGAGTTATAACGCGCAGGAATAATCCCTAAAACGTACATTAGAATTTCATTTGAACTTGAACGGCGTAGTTACGTGGCGGTTGAATATCGCCAGGACGACTTGTCACTTCGGCATTCAAAATATTGTTTGCTATGAAACTTACACGATATTTATCATTGAATTTATAGGCAATTCTAGCGTCAAAAACTAAATTGCCACCATTGTAAATCTGACGGTATTCCTTTAAACCTGGTAAAATGTAGGTTGATCCAGCAATCGGTTCTTCAAACACTTTATCAATGTTTCGCATGAAGCTATTATAACGCATGGATAAACCAAGGGAATATTTCTTTTTGTAATTTACTTCTACATCCGCCTTAGCTAAATGTTTGAATCGATATTTCAACATGTTCGTTGTTGAATCAGAGTTCCACATAGTATAACTCGAATCCATGTTCAAACTAATTGGATTCATGTAAGTATAACCAATCAACGAAATGATTTCAAAATCACCAATGCTTCCAAAACTATTGAAGGAAACATCAATTCCAGAAATACGCGCAGACTCAGCATTCATCGCACGGAATCCAATCATATCGGTAATTGTATAACCTTGTCCAAGAAGCGCGTTATATTCATTTAAACCTTCCTGAGAACCTGGGTTAATTTGATTTCCATTTGTTGGATTATAAAGCCCAAAACTGAACTCAATCATATCCTTATACTCGTTTATGAAACCAGAAATGTCCAACATACCTTTCCAACCACCAATTTTCACACCTTGTTTAATACCAATTTCAGCTGCCCAACCAATTTCAGGAGTTAACGCTGGGTTTTGGAAAATATTCAAAGCGCCAACACGTGTGCTTGTATAGCGTTCCGCAACAGATGGATATCGAATTCCTTGTCCAATCGAGGCACGTAAATGTGTGTATTTCATCAACTCATAGTGAAAACCTGTTCTTAACACTGGATAAAAAGGAAGTGCAAATGTTGAATTTTTTGAGAATTTAAAATCAGAATCACCACGTTTTCCGTCCATTTGGAAATACTCCAAACGTATTCCAGCTACAACATCAAATTTTTTCACTTTTTGCTCATACTGAAAGTATGCCGCGATGTTATTAGAAGTGTGGTCACCAAACAATCTTGAACGGACAATATTGGCAATATTTGAAGCTCCCGATGTTAACGTTACACCGTTGTCCATTTGTTTTTGAAATTGATAATCAGTGAATAAAATCACTGCACCGTTACTTTGGTCTGGGTTGTTCAAAATATTGTTAGTTGCCAAATAGGAACGTGTTTTTAAGGTGTGCCTATTGTTTTTCTTGTCGATATACTTTAGATAAGGATCTATAAAGAAGCGATTTCCTAAACTGTAATTCAAAGTAGAAGCTCCCGCGGTTGTATCTGCATAACCACTTGGTTGATACCCTTTCTCTGCGCTATCCCAAATTAAGAAACTTCCTGTTTTCTGAGTTTGATAGTTAAAACCTATTCCAGCCTTCAAACGATCGATTTTCTGAGGACGAAAATAAATTGTCCCACTCACTCTTCCACGGTACTCAATTTCTCCTTGTCGGTAACCATCGTTGTGAAATAATGTGGTTGAAATGGTGTGTCCCCAACGTTTGTGCATTTTACTATTGAATAACTCAATTTGTTGATTCATAGGTGTTCTAGACCACCATTTTAATGATGCACGACTTGGATTATCATATAATCCATATTGCAATTTAATTTTTGTTTCGGATTTTTCATTCGGTTCTTTTTCCTGAAGTGAAATAACCCCATTCAAGGCACCACTACCGTATAAAACAGATGCTGCACCTTTCATCACCTCAACCTGTGAAGCTTGTTCCATAGGAATTGCGTTCCATTGCGTGTCTCCTGCATATCCGGATAATAATGGCATTCCATTCCATAGTAATAAAACACGACTACCAGCACCGTAAGCATAACCCGATCCACCACGAATACTTACTTGACCGTCCATTGTGAAAACACCTGGAGTTTGGTTAACCGCCTGTTCAAGATTCGCGATCCCTTTGTTGTCAATTAATTGAGGTCGGATAATTTCCATTGCAACAGGCACTTCTTCAATAGTTTGCTTGCGACGTCCCGCTGACACAACCACCATTCCCAATTCTTTAACTGGTTCTCCCAATTTGATGGTAAAATCACCAGCGGCGTTTACAACTAATGTATCATTTCCATACTGCATCATTGAAGTCACCAAAGTAACTGGAAAAACGGTGGAATTTAATTTGAATTTCCCATCGAAATCTGTTATCGTTTTATTACCGTCAGAACCAATGATTTTGGCGCCAACAATTGGAGAATTATTAGACTTATCAATAACATTACCAGTAATTTGAGCATAAATTGCAACTGGCGAAAGCGCCAAAAAAAGAGCAAATATTTTTCCTTTCATAAGCATAGTTTACGGGTCAATATTAACAGAAATTTTCTAAAAAATGCTAAAAAGCAATATTAAATGTTGTTTCAAGAAAGTTGTCTTTCCCAATAATCATTTAATAAAACAACCAATTTTCTCGACATATTATTACTAAAATGTTTGGTACGATAACCACCAATCCAATTAATTCCTCGGATGGCATTGGTCACAAAAATTTCGTCAGCGGCGAGTAAATTTTGTGGCAAAATGGAACATTCATAGACTTTAATTCCATTATTAACTGCCAAATTAATAATTTGCATGCGCATAGTTCCAGCCAAACAGCCTTCTTCCAAACCTGGAGTATAGAGAACTCCGTTGCTAACAATGAAGATATTGCAGCTTGAAGTCTCTAAAATGTTCCCGCGGTCGTTACTCAAAAACAAATCGTCCAATTTTTTCTCCTTAGCCGTTAGTGCCGCCATGACATACGTTAGCCCCGATTTCGTTTTGTAATTGGATAGGAAGTTCTTTTGCAAACGAATATCTTGGTAAATATCCACCTCCAAACCACGCGCGTTGAGCTCGAAATGGTTGACATCATAAGGATAGACTTCAATATAATATTGACAGTCATTGGTTAACGGCAAATAAGCTCCACCTGGTGAACGATCCAATGACATTCGGCAGCGTCCACCCTCAGTAATTTCCGAAAGCGCAATTAATTCTTCGATTTTTTGTTGGAAAAAGTCAACCGTAAAATGAGAAGGCAAGCGCAACTTTAACACCTCTGCACCTTTCAACATTCGAGCGACATGATTAGCAACATTCAGTGGTTTTCCAAACATAATACGAATACTTTCAAACACACCGTCTCCATATAAATGTCCGCGGTTTCCTGGATGAATTGTAGGCGCGTCTGCGGGTAAAATTGTGCCGTTATTGTTAACGTAAAGCAATGCCATAATTAAGGTATTA
The DNA here is from genome assembly GCA_039795265.1 of Bacteroidota bacterium. Lineage (GTDB taxonomy): Bacteria > Bacteroidota > Bacteroidia > Flavobacteriales_D > Crocinitomicaceae > UBA952. The sequence continues at coordinate 58,637 of JBDKEM010000037.1, read as the reverse complement.
AACCGGTGATAATATCAATAAAATCTTTTCCTTTTTGCGGATTCAAAAGTAATACAAACAACAATCCGAAAATCGCTCCACCAATGTGTGCCTCATGACCGATGTTTGTTTTACCTGACTTCATCATTAAATATTCAGCAACCAAATAAATCGGCGCAAAAACGTAAGCAGGAAAGGAAACAGGAATAAAAAGCAATGACATTGGTAGAGTAGGATGCCACAAAACAGCGGCAAAAACAACTGCCGAAACTGCACCAGAAGCACCCAAACTCGCATAATATACATGGTCTTGGTATTTTGAATACGGCCAAATTTCCGCAAACAATCCTCCGAGAAAATAGAGCAACCCGAATTGTATAGTCGCTGCTGTTGGTCCGTACGTATCACTCCAACCTTCCACCAAGAATCGACCAAACATGTAAAGTGAAAACATATTAAAAATCAAATGATTGATATCAGCGTGTAGAAAAACAGAAGTGATTAAGCGGTGAAATTCGCGGTAATGTTTGACGTTGTAAGGCTTAAAAAGTCCGCGGTCAACCATGGAGTAATTATTTTGCGATTGAAAAAAAATCAATACAGTTACTCCAATAATTGCGTACAAAAGAATCATAGTTGAAAAAGTGTAATTTAGGCGAAATTAATTAAATCATTCGATGCGTAAATTATTGTCATTTTTTCTCTTGTTACTTCTTTTTTCTTGTGGAAGTTCAAATAACGACAAAGATTTTCTTTCCGATAAAAGTTTAAGTGTCGGCGAAAAATTACAACGCGTCATTACATCAGACTATTTGTCGTCATGGAAATTGACCTCAGAACAAATTGACTGGCTTCAAGCCTTTTATAAAAGTCAAAATCACCAGCCTGTTTTCATGAAAGACAGCGCATTATCGAAGACTGGAAAAGTATTTTTAGAAGAAACCCATCATTTTCTGTGGTACGGTTTACCCGAAGGTCGTCGTCTAAAAATGCCCGAAAACTTAACTGAAATTGAAAAAGAAGTTTGGTTAACGCTTCAATTGTCGACGCTCATAAACGATTTAAAAACAGGTTGTTTTTCTTTTGACACCAAGTCCTTTAAACCGTTAAAACCAGCTGACCTTTCTACCGTTAAAACAGTTTTAAATCGTTTTAAAAAAGAAAAAATTAATACCGTTCTACTCGAAGTTGGTCCAAAGGACTCTACCTATTACTATTTGGCGTCTCAAAACTATAATTTCTGTAAAAAATATGGTACGGATTCTACCTCATTTTCCATGAAAACACAAAAAGAAGATTCCATTGATGTTTGGAAAAAAGTACGCACTGTTTTATCACAGAAGTTTAAACTGGACGAAAATTCCGATAGTATTTCGACTTATAAAGCGCTAAACGAGTACCAATTAATGAATGGATTAGATCCTGACGGAAAACTAGGACGGAATACGGTAAAAGCCTTGAATGAAAGTAATCACGAGAAAGCGCTACGTGCCTGTATTTCAATGGAAAAAATCAGAAATTCAAAGGTGCGACCTGAAAAATATGTGCGAATAAATTTGCCTGAATTCATGCTTTATGTCAAGGAAAAAAATGCAACCATCGAAGCGCATAAAGTGGTAATCGGAAAAATCTCAACCCAAACCCCTGAACTCGAATCTGAAATTTACAAAGTGGTATTTTATCCTTATTGGTCGGTGCCCTATTCTATCACCTCTAAGGAGATGTTGCCCGATTTGAAACGCGATAAAAACTATCTTTCACGTAACCATTACAAGTTGTATTCAGGGGCAAGAGAATTGGATGGCAGCTCTATTAATTGGTCGAATGTAAACGGTTCCTTTCCCTATCGCGTGGTGCAACAACCTGGAAAACATAACAGTTTAGGCATCGTGAAATTTGAATTCAAAAATGCACATAGCGTTTACGTTCACGACACACCACTAAAACGCTTTTTTAATGTTGCTTTCCGAAGTTATTCGCACGGCTGTATGCGTTGTGACCAACCGTTGCAGTTAGCGAAGACACTTTTAACGATGGATAGTGTTGGTCGAAAAGAAGCCTTTACACCTGAAAAAGTGGATAGTTTAATTACTGTCGGAAAACATCATCCAGTTAGTTTAATGCGTCCAGTTCCAATTTTTGTGGAATACCAAACCGTTGTCGGCTATCCCGATCGTATTGTTTTCTATATCGACTTGTATGACCGAGATGAACAATGGTTACGAAAATTCAAGAAGGGATAAAAGACAAAAACACAAATTTTAAAATGTTAAAATCAGAAGTTTATCCCCCTAAATAAAAACCATAAAAACTTATTTAATAAACACTTAATTAATTTTTAAAATAATTATTACTCGCGGAATGTTATTATTTTTGCAGGATTCCGCGGATAATAATTTTCAAAAATGGCAAAACACATCATTGGTCGAGTTGACGAAATTGCAATTTTAAAAGAACGCTTTTTATCAGATAGTTCTGAGTTTATCGCTGTGACCGGACGACGTCGCGTGGGTAAAACGTTTTTGATTAATGCCTATTTTGAAGATGAAATGTCCTTTCATTTTAGTGGGGTTTTGAATGCGCCAATCCAACAGCAACTTCAAAATTTCCATTATCAAATGGGGAATTATTTTAAAAATCCAACTGATCAAGCCCCACCAACGAATTGGTTTGATGCGTTTTTTTCACTCAGTAAACGACTTTCAAAAATCCGAAAAAAGGAAAAAAAGATTGTTTTTATTGATGAAGTTCCTTGGCTGGATACCCATAAATCAAATTTCCTCTCGGCTCTTGAATGGTTTTGGAATGTTTGGGCAATCGACAACAATGTTCTTTTAATCATCTGTGGATCTGCGACTTCGTGGATGATAAATAAAGTGGTTAACAACAAAGGTGGTTTACATAATCGTTTAACGCAACGACTTCATTTATTGCCATTTACATTGAAGGAAACTGTAGAATTTTTGAGATTTAGAAATATTCGGCTTTCTACCCATCAAATTGCTCAACTATACATGACCTTTGGTGGGATTCCACATTACTTGAATGAAATAAAAACAGGAGAAAGTGCTCTTCAGTCGATCGAACGAATCTGCTTTTCAAAAAATGGACTTTTGGTTAATGAGTTTGATAATTTGTATCGAGCACTTTTTAAGAATTCTGAGTTGCACCTTAAAGTTGTTTTTGCTTTATCGAATAAATCACGAGGATTGACTCGAAAAGAACTGTTAGTTGCATGCGAATTATCCGATGGAGGAGCATTTACCACCATTTTGGAAGAACTGTTATGGTGCAATTTTATTACTGCGTCTGTCGGTTTTGGGAAAAACAAAAAAGACAGTCTTTACCGATTAACCGATGAATATTCGTTGTTTTACTTGAACTTCATGCATAAAAAAACCTTTGTGAATTGGACTCAACTTGCAAGTTCACAAAAATGGAAATCGTGGACGGGATATGCTTTTGAAAATATTTGTTTTAAACATATTTCTGAAATCAAGAAACTCTTAGGAATTGAAGGTGTATTTACCCAAATATTCTCCTTTCGATCGAAAGGAAATCAGGAAGATAGTGGTTCGCAAATTGACCTCATCATTGATCGGAATGATGGAATAATCAACTTGTGTGAAATTAAATTTCACGATGCCATCTATTCTCTTTCAAAAGAAGAAGCGAAAAATATTCAACGCAAAATGGCGGTTTTTAAAGCTGACACAAAAACACGAAAAACGATCTTCCCTACGTTAATCACTGCATTTGATGCTGTCAACAACGAAAACTACTTAGGCCTTATACAGCAAGCGATTTCATTGGAAAACATCATTAAATAATGAGACTAATTACTCGTGGAATCTCTAAAAAAATCAACGATTCCGCGAATAATAATTCTGAAAAAAATTGAATTCAGTCAATTAAAACACAATTCATCGCGTTGAAGTTTTATACATAATTTCCTAAGTAGAACATGATTCAAAGAAAAGGTTATCAATAAAACAATTGAACCCCTCGTATGAGTAGGTTCTTCACAATCTTGAACTGCAACAAGTGCCAAAATGTATTTCGTAAACCATAAAAACCGACAAAGTGGCAGAAAAAAGGTTGTGGCATAACGATTGAAAGTAGCGACCACAACAAAAAAATATACTATGAGAACCGGACAAATAAATGTGCAAACGGAAAACATTTTTCCAATTATTAAGCGATTTCTTTATTCCGATCACGAAATATTCCTACGTGAATTGGTTTCCAATGCCGTGGATGCAAGTCAGAAATTGAAAGTCCTTGCGGCAAATGGTGAATTTAAAGGCGAATTAGGCGAGTTAAAGGTGGAAGTTTTATTGGATAAAGAAGCAAAAACACTTACCATTCGTGACTTCGGAATCGGAATGACTGCTGACGAAATTGACAAATACATCAACCAAATCGCCTTTTCTGGAGCGGAAGAATTCGTAAAACAATATAAAGGAAAAGAAGGTGCTGAACAGATTATTGGTCACTTCGGATTGGGCTTTTACTCCGCGTTTATGGTAGCTGAAAAAGTTCAAATCCGTACTTTATCTCGTCACGAGGGTGCACAAGCCGTTCAGTGGGAAAGTAATGGCTCACCAGAATACACCATCACCGAAATTGAAAAAGAAACACGTGGAACGGACATCGTTTTGTTCATCAATGAAGAATCAGCGGAATTTTTAGAAAAAGCACGCATTCAGGAGATTTTGAGTAAGTATTGTAAATTTTTACCTACTCCCGTATTTTTTGGTACAAAAACAGAATACATTGATTCTCCAGAAGGTGAAAAAGACGAAGATGGAAAAGTTAAACGCGTTGCTATCGACGTTCCAAACCAAGTAAATAATACACAACCCGCATGGACAAAAGCTCCAGTTGATTTAAGTGATGAAGATTACAAAAGTTTTTACCACGAATTGTACCCTAATTCCTTCGAGGAGCCACTTTTTCACATTCATTTAAATGTCGATTATCCATTCAACCTGACAGGAATTTTATACTTCCCTAAAATTCGTGAAAACGTTGAAGTACAGCGAAATAAAATCAATTTGTATTCCAACCAAGTATTTATTACTGACAGCGTTGCGGATATCGTCCCTGAATTTTTAACCTTATTGCACGGGGTGATTGATTCGCCTGACATTCCTTTAAACGTTTCACGTTCTTACCTTCAGGCGGATTCCAATGTGAAGAAAATTTCCACGCACATCACGAAAAAAGTTGCTGATAAATTAGCGGATATGTTCAAAAAAGACCGCAAAGATTTTGAAACGAAATGGAATGATTTACAAGTTTTTGTTCAATATGGAATGTTGTCCGATGAAAAATTTGCTGACAAAGCGAAGTCATTTGCGTTATTGAAAAGCACCAACGGCGAATTTGCCACATTGGAAGAATACAAGGAGAAAGTTAAAGCATTGCAAACTAACAAAGACAATAAAGTAGTTTTCCTTTATACTCCAGATCCTGAAGAGCAATTCTCCTTTGTGAAAAAAGCGAAAGAGCGCGGCTACGACGTATTGCATTTAGATGGACCGTTAGCATCACATTGGATTAGTAAATTGGAAATGTCCATTGAAGATTGTTCTTTCGTTCGTGTGGACGCAGATACTTTGGATAAACTCATTCAAAAAACAGAAGATTTACCTTCTAAACTCTCAAAAGAAGAAGAAGAAAAATTGAAAGTAACCTTTGAAAACTCAGTGGACAAAGGAAAGTTTGATGTGAAATTTGAAAGTATGAGCGAAACGGATGCACCTATAATTGTGACTCAAACTGAGTTTATTCGACGTATGATGGAGCAACAACGCTTAGGTGGAGGAGGGTTCTTCGGAGCATTTCCAGAACGTTACAATTTAGTGGTGAACGCGAACCACCCGAAAGTTGGCGCTTTACTTCAAAAAACAGAGGAGGAACAAGCTGAGACCACGAAACAATTAGTTGATTTAGCATTACTTGCACAAGGAATGTTAAAAGGTGAAGCTTTAGATAAATTCATCGAAAGAAGCGTCGCTCATTTGGCGTGATTCCTTAAGTTTGTGGGGGCAAAATTTGCCCCTTTTTTATTCATTCATTATTTCATTTGCTTTGTATAAGTGGATTTTAGCAGTAGCTGCCTATTTTGTTTTTCATAAATTCGGAATGGTTTTCGTAGGATTTTTTATAGGATCCTTATTAGATTCTTACGCGGATTCATCTTCCAAAAAATCTTCTTCCAACGGAAAAAGTCCTACTGATCCTTTTGATTATTACAGACGACAATCCTCTCTGCATCAATTCCAAACAATGTTGATGGCTCTTTCTGCTGCTGTCATGAAAGCTGATGGAAAAGTTTTGCGCGCCGAATTGGACTATGTAAAAGCCTTTTTCACCCAACAATTTGGAGATCATTTCACCACTCAAACTTTACAAGAACTTAAGCAATTCTTAGACACTCCCAATCTTCCATTAAATCAGATTTGTTCAGACATCCGTCAGCGCATGACTTACGAAGTGCGATTACAGCTGATGCACTATTTATTTGGAATTGCAAAGGCCGACGGCGACGTTTCAACAAGTGAAATGCAAACCATTCAAAACATTGCAAATCAATTAGGTATTTCAGCCGTTGATTTTGAAAGTGTAAAGAATATGTTCTACCGAAACGTAGATTCTGATTACAAAATTTTAGGTGTTTCTTCCGACGCGAGTGACGAAGAAATCAAAAAAGCATATCGTAAAATGGCCATCACTTTCCATCCCGATAAAGTTGCTCAGATGGGAGAGGAATATCAAAAAGGCGCAAAAGAAAAATTCCAGCAAGTACAAGACGCATACGAGGCGATTAAAAAACGTCGCGGTTTTAAATAAAAAATTTGACTTTGCATCTTTCCTTGTCTTCATCAGGAAAGCCATTAAATACAATTTATAACTAAGTTTAGCTTCAATTCTAGCTTATGACTAAAACAATAATTCTGTTCTTTATTCTGTTTTTTTCTTTCGAATCGTTTTCAGAAAACATTCAAAAAGCAGATACCAACCTCATCCGAACTGAACTTAAAGAACTCACCAAAACCAATAAATCTCGGAATTACCGTAACCTTGATCAACTCAATTCTACCGCGATTTATATCAAGAATATCTTCCAGAAACACGCCGACTCCGTTTACTTTCAGGACTATAAAGTGGATGGACGAACCTACCGAAATGTAGTCTGTGCCTTTGGAATAAAAAATAAAGAACGAATTATTGTTGGAGCGCACTATGACGTTTGCGGCGAACAAGAAGGTGCGGATGACAATGCAAGTGGGGTTGTTGGTTTATTGGAATTAGCTAGAATGTTGAAAGGAGTTCCGCTCACTAAACGCTTTGAATTAGTTGCCTACACTTTGGAAGAGCCGCCGTATTTCAGAACTGAAAACATGGGAAGCTACATTCACGCGAAATCATTAGTTGATGAACAGGCAAATGTGGTCGGTATGATATCTTTGGAAATGATAGGTTTCTTTAGCGATGCAGCTGATTCACAGGAATATCCTCTTAAAATTCTCCGTTTATTTTATGGTCACCGTGGGAACTACATCACCCTAGCCAAGAAAAATGGTGCTGGAAAATTTGCTCGAAGATTCACCAAAATCTTTCAATCAAAAAAACAAATTCGCACAAAAAAATTCACAGCTCCAGCAGGATTACCCGGAATTGATTTCTCCGATCATTTGAATTATTGGAAGTTCGGATTCAGCACCCTCATGATTACCGATACCGCCTTTTACCGCAACCGTAATTACCACCAAACTACTGATGTAATGGAAACGCTCAATATTCCAAAAATGGCGCAAGTGATTGACGGCGTGTACTTGAGTTTATTGGAGTTTGGAAAGTAGTGACCGTCGCGGCGGATTATGGGAAATGGGGCAACGACTCTATTAAGAATCAACTTAATTAATAGGTAATCCGCGGGAACTTAGCAGTGTACTTCCTTTACTTTTCTTCAAGGAGAACTGAAATGTACTTCCTTTGCCAGGAATACTCCTAACTGAAATCGTTTGTCCGTGAGCCTCCAAAATACGTTTCACAATTGCGAGTCCTAATCCAGAACCTCCTTCGTTGCGATTACGACTTTTCTCAACGCGGTAAAAACGTTCAAACAAGCGCGGTAAATGTTTTTCGTCTATACCTAATCCATTATCACTGACTTCAACTGTAACTAACTCATCTACAACTATAAAGCTAACTTCTGTTTTTCCGTTTTGATTTCCGTAAAAGATAGAATTAACCAATAAATTCGTGAAAACCTGGGCGATTTTTGCGCGATCTCCTTTAACAAATATGCTTGAGTAGCTTTTATCAAAGGTCAATTGAATGTTTTTTTCAGCAGCTTTTAATTCCAACTGCTCCATCACTTCTTTGACCAATTCAATCACGTCAAAAGGACGCAATTCAATTTCTATAGCGTTAACTTCTAACTTCGTTAATTGGTCCAAATCATTGAGAATATCGACCATTCGATCGGTAGCTTTGGAAGCTCGTTCGAGAAAACTTCGGTTAACCGTTTCGTCTTCCAAACCGCCATCGAGTAAGGTGTCTAAATATCCTTGAATCGAAAAAACGGGTGTTTTTAATTCATGTGCAAGGTTTCCCAAAAACTCACGACGAAACGCCTCTTGCTCCTTTAGTTTATCGATTTCTTCATTGTTATTTTGTCGCCAATTGCGAACATTTTTTTCTACACTAGACATCATGGAGTCAATGCGAATATTTTCATTGAGTTTGGAGATTTCAGAAGATTGAATGGAACGATAAATCAGAAATAAGCGCTGAACGATGAATTTCCTTAAGATAAAATAAAAAATTCCATAGGCAAATAATCCAGATAAAACAGGAATTAAAACATCTAAATATGTTGGAAAATCATCAATTAAAACACTCGTTATCAATGTAACTACGAAGCTGACAACGGTAAATGTCAAACTTCCCATTAAAATCAACAAACTTGGACGGTTAATTTTCACTGCTCATTAAATGTATATCCCACTCCTTTAATTGTGCGAATATACTCATCTCCCAATTTTTCACGCAGTTTACGAATATGAACATCAATTGTTCGTTCTCCTACTATTGTCTCGTTTCCCCAAACAATAGCCATAATTTGCTCACGATTAAATACTTTACCTGGCCGGCCGACAAGTAATTCTAGTAACTCAAATTCCTTTTTAGGCAGTGAAATTTCTTGATCTTTCAAATACACTTTAAAGCGATCTCGGTCTATTCGAATCGAACTTGGATTGTCTTCGTTTGAACCAGTATTATTTGATTCCAACCTTCTTAAAAGCGCTTCCACTTTACTAATCAACAAGCGTGGACGAATTGGCTTAGCAATGTAATCGTCTGCTCCCGCCTCAAAACCAGCTATCTGCGCATAATCCTCTGAACGAGAGGTTAAAAAAGCAATAATTGGCTGGCGTAAATTTAAATCTTTTCGAATCACTTGACAAGCTTCAATTCCATCCATTACAGGCATCATGACATCCATTAAAATCAATGAAGGATGTAATTGTTGCGTTAAACGAGTTGCTTCCTCCCCATTTCTTGCAGTGAATATTTTGTAACCTTCCTTTTTGAGGTTGTAAGACAAAAATTCCAAGATATCTGGCTCGTCATCTACTAAAAGGATAGTATGTGCTTTTGAAGGTTCCATGTTGTTAGAATTTAAAAAAAGGTCACCGTAACATTTATTGAAATGCAACAGTGACCTTCATTTAGTAGTAGATTATAAGTTGATTATTTGTTCACAATTACTTTACGTAAGGTAGAATTTGAACCAGAAATCAATTGAACGTTGTAGATTCCGTTGCTAACGTTATTCAAATCAAAACTTACGATATTCGTTCCGAAGTCTTGAGCTGTTGCCTTTTCAATTATTCTTCCTAAAGCGTCAATCAAAGTCACTTCAACATTTTCAACCAATTGATTATCAAAAGAAACATTCAACAAATTAACAGCTGGATTTGGATAAACCTTAATATCGTTTACACCTTCAATATCATTTACATCCAAAGTAATATTCACAGTAAATGTTTCTGTATCTGTACAATTTCCATTTATTGCAGTCAAAGTAACTGTGTAAGCACCATTCACCGCAAAAGCATGAACTGGATTCGTCTGAGAAGAGTTTGTGCCGTCTCCGAAATTCCAATTGTAGGCAGTTGCACTTGTTGAAGCATTTGTAAATGTTACCACGTTACCGTTAGTTGAGAAACTTCCAGCAGCAGTTGGCGTAGTTCCAAATGTGATATTAACCGCTTCTGATGCCCCTACTCCATCACACTCATTTTGGTTGGTTGTTGTTACAGTAAATGAACCTGAAGCAGACACTGTAATCGATTGGGTTGTTCCACCATTCGACCATGAATAAGAATCAGCAGTTGAAGAGGTAAGAGTAATCGTTTCGCCAGTACATCCCGTTAAAGAAGATGCTGTGATAGAAGGAGCAGGTGCAGAACTTACGTTAACCGATTGTGGCGTTGAAGCAGCAGTACAACCTTGTGCGTTGGAAACTGTAACAGTGTAAGAACCAGAAGCTGTTACCGTAATTGTTTGCGTTGTACTTCCATTTGACCAGTTGTAAGAAGTTGCTGATGGCGCACTCAAAACTACATCTCCACCTGTACAGAATACGGTCGGACCGTTTGTTGTAATAACAGGAACAGATGGGTTCGCATTGACTGTAACTGTAATAGCTACTCGTTTACTTTCGTCACCATTTGTATTAGCTTGGCTGACATAATATGTAAATGTTCCAGCTGAAGTTGTACTCGGAACAATTGCATTCGATGAAGCAGTTCCACCTGTTGCTTCTGTGTACCAACGTAATGAATTTCCCGAAGACGCAGTAGCTGAAAGTGCCGTAGCTGTGGCTCCTTGACAGTAGGTTACACTTGTGTTAGCAATTAACGGCATAGATACGCTGTAAAATTTATTCAACAAAAAGCTTGCACCACTCGCGGCAATTGAACCATTGTTCAAACGGGCATCAGGCTTAATTCCCAAAGCAGGGAACATATTCACCCAATTTACTTGCGCTAAAGTCGAAATAGAATCGTTTGATTTTTGTGTCCAGAATGAGTTATAGAAAGCTGCATCTGAACCACCTGAGTTGAAAACAGCTGCGGTATTGTTTGTGCTGTAAGTTGGAACTGCGAAATTTGTTAAGATGTTGTTTGCGAAAACCAAGGTGTCACCGTTAACATTTGCCACAACTGGAGCTCCTTCAATAGAAAGGCCTTTTTCCCAACCAGTTACCAATGAATTAAAGCAAGATGTTGCTGTATTTCTTCTTAAACGGAACGCTTTTTCAAATTTCTCACCAGTAGGTAAAGTTGTAGTACCATCTCCTTTTGCACCAACAATCGTGATATTCGAGAAAATTGGAGCTGTTTTCGGTTGTGCAGTTGAACCTGTCGCGTCGTTATCTGACTCAAAACAATTTGAATCCCCTGGCGCATCTGATAACAAACGATCGCGAATCGCCAATCCGAATTGTACCTTTCCACGGTAACCAAAATCCGTATCGAAATCGTCATCTAAACCACGATATGCGATAAGGTATTTACAATTTACTGTTCCACCAAACCACTCAAAAGAATCATCACCTGATTTTGAAACTTGCACATACTCCACAGTTGTTGCCGAACCAACAGACCCGAATGTAATTCCATTTATTTCTTTATTTGGTTCTAATGGAATTCCTGCAAATTCAATTCTAACATAACGAATCGTTCCAGAATTATCATTATCGAAATTTCCTCCAAATTGAGTATCAGTTGTAGGAACTAACCCTTCAATATTGGCTACACCACCCGGTTGGTTGTTACGAGCTAAACCCAGTATGACAAGACCTCCCCAATCTCCTTCCGCTCTGTTTCCTACCGCTTGATTGGATGTGAAAACAATCGGTTGTGCTGCTGTTCCATTCGCATTAATTTTCGCTCCTCTTGTTACAATAAGCGTTCCTTGAGTGTTTTTATCACCACGAATTACCGTTCCAGGTGCAATAGTTAACGTTGCGTTGTTCTTTACGTAAACTTTATTTTGAAGTAGAATGGTTCCACTCCATGTGGTACTTGTTGTGATATCCGAAGAAACGGTTGTCGTATAGTTTGTAGAATAATTTACAGTATCTGGATTAAAATTTGTCCAACCATGTGTCCAATCTGTTGCTGGTGTACCGTCTGTTACAGGAAAAGCACCACGGTAATTCGTTACAGTCCAAAATGCATCTTGCGCGAAGGTCATTCCCGAAAGGCAAGCAGTTGCAATTGCTAAATAAATCTTTTTCATCAGTTTTGATTTTGATTGGAGCAAAATTCCGCTTAAAACTTCCTCGTCAAGTTATAGCTGACTTAAATCTATTTTAAGTAAATATTAATTTTTGGAAGTGATTTCTTAACCCGAAAAATTCTTGAAATTTTTCGCCCTTCGGGTTGACGAATTATAAAAACCAGTAAATCAACACGTTAGAGATTGTGTGATTTTTTAGTTAATAAACTGAATAAGCCAAATTTGGGCTAATTGGTTTTTATAATTGTCAAGGTTAACCCTGACATATTAATTTGTAAAACAGCGATTTACAAATTAGTATCGTCAATTATTCATAGTTTGTATGAGTAATAAGGGTTAATGTAGAAAGACGAAACAGAAGTGCATAAAAAAAGCCATCGTTTGAACGATGACTTTAGTTGTAAAAAGCGGTAACTATTTCAATTAAAAATTATATTTCAGCGATAAAGATATGTTTCTACCAAATTGAACTTCTTGCCAAGTATTGTCCTGATTCGCATCGTATTTTCGGTTACCATTTAAATCTTGGAAGAAAATCAATTTCTGAGCTAATAAATCTTTTACGTTAAACTTCAATTCGAATTTTTCACCAAAAGTTTTAGCTACTTGCAAATCAATCACATGACGTCGGTTTTCCCAAACACTCGGTTCTTGCACATTTCCAACAATATAAATTCGCTGACCAACAACATTGTACGAAGCACTAACTGCCCAATCTTTTTTAGGGTTAGTAAAGAAAACACCTGCATTTACAATGTATGGTGATTGACCTTGTAGTGGACGTTCGCCCCCTGAACCCACAAAATCCGATAAATCAACTCGCGAACGAATGATCGAAGTGTTCGTATAAACAGTAAAACAGTTCAGGAAGGAAGAAGAATCCTTGGGAGCAAAAATGCCAAGATTGATGCGGTATTCAAACTCAATTCCAAGGTTTACAACTGAGCGAACATTAGAATAATATAACTCAGGAGCACCTGATGTTCCAGTTCTGTTAATCAACTCTATTGGATTTTGAAATTGCTTATAAAAACCTGAAACACTTATGGATTGTCCAGCACCTGGATAGTAATCCGCTCTCAAATCTGTATTTGTAATCAAAGCGCGTTTTAGGTAAGGATCTCCTGAAATGATATTGTCTATAATGAAATCATAAAAGGCAAAAGGTGCCAACTCTCTGAATTCAGGACGTGAAACCGTTCTAGAATAACCTGCTCGTAAATTCAGTTTTTTAGTTGGTGAATAAATCAAATTTGCCGATGGTAAAAAGTCAATCACATTCGTATCAATCACCTGATCACGATTAGAACCAAATTCTGTGTATTGAAAATTTTGATAATAGGATTCCAAACGCATACCACCAACAAAACGAATTTTATCCTTCCATTTTGTATCCAACATCGCAAAACCGGCATTGAGCAAGGAATACGCATTGTAACTATCATCAACATTCGTCACCTCATCCAATTTAAACCCACCAATTCCTGGCTCAATCAATCCTAAATTATCACTGCTAAAAATCTGATTTTCCGGTAGTAATAACAAATCGCTATTGAACATTCCACCCTGAGGTTTGTATTGTGAAAAACCAAAGTTTCTCGACTTAAAGTCACGATTTCTAAACTGATTCCAACCACCAACTTTCACTTCGTTTTTCCAATTTTCGTTTTTACCTATTTTTCGAGCATACTCATATCGTGCGCTGTAAATTCTCTCTTTCAAATTAGACCAAAACATATTTCCCGCAGCCGTTGGAATTGAACCATTATTTTGAACAACAGCAACATATTGTTCATTTGGATCATCCTCAGTTGAAGCATATTTTCTGTAAACTATCCTTCTTAAATTCGGTACTTGTCGGTTAACATCACTGAAACCAAGTGTCCAATTCACCGTGTTTTTATCTTTAAACTCATGTTTACCTAATAATTGTCCAGTATAAAGATTGCTTTGAGTGTACCAAAAGTTAGTCGCACGTTCGAACTGTTTTGGATCATTATCCATTTCTCGTACTCCTTTACGCACGTTTACTTTGTCATCCGCACTGATGGAATACATGTTTTTAAAAGCAATATAACTTTTAGGTTTGAGAGAAAATTTCACATTGAAAAGTGCACTGTTTAAGACATTGGTGGCATAAACGGTATCAGTTAATTCCATACGTTGCACCACTGAAGCTGCTGACTCTTCAAACTCACGACGGATTTGTTGGTAGGTTGACCAGTTTTTTGCGTAACTATAGGCTGCCACGAAAGAAATCGCCTTTTCACCTTTCAAAGCAAAATAACGACCTAAAGAATATTGAAGACTCATATTTGGTAAAGCCATTCTTGAAGTTGTTGACCAAGCTGGTGTTAACATTTTAGCAAAATTCGCTTTGTCCACGTTTAGCGAATTGGCATAATCAGCTGTAGAAGGTAAGCCAGTTGGTAATGCTCTTGCGTACGCTCCTAAACCCAAAAAGTCAGTTGCGCTTCCTTCGTATGTTTTAAAATCTTTAAACGTTGTAATCGTGTTGTAGGTTCCACCAATTTGAATCGATTGGAAATTTTTATCTTTCGGTTCTGAAGTGTTTATTTCAACAATTCCACCAGAAAATTCTCCTGGATTCTCAGGATTTGCAGTTTTGGTAATCAATAAATTATCCAACATATTCGATGGAAAAATGTCAAATGAAAACGCCTTTCTATCCGATTCTGAACTCGGAAGTGGTGCGCCGTTTATTAAGGCGAAATTGTAACGGTCATTCAACCCACGAACAATCACAAAGCGATTATCTTGAACGCTTGCACCACTAATACGCTTAAATACATCAGATGCTTTTGAATCTGGTGTTTTCTTGAAAGTTTCTGCATTGATTCCATCGACAACAGTTGCACTATTACGCTGTAAACGAAGCATTTCTGTATTTGATTCTTTGTTTACTTTAGCGGTAATCGTTACAACTTCCATTTCTAAAGCCACTTTTGACATCGGAATATTCAGTGTGAGTTTCTCACCATTTTTGATAGAAATATCGGTTAAAACGAGGTTGTTATACATTTCATATCGCAACTCCAGCGTGTATTTACCTTCAGGAAGTGCATTTATCGTGTAAATTCCGTCTCCATCTGAAACTGCGCCTCTTGCTGCGCCTTGAACAATGATTTTTACCCCAAAAAGTGCTTCTTTCGTTAACTCGTCAGTAATTTTTCCAGTTAAAATCCCTCCCTGACCCCAAACTGATGATTGTAAAGCGATTAGCGAAAGGAAAATAAGAAAATGCTTCATTTTAAAAAGTTTGTGCAAAGGAACAGCACTCTTTTTAGAATGGAATTAAGGGGTAGTTATCCTTACGTTAAGGCAATATTAAGATAATTTAACAATTCCGAAAATTGACAACATCCTAGTTCTAGAAATTGTAGAATCGAACTAAGAACGTCTTTCTTTCCTATATGGAACCTCTTTGGAAGAATAACTAAGTTGCTATTATTTAGATGGATATTCCATGTTGAACGTAATACCAACACGCATAGGATACATTGCAATTGTGGTTTCTTTTCGAAATAAGGGCGTCAAATTATAAGAGGCATATACACCAAACAAACTGTAACCTGCTCGAACTGTGGCTTCTAAAGTGAAAGGTGCAAAATGATAATTGGATCGTAATTCATTTCTAAATCGGTCGCCATCCGCATTTTTACCCGTTTTCAAACTATTTGAAAAAATTCGCCAACCACCAATTACCCCGAAATTGAGGTATAAATTCTTTTTTTCGTGCTTCTTACTTGCGAATTCAATAAGTAATGGCAGGGTTAAATAATGAACATTTAAACTATTATTCCTGTAGTTAATTGCGGTATTCACAACACCAAATAAACTATCACTTGTTTTAACGATGTCATAGTTATCTCGCAATCCGAAGCCGGTTACATTCCAGCCAATTCCTGTTGTCAAGCCCAAGTATTGCTTGATAATTGGAAGTTTATAGTCATAAAAATTAAACGAAAATGTTGTTGAACGCAAGGGATTGATGTCCCAATATTGGTGTGAATTGAAATCAGAACCAAAGTTCTCAGTGAATAAAAAGGTGGCGCCTATGTCAAATCCGGCCCAGTGACCATCATAGAGTTTACCTCCTTCTTCCTCTTTAATAGTTGTTGAATCATCTGTGACGACAGTATTGATTGAGTTCAAATCTAAATTATCAGTAGATGAACCTTGTCCAAAAACAAAGAGATTTCCGAAAAGCAAAAAAAGTACTGTAATTTTTTTCATTATCACTAGATTTGAGTTAGACCTTCTTATTTTATGGTAAAGTTGGTTGTTTTTTTTTATTCCAACGTTAAACATGATGTAACTTCGTCGCATGAAACAAGGAAATTCACTTTTTACGTGGTTACTTCGTACGTTTTGGATTGGAGGTTTTGCACTTCAATTTTGGTTATCAAAACTGGAAACGCATCGTGTATTAAACGCCTATCATCACCCTGCAATGGATACTGTGATGCGTTATATGACTTTTCTTGGCGACGGAATAGTTGCGGTATTGGTTTCAATGCTATTCATGCTTAACTCTGTAAAACGCGGCTTGGTTTTGCTCTTGGCATTTTTGGTTTCAGGAGGAATTGTGCAGTTTATCAAAAATTTTGTCGTCCCCAAAGCAATGCGCCCTATGCATTATTTTGAATACGATGAAACTTTTTATAAAATTGCGGATTTCACATATTTCTATCACCAAAGCTTTCCTTCGGGACATGCAGCCACAACCTTCGCGATAGCAACTGTTCTTGCCCATTTTTACCCAAAAATCAAATCGCAACTTTTTATTTTCGTTGGAGCATTAATTATTGCTTACACCCGTATTTATTTGTCGCAACACTTTCTTCTGGATGTCCTTGCCGGTTCCATGATTGGTTATTTTGTAGCACATTATTTAGTAGAATGGTTGTTGCCTTTAATGACTTTTGAAGATAAATCATTGCTTTCTACTTTCAATAAATCGAAGAATCCTTAACTTCGTGTCCTTTAAAAATTCGTTATGCCAAAAATCTCTTCCAAAGCGGTGGAAATGCCTGCTTCACCTATCCGAAAATTAGTTCCTTACGCAGAAGCGTCCAAAAAAAGAGGAAATAAAGTATATCACCTCAACATTGGACAACCGGATATCGAAACTCCGGAAGTAGCGCTGAATGCGGTGAAAAATTTGGATCGTAAAGTGATTGAATATAGTCATTCCGCAGGTTTTGAAAGTTATAGAAATGGACTTGCTGCCTATTATCAAAAAACGGGAATCAATGTTAACGCGGAAGATATAATTATCACAACGGGCGGTTCAGAAGCCTTGATTTTTGGATTTATGACCACGTGTAATCCAGGCGATGAAGTAATCATACCTGAACCTTTTTATGCGAACTACAACGGTTTTGCAGTTATGGCTGGGCTGAATGTAGTTCCCGTAACGGCTGCGATAGAAGATGGATTTGCCTTGCCTCCTGTAGAAGAAATTGAAAAGAAAATCACCTCAAAAACCAGAGCAATTGTCATTTGTAATCCTGGTAATCCGACGGGATATTTATATTCAAAGGAAGAATTGGAAAAGTTACGCGACATCGTTGCAAAACATGATTTGTTCCTTTTTGCAGATGAAGTTTACCGTGAATTTTGTTACGATGGTGCCGTTCCGTTTTCTGTGATGAACTTGGAAAGAATCGAGAATAATGTTATTATGATCGACTCTGTTTCAAAACGTTATTCCATGTGTGGCGCTCGAATTGGTGCCTTAATTTCTAAAAATCCCGAAGTTATTGCAGCTGCATTAAAATTCGGACAAGCACGTCTTTCTCCGCCAACAATTGACCAAATTGCGTCTGAGGCTGCTTTGAATACTCCGCAATCTTACTTCGACGATGTTGTGAATGAATATGTTGAACGTCGCAATATTTTGGTGGATGGACTGAACAAAATACCGGGTGTTTTTTGTCCGAAACCAAGCGGTGCATTTTATTGTGTTGCACGTTTCCCGGTCGATGATGCTGAAAAATTCTGTCAGTGGTTATTGGAATCGTTTAGCCATGAAGGACAAACGGTGATGATGGCACCTGCAAACGGATTTTATGCTACAAAAGGATTAGGGCAACAAGAAGCGCGATTGGCTTACGTTTTGAACAAAGAAGATTTAAAAAAATCAGTGGAATGTTTGGAAGTTGCTTTAAATGAATATCCAGGAACAATTCGTTGATTATGAGTGTAGAAGCATATATTTTAGCTCAGCCCGTTGAGCGTCAACAGGCACTAAACAAATTACGTGAAACCATTTTGAGGCATCTTCCAAAAGGGTTTGAGGAAATGATAAATTATGGAATGCCAGGATATGTAGTTCCTCACAGCATTTATCCGTCAGGTTATCACTGTGATCCAAAATTACCATTACCGTTTATGAACTTTGCATCACAAAAAAATTCCATCAATTTCTATCACATGGGCATTTATGCGAATCCTACTTTATTGGAATGGTTCACCAATGAATTTCCAAAACACTCCTCAAAGAAATTAGACATGGGAAAAAGTTGTATTCGTTTCAAAAAACCTGAAGATATTCCTTTCGACTTAATTGGAGAATTAGTGTCTAAAATCGCTCCTTCGGATTGGATTTCTTTGTATGAAAGCAATGTAAAAAAATAAAATAAGAAACTATGTATCAAAATATTATCACCGATTTAGATAATTACATTTTAACAATTACAATCAATCGACCAGCCCAGTTGAACGCACTTAATCGTGAAACTATCGCTGAATTACATACGGCATTAGCAGCGGCTGAAAACGATTCCGAAGTTGGAGTAATTATCCTTACTGGAAGTGGAGAAAAAGCCTTTGTTGCTGGTGCGGACATTAAAGAATTCGCACACTTTTCGATTGCGGAAGGCGGACAATTAGCCATGAACGGTCAGAAAACCCTTTTCGATTTCGTTGAAAATTTAAGCAAACCTGTTATTGCGGCTGTGAATGGATTTGCCCTCGGTGGTGGATTGGAATTGGCAATGGCAGCCCATTTTCGTGTTGCTTCCGCCAACGCCCGTATGGGTTTACCGGAAGTTTCTTTAGGTGTAATTCCAGGTTACGGTGGAACACAACGCTTACCAAAATTAGTCGGAAGGGGAAAAGCCAACGAATTGATTTTTACTGCGGGAATGATGAAAGCAGACGAAGCTTTGGAATGGGGATTGGTTAACTATGTCGTACCTCAAGAGGAGTTACTTCAAAAATGTAATGAAATCGCCAACAAAATTTTACCGAACTCTCCAATGGCAATCGCGGCAGCAATTGAAGCCGTAAATGCTGGATTCAAAGACGGTGTGAATGGTTTTGAAGCTGAAATTGAGGCCTTTGGAAAATGCTTTGGGACAGAAGAATTTAAAGAAGGAACTGGCGCATTTTTAGAAAAAAGAAAGCCAAACTTCCGCAAATAATGGCGAACCCGCTGAGGAAATTAGTTGGTCAAACGGCGATTTATGGATTGTCCTCTATCGTTGGACGACTACTGAATTACTTACTGGTTCCGCTTTACACCTACGTTTTCGCCGATCCTGCCGATTACGGTGTGGTTTCCGAGTTGTATGCATGGGTAGCTTTTCTAATTGTCTTGTTGACCTTTGGAATGGAAACTACTTTTTTTCGCTTTCTTCAAGACGAAAAATACAAATCACGCATTTTTGGACAGTCCTTATTGACGGTACTTTCCGTGAATGTACTGTTTTTCATTGGATTACTTGTTTTCAATAACGATATCGCGCGGTTGATGCTTTACGAAGGTCACAACGAATACATTGTACTTTTGGGAGTTATTGTCATCGTGGATGCGGTTACTGCCTTACCTATGGCGAAATTACGCGCCGAAGAAAACGCCAAAAAGTTCGCTTCGATTCAATTACTTTCTATTGGCGTCAACATTAGTTTGAATTTGATTTTCATGTTCCTACTTTTCAACAAGGAACGACCAGAAGAGGGTGTATTGATGATTTTGATTGCCAATTTGTGTGCTTCATTAGTGAAACCTATATTGCTGATTGACAGTTTTAAACAATTGGAACGTCGCTTTGATTTTGAATTATTAAAAATCATGTTGACGTATGCCTTTCCATTGGTGATTGCCGGATTTGCGGGCATTATTAACGAAACCTTGGACCGCATTTTATTGAAGCAAATCATTTATGACCCCGCGATTCCATCTTCCTTGCACCAAGCGGAATCTGAGGTAGGAATCTACAGTGCATCTTATAAATTGGCGATGTTAGTGACGATTTTGTTACAAGCTTATCGTTATGCCGCCGAACCGTTTTTCTTCAACCAAATGAAAAACCAGGACAGAAACAAAACCTATGTCAGCATCATGAATTATTTTGTGGCGGCAGTTTGTGTAGTGTTTCTTGGCGTTTCGTTGAACTTGGAAATTCTAAAGCATTTTATCAGCAATGAATCGTATTGGGAAGGATTAAAAGTTGTGCCTATTCTATTAATGGCCAACATTTTTCTTGGAATTTATTACAACCAAAGTATTTGGTATAAACTCAGCGGAAAGACTCAGTTTGGTGCTTACATCGCGATAATTGGAGCACTTGTAACTGTTGCCATCAATCTCGCCTTCATTCCGACTTACGGCTATTTGGCAAGCGCCTGGGCAACGTTGGTGGTTTATGCCCTTCAAATGTTGATTTCCTATTTTCTCGGACAAAAGTTTTACGCCATTCCGTACAACATCAAGAAAATTTTAACTTACATCGGGCTCGCTCTTCTCCTATTTATAGTTGCACACGATACCAATTACGATTTCACCTTTGCCAAATTTATATGGCACAATGCGCTGATTGTATTCTACATAGCATTGGTTTTTGTGGTGGAAAAGAAGCGAATTTTGGGATAATCAAAAGGAACTATCCCCGTTCAAATTCCTCTTCCGTGCTCATTTCATAGGGAGGTAGCGCCGACAACATGTCTTGAATGCGTAATATTTCTGGATATTGTTTTGCTTCGATTTCGTGGAGGATAAACTTTGAGCCAAGCAGCTGTTTTTCAATAAAAATGCGATCTGAAAGTATTTTATATTTCGAACGTTGGTTGCTTAAACATCGAAATTGAGGAAACACCCATTCAGCCATTCAACTTACCTCCTTTCATCACAAAACGAACAAATTCTTTGAACTGTTTTCTGGATTGAAAAATCTTTAAAAATTCACCTTTCAAAGTAGGGTCAGGTGTGGTTTCAATAGTTATTCCAGAAATGTTTTCCGTTGAATTATTCTCTATCTCTTGATGTTGAAAAGCGTGTTGATCTTCAATTTGCTGACCGCCTAAATTTCCCAATTCTTGACTTTTAGACAACTCATCCGCAGTTTCAAAATTTTTCTTCGCTTTCTTTTGGTAGCCCAATTTCTCTTGTACTAAACCTAAATTATTATAACTTACCGCATCGTCAGGATCAAGTTCGATAGCTTTTTCGTAGGAACCAACTGCCGCTTCTGTGTCTCCGAAAAAGTCCAGAGCATAAGCAAAAGCTGCATGACGATATCCATAATCAGGTTGTAAAGAAATGGCTTGTTGAAAATCACTTAACGATTTTTCTTTTTCTTTTAAATGAATGTAAATCACACCTCTATCGTTAAACAAATCCGGCTGATCGGGAAAAAGGTAAACCAAGTCATGATACAATTTTAAAGCTTCTTCCAATTGCATCGCTTGAAGTAAACGATACGCTTTCTCGTGTTGAGCATTAATGAATTTGTCCATAAAATTCGCTTTTTTTAAAGACGTTCAAGAGGCGTTTTTGTTCCATTAACGAGTGAATAACATGCTAATTTATCTTTGAAAACAGAAGATTTGAAAATCGAACGGTTCAATAACATGCGCACACATTCTTGAATTCCCTCCACTATGGATGGATGTGGGTGAATCAATTCCGAAAGCACCTCAATCGGCATGTTCAATTTGATTAAAAGTCCCACCGCTTGAATGGCAGTTGAAGCATGTGCACCAACAACGCGCATTCCTAAAATACGCATTTCACTGTCATTAGTCACGATTATCTTGAAGAATCCTTGAGTTTTCCGCATGGCTATTGCACGTGTAATCAAGGAATAGTCTATTTTCACCACTTTTACAGGAATGCTTTGCTCCATACATTGTTGCTCGTTCAAACCAACCGACGCGACTTCAGGATTTAAAAACATAATCGTACAAATGTTGTCGTAATTCAAACGTTCAGGTTTATTTCCAAGCGCCTTTTCAACCGCATGTCGTGCTTCCAATTCTCCCATATTCACCAAAGCAATTCGACCCGAACAATCCCCCACAGCATAAATATTTGGAACACTCGTAATTGTATCATCATCGCCAATATGCACACCACGTTTGGACATACTTACACCAGCATTTTCCATTCCCAAATTTTCAATATTCGGCTGACGTCCAATGGACAACAACGCTTTTTCCACTTGAATAACTTCGCGGGTTCCATCTGGGTATGAAAGTTCGTATTCCACCATTCCGTTCACTTTTTCTAAGCGCTCCAATTTAGCGTTGGAGTGAATAGTGACACCTCGCTCGGTTAGATTTTTAGCGATTAATTTTGAAATATCTTCGTCTTCAAAAGGTAGAATACGTTCTTGACGATCAATAATATAAACTTTCGTTTTTCCAAAATTGGAGAAAATCGTAGCGTATTCACAACCAATCACACCCGCACCAACAATCACCAAACTTTTGGGATAATCTTTTATATTATCAATTCCATTGCTTGTCAAAATCACGTCTTCATCGACTTCAATATTGGGCAATTTCCGCGGACGACTTCCAGTTGCCAAAACGATATGTTCTCCCCAAATCACCTTTTCTGTGCCTTCATGAGAAACTTGAATTTCATGATTATTCAATAATTTTCCGTGTCCGCGTTCGTAATGGAGGAGTTTGTGCATCGTTTCAGTTTGTAACAATTTTATATGAGCTGAATATTGAAATTTACGCTCAAAAATGGCCTCCGCCAAGTTCTTTTTAACGTCTTCCCATTCCAATTCGAATTTCTTCCGTCCCTTAGAAACAATCATTTCGTTGACATCTGCTACGCGGTTTGAAAGCTCCCACAAGGTTTTGGAAGAAAGAGCACCGTTGTAAACTCCAGCCCCACCTACCCGATCTTTTTCAATCAAGCAAACTCTTTTTCCGTAGTCAATTCCTCGCATCGCCGCAGCATAACCTGCAGGTCCTCCTCCAATAACCACCAAATCAAACTTTTCCATCGTGCACCTTTTTGAAATCCGAACAAAGATAAAATAAGCGAGCAATGAAAGGGGTTAAAATCATAAAACTAATCTTCTTACTTTGTCAAATTATTTTGTCACAAACATCGGTCGAGAAAGTTTTACTATCTTTAAGTTTCAAAAGCAATTTCATGAAACCTCAATTATTTACTATCCTGTTTTTTTTAGGATTTACAACATTCTCTTTCTCACAGCACAAAAATTGCGGTACGGACGAAATGTATCAACAACTCTATCAATCGCGTCCAGATTTACTCCCAGGTATTCAACGCGCTGAAAATCAATTAAGAGCTGCAACTAAAGATTACGAAAAAAATCAAACCAAAGACGACCAAGTTTACATCATTCCCATTGTTTTCCACATCATTCACAATTATGGAAAAGAAAATATAAGCGACGCTCAAGTTCTCGATGGATTAAAACAATTAAATACACAATTGCGAAAAAGAAATGCAGACACCACAGCTATAGTAAACGTTTTCAAACCTTTAGCAGCTGACATGCAAGTTGAATTTCGATTAGCGCAACTTGATCCTGAAGGAAATTGTACCTCTGGAATCACACGGACAGCTTCTCCCCTAACCCACACGGGCGATCATCAAGTGAAAAGTTTAATTCATTGGCCTCCAAATAAATATTTAAATGTTTACATCTGCGCGCAAGCCGCTGGTTTAGCGGGTCATGCCTTACTTCCTTCGGCTGCCGATACAATTCCTGAATGGGATGGCATTGTGATTTCGCACGACTATGTAGGCACAATTGGGACATCGGATCCTTTTCGTCGAACGGTTTTGACACATGAAGTCGGGCACTATTTGAATTTACAGCACATTTGGGGAGGAAATAACGTTCCAAACTACTATTATCTTCCAGTTGGAAATGCTGGAAATTGTGCTTACGACGACGAGGTAGATGACACGCCACTAACGATAGGCTGGTCGAGTTGTAATTTAAATGCAACAAGTTGTGGCAGTTTGGACATGGTTCAGAATTATATGGATTATTCCTACTGTTCGCTCCTATTTACACAAGGTCAAAAAACGAGGGCGCATGCGTGTTTGAATAGTAGTATCGCCAATCGCAATAATTTATGGACACCTGCCAACTTAATCGCCACTGGAACAGATGGGAACGACCGTTTGTGTAAAGCGCAATTTGAAGCTTCGAAACGCATTTTTTGTGTGGGAGAAAAAATTCAATTATCCGATTTATCCTTACATAAAGTTAGCAGTAGAACATGGACCATTTCAGGGGCAAGTAACTTCAATGCAAGCGATTCTACGATTCAAATTTCGTTTTCCAATCCCGGAACTTATAGCGTACAATTGAAAGTGATTTTAAATGGGAACGAACTGACTATCAACGAACCTAACTACCTTACAGTGCTACCATCATCAGGGAGTGCTAATTTCCTAACCGAAGATTGCGAGAATCCAATTTCAGTAGTGGACCAGATCAAAATAATGTCAAACGACTCACCAAATAACTGGGAAAGAAGCAATTTAGCAGGATTCAATAGCGAATCGTCACTGACCGTTCAAAATTTCAATGTTGGTGCTTTCAATACCTACGAATTCCTCCTGAAACCCATAGACGCTTCTGGAATCAATTCGTTAGCGTTGTCTTTTGATTACGCTTATGCACAAAAGCAAAATACAGATATCGAACAGCTGAAGGTGCTTTATTCAATAGATTGTGGAAACACATGGACTTTACGTCGTACCTATTCTGGTGCATCGACATTAAAAACAGTGGACGGCTTGGTGCTTGACAACTTTGTTCCAACTTCAACGCAATGGAAAAGCGATTTATTGGGGAGTTTCAACAGCGCCGCTTCCATTGATAAACTCCTGATTAAGTTTGTTTTTGAATCGAAAATTGGCAATAACATTTACATTGACAATATTCGAATTGCTGATGCGTCTGTCATCGGTACGACGGAGTTATTGTTCGAGAAAATCAATTTGGAACCCAATCCCAGTTCATCGGAAGTACGAATCAATTTTGATTCTATTTTGGCGCCGACATGCTTTATCACCAATCTCAACGGACAAGAAATTTCAATCGAAAAAACACAGTCTGAAAATTCAATTCTTCTTCATTCTGAAAATCTTTCCGCGGGAATTTATTTGGTACATCTGCAAAGTGGAAATGAAAAGAAAACGCTTCGTTTCGTGAAACTGTAAACCTTTTTTAAACGCCATTTAAACCGCATATCAACGCAATGAACAAACTTAAAATTTCCGATGTCGAGCGAGATGAAAAGCCTTTTTTAGTCCTTAACGCCTCCGCAGGAAGTGGAAAAACACACAATTTAGTGTTAGAATACCTCACTATTTTACTTTCGGAAAAAGGTGGAGCTAAAAAATACCGTTCAATTGTGGCAATGACGTTTACGAATAAGGCCGCTTCGGAAATGAAATCACGCATTGTGGAAACCTTGGATGGCTTAGCAAATCCGAGTACAGCAAGTTCGAAAATTCAGCTAATGCGCTCCGATTTATTATCGAGTCTTTCCATTGAAAACGAAGAACTTACATTGCGATCAAATTATGCGCTTGCGGCAATTTTACACGGATACGAAGATTTTCAAGTGCTTACGATGGACAAGTTCAATTTGAAATTGATACGTTCGTTTAGTCGTGATTTGGACCTACCCGGTGAATTTGAAGTCAACCTCGACGAACGCAAATTGATGGAGGATGTGGTGGATGTATTGCTTTCAAAACTTGGAAATCCAAATGAAGAACGCTTGACCGAAATGGTAAAACATTATGCTGAGGCAAATATTGAGGAAGGAGAAAGTTGGGATTTTAAACGGAAACTGATTGACTTTGTGAGCATTCTCAATGCTGAAAAAAACAGTGAACTCGTTGAAAAATTAATGCAACAAACCTTTGATAAAGAAGGATATAATGAAATCCGAACGGAAATGAGAGAGTTGGAAAATCAATTTCAAGACCTTCGTGACAAAGCATTAACAACATTTAATTTTCTACAAATCGACTCAGCAACGGTTAGCGGTGGAAAAACAACCCTTAAAACACTATCTGCTTTTTTTAACGCAACCGGATTTCCAGTCCCACGTGATAATGGTGAGGTTTTTTCGGATTCGGTTATTAAAAATTTTGACACTGCGGAAAAAAAGCATTTTCCGAATGAATTGACCAACGAATTACAAACGATTCAACAATTTCACCGAGCTCACACTGTTCGTTTTGAATTGCTCAAACGATTGAAGGCAAATTATTTCAACATGGCTTTATTGCAATATGTGGCCAATTCGGTAAATGACATTCAAGAAAACGAGCAACTCATTCGTATTTCGGAGTTCAATCGTTTGATAAGTCAATTGGTTCGAGGAGAGGATGCCCCTTACATTTATGAACGCTTGGGAACCCGTTTGGAACATTACCTGCTCGACGAGTTTCAGGACACTTCGCGTTTACAGTGGTTGAATATTGTTCCCTTATTGTACGAATCCTTGAGTTACAAACGTCGCAATTTAATTGTTGGCGATGCAAAACAATCGATTTACCGCTTCAATAATGGATTGGCAGAGCAATTTGTGGAGCTTCCTCGACTTTACAACCCTGAAAATGATTCCGATACAGCATTTCGTTCTGAATTTTTCAACGAAATGGGCGTAAAGGTTGAATTGGACACCAATTTCCGTTCATCACAAGCAATTGTCGGTTTCAACAACTCATTTTTTCAATTGGTACAATCCTATTTAAAAGCCGAATTGCCCAAGGAAGCAACATTTTACGACGCTGTATATCAACATCCTAACCACTCTTTTGACGGCTATGTAAATATCGTTTCAGCGCAGGAAAAGGTGGACGACGAATACATTTTTGAAGAAATTTTACGCATCATACACGAATGTGATAAAGCGAATTTTAAAAGAGGTGAAATTTGTATTCTGACGGCAAGAAATAAAGAAGGAAGTAAAATCGCTAATTTTCTTAATAGCAAAGACATTACGGTCGTTTCACAAGAATCGCTTATGGTTTGTGATAATGCGGAAGTCGAATTGTTGTTGGCGTATTTTAAATGCCGTAAGTCACCAAAAGAAAGCGCCTATTCAAAACGTTTTGCTGAATTGTACATTCGTTACAGTGACGATTTAACGATTCTAGACTATCTCAACTATTTTGAAAACGTTGCCAAGGGAAAAAAGAGTAAATTCTTTGATTTTAAACGTTTTATCAACGATCACTTTGAAGGTGAAAGCAGTTTTTACCAACCGTATGAAAACCTTTATGATTGCGCCACGCTATTTCTAAAATTGGCTCACATAAAAGAAGCCGAAAATCCGTACTTGCACCATTTTATGGATGTTGTTTTTGATTTTCAACAAAATAACCGTTCGGATATCGCTTCATTTTTAGATTTTATCGAGGAAAAAAGAAATTCGCTCGCTTTGCAAATGCCGGAATCTTCGGAAGCCGTGAAAATTACTACCATTCATAAATCGAAAGGTTTGGAATTTCAAGTGGTAATCCTTCCTTATTTGGATTTCAACGTAGCGATACACAACAACCAAAACTTCCTTGTTGAGGTAGAGGAAAATATAATTTACACGCGACTATCGGGTTCAAATGGCATTCAAGAAATTGAAGCGGCTGGCATTTCAGAACTGAACTCGGTTTTCATGGATAAATTGAATTTGTTATATGTTGCTTTGACCCGCCCGAAAGAGCGCTTATATGCCATGAATTTTCATAAAAAAGGGCAACTTGGCGACCGAATTCACTCATGGCTTTCACAGATGAAAACAGAAATTATTGATGGTCGTTTGGTTTTGGAAAGTGGAAAAAATGAGCTTAGAGAGACGGAATTAAAAACGAAGCAAGATGCTTTTTTTATACCAAAAGATATTTCCGAACGCCTTTGGTATCCTGATATCGTTTTACGCAAACCACGTCAATCGGAGGACGAAAATGCCAAGTGGGAAGAGCGAACATTCGGGAATTTGTTCCATAAACTAATGGAAAACTGCTACGCTTCAGATCAAATGGAAAAAGCGCTTCTACATCTTCAAAACGAGCAAGGAATCGATTCAAAAAACTTTGAAAAACTGAAAACTCAGGCAACGAACTTTTTTGCTAAAATTGAAACGTGCGATTGGTTGGGAACTTGTGAGGAAATTATTAGCGAAGAACTCATTTTGGTTGCCGATGGTACTGATAGAAGACCAGATAAAATCTTGGTAGGCAAAGAAAAAATTTGGGTGCTTGACTTTAAAACTGGTTCGCAAAAACGAGCACATCAACGCCAAATTGCAACTTATGAACGACTTCTGGAAGAGTTATTTGGAAAAGAAGTTGGAAGTTTACTTTATTACACTGAAACAAATGAACTTATTCAGGTTGACTGATTTCGTGTAACTCAACCGCTCCTGCCATTTTAAGAAAAGTATAAATTATTGGATGAGGCAGGTCTCTGGTAGAGGAAATTTGAGGACTAAATGCACACGAAACAAAAAACGGATGTTCTCTTAGGGAAATAATTTCTGGATCATCAAACTGATTTACCGCTTCAATGTCAATTATTTTCCCGTCCATTTGTTCAATTAACTGCGGATACATCGTGAAACGGGAAGACGTCAATTCTGTTGTGGAGAAGTTCTCATACAACTGTATAAATTGCTTTGACTTTGGAGTGACCTCAACTCGTTCAAAATGATTACCTTTTGTTAGGTTATCGGAAATTAATTTTTCGCCAAATGGATTCAAATGATTGACCACTATCAAATATTCTACAAACAGTTTAAAACTGTCACCTGTCAATAGAACGGGTTTTCTGAGGTTATTGAGTAATTTGAAAATTCCGTTTAGAAAAAAGTGATTTTGAAACGGTCCTGGCGCAATCCATATTCCGTCATAATTGTCCAATTGTGAAGGTTTTAACTGTACAGCCTCAGAGACACGAATCCAGTAGTAACTCACCTCACAATCTAAGAAATTACCTGAATGATCTAAAGATAAATTGGTGGCGTGATGCGCATTAAAGGTGAAATTATAATCACCAATTATTGCAATTTTCAACGTACCAGCCATTAATTCAAATGCTCTTATCGCTTGAACCAAGCACGAAGTTTAGCGTTGTTAACGGTTGCAGACAATTGTTCGTTGGTTTGAGGATCTACTCGCCAAACTTTACAACTAAAAGTACATTCAAAAAGCGAGTAGTCTCCTGTATTATCAGAGGCTTGTTTTAGAACAACAAACGAAGCAACTTGTCCAGGATCTGATTCACGAGAAACCCAAACATTATTGTTTTGATCAGTGTACTCTACTTGGATCCCAATAGTATTTGTGTTAACTAAAGTAGCATAATCTTTAAACGGAATCGGAACACCAGAATTGGTGGACAGAAAATCATTGAACATGGTGAGCGTAGGTTCTGTATTCGCAGATGCGTCCCACAACAAGTCTCCAAATAGAATTCGTATAGCACGACTATCTTGTGCTGAACGCATTTCGGAAGTGTACAACATTTTTGATAAAACTGGAGAAGCGTAAATAAAAGAACTTCGACCAGCATAACCTCTATAACCAAGCACGTTTTGAGTAAATTCCATTTGGGTTCCATTAACATAACCTACAAAACTTGCATTCAAGTCAATTGTATTGGTTGGTTTTGGGATGATTTCGTGTTTAATACATGAGCTTAGTCCGATTAAAACGAAAAATAAAATTCCGATTGAAAAACGCATGGTTAATTTTTTTGGTTAGCAAATTTAAACTTCTATACGGAAATACAACAAAAAAGATGCTTTTTTTCAAAAAACGACTAAAAATCAACCTATTCAATGGCTTCAAATAAAAAAACAAGGTCCTTTCGAACCTTGTTTTTTATTCATTTTTTTGGTTGCTATTTACTTTTTCTTGAAATCGAAGTTACTCACTACCGTCATTTTCATTCCCATATAGTCCATTGTTGAAGTCACAGTTCCTTTCGCATTCAGAAAAATTCCATTTGCTGGATCGAAATTCGATGTAATGTCTCCAGTAATCGTTGGCATCATGGCTTTGGCATCATTCATTACCGCCTTATCTTCTTCTTCCATTTCCATCTCCTCTGCTCCACCAAATCCCATGTTAAACGATCCCTCTCCTGTATTTCCATTTGCGCCACCACCGAACATGTCTGCGTTCTTATCCGTAGCAATGCGTTCTTTCATACTCACCAACGTCGGTGTTACCGTTAAAATATTGAAATCGCAGATATACATTCCCGCTTGAACTCTCACTTGGTCTCCTTGGTTCACGTCTCCTTCAGGTAACAAAAGAAACTCCAATAAATCATAAGGAATTACATCTAATTCATCACTTTCATCATTTTCTTTTACTGTAACTTTTTTCGGTTTCAAGGCTGTTACAGAATAACCCGCCTTCAATTTTCCCGTTTTAGGATCAAATTCTGCATAAGCCTCTACTTTTTCCTCGCCAGTATTTACACCGCCTGAAACACCACTTTCTGTAGCATTCGCATAGACTAAAACATTCGATGTTGGTGTTGTCAATAAATGGATTTCCCGCAAAAATTCAAAGTTTCCTTTTCGATCCACTTTCACTTCACTTTTTACTGAATTTTTAGGCAAATTCAACAAGGAAGCAACAGAAACTCCTTTACTATTTTTGACATTAAAGTTAATAAGATACAAGGTACCTGATGCAGTTCCCTCGCCATCAACGCTTTGAATCGCTAAAACAAAATCAACCGAAGTGGTGTATTTGTCCTGTACGTTCATCCCCATCATAGAGGTACTAATATTGTCCACAATTGTTCCAGTGAAAGTGTAAGCAGTTCCCGGTTTCCAATTGTAATTCAACTCAACAGCAAACAAATTAAGTCCGCTAATTAAAAAGGTAAATAGTAATAACTTTTTCATGTTTATTTATTTTTTGGTAGAAACGAAATTATAAAAACTGTGCCAAACAGCTAAAGTGCTCACTTGCGCTCCTTGATTGACAAGTTCAAAGACTGAATCTGCACGATTGGAATTATGCTTTTTTTCGGCTTTATACAACTCAATCCCTTCCGTAATTTGATTCATTGCACGTTCAACATCAGCAATTTCTGTGAAATTATAATCAGCACTCGAGCATTTTAAATGAAAAGATTCAATCAATTGATCATCCACACGATATACGGCAAAATGTTCCCTTGTTTGAAACTGAAGAAAATTGATTTTATCAAACACCTTTTCCAATACAAAATCAGAAAATAATTCTATCAATTGTATAGCCTTTTCAGGATTATTTTCATTCAAGGATTGCCACTCTTCAGCATGCACACCATTGACAATTAAAAATTGCTTCAACTCGGGTTCAAGCGCTTTTAATTCTTCGTCGTTTAAGATTCTAAATCTCATTCCACTTTTTCAACAGTAAATGTGATATCCAAGACCTCATCAATTGATTTGTCGGTAATTCCTTGTTCAATTTGAAAGGTGTACTTTCCCTTAAAAGGTAGTTTTCTACGCTTGAAAACCAATTGATGTTCAACAACCGAACCAGACTTCTTTCCAATCCAAGAACCGTCTGGAAAAGTGGTTTTTATTTCATACGGTTCGCGAACTGTATTTCCAACAGGAGGAGTTGTATTTAAAAAAATCCACAGGTTTGAAAATTTATAATCCGTAGTCGTTCGGAGTGTTAGAACGAAATTATATAATTGTGTGGTGTCTGTAAAATTAACCACAAACTTAGGTTTCATCCGTTGCGTCCACTGTTTTGAAGGAAACTTATATGACTCTGAAAAAAACGCCTTTTCTCCGCAAGAAGTAAGACTAATTACCAGCACAAAAAGCAAAATCAATTTAGGCATCAGGCTTTTTCTTTTCATTTTGCGGATTTCTATTTTTGTTCTTATTTCTGTTTTTGTTCCTTTTCTGATCAAATTTCTTTTCAAAACGATTCAACGAATCCTGACCAACAACATTGGAATAACCCATTTCAACCACTTTTTTGGTTTCAACGAATTCTAACAATTCTTTCGGTTTTTGTCCATTTTTGTTCATTTTAGCGATTTCTCTCACACGCTCCGGAGAAAGCGCAATTAGTCCGGTTTCACCTGAATATCCGAACCACATTATTCGTTTAAACACATCTGTTTTAATGTGTTGGGCACTTCCTTTTTCCGTTTCCAAACGATTTTCCACTTTTGGAATGGTTTTAAAAGCGTCGAGATACATATCCAATTCGTAGTTCAAGCAACATTTCAATTTACCGCATTGTCCCGCCAATTTTTGTGGATTCAAAGAAAGTTGTTGGTAACGCGCTGCTGAGGTAGAAACTGATCGAAAATCCGTTAACCAAGTTGTACAACATAACTCACGACCACAAGAGCCAATTCCTCCCAAACGTGCCGCCTCTTGGCGCGAACCAATTTGGCGCATTTCAATCCGAACCTTGAACTGATCCGCCATATTTTTAATCAATTGTCGAAAATCTACCCGCCCCTCAGCTGTATAATAAAACGTTGCTTTCGTTAAATCGCCTTGGTATTCCACGTCCGAAATTTTCATTTCCAAATTTAAATCCAATGCAAGTGTTCTTGATTTATACATTAAATCTTTTTCCAACGAACGGCCTTTAACCCACTTGTCAATTTCTTCTTGTTGAGCGATTTTTAGAATTTTACGAATATCTTGATTTTTTAAGTTCGGAGCTTTTTTAGCCACTTGAATTCTTGCCAACTCTCCCACAACTGAAACAACACCAACATCAAAACCTGGCGCAGCATCAACCACAACAATGTCACCGACTTGTAAATTCAATTTTGTTGCATTTTTAAAAAATGATTTCCTCGAATTTTTAAAACGTACCTCCACTATATCGTAAACTGACTGACCTGAAGGAACAGCAACGTTCGCTAACCAATCATAAACTTCCAACTTATTGCACCCGCCACTGCTGCAAGTACCGTGGTTTTTACACCCTTTTGGCGTCGAACCCGTACCACATGATGAACATCCCATTCTATAATTTTTTGCGATAAAAATAAGCATTGCTGTGGGATAAAAGGAAAGGAAAATTAAAATTGAATTCAATTAACACTTTCGAATCAATTGAATTAACATTAAAATAATCGATTTATTTCCATTGTAAAGGGAAATCCCTTTTATAGTTTAGATAAATACCTTTTGATTTGAAAATCATGCTTTTAAAATCAAACTAATGAAATTGACCACAGTACTTTTGCACCCCAATTTTAAAATTTGTACATGCTTAAAAGATTATTAATTATCACTTTCATTCAACTTACACTACTACATTTTAATACTTTCTTTGGAGCAAGATCATTTCAGGAATTACTTGAGTTAACCCTACTCAGGAAAAATGATTCCTTTTCGATGAAAAAAATTTTCAATTTGAAAAATGCCGAGGCGAAGGAATATGAAACCACAAAAGATGAGCAGGCACTTCTGAATAGAGACTATTTAGAATTTTTCCAACTCGAATTGGATGGCGAATTGGACGCTTATACCAAATTCGTACGTCAAATAGATTTATTGATTAACATTCGGAAAATTACTAAAAACAAAGATCTTGAGCGTTACCAAATTGCAACATTGTTGTTAACACTCAAAGCCAAAAGCATCTCTACAAGCTTTGTTTCCTCTCAATTTGAAAATTTGTTAAAAGCGCAAACAATAGGGTCAAATTCCAACTTGTATGCATTGATCTATTTAGAGTACGGAAGTTTTTTGTTGGAGCAAAATCAATATAGAAAAGTCAAGAACTTTATTCATGAAGGTCGAAAACTTATTGAGCCTAATTCGTTAAAACTACAACTTAACTTCTTACTACTTGAGGCAGAATTGTACCTGAAAGAGCATGATGACGAACGATTTCAGATGATTTTAAAAAAGTTCAACGAAAAGATTAAAGGTCATGAAAAACAGCACTTTACTGAATTGAATCTTGCCGATTTCCTCGTAACCGTTTTCAATTGTGAGAAAGGAAATTGGAACGATGCCAATTTGAAATTTTATGCTATTTTTCAAAATCAAATCAAAAACTCTTGTCATCCCGAAAAGTTAATCGAAACCGCCAAATGGATTGGTTTGAGTTCGTTAAAGACCGATGATTACAAATTTTTTAATGAATTTTATTCTTCTCTTTATTTTTCAAAAATTGACGCCAATGTAACCTTTACTATAAAACGTATATTGCTCAGAACCAGTATTGATGAAGGGGTTCATGGTCGTGTAAATATTTCATTAAGTGAATTTTTTAAAGCTGAAGATGAATACGACCAAATTCAATTAGCCAAAAGTCGCTATCTACATAAATTGATCTTGGAAGAATCGAATGCCACAGGACAGAAATATAGCCAACTATCAAAAAACAGAACTGTTATTTTATCGTTAGTATTTGTTTGCGTATTGTCGCTTTCTCTACTGGGTTACATTTATTTCTTTCAGCTTGTTAAACAACAAAAAAAATCCATCCAATTAAAACATGAACTAGAGCGTGAATCCGAAAAAAAAGAAAACTTATTGAATCAATTGAGTGCCCTTACCCAGGATTTGAATACTATTCAGTTGAATCTAAAAACACGCCATGAACACGAGGAAAACCTTGTGAAAATGATTCGAGAATTTAAAAAACGACCTGACACGTCCGTCGAACATTTATTGCACGAAATTCAATTTAGATTATCTACTCTCCTAGAAATGGATGACACCTCAAACGAATCAGAGAAAATCACTAAAAGTGACGATGAGTTCATTACCAACCTGAAAGAAAAACACCCGGATTTAACAGACCAAGAGATTACGCTTTGCTCATTAGTTAAATTAAAATTGAATAGCAAGGAAATAGGGACTCTTATGGGAATCTCAGCTGGAAGTGTTCGCGTATATAAAACAAAACTGAAACAAAAACTTGGATTATCGCAACACCAAAGTTTTTGGGAATATATAAATCAATTTGGTAATAATTAGTTATTAAATTTGTGGTTACTATGAGTAATCTCGAACAAGAATTCCATCAACTCCTTGGTGATAACAGTTCATTACTAGATTTTGTTAATGACACAAATTACGATGGACTGTGGATTCGGAATCTGGAGAACAATTTATATTGGTCTCAGGATAAATTTTGGGAGTTACTAGGACTCAGAAAACCTGCTGAAGATTTTGATTTCGATCCCTCCACCGTTATGGTAAAAGAGGATTTTGAACAGATTCAGAATATCATAGGTCAATATCTTTCCAATCCTAAGGGTAGTTTCAACGCCATTTTGCGCTACTACAAAACAGATGGTACTATTGTTTGGATGAATTGTAAAGGCAAAGCTATTCTGAATGCCGATGGAAAACCAATTCGAATTATTGGTGCACATGCTGAATTAGGAAAAATCGTAGAAAACCAAGAGTTAAATTTTCAATCGAATAAACAAGCGAAAATTGGCTTTTGGCAACTCAAAACTGATGATAACTCGCTTTATATCAGTATCACAACAAAACAAATACTTGAAATTCCAATTCAATTCAATCCCACAATTAACGATTTAAAACAGTTCATGAATCCTGAGGTGATTGAACAAATGTTGAATGAAGTAATCGTAAACGGTAAAATTGAGACGATTCAGGAACTTACCACGTTCAAAGGTTCTCAAAAGTACTTCAGAATTATAAGTACCAACACCGTTGTAGAGAATGGTGAGCAAAAGTCCATCTACGGTACAATTCAAGACGTAACTTCTGAACAATTAGGACAAAAAAAATTAAAAGAAAGCGAGGAAAAATACCGCTTGCTCGTTGATAATCTGTCCGATATTTTAGTACATGTAAATCCGACGGGAGAGATTACCTATGTTGCAGGTGCTTTAAAAATTGAATTAGGTTACTCAGTAGAAAATGTTCTGCATCAAAACTTATTGAATTTCATTCATCAAGAGGATATACAATTTGTCTTGAGGGACATTCAGTTAATCTTAAAAGGAAATAAAAACCCTGAAATAATCTGCTTTCGTATTCTGAATACTGAAGGAAAATATAAATGGTTCCGAGCGAGTGCTTTGGAGTTATATGGACCGGATGGTACAATAGAAAAAATTCAAGTATTATTAGGCAATGCAGATGAAATGATTCGTTCTAAACAGGAATTAGAAAATTCCAAACGATTCATTGAAGAGGCAACAAAAATTGGTCGTGTTGGTGCTTGGGAATATGACCCTATCAAAGGCGAACTCTATTGGTCGGATTTTTTACGAGAAATTTTTGGGGTAGATGAATTTTATTGTCCCACACTAAAAGGAGCGCTTGGATTTTATGTTCCTGAGAGCAGGACCACCATTTCAAATGCCTTGAATGGCGTATTGGAAAAGGAGGGTAGTTATTCTGAAGAACTTGAATTGATTAACGCAAATGGGAAACGTTTTTGGATTCGATGTTCCGCGAAGTCAATTCATAGAGACGGTAAGTGTATTCGTGTTAACGGAATGATACAAGATATAGATTACCGTAAACGGCTTGAAATTCAATTAAAAGAAGAATCTGAACATCGTAAACGAGTTGCCGAAAGTTTAATCATTCATAAAGAAAAGATTCGCAACGACATGTACAACGATTTACAAGAAAGTGTCAATCAATTGTTGTTTGCGGCGAAATTGAATATTGAAAACGTGCTATCTGATTCCGAAGACTTAAATACTGCACTTAATCACCTCACCTCGGCAATCAACGAAATAAGAAGAGTAGCAATTGAAAACACCTCGCAATTTATTCTAGAAAATGATTTTCAAGACATTGTGAATGAATATCTTTCGCGATTAAATGAAAGAGAAAATGTTCGTTTTTATTTTGATAATCAAATTTCAGATTGGAATGGTATTTTACCCATGATGAAAGTGCATATTTTTAGGTTTTTCCAAGAATTGGTGACAAATACGTTGAAGCATGCTAATGCTACAGAGATGACGATGCGTTTGAAACAAAATCAATCTGAGATAATCTTAGTTGCAATAGACAATGGTGTAGGTCTTTCCGAAAACCATAATGACGGTATCGGCTTATTGAGTTTAAAAAATCGAGTCTATCTGCTTGAGGGAGAATACAAATATCGAACCCAAAAAAATCGGGGACTTATCCACTTTATTCGCATCCCAATTCTTAATGGTAAATTTTCAGGAACTCGTTTGTTCTAAAATTCATTGAACCAAAATTGATTTTTTTTTATATTTGGATTCAATTAACTGAAATCCAATGCGAAAAATTGATTTACTCTTAGAAGAATATGGTGAAAGTCATCAAAATCCAACCAACAAATTGATCCACTGGATTTGCGTCCCCGTTATTTTTTGGAGTATAACTGCCTTGCTGTGGAAAGTTAAATTGGGTTTCATTATTCCAGAAACAGATATTGAATTAAACGCCACTATGATTGCATTGGTAGCTGTTGCAATCTATTACTTGTTGCTTTCTCCGAGTTTGATGATGGGCATGTTTTTGTTCAGTATTGTTTGTGTTGGAATTACATATCAATTAGAACAAATGGAAGAAACTAGTGATTTGAAACTTTGGATTATAGCATTATCTGCTTTTGTTATCGCTTGGATTTTTCAATTCGTTGGCCACAAAATCGAAGGTAAAAAACCTTCTTTTTTTAAAGACTTACAGTTTTTACTTGTTGGTCCAGCTTGGTTAATGCACTTCATTTTTAAACGCGTTGGGCTTTATTATTAAAAAGTAATCGTCACGATTAGGATTTAACTTTTTGATGCTTTTATTTGCCTTATTTTTGTGAAATGCACTCAATTTTAAGGACCCTACAACGTAACCTAACTAAAGCACGCTTCACCTATATTTTAGCAGCTTATTGTATTCTTAACTACCTTGTTTTTGAATGGTTATTATCAGCGCATGTTTCAAAAGATGATGCGCTTATGTATCTCGGAGCTCCTATTGCATTGGATATTTATGAGTTTCAATATTGGGGGATAATTACAAATTCATTTGTTCATTTTCGATTTGGTAATTTTATACTCAACCTTGTCGGTTTGATTTTTCTTGGGAGTTACGTTGAAAGACGTATCGGTTCGGTTCAATTTTTCTTTTTTGGTTTGTATGCCTCTACGGTTAGTTCTGCTTTTCAACTAGCATTTTCAGATGATGCAGGACTTGGGCTTTCGGGTGTAAATTACGCACTATTTGGGTTCATATTCTTCAAAACTTTCTATAGCCGTCGATATCGAATTGTAACTCGAAAGTTGGCCTTATTGGTCATGTTGTTTTTTATCCCATTCTGTTTTTACCAAAACTTGATTAATCAATGGCATGTTGCCGTTATTGCTATGACATCTGGTTTTCTAATTGGAATTTTAATTTCCCTATTTCATTCAAAAAAACTTCTTTCTGTAAAGCTTAATTTGATACTTCTGCTCTTCTTTTCTGTTGCCTCCATATTTTATTCTCCTTGGAATGCACAATGGAATTGTCACAAAGGAATGGAGTTCCATATTGCGGGAAAATTAAGAGAAGCGAAATTATACTATGAACAATCCCTTTCAATCGACCCTAAAAACACCTGTTCAAGTGACAATCTTCTACTGATTCATATTGACGAATTAAGCGGGTTGGCATTTCAAGCACACAATCGTGGAGACTACATCAAAGCGGGTGAATACTATGACGCAATTTTAAAGTTAGATCCTGATAATCAATGGGCTAAAAACAATAAGCGCAATTTACCATGAGAGAGGAGTTAATTATTGACAAAGAATTAAAGTTGCAATACTTTGTGGAAGGTGATGGAGAAGAAACGGTAATCTGTTTTCATGGACACGGCCGAAGTAAAGACGACTTTGAATTTCTTATTCGACCGAATCGAAAATGGATTGCAGTTCACCTGTATTTTCATGGTAAATCCTTTTTCCCTGATGAACGGATTGAAACCGATCCTTTGAAGGAAGAAGAATTCATCTCTATGTTCCAGCAACTTCTTGAAAAAGAAAAGATTAACAATTTTCATTTATTCGGTTTCTCGCAAGGAGGACGCTTTGTTTTTGTGTCTATTCCACATTTTGAAAAGCAAATTGAATCGGTAACTTTAATAGCTCCAGACGGTTTAGACAACAACAGTTTTTATAATCGTTCGGCACATAAAAAATGGGCACGCTCGTTGTTCATGGCTTGGGAAAGAAATCCTAATCGGGCTGCTCGAGTTGCGAAGGTCGTTAAGTTTTTAAAAGTTGCTAATCCTAAAGTGATTGCGATGTTGGAACAGTTCGTTGCAGATAGAAGTGCATTCAAACGTGCCTCAAGAACTTATCGCGGTTTCCGAGATTTAAAGACCAACGAACAAAAGTTGAAAGAAATATTCGCACGCCGACCTTTTCCCATTAAAATCATCATGGGTTCAAAGGATATGGTTATCAAATCGCAAACTGCTAAAGCTTTTGGAAAAAGAACTGGGATTTACGATTGCGTGATTGATGTTCCCTGTGGACATAGTTTTTTCAAAGAGGAAAATATTGCCTTGATTCGACCTCATCTATTTATCGAAGCTTAGTTTTTATTCTTAAAATTTGTCGATTTATTCAAAGAAAATTATTCACAATTCGGGTTAACTTTGTCGGCAATGGACGAATCATTCGATTATAGAGAAGAAGCGCAAAAAGATAGCGAACAAGAGTACGATAAAGTACTTCGGCCGAGGACTTTAATGGACTTTGCAGGTCAGCCTACTGTTGTTGAAAACCTTGAAATTTTTGTCAAGGCAGCCAAATTGCGAAAAGAGCCTTTGGATCATGTTCTTTTGCATGGACCTCCTGGCTTAGGAAAAACAACTTTAGCCAATATCATCGCGAATGAATTGGGCGTAGGCTTCAAGGTAACGAGTGGCCCAGTGCTAGATAAACCGGGTGATTTAGCTGGGCTTTTAACCAACTTAGGTGAAGGCGATGTACTTTTTATTGACGAAATCCATCGTTTAAGTCCCGTGGTGGAAGAATATTTATACTCCGCGATGGAGGATTATGTAATCGATATTCTGCTGGATTCAGGCGCGAATGCACGTAGTATTCAAATCACCTTAAATCCCTTTACTTTAATTGGCGCTACAACCCGCTCAGGATTACTCACATCTCCCCTACGCGCTCGTTTTGGCATCAATTCGCGTTTGGAATATTACGACGCACGTACCTTGACCAAAATCGTGGAACGTTCCGCAGGATTGTTGAATATCGGAATAGACGAAGAAGCGGCCTATAAAATAGCTAGTAGAAGTCGTGGAACGCCTCGTATTGCCAATGCACTTTTGCGTCGCGTACGGGATTTTGCTCAGATTAAAGGAACAGGAAAAATTGACGATGCCATCACCGAAATCGCACTTAAAGCGTTGAATGTGGACGAAAATGGATTGGATGAAATGGACATCCGTATTCTAAAAGTCATAATTGAGAAATTCAATGGCGGCCCAGTTGGATTAACAACTATTGCCACCGCAATTGGTGAAAACGCGGGTACTTTGGAAGAGGTTTATGAGCCATTTTTAATTCAAGAAGGATTTCTCATGCGCACTCCTCGAGGACGTAAAGCAACACCGAAAACCTTTCAACATTTAGGAAAAGATTTGGGTTGGGCGCAAGGCGGTTTGTTTTAATTTTATATACCCTTCAGCTTTATGGAAAAAATCATACTTCGAAGAAAAGCGGACGAACTCGGTTTTTTTCATTGTGGATTTTCCAAAGCAACTTTTCTGGAGGAGGAAGCGCCACAACTTGAAGCTTGGTTAAAAATGGAGTATCAGGGCGAAATGCATTACATGAACAATCATTTCGACAAACGGCTCGACCCGCGACTTTTGGTTGATGGTGCCAAAACGGTAATCTCCCTACTTTTCAACTATTACCCGCAAGAAAAAATTCCTTTAGAAGGAAATTTCAAGTTAGCAAAATACGCCTATGGTGAAGATTATCATCATGTTGTAAAAGATAAATTAAAACAACTTGTCACTTTCATGAAAGAAGAAATTGGCGATTTTAATGCGCGGATTTTCGTGGATTCTGCTCCCGTAATGGACAAAGTTTGGGCAAAAAAAGCCGGTTTAGGTTGGATTGGAAAACACACCAATTTAGTCAACCCGAAAAAAGGAAGCTTCTTTTTCATCACTGAAATTATTCTGGACGTCGATTTTGAACCCGATGTTCCGATGAAAGATTACTGTGGAACTTGCACCCGCTGTATCGATGCATGTCCAACTGACGCCATCGTTGCTCCTTATCAACTTGATGCACGAAAATGTATTTCGTATGCTACAATTGAATTAAAATCTGCTCAACTTCCAGACAGCTTTCAGAGCAACATGGACGATTGGATTTTTGGATGCGATATTTGTCAGGATGTTTGTCCATGGAATCGCTTTTCAACGCCACACAACGAACCGCTTTTCGAACCGCATTCAGCCCTTAAGAATTTCAAAAAAAAGGATTGGGAAGAGTTGAATGAAGTTAGTTTTAGAGAAGTTTTTAAAAAATCAGCAGTAAAACGTACCAAGTTAGAAGGATTGAAACGAAATATAGCCTTTCAGAAAAAATGAAGAACGAATTGAATCAACATCCCATGATCGGGAAGTACATCGAACACAACGAATTTGGAAAACTCCTTGGAATGGATTTTGAAATTCTGGAACCGGGAGTGGTTCGCTATAATTTGACGGTTGAAAAAAAACATCTTGCAACCCCTAGAGCAATTCACGGAGGATGCACTGCAGCTTTAATAGATGCCACAATGGGCGTTGGTGCATTGAGTTTGGTTCTTCATCTAAATCAAGTAGTTGCAACATTAGAATTAAAAGTAAGTTACCTCAACAGTATTCCAGAAGGAAAGCAAATTTATTGCATCAGTGAAAAGATGAAAGAAGGAAAAGATTTGATTTTCATGGAAGCAACCGTTTTGGATGAAAGTGGAAAAAAATATGCGAGAGGGAGCGGAACATTTGTGAAAAGTATTAAATTTGAAAAATAATTTTATCATTTTTAATGAAATCTCCTAAAAAAACCACTGATTACGTTCAAAAAGAAGCGCCGATGCCATTTTTAGAGCCGAGTTTAATGGTTTACAGTAATCTTGCTTCGGGACAAACAACTTATTACGCAGATGCGATTGAGCATTTTATGAAAGTTTTTGCCGTAACAAAAGAAAAGGTCGCTGCATTACTTCACATATCTACCCCTACATTATATCGCTGGCTAAACCAAAACAAGGCATTGGATCGTCAAGCCGCATTGACAGTTGTTACACTTACGGAACTTTTCCAGTATGGTGAGTCAGTTTTCGGAGATCAACGCAACTTTTTCAAATGGTTAAACCTTCCGAATCCTGCTTTTGGCGGAATTGAACCCCAAACCCTTCTTGAGCTTCCCGATGGAATTTCTAAAGTCAGAGATTTATTAGGCCGAATTGAATACGGAGTTTATTCGTGATTCACACTTGTTGAATGAAAGTATATCGAGTAACTCACGGAAAATACGCCAATGATATAAGCGGAATTGGAGCCTCTTTATTCCCAGGTAGATGGAATCCTAAAGGAGTTCCCTTACTCTACACTGGTACAAGTGCTTCCATTGCCATGCTGGAATTTTTAGTAAATGCAGAACTCGCTCTACTCAATAATATCAAATTATTAACCATTGAAATTCCTGACGACTCGATTTCGACCATTCATTTGAATGCATTGCCTGAATATTGGAATGTTTTCCCATTCCCGAATGAACTTCAACAGGTTACAAGCGCGTGGTTGCAGAACAAAACTAATCTCGCGACTTCCATCCCCAGTGCACTACTGTCGATGGAAAAAAATATGCTTATCAATCCACAACATCCTCGTTTTAGAGAAGTTAAAATCGTTGCAGTTGACAACTTGGATTCAATCAATCGTTTTCGAACAACGAAAGAAAAGTTGACGGGATTAGGAAATTATTAACTTTTCGAGCGACGTTCAATAATTTGCTTTTTCATTCGACTTAAAGACTCTGGTAAAATTCCTAAATACGATGCTATTTGGTGTTGAGGAACTAGCTGTTCGATTCCCGGATGACGTTCTAATAACTCGTGATAACGTTGTTCAGCGGAGGCACTCACTGACATTAATAAGCGCTTTTGCAAGACCGCCATTGTACGCTGCGTTATGATTCTAAACAGTCTGTCCAAAACAGGAACTTTATCGAAGAGTGCTTCCTGTGTTTCAATGTCGATAGCCAAAAGATATCCATCCTCCATTGCCTGCACATTTAATTTTGCTGGCTCGTTGTTCATAAATGAAGCTACATCACCTACCCACCAATCTTTAAAACCAAAATAAAGCACATGTTCTAATGCCCTTTCATCGAGGTAAAAAACGCGAAACGTACCCGCAACTACGAATCCTTGGAACTTACATTCGGTTCCTTCTTTAATGAAAAATTCCTTTTTCTTAAAGTGCAATAAGCGATAAGAAGAGGTGATGATTGCTAACTCTTCCTCAGAGATTTTCACTTTATTTCGGATGTAGTCAGCTAATTGCTGACGAGCTAGTTGTTCGGTCATGCTAATCAATTTTCATTCGGATGCGCCAATGCTTTGGATAAAGGTTATTGAAACGATTACCCAAATGATTAACGAAACCCAAATTTACGTTTTCAAATTGAATCAAGTGGTAACCTTTTTCCTCGGTAGCAATAGGAAACACATCGCCTTTTAAAAAATGTAGCGCTTCTTCTCTAGTAACTAATAACTTCGGGAATTTTGGTTCTAGCATATGACATAAGGCCAATTGAATATCGGGAATGAATTTATTTTTTATCACGGTTCCCAATTCAATACCTTTCTTCATCCAATACAATTTTGATTTCCATTTTTGATAAAACTCAAAATTGCTTCTTGAAGTAGTAAAAACAGTACCTTCCTCCTGCCAAACATGTTTGTTTTCCGGTATTTCAAGGAATGAAATCAATTTCAAATCCAAAGTCTTCATTTCCTTCGCTTTATATTTAAACTCCTTCTCCTCATCTAACTTTTTCAAGACCACACAATAAAATCCCTCTG
Organism: Bacteroidota bacterium; assembly: GCA_039795265.1. Taxonomy (GTDB): domain Bacteria; phylum Bacteroidota; class Bacteroidia; order Flavobacteriales_D; family Crocinitomicaceae; genus UBA952. The sequence goes on along the minus strand of JBDKEM010000037.1, from coordinate 13,991 downwards.
CTTCAATTTTCCCAGGAATGAATTGCGCACCGAAATTCTTCTCGAAATAAGTGATATTTTCAAATTGAGGTAAAGCAACTAATTCCGCTTCGTTGTATGAAAGGAAATCCCGAATTTGTTCCTCATTCTCTGCTGGATTAAACGTACATGTGGAATAAATTAAATATCCTCCTGAATTTATTGACGGCCAAATATTTTCCAAAATTTCCGATTGACGAACAGCACAATTAGCAGCACTTTCTTCTGTCCATTCCAAACGTGCATTCGGATCTTTTCGAAACATGCCTTCACCTGAGCAAGGCGCATCGATTAACACGACATCAAAAGCCGCGTTCATGGAAGAAAATGCTTTGGTATCGTTGCAGCTTACAAAACAATTGTCATAACCCCATTTAGAAACATTTTCGTTCAAAATTTCGGCACGTGAACGAATAATTTCATTCGACAACAACAAACCTTTTCCCTCTAAAAATGAAGCAATTAAAGTACTTTTCCCCCCTGGTGACGCACAAGCATCCAAAACAATTGGATTTTCAGGTAGATCTAATATGCGAAGAATTGCGTCAATATACATCGATCCAGCTTCTTGTGGATAGTAAGTTCCAGCATGAAACAAAGGATCTAAGGTGAAACTGGGACGCTCGTTTAAATAAAATCCGTTTTCACACCAAGGCACTTCTTGTTTACAATCAGCAAGAATTTTACCTTTAATGGGATGACTACGAACAGAAATTGGCGGTGAAGAATTTAATAAATCCGGAAAATCGTTGGGTATTTGTGGTTGCTTAGCAATACGTTCTAAAAACGCCTTCGGAAAATCAATTTGAGACATCGAAGCTTAATTTTTTTTCGCCCTAATTGTATTGATTTGAAAACCCAAACCTCCCGAAAAAACAAGGTCATTGAAACCAACGTTTCCAGTTGCAGTTCCTCTTAGGCGCGACCCGAAATAGGTCACATCCGCAAAGAAATGAAAGTACTTCCAAACATAAAAACTCGTTCCTAGTTTAAAGCTCACGGTTGGCAAAAATCCCCAGCGATTTTCGATAGACGAGAACGGATATTTTACGGTGGTTAATCCAGCCTGAGCCGCAAAATAATTCTGCCAATTTCCCGACCCGAAATATTTCGCAGAACCAAAGCACAATCGATTCATGAATTTTGGTTCAACAATACTATTGTGCGTATACTTTCCATCAACATATTGAAACACATCTCCTCGAAAAGTAAAATTACTCACCATTAAATACTCCAAAAATCCTGAAATGTAAATGGAATTTGATTTATTCGCCAGCATGCGTCCAGGGCTGATTGTTGCACTTGCTCGCACTAAACCTTTTCGGAAGTAAATTTCATCATCATCCGAAATTTGTGAATAGAATGTGTTCATCCCTATCAATAAGGCGAAAAATAAAATAGTAAGCCTTACCATAAATCAAAAAGTTTGAAATTGACTCCGAATGTAATCAGTAAATGTCCTTCTAACGACGCACCGTGTTCTTCGCTAAACGTCAACGAATTTCCTACAATACTTGGATGAATGTGGTTTCCAAGATGAATCATATATTGACCTAACAGGGTGAAATCCAATCTATCTGTCAAACGAAAATGCGTCCCTATTCCAGCTTGAACTGCTGAACTCCATCGTTCGTCGAAATTAAGGCGGTTAGCATTTTCAGTCATTTTTGAATAATCAAAACAATGACCTGCTAAGAAAAATGGTTTAATGAGTTGATTTTCCTGCAACCATGGATAATAAACAACACTCCATCCAATATGAAAATCAGTGCGATGTCCTACCTGCTTTATATCACTTGTCAAGTAATCAAAAAACCAGTCTGTATTTAGTCTTTTGGAAAGTTGAAGGCGCATTTGACCACCCAATCCAGTTCCGAAATTATCAGTTTCACTATCATTGAATAAACTTATTGTGGAACGCATTCCCGCACTCCAAATTCCTCCATCACCGTTTTTAATTTTTAGCGGTTGAGCAAAATTCCAACTGCTCGATATTAGTAAAACAAACAAGTATAGTTTTCTCATTTAGGCGATTTTATTAGCTTGACAATTTTCGGTTTTTCATTAGGATGTTGAACACTTAGGAAGTATATTCCAGAAGATAATTTTTCAAAATGCAGTTCAGATGCAAGTACGTTTCTTAATTCCAAAATTTGAGCGCCATTTACATCGAACAAAATCAAATCACAAGGAGTTTCAGCATTAAAATTCACAACCTCATTGAATGGATTTGGAAAAACCTGAAATCTATTTTCATTCTCCTCTACACCAACATTAGAAAAAACGGTAATGTAGGACGTGTCTGTAGATAAACAACCGTGAATATCGGGAACAGCGTAAACAATTGCGTGTGTACCAATTCCTGCTAATCCTGGGTGAAAACTAGTCCCAATAATTCCAGGTCCTGAATAGGTTCCGCCACTTGGAATCCCTTGAACAACATTAAACGGATTAGAACCCATACTTATGGTGCTTACGCTCTCGTCATAGGTGACAGGTTCCAAATTGTATAATTCCACAAAAACCGAATCGCGGGCAAAACAACCGTTTGAATTATATCCTGTTAATTGATACATTTTTGCAATTGTTGGAGTAAAAGGAACACTATTCACAACTTCATTGTTCCAGATATAATTTGTTGCTGTTCCAGAACCTGAAAGAATTGTACTTGTTCCAGGGCAAATAATTTGATTTTGACCTGCGTCCACAAAAGGAATAGAAAACGCCGCCAAATTTTGAATGTTCGATCGTGATTTGCAACCTAATGCATCAGTCAAAACCACTCGGTAATTGCCAGGAGTACTTGTTGTGATTGACGAAGTTGTCGCACCATTTACCCAAGAAATTGAAGTTGGAATCATGGAAGATTGTAAAGACAAGGTCGCTGTTGATCCAGGACAAATACCATTCGGTCCAGAAATGGTGACTGGGCGATGCTTTTGAGAAAACAAAGCTTGTGTATTCAAAATCCCGTAGCCATAAGAAGTATTTGGGGTTGTTCCCGTTACAGGACTTGTCGTTGACGAAACCTGAAGATCAGAAATGAAATCTTGATAAGTTGCTTTGGAACACTTTTGTAAGTACAAAGCTGCCGATCCAGCCACAACGGGCGATGCCATTGAAGTACCTCCGTTTCTTACATGAAAACCACCTTGATCTATTTGACTATTATTTGCGGTATTGGAAATGAACCAAACAGGCCCAGAGGCTAAACTAACTCCACCACTCGCCGCCACATCTGGCTTCATTAATCCCAATCGCGTTGGACCTTTTGAACTCGAGTTTTCCAAGGAACCAACAGGAACGAAATCAGAAGGTGAATACCAATTTCCATTTTTATCTGTATGTCCAGAACGGTTACGAATGTTGGCTACAGAAACCACTTTTGGCGAACAATTCCAAGAAGAAACAATAGTTTGTAATGAATCTGGTCGTTGGTACTTAGTTATTGCGGGAAAAATAAATGGTGAGGGAAGTTGTGTTTCAAAATCGCTTAAACGTTGCCAAGAGCCACCCCAGATATCGTAGGAACCAGAACCTACCGTTTCAAAACGATATAAATAATCCGTTGAGTCAATTGTTCTAAAAATTATTTGAGCATGAAAATTACCATCAACTATCTCTGCGTAGGTTTCGATACAAGCTAAACGGTTACCTGAGCTACTATACAAGGTATCAAAAGTAGGTACTGTATTTAAGCAAGAAAACCAATTTCGGAAATTCGTTCTACCACGGAAAGCATAGTTAGGAGCGGGTAAATCGGCACCAAATGCAAAGTTATGATTCGCCTCCTCTTGATTCATCCAAAGATCAAAAAGAATCTTATTAGATCCTACTAAAGTATTGGCAGGATTACTTTTACACCAAACAAAGGTTGTATCCTGAGAAACAATGCCTTTTACGTGATATTTTCCTTGAGCGCCTGAATTTCCCGCTGCACAGACAACAATTCTCCCAGGTTTTTCATCGAGTAATTGTTCAATGCGAACTGCAGCAGGGTCTCGCGCATCATGACTCCCCAAATAACTTCCTAAGGATAGGTTGACAACAGCTGGTTTACCGACAGAATCTGCATATTTAAAAATATAATCGCAAGCATCTGCTATGGTCAAAGACCAATTTGGAAGGTTGAAATCCGTCTCCACTACGACAATGTCAGCCTCTGGAGCAGCGCCTTTATTCGTTGAATTGGCACGCGCATTTCCTGTTGCAATTCCACTAACGGTAGTCCCGTGAGCGGTTACCGTTTCTAACGAAGTACAAGTTCCTGCATCAATTTGAAGATTGGTCCATAATTTTCCATAGTTGTAGGGCTGTAAAGGGTCTGTTGGTGAAACAGTGTGGTCCCAATAACGCATAACTCTCGTTTTTCCGTTGGAAGTTTTAAAATCTGGATGATTAAAATCTATTCCCTGATCAACGATTCCTACAATGATTCCTTTTCCCGTATAATTCGTATCCAAACCAACACCATTTTGAACTAAATTGATTTTGTGTCGCACCAAAGCTGTGTCTGACAATGGTTGTGGATTAGCAAACTCAAAATAAATACGCTCCAATTTACCTTCATTTTTGGCTTGCAATAAAACCTCTGCTGAGCACTGAACATATACCCACTTCGCGTTTTCGAATTTAATGAGCGATTTATTTTCTTCGATAAATTTGGCATTACCTGAGATTTTCTCTAGAGCAAATGCCGCGGATCTTGTGGGATTTTCTGAAGCATAATCCGAAAAATTTAACCACGTTTTCTGAGCGAAACTGTAATTAAAAAAAAGAGTTATTACATAGAGAAAAAAGAATCGATTCACCGTCATATAGTATAGATTTCAATACAAATAAACAAACTATAAAGCCAATTTCAGCTTTTTTGACTGAACTAAATTGATAAATATTATTTTTGGACAAAATATACTCGATGAAAAAACATTTGTTCTCTATTGGTTTTGCTTTAGCAATCGGCGGATTCTCACCTATAATTTTCGGGCAAGCATTACCAGGTACACTTAACTGGTATAATGGCGAAGGATTAGGTATGAGCACCGAAAAAGCATATAAGTTACTGAAAAAGAACAAATCCGAGACAGTTGTAGTTGCGGTAATTGATAGTGGAATTGACATCGAGCATGAAGATTTACAAGGAAAAATCTGGGTAAATACTAAAGAGATTCCAAATAATGGAATTGACGACGACAAAAATGGATACATTGATGACGTACACGGATGGAATTTTTTAGGCAATGCTAAAGGTGAAAATCAAGTTCACGCTCGTTTAGAAAAAACTCGAATTTTAGCGAAATTACAAGACAAATACGAGGGAATTGATCCCGTTTCGATGGAGTATGATGAGGAGTTTTCTCTTTATGAAACTGTAAAATATGAAATCGAAGGAGAATTGGAAAACTTCGAGCAATACCGCGAAATGATTAAGCAAGGTAAATTTGACGAAGACACCAAAAACTACATTTTATCCCAACTTGATTACAATTTGAATGTGAATTACGATGATCGTTCGTTAATCGGTGACAATCCAGATGACTTTACGGATACTAATTACGGTAACAAAGACGTAGAAGGACCTGATGCGCTTCATGGCACTCACGTTGCTGGAATTATTGGAGCGATTCGTGGTAACAACAAAGGTGGCGACGGTGTTGCAGAAAATGTGAAAATCATGTCGTTGCGAGCTGTTCCAGATGGTGATGAACAAGATAAAGACATCGCTTTAGCAATTCGTTATGCCGTAGATAATGGAGCAAGCGTGATTAATATGTCATTTGGTAAAGCCTACTCACCACACCAAATGGAAGTTTATGAGGCATTTGTTTATGCTGACGAGCACGGAGTTTTATTGGTTCATGCCGCTGGAAATGATGCTAAAGATGTGGATTATGAGCCAAATTATCCAACTTCAATGTACGATTTCCAAATTGAACCACTTGCTCACTTTTTGACAATTGGTGCATCAACGAAAAACAAGGAAGCAGTTGCAGCAGATTTCTCCAATTTCGGCGCGACAAGAGTAGATGTATTTGCACCGGGTTTTGAAATTTATAATTCTGTTCCTCAAAGCGAATACAAAAATTTACAAGGAACCTCGATGGCAGCTCCGATGGTTACAGGAGCAGCGGCAATGTTGAAAAGCTATTTCCCTAATTTAACAATGGTTCAAATCAAAGATATTCTTTTGGAAACTGCGGTAAAAAACGAGCAACTCACTTCTTTGTGCACAACGGGAGGGTACATCAACCTTTATGAGGCAACTAAGAAGTGTATGGAACTCAGTAAAAAGTCGAAATAAGCCTCACCTTTACCTTTCCGTTATTGAAAATGGACATTGTCAATTGTTTTGGGCTGACTATCTTTGCACCCAAAATAATTCAGCATGCTTACGGTCAACAACCTTTCTCTCCAATTTGGAAAACGTGTACTTTTTGATGAAGTTAACGTAAAATTTGTAAATGGCAACTGTTATGGTGTCATTGGCGCAAATGGAGCTGGAAAGTCCACATTTTTAAAAATTCTTACTGGAGATCAAGATCCTACAACAGGACGAATCGAATTAGAGCCTGGAAAACGAATGGCGGTTTTGAAACAAAACCATTTCGAATTTGACCAATTTCCTGTTTTACAAACGGTCATTATGGGGCACAAACGACTGTATGAAATTATGGTCGAAAAAGATGCACTATATGCTAAACCTGATTTTTCAGACGAAGATGGAATGCGCACCGCAGAATTAGAAGGAGAATTTGCCGATTTAGAAGGCTGGAATGCAGAAACCGATGCAGCAACGCTTTTGAGTAACCTAGGAATTGAAGAAAGTAAGCATTATTCTTTAATGGAAGAATTACCCAACTCTTTAAAAGTTCGCGTTTTATTAGCTCAAGCACTTTTTGGAAACCCCGACGTATTAATTCTCGATGAGCCCACGAATGACTTGGATTTAAAAACCATTTCTTGGTTGGAGGATTTCCTTTTAGACTTTCGAAACACGGTAATTGTAGTGTCTCACGACCGTCACTTTTTAGACACAGTTTGTACGCACATTTGTGATATTGATTTCAGTAAAATTAACCTTTTCACAGGTAATTATTCTTTTTGGTATCACTCTTCTCAACTAGCTGCTCGTCAACGATCTGACAAAAACAAAAAAGCTGAAGAAAAGAAAAAGGAGCTCATGGAATTTATTTCCCGTTTTTCTGCCAATGCTGCTAAATCAAAACAAGCAACAAGTCGAAGAAAAATGTTGGATAACTTGGATATTGAAGAAATCAAACCTTCATCAAGACGTTATCCGGGAATTACATTTCATCAAGAACGGGATGCAGGAAATCAAATTCTTTCCATTGATAATCTGTCAAAATCTGTAGAAGGAAAAATGCTCTTCACAGGATTAAATATTACTGTGAATAAAGGCGATAAAATTGCCTTCATTTCCAAAAATTCTCTGGCTTTAACTTCTTTCTTTCAAATTTTGAACGGAGAGGTCAAAGCGGATACGGGAGAATTCACCTTCGGGACAACTATTTCAACTGCCTATTTACCAAATGATAATAGTAGTTATTTTGAAGCGAAAATGCCGCTAATTGATTGGTTAAGACAATATGCACAAACGGATGAGGAACGTGAAGAGGTGTATTTAAGAACTTTTTTAGGAAGAATGTTATTCACAGGAGAAGAAGCCATGAAACATGCAAGTGTATTGTCGGGAGGAGAAAAAGTGAGATGTATGTTATCAAAAATGATGCTTGCAAAAGCGAATTTATTAATGATGGACGAGCCAACGAACCATCTTGATCTGGAATCGATTACAGCATTAAACAATGCCATGAAAGACTTCCAAGGAACGCTGTTGTTTACCTCTCATGACCACGAATTAGTGAATACTGTTGCGAATCGAATCGTTGAGTTGACACCAACCGGGATAATTGATAAAATGATGTCATACGACGAGTATTTAGAGGATACGAAAATCCAACAAATGCAGATAGAAATGTACGCATGAACGCAGTAGAATATTTCCTAAATACGACAAATCCAAATCGTCAATATATAAGTTTCGAGGTTCATTTACCAGTTACTTCAGAAACGACTGAAATACATTTACCTCGCTGGCGTCCTGGAAGATATGAATTAGGAAATTTCGCTAAAAATGTACGTGATTTTTCCATTATAGATAAAGAAGGTAAGACGCTTTCATTTTCAAAAATCAACAAAGACACTTGGAAAGTTGAGACAAGCAACCTTGACAAAATAATAGTCAACTACAATTATTACGCAGCTGAACTGAATGCTGGTTCGACTTATTTAGACAGCGAATTGCTTTATGTTAATCCTGTAAACTGTTTCATTTTTTCTGAATCGTCTAAACATTTAACTGTCAATGTTCATCTACCGAAAATAGAAAATTCGATTCTAGCTACTGGAGCGGAAAAGACAACTTTTGGAATTCAGGTAGCCAATTTTGACGAGCTTGCGGATAGTCCGTTCATCCTTAGTTCGCATTTACAAGAATTAAAGTATACTGTTGAAGAGAATCTTTTTTCGGTTTGGTTTTATGGAATTGATTTTATTCCCAAGGAAAGATTGATTGAGGATTTTAAGAAGTTTACTACGCAACAAATTAAAGACTTTGGTTCTTTTCCTTGCAAGCATTTTCATTTTTTAAATTTGATTTTACCATACCCAGCCTATCATGGAGTCGAACATTTGACGAGTACAGTGATTACATTGGGTCCAACCTATTCTGTATTTGATTCTTTGTATCCCGAACTTTTAGGAGTTTCCTCACATGAATTATATCACGTTTGGAATGTGAAAACGATGCGTCCAGAAACTATGGTTCCTTATAATTTCAAATCAGAGAACTATTCCAAATTGGGATGGATTTATGAGGGCATAACAACTTATTTAGGCGATAAATATCTTTACACAAGTGGTGTGTTTAATGAAGAACAGTATCTCTTAGAATTGACACAACAACTACAAAAACACTTCGATAATTCGGGAAGGTTACATTATTCGGTTGCAGACTCGTCGTTTGACACGTGGTTAGACGGTTACGTTCCTGGTGTCCCTGGAAGAAAGGTTTCCATTTACACGGAAGGATGTTTAATTGCATTTATTTTAGACGCGGAAATTCGTAAATCTAGTTCTGGACGCCGTGGTATAGAGAATGTTATGGGTGATTTATTTCAACAAATTGGGAATGGAATTTCTTATACCGAAAAGTATATTGATGCACTTTTCAGAAGCGAGATTGGAGAAAAATTCGATCAAATTAAACTAAAATTGATTGAAGGAAATAATGATTTTCTACCTTTTCTCAAAGACGCGCTCGCCTATTTTAATTGGAAACTGGAATTAAAAACAGCTTCTAATCCTGTAGAAAGTCACCTTGGTTTTAAATATTCTTACAGAAATGGTTGCGCGATAATTAGTTCTATTTGGGAAAATTCACCTGGCGATCAAGTTGGATTAATGATTGGTGATGAGATTGTACGCATCAATGGCATTAAAGTCAATTCCGATTTAGAGCAATGGTTTTCTTACTTTCACAGAAATCAGGTATCAAATTTTGAACTAGAAATCAACAACTTAAAAGGAAAAAGCACATTAAACATATCTTGGAATCAGACTTATTATTTCCCAAAGGTTGTTTTGACCAAAAGTGAAAGTATAGTTGAGGAAACCGCATTGATTTAAACTATTTTTTTATTTTGATCGGAAGGAAAACAGATTTTGTATTTTCGTTAAAAAAAGAACTTCATTTTAGACGAAAGATATGGAAACTTATGATTACGTAGTTATTGGAAGTGGTTTCGGTGGTTCGGTTTCCGCTTTACGGTTGTCAGAAAAAGGATACAAAGTACTCGTAATTGAAAAAGGAAAATGGTTCGATAAAAAAGAAGATTTTCCTAAAACAAATTGGAATCTGCGTAAATGGATGTGGTACCCAAAGTTGGGATTAAAAGGTATGTTTCAACTCCATTTTTTTCGACATGTAGCCGTTCTTAACGGAGTTGCAGTTGGCGGTGGTTCTATTGTCTACGCAAATACACTTCCTATTCCGAAAAAATCATTTTTTGAGTCTGGAGAATGGAAAGGGCTACGGGATTGGGAAAATGAACTTGCTCCTCACTATGAAACAGCGAAAAAAATGTTAGGTGCTTCCAAACACCCATATTTTCAACGAAGTGATGAAGCCATGTTGAAACTAGCAGAGGAATTGGGAGATAAGAACAAATATGAAGCAGCGGACGTAGCTGTATATTTTGGAAAACCAGGAGAAACTGTTGATGATCCTTATTTTGATGGAAAAGGACCAAATCGTACAGGATGTATCGAATGCGGTGCTTGTATGTTAGGATGTCCAAACAATGCTAAAAACACGTTGGACAAAAACTATTTATATCTCGCGCAGCAATTAGGCTGTACTATTTTGGCTGAGACAGAGGTCGTTGATGTTATTCCTTTAGGTAAAGACGGAAATGAAGGGTATGAAATTGTCACAAAATCATCAACATCTTTTTTAAATTTTTCTAAAAAAAAGATAAAAACCAAAGGTGTGATTTTTTCAGGAGGAGTAATGGGAACGCTTCCTTTACTATTAAAATTGAAAAACACCTCATTACCCCATCTTTCGGATACATTAGGCAAAGGAATTAGAACGAACTCGGAAAGTCTAATTGGTGTGACAAGTTTTGATAAAAAAACAACTTTCTCAAAAGGAATTGCTATTGGTTCAATAGTGCACATTGATGAAAATCGACATGTAGAGCCCGTGAAGTATTCTGAAGGTTCTGGATTTTGGCGGATTTTTATGGCTCCCATGGTTTCAGGAAAAACAATAATTGGAAGAATGTTTAGTATAATGGGTAATTGGATGAAGCATCCTTTGTCCAATTTGAAAATCTATTTTGTTGATGATTGGAGTAAGCGGACACATATCTTACTATATATGGAAAGCATTGATAGTACGTTAAGCGTTAAGAAAACCCTATTTGGAACGTTAAAAACTAGACTAGATAAAGGAAAAGCACCAAGTGCATTTAATCCAAAAGCACAAGAAATCGCGAATAAAATTGAAACAATTATCGATGGGAAAGCCATGGCGATGATTACCGAGTCCCTATTGGGAATACCCACAACGGCTCATATTTTAGGTGGTGCTTGTATGGGTAGAAATGCAAATGAAGGAGTTATTGATGATAAAAACCAAGTTTATAATTATCAAAACATGCTCATTTGTGATGGTTCTATGATTTCTGCCAATCCAGGTGTGAACCCAAGCTTAAGCATTACAGCCATTTCTGAACTGGCAATGAGCCATATCCCACAAAAATAAAAAGGGAACCATCTCTCGATAATTCCCTTTTAAAATTTGACAATTCGTTATTAATAACGATAATGTTCAGCTTTATATGGTCCCTCAACGGTTACACCAATATATTCGGCTTGATCTTGAGTCAAGGTCTCTAATTCAACACCAATTTTCGCTAGATGTAAACGAGCTACCTTTTCATCCAAGTGTTTTGGCAACATATAAACATCGTTCTCATATTTGTCTGAATTTTGCCATAACTCCAATTGAGCCAATGTTTGATTCGTAAATGAATTTGACATTACGAAAGAAGGATGCCCCGTTGCACACCCAAGGTTAACTAAACGACCCTCTGCCAAAATAATTACATCACGGCCATTAATATTATAGATATCCACTTGTGGTTTCACCTCGGTTTTTGTGTTTCCGTAATTTTGATTTAACCATGCCATATCAATTTCATTATCGAAGTGTCCGATGTTACAAACAATCGCCTTGTCTTTCATGTTTTCAAAATGACGACCAACTACGATGTTTTTATTTCCTGTTGTCGTAACGATAATATCGCCAAGGTGAACAACGGAATCTAAACGTTTTACTTCAAAACCATCCATTGCTGCTTGTAAAGCACAAATAGGATCAATTTCAGTTACAATAACACGTGCACCTGCACCTTTTAATGAAGCTGCGGAACCTTTTCCAACGTCACCATAACCACAAACGATTGCAACTTTCCCCGCCATCATGACATCTGTAGCACGTCGAATGGCATCAACTAATGACTCCTTACATCCGTATTTATTGTCGAATTTAGATTTCGTAACAGAGTCATTCACATTGATTGCAGGCATTACTAATGTGCCGTTTTTTACTCGTTCATACAAACGATGAACACCTGTTGTTGTCTCTTCAGAAAGGCCTTTTATATCTTTCGTTAATTCAGGATAACGGTCAAAAACCATGTTAGTTAAGTCGCCACCATCATCTAAAATCATGTTTAAAGGTTGACCATCTTTAAATGCAAACAAAGTTTGCTCGATACACCAATCAAATTCTTCTTCATTCATTCCCTTCCATGCATAAACTGGAATTCCAGCTGCTGCAATTGCCGCCGCTGCATGATCTTGAGTTGAAAAAATATTACATGAAGACCACGTAACCTCCGCTCCCAATTCCACTAAAGTTTCTATTAAAACCGCAGTTTGAATGGTCATATGCAAACATCCAGCGATACGAGCACCGGAAAGCGGCTTAGAACTTCCATATTCTTCACGCAATGCCATCAATCCAGGCATTTCAGCTTCAGCTAATTTAATTTCCTTACGTCCCCAATCAGCAAGACTAATGTCTTTAACCTTGTACGCCAGTTTTTCAGTTGTATTACTCATTATATTTATTTTCAAAAACATTGCAAAATTACTTAATAATAAAGGTTTAGCCAAATAGCATTAAAGCAGTTTAGAAAGAATTACTTCTTTAAGACCAAATACAAAATCATCATCATCATTTGAACTAGGGACTAATTGTACTTTTTCTCCACCAAATTCCTCAAAAATCTCCTGATACTCTTCTCCAATTTCAATTAGTGTTTCTAAACAATCAGCAACAAAAGCAGGACTAAAAACCAACAATTTCTTTGCTCCTTTTTTAGCTTGTTCTTTTACTACTTCATCCGCAAAAGGAGATAACCATTTCTTATCCAATCTGGATTGAAAACAAACTGTATACCTATCAGGTGATAATTGTAATCTTTCAGCTATTAGTCTTGTTGTTGCATAACAAGTTGCTTTGTAGCAAAATTTGTTTTTGTCATTTAACTCTAACTCACAAGGTTGATCTTCACATAAATCAGATCCTTCATATACTTTATCTACATGACGTTCGGGTAAACCGTGATATGAAAAAAGCACATGGTCGTAGTCATTCAAATCAAACTGTTTGGCGTTATTTATTATAGATTGAATATAACCTTCATTATTCCAAAATTGACTTATTATTTTAATATCTGGAATCACCCACCAACCGCGAATTATATTCATCGCTTTTTCAATCGCAGAGCCTGAAGAGGCACTAGCATACTGAGGAAATAAAGGTAAGATTACAATTTGATCATAATTAGATTTTCGCATTCTTTCCAAAACCAAATCTAAGGAAGGGTTCTGATAGCGCATTGCCAGTTCAATAGTTACATTATCGTTAATAAAATGATTCTGTAATTTATGCTGAACATTTTTAGAATGTGTGATCAATGGAGAAACCCCATTACCTAAATGCCACAATTCTTTATATATCTTAGCAGACTTCGGCGCTCTAAAAGGAACGATAATTCCATTCACTAATAGTTTTCGCACTAACCATGGTAAATCGATAACACGTGGATCATTTAAGAATTCGGATAAATAACGACGAACATCTGAGACAGAAGGGCTATCAGGAGTCCCTAATTGAATGAGCAAAACACCAACTTTTTTCATTAACAAAAGAAACAAATTAATAATGACATAGTTTACAATTCCAAGAATAAACTTAAAAAAGACCAAAAAAAAACCCTGACACGTAAAGACGGTCAGGGTTAAAAAGAGGCATCGACTTACTCTCCCACGATCAAAATCGCAGTACCATCAGCGCAAGCAGGCTTAACTTCTCT
>JBDKEM010000009.1:0-6293 GCA_039795265.1 Bacteroidota bacterium | reverse complement strand
ACTAAAAAATGGACAATGCCTATTCGTGATTGGGGAACGATACTTAACCAATTTATGATTATTTTTGAAGATAGACTGATTTTATGAAACTTTCAGTTTACACACTTAACGGGATGGTGTCATTATTACTCAGCTTTAATATTTCCATATTTACAATATCGATATTTTTATTTTTTGTTGATTTATATCGAAATTACAAGTTTCATCAAGGAAATTTATTCAATTACAAATCTCCTGAACAATTCATTTTTTGGAGAAATTTCAATTGGTTAATTCACGACATTCACTCAATAACTTGTTTATATTTTTTGATTTTTTCATTATTCACATTTATCAATCAAAGAAAGATAAAGCTAATTCCAGAATTATTGTTTTTAATAATATTAATTTGGATCTACTTCATGGAAATAAAATACTTGAATCTCCCCTATTTTTTATAAATTCTTATATTTTTAAGGAAAAAAACCATATAAATTTAAACATCAAGACGATTTATATAGACTTCAACCCAATTTAAATTATCCCACTAAATGCCGAACCACTTATCCATATCGCAAACCAATTCCAATTTCGGCATGAAGCGTTCAGGTGCAATTTTTATTTCATCTAGCAACTCTCTCCAAACCACAGGAATCCTCAACGTTGCCAATGCCATCGCGGGGCTTTCGGGTGCCGTTACCGTTCGATTGGATTTATACAACCGCGTTGGACCTCTCACGCAAGGTACGTTTAGAATGGATGATTTTGTGTTGAATGGCTACACCACCGCAACGGAGAATTGGAGTCCGGCGGGGTATCGGTATGGCTACCAAGGTTCTGAAAAAGATGATGAAGCTAAAGGAGCTGGAAATTCTTACACGACGTTTTTTAGGCAGCTAGATCCAAGGGTTGGGAGATGGTTCAGTATTGACCCGAAAATGAGTGCGTGGGAAAGCCCTTATGTGAGTATGGGTAATAATCCAATAAATTTAAATGATCAATTAGGAGACACAATCAAATTTGATAATAAAAAGGACAAATTATTTGTATTAATGGGTAGAATTTTGAATGGAGACTTTAGGAAAGATTACAGAATTTTAAAACGATCAAATGAAGTCTATTTATTCAAATCCAATAATAATGATTTAGGAATAACTCGATATAATGGTAAAGAAATTGAAATTAACTTTCCGAAAAGAATAAGTGAAAAAAACGCTCAGTTAGGAAAATCTAAATTTTCTACATTATATCATGAAACAAGACATGGAGTACAGTTTGAAGATGGAAGAGTTGGATTTTATTTTGATGGTGTCGATTGGCAAGTCTTTAACAATGATCTGGTAGATGAATTTGATGGTGTAAACGCAGGTTTCAGTTCAATTATTATTCCTTACTACAAAAACGAATATGGAGAAAATATCCCTACTCAAGCGCTAATTTGGAAAATGAACAAAAAGGATAAAACAGATAGGTTAAAAAAATTAACAAATCGTTATTTTGTTCAAAAATCTTATAATTCATACTCATGGGTACAAAAAGTGAATGACACAGATGTTAGAATAAAAAATCATGAATTATACATGAGACCTTTCAATGAAAAAAAGTATAAATCATTTGATAATGAAGAAATAATCAAAGGTAGTACGCCAATATATGGACAAGACATTCCATTAAATTTAACACCTAGTGATATATGGAAAAGAAATTAGTGAAATTAAAAATCGTTTGTTTTTTTCTGATTTGGACTAACTTTCATTTGAATAGTCAAATGGACACTGCTTATTACCCGATTATAAAAAAAATGGATAGGGATAATGTAACTATTTATTTATTCAACTCAAAAATTGATACCATTTATGCTTATCGATTTAAAAAGGATAGATTATTTCTTGTTGATAAAATAAATGTTATCTCCTCTACGAATAGGAATAAAATTATTTACACCAAAAATGATTGTTATTTTAAGATTCCACAAAAAGTTGCAATGGTTAGGTATAAAAAGATTAATTACAAAAACAAAAAAATAAAATTAAGACAATTTTTTAAAATATCGAATACTTGATGACCATACATAACTGTAAATTATTAATTCATTGTTTAATCTAAATGCCGAACCACTTATCCATATCGCAACCCAAATTCAATTTCGGCAAATTGAACGCCAACCCTTACACCAGAACGCCCTCCAACCTCGACCCGAATTTATCAACAACAGGTTGGAGCAGACCATCGGGAACGTTTACCAATTTCAATGGAATTAGTGGCACAAGAGCCATTGCTTTTGAAAACACAAGTGCCGATACGAGCTACGTAACCTTGAATTTATCGGTTGACGAAGCGAAATTATTAGACATAGCTAGTTTCAGTTTCTATCACCGCTCCAGCCCAACAGGTTACAACGCTTACAAATTGGTTATCAACGGAATAGAAGTTGGCTCAGGGAGTATTTTTGTGAGTTCTGGAAATAGTTTACAACACACAGGGACGATTAATGTTGCCAATGCTGTTTCTGGATTGAGTGGAAATGTGACCGTAACACTCAAACTCTTCGGAGGTTTAAAAGGTGCTTTAGGAACGTTTAGAATGGATGATTTTGTGTTAAATGGCTACACCACCGCAACGGAGAATTGGAGTCCGGCGGGGTATCGGTATGGGTTTAACTCGATGGAGAAGGATGATGAAGTGAAAGGTGGTGGGAATAGTTATGATTTTGGGGCTAGGATGTATGATAGTAGAGTTGGGCGATGGTGGAGTCGGGATGCTTTTGAAAGGAAGTACCCTGATTTAAGTCCATACCATTTTGCAATGTGCAGTCCTTTAATAGTTATTGATCCCAATGGTAAAGAAAACATAATAGTTGCAAGTTATGATGGTGGTGGAAAAGACAAATATAAATTCATAAACTCTGCTTTATTGCAAGCTTCAATTAATAAAGAAGAAAATCCTAAGGAAAAAACTACAATTCTCCTTATGACATTTAATATGACCAAAGAACAAATGGAATGGGTTAGGGAAGAAGCAAATAAACTTGATGTTAAATTAGTTGAAATTTCGAGCACAGAACAAATTGTAAATTACATTAATTCTCGAAATATTTATACCTCAAAATATTCATCAAAAAGAGAGAATGACAAAATAACTGACTTGTCATTTTTTAGTCATGGTTATTCTGAGGGAATGAATGGTAGTTCATCAATTGAACCCGCACATGGTATTTACGGTATTGGTTCACTGGATACAGAATACGATTTTAACAATAGGACCAATGAACAGAAAAAACATGATAGCTATACCTTTGATAAAGATGACGTGTTATCCATTGATCCAAGAGCATTTAAATCAAAATCAAATTGTGATATTTATTCTTGCAATTCAGCAACAAAGAATATTAATGGAGAATCTCTAGTTAAATCATTTTCAAAACAATTACCTAAAACAGTTACAAGTGGTTATGTCGGTAGAACTGATTACATAGGGATTTACGGATGGTACAAAGGAAATGAAAAAGTAATGCCTGCTGATTATCTCCCTGTTGGAGGTCAACAAAGTAATGGAAACAAATCATTTAAAGTGACTTATAAAAATGGAACGAAAATATAAAATTTTTATTGGGTTTTTGATTCTTTTATTATCGGGTTATCTACTTTTTATGTTACACCGAGAGAATAAGAGATTGTGGTTAGTTAATAATGATTTTTTATTAACCAATATAAAACCTAATTCAATTAGGAAATGTACATTCAAATCGACTGGAAAACTTTATACAATTCGAATTGTGTGCGGTGATGAATTTTTAAAATATGGAGATGAATTGTATATAAAAGTACATTGTTTTATTCCATTTAAAAATGGTAAAGCAACTGCAAATATTAAATTTGAAAACAAAGAATTAAAGTTTCCTCCAATACTTTATTTAATCCGCGATAATAAAGTCTATGTTAAAAGCGTTAAAGAACGTTCAAAACTTTTCGAAAAAACAAAATCTTATAAAATATTGATTTGTGATTCTTTTAATAAAGTTATCCCTGACTAAACAAATGATTATCTGAAGTGCTATTCCCAAGACAAACTCAAATCGAGCCTTATAAATACTCAAAGTCAAACCCTTAAATGAAAACAGTAAACGTCATAGCCCGCCCCAACACCGCACGTTTGTACTTGAATATGACCATAAACAGCGGCTATTTGTTGGATGTAATAAGCTACAGTTTCCGCCACCGTTCAAGCCCGACAGGATACGCGAATTATAACATCTACATCAACAACATTTTCGTGGGTTCAGGGTCAATTTTCGTATCATCGAGCACGACCTTGCAAACCACAGGAATGGTCAACGTAGCCAACGCCATCGCAGGAATTTCCGGAACGGTAACGGTTCGCTTAGACTTATACAATCGTGTCGGACCACTCACCCAAGGCACGTTCCGAATGGACGATTTTGTACTTAACGGCTACACCACCACGCTGGAAAATTGGAGTCCGGCGGGGTATAGGTACGGTTTCCAAAACCAAGAACAAGACTCGGAGACCGGTTTGGTGAACTATAAATACAGAATGCACGATCCGAGAGTTGGGCGGTTCTTTGCGGTGGATCCGTTGGCTAGTAGTTATCCGTGGAACTCCACGTATGCCTTTAGTGAGAATGTTCTTATTGACCATGTAGAGTTAGAGGGGCTCGAAAAAATCCAATATCAAACAAAAATAAATGGGAAATATGGTAACAAGTCTGAACTGCGAGATGCTACTTGCGAAGAGATTGAACTTTATAAAGGAAATTTTGGTATTAAAGGAGAAACTAATAAAGATGAAATTTGGAGAATAACGTCTCATATAGTTGATGGAAAACAAACTGGAACGGGTTTTGAACGTTGGGAAAATAAAGGTGGACGTAAATTAAACGAGCATTTTTCAGCAGGTAAAACAATCAAAATACCAATAGAAGGTTCATCAAATGTGGCAAACATTACCTTAGTAGGAGCTCTTTCAACTGGTGAAGCCGCATCTGGAGTAGCAATGACATCTACATTGGCTACGACAACAGTGTTGGCAATTCCACTTCTTTTAACAGGAGATGAAGTTAAACATAAAGAACCCCCAATAAGCACCTATTACCGTGCTATGTCTTGGGAAGAATACTCAAGAACAGGTGGACTTCTCAGTGATAGAAAAACAAAAGGGGAAGGACCACATATAAGGTATAACAAATCATATTTGATAAATGCAAAATTTATTCAAACTGGGAATTATGATATAATTGTTAAATATCATTCTATATCAAGTCCAACTTTTTTATCATCAACACCTTTTAAGTTTTCTGCTGGTTCTGGAAAAGGAGGTCCTATTTTTAAGGCTGCAAGAAATGCTGGTATGTGGTATCTAAAAATTGAAGGAAGTAAAGGGATTTCTTATGGGTTTCCGGGTAATTCCACTATAATTTTTAATGGCTCATTAGTAGCTCCTCCAGTTATCGAAAATATTTTAAAATAGTGTAATGAAATTAAGTATAGAAAAGAAGAGAGAGATACAATTTTTTGTTTATTATCTTTTTAACGGAGGATTAACTCCAAAATTAAAAGAATTTAACTATTTACATTGGCTTTTATCGAATCCTAAAGCTCTCTATAATTGCTTTGTTGTTTTTGCAACTGCTTGTGAGAATAATAACCCTAATCCGAATTCTGAAGTAGAAAATTTCATAATTAATTTAGATAAAACCAGTTTTAATACTACTGTAGTAGATAATCTAGATATTTCTGATTTTTGGAGAGATTTCTTGGAACTTGCTCGATGCTTCTGTTTTAATGATTTTCCAATTCCAATTTTAGACGAATATATTCAAGGATTAGAGGGTTGCGGAACTGATGCAGTACCAATATTTGCTGTTTGGACTAATGTACTCGAAATTGACGAAAAATCAAAGCCAACAAATAGTAAATACGCACTAATTCGAGCTAATGAACGTATTAAGTTATGGGACGAAATTGGGACATCAACAAAATTTGAAGATCACGAATTAGAACAAGAGATCTATTAGTTGAAGATGGAAGGTAGTCTTCCGAAAGTGTTGACTGAATTATATTTACGGTTATAGTATTGAAAAATGAAACAGATAACTAAAGTAATTATACAAGCGCACAAGGTTGAAGATAGAAAAATCGACAAATGAACGACGCACAAACCAACACCGCAGCGTTCACCGACGATTTGGACAACATGTTGACTTTCCGACCGGAAGCACATCGCATCAACGTGAACAACAATTACAGCTACGACGAAGAAGGGCGTTTGGTGAAAGACTCCTCCGAGCGCATCTC
>JBDKEM010000007.1:0-10468 GCA_039795265.1 Bacteroidota bacterium | reverse complement strand
TACGAAAAATGCAAGTTTTTACACTTTAAAGATACAAAACTTGTAGATTTACAGCTCTAAAAACAAACCTATTTTATTGACAAATAGAGTGTTAACATCTTTTTAAGGGTTGACTATTTATAATGAATTAGCTCAAGATGAACAATTTAAGTTGATTTATAAAACCATTCGAAATCGGTTTAGTCAATTAATATCCAACTACGAGAAAAAATACGATGAGATGATATTGACCACTAAATCTGAAACGAAAGAAGGTTGGACTATCATCACAAAAAAGCACACAGAGCTTATCTATCCAATTTTAGCAGAACACATTAACTCGAGCAAATATCAAGAGATCAATCGTGTTTTTCTATCGAATTGAAAAGTATAATATGCGTATTCGTTATAATTCTCAACCTCATTCGTAATTATTAAAATTTTAATCTATTGGGAACTTTCAAATAATTGAGAACCCTATTTATTCTTAAAACCTTAAATTTATTAGATACTTTGATATCAAACAATTAGCAAAATCAAAGGAGGATATCACTTATTGAATTCACTTTCAGATATTTCGGATGAATTAAAAGAATTAGAAATGCCTGTTGAAACCACATCAAGATGGAGCGAAAAACTTGGGATAGAATAGCTGTTTGATTTATGAATGATATTAAAATCAAGTAAATCCTCTCCAGATTCGTACAGTGGATTACGAATAAATTTCCCTTTACATTGCCCGTTCACAATTTTTGAAAGCCAGTCCTTGCCATAAGCTAGTTTCAAGTAATACCTTCCCTCAGGGATGTTACGAATGGTGTAAGTTGAACCACTATTTATGAAAACGTACCTCACACAAGTTTCGTTCTCCAAATTCATCAGCTTTAAGGCAACATCAGTTCCCGAGCCAACATTAACTTCTAGATAGTTGTCGATATCACTTTTTTGTGGAATAAAATTATAGCATTCAGGCAAATGACCATTCGAAACTTTGTTATCTGTCCAACCTTTTTTCAGCATCCATATTTTCTTTTCTTGAACCCGCTTTTCTTGTGCTTCACGGAAGTGGGTGAGGTTGAATTCTTTATTCATTCAACATTTTTTTAAGAATTAGTTAATCCTTGGCAATTCTGGATAAGGAATAAACGAATCAAGGTATGCAATAAACGGGGTTTTAACAAACATTGCCGTTACAATGGTTAAGACAACAACTAAAATGGCAATTCCGATGTTATTTGCTTTTATTTCTTCGTATTCATTTATGTTGGTAGTCAAAGCTGTAAAAAGTTTGTATGAAATAAAAATCACCAATACCGAGAAAGAATAGGATAGCATTAAGAAAAACCCAGCATATTGAATTCCTTGTGTTATGAGATCTATTCCGTTTTCACCACTATCTTCTAGAATTTTGAATGTTGCTGTGAGAGGTTCCATTATTCCGTAGGTAATAAATGAAATTGAAAAAATCATCCCACTCAAATAAATCATAAAAGAAAGATTATCGTAAGGATTAGCATCATTTGTTTGACGCTTATAAAACCAAACCAAAACTGTTTTACTTACCAAAACTGTTATTACGCCAATTAGAACAGAAAGAACAAGTTCCAAACCAGCTGCACCAAAGATTGTATTCATATTTATATTATTTAAAGTTTATAACGCTACATACCAATAATCGATATTTCCAACTTGACTGGACAAAACACCAGGCTGAAATCCTTCTGCCGTTGTTTCCCAAACATAGTATTTGATACCATTCCATTTAACATTTTTCCCTGTGTAGTTTCCTGAGATACCTAATATGGCATGGGAATATCTGTCTGAGGCTAAAACCGTTGTATTGAATCCTAATCTAGTAAGGACAACATGTAGCATAACACTCCTCGTATCACAATCACCCTTAAGATTGGACATAAACTCAGAGGGAGATTGAACGCCAAATTTTATCTTGGATAAACAAGGCTTTCCTGTTCTGTGGTATTCTGAAATGAATCCACCAAACATTTTTTCAGCCTCACTATGCGTGTAATCATGGACTAAACAATAATCAATACTTTGTATTGAAGTTACCACCATTTTGGCCGCATCTGATTTATTTAATTTTTTTTCCTTGATGATTTTTGCATATTCATTGACTATTTCATCGATATATTTTTCATTTCTTTTTGAAATCTGCCCATAAATTTGATTCCAATAATTTCTGGAGTTTTTTGCTTGTATTTCTAAGTTTTCACGATGTAATTTCGCGGCAGAAAAATTGTCCTTTCGAATTTTAAATGTCCCCGTGTAAGCGTTTTTATCATAGTCTTTCCAAGTGAGGACATTTGAAAAATAATCTTGATTAGATGTATCTGAGGTATTTAGGGTATCAACTTTTGGAAACCAATCTTCATCGTCCTCATCAACATATTCAATATCATCATCTGTTTTGGAATCATCTGATTCGTATTTAAAGTAGTCTACAAAAAATGAAACAATGGAAAAGACGGTTGCAATCGTAAAAATGAAACTTAATAGCCTTAAAATAGGTGCAAGAAAAGATAATAAAATCAATGCCCCTCCGATTGCAAATATGTAGGGTAAAAACTCGTGATAGCCGTTGTGACAATAGTATGCTAATGCTAGTAAAAGAACGATTATTCCAAGGTAATGGTAATCAAACCTTACAACAGAAAAAGTTTTAAATAACCATGTGTTTTTCCAACCTAATTGATTTATCAAGTAAACAATAATGAGATAAATGGATAGAAAAACACCAAAGTACCAAAATGAATAAAAAGCACTCACACCGATCAATAACCCTACTAAAATCAAAATTCCAAGACAACCTGAAAAAAAGCTTGTTTCAGGCTGAATATTGGTTTCAGATTTTAATTTACTTGAATTACTTTTTGGTATGACGTTATCAACAACAGTTCCTAAACTAGAGGAGAATAAATGGCTGTAACGAGAGTCGGCAAATCTTTTACTTGAACTTGTTTTGGTTGTATCTTGATTTGAAAACCTTGTTCGGTTTACTTCAACGTCAGGAGGAGGTAGTGGTTTGTCTATTTGAGCAATTATTTTACCAGTGTAGGCGGTCAATTGCCCGTCTTTGGTATTCAGTATTTCTCCAATTTCTAAATCGCGAATAATGAAATCTTTCGTTCTTAATTTCAGATAATCGGATTCGGAAACAAAAATCCTAATATCATGAAAATAAGTAGGTTTGAAATAACTACCCACCTCGTGTTCTATCAATATCGTATCAGAAATTGTTTTTGAATTCCAAACGTCAATTGACTCTAATTCAATATCAGCAATCTCAAAATTACCTGTGGAATAGGAGGACGTTTTTTTGTAAAAACCCTTTGCAACACCTTCTATGAAAATCCTCTCGTTCATTTTGTAATTATCGTTGTTTGTTTACAAATTGAACAATAAGTATATCCGATGCAAGGCTATTTGGCACTAATTCATATACGTTTCCTTTAATTTTTCGCATGCTATCAATTCCAACCGTTTGAAAAAAGGAGTCAATTTCCTTGATGGCATCGTTGCGTTTGTTTTCATCTTTTTCGGTTAGTTGAAATTTGTATTTTATAGAGGGATTATCCAATAAATAAGTTCCAATGATTGAAATATTTCTTTTCGACTGATCGTCAAAACTTTCATTTTTCTTATTCCATTTTATTACTGGCACGTGTACCAAGGTTAGTTCTTTGTCTGTTGTTGATACTTGCCAAGCTTTAAGTTTTCTAACATCTTCATTTTCTGAATTTTCTACCTTATCACTTGAAATTCTTTTATCGTCACAGCCTTTGGTAAAAAAACCAATTATACCAGCAATTAAAAGAATGGAAATAAAGCTGCCAAATAGAAATTGCATAATGTTTAAACTGGTAAACAAAAAAGAAAAAAACCAACCAATACTACCCCAAAAATTAAATCTTGAGGTCAAGTTGCTTACCCTATAGCGATAAGAACTTTTGGGAATCGTGGTTTCAATTTGCTGTTCGACTCTTTTCGCTTTTAATACTTTCTTTTTTTCTTCAATTATCGCAACTGATTCTGTTATCCGTTTTATTCTAAAGTAAATCTTTGCGTTTAGTTTCCCTGTTCGTTTTCCTTCAATTTCACGAATTTCAGAAATGATTGGGTTGGTAATAATGACTTCTACAGCGTTGAATTTCCGTGGCATATCCAATGGGTAATCTGTTTGCAACGCTGGAAAAACTTCCACTTCTGGTAAAAAATTATCTTCCAAAAATCCTTCTTTTACAATTGCAAAAGGATCACCATAAAAGGGCAACACGTTACTTATCACCTTCCTTCCGTGTGGTCGAATATGTGAAAGTGTTAATTGGCTTATTTCCAATTTTAGAAATAAATCGGAATGAAAGGAACAATCTAAATCGCCTTCATACCATTGTTGCCATATTTCACTTGATATACTCAATTCTTAGATTTAAAATAGTCGTAAGCCTCTAGGTTAGCAAGTTGATTTTTTGTAGTGTTGTTCGGAATCGTGTTGAATGGGGGATCGAGGAATTTTTCTTCTAAACCAAAATTGTAGTTGAATTGAGTTCGCAAAAAACCCTCCATTTCTCGTTTGCTCCTCACGTATTCTGATTCTATCATTAAGCGTTCGATATTATTTTGCTGATGACCGTATTTAAAATCAACACCATACCTCACGTAGATAAAAAGAAGCAATACAGCCATGCCAAATAGATTTATCGCTGACAAAAGCACCCAACTGCTCTTCTTCTCCAGCGCAAACATTATTCTTTTGAATGGCAATCCTGCGTTATTCACTGTTTGTTCAAATTTTTCAATATCCTCCTTAAGTTCAGCGTTTAATAGAAGTATTTTTCTTTGCTTGTTTTGTTGGATTTTTGAAATTTTTTGTTCGCCCAAAAGCACTTTGAATCGTTTCAACTCCTCTGTGTCTTCTGATTTTAGGATTAGAGCAATTTCTTTCTTTTGAATTGAAACAGAATCATCAAATTCTCGAAGAAATGCTCCAATACGCTTTTTTTCTACTCCTTCGTACTTTGAAATAGTCGCTTTTTTGAATTCTTCTATTTGTTCGGTGGTCTCTGAATGAAAGAAAAAGGTGGTTATTGGTACAGAAATCGTGAAAAAATAAACAAAACACAAAAGCATTCGGAACAAATTATTGGGAGCACTAAATACTTTGTTGAGCGTCACAATTTTTTCATCAGAAACAGCGAAAGAAATGAATGTAAACCGCAAAATATTAAAGTAAATGAACGTGAAAATCAGCCCAATGAGTGCACCTGAAAACCAGCTATCTGTCAACAGTTCGAACAAATACGTAAACGAAAATGCACAAAGTGTGAGCATGAGCAAAAATCCAAACGTGCTTACTTTATACAGCTTTTGTTCTTTGTCCGAACACTGTAAAAAGATATCAGCGTGAATACCAAAAAGCTTCTCCAATAAAGCTGTCATCAACTTTCAGTGTAAAAATTATCTGGATTTTCGTCAATTTCTTTGGCGATTTTTTCTCCGTGCTTCCGTATAATTTTTTCAGAATTTTTCTGCATCACAGCGAGTTGGGTTTCTTTCAAATGCTTTTCATTTTCTAATTCCAAAAATTCCACTTTTTCGGCATCTTTAGAACCATTAATTGTGTCCACCAATTTTTCAGAAACAACGATACCATG
Source organism: Bacteroidota bacterium (assembly GCA_039795265.1). Classification (GTDB taxonomy): domain Bacteria; phylum Bacteroidota; class Bacteroidia; order Flavobacteriales_D; family Crocinitomicaceae; genus UBA952. The sequence goes on along the minus strand of JBDKEM010000007.1, from coordinate 4,817 downwards.
GCGCAATTGAATTTTCTTTTTGTTGTTTTCTACTAAGTAATCGTATGGACCTTTTGTCATCATCATTTTAAAGAATATAGGACCCGCTTCTATGGATAGGAAAACTAATAAAATCACCCAAGGAACAATTCCTCCGATTTCATGAGAAATTTGAATTCTATTTAATAAACCATCGAGACTTTCAGCTGTCTTTTGATTGCGCTTTTTTTCCTTTTCAATATCTTTGTTAACATCTTCTATATCTTTTCGCAACTTTTCAAGTCTGTCTTTTTTATCCTTGATGTCACGTGCTGTATTCTTTTTTTTCTCTTCTAGTTCTTTTTGCTGACTATCTAAATTTTCCTTCATTGATCTGTACGCAGGGCCTTCTCCAGCCTTTCCCGATCCGACACGACCTGCAACTTCATCTTCTAGTTTATCACGTTGAGCGTTTATCTCTAAACGTCTTTTTTCAAAATATGCATCTAAATTATTTATCTCCTTTTCAAGTTTCGTCCGTTCAGCTTGAATTTCATCTATTTTTTTTCTGCTTTGCGCATACGTGAGTTCATCTAATTTCTTTTTTACTTCCTTCTGTTGTTCATGCAATTTAACATCAATCTCTGTCTTTAAAATACGTATTTCTAGAGGTGCAGAAATGGCAAAACCAAGAATAACTGCAATAGCAATACGGGGTAATGCTTGCCCAAACTCTTTTAAAGAAATTGAATCTTTTCCATCTCCTTTCCCTGTACTGGAAACGATAAATCTATCCATATTGAAGATGATTGCTCCCCAAATTAATCCAAAGATGATAGAAACGATAGTAGCTCCAATCGAAACAGGATCAAAATTAATAGCCTCTTTTTTCGGACCAAAAATGGTGTAAAATGCGTAGCCACCTGAAACACTTGCAAGCAATCCAGTACAAAAAACAATACCACCAATTCCTGCATATTTTACCCGATCACTTTTAGGGCATTGCAATAAAATTTGCTCGTCGGCACCGGCACACCACCAGAAAAAACGTGTTGCTTTGTCATAAATGCGTTCAAATCTAGTTCTTGGAGTTTGGTTGTAGTTGTCCAAGTATTTGTTTACATCTTCCATATATTCACTATTTTAGTTTCTAATTTATTGATTTTCAAATTTATATTACTATTTCTCGCTTTAACCTGCGGTTTTTTAAAGGTTGCTTTTGCGAATTTTGGTTGCCTATTCAAATCTTGAATTGCTAAAGTTACATTCGGGATTTGAACCGATTGATGCGGTAAAATTGGTTGGCAACTTGTATCTTGAAGGGTGAACATTTTAACGTTTGGCTCATAGGAAACTACTTTTTTCCATCCTAATACGGAGAAGCTGTAAATACATAACACAAATTCAGGATTATTCACCAAAAAATCATACTGTCCTTTATTGCGAATGAAAGAAATTTTACGAATCAGGGTTTCATGTTTGCGCCAAGCGATTAACCACCTAAACGAAAAATCTTCTTTACGCCAAGTAATTTGTGCTGTTTCACCTATTGGTATTTCTTCAATAATGGTTTTGTGCATATTTTTTGAGTTGCTAAATATAGGGATTTATGCGAGACTTAAAAGAAAAAAATTAGGCAATCGTAGCCTTCTCAATCAATACTTCCATAAAATCTTCGGAAACGTTATACTCGCGGAATGCGTCGAATGCTGCTTCCGGTGACAAGCCTTTTAAAGGTTGGAGTTCTTCTATTGTCGCAAGTTGTTTTATATGTGGGAATTTGTAAAAATTCTCCGAACCATCTTCTGCACATCGATAAGTGAAAACCCAGCGAATGTTTGATGCACTGCGCCAATCCTCTTCCGGTTCTTCTTTTTCGTTGTAGGTATAAAACCAATCAGAGATTTTTAATTGCGTAGATGCTACTTGGGCTTCATCTAAGGCATCGATTATAACTACCAAATTCCCAACTTTATTGTTACTTGAAAATTTAACACACTCATCTAATAAGTGTTGGAACAAATGAATGGTATCGGTGTATTTACTTGGTAAACGATCTAATTTGCGTTTAACATCTTCCTCTTTTGTTGTCCAAAATTGCGCTCCGTCAAACTTTACATTCTTTTTACCCTGCAAAATCAAATGGTATAAAATGGCATGTAAATTATTATGCAAACCTGCGCCACAAAAATGATAAAGTGTTTGAATGTTATTAGTTTTTAATTGCTCTATCAAATCAGCCATTAACGCACCTTTACCCATCCCGGCGGGAGATTTAACGGTTAAAACATTTTGTTCATTTTTAGACGAACAGAAATCAAGTAACAAAGCTCTTTCTCTTTCTCGCCCCACAAAACATCCTTGGTAAGTTGCTATCCTTGATGAATGGTCAAAAAGCTGACCTGCGCCATTGCGTAAACTCTCTTGCAACGGCTCGAATAAAGGATTCAGATGCACCTCAGCAGCTTGATCTATCTTATCACCGAGTTGCGTGTTCAGTAAATGGACTTTTTCACGATTGGCAATGCCTTGAAAAATATAAGGTTGGTTTTCATCGGTTCCAACTTGTAGATATGGATGTAAATTAACCTCACCATTCTGGTCAATCCAATAATACTGACCGTTTTTAAAAATTAATTCACCTTTTTCAAATAACGAATACAACCTCTCCATCTCTTCAAAAAGAATAATGGCTTTAGCTATTTGTGGTAAACAATCTATCGATAATTGAATTTGCTGGTGCACAAAACGATTTCGAAAGGTTACAAAACGAGACAAAACAGATTCATTACCTCCTAATTTTAAACTGGGTGCTTTCCAAACTGTAGCTTCTGCACTGACTTCCCATAGTTTTTTCCAATTCGAATCCGAAGGCATGATTTCTTTTAAATTATCCAACAACTGACGGCTGAACAATAAATCACCTTGCTCATCTAATTTTTCAAATTTTCGACACACTTGAATTACCGCTCCTAAACGCAACATCAAGGTACTCATCCCCAATGCAGCCATGAAAAAGTTGTTCAATCCAGATACATCATTTTGTAGCAATTCTTGTAAACGCGTTTCTTCTGAAGTAATATCTTTCTCGCTTTTAATTGCTTGGTAACGCACGTGGTATTTTTGAATGGGATTCATTGTAATCAGCTTTTAATTAACACTTTATGTTTGTATTCCAATTTCACATCACGTCTTCCTAAAGACAGAAAAATGCGTGAACTTTCTTCAATCGTTTTTGGGAAACCGTAAAGTTCATCCACTTCATCTTTAATAAATTCCTCTCGGTTTAATTGATAGAACGGACTTAAGATGCTAAATGCTTCGTGCACAAATTCAATCGGATATTCGTGTTCATCTGCAAAACGTCTTGCCACCACTTGTTTATTTTGTTCAAGCGTTTCATTCAATTGGAAAACGATTTTTTCTAATAAACTTATTGCTTCTTTTTCTTTCTCTTGGTTATTTTCTCCGTTAACTCCTTTGAAACGTATATAATTGTGAAGTGAACTCGAAATCAGTTCTTTATTAATATCATTATTCCCATTGTAATTCTCAAATTCTACATTTATAAATCGTTTCAAATACGGATAGTGCCAGGCAGTTGCTAAAATCGGCATAGAAACTTCATAACAAGCATTAAATAATTTAGTGAGGTGGTTTTGGTTAAACAATCCTAAGTGTAAATTATGTAAAATCAATATTGGTTTTTTAGCTAAACCATTGTTTTTATCTTTCAAAAACTTAAAAACATCTTTTATTTCTTTACCTGTTTCTTTTTGAAGTACATTTCGAAGAACTTGTTCTAAAAAAGTAGCTGTAAAAGTCGCGCCTTGTTCGTTTATTGTATAATAAATTGGCAGATACATATTTGAATCTGGAGTTTGTACCCATTGCCGATACGCATTTAGACCGTTTTCTGAACTAGGTCTAAACCAAGAAATCAATGCTCCTTTTCCTTTCTGAAGTAGTAGATCTGTTTTTACTTGCAAACCATCATTAGAAACATACGTTTCATGCGCCTTTTTTTGTTCTACTGTTATAAATTCAGAACTGTATTCATAGGAAATACGTTTGGCTAAAACGCCAAACTTATTTGTTGAAACTAATAACTCCCACTCCTTGTCTTGTACTACATTCCACTGACCAGTAAAACCTTCTTTGTTACAAAAATGAAAAACACCAAACTCAGTAGTAAATAAACCTGCATCTATGAATTTAGATAAAATTCCTTCCATTTGTTGCGCTATTTCTCGGTTTTTCTCTGGAGGCAATACAAAGAAACCGTGCATCACATCGTTACGTAAAGTAGCTAAATGATGAATTTCGTTGTTCAGCACTTTGTTTCCTTGAGCATCTGTTTCCCAAAAGAAAGGTCGTAAAAGTTCCGCATGTTCCCCTTTTACTTCTTTAAGCATGTTTGCCACATAACGATACAAAGGACCCGCATTGTACTCATGTCCGTTGGATAAAAACAAGGAAATCACAAAATCATTCAAGGTTTCATTCTGATTTTCTTGTTGCAAATAGGCCGCCATGCCCATTGCAGCTAATTGCGAAAGAATTTCCTCGCCTAAATTAACTAATTCATCAGCAGCGTATTCGTCGCTTTCTTGTTGTGCCGCTTCAATTTTAGTTTGAAGACGGTTGGGGAAGGTGGGAAAATTTTTGAATTGCATGGTTTATAGTTTTAATTAGGGAGTTGATCTAGTTCTTTTTTAAGGTCGATGGCCCATTGGAGGACACCATCCCGTTAAGTGTGTAAACTGAAAGTTTCATAAAATCAGTCTATCTTCAAAAATAATCATAAATTGGTTAAGTATCGTTCCCCAATCACGAATAGGCATTGTCCATTTTTTAGT
>JBDKEM010000005.1:0-53128 GCA_039795265.1 Bacteroidota bacterium | reverse complement strand
ACTAAAAAATGGACAATGCCTATTCGTGATTGGGGAACGATACTTAACCAATTTATGATTATTTTTGAAGATAGACTGATTTTATGAAACTTTCAGTTTACACACTTAACGGGATGGTGTCGAGGAATAAATTATCCCGTAAGTTTAAATATTTACTGATCGTTTTATTGCTTTTATTGGGCACGGTAATACTGCTTTTTCTTTTAAAACACGCTTTTTTTTATAGCTTTTTGGATGAAAAGCAAGGTTTAAAATCGTATCCTCACTTTTATTCTTTTCTTCACAATCATTTTCATGGTATAATTCATTTCATTGGAAGTAACGCAATTGTGTTCTTTTACTTGGTTTTAATTGTTTTTTTTGCACAATTCTTCTTTTTCTTTAGACATAACATTCCAATCAAAAAGGATTTTAAAATCTATTTCATTGTGACCTTGGTTTTTTTGATAATTGCTGAATTTAGTTTGCGGCTTTTTGGTTTTACTCCTGGACAATTTGAAAAAAACAAATACTTCCAAACTGTGGATGAATTATGGAGTTACAAATCGTATGCAGCAGACAGGAATGGAATATTGAAAGTAGATCCGTCTGTTTCAAAGACTGTAGCCGAAAGAATACGAAAAGGAAATACGAATTATGGAGGTAGAGAATATGGTGAAGTTTATTGTTTAGGTAAGGAATTTGTTGAGTTTAAGAAAGGTCAAATTGATAATGAATTCTATAGATTTTATAAAAAAACATGCTTGAAAAAACTGAAAACCGACCTTGATTCAGCGATTGTAAGTTATGTCGAAAATCCAATTAATACCGACGGGTTTTTTAGCATTCCTTTTAAAAATTATGACAGAAATAAACCAGTTGTTTTACTTTTAGGAGATTCTTTCACATGGGGACATTCAGCAATGCCTAAAACGAACAGCTTTGCACATTTGCTACTTTCTAAGGGATATGTTGTTTACAATACAGGAATTTCTGCTACAGATGTTGCACAGTATTTGGCAGTTGCAAAAAAATATGTTTCAAAATTAAAACCTGATTATGTGATCGTCAATTTTTTCATAGGAAACGATGTAAACTATTATAAACGTAATGTTATTCCATTCAAGCCAGTTTTTTATTGTACAAATGCTGGGAATATTTATTCATCTTACGATAATTCCACATTTAAAAATAAAGAAGAAGCCTATAATTTTGCACTAAAGCAGTTACAAATTCCACAAGAGGTTTGTTTATTCAACAAATTAATGGCAAAATCAGCAATTACCTCGTTGACTTGGGGTATCATGAAAAAATCAAATTTATTTCCTTACCTTAACAATAAAAATAATCTGAAAGTTGATTGGAAGACTATTGATAAAAAACCATATTGTAATGAAGAATTAGCTGAAATAAAGAAATTGTGTGAATCAAATAAAGCAAAGTTTATTCTTTCCAGCATTCCTGAAGTAATGTCATTCAAAATAAAAAGTGCAAAAGATGTTCCATACTTATTTGATGGATTTCAATACTTCGAAATGAAAGTAACAGACTCAGATTATAATCTTGACGACGGACACTTTAACGTTCAAGGTCATCGTAGATATGGATTGTTTTTACATCGGATAATAAAATCAAAAACTAAATAATAAGCATTTGTCAGTAAAAAAAATTTTAGGAATTTCAGCTTTTTATCACGACTCAGCAGCGGTAATACTTGTGGGTGGAAAAATAATTGCGGCAGTACAAGAGGAACGTTTTACGCGTGTCAAACACACGGAAGTTTTTCCTGTTCATGCCATTCGGTATTGTCTAGATGAAGCTGGTTTGACACTCGATGAATTGGATGCTGTTGTCTTTTATGAAAAACCATTTTTGAAGTTCGAGCGACTTTTACAAACCTATTATTCCTTTGCACCAAAAGGAATAGTGTCTTTTTTAAAAGCAATGCCAATATGGATAAAAGAGAAAATTTTCCTAAAAAAGCTTATTTACGATGGATTAACAGAAGTTGAAAAGTTTAATAAAAAAAACTTCAAACTCTTGTTTTCTTCGCATCATTTATCTCACGCTGCTAGTGCATTTTTTGTTTCTCCATTTCAAAATGCTGCTATACTCACTATCGATGGTGTAGGTGAGTGGAATACCGTTTCAGTCAGTGTTGGAAATGGAAATGAACTTCGTATTCAAAAAGAATTGAATTTTCCACATTCTATCGGATTACTCTATAGCGCATTTACTTATTTTCTAGGTTTTAAAGTGAATTCTGGTGAATATAAATTGATGGGCTTAGCTCCATTTGGCAACATAAACAGTGAGCAAACACAACAGTTTATTCATCTAATCAAAACAAAATTGGTTGATATAAAAGAAGATGGCTCCATTTGGTTGAACCAATCTTATTTTAATTATGCAACTAGTTTACGCATGATTAACGAACAAAAATGGAAAGCACTTTTTGGTTTTGGAACAAAAAATCCCGACGATGAAATAGAACAAAAACATTGCGATTTGGCCTTAGCAATTCAAACTGTTACTGAAGAAATCGTTTTGAAATTAGCAAAGTTCACAAAAGAATTTACAGGTGAAAATAAACTTTGTTTGGCAGGTGGGGTAGCACTCAATTGTGTGGCAAATGCTAAGCTTCAAGCGGCAAAAATATTTGACGAAATTTATGTTCAACCAGCAGCTGGTGATGCTGGAGGAGCAATGGGTGCAGCATTGGTTGTTCACTATCTTTACTTTGAAGAAGCACGTGAAATACAAACTGATCAAATGCAAGGGACCTTTTTAGGTCCTGATTTTTCCGAAAAGGAAATCATGCAAATGAACAAGCAAACAAAAGCAGTTTTTAAACAATACACTGATACGAAGGAACTTTGTGACGATCTTGCAAATCTTTTGAAATCAGATAAAATTATAGGTTGGTTTCAAGGAAGAATGGAATTTGGCCCTAGAGCTTTGGGAAACAGGAGTATCTTAGGAAATCCAAGTTCACTCGATATGCAGAAAAAGTTGAATTTACGCATAAAATATCGAGAAGGGTTTCGACCTTTTGCGCCAAGTGTTTTGGAAGAAGATGCACTTTTGTATTTCGACTTAAAGCAGTCTTCGCCTTACATGCTTTTCACAGCTAATGTTTCTGAACAAATGAGAAAAGAATTACCTGAAAATTATTATCAACTTCCTTTCTGGGAACGTTTGTATTTACCTAAGAGTAATTTTCCAGCTGTAACACATTTGGATTTTTCGGCGCGAATTCAAACCGTTTCAAAAATGACAAATCCAAAATTTCATGAGCTATTAGAAAGTATGAAACAGTTAACGGGTCATGGCATGTTGGTAAACACAAGTTTTAATGTTCGAGGAGAACCGATAGTTTGTTCACCATTTGAGGCTTATCGATGCTTTATGAGTACAGACATGGATTATCTAGTTATCGAGAACTTTGTCTATAGTAAAAAAGAACAAATGGATTTTGAGAATAAAGAAAAATGGAAAGTTAAAGTTATATTTGATTAATCTTTGAAAATGGAGCTTATAAAAGATTTGTGGGAATTCATCATAGAGCGTAAGAAATTTTGGCTTGTACCCTTAATTTTCGTCCTTTTGTTGATGGGAGTACTCATCGTTTTCAGCAGTGGGAGTTCAGTTGCACCGTTCATATATACAATTTTCTAATTATGGGAGAAAACAAGCACCATAATTCTTACTCTTCAGTTTTAACCCTTGTTCTAGCTTGTGTTTTGGTTTTTATAGTAAGTCAAGAAATCCGCTGGTTGTATGTTGGAATTGCCCTTGGTATTCCAAGTGTTTTTTCAAGGTTCGTGGCTAATAAAATTGATTTCATTTGGATGAAATTATCATTTGTTTTAGGCAAAATTGTTCCGAACATTATATTAATAGTCGTTTATTTTACATGCTTAGTTCCTATTGCGTTTTTACATCGATTAATCGCCAACAATGATGAGTTGAAACTTAAAAATAAGGATAATTCGCTTTTTGTTAATGTGAGTGAAAAATACGATAAGTCCTATTTTGAAAAACCATGGTGAAAATTGGTTCCAAAATGATGAATCCCTATCTAAGCATCGTTCTTACCGGTAGAAATGATAATTATGGCGGTGACTTCATAAAACGGTTACAGGATTTTTTTAATTGGAATTGTTCCTTATTAGAAATTAAAAAAGTTGAAACAGAAATTGTATTTGTGAATTGGAATCCAATAGAAAACGAACCGTCAATTCTGGATTTAATTGGTTTCCCTAAAAACGCAAAGTATGTTCAGATACGCATCATTACTGTCCCATCTAAACTGCATGAATCCTTTGTAAATTCAAAAGTGAGACGAACAGTTCCAATTTTCGAGTTCTTAGCAAAAAATGTTGGTGTTAAGAGAGCAAAGGGCGAGTTTATTTTATGCCTAAATGCTGATGTTCTCTTACATCCTAAAATTGTAGAATCAATTGCGTCTCGTACTCTAAGCATTGAGTGTTATTATAGAGCTAATCGTTTGGATTTTAAATCAATAAGTGGTGCTTTTAAAATGCATCAATTGTATAAAAAGGGAGTTTTTATATCTTTAAAAGGCTTTAAATATTCACTTAACAAGGCATTACCTAAAAAACTTCAAGTTGCTTATTTGATGTTGTTCAATAGCGTCAGACTTTTTTGGGAGTTATTTAAATATAGAAATCAAAAGTTTAGTGATTTGTTTGGTTTTTCTGTAACCTTTGATAATGCGGAATATTATGCTCATTGTTTAAATTCAGGTGATTTTATGTTGATGCATAGAACTCATTGGATGCAGTATAAGGGTTATCCTGAAACTACTTTTGTTTCTACTCATACAGACGCGCTTTTCACCATTTTTTCTCATAGTCAACTGAAAGAAATCGTCTTTAAAAAACCAATATTCCATCAAGAACACGAAAGAAGGTATACTAGTAAATTGATAAAAGAGGATCCTGAATTGACAAAAGCATACCGAGATTTTCAAGAAATCAGTCAAAAGGTTTTGCGAAGTCTTTATATTGACCCTTATTTGAACAATGACGAGTGGGGACTAAATAATTATAGTTTGGATGAAATAATAATTAAATGATACAAACTGAATTGAGTGTGGTCATGGTAGGCAGAAATGACAATTACGGAGGTGATTTTAAATCGCGTTTGGAAACTTGTATTTCATGGACATTTAGCCAATTGACTACCCATAAAATTCATTCTGAGATCATTTTTGTAAATTACAATCCACTTTCTGAAAGTTCGATTTATAATTTTATAGTTTGGCCAAAATCAAACGACTTTGTTAATATTCGAATAGTAACCGTTTCAACTGAAATTCATGAAAGTATATTAAAAACGGATAACATTAAACCTGTCCCAGTTTTGGAATATTTTGCAAAAAATGCAGGAATCCGACGCGCTAAAGGGGATTTTATACTTTGTATGAATCCAGATATTTTAATTGATGAACGAATTTTTAATAAATTAAAGACTTTAAAACGTGATCATTATTATCGTGCTAACCGTTGGGACTATGACTCCGAAATTCAAACATTTACACCAAATCCTTTAAGGAGTCAACTTTCACGAAGTGTTGATTCTGTCTGGTTTAAAGGAAGAAAAAGAATTGTTAAACCTTTTAGTGAAAGCAGATATTTTATTAATTGGGGACTTCAATCATTGGAAAACTGTTGGAAAAGAAATTCGATCAAACTTTCTTTTTTTTTGAATTATCTTAGGATAAATTATTACTCACACAATGCCGAATTCTTTTATCACTGCAATGCTTCTGGAGATTTTATGCTCATGTGTAAGAATCATTGGTTTGAGTTAAGAGGTTATAAAGAGAACAGTAGAATGGCACTTCATATTGATGCACTTCTTGTTGTTCAAGCGGCCACCTATGGCTTAAAAGAATTCATTTTTAATCCTCCGATTTATCATAAATCACATCAAAGAAGATTTGATGCTTCGATTGAAAATAAAGAGCAACGTGAACATTATTTAGACATTCAATCCGAGAGCCAAAAAATGATTAAAAACCGTGAAACAATAATTTATAACGCTGATGATTGGGGATTGGTTAATTTTGACCTAGAGGATAAAACTTTATGAAGTATGTCGGAATATTATTTGAGTATTGTAGCCACAAGTAGAAATGACAATCATGGAGGAGATTTAATTAAACGAACATCTGCTTTTCTCACAAGTGTATTTTTTCAGGCTGCTCGAACAAAACTTAAAGTTGAAGTAATACTCGTGGAATGGAATCCTCCCAAAAACAAACCACTTTTAAACGAGTTTTTGCCAAAACCACTAAATTATGATTATGTTACTTTGAGGTACATTGTAGTGCCAAATGAGCTTCATGATAATTATAGAAACTCGCTTCAAATTCCACTATATCAAATGATTGCAAAGAATGTTGGATTGAGAAGAGCAAAAGGTGAGTTTGTTTTGTGTACTAATATTGACATTATTTTTTCTTCAGAAATCTTTGACGAACTTGCCAGAAAACGATTAGAAAAAGGTTTTTTTTACCGAGCAAACCGCTGTGATGTTCCAACCCATGTTATTGAAATTCATTCGCAGGAAGAACGTTTAATTTATGCTCAGAGTAATATTTTAAAAAGAATAGGAAAAACACAAGGCCACGAAGCAATTTTTTTGTTTCCTTTCTTTAAATCATTCATTTATAAATTCAAAAGGGTATCTTTTTTACTCAACAAAGTTTTACTGTTTCTTTGGAAGCGTTCCAACAAGAATGAATTTCCTTTTTTTATTATCGATTTCGATGCTTGTGGTGATTTTACCTTGATGTCATACGAAGATTGGTTGGACATTGAAGGGTATAATGAACTTGATATGTATTCCATTCATATTGACAGTATGGCGCTTTGGGCAGCTTGTGCCAAAGGTAAAAGACAATCTATTTTCTCCCCTGAAAAATGTGTTTATCACGTTGACCACGAAGATGGTTGGGAGTCAAAAGATGTGTTAAAAACAATACGCTTTTTAGAGAATAAACCTTGTTTAGATTACAGCATTGTACATAAAGGAGGGTTACAAATTGTAAAGCAAAAAACTACCTGGAAAATAAATAATGAAAATTGGGGCTTAATTAGCCATAGTTTGAAAGAATTCGTTTTTTAACCGAAAAATTTTGATTTGAAGTAATGAATAAAATTGCAGTTGTAGGAATAGGTCGTTTAGGTCTTTGTTTTGCGTTAAACCTTGAAAGAGTGGGTTATAAGGTGTATGGAATTGATATAGACGAAGAATATGTAAAACAAATTCAAACCAAAAAAATTACGTCCAACGAACCTTTGGTTGAATCCTATTTAAACGAAGCGAAGAATTTTATAGCGACAACAGATTTAAGCATAATTGAAAAAGAAAATCTCAAAATTATCTATCTTGTTTTACCTACGCCTTCAAATTCAGATGGTTCATTTTCACATGAGCATATAGACGATTTTATAAAAAATTTCCGTAAAAATGTTTCAACGAATTGTCAACGTCACATTGTAATTGGAAGTACAGTTATGCCGGGTTATTGTGACTTAATAGCCAAAGAATTGGAAGAATTAAAAGTTTCGATTACTTACAATCCTGAATTTATTGCACAGGGTTCGATAATACTCGACCAACAGCATCCTGATCAAATTTTGATTGGGGAAGGGAATCAAGAGGTTACTCAATTTTTAAGACAACTCTATAACAAGATGTGTCTTTCAAATCCAGAAATTCACATAATGTCTAGATTAAGTGCGGAAATCACCAAGTTAGCCACTAACTGTTTTTTAACAATGAAAATATCATTTGCAAATTCAATTGGGGATTTGGCTAAATTAGCAGGTGCTGACGAAGAGAAAATTTTGAATGCAATTGGTTCAGATTCGAGGATTGGAAGAAAATACTTGAAATATGGCTTTGGCTTTGGTGGTCCATGTTTTCCAAGAGATAACCAAGCCTTACTCGCTTTTGCCAACAATATTGGTGCCTCTATGCCACTTTCTAATGCTACAATTCAGGTAAATAAAGAACATTTAGCTTTTCAGTTAAAAGAGTTATTAATTGAAAAACAAGATACTTATTATTTCGAGTCTGTTGCTTACAAGGAAAATACAGACATATTGGTAGAATCACAACAGCTAGAGTTAGCTAGACAACTTGTTGAAAACGGTAGGAAAGTAGTTATTAAAAATGCTCGTCTCATCCGACAAGCGGTAGATGCCCTGTACCCGTCCTATTTTACTTTTGAAGATTGAAATGAAAAAAAATAAAAGCCAAGTAGCTACTACGTCTTTGGAAAATAAAAATCAGAATTCCAATCGGATATTATTTTTCATAATTTTCCTTATTTCATTCATTGTTTTTGCCAACTCAATACCAAATGGGTACAATTTGGATGATGAACTTGTTACAAACAATCATCCTCTTACCTCCCAAGGATTGAAATCCATTGGTGAAATTTTCACTTCTCCATATTACAAAGATGATATGGGTTACACTTACGGCTATCGACCAATTGTCCATTTATCATTCGCAATAGAACATCAAGTATTTGGAGAGAATCCGCAAGTAAGTCATTTTATTAATGTTGTTCTTTTTGCATTAAGTGTATTGTTGTTTCTAAAATTATTATTACGAATAGTCGGTGAAGAGCAGAAAATGATTGCAGTAATTGCGGCTATTTTTTTTGCAGTTCACCCCATTCATTCAGAGGTTGTAGCGAGCATAAAAAACAGGGATGAATTGCTTGCTTTTTTGTTTTCTATGTTTGCTGCATTATTCTTGTTGAAATACTATGAAAAAGGGAAGTGGCAAAGTTTAATTTGGGTGGCTATTTTGTTTTCTATAGGAATGCTTTCTAAGAAGAGTATTTTTTCAATGACGATAGTACTTCCGTCCATATTAATTTTAACCAAATCAATATCTTGGAAAAAACTATTCTATATCTACATTGCTCTATCTTTACCTTCAGCTCTTATCTCTTCTGAGCTGTCTTTATCAAGATTTACTCTCTTATCTGTTGTTTCAGCTGCATTAATTTTTGGGATCTACTATTTTAAACTAATAGTATTGTCTGGAAAAAAATCTTGGAAATTTATACTGGATGATTTTAATTTTTGGTTGATATCAATAAGCATGTTATTGGTTTTTTTATTGGTCAATTCCTATTTTTTCTTAATACCTGTTCTTTATTTTTTGCTCTTCTTTTCTGTTTTCCAGAAAGAAGAAAAAGGCATGTATTTACTGACCATTGTTTCAGCGTTAATTGGTTTAAGATTTAATCATGTTGAATTTGTTTATTACAGCTTAATTGTTCTGACAAATTCATATATAATTGGTCGTATCAATAAGGAAAAAGTTAATTTTTATTTCTACCCATTTTATCTTTTTACGCTATTTGTTTTGGTTTTTTTGAATCCAAAGATTGATCTTCTGCCTGCAATTTTCAGTATCGTCTTATTTGTATGGTTATACAATAAGAAGGTTTTATTTGGCTTGTTTTTTAGTTTTTTGATTTTAATCTTGGCTTTTCTTATCGGGGGATCAATTAACAATTTTGGAGTATTAATGCTAACATTTAGTTTATTAACTCTATTGGCTGATTTTGTTAGGCATCAAAAAATCAAAAAGATAGCGTCTTTATTTTCAATAATTTCAATCTTTTTTCTCCCTCAAATCATTAGTCATTTTGATAATAATGTCTCCAAAAAATCAGAGAATATTGGGATAAAATTGAATAGTAAAAAGACACAAAAAAGCGCATTGAATACTATTTTTCAAGAAGGACGCCATTTAGAATATGTAGAAAATACTTTAGTCGAAAAACATACCTTCAACGAGACTATTGGCACAGGATTTTCAACCATTGGTGAATATTCCAAATTAATGATTTTTCCTAAAGAACTATCTTTTTATTACGGTTTTTCCAAAGTGAAAACAGTTGGATTAGATAACGTATTGGTTATGATATCTTTTGTTTTTCATTTAGGGTTATTTTTCTTTGCAATTTGGCAACTTACAAAACGCCCTATATTAGCTATTGGAATAGGATGGTATTTACTTTCAATACTACTTTTTAGCAATTGGTTTGAATTAGTTGCTGGAATGGTTGGTGAACGTCTAGCTTTCACAGCGAGTGCTGGATTTTCACTTTTTTTGGGATGCATTTTAATTTGGGTCAAGCCAGAATTTAATTTTAAAAAACCTAAATATTTAGAGGGTTTTGTGCTTGTAATTTTACTTTTATTTGCGCTTAAGTTAATTCAAAGAAATTCAGAATGGAAGAATAAATTAACTTTAATGAGTAATGATATTAAGCACCTACAAAATTCAGCCCAAGCAAATAATCTATTGGCAATTAATTACATAAGTAATTCAAATCACCTTGACACTGTAAATTTGGCCATAAAACATTTTAAGAATGCATTAACTGTTTATCCCGACTTTTTCAATGTCAACTTTGATTTGGCTCTTACTTATATGTCAATAAATGATACAATGAATGCCATTAAGTATTTCGAAAGAACCATTCAGTTAGATCCCTCCTTTCCTGAACCTTTCTATAAGTTAGTGCTAGTTTACGACAGTAAAAAAGATTGGGATAATTACTATCGCATTTCGAAACAATTGTTCAAGTTCAACAAGGATCCAAATTCTTTCATTATTTGGGCGCGAGCTAATCTGGAAAAAAATCGTCCTTTAAAAGCAAAAATTATTTTAAAAGAAGGAGCAAAAAAATATCCTGATAATAAAGATATTACCTTTTGCTTGAAAGATTTAGAATCAAAACATTGGTAAAATGAAGAATTAGAATTCAAATTTTGAAAAATAGTGAAGTATTCATTGTTGATTTGATTTAGAAAAGTGAAGCTAACCCTTGAATTTATTAGAACCTCAATGATATTTATACCAAAGAACAATAACTTGACAAGGCAGGTAAATTGTTAGCTCAAGAAGATTATCAATTCCCTAATCATTTCGAAATTTTAATGAGAATATGTTCTAACAATTTCAAAAGAAACAAAACAGATAAAGCCATTTACCATTATTCCAATGCAATAAAATTAAGTTCAAATTCGAGTGTAGTTTTATCGAATCTCGGAGGATGTTTTATGAAAAAAAATGATTTCAAATCCGCCATAAAAGTTTTAATATGGGCATACGGAATGGATAATATTAATACCTTTTGTTTATATAATTTAGGATATTCATATTAGAGAATTAATGAAAGAACAAAGACCGTTTACTTTATGAGCAAAGCTGCAAATTGGGATTAATTCAGGCAAATTATTTTATATTTAATAATAATATCTAAATAAATTCTCAAGAAAGTTCATTTTTTATTCATTAAACTATAACTTTATAGCGCTGAATAGGTTTATAATTTTGTTTACCTCATTAATAAAAGTTATGAAGGATAATTTATTGATAAAAACGTTTGATTTTTATTTCAACCCTTTCAAAGTGCCTAAATCAGGAGTTCTTTTTCTATTGATAATCTTGTTTTTTATCACCTTTTTTCAATCGAATGTATTTGCTCAAACATTTAATATGAGTAATACTTCTCAAACTACATGTAGTGGTACTTTCTATGATCCAGGAGGTACTGGGGACTATGGTAATAGTCAAACTTTTACCATGACTTTTACACCAAGTACGATAGGTGCAAAAATGAGAGTGGTTTTTTCTGCTTTTAGTACAGAGAGTGGATGGGATGGATTAATGATCTATGATGGCCCTGATGTTTCATCACCCTTAATTTCATCAGGGTCAACTTTTAATAGAGCGACTTGTCCCAATGGAGCATGGTCAGGTACAACAATTCCCACTCGAAATGGGGGTGGTGGAACGATTATATCCTCTCACTGTAGTGGTGCTTTAACGTTTAGATTTACGTCAGATGGCTCCACGGTCTCATCAGGATGGACAGCTACTTTTTCTTGTTTAGGTGCAGAGACCGCTGCTGCTCCGACAAACCCAACTGCCTGCAATACCAATACGGCAAACATGGGACCTGGATCTTATCAAAATTTTCCAGTTTCAACCAGTACTGATTATACGTTCACCTTACAGAGTAATCCAGGAAGTGGTGCCACTGTTTCCTCTTTCAATGTTTATAATGGTTCTTCCCTGTTAGGATCTTCTAGTGGTGGCACAGTTACTGTGAACTCGGGTTCCGCTACTTCTCTCAGGGTGGTTACTTGTATTAGTGGGTCATGGGCAACTGGTTCACAGACATCTGCAGTACTGAATTATAGGCGTAGGCAGCCAGGTGCTGTAACGGTTAGTGGCGCAGGTACTATTTGCTCAGGAAGCTCTGCCACCTTAACTGCTAGTGGTGGAGCAAATGGTACCATGTATTGGCAAGGGACAAGTGCTACTGGCACAAGTATTGGAACTCCAGGTACTTCTCAAAGTGTTTCTACGGCAGGCACCTATTATTTTGGTTCAAGTAATGGCGGGACATCAGGTTGTTGGACTTATAACAGTGGCGCTACTGTTACTGTAAGAGGGGCATTCAATGGAGGAACACTATCTTCAACTGCCCAAACTATCTGTAATAATACTTCACCTTCGAATATCTCCTATTCAACTGCTCCATCTGGAGGTTCATCTTTACAGTATCAATGGTATTGGCAAAACGGTTCAGTAGCGGCACCTTCAGGAGCTTTTTCGATAGGATCATGGACGGCAGTTGGTTCTCAAACAGCGTCATCGACATTAACGGGTGCAACAATTGGAAATATTACGCAAACCAGAACATACGCTTGTCGTGTGATAGATGTTGGCTCACCAGCGTGTTTTGACAATTGGGCAGGAAATGCACATGTAGTAACAGTAAGGGATGCATTTGCAGGTGGAACCTTAACAAGTACTGCACAGACAATTTGTAATGGATCAACACCATCAAATATAACCTATTCAACAGCTCCAAGTGGTGGGTCTTCATTGCAATATCAATGGTATTGGCAGAACGGTTCAATTGCAGCCCCTTCGGGAGCCTTCTCGATAGGTTCTTGGACAGCAATAGGAACACAATCAGCGAGTTCAACACTTTCCGGCATTACAATAGGAGGTATAACCCAAACTAGAACCTTTGCCTGTCGAGTGATAGATGTTGGTTCCCCTGCATGTATCGATTCTTGGGCGGGTAATGCACATGTTGTTACAGTTCGTGATGCTTTCTCAGGAGGAACTTTATCTTCAACTTCTCAAAACATTTGCTTTAACTCAACTCCTGCCAACATCTCCTACTCATCTTCACCTAGTGGTGGGTCTTCTTTGCAATATCAATGGTATTGGCAGAACGGAACGATTGCAGCTCCTTCGGGATCATTTTCTCTTGGTTCTTGGACGGCAATAGGTACTCAATCAGCGAGTTCAACATTATCAGGAGCAACAATTGGGAACATAACACAGACAAGAACTTATGCTTGTCGAGTAATAGACGTTGGTTCTCCTTCGTGTTTCGATCGTTGGGCTGGTAATGTTCATATTGTGAATGTTTTCAATGACTTTTCAGGGGGAACGCTTGCAAGTTCTTCACAGACAATTTGTAATAATACTTCACCCTCCAATATCACGTATTCATCTTCTCCAAGTGGTGGTACTTCTCTGACTTATCAGTGGTATTGGCAAGCAGGAACAATTTCTGCTCCAACAGGAAATTTCTCTATTGGATCATGGACAGCGGTTGGCTCCACAACTGCAAGTCCTACTTTGACAGGTGCAACAATAGGAAACTTAACGGCCACTACCACATTTGCTTGTCGAGTTATATCAGGTTCGACTTGTTTCGATCGTTGGGCTGGAAATGCTCATGTAGTAACAGTTCAAAGTGTTCCAACGGCTGGTTCAATAGGAAGTAATCAGACTATTTGTAACGGAGCAACTCCTTCAGGTTTAACAAGTACCGGTGCAGGTTCAGGTGATGGTACGATTTCGTATCGCTGGGAAAGTAGTACAACAAGCTCTTCAACTGGATTTACCACAATAGGAGGGGCAACTACAGATAGTTATTCACCAGGAGCATTGACAACAACGACATGGTATAGAAGATATACGGTTTCTACGTTGAGTTCAACGGCTTGTGAGAGTGTAGCTTCAAATGTTATTCAAGTAACGGTTCAATCAACGGTAGGAGCTGGGTCAATAGGCACGGCACAGACAATTTGTTATAACACTATTCCGTCAGGATTAACGAGTGTCTCAAATGGTACAGGAGATGGCGTATCTGGCTATGTATGGGAGGTGAGTACAACAAGTGCATCTAGTGGATTCTCAACGATTGGAGGGGAAACTGCTTCAACGTATTCACCGGGGGCCTTGACACAAGATACATGGTATAGACGAAGTACAGTTTCAACCGTAAATGGTGTAAATTGTACAAGTGCCACAACTTCTGCCATCAAAATCACAGTTCAAACTATCCCAACTTCTGGAACCATTGGTAGCGATCATACTATCTGTTACAACACACAACCAAGTACGTTAACCAGTTCATCCGATGGGACAGGAATTGGAGGATCGACAATTGCATATACTTGGGAAAGAAGCACGACTTCATCATCGAGTGGATTTAGTTCAATTGGTGGTGCAACAGCTTCAACTTTGACTGGAGTACAAGCAGGGAATCTGACACAAACAACTTGGTTTAGAAGAACTACAACGGCTACTTTAAACGGAACAACTTGTTCAAGTGCGGCTACTTCTGCTATTCAAGTTACTGTTCAATCGGTACCAACAGCCGGGACAATTGGAACAGACCATACAATATGTTATAATACATCTGCCAATACTTTAACTAGTTCAAGTGATGGAACAGGTGATGGAACTATCGCATATCGGTGGGAGAAAAGTACAACAGGATCTGGTTCAGGTTATAGTGCAAATGCTGGAACATCTTCAACTTTATCACCTGGAACATTGACACAAACAACATGGTATCGACGATATACTCAATCAACTTTAAGTGGAAACACATGTGAAAGTGTGGCAACAACTCCAGTTCAAGTTACAGTACATAATGATATTTCAACTGGTACTATTGCTGTGGATCAGACTATTTGTAACGGATCAACCCCTGTTGCCTTGACAAATTCAGGTTCAGCTACTGGTTCAGGAACTATTAGCTATCAATGGCAAAGTAGCACAACAAGTTCATCTTCTGGATTCAGTAATATCAGTGGAGAAACCTCTAGCACATATGCTCCAGGAAGTTTGACAACAACAACGTGGTACAGAAGATTGGGAGTGACAACATTGAATGCTGTTAGCTGTACAAGTTCAAGCGGTCCAGTTGTACAAATTACGGTACAAGGTGTGGTATCCGCAGGAAGTATTGGTTCTAATCAAACGATTTGTTACAACACTGTACCGAGTGGATTAACGAATAGCGCATCGGGATCAGAAGCGACAAGTTTGGGTACAATTGCTTATATTTGGGAATCAAGTACCACTTCATCAAGTTCAGGATTTAGCGCGATTGGAGGACAAACAGCATCGACGTATTCTCCTGCAGCCTTAACCACCACCACTTGGTATCGAAGAATAACAAATTCTACTTTGAATTCAACAAGCTGTACAAGTTCTCCAACTTCTTCAATTGAAATAACCGTTCGACCAAATTTCACTGCGGGTTCAATTTCAACTACAGGAGAAACACTTTGCTCAAACATAGATCCAGTTAGCATTTCTAATGCGACCGTTGCATCTGGTGGAGATAATAGCATAACTTATGAATGGCGTGCAAATGGTAGTCCGTTGTCAAGTTCAAATTCATCTTCCTACGACCCAAGCCCATTGGCAACAACAACAACGTTTACTCGTTGGGCAAAAGATGCTACATGTAATACAACATTTGAGCAATCAACAGGAAGTTGGGTGGTTACGGTAAATAATCCAACAGTTACAAGTTCGTTGTCAAATGGGGATTATGTTTGGACAGGAACATCTAATACAAGTTGGACAACAACATCAAATTGGTTACAATACGATAGTGGAACATCAAGTTATGCAGCCGCATCGGGTTATCCAAATAGTTCATCGGTGAATGTTATATTACCAGGAGTTGGGGGTTGTGTATTGAATAGTGCAGTTACTGGTGGTAGCGCATTATCGGTAAACAATTTAACAATTGAATCAGGACATACGTTCAATTTAGATAACTCAGCTGCGACGTTGACTATTGCTGGAAACTTAATCAACAATGGTACGTGGTCAACTCCAACAGCAGGTTCAACAGTTGTTTTCAATGGTTCAGGTGCTCAAACTATTCCTGCCGTTTCATACAGTAATTTACAAACGGCTAATGGAGGCACAAAAACATTGGGTGGTTCAATTTCGATTCCAGGAGTTGTTACGGTTGGTACATCGACAACATTGGCATTGTCATCCAACAACTTGGTTTTAACGTCAACAGGTACTCCATTGGTGTTATCGGGAACATTGAACAGTGGAACTGGAACAGTTGATTATGCTGCTAGTGCAACACAAAATATTGCTGCTGCAACCTATTATAAATTAAAAACATCGGGATCTTCAAATAAATCTTTGTTGGGAACAACGACTGTTTCAAATGAGTTGATTTTGGACGAAGGAACTGTTGTTGTTGGGTCAAATACGTTCAATATCAATGCATCCACAATAACTAAAAATAATGGGAATATCAATGCTTCAAATGCAGGTGCAACTTTGGTGTTTGGAAACTCAAGTGCTTTAACGTTGCCAAACGCAGTTTTCTCTGGTGTTGTGAATAACATGACTTTGAATGGCTCGAAAGTTAAAGCTACTAGTGATTTTACCTTGAATGGTACAATTAATTTGAACAACTCAAACCCTAATGATGTCGATGGTTTACTCGACCTTGTTCAATCTTATGGAAGTTATGGAGATGTTCAGTCTGCAAATAGCACGGACGGAAACAATAATTTAAATTCGGCAGTACTGACTTTAGGAGCTAGTTCATCTGTTACTGGAACAGGAGACATCACTGGAAAAGTTAGAAGAACATCATTTAGCAGCGGTTTAAGCTACGCCTTTAACAATGCTAATATGCAATTGACCTTCACTGGTGGAAGTTTACCAACACAAATAACGGTAGTGCAAACCAAAGGTTCAGAAGGCTTACATGTGGACAAAAACGGTTCACATTCAACAGGTCCTGAAGGATTAATTGGAGGAGCAGCAGTTAAAAGAATGTGGCAAATTTTAAGAACAGGTGGTTCCGATGCGACGGTATCAAAAGTTCGTCTTCCTTATCTAGATTCAGAGTTGAACGGTAACTCAGAAGGTGGATTAGTCACATGGGTACATGAAATTCCTTATGCAGGAATGTCTCCATCAGAGCATGGTAAAAGTGATATTAACACATCATCTAATTGGGTTGAGTTAAATAATTTTACTTTAGGTTATTTGGCATCTGAAGGAAGCACTAGCAAAACCAAATATTGGATGCTTTCTGGAAGACAAGCTTCGGATACATTATGGTTAGGTTCATTGGGGTCTTCATGGTCAAATGTTGAGAACTGGAGTTGTGGTACCACACCAACAAGTACTACAAAAGTTGTTGTGAATCCATTGGTTTATAATAATGCATTAACCATTTCTGGTAGTCAAAGTATTGGTGCAATAGAAATCAAAACTAATGGTGTTGTCAATGGCGGCTCAGGAACTACTTTAACATTAAATCGTGGTGCAAATGCATGGGTCAACAACGGAACTTTTAATCCTGAAACTAGCACAGTAGTTTTTGCTGGAACACCTTCCACGATTTCAGGAAACAACAATTTCTACAATCTAAGGATTAACACTGGAAAGACTTTAACCGTTCAAGCTTCTTCTGTTGATACCATATTAAATAATCTTCAAATAATGGGAACTGGAGTGTTGAATGCTACCTCTAATGCAAATACCTTTGTTTTTGCTGGTGATGGACAAACCATTCCAATTAGTGGAAATGGATATTATAACCTAGTAATCGCTCAACAAAATGATAATACAGCAGTTGCCGGAGGAGATTTAACAACTTATGGAAACCTGTCTATTAATGCTGGATCAATAGATTTGGATGGAAACATGTTGGAAATTAAAGGAAACTTCACCAATAATGGACAGTTGTATAATGCTCCAATGGTTTATTTTACGGGAAGTGGAACAAAACATATTGATGGAACTTCAGTGACGACGTTCATAAATGCGAATGTTCAAGATGGCACAGTCAACCTACATTTTGATCAAGATGCAAACTTTGAAGGATCATTATTTGTAGATGAAGGTTCTACCGTTTATGGCGAGTCATCCACTTTGGAGTTTAGAAATTATGGTACACCATTTACCAATCTTGGGACTTTCAATGCTGGAACTTCTAAAGTGATTTATAATGGAATGGATGTGACAGATATCGCAGTGGTGGATTATCATGATTTGAGTTTAACGGGTGGTTCAACCATGAATGTAAATGGAGATGTTGTAGTCGATGGTCAATTAATAATTGAAAATGTTGCTGTCGAAATCGGAAGTAATAAATTGACAGTTCATGACATTAATCGTGTGGATAATAATGCATTTATAAATGCAAGTTCTGGAGAAATTGCCTTCATTAATGATGCGCCACTAAGTTTAGCGGGCGATTTGTTTACAACTTCAACAGTGAATAACCTGACTGATAATGGAACAAGTTCTGTGACCTTAGGTGGTGATTTATCAATTACGGGAACACTTGCTTTAGAAGATGGAGTTATTTTAATGGATGGACACAAACTAACGATGGAGGATGGATCTACTTGGTTCCGTACAAATGGTTGGTTGAATCCAGAAACAACGGGAAGCATCTTGTTTAAATCTGCTACTTTGGATCCAACGGTTATGCCGTCGGCGGTAGTTCCAAATCTCGAAATTGAACGTTCGGCAGGAGTTACTATAACTGGTAACTTAGAAATTACTGGTGATTTCAAAATGACGGAAGGTGAAATTGATTTAGGTTCCAATACCTTGAAATTGAGTGGTAACATGATTTATGTGTCAGGAGGAATAGATGCACATAATGGAACAATAGATTTTAACAACAGCGCAAACTGGCCATTACCAGCTACTTTCTTCACGAATGGTGGATTGGTGAAGAATATGATTCTCTCGGATGCTGGAGGCATACAATTGAATCAGCCTGTTAAGATTTCGGATGCCCTAACGATGAATGGTGGGGATATTACAACAGATGATGCAAACATATTGGAAGTAGGTACCAGTGCAACATCTGTGGGAGCCATAAACTGGACATCTGGAACTGTAGCAGGACCAATGAAACGTTGGTTTGCAGCAAGTACCAATTCTGGTGCAGCTTCGGGTATTTTCCCTGTAGGTACGGCTACTATCAATCGTTCGGCACAGGTAAACTTTACGCAAGCTCCAACTGCTGGAGGTTACATTCGCGTTAAATTTATGGAAGGAACACCTCCAGACGCGTACAGCAACTTCCCAATTACTTATTACGAAAATGGAAATACCAACTTAAGAAAGTATATTCAAAATTCTGATCAGGTAGGGTATTGGGAAATGACACCGTACAGTGCAGATGGAACAGAATACGGTGCATTGGATAATTCACAATATACTTTACGACTAAGAATCAATGTACCAACGAGTGTAGCTGAGGGTGGTCACATTTTGAACAATCCTCCTGGAATTCGACTGATTCGAGCGAAAGGATTAGCAGGAGGAGGTCATGAACCTTGGTCGTTGGCAGGTACTTACAGCACTTTTGTTTATAATAGTTCATCAGATGTGGTGATTGAAAGTGTTCAAGTGACTGGATTCTCATGGTTTAATGGGGGAGGTAATAATGATAACCCGTTACCTGTTAGTCTATTGAGCTTTAGTGGTGAGTGTCAGGATGGATCTCATATCTTAACTTGGAAAACAGCATCTGAACATAATAGCGAGCGCTTCGAAGTACAAGTTTCACGTGATGGAGAAGTTTGGAATACAGTAAATTCTCAACCAGCTGCTGGAGTAAGCAACAGCCTAATTACGTATAATTTTGTTAACGAGAATGGAAGTGATGCTGCATACTACAGATTGCGTCAATTGGATAACAATGGAGATGAAACCATGTATGACCCAATTTATGTGTCTTGTTCGATGGAGGAAAATGTTCTAATATCGTTCCCTAATCCAAGTGATAACGGCTTTAAGCTGATGTTAAATGATGAACGTTTTATTGGGCAATCAACAATTGTATTGACGGATGCAAGAGGGGTAATAGTAAACAAACAAACAGTTGACATTAAGGAAGGTATGAATTTACTAATGATGAATACTGAATTGCCAACAGGAATCTATTACATCCAATTGTCGAATGGAAGAGAACTTTCAAAAGTCTTGAAGCATAGTATTCGATAAATTGAAAATAAGATCAAACTAAAAAAGAAGGGAAGTTGTAAAGCTTCCCTTTTTTGATTTTGGAATTTTTTTATTTCCATACTGCCAACTGCATTATTTCGTTTGAGAATCATTCCATTTGGAAGATTTATCCATAAGGAATTTATAATACGCCTTTATGCGTCGGAATTGGTTATATGTGAACGTGAGAGGGTTTTAAATTTTTGAAGTTTCGTTAACCAAAGTCTCATCGTAGGTTGAAGAGGATTAACACGGTCTCATTACGCTAACTGGTTAATAAACAAAACCATTTTCAATGTTATCTTTAAATGAGCCTCGAAAAGCAACGAGTAAACCTCCTTTTGCAACACTATAATCCAAACAAATTGCTTTACTTTCAGGATGATGTTTTGGTGTTCCTTTTAACCAATAATGGCCGAAAAACACAAATTTATCTTCTGAATAATAAAGAAGTTCTTCCTTGACCTGCTCATTTTTCAAATCTTCTGGACATTCTTGAAGTACATCTTCGTAAACTAATCGTTGATTTTTTGGCTGCCA
Organism: Bacteroidota bacterium; assembly: GCA_039795265.1. Taxonomy (GTDB): domain Bacteria; phylum Bacteroidota; class Bacteroidia; order Flavobacteriales_D; family Crocinitomicaceae; genus UBA952. Next base: position 32,191 of record JBDKEM010000005.1, on the reverse strand, counting down.
CCATTTTACACGACACATTTCTCTTTTAGTGCCGTCTTTATCTACAAAGAATTTCCCATTTGGTAAAAGCGATTCAACTCCTTTGAGTAAGGTTTCTATAATTTCAAAAACAGGACTTTCTTCGTGTGCATAGGCTTTTAACAAACTTTCATTAAGTCCGTGATATTTACTTCGAACCCAATCTATTTTTTCGTTTTCCCAACAAGCATGAATGCAACGAAATTGCTCTTTCTCAATGAAAATTGGCAAAGTCTTAAACCAATTCAAGTACCTTTCCCATTCTTCTGGAAATTGGGCGAATTGTTCTAAAGTTTGAAAATGCTGTTTTATTTCTTTTATCGTGTGCGCCCTAAAGAAGCCACCTCTTTCCATATCCGGTGTATGAAAACAAACCGCATTGAACTCATGGTTTCCCATAATTGCCTCGGCATTTCCATTGTCAACCATAGTTTTTACAATATGTAAGGTTTCTCGTATTTTAGGACCACGATCAATATAGTCACCAAGAAATATCACTTTTCGGCCCTCAGGATGGTAGTACCCTTCATCTCCTTTTTGATAGCCCAATTTTTTAAGCAGTGACTCTAATTCATCAGCATGTCCGTGAATATCTCCAATAAAATCGTAGTTTTCCATTTTATTAGTCGAGATTTGTTTCTTCTAAGTCCTTCAGAATTCCTTTAACATCCGACTCTGTAGCATAAAGTTTTTCTCGACAAATTTTAATTAAAACCGCAGCTCTTTTGACTTTTTCAGAAAGTTCATCAACGTTGATTTGTCCGTCTTCCATTTCAGCAACTATGAGTTGTAATTCTTCAAATGCAGCAGTATAATTCAATTCAGATTTTCCCATTTCAAGATTTTATTAGCGAAGAATATACATTTTACCCATTCCTTTATGGAAATAAGCATCTGCACCACTGTTCAACATTTTAATATCCTGTCCGTTAATTTTTGCTTTGACACGATAGAGGTAAACTCCATTTGCGAGTGGATCTCCAAAGTTATCTTTTCCATCCCAGGCAAATTGTGTAATGTTTCTTCCAATTTGGATTGGACCCAGTTCGGCTTCGTTTATCTCACGAACAACTTTTCCTGAAATGGTCATAATTTGAATTTGAATATCGTCTGGAACTTGGTCGCCAGTTAATGTAAAGACAAATCGTGTACTCGTCGAAAATGGATTTGGGTAATTCATCATTTGTGTAATAGAAGATTCCAAAATTACCTCGAAATTGATGTTGTATTCTAAATCACCAGACAGGTTTCCAGAACGGTCTGTGCCTTGAACGGTCAAATTATAGATTCCAGAAACATCAAAATTCTTTGAAAATATGATTTTAAATTTCTTATTTTGAGCCGTTGCAGGAATCCAAGTCATGTTAGGAGTTCCGTTTGAATTCATAAAATAAACTCGTCTTTGAACGCCACTTGGATCCGTTAAGTAAACGCCAAAGCGTGCGGTATCAGCATCACTATCCATTATTAAATAAGGATTTTCATCCTTCAGGCTAATTACAATTTCTGAAGTTGGCGCAATGATGTCTTTATTCATGATATGACGTCCATTGAAGGTCACATCGAGTAGAGGATTTTTATTTTCACCGTAAACATTAAAAGGAAATTGTAGCACATTATTTAAATGCGTCAATTCGGGTTGGTCAGTTATAGTGGATGTGGCATCTAAATAAGGATTTACTTCCATGTGGAACCAATTTGTCCCTTTCAAACCAAGCGTAGAAAATGAAATAGTATCCTTTAAGGAACCAGCAACTTTGAGTGAATCTTGACGTGAGTAGGGTAGAATTCGTTTCGTTTGATTGGCATCGACAATGTAATAATTTACCAACAGTGAGTCCATGTCTATGTCGCTAATATTGCGGATGTTAACAGAAAATTTTGCCACGTTGCCTTCTTGAATGGAATCATTTGGAAGAAATGTGTAACCATTTGTCGCATCGATTGCTGCCTCAGGAAGACCTTCATAAAGCACCTGCCAATAATCTAGTTGAGCTGGAGTTTGTGTCTGAGCATCGGAATATTTAGAAATCAAACGAATATTTGGATACAAATTGGCGTCTATTTGGCTGGAGAGATTGTACAATGAATCACCCGAAGGAAGTTCTGGGTTTATCGAAAACTGATAAGCCCCATAGGCGTTAAGAACTTGAATTTCTAAATCAGTTTGATCAGACGAATTCGATTCTAATGAACGATGTTTCCAAAACAGACTTTCCCATTTAGAAACGGGACCAATTATCGGACTTACTTCTCTCCCTGTTGATTGTACTCCTGTTAGTGTTGATTCCAAAAGAATTTCCTCGTTATTTTGAGAGAATACTTCTACCACAAAATTCGGATCGCCTTTACGGGTTAAGAATGCAAAAGGACGATTCGCTCGACCAGGAACGATGCTATCAGAACCCAAATTCGCAAATGTTTGGTAAAGTGCTGGATCAAAAGTGTTCCACCAATCGTAACGTGTGGTAATTGGAGTATATACCAAGATATAATCTCCGAAAGGAACAATATTTTCAACCAAATTCCTAAAAGCAGCTAATTGTGTAGAACTATTCTGATTGAAGGTAAAAAACTTCATTGGACGTTGCTCGCATCCACCATTGTCGTTGGCATTCCCAAAGTTGTTATTCGGGTTAGCAACCGTTCCGTTGGGATAAGTAAAACGAGTTTCCCAAGCGGTTAGAGAAGACTTATCAATAATCGCAACTTGTAATTTTGGTGTAATTGTACAGATGTTATAATCTTGTTGAACGCCATTCAAATACCAAGCATTGTTGTACATGTTCGCACCTGGGATTGCTGCTAAAACACGACATGAAATATCCGATGAATTAGGAGTAAATTCACGTAATTGATTTAATGTGTTCAAGTTAATTCCTGTGAAGCTATTGTCAACAAACTGTTGGAAGTCAGCTTGACCCCAACCACTTTTCCCCTTAATATACTGAAAAGATCGCGTTTTCCAAACGGGATTATTTTCGACTAAAGCAACTCGCCAATAATAAACCGAGCTATCCGTGAAATTTAAGGGTTGTAAATTGTTGTTATTAACAGATTTCCATTCGTTCCAGTTAACGGATTTAACTCCTCCTAAGCCAACTTTTTCGGCATAACGTTTGAAATTAGAATTGAAAGTCGGAACGGTATCGATTTCAAAACGATAGGTTTGAATGGAAGACAATGGATTGATTGTAGAAGCATACAACGAAATGGTATCTCGCGGGACAACTGCAAAATTTTCAGGTAAAACCGGTTGAATTCCATCTATATCGATTAAGAAGTTCTTGAAAATACGGTTATTGTTGGTTTCGTCGTATTGTTCTGAGATGTATGATGGAATATCCACACTTATTGTGAACTTGTTTAAACCAACACCAATTGTTGGGAGAAATGGCATTTTGATTTGAATGGTTTTTTCGTAATTCAAACCACTTACAGTAGCAAAATAAAGTGAATCGGAATTACTTCCAGGGAAATCACGACGAACTTCTACCGTAAAGGGATCATTAATTGCTTTTCCCAAGTTTCTCATGGTGATAGAAACAGAAATACTATCAGTTGCATAAGTCACCAAATTGGGTCCAAAGGAAACTCGTGAATCAGTGATTTCCACTTCTGGTTTATTGTGGTAATTTAATCGCAACATTGGGTCACCATTGTAGGTCATTTGACAAAATGTTGCCTCTGTTATTAAACTTGCGTTTGCTGAGTAAGATGAGTCTAAAACATATTTTATATGAGACGCAATTGTTCCACCATAGTTATATCGAGCAAATTGACGATAAAATGCTCTAGAGTAACTATTTAAAGCAGAAGTGAATCCATAATCGATTGTTCCGATGTAGCCAATTACTCCGGCATTTGGTGCAAGTACAAAGTTTTGAGAATTAGATTCTGCGTTGTGAAAAATATTTCCGTTATAACAAGAATTCGCAAGAAGTAAAGGGTATTTTCCCTGGTTATCCCAATTGGCAGGTTCATCTAGATTAACATCAAATCCCGATTCCGAGGTAGTAAAATGTCCAAAGAAATTCATTAGTGTTACACCGTCCTTAATTCTGTCTTTAATTGCTTGTAATTCAGTTGGTGTAATCGGAGCGCTACTTGATTTTGCGACCAATTGCACCGTTCCCGCGAATTCCCTGTCCTTCGCAATGTTACCCATATTATTTAGGTAAGTTTGAAAAATCTCCTGTTCAGTAGCATCTGTACCCCCTGAAAAATGTAGAATGTGTTTTTGCCAGTCTTTTGTTGCTGTGGAGTAAGCGGAAGATTGGTTTTGTTGCTGTTCAAATTGAACCACTTTTGAAAAATAAATTTGTAGTTCCTCCTCTGTTTGAACAGAAATTCTACTGGTTGGAATTAAGGGTGACCATTTGTTGGTGCCAGGAAGATTAGAGCTGATACATGCATCACAAGAAGGTTGACCAAAGGATGGAATTAAATTGTTTTGATATACTTCTGAATTTGTTCTTGAACCAGGACCTAAATTTGTTGCAGATGTGACATTCGCTTCTCGAATTCCTTTACCGATTAAGAACATTCCAACTGGTTTTTGAGTAGTCAAATTGTACATCTGTTGTGCAAATCGACGTGTTGCACTGATGTGTTTTGGGATACCACCACCATATTGCAAATAAAGTTCTTCAATGTTCACTGGGATTACGTTATGAGAGCCTCCAGCGGTAGATGAACGATAAGCTGCATATTCTAACGACTTGTTTTTTAATTTCGTCGGATAAATGAATAAAAGTGCTTTCTCCTTATTGCTGATGGAAGCGAAATTGGTAAAGTCTCCAGTTTGGTTTACTGGTGCAAGATTGGTCAAGTTGATTATTGTCGATGCATCTTGTAAAACAACGAGTTGATTATTAGAAGCGTCATTTGGAACCAAAGCAGAAAAACTACTTCCTTGCCCCGTCAATGGAATCCAACGAACTGCATTTTGTCCCATAACCATCATCACAGGACTGGGCATGTTTACATTACTGATGTTCAATCGGATTTTGGATTGAACAGGGTTATTGTTGACAAAAAACGACGTTTTATTTGTGTTGTTAAACGAGGTTGTTCTAGGATATAAAAAAGAATAGTAATTAATGGATTGAAAGTCCGTTGCCACCCCCAAATCTCCAATTATTCGCACACGATAATTAGAATTGCCAGATGCAGGAAATAATGAAACAGGAATCGATTTGTTAATAAACATCGACTTAAATCCAGTAAATGTGGTGTCAACAAAAGCAATGTTGTTTGTTCCTATGGTATGTCTGGAATGGTGATTAGGTAAATTGTTGGATGGTGGTGTAGCGTTGGATTGACCTACGATAACCGATTTATAAATTACATTAGGCGCATCTGAGCCTTGGTAAATATTTTCGAACTGAACCGTTGAAAAGTTCCAAGAATTCCCATTTGCACTGGCACCATTAATGGCATTTTTACCCCAGCCCTCACCTTTAACAAAGAAAGAACTTGCCGCTTCCGAATTTTTTTCTCCCTCGTTATATTTCTCGAAAAAGTAATCAAACTTGTCTGTGATAACGTAGTTTGAAGCGGTAAATCCATTGATATTCAAATCGGTTTCAATCGTAACGCGTTTATTGTTAATTTGATTGTTCCAAGTGAAAAAATAATTGATTGTATCGTTATACATACTGTAATAAGGGTTCCCAATCCAAGCGGCGTTATCGAAAAGTGTCGAATCCAACCAACAATCATTTCTTTGGGCATAAAAGAGGAAGTAATCGCCATTATTAAATTGATTATCTCCACCATCTTGCATATACAGCGCAACCTCTCGTTGACGACCAAAGATTTGGAAATTTTGCGTAGAAATACTAGCAAGTGGAATTCCTAAAGATTCAAGCGTGCTGTATTCAATTTTGTAAATTCCAGATTGAACAATTGGAAAGGAAAAATATTTTTGATTGTAGTTGATCCATTCGTTACCATACGTTTGTCCGAAGGAACTGAAATTTAAAACAAGGAGAAAGATGAGTAGTAGTCGTTGCCTCATTTTTTTGCATTTTTAGGTTTATCTAATCGAAGTCGAACAGAAAAAATATGCGTATAATAATTTGCCTCAGATGCTCCAAGACGGGTAAAAGCATAATCAAGAGAGAATCCTTTTAAAGTCAATCCAAGTCCGAGATTAGGCTGAAATCCTAAATATTTGGATTCGTCCATGTTTGTGAAACGCTGAAAATTTGAAATTCCTGCTCTTAATTTCACAATTTCTTTAAACCCAGCGAAGATTCCCATGTGTGGGTCGATCGAAAATGGTTTTGCCGAAATCAATGTATTTCTTCGTCCGTCAGTCGTTAAATCTACATTTATTTCACCACCTAATTTAAATCCTTTTTCACCTAAATCAAAATTACCGGCAGCAGCCAAAATAATTCTGGGAAGCGTGATTTCCAAACCGTTTTCAGGTATGGCATTTCCTGTATTGATAAACACATTTTGAGTCGCTTCGTCAATGTTGAAAACCCATGCGTTGAACGTCGAAGTTACATCTCGAGCCATTAATCCAAATCGCCAGTGTTTCTTAGCGCGGTATTGAAGACCAGCATCCAAACCAAATCCGTAAGACTTGGCAAAATCACCAACTTTACGATATACAAATTTTGCTGTCCCTCCAATACTCAATCCTTCAACTCCTAATTTTCGTGAATAAGAACCAAGAAAGGCATAGTCTCCAGCAGTGAATGAACTAACTTTGTCATAATTGATAACACCATTATTATCAATTAATTGGGTTGTATTTGGAATATCATCTACTCCAAAACGAATTGCCGCAATTCCGAAAGCGCTTTTTTCGTCTATTGTATGTGCAAATCCTAGATAGTCATATTTGGCAATTCCTGCAAAATACTCAGAGTGCATAAATGAGACTTCCATCCATTTATTTACATTGACCAAACCTGCTGGATTCCAATAAATTGAATTCACATTATCGGTACTGGCAACAACTGCATTTCCCATTCCGTATGCATCTGCACCAACACCTAGTGAAAGAAATTCATTCGAATATTTGGGTGTAGTTGTTGTCGATTGAGCAAATAGGATTGTCGAAGTTGAAAGAAATAAAATAGAATTTAAGAGGTTTTTGAACATGAATATTGTTTTTGCAATTAACCTTTCTTTTGATTTAAAATTGTGTTCTTTGTGCAAAAATTCACAAATCGGCGTAAAAATAAGCGAAATAAAATGGATAACAAAGGTCAACTATCATCATCAACTATAAGGATGTTTAATGTTCCTAATTTATTAACCGCCGCAAATTTACTTGGCGGTTTCTTTTCAATAATCGCAACTTTGTCTGGTAGGCTAGATTTGGCTTGTTTGGCTTTACTTTTAAGCGCGATTTTTGATTTTTTTGATGGCATGGCTGCTCGTGTTTTGCAACAACATTCACCCTTGGGAAAACAATTGGACTCTCTTGCAGATATGGTGAGTTTTGGCATAGCTCCAGGAATGTTAATGTTTGTGATGATAATATTAGGAGTGGATCAAACAGGATTAAAAATTCAAGAGAATGGTTTACGACTGTTTCAGGGAGACATCGATACGTATCCTGAAATTCAGATTTTGGCATGGGTGCGCGCTTTTTTCTATAACGAACCGAATTATTTTGATGCAACAATTAAATGGCTTCCTTTCACAGCAATGATAATTCCATTTTTCGCGATGTTTCGATTAGCAAAATTCAACATTGATGAGCGTCAAACGGATAAGTTTATCGGAGTGCCGACACCTCTTGCGACCATATTTTTTATTTTTTTTCCACTTTATTTTTACACTGAATTACCGAATTGGGGATATAAAAGTGATTACGTTCGTCAAATTTTTGATTGTTATTCTCTAGTTGGAATAGTTGTTTTGTTTTCGATTTTAATGGTTGCAAATGTTCCACTTATTGCCTTGAAATTTAAAAATTTAACTTGGAAGGATAACAAATTCAGGTACACGTTAATTGGCTTATCTTTGTTGTCAATTGTAATTTTCCGACTTTGGTCTATTCCGATTATCGTAACTTTGTATTTGCTTTTATCGATTATTGAAAACTCTCAAATAAAAAAGAATGAAATTTAAAGCCGAAATTGACGTGATGCCTCTTGATGCATTGCTTGATCCACAAGGAAAAGCCGTTACAAACGCAATGACCAATGTTGGTTTACCAGAAATTACTGGGGTTCGAATCGGGAAACACATTCGTTTGTTTGTTGAAGCAGATTCGATTGAAGAGGCCAATACAAAAGTGGAAACAGCTTGCAAAAAAATCCTTTCCAATCAAATCATGGAAAGTTTTCAATTCACTTTGGCGGAAATTTAAATTCCTTTCAAGTGGAATCGATTAGGACATTTCGCACCTTTTGTCCGGAAAGAAACACAAAAAACGAAATTGTTATTGAATGTAGTTCTTCACAAGAAATTGAGGAAGCACTCAATAGCGCTCATCTATCAAGACATTTTTGGGAGAATAAATCAATTCAACTTCGCGTAGATTTTTTACTTGCAATTCGCGGACAGTTAATTCAAGATCAATCTGAAATACAATATTTTTATTGTCTTGAAAGTGGTTTGTCCGTTTCACGTTTTGAAGTAGAATTTACCAGAACCTTGTTTCAATTGGAACATTTCGCTAATTTTCTGCAAACCAACTTTTCAAGAATAACAGCTCAAACAGAAAAACAGGACTACAACTTCCCAACGCTATATAAACATCTATGTCCGATTGGCCCAGTAGTGGTACTGGGGTCGAGTAATTTTCCCTTGGCTTATTCTACTATCGGTGGTGATAGTGTGGCTGCAATTGCAGCGGGTTGCCCTGTTATTGTGAAAGCGCATCCTTTTCACGCATTAACGAGTATTAAAGTGGCAAGTGCGGTCAAAAAGGTCGCTGAAAAATTAGAACTTCCTAACGGTGTCTTTACACACCTTCTCGATGATGGTTATAGTCTTGCAACACAATTGGTAACAGACGAAAGGGTCAAAGGAGTTGGGTTTACTGGAAGCATTCAAGGTGGTCGCGCAATTTTTGACTTAGCAAATAGGAGGTTAAGTCCAATTCCCGTATTCGCAGAAATGGGAAGTTCCAATCCAGTTGTTATTAACTTTACAGAATGGAAGGAAAGTAAAAAATATGCTGAACTTTTAGCGCATTCAATTACAAATGATGCAGGACAATTTTGTACAAAGCCAGGACTGATTTTTTTGCCAAATTCCAATGGAGGTTCTGAATTCATCGAACAATTAATACATCAGATTTCTAATTGTTCCAATTTCTTTATGCTACATCCCAGTATCTTGGCGAACTTTGAGAAAAACAAAGAGATAAAATTGCAAACAGATAAAGTTCAATTAGTTGTAGAGAAATCCAGTGAACTTTCGATGCAAGGAAATATTACTTTGGCAACCTGTGACGCACGAACCTTTTTGAATCATGAGAATTTACAGGAGGAAGTTTTCGGGCCTTTCGCTTTAATAATCCGTTATGAAGATGATTTGGAACTTGAGAAATGTTTGAGTAAACTTCATGGACAATTAACGGGCACCATTTTAACCGATTTGAAATCGGATCAAATAAAAAGTAAAGATTGGTTCCAAATGTTAAAAGACAAAGTGGGTCGTTTGATTCTTAATGGCGTTCCAACAGGAGTTAGTGTTCATTTAGCTATGAATCATGGAGGACCATACCCTGCCACAACGGATAGTCGATTTACAGCAGTTGGTGCAAGCAGCATTTACAGATTTCTGAAAAATATAACTTTTCAGAATTGGTAAACCTGACTTTTAGCGCTGATTTGAATGAAAATTGAAATTTACGTTACGGATAAATCCCTTTAACCTTTACTTTTGTCCCCATAAACAATTAATTATGTCTGAAAATCAATCTTCATCTAATTCCAATGTTGCTTATTTAGCAGTGATTTTTGTCTTACTCGCAGGTTTAGCAGTAATGGCATACATGTGGTCATCAAAACGTACAGAGTTAAATAATTGTACGAATGAAAATCTAACCCTAAAGTCTGATATGCAGGGAATGAATGAAATGATGGAAGGGTACGTCGGTAATATGTCAAACGATCTTAAAACCGATTTTAAAAATATGTTGGCAACTTATGACAAGTTAATCGCTAAAGATAAAACACAAGCTGACAGTTTAAACATTCAAAAGGCAAAAATACAAGAGCTAATCAACAAGTTAGAGTCTAATAAACGTTTGTCAGCCAGAGAATTAATGAAGGTTCGTCAAGAAAATGAAACTTTACGAGGAATTATGAGAAGTTACGTTCGACAAATTGACTCTCTAAACACACTTAACATTCAATTGACTTCCAAATTGGACGAAACAACAACGAAACTTTCAGAAACTAGTACTGAACGTGATTTATTCAGAAAAGAAGCCGATGACAAAGGAGCTTTGGTGAAAAAAGGAGCAAAATTGACGGCGGCTGGTATTTCTTCCGAGGCATTAAGAATGAAATTAAACAAAACGACAGAACCAACCGATAAAGCTAAAAGTGCAATTCAATTCAGAAGCTCGTTTACCATCGTTGAGAACACCTTGGCAAGTCCTGGTAAAAAGTCTGTTTACATGCAAATCATTGGTCCTGATGGTCAAACGATGCAATCAAGAACGAGTGCCACTGTAGATATCGATGGAAGTACAATACCATATTCGGATAAAAAAGAAATCGATTATCAAAATCAATCTGTTGATGTAACTATTTATTATGATTTAAAAGGTGAAACAGCACAAAAAGGAAATTACAAAGTCCGAATCTACTGTGATGGAAACCTTATTGGAACGGATAGTTTTACATTAAAATAAGAATATGACAACAGCAGTAGAGCAGGGGAGTGTTACCCACCAAATAGATGAGAGAGGAATTGCGACGGTGACTTTTGGGCATCCTTTGAGTAATAGCCTTCCAGGAAGAATTTTACAAAAATTAGCGGATACTATAACGGAGTTAGGTCAAAATTCGGAAGCTAAAGTTATAGTATTACAATCGTTAGGAGAAAAGGCATTTTGTGCGGGAGCAAGTTTTGATGAACTGATTTCAATAGAAGATATTGATACTGGTCGTCGATTCTTTTCTGGTTTTGCAAAAGTGATTAACGCTTGTAGAAAGTGTCCAAAATTCATCATCGGAAGAGTTCAAGGAAAAGCAGTTGGCGGTGGCGTCGGAATCGCATCCTCGGTTGATTATTGTTTGGCAATGGACACAGCGGATGTGAAACTCTCGGAGTTGGCCGTTGGAATCGGACCTTTTGTTGTTGGTCCTGCTGTTCAACGAAAAGTTGGACTTGCAGCTATGAGTGAATTAGCAATTAATGCAACCGAATGGCGTTCTGCTTCATGGGCGAAGTCAAAAGGATTATATGTTGAAATTTTTGAATCTGTTGATCAAATGGATAGTGCTTTAGATCGTTTGGCTGTTCAGCTTTCAAATTCTAATCCAGAGGCAATGCGCATGTTAAAATCTATTTTTTGGGAAGGAACTGAGAACTGGGATCAGTTGTTAATTGAACGTGCAGAAATGAGTGGTACGTTGGTCTTAAGTGACTTTACCAAAAATGCTATTAACAAATTCAAGGCGAAATAAGATTATTTTTCAACAATTCACTTGCAAGTAAAAACATTAATCGTATCTTTGCACCCCTAAATTCGGGGATTAGATATAGTTATTTAAAAGAAGAAACCGTGAATACATTAAGTTACAAGACGTTATCAGGTAATACGGCAACCGCGGACAAAAAGTGGTTTATTGTAGATGCAGAAGGTCAAACAGTAGGTCGTTTGGCAAGTAAAGTCGCGAAAATAATCCGTGGCAAATACAAAACTTGTTATACACCTCACGCTGACTGCGGAGACAATGTAATTGTGATTAACGCAGAAAAGATTGCTTTTTCTGGAACAAAATTAGTGAACAAAGAGTACGTTCGCTTTTCTGGCTATCCAGGAGGACAACGATTTACTTCAGCACAAGACATGTTGAAAAATCACCCTGAGCGCTTAATTGAAAAGGCTGTGAAAGGGATGTTGCCTAAAAACGCTTTAGGACGAAAATTATATACTAACCTACGAGTTTACAAAGGTGGTGAGCACAATCATGAGGCACAAACACCTGAAGTATTAAATCTTGATTCTCTCAAATAAAAATACATGGAAGTTATTAACGCTTTAGGAAGAAGAAAAACGGCAGTTGCCCGTGTTTACCTGAAAAAAGGAACAGGAAAAATTTCAATTAACAAACGTGAAGTGAATGAGTTTTTTCCAATTGATGTTCTTCAAACTAAAATCAATCAACCCTTCGCATTGACAGAAACAGTTGGTCAATATGACGTGAAAGTAAACGTTTCTGGAGGTGGTATAAATGGTCAAGCTGAAGCAATACGTCTTGGTATTTCTCGTGCTTTAGTTGAAGTCTCAGCTGATTATAAACCTGTATTGAAGGCTGATGGATTAATGACACGTGATCCAAGAATGGTAGAACGTAAAAAACCAGGTCAACCAAAAGCTCGTAAGAAATTCCAGTTCTCTAAACGTTAATATCGTATTGAACGGTTTAGTATCCAAGTTGCGGAGTACCTTAATTAAGATTACCCTCTGCAATTGTTTTAATAAGGAAAGTAAACAATAATTAAATATGTCTAAATTCACATTTGACGCCCTTCTTGAGGCTGGTGTACATTTTGGTCACCTAAAAAGAAAATGGAATCCAGCAATGGCTCCATATATCTTCGAAGAGAAGAATGGAATTCACATCATTGACTTAAATAAAACCATTGTTCACCTTGAACAAGCGTGTGCAGCAATGAAACAAATTGCGAAATCAGGCAAAAAAGTTTTGTTTGTTGCAACTAAAAAGCAAGCGAAAGAAATTGTAGCTGAAAGAGTTTCCAAAGTAAACATGCCTTACGTAACTGAACGTTGGTCAGGAGGTATGTTGACGAATTTCCAAACAACTCGTAAGTCGATTCGTAAAATGTCTTCAATTGACAAAATGAAAACTGATGGTTCTTGGGATACTTTAAACAAAAGAGAGAAATTGTTTAAAACACGTCAACGAGAAAAATTGGAAAAGACTTTTGGTTCGATTGCTGATATGTCTCGTCAACCTGCCGCAATCTTTATTGTAGACATTTTGAAAGAACATATTGCTTTGGCTGAAGCTCGTAGATTGAACATTCCAACCATTGCAATGGTTGACACGAATTCAAATCCTAAATTAGTGGATTTCCCTATACCTGCGAATGATGATGCTACAAAATCGATTACACTGGTGATTGACGCTATTTGCGATGCCATTCGTGAAGGCCTAGAAGAACGTAAGAATATTAAAGCAGCAGATAAAGAAGAAGTGGCTCCAGTAGCTGAAACCACTACAGACGAGTCTAGTGCAGAAGAAACAAAAAACGATTAATAAAAAACGATAAGTCATGGCTATAACAGCTGCAGATGTAAACAAATTACGCCAGCAAACAGGCGCTGGTATGATGGACTGTAAAAACGCATTAGTTGAGGCTAATGGTGATTTTGAAGCAGCCGTTGATATTCTAAGAAAAAAAGGTCAGAAAATTGCTGCTAAGCGTGGTGGTAATGAAGCTAAAGAAGGTGTTGTTTTAGCAAAAGCTTCTGCTGATGGTACAACAGGTGTTATTTTAACTTTAAACTGTGAAACAGACTTCGTAGCAAAAAATGATGGTTACGTTGCTTTGGTTCAATCATTCGTTGATTTAGCGCTAGAAAAGTTGCCTGTTGATGCTGATGCTTTAAAAGCTTTAGCTTACGATGACAAATTAAGTGTCGAAGATAAAATTACGGAGCAAATTGGTGTTATTGGAGAGAAGTTAGATTTGTCTGCTTTTGCAGTCATTAAAGCAAGTAAAGTAGTTGCTTACAATCACCCTGGAAATCAATTAGCAACTTTAGTTGGTCTAAATAGTGGTTCTGATGACGCAGCTGAAGCGGGTCGACAAGTAGCAATGCAAGTTGCCGCGATGAGCCCAATAGCTTTAAATAAGGACGGTGTTGACGCTAGAACTATCGAACGTGAAATAGAAATAGGTAAAGAGTTGGCTATTCAGGAAGGAAAACCTGCTGATATGGCTGAGAAGATAGCTATGGGAAGATTGACAAAATTCTTCAAAGAAAATACGCTATTAAGTCAAGAGTTTATTCGTGATAATAAATTAACTGTTGAACAGTTCTTAGAAGCTACTGAGAAAGGATTAACGGTTACTGACTTTAAGCGATTCTCACTTAGTTAATTATTACAAAGCTATCTTTTAGATAGCTTTTTTTTTGTTTTTAGTTTTCGGAATATGCAATATAAAAGAATTCTTTTAAAGTTAAGTGGTGAATCGTTAATGGGTTCTAAGCAATTTGGAATAGACAACCAGCGTTTAAACGATTACGCACTTCAAATCAAGGAAATTCATGAACTTGGAATTGAAGTTGCCATAGTAATTGGTGGTGGAAATATTTTTCGAGGCGTTCAAGCAGAGCAAGGCGGAATGGATAGAACTCATGGTGATTATATGGGCATGCTTGCGACAATGATTAATTCAATGGCTTTACAAGCTGCACTTGAGTCGGTTGGTGTAATTACGCGTTTACAATCAGCAATTGAAATGAAGGAAATTGCAGAACCTTTTATTAGGAGAAAAGCTGTACGTCATTTAGAGAAAGGAATTGTTGTCATTTTTGGAGCGGGTACTGGTAATCCATTTTTTACAACAGATTCAGCAGCCTCGTTAAGAGCAATTGAAATAAACGCTGATGTAATTCTAAAAGGTACACGTGTAGATGGTATTTATACCGCTGATCCAGAAAAAGATCCTACAGCTACAAAATATGAATCTATTTCTTTTGATGAAGTTTATGCAAAAGGTTTGAGCGTAATGGACATGACAGCATTTACGCTGTGTAAAGAAAATGATTTACCTATAATTGTTTTTGATATGGATACTAAAGGAAATCTTAAGAAGTTGATGAGTGGCGAAAAAATTGGTACAATTGTAAAAAATTAATAAAGGATGATTGAAGAATTAGAATTGGTTTATGATGAATTTAAATCGTCTAACCATAAAACTTTGCAACATTTAGAATCTGAGTTAATTAAAATTAGAGCCGGCAAGGCCAGTCCTGCTATGTTGCAAGGTGTTTTGGTGGACTATTATGGTTCAATGACTCCTATACAGCAGGTTGCCAATGTAAATACTATGGATGCTCGAACGATTGTGGTACAGCCATGGGAAAAAAATATGCTGAATGAAATTGCTCGTGGAATAATCAATGCGAATTTAGGTCTTAATCCACAGAATAATGGAGAGCAGTTAATGATTGCAGTTCCGCCGTTAACAGAGGAAAGAAGAAGAGACTTAGTTAAAAAGGCCAAAGCTGAGGCTGAACATGCCAAAGTTGGTATACGGAATAATCGTAAAGAAGCCTTGGATATGATAAAATCAATGAAAAAAGATGGTCTTTCTGAGGATTTGGAAAAAGGTGCTGAAGAAGAGATTCAGAAAATCACTAATTCATTCATTAAAAAAGTCGACGATTTAGTTGAATTAAAGGAAAAAGATATAATGACAGTGTAGGATTTAAATTCCATTAGTCAATATTCAAGCACCTTTAGAGGTGCTTTTTTTATTTTCCACGAAATTGAAAAATAATTGAGCCAATTTGAGAAATCAATTCATTTGATTTTAGATTTTGACAATCAATTATGATCAATTCTCCAGTTCGTAAGTGGAAATAATCACCAAGTAGCCATGATGCAAATTCAGATAAGCCATCATTATGACCAATAATCATAATACCATCTATGCTTGAATATCGTTCAATAATGGATTTTATTTCTGATAATGACGCCAAGTAGAGTTCATCGAGAAATTCTATTTCGGTAGGGGTTTGAATCAAGGCTGCTGTTTGTCGTGCTCGTTTCGCGGTTGAGCAAAGTACAAGGGTAGGTGGTGAAATTTGGGATAAAAATGCTTGAAGAGCCTTCATTTGTTCTACTCCTTGAGGGGCTAGTTTTCGGTCAAAATCTTTACCTGAAAGTGCAGATTTTTCAGTTTTTGCATGACGCAATAACCAAATTTTCACAAACGAGTATTTTTTAATTGCATATCCCCAAGTTTGTGAATGTATG
The DNA here is from genome assembly GCA_039795265.1 of Bacteroidota bacterium. GTDB lineage: Bacteria > Bacteroidota > Bacteroidia > Flavobacteriales_D > Crocinitomicaceae > UBA952. The sequence continues at coordinate 15,998 of JBDKEM010000005.1, read as the reverse complement.
GAGAAGTTAAATTTCTTTCTAGTAACATTAAATGTTCAATTCGATGACAATCTGTCCCGACAAAGTCAACTTCCTCAGCATCAATTAGACGCTCTGCTTGTCTTTTAATGTCAGGGCCATAATGACCAGACAATGAATTCAAATTGACTTGTATGTTAATATCTTTTTCCCTCCATTCAATTGCCTTTTCGATACTACCTAAATAATACATATATCGCTCGAAATGGGCAACAATTGGTCGATAACCTCTAGATTGAAGCTCAAAAAATAACTGTTCTAAAAATTGAGGAGGAGAGTGAAACGCGAACTCTACAAGCACATAATCATATCCGAAAGATAAGATGTCCTTTGCTTTAATTTTTGCCATTAACGTTTCATCGAAATAATATTCTGCTGCAGCTTCAATTTCAATGCTTAGACCAATTTTTTGAGCTTCCTCCCTTACCTTATCCAATCCAGGATAGATAGTGTCTCGGCTGTTCGGAAATGAGTCAGACATTATATGCGGTGTGGTAATGACCTTTTTATAGCCAAGCTCTTGAAATTTAGTTAGCATCGCCAAGGTTTGATTCATTTCTTGCGCACCATCATCAATTCCAGGAATTAAATGACTGTGCATGTCTGTTTGAAAAACAGATAAATCAAACGGAGGTAACGTTTCCGGTTTCTTCTTAAAAAGGTCAAACCAACCCATAATTATCTATTAGAATACATTTGATTGTAATATTCCTTGTAATCGCCACTAGTAACCTGATTCACCCATTCTTCATTTTCTAAATACCAATCAACTGTTTTTTCCAGACCAATTTCGAAGGTAATTGAAGGTTTCCAACCAAGTTCAGTTTCCAATTTAGTGGCATCAATTGCGTAACGTTTATCATGACCAGCTCTATCTTTAACGTATGTAATTAAAGCTTTAGATGTTCCCGGCTCGCGATTCAGTTTTTTATCCATCAATTCACATAAGAAATGAACTAGTTCGATATTGGTCCACTCATTTAAGCCTCCAACGTTATATGACTCCCCAAGTCGTCCATTATGGAAAATAGTATCGATAGCACTTGCATGGTCTTCAACCCATAACCAGTCACGAATATTGTCGCCTTTTCCGTAAACAGGAAGCGGTTTGCTATTCTTGATGTTGTGAATCATTAACGGAATCAACTTTTCAGGAAAGTGATGACTACCATAATTATTTGAACAGTTTGACATTTTCACAGGAAGTCCGTAGGTGTGCCAGAACGCTGAAACAAAATGGTCTGAAGAAGCTTTTGAGGCGGAGTAAGGACTTCTTGGATCATAAGGTGTTTCTTCAGTGAATAAACCTTCATCGCCTAAGCTACCATAAACCTCATCAGTTGACACGTGATGAAAAACATGTCCTTCAAATTCTGTCCAATATTCTTTAGCTGCTTGTAATAAATTAACCGTTCCAACAACGTTGGTCATTACAAACTCCATAGGACCTTCAATTGAACGGTCAACATGAGATTCTGCTGCTAAATGAATTACGTCAGTTATTTCATGTTTTTGAAATACATCACGAATACCTTTGATGTCGGTAATATCTACACGTTCGAAAAAATAATTCGATGCATTTTCTACATCGCTTAGATTCGCTAAGTTACCTGCGTACGTGAGTTTATCAACATTAACAATTTTGTAGTCGGCATATCGATTTACAAACCTTCTAACAAGGTGAGAGCCGATAAAACCGGCTCCCCCTGTAATCATAATATGTCTTTTGAAATTCATTACAAACTCCAATAAGTTAGGTCTTTAATTTTCCCTTTGAAGATACCCTTAACATCAACAAAAACACCTTTTCCGTCTTTCAAAATCCCTTTGAAATAGTTTTCGTCTAATGAAGCATATTCTTTATGATTTACCGCCACAATAACAGCGTCATAATTTTCTCCAATTGAAGCAGCCAATGCAACACCATATTCATGAACCATTTCGTCGCTATCAGCATGTGGATCTACTAAATCAACATTTGTAATTTCAAATGATTTCAGTTCATTATAAACATCGATTACTTTCGAATTACGGATATCGCTAACATCTTCTTTAAAAGTAGCACCCATAATTAGTACACGAGCATCTTGAATATGTTTCCCTTGTTTAATAATTTTCTTAACCGTTTGATCAGCTATATAAGCTCCCATTGAGTCATTGACATCACGACCACTCATGATAACTTTTGCGTGATATCCCGCTTGTTGAGCTTTGTGTGTTAAATAGTAAGGGTCAACACCGATACAGTGACCACCAACTAAACCTGGAGAAAACTTCAAGAAATTCCATTTCGTTCCAGCCGCTTCCAACACATCAAATGTGTTGATGCCCAATTTATTGAAGATAATTGACAATTCGTTGATCAACGCAATATTTAAGTCTCGTTGCGTATTTTCAATGATTTTCGCTGCCTCAGCTACTTTAATGGTTGCAGCACGATGAACACCTGCAGCAACTACAAGTTCATAAGTCTTAGCAATTTGATCCAAAGATTCGTCACAACATCCGGAAACAACTTTAATTACGTTTTGTAGCGTATGTTCTTTATCTCCTGGATTAATACGTTCAGGAGAATAACCTACTTTAAAATCGTCTTTGAATTTCAAACCAGAAAGTTCTTCTAGAATAGGAATACAATCTTCTTCTGTACAACCAGGATATACTGTTGATTCATAAACAACATAATCACCTTTTTTAAGAACCTGACCAACAGTTCGGCTAGCACCTAAAAGTGGTTTCAAGTCAGGAAGATTTTGATCATCAATAGGTGTTGGAACTGCAACAATGTAGAACTCAACATCTCTCAAATCATTTAAGTCGGCTGTGAAATGGATATCACATCCCTCGAAAGCAGATGAATCTAATTCGCAACTTGGATCTTGATTGTTACGCATCATTTCCACTCTTTTTTCGTTGATATCAAAACCAACTACTTTGATTTTTCTTGCAAACTCCAATGCTATTGGAAGTCCTACATAGCCAAGACCAATGACAGCAAGTTTTGATTCTCCATTGATCAGTTTGTCGTAAATTTTAGTGTTCATATTTACTTTGTATAGATTAGTTGTTCATTACGTACTTTATATATTCTTTCGATGATATCCACAACCTTTAAACCTTCAAGTGCATTTGTGGTTGGTGATGTTCTTCCTTTTAAGGTGTCAATTACATTGGATATGACATAATTGTGATTGGCAGCCGAACCTTTATACGGTCCATAATCATTTGCAGGATTCGACTCTTTTAAAGTTGGCATTTCATAGCCCTCTATGTTACAAATTTCAACTTCGTTCATGTATTGACCGCCAATTTTTACACTTCCTTTTGAACCAACAATGGTCATTGACGATTCCAAATTCTGATTTGCTATCGAAGTTGAATAATTAATACAACCCATTCCGCCATTTATAAAATTAAAATTCACTAAACCAGAATCCTCAAAATCAGTTGAATCTTTGTGGTTAAAATCTGCAAATTTACCTTGAATGTTGTCTATATCTCCAAAAAGCCAATACATTATATCGATAAAATGAGAAAATTGAGTAAAAAGTGTTCCTCCGTCTAATTCTGAAGTGCCTTTCCAGCCACCTTTTTTGTAATAGCGCTCATCACGATTCCAATAACAATTTAACTGAACCATAAAGATATCTCCTAAGATGCCTTGTGATACCACAGATTTTATCCATTCCGATGGAGGAGAATAACGATTTTGCATTACGCAAAAAACCTGTTTTGACATTTGTAATGCCTTAAAAATAATCTTTTCACAGCTTTCCTTCGTTAATCCCATTGGTTTCTCACAAACTACATGTTTTTTGTGTTCAAGTGCTAAAAGAGATTGTTCAGCATGCAAACCGTTGGGTGTACAAACGTTTAGAACATCAAATTCTAAACCGCTAGCAAATAATTCGTCTAATGCATTAAAGAAAGGTACATTGAATTCCAGAGCTCCACATTCTTCTTTCGACCTAACATCGACCATTGCTACTAACTCCCCTTCTTCATCTCTTCTAATCATTTCTGCGTGTCGTTTGCCGATATGCCCAGCACCAACAACCGCGAATCTTATTTTTTGTCCAACTGACATTTTTTATATTTTATTTACAATTCCATTTTTCAATTCGTAACTTTCTCCGCTTTCAGGACATGTTGCAATTCCATCATCATTAAAAGTTAGTCGATGTCCGTATTCACTCATCCAACCAATTTGTCTTGCTGGGTTACCAACAACTAAAGCGTAGGAAGGAATATGTTTGGTTACAACCGAACCCGCGCCAATAAAAGCGAACTCACCGATGTCGTGACCACAAACTATTGTAGCATTTGCGCCAATACTTGCCCCTTTTTTTACAACTGTTTTACTATACTGTCCTCTACGATTAACTCCGCTTCTAGGATTCACAACATTTGTAAAAACCATTGATGGACCTAAAAAAACATCATCCTCACAAATTACACCAGTATATAAGGATACATTATTTTGTATCTTGACATTTTTGCCTAAAATGACACCAGGGGAAACTACAACGTTTTGTCCTATATTGCAGTTTTCTCCAATTTCACAATCTGACATAATGTGGGAGAAATGCCATATTTTTGTGCCTTTTCCAATTTTGCAACCTTCGTCAACAATGGCAGTTTCATTTACGTAGTATTCCATAGGTTTATTTGCGTGTAAAATTATCAAAATTATAATGTTCTGTTTCAAACAATTCTTCTTTTGACAATGATTTAAAGTATTCTATTGTTTTTTTTAATCCTTCATGTCGATTTACCTTGGGAACCCAATGCAATTTTTCTTTTGCTTTTGAAATATCTGGTCTCCTTTGCTTAGGGTCGTCAATAGGCAAGGGTAGAAATTCTAATCGGGTCTCGTCTCTTAATACCGAGATTATTTCATTAGCAAAATCCAAAATGGTTATTTCGTCTGGGTTACCTATATTAATGGGTTGGTTAATGTCGCTCTCAAGTAGTTTTACAATCCCATCGATTAAATCGTCGATGTAACAGAAAGAACGAGTTTGACTTCCATCTCCAAATATTGATATTTTTTCTCCTCTTAATGCTTGTCCAACAAATGCAGGTAGTGCTCTTCCATCATTCAAACGCATGCGTGGACCGTAGGTGTTGAAAATTCTAGCAATTCTAACTTGAATACCATGAAAATTATGATAAGCCATTGTTATTGCCTCTTGAAAACGTTTAGCTTCGTCGTAAACTCCTCTTGGGCCTACTGGATTAACGTTTCCCCAATAATCTTCGTTTTGCGGGTGAACCAATGGATCACCGTAAACTTCAGAGGTTGAAGCGATTAAAACAGTAGCTCCTTTTGACTTTGCGAGACCGAGACAATTGTGGATACCTAATGACCCTACCTTTAAAGTTTGAATAGGGATTTTTAAATAATCTATTGGGCTAGCTGGTGATGCAAAATGTAAAATGTAGTCTAATTTCCCTGGGACATGTATAAATTTAGTAACGTCGTGATGGTAAAATTCAAAATTCTTGTTCTTGAACAAATGTTCAATGTTTTTAAGTCTTCCCGTTATGAGATTGTCCATTCCAATTACCCTAAATCCATCTTTTATGAATCTATCACATAAATGAGATCCAATAAATCCTGCAGCTCCGGTAATTAAAACAGTTTTCAACTTATTATTTTCGCAAAAAAGAGAGTACGTTATCGATAATATAATCTTGCTGATCTTCTTGCATTTCGGTATGAATTGGCAAAGAAATTACTCTATCGGTTAACCAATCTGTTACAGGCATTTTTAATTCTCCTGCACCAAAGCTTTCAAACATTTTTTGCTTGTGTGCAGGTATTGGATAGTAAATCATTGACGGTATTTCCTTTGAAGATAAAAAAGCTGATAACTCATTTCTATTTATTCCATCTAAAGTCAATGTATATTGATGAAATACGTGTTTTGAATCTGGGCTTCTAAAAGGTATTTGTACACCTGGAATATCTTTAAAAGCAGTATCATATTTGTCTGCGACTAATCTGCGAGAAGCAATATATTCATCCAAATGTGGAAGTTTAATCCTTAAAATGGCAGCTTGTATTGTATCCAACCTTGAATTACAACCCACAATATCATGGACATATTTCACATTTTGCCCATGATTAGCAATCATCCTAATTTTTTGAGCCAATTCGTCGTCGTTAGTGAATAGCGCACCTCCATCGCCGTAACATCCGAGATTCTTGGAAGGGAAAAAGCTCGTGCATCCGATATTCCCTATTGTTCCTGTCTTTACTTTTTCACCATTTTCTAACAGGTAATCAGAACCAATTGCTTGAGCGTTGTCCTCTATCACAAACAAATTGTGTTTTTGTGCAATTCGCATTATTTCATTCATGTTGGCTGCTTGTCCGTATAAATGAACAGGAACTATTGCTTTCGTTTTATCGGTAATAGCTTCTTCAATCACTGATGGATCAATACAAAAAGTGTATTTATCTACTTCCACAAAAACTGGTTTTAATCCTAACAGTGCAATTACTTCTGTGGTAGCGATATAGGTAAAAGAAGGAGTAATAACTTCATCTCCAGGTTTTAATCCTAGGGCCATCATAGCGATTTGCAATGCATCTGTACCATTAGCACATGGAATCACATGTTTAATCTTTAGGTATTTTTCTAAGTCTTCTTTGAAAAGTGCGACCTCAGGACCATTTATAAAATTTGCATTGGAAATGACGTTTAGTATGGAAGAATCTATTTCTTTTTTGATTTTTTCGTACTGTGCCGATAAATCGACCATTTGGATTTTTTTCATGTAGTTGGGTTAAGTGACCGCAAAATTAAAATATTTTCAGGTTGATATTCAAAAAAAAAGGCCGAAATGAATTTCGACCTTTTTCAGTTATGAATTGCATCTTAACCCAATGTAAAGTTGATTGGTAAACGACAACGCGTTCTTACTTTCTTACCTCTTGCCTCTCCCGGAGTCCAAGCTGGCATACTTCTAACAACTCTTTTTGCTTCACGATCTAAATCGGCACTTACACCTCGTTCAACCGAAACATTCGTAATAGATCCATCTGCTTCAACAACAAATGATAAGTAAACTTTTCCTTGTTCGTTCATTTCAATTGATGTTGCTGGGTATTGAATCGCACCGCTGATGTAGCGATTTAATTCTTTTGCGCCACCAGGGAAAGTTGCTTCAACATCCGGGAACTCAATGATTTCTTCTTCAACTGGCGCAATAACGGTTTCCTCTGCAATTTCAACAGGAGGCGGTACTGGAACTGCAGACTGAGGTTCTTCCTCGGTATTGTCCTTTATTACAATTTCTTCAGAAACAGGAGGTGGAACATTTACAGTTGGTGTATTTTGTGGTGGTGGTGGAGTTTCTTTTTGTTGCTCTTCCTGCTGATAAACGTTCGTTGAGTTCGTTTGGGCAAGTTGACTCAAATCACCATCATCAATATTCGTTTGAAATGAGAATGCTGCTAGCGTGATCCCAGCAACGAAATTCATTCCAATCATGAAAAGGCTAGAACGTACCTTTTCAATGTTTGCGTCTAAACTCTTTTTTAATTCCATTGTTTAAATTTTAACAAAACATTAACAATAATTATGCCAAAGTATTAATGAATAATCCCTTGGTACGCTTCTGCATTTAAAAGTTCATCCAATTCTGAAACATTGGAAAGCTTCACTTTTACCATCCAACCTTTTCCATACGGATCCGAATTTACCAATTCTGGTTCACCTTCCAAAGTTTCATTAAACTCCAAAATCTCACCGCTAACTGGCATAAACAAATCTGAAACGGTTTTAACTGCCTCTACAGAACCAAAAACTTCCTCTTTTTCTAAAGTTTCGCCAACTGTTTCAATCTCCACGAATACGATATCTCCTAACTCACTTTGAGCAAAATCAGTTATTCCAACTGTTGCAACATCGCCTTCAACACGAATCCATTCGTGATCTTTTGTGTACTTTAATTCTGCAGGAACATTCATTTTATTCTTGTTTTTGGCAAATGTAATTATTTCACCGAATTCTTGAACGGATTGTGAATAATTAGTTCACTCTAAAATATCCTAACTTTGCACCATGAATTTGGATCAATACAAAGAGCTTCAAAAACGAGTTGAGACGATACAATCATTTTTGAAAATTGAAGAAAAACGATTACAGCTTTCCGAAGCGGAATTAAAAACACAGGACCCAGGGTTTTGGGACGACTCGAAAAAAGCGGAGGAACAAATGCGAGTAATTCGTGGGTTGAAATATTGGGTGGATTCTTTTGATAGTTTGAAATCCGCCGTTGACGATATTGAAATCATGCTTGATTTTGTAAAAGAAGGTGTGGCAACAGAGGAAGAACTCGACGAACAATATAAAATTCAATTGGAACGCGTTGAAGAATTAGAGCTTAAAAATATGCTTTCGAATGAAGAAGATGGTTTAAGTGCAGTGCTTCAAATTACGGCAGGAGCTGGAGGGACGGAAAGTTGCGATTGGGCTTCGATGTTGATGCGTATGTATTTAATGTGGGGACAAAAAAATGGATACAAGGTTACGGAACTTAATTTTCAAGAAGGTGATGTTGCCGGGGTGAAAACGGTGACTTTGCAATTTGAGGGAGAATTTGCCTTTGGTTACTTGAAAGGTGAAAATGGGGTTCATCGTTTGGTGCGAATTTCTCCTTTTGATTCCAATGCAAAACGCCACACTAGCTTTGTGTCGGTTTATGTGTATCCATTGGTGAACGATACAATTGATATTCATATAAATCCTGCCGACATTTCTTTTGAAACTTTTCGATCGGGAGGTGCAGGTGGTCAGAACGTAAATAAAGTTGAAACAGCTGTTCGTTTGCGTCACGCACCTTCTGGAATTATCATCGAAAACTCGGAATCACGTTCTCAATTGGCCAACAAAGAAAAAGCTTTACAATTGTTACGTTCTCAATTATATGAATTAGAATTGCGCCAACGTCAAGAAAAACGCAATGAAATAGAAGCGGGTAAAAAGAAAATCGAATGGGGTTCACAGATTAGAAATTATGTGATGCATCCTTATAAATTGGTCAAAGATGTTCGAACAGGAACTGAAACGGGAGATGTGGATAAAGTCATGGACGGTGGGATTGATGAGTTTTTGAAAGCGTTCTTAATGCAATATGGAGGTTAAAACTACTGTCAATCGTTTTTAGTTTCTTAACTTCGTTGAGTGTCAAGTAAACAGATTTTTACGCTAGAGCAAGTTGCTCGTTCCATCAAGAAAACATTGTCCGAAAGATATACCCAAACCTATTGGGTGAAAGCAGAAATGCACAAATTGAATCGCTTTCCGAGCGGACATGCGTTCCCTGAATTAGTGCAACGTGATGAACAAAGAATTGTGGCTCAAATGTCGGCTACGATTTGGAAACAGCAATTGGAGAGTATCAATCGTGCATTTATTGAAGTTGTAAAAGAACCTTTGAAAGAAGGAACAAACTTGTTGATGCAAGTGAAAGTGGTTTTCTCCGAAATTTATGGGTTGAGCCTTCAGATTTTAACAATTGACCCGTCATTTTCCCTTGGTGAACTACAACGTGAACGCGACGAAACTTTAAAACGTTTGCACGCAGCAGATTTATTGAATCGGAACCAATTGTTACTTTTTCCGCTTCTACCAAAACGTATTGCTATTATTTCCGCAGATGCCAGTAAAGGACTTTCGGATTTTATGGAAGTGTTGCTGAATGAACCGAGATTTGTTTTTCAAACCACTTTGTTTCCAGCTTATTTGCAAGGAGATGTAGCTGTTCAAAGTATTATCGATGCTTTGGAGTTGGTTAAAGGTAACATCCAAAATTTTGATTTAGTGGTCATCGTTCGTGGGGGTGGTTCTGAAGTGGGAATGACGTGTTATAACAATTACGAACTCTGTAAATCCATTGCGACTTTTCCGTTACCAATTTTAACGGGAATCGGACATTCAACAAATATGACTGTTGCTGAAATGGTGGCTTTCAGAAATGCGATTACACCAACGCAACTCGCAACTTTATTAGTCAACGCGTTTTTTGATTTTGAGCACCAATTAGGTTTGCTTTTGGAACGTATCCAAGATTTCTCTGATGCGTTGATTGTTTCAGGGAAAAGAGAATTGATGTTACTTTCAACAACAATTCGGCAAGCGACTAATTCACGTCAACAACAAGCGAAATTTGATTTGAAGCGTTCGGAAATGCGGATTAAAAGTGATTTGCAAAAGTTCATTGCTACTAATCAAAAGGATTTGATGCTATTTCAGAAAAACCTACTTCAAATGGTTTCAGATTTAATAGTCTACCCAAAGCAACAACTTCAAAAAATCATTTATCAAATTACAAGTAGTTCCCAAAATCAGTTACAAAATGGTGATTTTCAAATCCGTCGATTAAGTGAAAACACGAAGGTCTTGAGCAGTGAAATTTTGCTAATGAACAAGAATTTGTTACAACATTCCGAAATCAAAGTTGAAATGTTACATCCAGAAAATGTCTTGAAACGTGGTTATGCAATTGTTCGAAAAAACGGATTGACACTAAGTGATATGAATTCAGCAAGTTCAAATGATGAAGTAGAAATTCAAACAGCTTATCAAGAGTTGAAAGCGCGAATTTTATAACAGTAAGACTAGAAAAATCTATTTTTTGATTTTAATCCCAATCACGTTAGGCAATCGCCAGAAATTCACATTTTTATCTGAGGGATAAGTGTCTGAAACATAACTTCCAACTTTTTCTATGCAATGTCCATTAACATCAATTAAAAGTGACGTTTCAGGACCACCTTCCAAATAAACAGCATTCGTCAGGCCATAAGGCATTTCTTTCATGAATCGTATCATTTGGTTGTGCGTGTAGGGTGAACGGGAAAAAATAATGTAAAACCATCCTTTCTTATCATTGGCTGCTATCATCATACTGCATGATTGATTTCGTTTGTTCCACGCGGTTGCTGCTCCGTCGCATGTAATCATACGTAATCCCTGAGCAATGCCGTCGTACTCATTTTTTTTCTTGGACCACGAGTCGCATGTAAAATCGATAACTTGAATTTTAGGCAAGGTTGTGTCCTTCGGATTTAATGCGATGGCACTTCGGTAATTTTCCCTAAATACGGCATTGTTTTCATGACCACCAGCTTTTAGAAATCCACGACTTGTCAACGGTTTTCCGAGTTCATACATACTCGCATTAAAGACCACATTGAGTTTGAAGGTGTCTGCCCAATCATACGGATTTCGAGATTTTTTATCGTAACGCGTAGCCATGTGAATATCGTAATCAAACATTTTGGGATCCAATCGAAGGATGCATATTTTGGAATCGCCTAAAATGGATTTGATAGGGGCATCGACTTCACGATATTCCATTCCAGGTGTTAAGGTGGTCCATTTGGAGTAATCGAATGTCGGGTCGTTTTGACAAAATACAGGATTTGAAACAAACAGAAATGCTACAAATACAGTTAAAATGTTGACAGTCTTATAAAAAATCATTGCTACAAAGTTAGAATAAACAACGCAGTTTGGAAAACTTGTTTCACTGTGTAACTTTAGAATTCGTTACTTTGTTCCATAAAATATGAAGATGAATAGATTTCCGCTGCTACTAACGGCCTTACTTTTTTTTACAAATGTATATTCACAAAAGGTTTCCTTCTCTGATAAATTAGTTAGTTCCAAGTATATAAGCAACGGAACCGAATTGTATAACTTAGGTCGTACATACGATGCGCTCATGATTTTCAAACAAGCTCGCGTTCGAAATCCTAATAATTGGAAAGCACATTTTTGGGTTTCTACAGCCGAGTTTGATTTAAACAATTACAATAGTGCTCTCGAAAGTGGGAATAAAGCGCTAGAATTAACCAAAGAGAAAGAGGATGCTGATTTGAATATGTTGTTGGCAAAAATCAATCATAAATTAGGAAATATTGAGCAAGCTGTTGCACATTACAAAACCGCAACCAATGCCCTTGGTGCAAAAGCAGCAAAAGAATACGATTTGCCAATTTACATTGCTCAATGTGAGTTTGCTTTAAATGAAAAACGGGAAGGTGTGGTTAATAAAAGGAAACTTTTAGCACCTAATCTGAATTCGAAATATGAAGAATATGGTCCCATTTTAACTAACGATGGAAAACATTTATTCTTCACTGCTCGAAATTCTGAAACTACTGGCGGAGGAATGAATCCAGACGATCAACGTTTTTTTGAAGACATGTATCATGCTAAATACAACGAGAAAACCAAAGAATTCGAATTACAAGTCGAAACATTTGAAGGAATTAACACGGAAGGTTTCGATGCATTAAATTCAGTTTCTTGGGATGGAACATATTGTTTAGGAACATTGAACACTTCAGCTTCAAAAGAAAAATCAACTACAAGCTCCGAAATTTTTGAACTTTCAACAGATGTTGTCGCTGATTATGGTTCACCAACGGTTATTGTTAATACGACCATTAATACTACTTACTTTGAAGGAGCAGCGTCAATTACAGATACGCTTTGGATTGGTGAAGAACAAGAAAATTATCAACAAATAATGGTCTTTGTTTCCGATAGAAATGGCGAGAAATCATTGACAGATATTTTCTCTGTTGAAAAGAAAAATGGAGTTTGGGGAAGTGCAAAGTTACTTCCGAAACATATAAATACCCCAGGTCGTGAGACAACGCCTTTTATTTCACAGGACGGTAAATATTTGTTTTTCAGTAGCGATGCTTTGCCTGGAATGGGAGGTTATGATATTTATTATTGTGAGAATGTAAATGGTGAATGGTCTAAACCCATCAATCTTGGAGGAGCGATTAATACTCCAGATGACGACACTCATTTTCAGTATTACCCAAAATTAAAAAAAGCAGTTCTTGCTGGAATTCGTGAGAATGAAGGCGTCTTCAACTACGATCTTTTTGAGGTAAACATGGAAGGAATAGATCTTCCTTTTATGAAGTAATTAATTACTAAGAACATAGAATTTCAAGTTGAGATATTATTCCCTTTTCATTCACTTGACTTAAGCTTATTAGTAAATTAACGCTGAAGAAGAACATTTTCAAATTTCAAGCCTCCAATCTGTAATCCTTAATCCGCAATCTTCAAATCAGCACCGCCGAAGGCAGCAGCGAAGCTAATCCGTAATTTCTTACCGCAAAGCACGCAAAGAATTTCGCAAAGTTCGCTGAGAGTTCAAACAGAAAAAGAAACGCCAAGCCAACCAAAAACCAACATTAGCACATTAAAGAATTAGCACATTTTCAAATTTTCAAATTTTCAATCCGCAATCCGTCAATCCGTAACCTGCAATATCTTATTTAAAAATTTATTCCGACCTTCGATGAACCTTGTGGAAATCGGGGTGTATTTGCATCTAACTTAAAACTAACGTATGAAATCTTGGAAATTTCTCCTGCTGATCTTCTTTTCAGCTTCTTCCTTCTTGGCTCAAAAGGAAACTCCTATCAACGCAGAATTAAAAAAAGCAACGGTTTTCTTTACCGGAGCTCAATTACAACACGATCATCGATTGGAGTTGAAACCGGGTAAACAATTGGTCGTTTTTCAAAAGTTGACAGAATTTATTGACCCAAATACAGTGCAAGTTCGCGCTTCGGGTGATTTGACTATTCTATCAGTGCGCACACGGATGAACTTTGAAGACAAACGAATTTCCACGGAAGAAATAAATAAGTTGAACCAACAACGCAAAGAATTGGATTTGAAAGATCAAGAATTACGCGATGAATATACTTTGCTCGAAATGGACAAAAATCTCTTGATGCGTAACAAAGATTTAAGAGGATCCAATATTGGAGTCAAAGTAGCGGAATTAAAAGAAGCGTATGCCTTCATGCACCAAAAACAGGAGGAAATTTTAAAAAGACAAACTGAAATTGTATCCGAGTTGGAAAAATTGCAGAAGAAAATGAACCAATTGGAACAAGAAATTATCTCTCAACGTAGTAAACCAGTTACAAATTATTCTGAAATTGTTGTAGAAGTGGATGTTGAAAAAACGACTAGTGCTGCTTTTGTTTGCAACTACATCTCTCCTAGAGCAACTTGGAAACCCTACTACGACATGCGTTCTGAAGGTATAGGGAAACCAATTCGTTTAGAGGCCAAAGCGCTAGTTAGTCAAACCACTGGTATCGAATGGAAAAATATTGATTTAACTCTTTCAACAAACGATCCGTACCAAAATGCTCAAGAACCAGACTTAAAACCATGGTATATTTATTACAACAATTCACAGGTAAATTACTCATCTCAACGAACACCTATAGTTACGCAACAGGATTTTAGTGGTGAAAAATTGCGCGGTGAAGTAATCGATGCGTCAACAGGGGAGTCTTTGCCTTTTGCACGAATCACCTTTTCTGGAAATGCAAATGTTGGTGCCGTTTCTGATTTTGATGGAAAATTTCAGGTGGTTGTGCCGAAAGGGGAACGTTACATTAACGTCTCATTTGTTGGCTACGAATCTGTTTCTATGCAGATTACTGGTCCTTACGTGAAAGTTTTTCTCAAACCACAAAATGTTCAATTGGATGAGGTTGTGGTTACCGCTGGACGATATAACAACGGAGCAACTTATGCATGGGGCGATAATGGAAATACAAAAATGAGTGGTGATTACGAGTTAGAAGAAACCATCATGCAACGTACAAAAAAAGAGAAGAAAAAATCTCTATTTGACGGTAAAGATTATTCGCGTTCGCAAGGTTGGACGGAAACAGGGAAATCAAACATTACGATTGCTCAGAAGCGGGATTTACGCGTTGAATATGTTATTGGTGCGAAAATGTCAATTCCAACTGACGGAATGGAACACCGAGTAAACATCGCGAATTTTGATTTGAATGCGAGTTATGAGTACCATGCCGTTCCAAAAATTGACCCTGCAGTGTATCTATCGGCGCAAGTGACAGGATGGGAAAAATTGAATTTATTGAGTGGTGAATCCAATATTTATTTCGATGGCACTTATATGGGGAAATCGTTTATTGACGCAACAAGTGTAAAGGACACGCTTTCTTTTTCGCTTGGAAAAGACAACAAACTGAGCATCGAACGTACGCGTTTGAAAGAGAAATCGAAAACCAAAACTATTGGTTCGAGACAGAAATATGAGGTAGCTTGGGAAATCCGCGTTAAAAACAACGGTGGCGCTTCAATTCCACTAGTCATTAAAGATCAAATGCCAATTTCTAACAATGCGGATATTAAAGTGAAATACGGTGAAGTGAGTACGGGAGGTTCAACTGACGACCAAACAAAAATTATCACTTGGAAATTCACCAAAGGTATCTCCGGAGTTCAAGTGCTTTTGTTTGATTATAGCGTTGATTATCAGAATGGAGCTGTTTTGTATTTAGAATAGAGTCCCTATGAAATCAATAGTAAATTGGCTGTTTTTCCTCGTTTTAACAGGAAGCAGTTTTGCGCAAAAAGTAAATGAAACTAGCCTCGTTGCTCCGATGAAAAAAGCGACGGTTTTCTTTACGGGCGCTCAGTTACAGCACGAACTTAAAACGGAAGTGAAATCGGGAAAATCCGTTTTGGTGTTTCAAAAGTTGACCAATTTTTTAGACCCTAATACCATTCAAGTGAAGGCTGCTGCTGAGGTGACGATTCTTTCGGTTCGGATGCGGAAAAACTACGAAGATCAAAGTTTGAGTAGGGCAGAGATGGACAAGTTGAACGAACGTAAATCGGAACTAACCAAACGCGACAAATTGCTTCGTGATGAATACGCCGTTCTTGAAATGGACAAAACGCTCTTACAGAAAAACCGCGATTTGAAAAGTAGTACTGATGGTTTGAAAGTGAGTGAATTGAAAGAAGCGTACGCGTTCATGCATCAAAAAATGGACGAAATTTTGAAACGTGAAGCTCAAATTCGCTTGGAATTAGAAGACATTCAAAAGAAATCGCATCAAATTGAGCAGGAAATCATTTCGCAACGTA
>JBDKEM010000001.1:0-96109 GCA_039795265.1 Bacteroidota bacterium | reverse complement strand
ACTAAAAAATGGACAATGCCTATTCGTGATTGGGGAACGATACTTAACCAATTTATGATTATTTTTGAAGATAGACTGATTTTATGAAACTTTCAGTTTACACACTTAACGGGATGGTGTCTACGTTAACAAAAGCAATTATGTTAAATGTCATTCTTGAACTTACTTTTTGAAATATTTTTTCAAGTTTGTTTTTTGTTTCTTAAAAATCTAATTCTGAACTTTATCAATTTATTTCAAAAGATTTAAGATTTCGTTAAAACTTTCGGTTAATATATTTTTAGATATAAAAATCTTAAAATCTTCATTTACCATCTCAATCCAAGACATATCTTCAGTTACATTTTGATTTTTGTATTTTAGGTAGATTTCTTTTGCCTTTTCTGTTTCCCCTAACAATAAGTATGCATGAGCAATGTTACCTTTAATGAGTAATTCATACTCGTCCAATTTTTCACCTTCTTTCAAATATTTAATAGCCTTAGAAAACTGTTTCGTAAGGATGTAATAATATCCCAGATTATTATAATCTATTGAATTCGCGCTACCAGACTCAACCACCTTTAAATAATTCTGAATAGCCAACGAAAATTCAGAATTTTTTGCAGCATTTTCTGCATTAAGTCTCAGAATATTTATTTGATTTTCATTTTCTCCTGTTTCAGATAAACATGATTTAGCATAGTCATCAAAAAGTTTATTTAACGCGGCATCAGTAAGATTTATTAATTCTTGCACTTTGAATTTTTCCTCAAATTTATCGAGAATACATGCGCAAATTTCTGCTGGCATTGTTGAATTAGATAGTTGATCTTCACATCCTTCTTGAAATTCTTCTTTAATATCAAATGTCCATCCTTTACTAGACTTGATATCCACCCATGGAATTAATTCAAAAACGACTTTCTCATCATCAAATAGGTTCTGATTATAGAAGGTGAAATATAAATTAGTTGTGCTCTCTTCTAAACATCCGAATTGATCTTCGATTGTAAGAAAATTCTTTTCACCTGGTATTTCAGATTGACTACTATAACATGAATTTACAATTTTAGATGTTTTTAAATAATTTGAGGCATCATCATAGGTTAGAAAGATGTGAAATTTTCCTTTATTATCTCCTCCAATTAAATTTAAAAGATTTATGGCAGCAGAAGCTCCTTGGGCATAACCAGAGGGAGCTGATGACAAAATAGTTGAAAGTGAATTTCTAATTTCACCATTGGGACTTAAAAATGAAACTCTATAAATCAATTCTGTAGTTCCAGTTGGTAGCGATATTGAAATCATTTTTTTTTCTCCATCCTCTAGGGAAATTGATTTTTCAATCGCCCGTTGATAATCCCAAAATCCTTTTTGTTCCTGTGAAAGTAAGTGATTCACAATTAGAATATTAAATAAAATTAACAAAAAAGTTCTCATATTTTAATTTTTTCACTAAAATAGATAATAAAAACAGTTTAGTGGTAAATCAAAAACTTTTTTTTAATATCATTACAAAACGCAACTTAGGGTTAAATTTTCAGATGGCTACACTACGTATTATTCCAACGTGTTTGAAGGAAGAATCAATTTAGGTCAATTTAAGAGAAAAGAAGGATTTTATTGCTATTATTTGGATTGATACAATTCAGAATTAATTACTTCACAAAATTATTCCCACAAAAAAAGCCCGCCAAACTTGACGAGCTTTTTGTGAAAATTCACTTGGATTTATTTCATCATGTTGTCACATGCCATTTCCTCAGGAAGATCAGCTCCCCATGTTGGAACAGTTGCATATACTCCCCCTCCTTTATAGGTATAGCTTGCATAAACTGCTGCCATATAGCATTTTCCATCTTTTCCTTTATAAGCAACCCAAACTTCGTGGTACTCATACAAAGGTAAACCCCACTCGTTTTTCTTCACGATTGCTTCTTTTGTAGTCGTCACCGCACGAACGGTTGATGCCACCGGACTTTCTGAATTTCGCGTTAAATAATCCGTGTATTCTGTTCCTTTTAAATAGGTCATTGCTCCTGCTTCCAAAGTTGCATTTTTCGTTACCGCTTTCGGTAAGAATACTTTAGCAATTTCTGCAGCGTGCATTTGGTCTTGGTATTTTTGGAATTGTCCAGAACTGATATACAATTCAGCATCTTCTTTCGTTTTTTGTGCACTTGTTTTCGCTTCCTTCAATGCGCTTAAACTTGCAGCATCCAAATTCAAAGTGTAATCTTTCTCAATTCGATCCAAAGCCGCGCTGTATTCTTCGCAACGGGTGATTACTCGTTTCGGTTGAGATGGCTTGTTGGTTTTTGCGTACTCCACAACTGCCACATTGAAATTTTCTTTTGCTGCCCAAATCGCATAAGCGTTTCCGTTCGACAAACACGCCGTCATATTGGCAAACATTTTTTGGGTTTCTTCATTCTTATAACCCACCAATTTAGCCGTCAATTCTTCATATTGCTTTTTCGTAGCCACGTAATCTGCGTAGGTTTTTGTACTTCCGCTATACGAATTGTCACAGTAACAATTTTTATGCGAAGAATATCCCGAACCACGGAAAGTTAAGGGATCCGGCTTTTTCATTTCTGCTTGCGCCTTGAAGTCGTTGTAAATCGTTTTTTCCAATTTCGCTACTTCCTCATAAATCGCTAACTCTTTCGTTGCACGATCTTTCAAACTCAAATAACGCTCGTCATATTTTGAACGATCTACTTTAGGTTCTAATTTCGTGATATACCCTAAGGTGCGTTCGTTTTCGAACATCAATTTTCCTAACGCAACGTAATCAACCGAAGATTTCTTGTACTCTTCTTCCAAGGTCTGTAATCCTGTTACCGCATTTTTACGGTGAACGTCTGCACTTGGGTCATTGGTTACATTTTTAAATAAACCGCTTGGGTCTTTTCCTCCTAATCCTACATCTGAGGCAGAAACATCTTTTCCGCCAACGCTAATGGAGGGACGAGAAATTTTTGGTAATTGTGCAAAACAAGTTGTTTCTAGTAAGAGTCCTCCTAGAAACAAGGCATAAAAAGTTACTTTTTTCATAAATAATAGTTAGAAATTAGAAAGTTAATACTTTGATTTTATTGGACTTAAAAAAAGCGGAATTCCAAATTAATTGAACTCCGCTTTGAATTATTAATAATCAATTTTCGATCCGCGTTTACGTTCTGCTTCACGCAATAAAATCTTACGAATTCGTAAATTTTTAGGTGTAACTTCAACGTATTCATCGTCTTGAATGTATTCTAAACATTCTTCCAAACTGAAAACACGAGGTGGTGCCAAACGTACTTTATCGTCGGAACCTGAAGCACGCATGTTGGTCAACTTCTTCGTTTTCGTCACGTTCACACATAAGTCTCCTTGACGTGAATTTTCACCGATTACTTGTCCTTCATAAATATCTTCGTTTGGATGAACAAAGAAACGTCCACGGTCTTGTAAGTTATTCAATGAATAAGGAATCGCTGAACCTTGCTCCAAGGAAATCAAAGAACCATTTTGACGACCTGGAATGTCACCTTTGTACGGTTGATATTCCAAATAACGGTGCGTCATAATCGCCTCTCCAGCCGTTTGCGTTAACAAATAACTTCTCAATCCGATAATTCCACGTGATGGAATCAAGAACTGAATAATCATCCGTCCACCTTTAGGCTCCATATTGGTCATTTCTCCTTTTCGGATACTCACTGCTTCAACCGCTGTACCGCTAAATTCTTCCGGTAAATCGATTGTCAATTCTTCCACTGGTTCACATTTTACCCCGTCGATTTCTTTGAAAATTACTTGTGGTTGTCCCACTTGCAATTCATAACCTTCACGGCGCATGGTTTCAATTAAAACTGATAAATGCAATACTCCTCTTCCATAAACCATCCAACGATCAGCTTTGTCGGTTTCAACAACGCGAAGTGCCAAGTTTTTCTCCAACTCTTTCGTTAAACGCTCTTGAATATGACGTGAAGTCACGAACTTTCCTTCTTTTCCGAAGAACGGTGAATCGTTGATTGTGAACAACATCGACATTGTTGGTTCGTCCAATTGAATCGTTTGAAGAGGTTCAGGGTTTTCAGCATCACAAATTGAATCTCCAATATCGAATCCTTCCAATCCTGTAATTGCACAAATGTCTCCAGCTTGAACACTTTGAACCTTCATGCGCTCTAAACCTTCAAAAACGAAAACATCTTTGATGCGGTGTTTTTGTAAAGTTCCGTCGCGTTTTGCTAAAAGAACAGGCTGACCTTCCTTGATTTCGCCACGAGACAAACGTCCGATAGCGATACGACCCACATAAGAGGAATAATCCAATGAAGTAATCAACATTTGTGTGTTTCCTTCTTCGATTGTACGAACTGGGAAATAATTCAAAATCTCATCCAAAAGTGGTGCGATTGAGTCTGTCGGTTTTTTCCAATCCGTTGACATCCAACCGTTTTTCGCTGAACCATAAATTGTCGGGAAATGCAATTGTTCTTCGTTTGCGTCCAATTCGAACATCAAATCAAATACTTTTTCGTGCACTTCATCAGGCGTACAATTTTCTTTATCGACTTTGTTAATTACTAACAAGGGTTTGATTCCCATTGAAAGTGCTTTTCCAAGAACGAAACGCGTTTGTGGCATCGGTCCTTCAAAAGCATCCACCAACAAACAAACCCCATCAGCCATGTTCAAAACGCGCTCCACTTCACCACCAAAGTCGGCGTGTCCTGGAGTGTCAATGATGTTAATTTTTGTGCCTTTATAAGTTACTGAAACGTTTTTTGATACAATGGTGATTCCGCGTTCTCTTTCCAAATCATTATTGTCCATAATTAACTCTCCAGTCGGACGGTCACGTTCATTTAAAACGCTACCTGCTTCGATCATTTTATCCACCAAAGTCGTCTTACCGTGGTCAACGTGGGCAATAATCGCAATGTTTCTAATTTCCATTTTGTTTACTCTTGTTATTTAATCTAATCGTTTACTAAAAAATAGGG
The DNA here is from genome assembly GCA_039795265.1 of Bacteroidota bacterium. Lineage (GTDB taxonomy): Bacteria > Bacteroidota > Bacteroidia > Flavobacteriales_D > Crocinitomicaceae > UBA952. The sequence goes on along the minus strand of JBDKEM010000001.1, from coordinate 91,121 downwards.
ATTTTGGAAAGGATTATTTGCGTTTGCGATCGCCACCTTTTCCTGAACCGAATGAACGACCTCCGCCACCTTTGGAATCGCTGTAAGAGGAATTGCGACGTCCGCCTCCACCTTCACCGAAAGATTTTCTAGCTCCTCCTCCGAATGAACCTGGACCGCGTTTTGATCCGCCACCACCGAAACCGCTTCTTCCGCCGCTGTTACCACCGCCAGAGCGTCCGCCACGTCCTTTCGAACCGCCATTTCCTTTATCCGCCGTAACTTCTACCGAAATATGATGACCTTCAAAAACAGCTCCGTTCACGTGTTTCAAAATGCGCTCTGTAAATTCTTCGTCTGCATCAAAGAACGAAAATGAAGCCATCAAGTCAATACGACCGATGTTGCTTGATTTCAAACCAGTAGCATCACAAACCACGCGTAAAAGTGCTCCTGGATTTAATCCATCTCGACGTCCAACATTTACGAAGAAACGCGTTTTTCCTTCATCGCGAGCTTGGTCACCTTTTGAAGCAGGACGTTCTTTTCTTTCGTCTTTTTTTGCTGCGGCATTCAAATCACCCGCTCTTTCGTAATAATCGATAAAGCGATTAAATTCAGCAGAAACAAATTTTTTGATTACTTCTTCTTTCGATAAAGATTCAAAAGAATCCAAAATTTGAGGCATGAATTTTTGAATATCTGCTTCTTTCACCTCAGTTGCAATCGTTTTGTTGATCAGTTTCATCAACTGAATCTCACAAATTTCTTCTGCATTAGGAATAATACCTTTGCGAAAAGTGGTACGCATTTGTTTTTCTATCGCTGTGATTTTGAACATTTCACGGCTATTTACCAAAACTAATGATTCACCTTTTTTTCCAGCACGTGCAGTACGACCACTTCGGTGCGTGTAATTCTCAATATCGTCAGGAAGGTTGTAGTTAATGACGTGAGTAATGTTGTCAATATCTAAACCTCGAGCTGCTACATCAGTAGCCACTAAAATCTGTAATTCCTTACTTCTAAAACGTTCCATTACACGGTCACGCATTGCTTGCGTCAAATCGCCATGAAGTGGTTCGGCATTGTATCCTTCTTTTGCTAATTTTTCGGCTACCGCGGCAGTTTCGTTTTTAGTCCGACAAAAGATAAGACCGTAAATACTTGGATTAAAGTCAATTAATCGTTTTACAGCTTCGTAACGATCGCGTTCTTTCACCGCATAATAAATGTGGTCGATGTTTTCGTTACTTTGATTTTTATGTCCGATAGAGACTTCCAACGGATTGTCCATGTAGTTTTTCGCGATGAATGCTACTTCTTTCGGCATGGTAGCGGAGAACAACCAAACGTTTTTGTCAATTGGAGTGGTCTCCAAAATCGCGTCGATGTCTTCCTTGAAACCCATGTTTAACATTTCGTCAGCTTCATCCAAAATAACGTAGTTTACTTCATTAAGAACCACTACTTTACGATTGATTAAATCTACCAAACGACCGGGAGTAGCCACAATGATTGCAGCTCCTTTTTTAACGTCTGTCATTTGGCGACGAATGTCAGTACCACCATAAACAGGAACGATGTTGCAATCTAAATACTTAGAAAAAACTTCTAAATCTTTGGTGATTTGCAAACACAATTCACGTGTAGGACAGATGATTAGTCCTTGAGGTAATTTTGCTTTTGTGTTAATGTTATTAATTAACGGCAAACCGAAAGCTGCCGTTTTACCTGTACCGGTCTGCGCCAGACCTACAAAATCGCAATCCTCTTTCAATAGATGTGGAATTGCTTGTTCCTGGATGGGGGTCGGTGCTTCAAAACCCAATTCTGTTAACGACTTCAGCACCTCTTTCCTCAATCCCAGCTCTTCAAATGTCATGTAAAAATTTTAAAATTGGGTGCAAAGGTAGGCATAAACCCGCGATGGCAGGTTAAATAATTGTTACAAAGGTGAAAAGGCGTGTTGAATGGTAATATCGAAAACGATTGAATGGATAAAATGTTCTTGTATGGTATGATTTAATTATTCCGTTCAAATTATTTAAATTTTACTTCATTTTTCAATGTTGGCATAAGCATCTTTTAACTCAATGTAAATCAATAAAACATTGACATAATTGAAATTATAAGCAGAATTCCGTTACCATGAGTTACTGTCATCTCGCCAATTCGATAATTGAAATGAAGCACATTTATTTTTACGATAGCAAACGTCGAAGGAATTTCACAATTAATTAATGTCAAGGCAACCAATAATGAGGATTAGTGACGTACTTTTGCACCACGAAAATTGTTTTGAAAATACGCTCTTGTTTTCTAGCTAAAAACAGCATACTCAAACGAGTAGTTTTAAGTGTTTTTTTATTTTCGTTACATAGTCAATTTTCAGCACAACAAGTTCCCTACTACTTTCAAGGTTTCGAGAATTTTAATGTTCCTACCTGCCCAGAAAATTTGTCGTACAATGGAGGTGTTAGAACTTTAGAGACTGCCAAAACAGGAACTTACGCACTTCGACTTGGAAGAAGCGGTGAAAGTAACACCGTCACTTTTGGAACCATCAATACCACAGGACTATCTAATCCGACACTTCGAGTCAGTCATCGAATAATTGGTGGTGCAGGTCCTGGAATAGACGTTCGTGAAGGAGCTGCATTTTTAATTTCGTTGGACGGTGGAGCCTTCACCATGATTTCTGGAATTAGCGGCTATAGTGATTACAATTATCCGTGGACAGCAACGACAGCAGGAAGTGCATCAACAAGTGCCGGTTGTACGGTTTATCAAAGTGCCAATGTTTGGACTTACGCGATCCCTGCTGGAACAACGAATGTGACCTTAAAAATAATCACCGTCGGACGAGGGAATTCCAATTGTGCAACATTCAATGCTGATATGAACGCGGGAATAGCCTCTAATTTTGATCGATCGGATGAAGCAATTTTCTTAGACGATATTGAACTTTTAGCAGATGCTCCTTCAGTTTCAAATAACGGTATCGCATGTTCCAATAGTCCTTTGCAATTGTTCACTTCAAACGTTCCCGCTAGCTTAGGTTTTCAATGGAGCGGTCCTTTGAATTTCAGTTCAACACAACAAAATCCCTTAGTTGCACTTTCCCCATCTTCCTCCATGTCAGGAACTTATTCCAACACGATAAGCGCGAATACCTGTCCAGTAGCAACATTGACCACCGTTGCAAATGTAGGCGTACCTGTAAATCCAACGTTCAGTTTTGCCACAACTCAATGTTCTGGAACCAATTTCACCTTGCCCACAACATCAAACAACGGTATTGCTGGAACGTGGAGTCCTAGTTTCAATAATCAAAATACGGGAGATTACACCTTCACACCCAATGCTGGAATTTGTGCCAATACGTACACCGCAACGATTCAAATTACGCAATCCATCACGCCAACTTTTAATGTCGTTAATCCCATTTGCGCCGGTGATAATTTAGCCTCCTTGCCAACAACTTCCCTAAATAATATTAGCGGATCTTGGAGTCCGGCAATAAATAACCAATCCACGACAACTTACACTTTCACACCGTCAGGAGGTCAATGCGTACAAACCGCCTCGATGACAATTTCTGTGAATCAAAACGCAACACCAACTTTTCAGTCCGTTGGTCCATATTGTCAAGGTGCAGTGATTCCAGACCTACCAACTACTTCTTTAAATGCAATTTCTGGATCTTGGTCGCCAGCTATAAACAACCAAAATACAAGCACTTACACTTTCACGCCTAATGCTGGGATTTGCGCATTACCAGTTACAACAACCATAACCATCAGTCCAGCGGCGAGCATAACCTTAAATGCTGTAAGTATTTGTAGTGGCCAATCAACGACTTTATCTCCTACAACTTCACCCTCTGGAGGAAATTACATTTGGTCAGATAATTCTACGAATTCATCGTTAACGGTTGCCCCGAATTCAACTTCCAATTATTCAGTTACTTATTCCGCTGATGCTTGTACTGTTACTTCAAATGCAACTGTAACCGTTAACCCGACACCAACAGTTCAACTTTCTGGGGTCACAATTTGCAGTGGTTCATTGGCACAACTCACTCCAATAGTCTCTATTTCAGGTGGAACCTATTCTTGGTCGGAAGGAAGCACTAGTTCAAGTATAAGTACTTCAACTGCTGGAAATTACACCTTAAGCTACACTGTTTCAGGCTGTACTGGAATCGGCACGACCTCAGTTGTTGTAAATCCAATTCCGAGCATTCAAACAGGAAATTACTCCGTTTGTGCTGGTCAGACACTTACACTCAATCCAACAATTTCGCCTTCCGGAGGAACTTACTTATGGTCGAATAATGCAACAAGCTCTCAAATAAATGTTACTCCAACTCTTACAAGCGATTATACCCTTACCTACACGCTCAACGGCTGTACAAGTACACAAACCTTTCCAGTAACTGTTGTCCCAATCCCAATTGTGGATTTTAGCGCAGATAAAACTGGTGGATGTGCACCATTAACTGTTAATTTTCAAGGAATTTCGACTTCTGGCGGAACTGTTCAGCAAGCACTTTGGCAAGTGAACGGTAGTGGGAACTATACTTCTCTTTCTGATTTCTCATTTCCATTTCAACAACCTGGCTGTTATAGTATTTCCTTATCCCTGACAGTAAACGGCTGTACCAATACTATTTCGCGACCTGATTTCATTTGTGTTGATGTGACGCCGCAAGCCGCATTTTCTCCCTCCGTATTTAGTTTCACTGAACCAAATGGTTCTGTTTCGTTCATGAATAGCAGCTACGGAGCAACGAATTATTCATGGTTTGCGAATGGCACAAATTTCTCTACTGATTTGAATCCTACTTATTTTGTTAATAATGCAATGGCAGGATTGGAAGTCGTTTTAGTGGCATCTACTGCTCAAGGTTGTTCAGATAGCACGTCCATTTTTATTCCTTACGAAGAAAGCACTATTTTTTATATTCCAAACTCATTTACGCCTGACGGTGATGAATTTAACAATGTATTCCTTCCAGTTTTTACCTCAGGATTTGATGCTTACAATTATCGATTTTTGGTATTCAACCGTTGGGGAGAATTGCTTTTTGAGTCTTTACATCCTGAGAAAGGTTGGGATGGTTCGTATGGGACAGACGGTCGCAAATGTCAATCAGGAACTTATACGTATTGGATTGAATATAAAATCCCAAGTTCAGATGCTAGAAAACGTATTTCTGGTAATGTGAATTTAATTCGTTAGCGAATGCAATTACCTTAAGATTCGCAGAAAGTAAAAAGTAGAAATTTTAATTCTATTTTCAATAAGTCACAAAAAACAACAGCGGGAGAACTATCACCGTAGTTGAACTTTTAATTCAAATTCCGTTTATTCTCTGTTCTTTTGTTATGGTTTCAAAGAACAAAATAGAATGTTAGCACTTTTTTATTAAAGGTCGCGGCAGGGTCTAACCATCTAAAAATTCTCAACCCGATCAAAAAACCGAAAAATAAAAGTCCTGACATCAAAGATTGTTAGTTATTCGTAAATTCGCTGAAATTTCTATCTTCATCGATGAACGTACGTTTAAAGCAGTTTGCTACTTCCCTATTTTTATTCATTCCTTTCGCATTCATTGCGCAAAAAGCTGAAAAATTGATTCCAAAAGATGCTGTAACGGTTTTCAGTATCAACAACATCAATTTATTACAAAAAATTTCCATGGACGATTTGGTCAAATACGAATTCATGGAAGACGTTCAATCTGAGCTGTTTGACGGTTCTACAAACGGAAAAACATTAAAAGATGCTGGTTTAGATTTTGATCAAAAATTGAGCGTTTTTTACGGAAAAGGTGAAAATTCCGAAATCTCTGGTTTCACGTTTGGGGTGAAAAATTTAAATGAATTGTTCGTTGTTTTCGATGATTTTCAAAAGGACAATGAATGGAGCAAAGATGCTTACACAGTTTATTCTACCTTTTTCAACCACTTGATAATCAAAAACAATTCTGCGCTCTTATTACGCGTCGAACCAACTATGGAATTCATTGATAAAGTGACCGATTCGATTTGGTATTCCAGAGGAAATGAAAATCCATTTTTCAATGAAGATAACCTGGAAGAAGATGTCATGGAAGAAGGTGTTTATGAAGGAAATGAAGGCTATATCAATGAGGAAGAACTTTATCCGGATGCCACTAACGATCCAAATGTCAAAAATTACTATGAACTACGTGACAGTGTTCAATTGGTGCTCCAACGTCGTCAATTGACACGAATTTTAGACGAAATATTTATTCAAGGACAAAGTTTATATGACACCGACCCGCGTTTGGTGGAACAAATGTCGCATAATTCCGAGGCAATTTTCTACATGGACAATGCCCGTACAATTGACAAGGCAAACGGACTGTGGTACTTCCAAACGGTGCTTCCTAGTTTGTACAAAGACATCCAAGAATTGTATAACGGAAACTTAATTGTTGGAGATATGTTCTTGAGAAATAACAGAATTGAGTTTGAAGTTACAACCAACTACGGCCCTGGATTAGGCGAGATTTACAAGGAAATGAATTCCTCGAAATTCGATAAAAAAATGTTGAAATACATTCCAGAAAGTAGTACGGGTTATTTTACCTATAATGTCGATTTGAGAAAGGCGTATGAAAAAGCGTATGAGGTCATCATGCCGATTTTGTCTGAAGAAAAAAATGCTCAAATTGCAATGAATGTATTAACCATTGAACTTCTCAATGAATTCATTAACAAAGACGCACTTTTCGGTACTTACAAAGGAGGCGTGTTTGGGGCTTTCAACGGCTTCAAAAAAATAAAAACCAAAAAAATCGAATTTTACTACGACGAAGAAACATTTGAATATGGTGAACGAGTTGCTGAAGCAGAAGAGGATATGCCCGTTTTCATTATGGGATTCAGTATTAAAAGAAAAGATATTCCAGATAAAGTCTTGAAACACCTTGGAAGATTGACTTCAAAAGTGAAAAATATGGGCGATTATTGGGTGTTCGAAAATGCCATTTTAGATGCCGCACCTTTGTACATGATTAACAAAAATGGTTTATTCATTTTTACCAATGATGGTGAAGTTGCTTTGAACTATTCGAATGGTTTTGGTAAAAAACGTTTAAATGCAAAAGAACGTAGAAAAGCCAAAAAATCGGGATTCATGTATGCCAATGTTGACATTTCAGAAACAATCGAAAAATTCCCTATGGATATTCTTCAACCGCGCCAAATGGACAAATTACAAGCGCTGAAAGGTCAGTCTGGTAAAATGGAATTGGAATCGGGTAAGACATCGTTGAAAAAAACGGATTTCAAAATTCACTACACCTATTCCGGTGAAGAAAACAGCGGTAAGCACCTTTTGGATTTAATCAATTCGATTTACGTTATCTCCAAACAATAAGGTGTAAATGGCACGTAAAATCTTTACGATAGTAGTTTTAGCCGCTGCTTTAGGTTTATTTCTGTATTTCAGACCCTTACTCTTTGGCGGAAACAGAGAACCCCGCGTTGTCGATCGTTTGCCGAATGCCGATTTTATTGGTCGTGCCAACGTACTGGAATTGGCGCAAGAAACAAGTGCGATGATGTATTACCACAAAATTGTTTATCGCGACTTCACCACCCCAGAATTTTTATTGGCTCAATGTAAAACATACGGACTCAATATTCAAAAACCCACCTATCTCTTTGGTTTTGAGAAAAATAACGAGTGGGGATTCATTGTTGAAGTCAGTGATTCCTCCAAAATTCGTCTTGGTCTTGAACGTTTAGGTAAAATTGTGGATATTACAGAAGGTGAATTTGAATTTAACGGAATAAAACAAAAAATTTACCGCTATCCGAAAGAAAAAATGTATTTGACCTATGGCAAAAACTACTTATTTTTCTTCAAAGGACGTAAATTTCAGGAGGTTGCTGAGGAAGTTATCGCGGCGCAATATGACGGCATTCGCGAACCTTGGAAACGATTTTTGAGAAACAGAAAATTTAAAGACGAGCATTTAGTTATTGGTTCCAATTGGGACGAGCTGAAAAATATTGGCATCAAAACGGCGATTTTTGCCCACGATAGCGATAGCTTAAGTTTTAATTTAAAATGTTACTTGAAGCGAACTATTCCATTTTACATTCAAATGAAACAAGTGGGGTGGTCATTTTCATCAATTGACGCAGCGGAAAAATCGGTTAATCTTCACTTGGACATTTCAGAATTGAAAAAACATCCTCAAGATTCACTTTACATCAAATTGAGTCAATTGGGTAAGCGTTTTGGATTTCCTTTCAAAGATTTCATGCGTGCTTGGAACGGTAGTTTATCGTTCATGGAAGGAGGACTACAAAATGTAACCGAAACCTATATTGAAACCGAATTAGACGAGGATTTTAATCCAATAGAAGTGGAAAAAACAAGAAATGTTCAAATTTCAGGATATTCTCTTTCACTAGGAATGAACAATTTCGGCGAACAGTTTTTAAATAGACTAATGGAAAAAGGAATTTTAAGAACTGATGGTGAAGGATTTCGCGTCTTGTTCTCTCCCCTACTCAATTATGTCCGTACACAAAATGAAATGCTTTTTTATTCCGGCTCACAAGCACCACGTCGAAAATTCAGCACGGATAACCACATTACTTGGACAGTGGAGGGCACACGATATTTATTCTCTATTGATTCCATAGCGCGCTACGAAGTTTTTGGTAGTTTGCATATTCCTGTTCGTCGTATATTTAGAAGGAATAAATTGATTTAAGATGAATCGAAGGAAATTTTTAATGCAAACAGGGTTAGTTGGAGGCGGATTAATTCTTGCTCCTTCTGTTTTTGCTGAAACCAATAAAAAGAAAAGTGAATTGGTCATCTTACATACCAATGATACACATTCCAACATTGATGCATTTCCTGAAAACCACGCAAAATTCCCTGGAATGGGAGGAGCCGCAAAACGAATGACTTTAATTCAAAAAATTCGCGACGAGTACGAAAACGTGTTGCTTCTCGATTCAGGTGACATTTTTCAAGGAACCCCTTATTTCAATCTTTTCCATGGTGAATTGGAGATGAAACTCATGTCTGAAATGGGTTACGATGCAGCAACAATGGGAAACCATGATTTTGATATTGGTTTAGATGGTTTTTTGAATGCACAGCGCTTTTCCAACTTTCCTTTCGTTTGCAGTAATTATGACTTTTCAAAAACCCTACTAAAAGAGGCTACAAAACCCTACATTATTCTTAAAAAAGGCGGTTTAAAAATTGGCATTTTCGGAATCGGTGTTGCCTTACAAGGTTTGGTTCCAGCGGATAAATGTCAAGGTGTAAACTACCTCCACCCAATTCAAACTGCTAATGCCACGGCTGCAGAACTTAAACGAAAAGGTTGTGATTTGATTATTTGTTTGTCGCATTTGGGATATGACTACGAAGACAAAACCCGCTTTTCTGATTTGTATTTGGCCAAAAACAGTAAAGATATTCATGTAATTCTTGGTGGACATACGCACACTTTTTTGGAAAAACCTACGCTTGTGCTCAACAAAAAAAATAGAAATGTAGTGGTAAATCAAGTTGGCTGGGCTGGTGTCAATATCGGCATGTTGCGCATCGATTTTGAAAAAGGAGGATTTCATTCAGAAGTGCTTGTGGTGTAAATGGGTTAATGTGCTAATTCACTAATGTGCTAATTGGTTAATGTGCTTCCGCCGCGGCGGAGATTTAATGTGCTAATTCACTAATTCGCTAATATTTTTTTTATGTAATACTGTACTGTTTCATTGTTAGCATCCTCAATTTTATATTCAACTTTCTCAATTTTACATTCTCAATTTTCCTTCCAATTTCTATCGGGACTACATTCTATCTCCGTCCTCAACCTTTCATCATTTTTTCGACTCGACAAAAGGCAAATTTGGTATTTTCGTAACCTTAATAATTAAACAAACCAAATATGACACGATTCAAAAGTACATTACTTGCGATTGCATTGTTTGTCGGATTCTTCGTACGAGCGGACGAGGGAATGTGGTTCTTGATGTTTATCGAGCGTTTGAACCACCGCGACATGCAGAAAATGGGACTCCAACTTACTCCCGAAGAGATTTACAGCATCAACAACTCCAGTTTAAAAGATGCAATAGTTCAGTTTAACGGCGGTTGTACGGCAGAGGTTATTTCAAAAGAAGGTCTTTTGTTGACCAATCACCACTGTGGTTACGATGCTATTGCAGAATTGTCAACTCCTGAAAAAGATTACCTCAAAAATGGTTTCTGGGCAGCAACGAAAAAAGATGAATTAAAACCAAAAAGTTTGTTTGTCCGCTTCTTCGTTCGTATGGACGACTGTACAAAACGCATTCTTTCTAAATTGAACAGTGGTATGTCCGAAGCTGAACGTGAGAAAGTTATCCGTGAGGAAATCGCATTAATCGAGAAAGAAAACAACGACGGTGGAAAATATGTAGTAAGTGTTCGTTCGTTTTTCCAAGGCAATGAGTTTTACTACTTCGTTTACCAAGACTATAAAGATGTACGTTTAGTAGGAACCCCTCCAAGTAGCATTGGTAAATTCGGAGGAGATACGGACAACTGGGAATGGCCACGTCATACAGGTGACTTTTCAATGTTCCGCGTTTATGCTGATGCTAATGGAAACCCTGCGGACTATTCAACTGCAAATGTTCCTTTAAAACCTCGTCGCCATTTAACTGTAAATCTAAAAGGCGTCAAAGAGGGTGATTTTGCTATGATTTTAGGTTATCCAGGTCGTACCAACCGTTGGTTACCCGCAGCTGGAATTGACCAAAACGTAAAATATGCTTATCCGGCTTGGGTAGAAGCATCGAAAACTTCTATGGACGCCATGAAAAAATACATGGACAAAGACGATGCCGTTCGAATCAAATATGCGTCAAAATATGCACGTATCGCGAATTATTGGAAAAACCGTCAAGGAATGATTGATGCTTTATCAAAATTCAAAACTGCCGAAACAAAAGCGGTTAACGAAGCAAAATTCGATGTATGGGCGAATAAAAAAGAAAACAAGGAGAAATACGGTACTGTTGTTTCAACCATTAATAATTTCTATGCGAAAACAAACGACAAATCACGTCATGACAACTACTTACAAATTTTATTCCGTGGCTCAGAATACGCTGCAATTTCTCGTTCGTTAGCACCTCAATTCGAAGCTTATGCAAAAGCAGACGCAGGAAAACGCGCCGATATGAAAGCTGATTTGATTACGGCAATTAACGAGTTCATGGACAATTTGTACATCCCTGCAGAAAAAGATATTTTAATTGAGGGATTGGCATTGTACGCTAAAAAAGCAAATTATGCACTTGTTCCTTCGGTTGATCTTGTCGCAAAGAGTAATGGTGACTTCAAAGGATTTGTAAACGCGCTTTTTGAATTGAGTATGTTTACTTCGAAAGAAAAAATGTTGGCTTTCTTGGAATTACCGTCAGAAGGACAATTAAAAAATGATCCAATGAATGCATTTTCATCGGAAATTATTTCTCACTTAAACGCAAGAACGGAAGAGTTAACTAAATTACAAAACGATTTTGGTCGTGCTTACCGCGATTTAGTAGAAGGAATGCGCGTATCGGGAATGAGTCCGATCAAATATCCAGATGCGAACAGCACTTTACGATTGACTTATGGAAAAGTGAGCGCTCTTCCTGCTGATAAAAGAAACGATGCAAAAGTGAATTATTACACTACTCTACAAGGCACAATCAACAAATACAAACCGAACGATGAGGAATTCGATTTACCAAAACGATTGATCGAATTGAACGACAAAAAAGATTTCGGTGAGTATGCTGACAAAGGAGGTTATATGCCTGTTAACTTTTTGACCAACAACGACATCACTGGTGGAAATTCAGGTTCTCCTGTATTGAACGGTAAAGGGGAATTAATCGGTTTGGCGTTCGACGGAAATATTGAAGCGATGGCTGGTGATGTGATTTTTGATACCAAACTTCAAAAAACCATCAATGTTGACATTCGTTACGTGCTTTTCATCATCGATAAATACGCTGGTGCAAAACACATAGTGAACGAAATGACTATTGTAAAATAAGAATTGTATTCTTCGATTCAGGAAAAGGACATCTTCGGGTGTCCTTTTTTTTGTGGTGTTTCGCCACATCACAAAATCCGCCAAGCAGGACAGGATTCGACATTTTCAATTTTCCATTTTTAATTTAATCAATCCCTCACGCAGGACTGAACGCGACACTTTTCACTTTTCGTTCTTCACTTTTCACTCTTCCCCCGATAATTATCGAGGCTGCACTCTTCACTTTTCACTCTTCACTCTCCCTGTCCTACCCGTTCTCCTCTCCACTCTAATAAAAGTCGTATCTTTGCAACTTATAAGTTCAATGGCACACAAATCCGGTTTTGTTAATATCGTAGGAAGTCCTAACGTTGGGAAGTCCACACTCATGAATAGATTGGTTGGGGAGAAATTATCTATCGTAACCTCAAAAGCCCAAACTACGCGACACCGCATACTCGGGATTGTCAACGACGAAGACTATCAAATCGTTTTCTCTGATACTCCAGGAGTCGTCAACGCAGCATACAAACTCCATGAAGCAATGATGGAATTTGTCAATACCTCCATCAAGGACGCTGATGTGTTGTTATTTATCACCAACATGGAAGAAAACGATACGAACCATAAGGAAACCTTGGAACGTATAAAATCCTTAGAAATTCCTGTTTTCTGTTTGATTAATAAAATTGATCTTTCCAACCAAGAAAAATTAGTGGAACGTGCTGAATATTGGCGTTCACAATTGCCAAAAGCCTTCGTTTACCCAATATCGGCATTACACAATTTCAACGTGGACGAAGTGAAAAAACATATCTTGGAACTCATTCCAGAGAATCCACCTTATTTCGACAAAGAAGAACTTTCTGACCGTCCGATGCGCTTTTTTGTTTCTGAAATTATTCGTGAAAAGATTTTCTTGTATTGTAACAAAGAAATTCCGTATTCTACACAAGTTGAAATTGAGGAATACACTGAAGAACCTGGACTTACACGTATTCGAGCAAACATTATCGTTGAGCGCGACTCACAACGAGGAATCATTATTGGAAAAGGTGGAGAAATGTTGAAACGAATTGGAAAATCGGCTCGAGAAGAAATACAAGACTTTATTGGTGGGAAAGTGTTCCTTGAAAACTACGTAAAAGTCGATAAAGACTGGCGTTCCACAGATGCCAAATTAAAAAAATATGGCTACAAACCAAATTAAATTGGTGCTGTTGCCCGCATTGTAAATTGATTGTACTAGCTAAAAAAAGATGAGTAATATTGTTGCTATCGTTGGTCGCCCAAATGTTGGGAAATCAACCCTATTTAACCGTTTAACCGAATCCCGAGACGCCATTGTGAAAGAAGTCAGTGGTGTAACCCGTGACCGTATCTATGGAAAAGGTGAATGGGGCGGCTACCAATTTTCAGTAATCGATACGGGTGGATATGCCACAACGAAAGAGGATATTTTTGAAGGTGAAATCCGAAAACAAGTTGAAATTGCCATTCAAGAAGCGACGGTGATTTTGTTCATGGTGGACGTGATGACGGGAATTGCCGAAATGGATACTATTGTTGCTCAATTATTGCGCAAAGCAAATAAAAAGGTACTCATCGTAGCGAACAAAGTGGACAACACAGAACGCGTCGGGCTTTCTTCTGAATTTTATAGTTTAGGTCTAGGCGACGTTTTTGATTTATCAGCTACAAATGGTTTTGGTACTGGTGAAATCTTAGATGAAATCGTGAAGTACTTCGACAAAGAAGATGAAGCAGTGCGTGAGGAAGATTATCTACCAAAAATTGCAATTGTAGGTCGTCCTAATGTGGGTAAATCATCAATGGTGAATGCCTTAACCGGAGAACAACGCAACATTGTAACCGACATTTCAGGGACTACACGTGACGCCGTTCATACCCGTTATAAAGCGTTCGGTTTTGACTTCGTTTTGATTGACACCGCTGGAATCCGTAAACGAGCGAAGGTAACCGAAGACATTGAATATTATTCCGTTTTGCGTTCCGTGCGGGCGATTGAAAACTCGGATGTGTGTTTGATGATGATAGATGCATCAGAAGGCATTCAAAAACAAGATTTATCCATATTCTATATCATTGAAAAAAACTCGAAAGGCGTTGTCGTTCTGGTGAATAAATGGGATTTGGTAGAAAAAGACACAAACACTTTGTTGCAATTTGAAAATAACCTACGAGAACAATTGGCACCATTCAATGATGTTCCAATTATTTTCACTTCAACTATCACTAAACAACGGATTCACAAGGCGTTAGAAAAAGCAATGGAAGTACACGAAAACCGTACACGCAAAATCCCGACGCATGAATTGAACGAGGTCATGTTAGAAATCATTAACCAAACGCCACCGCCAGCAATGAAAGGGAAGTACATTCGCATCAAGTTTGTGCAGCAATTACCAACGCATGCACCTGCTTTTGCCTTTTTCTGCAACCTTCCGCAATATATCCAAGATTCGTATAAGCGCTTTTTGGAAAACCGTTTACGAGAGCGTTTCAATTTCGAAGGAGTTCCGATTAAAATTTTCTTTAGGAAGAAGTAATTTACAAGATTATTTTCACGGATACAATTCACTTTTAATGTAAGCTAGTAACAACATTTAACCATAAAACATTGTTTTACAAGCTAATTCATAAGGGAGAATCTTGAATTTTATTAAAACCAACTAGCCCAAACTTGGTTCAGATTCACAATTAACCAAAACAATTAAAATCCTAAATACCGACGCTGGTATAGAATATCGCGGTCGCGGCGGTTCGAAACACCTACGCTCCAATAACGCCCAGAAAACGGAGAAACGTGGGTTGCTCGGTTGGAAAGGGAGTTGGTGAGGGGCATTTTTCTGGGTGGTTTGGTGGATTAAAGGTAGAGGATTATTTGGGGAAATGTTGGCACTTAGGGATAATTTTCTAAAGATTTAATGCTTTTTTTGTGAGTAATTGGGTAAAAAATGATCCGTGATTTCAGTCCGATTATTTAGGTGCCAAATTAATTCTCTTAAAGGGTAAAAAAATAAAAATAGTGGAATTCAAAAAAACAAAATCAAAGGGTCAACTTTCTACCGATTCAAACATGGTCCGTAGTATCTTCGCGACATGCAAACTACTGATTTTATCCTTCAACATACCGGACTTACTGCTCTTGCCATCAACGCGACTCTGGCGCTTTTAAACGAAGGGGCTACGATTCCCTTTATTGCTCGCTATCGAAAGGAACGAACTGGCGGTTTAGATGAAGTTCAAATTGCCGCAATTCGCGATTGGAACAAGAAATTTGAAGAGTTAATTCAACGGAAATCAACCGTACTTGCTGCCATTGAAGAACAAGGAAAATTGACCGACGAACTGAAACTAAAAATTACCAATTGTTTCGATACAAACGAGTTAGAAGATATCTATCTGCCGTTCAAGCAAAAACGTTTAACGCGCGGTGAAAAGGCTCGAAAAGCGGGTTTAGAACCTTTGGCGAAAATGATCATGGCGCAACGGGGTGGTGTTCCTGAAGTGATGGCAGAACGTTTTTTGAAAGGGGAAATTTCTGATGTAGAACAAGCATTACAAGGGGCGCACGACATCGTTTGTGAATGGATGAATGAAAACGTCGCAGCTCGTTCGCGGGTTCGGAATTTGTTTCAACGGAAAGCGCAAATTGTCACCAAAATCAACAAAGGAAAATCGGAAGAAGGTGAAAAATACCGCGATTATTTTGATTATTCGGGAGCTTTAAACAAATGTCCTTCACACCGTTTCTTAGCAATTTATCGCGCTCACAATGAAGGAATTATTAGTTTAAAAGTACAGCCTGATTCCGATGAGGGAATTGATTTATTGGAGCGCTTTTTTGTGAAATCCAACGATGCTTGCGGTCAGATGGTGGCAACGGCTTGCAAAGATGCCTACAAACGTTTATTGGCACCGTCACTTGAAAATGAAACCTTACAAGAGGCGAAAACTAAAGCGGATTTGGAAGCTATTCGGATCTTTTCATCGAACTTGCGCCAGTTACTTATGGCTCCTCCTTTGGGAAATAAACGCATTTTGGCCATCGACCCGGGTTTCCGAACGGGCTGTAAATTGGTCTGTTTGGACGAAGCTGGAAATTTATTACACAACCAAACCATCTACCCTCACCCACCGCAAAACGAAGCGGGAACGGCGAAAGCGAAGTTGGCACAATTGGTCGAAGCATATAAAATTGAAGCGATTGCGATTGGCGATGGAACCGCAGGACGCGAAACCGAATTTTTAGTAAAAAACTGCCGTTTCAACCGCGACGTGACGGTGTTTGTGGTGCGCGAAGATGGTGCATCTATTTATTCTGCAAGTTCGGTAGCGCGAAAGGAATTTCCGACCTACGATGTAACAGTGCGTGGCGCAGTTTCAATTGGACGTCGTTTAATGGATCCCTTGGCGGAACTCGTTAAAATTGATGCGAAGTCAATTGGGGTTGGACAGTACCAACATGAGGTAAACCAACAAAAATTAAAAGAGTCTTTGGACGATGTGGTGGTTTCCTGCGTGAATACTGTTGGCGTGGATTTGAATACCGCTTCGCCCTATTTGTTGAGTTATGTTTCTGGATTAAGTGCGTCGTTAGCTGAAAATATTGTGGATTACCGCACCGAAATTGGATCATTTAGCAGCCGAGAAGAATTGAAAAAAGTGAAGCGCTTAGGCGATAAAGCTTTCGAACAAGCCGCCGGTTTCCTTCGTATTCGTTCAGGAAAACACCCTTTGGACAATTCATCTGTTCATCCTGAAAGCTATGTCCACGTTGAAAAAATGGCGAAAAAAGTGGCGTGTTCACTCCAAGAATTAATTGGAAACAAAGAACAAATCAATCGGGTGGTAGAATTGCGTTCTGAATTTCCTGAAATCGACAATTTTACGTTTAACGATTTAATCAGCGAATTGAAAAAACCTGGACGTGATCCGCGTGAAACAGCTGATGTCTTGGAATTTGATACCAAAATCCGAACGATTGCCGACCTGAAAATTGGAATGATACTGAAAGGAATCGTGACAAACGTAACCGCTTTTGGTGCATTTGTCAATATCGGATTGAAGGAAAATGGTTTGATTCACAAATCCCAATTAGCGGATTGTTATGTTGAAGACGCCTCGCAATTCATTGGATTACATGAGCATGTGACGGTGGAAGTGCTTGAAATTGACGAGCAACGGAAACGTATTGGATTGAAGAAAATAAACAAGGTTATTTAAAAAGCTTTACGAAATCACTTTTCAAAAACAATCCACCTTACTCAATTGCACCTCCACAATCGAAGCCCCAATGCTTCCATTCGCGTATTGCGCATCGTGTATTGTCAGTCCGTTCTTTCCTTGAACTAATTGGCGTATTTCAGCGCGCAATTTCCCTTCTCCTGCTCCATGAATGACACGAAATTTCGTCTGCCGCTGACGAATCATTTCATTGGTAAATCGCTTAAATGCAGCCAATTGATGCAACAAGGCTTCTGATTTTTCAGGAATAGCCAAACTGAACAAAGCACTTAAATGCAAATCGATTTCAGGAATTGAACTGGCTTTTGAAACCACTTTTTTTCGCGGTGCTGTTTCATTTTCTTTTACGACCACTTTTTTCACGTCCATCGAACGACGTGCGACCAATAATTCCCGTTTGACACGCACCTCAAATCCATGCTCATCTTCCAATTTACATTCAAGATTCCCTAATTCAAGCACGGTGTAAACCCCGCTTTCATACAGAACTGATACTTTGTCGCCTGGTTGGAACATGGTTTTCAGTTGTTTTAAAATTCGATTGGAAAGAACTTATTCCAACGAACCATACAAATCATAATGATCCGCGGAGCTAATTTTCACGTTGGCAAAATCACCCAAACGGATATATCCCTCACTTTTCTTCACCAAAACTTCGTTGTCCACCTCGGGAGAATCAAACTCCGTGCGGCCAATATAATAATCTCCTTCTACCCTGTCGAACAGCGTTTTAAACGTTTTTCCGATTTTCGCTTGATTCAATTCGTAGCTGATTCCGGACTGCAATTCCATGATTTCATCCGCGCGTTTCTTCTTTGTTTTCGCGCTGACATTGTCCTCAAATTGAAAAGCGTGGGTGTTGTCTTCATGCGAATACGTAAAAATTCCCAAGCGGTCGAAGCGCATTTTCTCTACGAATTGATACATTTCCTTGAAGTCCGCAGGAGTTTCTCCGGGATAACCCGCAATTAAGGTCGTTCGCAAGGCAATTCCAGGAACTTTATCGCGTATTTGGTGAATCAATTCTTCCGTTTTCTCACGCGTAATGCCACGACGCATCGCTTGAAGAATTTTGGTCGAACCGTGTTGCAAAGGCATATCCAGGTACTTACAAATATTGTCACGTTCGTTCATCACATCCAACACATCCATCGGAAAACCAGCAGGATACGCATAATGCAAACGAATCCAATCAATTCCCTCTACGTCCGAAAGACGTTTTAACAGCTCGGACAAATTGCGTTTTTTATAAATATCTAAACCATAAAAGGTCAAATCTTGCGCGATGAGAAGGAGTTCTTTTACACCATTTTTCGCCAAATTCTTCGTTTGGTTTACCAAGTCTTCCATCGGCGTTGAAACGTGTTTTCCGCGCATTAACGGAATGGCACAAAACGAACACGGACGATCACAACCTTCCGCAATTTTCAAGTAAGCATAGTGGGATGGTGTTGTCAATAAACGTTCACCAATGAGCTCTTGCTTGTAATCTGCCTTCAAGGTTTTCAATAAACGGGGCAAATCGCGCGTTCCAAAAAAGGCATCGACATCCGGAATTTCAGCTTCCAAATCGTCCTTGTAGCGTTCAGAAAGACAGCCCGTTACATACACTTTATCGACTAAACCTTCTTTCTTCGCGTCGGCATAGCGCAATATGGTATCGATGGATTCCTGTTTGGCGTTGTCAATAAATCCGCAGGTATTGATGATTACAATTTCGGCGTCGTCGTTCATTCCTTCGTGTTCCACATCGAATTGATTCGCTTTCAATTGGGCCATCATGACCTCAGAATCAAATAAATTTTTGGAACATCCTAACGTAACAACATTAACTTTGTTCTTCTTTAGTGTTTTCGTTTTCATGCAAGTCGCAAAATTACAATTCTTTAAGGTTCCTCGCCCGTTAAAAGCGTTTTCCTTCTTCATTTTTATCCTATCCGGATTTTTATTTTCCTGTCAAAAAAAGGCAGTTTTCAATGCCGCACTCTATTCCGGGAAAAGCATGGAACGCTACGACGGAGAAGCCTATATCGGAACACCATCAAGCTCTAAGTGGTTTGAAATCAAAGATGTAAACATCGACGGAAATTCTATGTACATCAGCATTAACTACGAATGTTCGTGTGAGGCAGATGAAAAATTTGAATTGGTAGGTTCTGAAAATTTAAATCTAGAGGTTTATCCACCTGCTCGGAAGGCTACCTTCGTAATTCTTGGAAAACCCGATACGTGCAAAATTCTTCGATCTCGGACGGTTAATTTTTCAATTCGTGAATTAACTTCGGACAAAATTAGAGATGTTGAAACCGATATAATAATTGCCGGATGGCGCAAACCAATTCGTTATGTATATGTACCCTAAACTATTATTTATAAGTAGCTTAATTCTACTCATGTCGTGCAAAACTTCAAAAAACCTTCCTCCCGAAGAGCGAGTTCTTCTTAGTTCAGAAATAGGCGAAGTCCAAAATGAAGGCGCTCCTTTTAAAATTATTTCCTTGGAAGTCATCGAAAAAACGGTGCTTAAAGTAGTCGTTGAATATAGCACCGGAAACGTGAAGCATGAATTCAAATGTGTTGGCTCAAACATGATATCGAAAAGTTTGCCACCTATTCGAAGCGTGACCTTAGTACACAATGATTTTAACGACCAACCAAAAATCAAGGTGCAGAAAACAATTTACTTTGACCTAAAACCTCTATTATATAATGGAAAAGCTATTAAGCTAAACTTTAGCAATACTTCCCAAACGCTGTTAATTGAGCCTTAAGTGATGGAAGAAATACGACTAGATAAATTATTAGTGGACAGAGGTTTAGTTTCAACGAGAACTAGAGCAGAAAGCATCATCGCCGAAACAGGAGTTTTAGTGGACGGTAAACTCGTTACCAAACCCGGAAAAAAATTCCCTGAAACTGCTGAAATACAATTAGTAGCGGAAGAAATACCTTGGGTTTCTCGCGGCGCCTTGAAATTAGTTGCTGCCTTGGAACATTGGCCTATACAGCTCGACGGAAAAATCGCTTTGGATTTAGGCGCTTCTACTGGTGGATTTACGGAAGTTTTACTCTCCAAAGGTGTGTCAAAAGTCTTTTGTGTGGACGTGGGAAAGGGACAACTGCACCCCCGAATTGCTGTTGACGAACGAATAGTCAATTTAGAAAAAACCCACGTTCGCGAGTTAACACATGCCCTGATTGATACGGAAATTGACATTTTAGTCGTGGATGTTTCCTTTATTTCGTTGACGAAAGTTATTCCATTTGTACATCCTTTTTTGAAAAATGGTGCTGACGTTATACTACTCATTAAACCCCAATTTGAAGTCGGAAAAACGAATTTAAATAAACACGGAATCGTGAAATCCCCTGCCTTATATCCTGAAATTATTGAAAGCATCACATTATGTGGACGTACCAATAACCTTGATTTTGTGGAATATATCCCCTCTCCTATCTTAGGTGGTGACGGAAACCGTGAATTCTTAGCTTACTTTAAAAAAGTTCAAATCCATGAATAATACTTTTATACTTACCGGAATCGGAACCGACGTCGGAAAGACCGTTACTGCCGCTGTTCTTTGTCGTTGGTTGAAATGCGACTACTGGAAACCCATTCAATCGGGAGAGTTGGAAAACTCAGACACAATGAAAGTGACGCGCTTAGTGAATCAAGTTGATTTTCATTGTTTTCAAGAGAAATACCGCCTGAATCAACCCTTATCGCCTCACGCAGCAGCAAAAATTGACGGTGTTGAATTAGACCTTTCAGCAATTGTTCCTCCGTCCACCAAACGTCCACTTTTGATTGAAGGTGCCGGTGGTTTAATGGTCCCACTCAACGAAAAAGGCGAACTCTATATCGACTTAATGGCGAAATGGAAACTTCCTGTGGTACTCGTTTCAAGGCATTATTTAGGCAGTATTAACCACACCTTATTGAGCGTTGAAGCCTTAAAAAACCGCAACATTCAAATTGCTGGCATTGTCTTCGTTGGAAAGGAATTGCCCGACACAGAATCCTTAATTCTGCGTGCGACAGGTTTACATAAAATTCTCCATATCCCTGAATTTGAAACAGTTGATGCCGCTACGATAGCTGAATTTGTGCACCTCTTACCTACTCCTACATGGATGTAAGCAACTGGAAAAACAAGGACGCTGCCCACGTTTGGCATCCCTTTACGCAGGTCAAAACGGAGGCTCCACCGCTACAAGTTGTGAAAGCGGAAGGAAGTTTGCTTTTCACTGCCGACGGACGTTCCTACATCGACTGCAATTCGTCGTGGTGGGTCAACATTCACGGACATGGAAACGCCCACATCGGCAAAGCGATTTCGGAACAGTTCCAACGCATTGATCAAGTGATTTTTGCAGGTGTTACGCACCAACCCGCGGTGGAATTAGCGACCCGACTAACGCGATTGCTGCATCCTAGCTTACAAAAAGTATTTTTCAGCGACAACGGTTCAACAGCGGTAGAAGTAGCCTTGAAAATGGCGATGCAATATTTCCACAACCGAGGTGAAAACCGCACAAAAATAATGGCATTGAACGGCGCCTATCACGGCGATACCTTTGGCGCAATGTCTGTTGGCGAACGCGACATGTTCAACCGTCCTTTTGAACCTTTTTTCTTCGAAGTCAACTATTTACCTTTTCCTGAAGCAGACAAAGAAGCTGAAATTCTTGAAAAAGCTGCGCATGACTTTGCCACCGGCGCTTACCTCTGTTTGATACTTGAACCATTGATACAAGGTTCGGCAGGAATGCGCATTTACAGCGTGGACTTCCTCGAAAAATTAACACGTTTGGCGCAAGAAAACGAGGTACTTGTGATTTACGACGAAGTAATGACCGCTTTCGGCCGAACAGGGAAATTGTTTGCCTACGAGCATACGGAAGTTGTACCGGACATGATTTGCCTTTCCAAAGGTTTAACAGGCGGCGTACTTCCGATGGGACTGACCGTAACGACCAACGCCATTTTTGAAGCCTTTTTGGATGATAGCCGCGTCAAAGCCTTTCTCCACGGACATTCGTTCACTGGAAATCCCCTGGCCTGTGCCGCTGCCAACGCAAGTTTGGATCTCTTTGAGAATTCGGAAACCTGGCAAAACATAGAACGCATTACCCACTATTATCAAGAGCACTACAAACGCATTGCAGCCTTAAATCGCGTTCAAGAAGTACGTCAATTAGGAACAATTTTCGCTGTTGAACTCACAGCCGAAGATGGCGGTTATTTTGCCGGAGTACGCGACGAAATTTACCATTATTTCTTAGAAAACGGCTGTTTGATGCGTCCTTTGGGCAATGTGTTGTATTTCAATCCCCCCTATTCCACCACCGATTCGCAACTGGAAACGATGTTCCGAACCTTGATAGCATTCTTGGAGAAAAATTAGTCAGTTAGCAATTCACTAAAGCCGCAAGTCACCCTTTTCTTTTGGGCGTTCCCTAAAGGTCGGACTTTTCGTTACAAGTCCTCCACAGACAAAAAGGCTAGGCCGTGTTTTGTCCGTGTGCGGGCTTTCCACTACAATTCCTAACGCGAGATTTTGGGTCACACTATAAATCGCGATTAAACCCTGCGTCTATCTTCAAATTCGGGTGGGTTTACGCAATCACCAGGCTATTAAACGTGCACTGCTTAACACAGTAAGTTAACATTCTCATTAGCTGACTGGTTCCTAGAAAGCAGCACTATTTACACCCACATCACCACCAAAGGATTCAATCAACTGAAAAGCCCCCTAGACACCTTGGAAATTTGAAATGAATTTTTATCTTTGGTCAACCTAACAGAATAACCTACTACTATGTCCCATTTCCTCCAACCAACAAAAAGCGAAGCAGAAACGGTAAAAATCGGTTTATGCATTGATTTTAAAGTAATTAACCGTTTTAGGTCGGATGTAGGTATAGTGGAAATAGACGCAATGCGTAGATAAATATGTTACCTGCAATTATAGAAAACCGCTACGATACATGATTTTACAATAATATGATAGAATTACCAAAGACAATAAGACCAGCTCGATTTGATGAAATTCCCAAGAATTCAACTGCATTTGAGAGATTACAAATGATTGATAATGCAAAGATTGTAGAAGGATATTCATTTAAATTAAAAGAATCGGACAATGAAGAGCATAAGAAAATCCCGTTTAAATTTTATTCGGAAATTAATATTAACAATTCAAGACTATGGGATTTAATAATTGCACTGACTGATTTATTGCCAGATGTATCATCATTGATAATCGGTGATTCAGATTCTGAACCAAATTATTGTGATTATATATCAAAAATTGACTTGATTGAAAACCTGAATAAATTTAGAACAGAATTGACTAAGGATGCATTTCTTGAGTGGGGCATTATTTATAATGACAAAGAGGTATTAACAGAGATATTTGTACCCGACTCAAAATATATAAAATTTTGGGGCGTGGATATTGACGGATTTAAAACAATAATGACCAAATTTGATTTGAACCAAGTTGATGATTTAGAATTTATAGATGAATATCCGAAAGTAAGAGAGCCATTGAGATTAATTGAGAATTCGATAATGGATACGAATGAATTGATAAATGAATTAAAAAAATAACTGCAGTCAACACGCGGTATAAAAAATTGCCGGTTCAGTTGGTTATTCATGGGTTGTAGCCCGCTTCAACTTTTGTGTAACTTGATACGGAATCTCCCGCAATCGGCAACTTTTCATACCGCCAACGTTACCACCAATGCTAAAAAGACAGACGACACAGCAAGACAATGACTAAAAATGGACTCGACATACAGACCATATCGACCAAACGGACAGACTTTCAAACTGACCATGTTTTGCTATTGGGACAGGTGACAGAAAAGAAAGCCCACCCTTCGCATTTTTTAAAATTTCTTTTTGCCAGCCGCACAAACGGCACATTTGGTTTTGCCCGACACACAAGCCAACGCTTCGCAAAACCAAAAGAGCCGTTTTTTGCCAACGCACCGACAATAATCCGTATTTTGCAATAATGTATTTGAATGAATAAATGATAGATAAAAAGACACTTTCTGAACGTGATATATGCACGAAGTTTATTACTCCTGCGGTTGAAAAATCCGGTTGGAATATGCTGACACAGCTATTGGAAGAAGTTTCGTTCACGGACGGAAAAATTTATGTGAGAGGTAAACTGACAGCAAGAGGAAATCAAAAACGGGCTGACTACATTTTGTATTACAAGCCAAATATTCCTATTGCAATTATTGAAGCGAAGGACAATAAACATTCTGTTAGAGCAGGAATTCAACAAGCTTTGGACTATGCTCAAATCCTTGACATTCCTTGCGTTTTCAGCAGCAACGGTGACGGCTTTTTATTTCACGACCGCACCGCAACAGACGGTAATATAGAAACTGAAATTGGTATTGACGACTTCCCTACTCCGCAACAACTTTGGGAGAAATACAAAAAGTATAAAGGCATCACGACTGATGCAGCAGAAAAGATTGCTTCGCAAGACTATTATTTTGACGGCACAAATCGCAAACCTAGATACTACCAACAAATTGCAGTAAACAGAACAGTTGAAGCAATTGCCAACGGACAAGACAGAATTTTGCTTGTAATGGCGACAGGAACTGGTAAGACATACACGGCTTTTCAAATCATTCACCGACTTTGGAAAAGTGGAGCAAAAAAACGTATTCTGTTTTTAGCCGACCGAAACTCTTTGATTGACCAAACTCGAAGAGGCGACTTCAAACATTTTAAGGATAAAATGACGGTAGTAAAACACCGACAAATTGATAAGAGTTATGAAATTTATTTGGCTTTGTATCAAGGTTTATCAGGTTCAGACGAAGATGCTAATGTGTACAAACAGTTTTCGCCTGACTTCTTTGATTTGATTGTAATTGACGAGTGCCACAGAGGAAGTGCGAAAGAAGATAGCAGTTGGAGAGAAATTTTATCCTACTTCAAAAACGCTACGCATATTGGCTTAACAGCCACTCCAAAAGAAACCAAAGAAACAAGCAACACCGAATATTTTGGCGACCCTGTTTATACCTATTCATTGAAACAAGGTATTGACGATGGTTTTCTTGCTCCTTATCGTGTGGTGAGAATTGGTTTAAATGTAGATGCAGAAGGTTGGCGACCAGACCAAGGCAAAATCGACAAAGACGGAAACATTGTTGAAGATAGAATTTACAACCGTAAGGACTTTGACCGCAATTTGGTGATTGAAGAACGGACAGAATTGGTTGCCAAAAAACTCACGGAGTTTTTAAAAGGTTACGACCGCTTCGCAAAAACCATTGTGTTTTGTGTGGACATTGACCACGCTGAACGTATGCGAACTGCATTAGCCAAACAAAATGCTGATTTGGTGGCAGAGAATTACAAATACGTAATGCAAATAACTGGCGATAATGACGAAGGGAAACGAGAGTTAGACAACTTCATCAACCCCGAAGAAAAATATCCGGTTATTGCCACTACTTCTGAATTGATGACAACTGGCGTAGATGCACAAACTTGTAAAGTAATTGTGTTAGATGCCAACATCAATTCAATGACCAAGTTCAAACAAATTATTGGACGAGGAACTCGAATCAATGAGGAATACGGCAAAATGTATTTCACCATTCTTGATTTTAGAAACGCAACCGATTTGTTTGCTGACAAAGATTTTGATGGTGACCCAATTCGTGTAAAACCAGTTTCGCAAGACGAAGATTTATCATTGGTAGTTATTGAGGAAGAAGAAAACACCGTAACCGTTTTAGACGAAGCAACAGGCGAAGAAATCAAATTTGAAAAAGCGACTATTCGCTATCCTGATGGTTCAAAATTAGGTGGCAATTGGATAGCCAAAGAGCCAAACCAACAAAGAGAAAAGGTGTATGTAAACGGTGTGGATGTTTCAGTTTTGGTAAGTCGTGAAATGTATTTTGACCAACACGGAAAACCAATCACAACGAGTTTAAAAGACCATACCAAAGAAATCATTAAAGAAAAGTTTGCTTCGTTGGATGACTTTTTGAACAAGTGGAACACCACCGACCGCAAAGAAGCAATCATTGCTGAATTGCAGGAACAAGGCGTAATGGTAGAAGCCTTGTATGATGCCGTAAACAAAGAAGTGGATTTGTTCGACTTGATTTGTCACGTTGCATTTGACCAACCGCCATTGACCCGTAAAGAACGAGCCAACAACGTAAAGAAGCGAAACTACTTTACCAAGTATGGCGACCAAGCTAAAAAAGTGCTGGAAGCCTTGTTAGACAAATATGCTGATGAAGGCATCACCAATATTGAAAGCATTGAAGTATTGAGAGTAAATCCGTTTGATGAATTTGGTTCACCGCTTGAAATCATCAACGAGTTTGGCAGCAAAGAAAAATATTTGCAAGCCGTAAAAGAATTAGAAATTGAATTATACAAAACAGCGTAATGGCAACTTTACCCACTTATCAAAATCTTGAATCTAAAGCGAATGCTTTTGAACAAAGAATAATAAATACAAAAGAAGAAGTGCAGGCTTTTTTTATGAGCAATATCAAGGAGAACATTGCCGAAGAAAAGTCCCGAAGGTTCATTTATAGAGGAGTGACAAATTCTAGATACAAAATATTTAGTTCTGCTCAAAGGAATTTTGCAGAAAAGGAACTAAGCAATATCACAACATATGATAATTTAATAGCAGGTACAATCCAAGAAGCATTGAATTATCAAGATGGATTATTAAGAAAATATTTACAAGGTTTCAATATTCCATATGATATTCCTGTCTTAAGTTTTTTACAGCATTATGGTGCCCCAACTCCACTTATAGATTGGACTTACAATGTTGAAGTTGCTGCATTTTTTACAACTGATGGTCAAAAGCACAACGCATCAAATACAGATATTGACAATTATTTCTCAATTTATTGTATTGATAAAAAGGCTTGCGGTGGTGATTTGATGAACATATCAAAATGGCTTGCAGATGTTTATTGGCGTATTATGGAGATAAGAGAACATCACCCAGAAGCTGATGCTAGCGCAGTAATTAATCGATTTAATGAGTTCAATTATTTTACTTTCAGAGACCTCTCATTGTTTTTCATTTCGGATTTTGAAAGAATTCAAGACATCCCTGCAATTGCATCACAATCGAATCTTAATATTATTAATCAACAGGGTTTATTCATTTTCAATTCAAGTGAAGATGAACCATTAGAATCTTACTTTGGAACTCATCGAGACCCTTTTTCGGGTTTACCCAGAATTAAATGTTTTGACTTCCATAAATCGCTGTACTACTATGTTCTTAATGAAATAACTGAAGCAAGAAGAGATGCAGGCTTAATCCCTTTGACCAAAGAGTTTATTTATCCTCAAGAAGAAGATATTGCAAAGAGAGCATTTGAAAATTACTTAAAAAGATAATTATGAGCAATATAGGAGGCATAGTAAAAAGTATTCAGAACATAATGTGGCAAGACACGGGCCTCAATGGCGATGCACAACGCATTGAACAATTAGGCTGGATGCTTTTTCTAAAAATATTTTCGGATAAAGACAAAGAATTAGAGTTACTGGACGAGAACTACAAATCTCCCATTCCTGACAAATTTCATTGGGTAAAAGAAAAAGGCAATTGGGCAGGTGATGATGAAGGAATGACGGGTGATGAATTGCTGAATTTTGTTGACCGTGAATTATTTCCTGCACTTCGCAATTTAGATTTAAGCACAGGAAACCAACGTGCAGTTATAGTTCGTGAAGTGTTTGAAGGCAACAACAACTATATGAAAAGCGGCATCAACATTCGCAAGGTGTTGAACAAGCTGAACGAAATTGATTTTAACATTGCCAAAGACCGCCACGCATTTGGCGAATTATACGAAACCATTTTAAAGGAATTGCAAAGTGCTGGCAAAAGTGGTGAGTTTTATACTCCCAGAGCCATTACGCAATTCATTACGGAAATGATAAATCCGCAATTGGGTGAAAAAGTGCTTGACCCTGCTTGCGGAACAGGTGGTTACTTGACTTGTGCTATTGAGCATTTGAAAAAACAAGCCAAAAATGTAAAGGACAGAAAAAGCATTGAAGAAAACATTGCAGGTTGGGAATACAAACCTTTGCCTTACTTGTTGGCAACAACCAATTTGATTTTACACGACATTGAAATTCCGAACATCAAATTTGGTGATGCTTTAGACCAACCGTTGAGCAATTATACCGAAAAGCACCGAGTAAATGTAATTTTAGCAAATCCGCCATTTGGTGGCATTGTTGCCAATAACAACGAAACCAATTTTCCGCAAACCTACCGTACAAAAGAAAGTGCCGACTTGTTTTTAATCCTGATGATTCATTTGCTAAAGCAAGACGGACGAGCAGGAATTGTTTTGCCCGATGGCAGCCTTACAGGCGATGGCGTAAAACAACGCATACGCCAAAAATTATTGGAAGATTGCAACCTACACACCATTATTCGTTTGCCAAATTCGGTTTTTCAGCCTTATGCCACAGTAGCGACCAATTTATTGTTTTTTGATAAAGGCAAACCCACCAAAGACATTTGGTATTACGAACACCGTATGCCCGAAGATTACAAGGCGTACAGCAAAACAAGACCGATTCAGTTAAAAGAGTTTGACCCGATTAAAAAATGGTGGAACAAACGCAAGGAAAGTGAAATTAGTTGGAAAGTAAACATCAAAACCATTATAGAACGTGGTTATGATTTGGATATAAAAAACCCGACTAAAAAGGAAGAAGAACAAGAACACAGCAGTGCAGAATTGATAGAAATGCTCAAAGGCAGCTTTAAGAAAAGTAATCATTTGCTTGAACAACTAATTAAGGAAATCAAATGAGCCTATTGAGAATTGACGAAATATTCAACTTTGAAAAAGGTGTTTTGCAAAGTTCAAAGTGTGTTCCAGGTGAGTATGATTTTATCACGGCTTCATCTGACTGGAAAACGCACCATGAATATACTCACGACTGCGAAGCATTGATTTTTGCTGCTGCTGCATCAGGTTCGTTGGGCAGAACACATTATGTAAACGGCAAGTTCATTTCAAGCGACTTGTGTTTTATTATTACTCCAAAAGACCAAGAAAACTTACCAGTTGATTTAAAGTTTTATCATATTCTTTTCAATGAATTGAAAGATGAAATTGTACGAAACACCAAAGCAGGAACTTCAAAAGAAGCGATTGGCTTAGGAAGTTTCGGAAAATATCAACTGCCCTATTTTGATATTGAAACACAAATTGAAATTAAAACTCTGTTTGTCAAATCAGAAGAATTAAAAGCAGACCTTTCAAACGAGTTAAATCATCAAGTTGATTTAGTAAAAAAACTCCGTCAGCAATTATTGCAAGATGCGGTGCAAGGCAAATTGGTGGAGCAAAACCCAAAAGACGAACCCGCCAGCGAATTGCTGAAAAAGATAAAAACCGAAAAGGAAAAACTGATTGCAGAAAAAAAACTCAAAAAAGAAAAAGAACTGCCACCCATCAAACCCGAAGAAATACCTTTTGAAATTCCTGAAAATTGGGTGTGGTGTAGGTTGGGGGAAATAACCACTCTACTTACAGACGGTAAGCACGGTGACTCTAAAGACCAAAAAGATTCAGGATACTATTTCCTATCTGCAAAAGATATTCAAAACGGCAAATTTATTTATGACAATGCTAGGCAGATTACCTATGAGGACTTTATCGAAACGCATAGAAGAACCAATTTAGAACCAGGAGACTTGTGTGTTGTAAATACTGGAGCGACAATTGGAAAAACTGCTTTTGCCCCAGATAACGAATTAACAAGGAAAACGACATTCCAAAAGAGTGTTGCAATTCTAAAGGTTTTGAATCATCATACTTCAATGAAGTTTATTGAGTATTTTATAATATTTGAAACACCGAAACTACTTAAAACTTCAAGAGGTTCTGCGATAAACAACTTGCTTCTTGGTGATATGAAAAATGTTTTATTCCCAATGCCACCATTATCAGAACAAAATCGCATAGTTCAAAAATTAGATGAACTGATGCAGTATTGCAATGAGTTGGAAGCAAGCATTAAACAAAGTGAATCACAAAATGAAAAATTACTCCAACAGGTTTTGAGGGAAGCGTTGAGGAAAGAACCGGTTCGAGTTTAAATAAAATAAAGAAGATGAAAGCACTATTTATACAATTGTCAGACATTCATATCAAAAATGGTGGAGATTCCATCTTTGATAAAAAAGCAAAACTCTTAGAAGCAATTCAAAACGAAACAAAAAACGTCGAAGAGGTTTTCTTATTAATTACAGGTGACACTGCATTTTCAGGAAGTGTTGAAGAATTTGACATAAGCAAAACTTTGTTTGATGAAATGATTGAATACCTTACCAAGTATTCAGGCAAGAAAATCAATACTATCATTTTGCCGGGTAATCACGATTGTCAAAAACTAACCGAAGAGAATAAAGCTAGAGAAGGATTGATAAAATTTGCACAGGAAAACGGCTCAGAAGCTATTGACCAAAATGTTGTTGAAATTTTATCTAGCGTTCAAACAAATTATTTTGCCTTTGCAAAGCATTACAATCCAGAACCTATCTACACAAATGAACTTTTGAGCATTTATAGATTTGAGTTTGGTGGCAAATCAATAGTTTTCTACATATATAACACTGCATTTCAATCCATTTTGCACGAACAACCAGGAAAAATGATATATCCTGTAAGTATGTTTGATGACAATCTATTTAAAGAAAAAGCTAACATTATTATTTCTTGTTTTCATCATCCTTTACACTGGCTAAAACCCGAAAATAGAAGAGAATTCAAATTTCACGTTGAAAGAACATCAGATTTTTATTTCACTGGACACGAACACGAGCATACAAAATCCTTAATCTCAAACCTTGATGACAATTTGGTTTACTATGTTGAAGGTGATGTATTGCAGGATAATGACAATCCAAAATTAAGCGGTTTCAATTTAGTATATTTCGATTTAGACGAGAACAAATTCCAAATTATAAACTATAAATGGAATGGCGAAAAATATTCAAATGAATCTGCTGAATCAAAATGGATTTCTTATGAAAGAGGTGCTTCAAAAGTATTAAGCCCATATGAACTAAAGCCTTCGTTTAAACAGATTTTAAATGATGTAGGTGCAAATCTTTCTCACCCCAATGTATCTCCAGTTAAATTAACTGACATTTTTGTCTATCCACGTTTGGAATTAAGAGATTTTTCTGGAAGCACTGATAGAGAAGTAGCAATTATTACAGAAGATTCGGAAGCACTTATAAAATCCCTTAAAGGAGATATTCGAATCCTTTTAAGTGGCTCTGAAAACATAGGAAAAACATCGTTGCTTAAAATTGCATATGCAAATCTACATTCCAAAGGATTTGTTCCAGTGCTAATTGATGGACATAAAATCAAAAACACGAGTGTTGATGATTTTAAAAAATTGATTGTAGCACATTTTCTTAATCAATATGATTCAACAGACAAGGAAGATATTTTACAGTTGAATCTTGAAAAGCTGGTAGTAATTATTGACGATTTTGACAAGACTTCTCTAAACTCTAAATACAAGGGTAGGCTAATATCAAATCTCATAAATAATTACACCAATATAATTATTTCTGGCAACGAGTTAATGTCTTTAGAGGATATTGTAACAGATGAAGCGGTAAATGAGGATTTGTTTTCTTCATTCAGCACATATGAGATAAGAGAATTTGGCAATCTTTTAAGAAGTAAACTCATCAATAAATGGATTACTCTTGGTGCAGTAGAAACAATTTCCGATGAAGAAAGAATCAAAAAACTTCATCAAGCTGAATTAATAATTAGAACTGTTACTGGTAAAAACTTAGTACCGAATTATCCCTTATTTTTATTAACGATACTACAAGCGATTGAATTAGGTAATCCAGCTGATTTAACAGCGAGTACTTTCGGACACTATTATCAATTTCTGATTCAAAAAGCATTTGGTAATTCATTGAAAAGTCAAGATGAGATTACGAGTTACAATAACTATTTAAGTGAATTAGCCTACTACTTCTTTAAAAACAAGGTTAGATGTATTGATTTTAAAGAGATACAGAAATTTGACACAGGCTATAGAGTTAATTTTACCATTAAAGATTCCCTTGATACCATTATAAAAAATCTAGTAAAAGGTAATATTCTTGATGATTATGAAGGTTACTATGAGTTTAAATATCTTTACATATACTATTTCTTTGTTTCAAAACATTTGGCTGAAAACATTGAGCAAGAGGAAATAAGAGATAAGATATCAGCACTTTGCAAAAGACTTTACAAATCAGAATTTGCAAACATCTTATTGTTTTTAACACATCACTCTAAAGACAAGTTTTTATTGACTGAAATCTTGACAAATGCAAAAGAACTTTTCAAAGAACTTGAACCGTGCAAACTAGAAAATGACATTTCATCTATAAACAAGCTTGGTGATAAACTTCCGCAATTAGTTTATGATTCAAAATCTATTGAAGAGCATCGTGAAGAACTAAATGAAAAAAAGGATGAAAAAGAAGCTCCTGAAAAAGCTGAATTGGCAAAAAACTACAACAATATACCCGATTTAAACGAAGATATTTCAGACCTAGACATAGTTGCAAAGCTAAATTTAGCTTTCAAAACAATTGAAATACTTGGTCAAATACTAAAGAACAATTACGGTAAAATATCTAATCCAGTAATATTTGATTTAGTAGAAGAAACCTACTTAATGGGTCTAAGAACTTTGAATGTATTCTTTTCGGTAATTGAATCGAATACTGATTTTCTTGTTAATCAAATTAACAGTTTGATTGAGGAAAAACACATTACAGACAAGGCTAAGATTGAACAAGTATCAAGGCGAATACTTTTCAATATCTGTAATCAAATATCTTACAGTTTCATTAAGAAAATTACGGATTCGGTTGGCACTGAAAACCTAGAGAACTCTTATCAATTGGTTTTGGAAAAACACAACTTTAATTCCGTTAAACTAGTTGACTTCTCAATCAAGTTAGACCATTTCAAAAGTTTTCCAAATGAAGAGATGAGAAACCTTAAAGCTGATTTTTCAAAATCTACTTTGGCACAACAAATAATGAAAAGAATGGTGATTAATTACTTGTATCTATTCCCAACAAGCCCAGAACAAAAACAAAGAATTTTATCATTCCTTGATATTCCAATGAATGTTCAAAGACGAATTGACTTTACATCACAACAGAAAAAAAGATAGCCCTCGCATTTTGCAAGCACATTGCCAAAGCCGCACAAGCCCAAGCACAGACCAAAGCTTTGTCAAAGAGCTTGCAAAGCCAACCCAAGCGAAAAAGAAATTTTAAAAAATGCCCCACCGCACGACAAAAGACTATGAAAATGACAGCAACAAATAGACCGACAAACCACGGCAGACAAGGAAGCACTGGTGGTAACATAGAAGGACTAAACCGAAGCGCAACGCAGTGAAGGTTCGTTCGCCGCGGCGAATTAGTCTGTTGTTGATTCTGTTCCGACATTTATTATTAGAAAGAGGTCGTCGATAGCCCATTTCGGTTTACTGTGGGGTTTCAATAATTAGGGTCTTGTCTTGCTTAAAGCCGTATATTAAAAGTTGACTTTCGTGAACAAAAAATACCTATTTTTAAATCATGGAAACACGATGCAGGCCAGCGAAGCTAAGGTTCAACAGGCGTTTGGCAAAAGCGGGGCTGGTGACCTTAATATACAAATTTGGAATTATTTAAACAAAGGCACATACGAAGAGTCCGACCGAGATGATTTTAATTTAAAGATTGTTGAAGAAGTGCTAAACAATTTAATTCAATTTGAAACAGAGTTACATAAAATAAAAAAAAGGAATGCCCGAACAACAAAACATAGAATATAAACAAAGTTGGCACGATGACTACCTAAAATGGGTTTGTGGTTTTGCTAATGCACAAGGTGGTATAATATTTATCGGCAAAGACGATAACGGAAAAGTGGTCGGAGTTGCTGAATCTAAAAAGTTGATGGATGACCTTCCGAATAAAATCCGCAACACAATGGGCATTACCGTTGAAGTAAATTTGCACGAAGAAAATGGAATTCAATTTATAAAGCTAATTACACCGCCATACTCTGTGCCATTTCGCTAAGAGGAAGATATTACTACCGTAGCGGAAGCACCAAGCAAGAATTAACAGGAGCATCGTTAAACGAGTTTTTATTAAAAAAATCGGGTAAAACTTGGGATGATGTGATTGAGCCACGAGCAAACTTTGATGACATTGACGAAAAAGCAGTAAACACATTTCTGAAAGCATCTGAAAATGCAGGTCGTTTACCTGAAAATAATGGTTTGTCTATTCCTGAATTGTTCGAGAAGCTACGATTAACTGAAAGCGGTCAGTTAAAACGCTCTGCCCTTGTTTTATTTGGTAAAGACCCAGGCAAGTTTTATCCGAATACTTTTGTAAAAATGGGTCGCTTCGGAAAAGATGATGCCGATTTGAAATTTCAGGAAACCGAAGAAGGGAATTTAATCGTGTTACTTCAAGCTGTTTTAAGTCAACTCAACAATAAATTCCTAATTAAAAGAATTGAATTTGAAGGAATGCACCGCATAGAAAAAGGCGAATATCCAGTTGCAGCCATTCGAGAAATGCTATTGAACGCTTTGGTGCATAGAAATTATCTGGGAGCACCAATTCAAATTCGTGTGTATGACGAAAAAATAAGCATTTGGAACGAAGGTACGTTGCCGGATGGTTAACCTTAGCTGCTTTAAGGCGTTCGCATTCATCAAGACCACGTAATCCGATTATTGCAGACGTATGTTTCAAAGGAGGTTACATTGACGCTTGGGGCAGAGGAACAATAAAAATAATAGACACTTGCAAACAGGCAGACCTTCCCGAACCTGAAATGACTGAATTAGATGGAGGTTTTAGTATAACACTTTTTAAAGACAATATTTCGCTTGAAAAACTAAATAAACTTGGTCTGAATGACAGGCAAATAAAGGCGGTATTAATTGTTAAGGAGAAAGAAAAAATTACAAATAGTGAATACCAAGAGCTTTTTGACGTATCTAAGGCGACAGCAACAAGGGACTTGACCGAGCTGGTTGAAAACTTTGCTCTTCTTGACAAAATTGGACAAACAGGAGTAGGAACAGCATATATTTTAAAGGGCTCATAAAGGGCTCAAACGGCTCATTATGGACTCTGAAAAGGCGCAAAAATGAAAAAATAAAAAAACGCCACCCACCACCCGAAACAGTAAGACAAAAAAGCAAACAGACAATGACACTCAAACTCAACAATGACAATGGTTTAAAGAACGCCTACTGCTAACATACTAGGACTAATCGCCACGCCAAATTAGTCTGTTGTTGATTCCGTTCCGACATTTATTATTAGAAAGAAGTCGTCGATAACCAATTTCGGTTAACTATAGGAATTCATGATTAAGATTTGCTTTTTGTTGGTGCCTCTTTGATCTTGGACAGTATTTTTAAAGACTTGGCACGGCAATTTTGAAATAATCTTTCTCTTCTATTTCTTACGATTTTAGTGTAGTGAATCCATTAATTTAGGGTCTGCTGATAAAGTCAGTGGTGCATTAGATTCGCAGTAAGGTGTTTGAAGATGTATTCTAATACATTGAAAAACAGCTTACAAGAATATGATGTGCCAATGGCTAGGCAAACAAATTTTTCCAAACACTCAATGATTTTTTAATTTTAATGCAAGGAAAATCTGAGTTTACCTGAAAAAACCTTGCACTTTAGTACACAATGTTTAACTCAATCATTTGTAAATCAAAATGTTTGCTGTTTTTCAGCAGACCCTAATTTAAGGAAATGTTATAGGTATATGCGCGAAAGTTCTTACTTTCAATGCAACTTACTTATAAGAAGAGCCGTGTGAAAGGAACTTAGCGATGCGATCTCATAACCGTAGTACCTAGACTTTCACGTACGGTTCCTATGGGAAGGTAAGGGTGAACTTTTCTCACGAACACAATAAAATAAAATTAAAAAGTGAGTGAATTCCCTTGCATGAATCAATTGTGGTGCATTAAAAAAAAGAAGTATGCCAGTTAACATATATATCCAAGAAACGTTTGAAAATGTGGAGTATCTATGCGAAGAAATTTGGGATTTGCCAACTCAAATATACGCACTTGAAATTTGGTTGGACAAAAAAGGGAAGGATTTAAAACCGAATAAATATGTTGCCGACATTGGTTTTGACATTAGAAAAGATGCAACAGGGGGTGGAGGCGTTTTGAAATCTAAGTCAATGGAAATAATGGGACGAATTAACATGGATCTTTACTTTTCTGAGTATCCCTCGGCAGATTAACTGCGAATACGGAGATTGGATATTAACAGATACAAGTTCTACATTGGTGAAAAATTAAATTGAACGAAATCAATCTGAAAATAAGGATTGGAGGAAATTTTGAAAGAGAAATAAAAAACCACATCAAAGGCGGAATTCAAACGGATGGAAAGTGCTTATTTGAAGAGCAGTACAACTAATAAACTTTATAGCAGGTTGACAGTGAAGTGCTCCACACGCTTTGGTCTGGACAAATCCGATTCGCAA
The DNA here is from genome assembly GCA_039795265.1 of Bacteroidota bacterium. Classification (GTDB taxonomy): domain Bacteria; phylum Bacteroidota; class Bacteroidia; order Flavobacteriales_D; family Crocinitomicaceae; genus UBA952. The sequence goes on along the minus strand of JBDKEM010000001.1, from coordinate 54,140 downwards.
CGGCGAGCCTCCACTGTGGCAAGCCGAAAACCGTCAGTAGAAGGCGTAACAATCCACCAGCACGAGAAGTAAACGACTGAAAACAATAACTTTTTTCGTATCATAATCAAACCTAAACGTATCAAATCGTATCAGAATGAATAACAGAGTATATAATTTTAGTGAGTATCCGTGTTTATACCACAAAATCAAATCTACCGACGAGGATAATATCAAATCATTTAAAACGAAAGTCCTTCCTACTCGACGGAGGCTGGATACCTATGTGTCAACGCTTTGGCGTCTATTTCTATCTCAAATCTAGATAATCTATGAACCTATGTGGTTTCCAATTTTTTAACCACATAGAAACATAGTTCGCTTTCGGCGAATCATAGTTATAAGCACCTAAAAAAGTAATTTAACATAGACATCACGGTGTGATACATAGATATTTTTGATTAATTGAATACATTCGTTATCAAATTTGAATTGGTTGTATGATTGAGGATATTCAAAATCAATTTATACTATTATTCAAAACCGTCCAAACATTCAGTCAAGAGAAATTTCCGAAAAGTTGGCGATACCAGCACCAACCGTAAAATGAATTTTGTCAGAGTTGACCAAAAAAGGGCTAATTGAAAAGCAAGGCAAAGGACGAAATGTAAGTTACACGATAAAATTACAATGAATTTTATCAAATCAAATGACCCTTGCGAGTTTTGAAAATGCCCAGCAACTAACATAGAATCTGAGGTTTATAATTAAAACTACGCTAATCACTTTCCAAATTTTCAAACTTTCCTCTTATAATCAGACAAAACGGGCAGTTTTTTATCCAAAAGGATACATCAAATTACATCCTCTTACGTCAGAAACGTCCAACCTGCCCAATAGCCGAAAACCGTTTTCAGTGCGCTGACCAACGTCTTGGGTTTGAATGAAAGAACAACTATAAATATTAGCGAGATCCATTACATTGATAATCGAACGCTTTTTTCCATCCACACTAGTTAAAGGATCATTCACATCAGCAAATGAAATTCGTAACCAATTTGGACAAGTAAACTCCTCATTGTGTGTGCTATATGCTTGTGACAACAACTCCGTCATTCCATATTCTGAATAGATTTGTGCGACGTTTAAACCGGATTTAAGAAGTTGGTGTAACTGCGATTTAGTGAGTTCCTCGCGACGTCCTTTCATTCCACCAGTTTCAATTATAGTGGCTTTTGAAAAATCAAAATTGCATTCCGCTAAATCCATCAAAGCATAAGAAACGCCAAAAATAACGACGGACTTCCCTGCCAGAATTGCTTCCTCATACCTTGAATGGAGCGCCTTCATATCGTGCATCAAAAATCCAGAATGTTCGTTATGGGTATCCTCAATAAGTTGCTTCACCATATAGACTAGACTGGAGTTACCTTGTGCGATGTAATTGGGCAATAAAGCTAGAATCACTTGGTTTTCAGGACTTCCAAAAAACTGTTCGTAACACGTTCGAAACGAATGTTCATATACGGAAACATCGTGAATGTAATGATGGCTCCGTCCAACGAAACCCGTTCCACTAGAAAGAAACAACAACTGATTTTCATTTTCAGGAACAGACAATACTTTTCGCGTTTTAAAAAATTGAATGGGTAAAAAGGCAATTTCGTCAATTGTTTTAGGATTTTCTCTACCGATTAATTGCACATATTCGCGATAAACTGAACAATTATCTTTTTGAAATTCAAAAACTTGCAGAGCAACGCGTTCAAAATCGCTGTCGTTTTGGATGGAAAAGATGTCATTTATTTCTAGCATTCCTCCCCTATTTCATCGGTTAACCGAATAAAATTCTCTATCAAAACAGCGCCAAAATTCCCTGAAACTTCTGGGTGAAATTGAACGCCAAACAAAGGTTTCGTTCGGTGCTGCATCACTTCATTTGTACAGACATCTGAGGAAGCAATAATGTCAAATTCATCTGGATTAGAAATGTGCTCACAGTGGTCTTCCATCATGCTAAAAATGCTTGGTAAACGTTGAAACAAAGGTGAATCTGCATACCATTCGATTTCCTGCCAATCGCGATCTTCACGCATTCGAGCAACTTGTGCTCCATAAGTCAATCCTAAAATCTGATGTCCAAAACAAATTCCTAGGACAGGAAGCGTCGTTGTTTTTAACCACTTAAACTGCTCTAAATAAGGTTCTTGATTTACTTCTGTCAATAAAATGGGAGCTCCAGAAATGATAATCCCTGATGCGGCGTTTAAATCAGTTTCTGATAAATCAAACATCCCGACCACTTTCGCCTCTTTAAACGAATCGACCACATCGAAAATAAAAGGCGTTTTTTGGCTTCCACAGTCAATTATAAGAATCATTTTCAGGAATTTAAAGTTGTAATTCGCCTAAACCTTGCCGCACAATTTCCGGTTCGTCACCCGTGCAATTTACCACCGTAGAGCCTTCTAATTGCCCATAACCACCGTCGATAATAATATCCACTTGATCATCATAATTTTCATAAATCTGTGTTGGATCGGAGAAATAATCTTGAATTTCATCGTCCAAGTTATGCAAGGAGGTTGCAGCAATAGGATTTCCTAAAACACGAACGATTTCCAAGGCAATTTCATTATTTGGTATTCGAATCCCAATTTCTTTTTTGTTGGAATCAAACATTCGAGGAACGTCGTTGCTGGCGTTTAAAATGAACGTAAAAGGTCCTGGAAGATGGTGTTTTAAAATCTTAAATGTCGGTCGATCAACTTGTTTTGTGTAAAGCGAAAGGTTAGAAAGATCATGACATATAATCGAAAAATTAACCTTGTTTAGTTTTACTCCTTTCAATCTTGCCAACTCATTTAAGCCTTTTTTGTTCATCAAATCACATCCTAAAGCGTAAACAGAATCGGTTGGAAAAATGATGACTCCACCCTTTTTCAGAACGGAAACCACTTGTTCAATTAAACGATTATCAATGTTATTGGGATTTATTTCTATGAACATGAATGAATTATTTGGAAATGGTGCAATAGATTGCGCGGTGATCACTCAATTCCTCCGTTTGTATTTCAAAATCGGTGGAATGTAAATCGTTAGAATGGAAAATATAATCGATTCGTCCTGCTGGAAGTTTCCCGATGTACGTTGCACCGATGCCAAAACGACAATTCCGAAAAGCATCAATTAAAGTCCTATTGAACTGATTATAAGCATACGACAGCGGCGTATCATTGAAATCACCACACACAATTGTAGGGTAAGGAGACGTTTGAATGTGTTCCACCACCCGTCGTGCTTGTCCTGCTCTTTTTGAAAACGCACGACGCAATTTTCGGAAAATGTAGCGCAATCCCGTTTCTTCAGTAAGATTTAACATCGGATCATCGGGATCGTCGTTATAATAATTAGACTGTAACTGAATCGACTGTAAATGAACGTTATAAACGCGAAAAGTATCTTGTTCCTTGACAATGTCCGCATAAATGCAATAATTATAATCGTAGCTACTTTGCGTATCAAACATTACATCACCTTTGGCAATCATTGGGTATTTTGAAAACATGGCTACACCGAAATTTTGTCTCGTTTTGCGCTTATGGGCACTGCGTTCGTGGTAAAAATTTGTTCCCATAATTTGAAAAATGGAGTCAACCGTCACATAACGGGAAGGCGCATCTTGCTTGTAATATTCTTGCACACAAAGCACATCGGGCATGATCCTTCGAATGTACGAAAATTGTTGCTCTCGAGTGGCTTTACCAAGCTCAAAATCTGGATTATAAACATCAAATAAACGCACATTATACGACATAACTTTCAACTCATTTTCTCCTTTTTCGTCGCTGAATAAAGTAGTGGAAAAGAAACGAAAATGCAGTGTTCCACCAATTAAAAGTACAGTCAAACCATAGAAAAACCATCTATCGCGTAAAATTGCCCAAATCAGAACCAATAACAAGTTTCCTGCTAAAGTTATTGGATAACCAAGCCCTAAAAATGGTAAAATACCTAAAGTGTCCGGGTGAAAAAAAGGCGCTGCATAGCTTACCAATAAGGTTAAAAAACCAAGTCCAGAAAGAATTTTAAGACCTATTTTTAAGATGCGCAATTACTTATTTTTTACTTTGATTGAATAAAAAATCCTTTTCGTCCCTTGTCAACGAATCATAACCCGATTTGGAAATTTTGTCAAGAATGGCATCTGTTTTTTCTTGGCGTTTTTTGCGTTCCATGTTATATTCTTCATCCGTTTTAGGACGAGAAAATTGACTTTTATTTGGCTTGCTTTTTCCTGAAAACAATCCCTTAATACGATCTAAAAAGGCATAAAAACCATTCATAACGTTTGCATTTGATTGTACATTTAAAACTGAAATCACACCGAAAATCATACCACCTAAGTGAGCAAAATGTGCGGTGTTATCGTGGTCATTTCCCAAACCGATGATGTCATTCAATAAAAATAAAAGTGCCAAAACATAGATTGGAAGCGGAAACACACTAAAAACCATAACTGACGTATTCGGACGATAAAAGGCTAATGCGGCAAAAATGGCCATAATTGATCCAGAAGCACCAACTACCACACTGTCCTGCGTTTGAATACCAGGAAATAACAAGTGGGATAAAATTTCTACAAGTCCTCCACAAATTCCACCTAAAATATACGTGTAAAGTAAGCGCTTACTATCAAAAATGCGTTCAAAAAATTGTCCTGAAAAGTACAGAAACAACATATTCATTAAAAAATGTAAGAAACTAAAATGTGAAAAGATGCTGGTAATCAATCCCCAAGGACTAAAAATAAATAATCGTAAATTGGTATTCAGCGTAAAAATATAACTGAGCAATTTTTCACCATCTTCCAATAAAGTTATCTTAAAAATTGCAACAACCAGCTGTATTATAAAAAACACAAAAACGTTAATCAGCAACAACTTAGCAGTCATTGTACCATACGAAAACTGATGTTTTAATTCTTCGAATAAATTGCGATTACCTTGCATTTTTAATAGAAATTTTGACGATCGGTTTTTCTCCAAAATAGGACAATGATTCCTCCGACAATGGCACCACCCACATGGGCTAAATGGGCAACATTATCGCCTTGAATATCTTGAAATGACAGATACAATTCCAATAAAAAATAACCTCCAACTAAAAATTTAGCTTTGATAGGAAAGGTGAAATAAATGAGGAATTCGGTATTTGGAAACAGAATGGCAAACGCGGCCATAATACCGAAAACGCCCCCTGAAGCGCCAACCATTGGAGTTACACATTTTATATAAAGTTGTTTATATGCATCCATATTGGAATACAACTCTGTTTCAACTAAGTTATTTTTAATGTGATACTCGAAATCAACCCAGCTAACACCTTGACTAATAAGCTTATTTTTTAATTGCATAATTTCATAAACGCCCATTGCATTGTAGAGCGCAAAAGCACCAATTGCTGAAGCGATGTAGAAAATAAAGAAACGTTTTGGTCCCCAAAGTCGCTCTAAATAACCACCTAACATGACCAACAACCACATATTAAAAAAGATATGCATGAATCCACCATGCATGAAAAAATGGGTCACGATTTGAAATGGTTGAAATAAAGGAGAATTGATATAGTGCGCTCCGAGTAAACTATTCAAATCAACACCTTGATTTTCAAAAAATAAGGTAGCAAAAAACATAATAATGTTTAAAATCAAAATGTTTTTAGTTACCTGTGGAATATTGTTCAACATATCAGAAATTTTTATCTAGTTCCTCTAGTTTAAGGGTATGTAATATCTTTTTTCCATCTGGAGTAACACTATGATGTTCACATTGAAAGAGTTGTTCCGTCAGGGTTTGTGCAACATCTTGAGAATCTACTTTAAAACGTCGCGCGGCCGCAACACTAATTTCGTTCACCAAATGAAATGCAATATCCGCTTTATCGATTGATCGATAGAGCATTACGTCCATCATTCCCTCGATAAGTTTCGGCACATTATCATCTGATAGAAAGTCAGGCATTGCTTCGATAAACAGCGTGTTTTCCTCTAAACGTCCTACAAATCCCAATTGTTCAAGTAGCGATTTGTTGGCTTTCCAAGTGTCTGCTTCAGTCCGTTGCATCGGTACCTCAAAAGGAAAAAGTAGTGTTTGTGAAGCGATTGGAGTGTGAATAAAACGTTCATTAACAGCTTCAAAGATGATACGTTGTTGCGCTCGTTGCTGATGAATGACTAACAATCCAGATTTAGTAGTCGAAATCAAGTAAGGAAACCGAAACAGGAAATGATGGTGTTTTTCTTGAGCAATTTCTTCCGTTTCAATTGTCATTTGTTCCACTTTTTCGTCCTCCTCCTCCACATTATAGAAGTTTTTCCAATCCTCAGGACTGTATTTTTTCGACCCAAATCCCTTACTTTGAAGTGCTTCCGAACTACTATAATCCCTTGAACCACCCGAATTCTTCATCTGACTAGATTGGAACGGGTTGTAGTTGGAATCTATCGAAATAAAAGGTGCTACCACGGGTTGTTTACGCTGCTCATAAGGGACTTCAAAGGCGGTTTCCTGCTCAAAATCAAGCGTTGGTGCAATATTAAAGCGTCCTAAAGAATCCCGAACTGCACTGTGTAAAATCGCATAGAGTGCTTTATCGTCTTCAAACTTAATTTCGGTTTTAGTAGGATGGATATTCACATCAATTTTTGCCGGATCAATGTCCAAAAAAATGAAATAAATCGGATACGTCTTCTCTGCTATCAATCCGTGATACGCCATTGTTACGGCATGATTGAAATACGAATCTTTAAAGAAGCGATTGTTCACAAAAAAGAATTGCTCCCCTCTGGTTTTCCTCGCCAGTTCTGGATTACCGATAAAACCTTCTATTCTACCAATGTGCGTTTCTTCTGTAATCGGAATTAATTTTGTTAAATAATTATTTCCGAAAATATCAACGATTCGTTTTCGCAAAATTGACTTAGGCAATTCATGAATTTTTGTACCGTTATGATGTAGTGAAAAAGCCACTTCTGGATGTGCCAATGCCACTCGTTCAAACTCATCGCGGATATGGTTAAATTCGACATTATCACTTTTCAAAAAATTGCGTCGCGCCGGAACGTTATAGAAGATGTTTTTCACTTCAAAGCTCGTCCCGACTGGGCAAACTTCACGCTCATTCACGCGAATGGTATTTCCTTCAACCTCAATGCGCGTTCCCAATTCAGGTTCGTCTTTATGTTTTGTTTTCAGCGTTACGTGAGCAATCGCTGCGATGGATGCCAAAGCCTCTCCTCGGAATCCTTTAGTTGTCAGTTGAAACAGATCATTTGCTGTTCGTATTTTACTCGTAGCATGACGTTGAAAACACATCACTGCATCACTTTCATTCATACCAACTCCGTCATCAATAATTTGGATTAGGGTTCTTCCAGCATCTTTGATAATCACTTTCACGGCGGTCGCGCCAGCATCAATAGCATTTTCAACCATTTCTTTAACGACAGACGCGGGACGTTGCACCACTTCACCAGCGGCAATTTGATTGGCAATATGTTCAGGAAGGAGTTGAATTACACTCATTTAATCCATCAATTTATGAATGACATTATCCACGTCATCGAGTCCATTGAGCACAAAATACCCAAGTGCTACTATCAAGACAATCAGGACGATAACTCGAAAATTTGCTTGATAATTTGCTTGTTGTCGCGTACGTCCTTGAGCCCACGTATCCCGCAATTTTTCTTTCATCAAACTTCCACGTTCGTCATTCTCAAGCGCTTCATCCGAATACGCTTTTCGTTTCAATTCTAAGCGTTCTTTTCGCTCGTCATAATAACGGGGCATAAAAGAAAACTGCTTATGCTTGATTTTGGGTGTAAAAAATTTTAACGCCATAGCTTATTTGCAAATGTAGTATTGATTCCAAAAAATCGCCAACCGAAATTCTTAAAATTCCCTTATTCAATTGTTATTAACACTTCTTAAGAGTTACAAAAGGATAAACGGAACCTCTTTTCAGAAGCATTTCAAAGGTACAAAAAACTTTTGATTAATTTTTAATTTATTTTTTGATTTATTTTTAATCTTTTGTTTACATTTGCAGAACCAACGAACGATATGCCATAAACAATAAACAGTAAAAAAATTATGGCGCAATGCAAAGAACAATAGTACACATGGACCTAGACACCTTTTTTGTGTCTTGCGAACGACTGTTAGACAGTAAACTTATTGGTAAACCCATTTTAATTGGTGGGACAAGCGACCGCGGGGTTGTTGCCTCGTGCAGTTATGAAGCTCGTGCCTTCGGGATTCACTCTGCGATGCCCATGCGCATGGCGAAAGAACGGTGTCCAGAAGCGATTGTAATTAAGGGAAACTCGCAAACTTACACCAATTATTCGCGAATGGTAACCGATATCATCCGAGAAGCCACTCCCGTTTTTGAGAAAACTTCGATTGATGAGTTTTACATGGATTTGAGTGGAATGGATCGCTTTTTCGGAACGATGAAGTACGCCAGTGAACTACGCAGCCGCATCATTCGTGAAACAGGACTCCCCATTTCCTTTGGCTTATCGCAGAATAAAACGGTCTCTAAAATCGCCACGGGGGAGGCAAAACCCAATAACGAAATTCAAGTTGATGTCGGTTTAGAACGTCCGTTTTTAGCGCCGTTATCGGTTCGGAAAATCCCAATGGTCGGGCTAAAAACCTTTCAAACGCTCTGTAATTTAGGCGTAAAGAAGATTCAAACCGTACAAGAAATGCCCGTTGAAATGATGGAAAGTGCTTTAGGTGAAAACGGCGTGAGCATTTGGAAAAAGGCACAAGGTATTGATTTTTCTCCCGTCGAACCTTACAACGATCGAAAGTCAATTTCTACCGAGCGTACTTTTGATTATGACACCATTGACCTCGTGAAGCTAAAGGCGATTATGTTGGCGATGACCGAAAATCTTGCCTTTCAGCTACGCCGTGGAAAAAAGTTAACCGGTTGTGTCACAGTTAAAATTCGCTATTCCGACTTCCAAACAACGACTTTACAGAAGAAGATTCCGTACACTGCTGCAGACCACCAATTGCTTCCTGTAGTTGGGGAATTATTTCAACGGCTGTACAACCGGCGAATGTTGGTTCGACTAATTGGCGTTCGGTTTAGTTCCTTGGTAGAAGGGCATTTTCAATTGAATTTGTTCGACGAATCGGTAAACTTTGCGCAGTTATATCAAGCTATGGATCGCATACGTGAGAAATTTGGTGACCGTTCGGTGATGCGTGCGATTGGTATGGAAGCGCGTACAATTGGCCGCTGGAATCCTTTTTCTGGAGAACCACCACCGCTATTGGCTAACCGAAGGGTTTAGGGGAAGAGTGAAGAGTGAAGAGTGGAGAGTGAAGAGTGGCGGAATGTAGCCCCGATAATTATCGGGTGAAAATTGTAGCGTTCAGCCCCCTGTGACGGAATGACGATAGAAAATTGTAGCGTCCAGCCCTACGTGGCGGAATGTAGCCCCGATAATTATCGGGTGAAAATTGTAGCGTTCAGCCCCGCGTGGCGGAGAAAATGATAGATTGAAATCCGCACCGCCGAAGGTAGCAGCGAAGCTAATCTGTAATCCGTAATTTGCAATCTGTAATTTCTAACCGCAAAGCCCGCAAAGAATTCCGCCAAGTTCGCCAAGAGTTAAAGCAGAAAAAAGAAACGAAAAAGCCAACACAAGAACAAACATTAGCACATTAGCAAATTAGCACATTTTCAAATTTTCAATCCGTAATCTGTAATATGCAATTTGCAATCCACAACCCGCAATCCCCAACCCGTAATCCGCAATCTGTAATCTGCAATCCGCAATCTGCAATCCGCAATCCGCAATCTGTAATCCACAACCCGCAATCCGTAACTCATGACGCTCCCTTTCAGTTCGGTCAGAGCCTTCGGTCCGCAATCCGCAATCCGCAATCCGTAATCCACCCCTCCATGCTCCTCCACTCTCAATACAGCATCCACTATGGCATCCACTCTCCCGAAGACCTCGTACAATGGGCAAAGGAGAACGATTACCCCTACGCCCTACTTGCAGACATCAACTCCACAGGAGCGGTACTCGCTTTTCTTCGTGCAACTCAAAAATCAGGCATTCAAGGTATTTGCGGCGTACAACTTCGTAACGACATGACCATTATCGCGACTTTAATCGCTAGAAATAACCGCGGGTTTCACGAAATCAACCAATTCCTTTCACATCATCTTCATCAAAACATCCCCTTTCCGGAAAAACTACCTCACCTCACCAATTGCTATATCGTCTATCCTCTCTGCAGCGCCGCTAACTATTCTCTTCGTGAAAATGAATACCTCTCTTGCTCCCTCGATGAACTCCCTGGTTTACCCCTACATTACCCATATATACTATATGAAAAACTACTATTACTCCAGTCCATGACCTTCCTCAATAAGCGCGATTTTAACACCCACCGACTACTTCGTGCCATTCATTACAACGTGCTACTTTCCAAACTTCCAACCGAAGGACAAACACGACCCGACGAACTACTTCTCTCACGACAAATACTTCTCGATCGTGCCGGCAATTACAAGAACCTACTTGCAAACACCGAAAAGTTACTACAATCCTGCCGCGTTTCCTTTGACTTCGGTGACGACGCTAAACCACAGAATCCGAGCACTTTCACAGGGAGTATTGAACAAGACGAACAGCTCCTCCGCGAACTTTGTGAACAAGGTATGAACTACCGTTACCCACGTTTTACCGAGCAAATCAAAGACCGCATCGAAAAGGAAATCAGCATTATTGCACAAAAAAACTACCTCTCCTACTTTCTTATCGCTTGGGATTTTACCTCATACGCCCGTTCTAAAGGTTACTTCTACGTCGGACGCGGCTCTGGAGCAAATAGTCTAGTCGCCTACCTACTCCGCATCACCGATGTGGATCCCTTAGAATTAGACCTCTACTTCGAACGTTTCATCAACCTCTTCCGAAAAAATCCTCCTGACTTTGATATTGACTTTTCATGGAAAGAGCGCGACGATGTGGTTCGTTATCTTTTCGAACGGTATCCACATGCGGCATGGCTTTGCACCTACAACACCTTTCAATACCGCGCAACGATTCGCGAACTCGGAAAAGTATTTGGTCTTCCAAAAACAGAAATCGACACGCTTTGTAGTGGTAAATTCATTGAAAGTCAATTGGATGATGTCTCGAAGCTTGTTCTAAAATACAGCCGTAACATTTTTGGACTTCCTTCTCATCTCAGCGTTCATTCTGGCGGAATTGTCATCAGTGAAAAGCCAATGTCTTGGTTTAGTGCTACCTTTTTACCTCCAAAAGGTTACCCAACTACCCAATTTTCCATGCTCGAAGCAGAAGATGTTGGGCTATACAAATTCGATATTTTAAGCCAAAGAGGACTTGGGAAAATTCGCGAATGCATCGACATTATTCATGAAAACCAACCGGAAAATCCGCCACATGACATTCACGACATTGCTCATTTTAAGCAAGATAAAAAGGTTGAACAATTACTTTTAGAAGCAAAGGCGCTCGGCTGTTTTTACGTTGAATCGCCTGCCATGCGCATGTTGATGGTAAAGCTAAAAGTCCGGACTTACCTTGAATTAGTAGCAGCAAGTTCCATCATTCGACCTGGCGTTTCTCAATCAGGCATGATGCGGGAATACATACTACGCCACCGCTTCCCTGAAAAACGTGCAGAGGCCAATCCACATTTATTAGCCATCATGCCCGAAACGTATGGTGTAATGGTCTATCAAGAAGACGTCATCAAGGTAGCGCACCATTTTGCAGGACTAACTTTAGCCGAAGCGGATGTCTTACGACGCGGGATGTCTGGAAAGTTCCGCTCGCGTGAAGAATTTCGGCAGGTTCGCGATCGTTTCTTTGCTAATTGTCAGGAAAAAGGACACGACGAAATACTCACCTCAACCGTTTGGCGTCAAATTGAAAGCTTTGCAGGATATGCTTTTGCCAAAGGACATTCCGCTTCCTATGCTGTTGAAAGTTACCAAAGTTTGTACCTCAAGGCGCACTATCCGTTGGAATATTTGACTGCTTGTATCAACAACTTTGGGGGCTATTATCGCACCGAAATTTACGTCCACGAAGCACGAAAATGGGGAGCTAAAATTGAAGCACCATCAATCAATTATGGTGATTATCCGTGTGTATTACGCGGCGAACGACTGATTTTAGGCTTCAATCTTGTGAATGGAATCGAAGGAAACGTAATTATTTCTGTAATGAACGAACGCGATGAAAACGGTCCATTTTTACACCTCGACGATTTGTTACGTCGCACCGCTCTAACCCTAGAACAACTGAGTTTAATCATACGAATTGGTGCTCTGCGCGATTTTCCTGAACCCAGAAAAGAACTTTTATGGAAAACACATTTTCATTTTCACCGACACAAAAAAAAGGAACGTTTTCCCGAACTTTTCTATCAACCTGTGGACAAGTTCGAACTTCCTAATTTATCCGAACCCGAGCAAGAAGCCGCTTTTGAGCAAATGGAATTACTTGGTTTTCCATTGTGTAATCCTTTTGACCTATTGGAAGACGAAGCGCCAGCGGGAGTTACAGCTGCTCAACTTCCGCAATTAGTCGGTCAAGTGGTGGCGATAAGTGGTTATTTGGTCTCGGTAAAACGTTCACGAACTTCTAAAGGTGACACCATGAACTTCGGAACCTTGTTGGATCGCTTTGGAGACACCATTGACACCGTTCATTTTCCCGAAAGTGCCCGTCGATTTCCGTTTATGGGAAAGGGAATTTATCTTCTACGCGGCGTTGTTACAGAAGAATTTGGTTATTTCTGTTTACAAGTCGGCTATATGGAAAAGTTAAAATTGATGGAAGACATACGATTTGGCGATACGCCTTACATTTCAGGAAAAGAACAGTCCTGATTTAAAACTTGATTATCAACTAATTATAAAAAGTTAAATGCCAAAAAATGAAAAGAAAACAGTATTTTCAAACAAGAAGCTTAAAAGATTCTCAAACTTGTTGTTATTTTGCACCTCTCTTTATCGCACATGGTTGATTTAAAAATTACTAGTTCGTTCGACAAACCTGAAATTTCTTTTCAGTCCAACGGTAGCTTAAGCATCCAAGGAAAATCGAACATGGAAAACGACAATTTTTGGGATCCAGTTAGAAGTTGGTTTGCTAACTACTTGGAAAATCCGGCACCAAAAACGACGATTTCTTTGCATTTTGAAAGTTTAAACATTACGGCTTCAAAAGCGGTTTTGCAAATGCTTTACCAATTGAATGAACTAACGGAGAAAGGACATACTGCAACCGTTGAATGGGCATTTAATCACGGTGACCAAGACATGCTGGAAATTGGCAAGGACTTTGAGCATTTGGTTAAAGTTCCATTCTTATTTCTTGAATTAGCTCACTAACAGGTTTGTATGCGTCTTATAAAACAAATTCCTCACGAACGATTTTTTATTCAGCTACACGCCTACAACAATAAATTCATACTTTCCATAGAATTGGACAATTACGTTCAGTCCTTCAAACTTCCATTGGAAGAAATGGCTGACATTGAAAATTTTGAACAAAAAATAACCCCTGAATTTTTATCCGCTTGTTTGAAACGCTTTATAGAAATGCGACAAGATTGGGTAACTCTAAACCAAAAATGATGAAAAAACTAATTTTATTCACTGCCTTAATCGGCTTAGTTTCCTGTGGTTCAAACACAAAGACAGAAGAATCGAAAAAAGACACCACTCCAAAAGTTCCGGTTCAGAATACCAAAGGACTTCGAATTGCTTATTATTATCAGGACAGTATCAAAGCGTCATTTGACTACTATAAACGAGAGGATGCAGCAATAACCAAAAAACAAAAGGCTTTTCAGCAAGAAATTGAGCGTCGTACAAGAGAATTAGAAAATTTTGTAACGAAAAAAGAACAAGAAGCAAAAAGTGGTTTACTTTCTCAAAATGAAATGGCGTTAGCGCAACAAAAAGCGCAACAAATGGAGTATCAAATCATGCAATACCAACAAACAGAAGGAAAACGTTTAGAAGAATTGGCGGTTAAAAGTTTGGAAGCAATCAGCAAAAAAATAGAAGTTTTAGGGAAACAATATTGCGAAAAACATGGAATTGATATTTTGATGATTCACGGTGAAGGAGGACAAATTAATTACATTCACGAATCCATGAATGTTACGCGTGAATTCATTAATTATCTAAATGAAAATCAAGCCAAAATTGAGAAGGACTTAAAGTAATGATTGCAGCACAAAAGAAGTCAGAAAACATCGCTGAATATTTAATTTACCTCTTTCAAATGGAGGACCTAGCGCGTACCTTTCAATTTGACATCGACGCACTAATGGAAAATTTTATTAAAAAAAGTGTTCCAACCGTTGAAGGTCAAGAATCGTTGAAGGCATGGTTTCTTCAATTATTCAAAGATATGAAAGCAGCAAATGCAGTGAAATCTGGACACACCGAAAATGTACGCGAAAGTATGATGGAATTGTCTTATCTTCATAAAACCCTATTGGAAGTTCTAAACGACCCGAAATACAAAACGCTTTGTGAACAATCGCAGGAAGTGATGCAAGAATTTCGTCAGCGCTCCAATCTCAAAAACCACCATGATGTGGAAGTATTACTTCATGCTATGTATATGAAACTTCAATTGCGTATTCGCAAACAAGACATCAGCGCGGAAACGGAAGAAGCTTTGGACAAAATGCGCATCCAACTCGCCTATCTTTCAAGGGAATACAAGCGTATGTTTGCTACAGAAAACTTGAATTGATACCGTATAGTAACCATTGTAAAAAGATTAAACCGACTTGATTTTTTCAGAAAGTCTTTCACAAAAAGCTTTTATTTCGTCACGAACACCACGAAAGACTTCCCTAATTTGCTCCTCATTTCCAGTAGCCTTAGCAGGATCTCGAAAATTGTGGTGCACTTTAACTGCTCTAGAAGGAAAATAAGGACAACGTTCTTTGGCATTATCGCAAACCGTTAATACCCAATCAAATTCCAAATCTGCATATTCATCTATCAAATTAGAAGTATGCCCACTAATATCAATTCCATCCTCTAGCATCGTTTGAATAGCTCTTGGATTCACTCCATGCACCTCTACACCAGCGCTGTAAACTTCGAAATCGGTCCCTAGAAAATAACGTAAATACCCCTCTGCCAATTGACTACGGCAGCTATTTCCAGTGCAAAGCACCAATATTTTTCTTTTCATCTTTAAATGTATATTTCAATGTTTATCGATTCATTAATTACCACAGCTGCCTTTTTACGAATCTCACTTTTTAAAGGCAACAAATAAGTTTCCAATTTTGTATCGTACCAAATAGCAGATTTCCATTCAGTTTCACCGATTTTTACTTCAACTGTTAATCTTCCCCATCCTGCTTCTTGATTCCGAAAAAGCTCTCGAATTTCACGAGCAAGTCCCTTTGGCAAGGAAACAAAAATCCATGCTCCTTTTCCAGAGTATTGCCATGGAACTGCTTCAAATTTGTACTTGATTTTCAAGGAAATACAATTAACAACATCCTCCTCCAGGTGTACAACAACCTTGTTTCTCTTCAACTACATTAGTTACTTTTGGAGTAATACCACATTGATCTTCTGCTAAACAAGCTGTTTGTGTAGTAGTGAGTACAAAATTTTCACCATCAAAATCCAAACCGAATTTCCCAATGGATTCCGTTTGATATTCCACTTCGATTTCAACATCAGCAATTTCAACTTTACGTTCTGCCAAACGAATGATATTAAGTAACTTTTGGGGTTTTAATCTGTGTTCATAATCGGTTGAATACCATAATTGAAAAGTGACTTTTTGATCTTCGCGCACCGTCCCACCACAATCAATAAAATGCTTTGTTTGAAATCCAAATTCAGTAATATGAAAATGTTTTGGTACGAAAGTTCCATTTTCTAAACGGAAGTCAAGTGTTTCAGCTTCTGCAAGTTTCACTTTTAATGTGGATAATTTCATGATTTTTGATTTTAATTACAACAACTAGATTTTGATTTTAATTGAGATTTCATTTCGTCAAACAATTCGCTCAATTCTTGAATTTTATTTGGATTTACACAGTAGCAAATGTTTCTACCCTCAATTTGACCTTGTATTAATCCAGCTTGTTTCAATTCTTTCAAATGCTGTGAAATAGTAGGTTGAGCCAAATTAACCACATTGACAATGTCTCCGCAGATACAAGAATTTACGGATAATAAATGTTCCAAGATTTTAATACGAGCAGGATGTCCCAATGCTTTAAAAACTAGCGCTAATTCATTTTGATTATCAGAAAAAAGCATTGATTTTGTTAATCCCATGTTTTTAATTTACATATTGCAATATTACGATATAAATTGAAGTCGTTTTAGAATTCAACCAATTTTAACAAACATTTAAAAAACATCTTCAACTTCAATCCTAAAAAAAATAATGCGTTAACTTTGCGACGCTTATGCAAAATTCAGATTTAAAAACTACGGTCAAAGACATTTTTTCAGCTTATTTGGAGCAAAATGGTCACCGAAAAACACCTGAACGTTTCGCTATTCTACGTGAAATTTATGATTATGAAGGACACTTTGATATCGAAGCGCTGTATGTTAAAATGAAAAATCAGAATTATCGTGTTTCGCGAGCCACTTTATACAATACAATTGATTTATTGTTAGCATGTAATTTAGTTCGCAAACACCAATTTGGGAAAAATATTGCTCAATTTGAAAAATCACACAGTTCTAAACAACACGATCATGTGATTTTAACCGATACAGGTGAGGTGATTGAATTTTGTGATCCGCGTATTCAGCAAATTAAAGATACCATCGAGGAAATGTTTGGTGTTTCAATAAATCACCATTCACTCTATTTTTATGGAACTAAAAAACAATCCCAATCATGAGTTTTTCATACCAAAGTTCAGAAGATAATAACTTCACTAGACTGAATTTGATAGGACGAATTTTATCTTCAGGTGATTTGACAGCACTGAACGACCATTTGGAAAAAATTCAAAACTGGAAGATTATTCTTGATTTGTCCGAACTAAGTCATTCCAATTCAACAGGATTAGGTCTCTTAGTTAAAATATTGACCCGCTCAAGAGTAAAAGGTGGCGATACAGTTATTCTCTCTCCAAATGACGGTTTGAAAAAGTTATTCGAGATTACCAAAATGCACGAAATATTTACCATTTTCAATAACGAGGCAGAAGCAATAGCCTATTATAAGCAGTAAAATTAAAATGAAAGTTGATGTATTATTAGGCCTTCAATGGGGAGACGAAGGAAAAGGAAAAATTGTCGATGTACTTACTCCAAAATACGACATCATTGCTCGTTTTCAAGGAGGACCAAACGCTGGACACACCCTAGAATTTGAAGGAATTAAGCATGTGCTGCATACCATACCGTCTGGTATTTTCCATGAGAATGTGATCAATTTAGTTGGAAACGGTGTTGTTATCGACCCTGTAATTTTTCAAGCAGAAATTGAAAAACTACGTCCTTTCGGAATCGATTTTGAAAGCCGACTTTATATTTCGAAAAAAGCACATTTGATTTTACCAACCCATCGTTTGTTGGACGCTGCTTCTGAGAACTCAAAAGGAAAGAATAAAATTGGTTCTACCTTAAAAGGTATCGGCCCGACGTACATGGACAAAACTGGTAGAAACGGTTTACGCATCGGTGATATTTTCTCCCCTAATTTCAAAGAAAAATACGAAGCACTTGTTGAGAAACATATCAATATTCTTTCTCACTATGAAGGATTTGAATACAATCTCGACGAATTGCAAACACCGTGGTTGGCGAGTTTAGATACGCTCCGTAAATTGAAAGCGGTGGATAGTGAACACTTTTTAAATCAAGCATTAGCAGAAGGAAAAAAAGTGTTGGCCGAAGGTGCGCAAGGAACCATGTTGGACATTGACTTCGGAACTTATCCTTTTGTAACGAGCTCCAACACCGTAACCGCAGGAACTTGCACTGGACTTGGAATCGCTCCAACCCGAATCGGAAATGTCATTGGAATCTTTAAAGCTTATTGTACACGTGTAGGTAGTGGTCCCTTCCCTACTGAGTTGAACGATGAAGTAGGTGAACAAATCAGAGCAGAAGGTAGAGAATTTGGTGCAACCACAGGAAGACCAAGACGTTGTGGATGGTTGGATTTGGTACAAATGCGCTATGCCATCATGATCAACGGTGTAACAGAATTATCCATGATGAAGTCGGACGTACTGAGTATTTTTGATACCATTAAAGTCTGCACACACTACAAAATCAACGGTGAATTGCATTCCGATTTTCCGTACGATGTGAATGACGTTGAAATTGAACAAGTTTATGAAGAACTTCCTGGTTGGAATTGTGATTTAACCAATTTACGTTCTTGGAATGAGGCTCCAGAAGCATTGAGTAACTATGTGGATTACCTTGAAAAACAATTAAACGTGAAAATTAGCGTTGTTTCCGTTGGACCTGACCGAATTCAGACTTTGAATAGATAAATGAAATCAACTTTTTACATACTTAAAAGTGCGCTTCTTGCAGGCGCATTTTTTTTGGTGTGTAGCCTCCACGCTCAAAACATACTGGAACTATTGCCTGGTTCAGAAAAAGTAATCGTGGAAAAAGACTTGGGGCGAATTCGACTTCTTGGCTCAGTAAATTTCAATTATCATGGGAATACCATGTTTTGTGATTCTGCTTATTATTACAACGAACAGCAAACCGTTTACGCTTACGGCAAAGTACATATTAAAAAAGATGACATAAACTTATATTGTGACTCCCTTTATTATAATGGAAATCAAAAATTCGCAAAATTGTGGGGGCACGTCCGCGTTCGGGATAAAGCATATAAAGTAACCACAGATTCACTGGATTACGATGTAAAACTAAGTAAAGCCATTTACAAAAATAAAGGGCAAATTAGTTCCATCACAAGTAATGAAAAGGTGTCCAGTAAATTCGGCTATTTCTACCCAAAAACTGGAACTTGTTTTTTTAGCGGAAATGTTAACTACGAAAAAGACGACCTAAAAATGACAACCGACACCCTACAATTTTCTTATGAAAAGCAATTGGTATATTTTTTCGGTCCCACAAAAATCGTTAATGATAGCATCACTATTTTATGCAAAAAAGGTTGGTTTAATGTAAAAGACGAAGAAGCCACCCTTTATAAACGTGCCGAAATTATTCAAGCAAACAATATTACCAAAGGTGACACCTTATATTACCACGGGAAGAATAAAAATTACGAGGGAAAAGGAAATGTTTTTCATAAAGATTTTAAGGAAAACATGGTGCTGTCAGGAAATCACTTTCGTTCAATGAAGTTAGAAAGAAAATCTTTTGTAACTGGAAATGCAATCTCTTTCAAAGTCATAAATAAAGATACATTGTTTGTGCATGCTGATAGTTTAATTGTAATACAAGATTCAACTTTTCAATCTAAGCGCATGGATGCATATCGTCATGTGCGGATTTTTTCAAAAGATGTACAAGGAAAAGCAGACAGTTCAGCTTTACATATCAAAGAGAATAAATTGGAACTTTTCAAGGATCCTATTTTTTGGGCAAAAAACGCAGAACTTAAAGGCGTGAAAATGGATATCTTTTTCCATGATTCGATTTTGGACAAAGTTTGGGTTCAAGAAAAAGCAACTGCTGTTATGGAGTTGGATTCAGGGAAATATTACAATCAAATTGCAGGAAAAGAGTTTGTGGCCTACTTCAAGAACAATAACCTTACAAAAGTGGATGTTTCTGGAAATGCACACACCTTATTTTATCCTGAGGAAGAAGTAGTAAAAGACAGTTTGAAAACCGTTAAAAGAATGGGAATGAATCGTTTACTTTCTTCCGAACTACGAATATACTTGGATAGTGGAGAGGTGAAGAGCATCACTTATTTCGATAAACCGGATGGTATTTTTTATCCAATGAATCAGATTTCTTCAGAGGAACAATTCATTAAAAATTTTCAATGGAATCCCCATTTACGACCAAAAGACCCAATCTCCATGATGCGTCGCGATGAAAATTAAGTGATTTTTAAAAATAATTATCATTGATTTTCAAACAGTTAAAAAATAACAGAAAAATATTTTTAAAAAAAGTGTTACAAATCACAATAGTTGGCGTTACTGAATGAAAAGGCGACTGCAAGCGCTTTTTTACTCTCCATTATCAAACTAGATAAAACCAGAAACTATGGCTGTGAACTTAATGTATCACCGTGCCCAATTTTGTCCAGAGGACGAGGTTAGGCTGATTGAAAGGGCGAAGACCAATCCGGAAAACTT
This sequence comes from Bacteroidota bacterium, assembly GCA_039795265.1. Taxonomy (GTDB): domain Bacteria; phylum Bacteroidota; class Bacteroidia; order Flavobacteriales_D; family Crocinitomicaceae; genus UBA952. The sequence continues at coordinate 33,756 of JBDKEM010000001.1, read as the reverse complement.
TGCGCCGCTTTATAATAAGTACTATGAGCCTATTTTGCGCTATGTATTTAAGAGAGTGGACGAAGAAGAAATTGCATACGATATTACTTCAATGGTTTTTATTAAAGCAATTCAAAGTTTGCCGAAATATGAGTATCGAGGAGTACCTTTTGCTTCATGGTTGTTTCGAATTGCAAAAAGTGAGTTATACCAATCTTTTCGGGATGCTAAAGCAAGACGGACAGTGAGTATAGACACGGTTGTAGTCGGACAATTTTTCGAAGATATGCAGGAAGATGTAACGGAAGCAAATCGTGATCGTTTATTAAAAGCAATGAGTAAATTGAAAGAAAATCAACTTCAACTCATAGAAATGCGCTTTTTCGAAAAACGTTCTTTTAAAGAAATCGGTGATATTTTAGAAATGACAGAAAACAATGCTAAAGTCAAAACATTTAGAGCCTTAGCAAAATTGAAAGAGATTTTTAAAGTAATAAAAGTATAGAATATGATTAATTTTTGTGTGGACAGACAGGAACCAAATTCAAAAAAAATTGAATCGAAAATGGATTTTAATAAAGTTCTTTCTTCGGTTGAGTTAGAGAAAAAAGGAAGAAAATTTTTATTAACCCCATGGTTTTACGGAACTGTGGGGTTTGCTATGTTAATTAGCTTCCTTTGCTTTATATACATTTAATTGTCAATAAAAATTCGTTAAAAAACCAAGGTTATTCCCTTTGTTTAGGTTTTTATCTCGAAAAAAAAACTAATTTTGGCGTCAATCTGTCTAACTAATTTACTATGAAGAGGATATTAACAGTTGTTATTGGAGGTTTATTACCATTTGGAGCGTTATTTGCACAAACTCCAACTACAAACTTTAACACACAGTCTAACTGGTCGTTACATAAAAAAGAATTGAGAATCGGTTTCGGTGCCACACAATTCAATGGTGATTTAGGAGGAAACGTTGGTGTTGGTAGAAACTATAGTTTATATGACTTAGATTGGCCTGCTACTGGTGTAGGTGGAACACTAGGATTCAGATATCGTTTTGCACCTATGTTCGCAACAACCTCTTCATTGAATTTCTTTTCACTTAAAGCTGATGATCAATTCTCAGAAGAAGTTATTAGAAATTCAAGAAACTTACGCTTTTCAAGTTTCAACATTGAATTAAGTCAACGAATGGACTTGATTTTGTTTTCAAGAGAAAAATTTGGATCGTTATATAACCTTCCAGGTAATTACACCTTGAAAAGTTTAGCTTCTCAATACTATTTATTCGCTGGAATTGGAATTATGTACTTTAATCCGAAAGCTGAATATAATGGTACTACTTACGCCCTCAGAAAATTAAGAACAGAAGGTCAAGAGAAAGCATATAGTCCAATAACAGGAACGATGAGTTTTGGTTATGGAATGCGTTGGTCAGTTTCAAGAATGTGGCGAGTAGGTGTTGAAGTTTCTTATTCTAAAACCTTTTCTGATTACATTGACGACGTTAGTACTACTTATGCAACTGCAGCTCAACTTGGAAATGATCCAATTAGAATGGGATTAGCGAATATGGCTCCTGGAAATCCTTCTTTTGCTCCTGGTCAGCAACGCGGAAATTCTACTCAAAAAGATGCATTTTACAATATTAATGTAGTGGTTACAAGAAATATAACCTATAAAGACTACGGAAGACAACGTAATCGCCAAACCTTAAAATCAGGAGGCCGTTTTAAAGTCTAAATTACACCTAAATACTGAAAAGCGAGAATAACATCTCGCTTTTTTTTTACCTTTGAATTATGTACAAATTGTTACGTTCATTACTTTTTTTGCAAAACGCGGAACAAGCACATCATTTTACAACCTCTTCACTTAAACGCGTTCTTAAAATCCCAATTCTAGGCACATTATTTCGAAGTGCTTTTGTTCTAGAGGATAAAAAATTAGAACGTGAGGTGTTTGGACTGAAATTCAAGAATCCAATTGGCTTGGCCGCGGGATTTGATAAAAATGCCGAATACTTTGAGGAAATGGGTGAACTTGGTTTTGGATTCATTGAAATTGGTACTGTCACTCCCCTTCCGCAATCAGGAAATGAAAAACCAAGACTATTTCGTTTAAAAAAAGATGAAGCTATTTTAAATCGGATGGGATTTAATAATCTTGGTGTTGATGAGGCAATTAAAAATTTATCGAAACCTCGAAAAAATAAGAACATTTTAATTGGAGGAAATATTGGAAAAAACAAAATAACACCTAACGAAAGTGCTGTCAATGACTACATAATTTGTTTTGAAAAATTAAAGCCTTTTGTGGACTATTTTGTAGTAAATGTTTCTTCACCCAACACTCCTAATTTAAGGGATTTACAAGAAAAAGAACCCTTGAAAAAAATATTATTCGCCCTTCAAGAACGGAATGAAATTGATAAGAAACCAATTCTCTTGAAAATTGCACCTGATCTAAGTAACGAACAATTGTTAGATATTATTGAAATTGTTACTGAAACTAAAATTAATGGTGTGATTGCCACCAATACAACGATTAGTCGGGAAAATTTAATAACGGAAAAAGCTTGTGTCGAAGCCCTCGGCGCTGGTGGTATTTCAGGAAAACCACTGCTTGAAAAATCCAATTACGTAATTTCTTTTTTACACAAACATTCCAAAGGACAATTTCCAATTATTGGAGTTGGAGGTATCCATTCAGCCGATGATGCTATTAAAAAATTAGAAGCTGGTGCGAGTCTTGTTCAATTATATACTGGATTTATCTATGAAGGTCCAAGTCTGATTAAAGACATCAAAAGAAAATTAATTCAAAAAAATTAACTATGAAATGGATTGAATGTCCTCGCGATGCTATGCAAGGAATGCATGATTTTGTACCGACTGAAATTAAGACGGAATACATAAATCTTCTCCTAAAAGCTGGTTTCGATACCATTGATTTCGGAAGTTTTGTGTCCCCAAAAGCGATTCCCCAAATGCGCGATACAGCAGAAGTGTTAAAAGGTCTCAACTTATCTAATGAAACTAAGCTTTTAGCTATAATTGCAAACGAACGTGGTGCTGAGGACGCACTGCATTTTGAAGAAATTGATTATCTTGGGTATCCCTTTAGTGTTTCTGAAGTTTTTCAACAGCGAAATACAAATGCAAGTATAGAGGATTCTTTACTTCGCTTAGAAACCATTCAAAATAAAGTAGTTGCAAAAAACAAGTCACTCGTTGTCTATTTATCCATGGGTTTTGGAAATCCTTATGGTGAAGAATGGAATCCTGATATCGTATTGAAATGGGCGAATCGATTGGTTAAGGATTTTGGAATTAACATCTTAGCTCCTTCTGATACGATTGGATGTGCGACTACAGAAAATGTTCATTCATTGTTCGAAAGCTTAATCCATGAACTTCCTCAAACAGAATTTGGTGCTCATTTACATACGCGTCCGGAAAATGCAGAGGCGCTACTCACAGCAGCATATTCAGCGGGATGTCGTCGATTTGACACCGCAATTAAAGGATATGGTGGTTGTCCGATGGCAAAAGATGATTTGACAGGAAATATGCCAACAGAGATCCTTTTGAAATGGCTGACAAACAACGAAATTGAGCATTCTCTCGATCGTAAAGCTTTCAATGATGCATTTGATTTTTCTTCGCGTATCTTTTTGTAAAAATATCGTTTTCCCAATTAAATGAATTTTCAAATGTCCAACTCATGAAAAGTAAAAAGCTGATTCTTGGTGCTGTAATTTTAGGATTGACAATCATTGTTTTCTTTATGTTCCAAAAAAAGGATCAATCTAAAGTTGAAAACAACCATGAAAATACCAAAAGAAAAGTTGAATTTATCTCTACAGACTTCAATGAGAACCAATTCGAAAGTGAAGAAGAAGTGAATTTACTGAAAGAAATCAGTATTTGTGATACCGTTGTTACAACAGATAACAATTTAGACCAACCTGCTTGTTCTCCCAAGTTTTTCAGATTCTTCAAATTAAGAAACACACAGGCTCTTTCAGATGGTTTTATGTTACAAGTTCGTGCTGGGGTCAACAAATTCCCAACTCGTCGCTTGTTGATTTTTGAGCGAGAAAATGGGAAACTAGTAAAAGTTAACGGGTTCGTTGGTTACATTATCGAACGTCGTCCCTCACAAGGTAACTACGACGATATTGTAGTTCGTTTCTTTGAACGTTATTACGAACAAAAATACTTTTACAACTGTCTTTTCACATGGAAAAACGGAATGTATCAATTTAAAAGTTGCGAAGCCATTAACGAAATGAAAATAAAATCGGATAAAGCTGATTCAGTTTCAACCGAAGTATTAAAAATCTTAAATGAAAAACAGCTTCTTTTTTAGTATTCTCTTAGCTCTTTCCGCTTGTATATCTTCATCAAGAACAAAAGTTGTGGACTATACAGGTTTCTTTACGGATAGCAATAGTAAAGTCTGGATAATTTCATCTTACCATCAAGAAAATGAGGAATACTTTGAAAATGATTTAATTAGCGCCGATTTACTAATTTTTTACGCCGATGGAAGTTATGCCGAAACAACAATTCAAGACCTTGCACAGCGAAAATTTAAAAAAGGTAGATTCTATCTCAATTCTGAAGAAGAAACTATTGAATTGGTAAGCGAAAATGAAAAATCAATATTCAGTTTCGATATTGATGATGATGGGACGCTTATTTTCGAACCTTTAGGAAATACAAAATTTGGATTTAAGGCGATTCCATTTCCACACCTAAATTAACATGAATACAACAAAAGCACCTTTCACCAGCTATCAATGGTTGGTTATACTTATATTATCTCTCACCCAATTTAGTGTTGTGTTAGATTTTATGGTCATGTCACCGCTGGGAGATTTATTAATAAAAAATTTAAAAATCACTCCATCCCAGTTTGGCGTTGTTGTTTCCAGTTACGCTCTTTCCGCAGGAATTTCTGGCTTTCTTACCGCTGCAATTGCTGATAAATTTGACCGTAAAAAACTACTTCTATTTTTTTATGGTGGATTTATTCTAGGAACATTTCTATGTGCTATCGCTGAGTCTTATTCATTTCTTGTTTTTGCTCGAATTTTTACAGGCATTTTCGGTGGAGTAATGGCATCTATTTCCATGGCTATTGTTTCTGATATCTTCACGTTTGAACAACGTGGACGTGTTATGGGATTTTTGCAAATGGGTTTTGGTTTAAGTCAAATTTTGGGAATTCCAATTAGTTTGTATATGGCGGCAAAATGGGGTTGGCAATCACCGTTTTACCTCATTGTTGTTCTCGCTGCAGTAATCTTCCTGGCAGGACTTTTTATTCTTCAACCGGTTAATGCTCATTTGCAACTACAGCGTGACAATCCTTTGAAACACATGTTCAAAACGATAATGAATCGCAACTACAGAATTGGATTTCTCGCTACTGCCTTTATGTCGCTTGGTGGATATTTGATGATGCCTTGGGGAAGTGCTTATGCAGTAAACAACATGGGAGTTGATCAAAAAGATTTATGGCAACTTTTCATGTATGGTGGTATCGTAACTTTTGCGATTATGCCTATCATCGGTAGCCTGAGCGATCGTTGGGATAAGTTCAATTTATTTGTTGTGGCTTCTATTCTGATGGTAATTACAGTGTTGATTTACACGAATTTACCGAAAGTTGGGTTTTGGCCACTCATGATCGTTAATATCTTCATGATGATGGGAATCATGGCGCGTATGGTTCCTTCTCAGGCGCTTTCTACTTCCATGCCCGAAATGGCGGACAGAGGTGCATATATGAGCATCAACTCTTCCCTTCAGCAAGTGGCGGGAGGAATCGCTGCAATAATTGGTGGGCTGGTCGTAACCCAAAAAACAGAAGAAAGTCAATTAGAACATTTTACAGAACTTGGGCTAATAGTGACCGCTGTAATTTTGATTAATATTTTTTTCACGAAACGCGTCTATAATTTCGTAACTTCGAAAAACGAAAATCAACAGAAAAAAGCATGAAATTCAACGAATATCCAATCGACTTAACTATCAAATCGCAATTGGAAAAATTAGGATTCAATCGTCCAACTGATATTCAATTTAAAGCTATAAAACATATTTTGAATGGAGAAGATGTAATGGCCGTGGCTCCTACTGGTACCGGAAAAACTGCTGCATTCGTAATTCCAATTTTACACCATTTAATTCGTCGTAAATCCGCAAAAACTAAAGCAATTCGCGCCTTGGTTATGGTGCCAACGCGGGAATTATGCATTCAAATTGAACGCGTTTTTAATGATATAGGAAAAAAGACGCATCTTCGATTTTTAGGTTTAATCGGCGGAGTTGAACAAGAACAACAAATCAATTGCTTAAAAAAAGGCATTGATGTACTGATTAGCACACCTGGTAGAATGTTTGATTTGATTTCTCAGGGACATATTGATATAAGCAATGTCGAAATTTTGGTACTAGATGAAGCAGATTTAATGTTGGATTTAGGTTTCAATAAAGACATAAAAGATGTAAAAAAACGACTTCCTTCTCGGCATCAAACCTTATTTTTTACTGCGACTATTTCAAAGAAAATCAAATCGTTAGCCTATGATGTAGTTCGTGATGCGATTCGAATTCAAATTTCACCCAAAAATCCAGTTTCTAAAAACGTTTCACACAGTGTAGTTTTCGTAAAGCAAGACGACAAACGCTTTTTTCTTGAGAACATTTTAAATGAATTTGAAGAAAAGAAATTTTTAGTTTTTGCAAGAACTAAAGTACGTGTTGAACGCGTTGTTGCCGCAATGAAACGGGTTGAAATTGAATCGGAAGCGCTTCACGGAGGCATTGAACAAAAAGAGCGATTTAAAATCTTAGATCGTTTCCGAAACGGAGATAACAGAGTTTTAATCACTACGGATGTTGCATGTCGCGGAATTGATATTCCGAATATGGATTATGTCATTAATTACGATTTACCAGAAAATCCTGAGAATTATGTTCATCGTTGCGGAAGAACAGGACGTGGTACCTCAAAAGGAGAAGCAGTAAGTTTTTGTAGCGACGACGAAATGCCTTTATTGGAAGCTATCGAGGAATATACAGGTGAAGAGGTATTGCGTTATGATCTGGACGAAGAGGAGTATAAAGCCATTCTTGAAGATTCTGATGCGTCTTGGGTAATCAATGGGGAATACGACTGGCAACGTTTATTAAAAAATCTGAACAAAGGAGATACTTGGACTGACAAATAGATAATATGTGTTATAGCAATTCATCTACCTCTACCACCGAACAATTAGCAGAACGCTACAAGAAAAAAATTGATGACGCTTCCTTACCAGGCCCTGTATTTCATGCAAGTGGTTTCAGTTTTCCTGAATGGCGAATCATTACGACTGACGAAAGTATTCAAGCAATGAATTGGGGATTGATTCCGAGATGGTTCAGAGGTGAAAACATAAATGACATTGCCTCTAAGACACTCAATGCAAGATGGGAAACCCTCTACGAAAAAGCTACCTTCAAGGATCTAATTGACGTGCAACGTTGTATTGTTCCAAGTACCGGTTTTTTTGAGTGGCAACATGTTGGAAAGGAGAAAATTCCGTTTTTCGTTTTCCCGAAAAAAGATAGTCAATTTTCAATGGCTGGGATATACAGTCGTTGGCTTAATCCTAAAAATGGTCAAGAACTGTGCTCCTTTTCAATAATCACAGTCGAGGCGAATGAATTAATGAGTGAAATTCATAATACCAAAAAACGAATGCCTCTTTGTTTAAGTCCTGAATTTGAAAGCACTTGGTTAACAAATAAAATAGCACCAAAAGAAATATCCATTTTACCGACTGATGCTTGGGATGCCTATCGAATTGACCCTAAAATTGTTGGTAGCAATAATGCGAATTGTATGAAGGTAATTGAGGAATATCATTCTCCCTATGGGGAACAACAGTCGCTTTTTTAAAAACTTTAATGCACAAAAAAGGCCATCCCATAGGACAGCCTTTACAATTTTTAAGGAGGATTTAATTACTCCGCAACAACTTCGAATTTGAAGGTTTGTTTCACACCTTTGTAGATGTTCGCTTCTGCTTCAAAAGTTCCGATTTCTTTGATAGGCTCATCTTTAATTTTCAATGATTTTCTATCGATTTCGTAACCTTCTTTACGCAAAGCATCTGCCAACTGAACGGTGTTAACAGAACCAAAGATTTTACCATTCTCACCAGCTTTAGTAGCGATAGTAACAGTAACATCTGCGATTTTAGCAGCTAATTCTTGAGCCTCACCCAACATTTTAGCTTCTTTGTGTGATTTTTGACGCATTACCTCTTCATGAGCTTTACGCGCACTTGGTGTAGCTAAAATAGCATAACCTTGAGGAATTAAAAAATTGCGTCCGTATCCTGGTTTAACACTTACGATTTCGTTAGCATAACCAAGTTTATCTACATTCTTTTTAAGGATAACTTCCATTTTTTTCGATTTTTTAGTTCAACAAGGATTATTTCAACATGTCACCTACGTAAGGCAAAATAGCTAAGTGACGCGCACGTTTGATGGCTTTGTTCACTCGTTTTTGGTATTTTGCAGACGTTCCTGTAATACGACGAGGAAGGATTTTACCTTGCTCATTCACCAATTTCAATAAGAAATTTGGATCCTTGAAATCGATAAATTTAATTCCGCTTTTCTTAAAACGGCAATACTTTTGTTTTTTGATGTCGATGTTAATCGGAGTCAAATAGCGAATATCGTTAGACATAACTTCGTTTTTAAAAAATTAATAATTAGGCGTTAACTGCTGTTTTTCCAGCTTTTGCACGTCTTTTTTCAGCGTAAGCAATGTGGTCAGCATCCATTTTCACGGTCAGAAAACGCAAAACGCGCTCGTCACGCTTCATCATTAGTTCGTAATCAGCTACAACAGTACCTTCAGCTTCGAACTCAATTAGGAAATAAAAACCAGTGGATTTTTTTTGAATTGGATATGCCAATTTCTTTAATCCCCAATTTTCTGAATGCTTGATTGTAGCACCCATTCCTTTGATTTCAGCTTCTACTCTTTGTACTGCTTCCTTTGCCTGTTCATCAGACAAAACGGGAGTTAAAATGAAAACAGTTTCGTAAGAATTCATAAAATTATTTATTAAGTGAATAAATTTTGGGGTGCAAAAATACACTTTTTTCCTTTTCAAGATTCACTTTCAATCACTTCTTTCGATAGATTTCCAAATTGAAGGCAATTTAATTCCTTTTCAACAGACAAAAACCTACAATTTTGGGATGCAACTATCTTGCTGCTTTATTCCTAGGTCTTACTATCTTTGCCGAAAATTAATTCAAAGATGTCATCAAAACCAGTAAGGGTGCGTTTTGCACCTTCTCCAACAGGTCCTTTACATATCGGCGGTGTACGTACTGCTCTTTATAATTATCTTTTCGCAAAGAAAAACAACGGAACATTCCTTATCCGAATCGAAGATACTGACCAAACTCGTTTCGTTCCAGGTGCTCAGGATTATATTATGGACGCGTTGAAATGGAGTGGAATAATGCCAACTGAAGGTCCTGGTATCGGTGGAGATTTCGGTCCGTACGTTCAATCGGAAAGAAAAGCAATGTATCGACCTTATGCAGAACAATTGGTTAATGAAGAGAAAGCCTACTACGCTTTCGATACAGCGGAAGAATTGGACGACATGCGCGAAAAAGCCAAACAAATGGGCATGCCAAACTGGCAATACAATTCGGTTACTCGTCTTTCAATGCGTAACTCGTTGACTTTACCACAAACCGAAGTTGATCGTCTATTAGCAGAAGGAGCACCATACGTTATTCGTATGAAGATGCCTAGAAATAAGGACGTTCGTTTTCAAGATTTGATTCGCGGTTGGGTGGTTGTAAATACCAATAATCTTGATGATAAAGTGTTGTTTAAAAGCGACGGAATGCCTACTTATCACTTGGCGAATATTGTGGACGACCATACCATGGAAATCAGTCATGTAATTCGTGGAGAAGAGTGGTTGCCATCTGCGCCACTGCACGTTTTATTGTATGAAGCTTTCGGTTGGGATTGTCCTGAATTTGCACATTTACCCCTTTTATTGCGTCCTGATGGAAATGGAAAATTGTCAAAACGCGATGGTGATCGCTTAGGGTTTCCAGTTTTCCCAACGAATTGGACTACTGCAGATGGAGAATTGTATTCTGGATACCGTGAAAATGGTTACTTTTCTGAGGCCTTTATCAATATGTTGGCTTTATTAGGCTGGAATCCAGGAACAACACAAGAATTATTTTCTTTGGAAGAACTGGTTGAGTCTTTTTCATTAGAAAGGGTTTCAAAAGCCGGAGCAAAATTTGACCCGGATAAAACGCGTTGGTTCCAACAACAATACCTCCGCAAGCAAACGGATGAGGACTTAGCGGCAGCTTTGAGTAAATTAATGGAAGGGAAAAAATCTGTTGATGAATTAGTTCCTGTTGTTCAGTTAATGAAGGAACGCGCCACTTTTGTTAAAGATATGTTGACCGATGGGGCTTATTTATTTGGACGTCCTGAGTCGATTGATAAAGAGACAGTTGCAAAAAAATGGAAAACCGAAACAAGTGAGCTAATTGCTGCTTGGAAAGAAAGAATTGCGACAATTTCACCTTTCGATGCACCGTCAATTGAGCAAAATTTCAAGGCATTTTTAGAAGAGAAACAAGTTGTTATCGGTGCGGTTCTTTTACCATTCCGTTTGTGTGTAACTGGTGTTGGAGCTGGACCTGGTATGTTTGATATTTCAGCCTACCTTGGAAAAGAGGAAGTCATTCAACGTATCTCAGAAGGATTAGAAAAAATTGCTGCGATTAAAAATGAAGCATAAAATCTCCGTAACTGGAATTCGATTGTACGCTTTCCACGGCTGTTTGGAAGAAGAAGCAAAAATTGGTGGAAATTACCTCGTCAATGTTGAAATTTATACCAATTTCAGTGAAGCAGCTTTGACTGATGATTTATCGCTTACAGTTGATTATGTGCAAGTAAATGCAATCGTAGCTGAAGAAATGGCAATTCGTTCCAAATTAATTGAACACGTGGCGCAACGAATTTTGGTACGACTCGAAAAGGAAATCGTTCATCCTGCCAACTATCAAGTGGAAATCGTGAAATTAACTCCACCGATAAATGGAGACGTCGCATCGGTCGCTGTGACGGTGGCTTCGGATAAGTGACTAAACCCCTTTTGGATATTTCAGACGAACCATTAGTGTGGACAATAAAACGACGGAAACAGAACTAACGGGCATTAAAATCGCTGCAACGAACGGTGTTAGAGTAGCTGAAATAGCGAAACTTAGCCCAATACTGTTGTAAAACAAGGAAAATCCAAGGCATGATCGAAGTACCAATTTTCCGTAAGAAACGCTTTGCAAAAAGTTCTTCAATTTTGGCAAGGATGATGCATCCAAAATAGCATCAGAAGAAGGCGTAAATCGGAACATGTCTTCAGAGATTGCCACACCAACATGCGCCGAGCCTAAAGCCCCTGTATCGTTCAAACCATCTCCAACCATCATCACTTTCGCACCACTCGCTTTCAGTCTTTCAATAAAATCAAACTTGTCCTTCGGTTTTAACTGAAAATGGATGTTTTCCTCCTGAAATCCTATTGCTTTTAAAGCATCTAAATCTGTCGCTGCATCACCTGAAAGTACGTGTAAACGATAATCAGAAAGCGAACTAACCAATTCTTTTAAACCTGGTCGAAAGGTACTTTTAAACTGAAAATGTTGCAGTAATTCACCGTTTCGAGTAAAGAAAACCCCTCCCTCAGAACTTGAAATACCACAAAATTTGGCGTTCCCCAAACGAAACTCACTGCTTTCAAAAACTGCTTTTATACCATCGCCTTTCAGTTCTTCAAAAGCCGATAAACTCATGGCATTTCTTGATCCAAATTTACGGTGCAAAGCTTGTGAAAGAGGATGTGTCGAACCTTTTGTCATTTCGGAAAGCACTTGTTCCATTTCAATCGATAACTTTGGAAAAGTCTCAATTATCTCATATCGTGCAGGATCAGTTAGGGTTCCTGTTTTGTCAAAAATGATATCGGTAATCACACCCATTGCTTCAATTACAGATGTATTTTTCAAATACAAACCTGATTTCCCCATCACTTGCATCAAATTTCCAAGTGTAAAAGGGGCTGACAAAGCCAAGGCACAAGGACAAGCTACAATTAAAATGGAGACCACAACTTTCACAATTAGTGACGGTTCCACAAACCACCAAGCAATTGAAGAGGTTCCAGCAATTATTAATAAAGCAACTAAAAAGTACTGTGCAATACGATCTTGATAACGCACTAAATTATTTTCTTCACTTTTATTAATCGCCTCATTCCACAATTGTGTCAAATGACTTCTATCCGTTGTAGCTTTTACTTGTAACGTCGAACGGTTCCCTAACATTTTACCGCCAGCATAAACCGTATGACCGCGAAGGATTTCAACGGGCTCAGATTCTCCTGTAACGAAACTATAGTCCACCATTGCACGATCTGAAACAAGAACAGCATCACAAGGAATAATTTCTTCATTTCGAACCAAAATCGAATCACCAATAACAAGTTTTTCAATTGCCACAATATCCTCCATTTCTCCTTCCAAGCGCGTCGATGCAACAGGAAAATATGCGGTATAATCTCTATCAAACGAAAGTGAGCGGTAAGACAAACTCTGAAACCATTTTCCTATCAACAAAAAGAAAATAAAACCAGCAAAACTGTCCATGTAACCCGGACCTTGATGGGAAAAAATGGCATACGAACTTTGCGCATACAAGGCAATAATTCCAATTGTAATCGGTACGTCCAAATTTAAATAACGACTTCGGACGGCTTTGTAAGCGGAAACAAAATACTCACCAGCCGAAAAAATCAATACGGGCAACGAAACGATAAAAGCCAAATAAGCTGAGAAGTTTCGAAAGGCAGGATTGTCATTTTCAATTCCGACATATTCCGGAGCACTCCACAACATAATACTACCGAAAGCAAAACCAGCCACACCCATTTTAAGTAGGAAACGTTTATTGATGATACTTTTATCCGCCTTTTTTTGCTCGAAATTCGGAGGATAACCGATTCTATCTAAAAACAACGCCAATTCCGAAAAAGGTAATTCGTTGATATTAAACAAAATGGAAGCTTCTTTTTTTGCAAAATGTACCTGACATGATTTAATTCCTGCTTGGATTTTATGTGCGTTTTCCAATAAATAGATACACGAAGTACAATGAATTGATGGTAAAGATAACACCACACGAACTGTTCCTTCGTGCTCAAAACGGATATAACGCGACTGAATATCAGCAATGTCTAAAAATTTATACTTGTCATTTCTTGACGTTGATGGTTTCAAACCAGGATTTTTCTCGTAGCGATAGAAATCACCTAAATTCCCTTCTTCGAGCAAGAGAAATACGTTCTTACACCCTTCACAGCAAAATTCTCTTTCTTTCAGAACGATTGGCGCACCAAAAATCGTGTCGCCGCAATGGTAACAGGATTCACTCATATCGTTTTTGAAAAAGTAGGTTGAGATAAGGTTTTGTTGGCTAAGTCTAAATCGAAAGCCATACATATATTTCGAACGAAAGGCATTCCAACTGAACTCACTTCCACCCTATTCTGGGAAACAGTGACCATCCCATCAGTAATTAGTGGTTGAAGTCGATTTTTTATCCCTTCATGAATCGCGTTCAACTGTTTATCTTCTACAAATGAAGTCGCAAAATGACACATTAAATCCAGAATGTATCGACGGATAACCAATTCTTCCTCTGTCAAAAGATGTCCTCGAAAAACGGGAATTTCACCTTGTGCAACTCGCTCTTGATACGCTTCAACCGTTTTTTCATTTTGAGCGAATCCTGTCCAACAATCCGAAATAGCTGACATCCCTAATCCAATCATCCAAGCGGTTGATTGCGTGGTATATCCCATAAAATTCCGATGTAAATTTTTCTTGAAAAAAGCTTGGCTCAATCCATCTTCAGGTAAAGCGAAATGATCCATTCCAATAGAAACATAACCCGCGGCGACTAACTTTTCGTAGCCCATTTCATATAAGGCCCGCTTTTCACTATCTTGCGGTAAATCCGATTCGTCATAGCCCCGTTGTCCAACTCCTTTTATCCATGGGACATGCGCATAAGAATACAACGCAATGCGCTCAGGACGCAATTCAATCGTTTTTTCGATGGTAGATTCAAATGCTTTAAAATGTTGCTTCGGAAGTCCATAAACGAGATCGTGGTTCACGGAAGTATAGCCAATTTTCTTCGCAAAATCGTGCACATTTTTCACCAAATCATACGACTGAATGCGATGAATTGCCTGTTGTACTTGGGCATCATAATCTTGAATCCCGAAACTCACTCGACGAAATCCAAAATTGTAAAGCACCTGTAAATGTTCTTCCGACGTAGAACCCGGATGTGCTTCAAAAGACAATTCACACGATTCAGGGTTCACCGATTTCGCTGAGAAAAGGCCTTCCATAAGGCGAATTATTTCTGCAGGAGCGAAAAAAGTTGGTGTTCCTCCCCCCAAATGTAACTCTTGTATCCTTGGTGAAAACCCAAGCGCATTTTTATACAATTCCCATTCTGCAAGTAGTGAATCGATATAGGGAACCTCTACCGAATGATTCTTTGTAATCCGCTTGTGACAGCCACAAAACGTGCATAAACTTTCACAAAAAGGCAAATGAATATAAACACTAACTCCCTTATTTTCTTTGCTTTGTATAAAATCAATACAAGTTTTTACCCACTCTTTACTGTCCAGTTTATCGTTCTTCCAAAATGGAACAGTTGGGTAGGATGTATAGCGAGGACCAGGTACGTTATATTTTCGAATTAATTCAGCGTCGTTCATGGTGCAAAAGTAATTTCGACTACATTGTTAAAAAAATGACATTCATCACCTTTAATTTTAGGCAAGTTTGTTTATTTTTGTTAAGAATAACGAACGACACAAATAAGTAAGAAAAATGTTGGAGAAGTCACATAAGTACGTCACCTGTTCTACATGTGGTGCAAGAAAAAATGCTCTTTTAGGAGGACTTTGTTCAGATGAAGTTGGAAACATTGATTCTCAAAAAAGTTGTAATTATTATAAAAAAAATCAAGCTTTATTTTTAGAAGGATCTTTTCCTCGGGGAGTTTATTGTATTAACGAGGGAAGAGTGAAAGTTTTTAAACGAGGTGATGAAGGAAAAGAACAAATAATTCACATTTTAAAAGCAGGAGAAATGGTCGGTTTTCGTGCGATGTTCAGTGAAGAACCTTACACCGTTGGAGCCGAAACCTTAGAAGAAAGTAACATTTGTTTTATTCCGAAAGAAGATTTTTTAAACTTGATGGACAACAATGCCGCTCTAAGAAATGGCATAATGAAAGAACTTTCTAAGGAGTTGTCACACAGAGCTGAATTCATTACCAATATGGCTCAAAAATCCGTTCGAGAACGCTTGGCATTTTCGTTATTGTTACTAATGAAAGTATATGAAAACGAACCCATTAATCTTTCGCGAGAGGATATGGCCAACTTTGTAGGAACAGCAACAGAAACATTAATTCGACTTTTGAAAGATTTAAAAGAAGAAGGAGTTATTGAAATTCAAACTAGAAAACTTATCGTTTTAAACCAAAACAAATTAATTGACATCGCTGGAGGACATTACTCGCACTAATTAGCGTTTTTCGTTTCCTTTTTTCTCCTCTTCTTTATTTTTGAAACGTACTTCCATCCATACTGCAAAATGGTCGGATAAATCTTTATGTTTGGCTCCCCATTTTTGTTTATATCGTTTTACTTTTTGACGTAATTCTGCCTTACGTCCGTTATCCTTATAAAATATGAAATCAATGATATTTCCCTTTCCTCCATGTGAAGACATATCGTTGTCATTCGGATCGTAGGTGTAGCTCTCGGGTTTTATCTCTTCTTCCTCGTACCCTTTTACTTTTAAAATCTCCTTCAAAAAATTGAACAAACTTCTATCAGTACGATGAATGTTAAAATCCCCACATATTATTTGAGGGACTTCAGGACGTTCAAATCGCTCCAATAAAGTTCGTAATTGAAATAACTGACCAATTTTTGTCGCTTCCTTTTTTCCGGCATCCATGTGCGTCCCGAGCAATTGTACTTTTTCTCCCTCGACATCTGCCTCGATTAACAAACCTCCTTTGGCCGCAGCGCAATTTTCACCTTCACAGTCCTTAAATTCAACTGTACCGAGTTCTACAATTGGAAACTTGGAATAAAAGATCACACCACTATTTAATTTGAAGCCAAATTTCTTTTTGACATCGTTGGCAGGACCCACTATAAAAGGAAAACTTGCAGATAATTTTTCTTTTAATTTCCTGTTTGCCTTGTAATCAAAAGCTTCCTGAAAACAAATGATGTCAATGGAATCATTTTTTACTACATCAGCAATCAAATCACAACGTTTCAATGGACTATGTTTTACAAAAAAATTCAATTGACGCGGAAGGAATTTAATATTCCAACTCACTACTCTCAAGGACTTTGCCTGAAAAGATGAAAAGGCAAAAACACAAATAAAAAGACAAACGGAACGCATAAATTTTCTTTTGTCTAAAATTACAACAAAGACTTTAAACTTCACATTAACAGAAAATAATTTTAGTATTATTTTTAATTTTTCGAAAAAAACTTGTTCAAAAAGAAAAAAAACGACTACTTTTAGCGCTCAATAACGAATTTTATGAAAAAAGTAATTTTAAGTTTTTCTGCTGCTGCTTTGCTTTTGGCTTCTTGTGGTGGTTCAGAAGTTTGCAATTGTGCAGACACAATGTTAGAAATGTCTAAAGAAATGAAAGCTGCTAAAGGTGATTTCTCTCAATATGAGAAAATCGGTAAAAAATACGAAGCTGACATGAAGAAGTGTGAGAAACTAGGAGAAGGTAAATCTGAAGACGAGAAAAAGAAAATGGAAGAGGAATTGAAAGCATGTGACTCTTACAAAGAAATGGAAAAAATGATGAAAGAAAACTAAAATTTTCTTTTTACCATTTAAAAAGCTGGATTCGTCCGGCTTTTTTTTTGACTTTTTGTTTACTTAATTTACACTCAAATCATGAGCCTAAAAGAAATACTCGAATTCCGAAGATCAGTGCGCCTTTATGATGCTGAAAAACCCTTAGATACCCAAAAAGTCAAAGCTTGCATTGAACTAGCGACCTTAGCTCCAAATAGTTCAAACATGCAATTGTGGCAATTCATACATCTTACTGATAAAACGATAATGCAGCAAATTTCTAAAGCCTGTTTGGATCAATCCGCAACAGCGTCGGCAGATCAAATTGTCGTTTTTGTAACTCGTCAAGACCTTTATAAAGAACGAGCAAAATTTGTTTTAGATTTCGAACGTGGAAATATCCAGCGAAATAGCCCCAAAGAACGTCAAGAAAAACGTATTAAAGACCGTGAACTTTATTATGGTAAAGTAATGCCGCTGCTCTACAGTCGATTTTTTGGTTTAGTCGGACTTTTCAGGAAGCTCCTAACGTTTAGTATCGGTCTTTTTCGTCCAATTGTCCGTCAAGTTTCTGAAAGCGATATGCGTGTCGTTGTGCACAAATCGTGTGCTTTAGCTGCGCAAACCTTTATGATTGCAATGGCTGAGCAAGGTTATGACACCTGTCCACTTGAAGGTTTTGATAGCAAAATGCTAAAGAAAATTTTAAATTTACCTCACGGTGCGCAAATAAACATGGTCATCTCTTGTGGCATTCGTAAAGAAGCTGGAATTTGGGGAGAACGTTGCAGAGTTTCGTTTGAGGAGGTCTATGTGAGAATTTGATGGAGAATGTAAAATGGAAAATTCAACATTGAAAATTAGAGCGTCCAGCCCTGTCTGGCAAACGTTGGATTAGTACCTTGAAAACGTTAAAGGAATCGAATGTGGAAAATAAAAATTAATATTACCAATTTGATTTTCAATCATTTATTACCTCAAGTATTTCATTTAAAACCGATGGAACAATATCATGAACGCCGTCAAAAAGATGAATTTGAAAACCTAATTTCTCGTAACTAATAATCGCTTCATCGAAATTCGTGTTTTGAAAATACTGATCTTGTTTTCCGAGAACGAAAAAATGCTGTTTATGGTCGTTGTTGATTTGAAATTCTACATCAGGTGGAAAAACAGCAGCCCAAGATATAAAATGATCAAATTGATTAGAATGCTTTGAATACCAACGCGCAGCAGTTGCACCACCTTGTGAAAATCCTAATAAAACAATTTTTTCAAAAGTGTTGTTCTTCGACAGTTGTTTATACATTTTTTGCAACCAATTCAAATTATCGTAAATATCACTTTCTCGATCTTCTTTCGTCATCCACGATGCACCTACTCTGCCTGATGTGCCATTCAAATAAAATCGGTGCGGACCTTCAGGAACGACCACAAAAACAGCTTCGTCAACAGCATCGAATTTCTTGATAAAATAGGGAACCAATTGGCCATAACCATGAAGTGCAATCAAGAGCAATTTTGCTTTGGACGCATCTCCAAAAGTGGCATACCGAAATGTTTTTTCGGCTTGAAAATGAACGATTTCTTCCATTTATCAATTACGTTCGGTGACGTATTTCTGTTCCTTTTTCAAATAAAAGAAACGATACAATTCCTTCTTTCCTGGTTCAATTCGAGGCACATAAGTGAATGAATTTGAGTCCTTTGGTAAACTTGGAGCTGTTGTTTCCATCACTAAAATATCTTTATAAGGTGACTTTTCATTGTTTCGAATTTCTAAGGAATACGCCTCTGGATTGGCAGTTCCTAAACCGTCAAATTGTTTCCATTGAAAAATTCGTCGAGGAGTGTGTTCTCGTATGGTATAAAGGTCATAATAAGCGGCATTTCGAATACGATAAACCAATACTACATCATCATGATTCGGAGAACTAATCGATTTAAATTCAACAGTCAGCGGCAATAATGGAGAGGAAGGAATTGTAAACGCGGGAGATATTAAGTGCATTCCACCGTCGTAATAAAAGAAGTGATTGTAATTTCCCATAAAACCCATTTCAGCTCTTTTCGCAGGATTAGGTGAACTTGCAGCTTCGTCCATTGCAAATTGCTGACGGTTGACCAAAATAATCGCATCTTCTTTTTCGTCTCCATCTAAATTTGCTCGATGAATCGACATCGTAAACTTCTCATTGGCAGGAATTCGCAGATAAGAGGTGACATGACGTTTGGCGTATGTTTCTAAATCTTGCGGTCGCTCTTCAATTTGGCTTTCATCAATGATTGGGACATCCTTGGGTTTGGTTTCATCACATGAAGTCAATACAAGACCAAAAAACAGAAGCGTCAACAATTTCGTCATGATGCAAATATAAACATATCAATTCTTAATTGAATTGTTCTTGGCAACTAGAGAAGTCCCAACAAACTTTTTATCCGGGTAGGATTTGACAGGTAAAAAAACGTAACTTCGTTCAATGCTCGATTTAACAACCAATGAACTTATTCTATTCACCCTTCTTGGGTTATTGGCTGAGATTGTGGGTACTGTTTCTGGTTTTGGTTCGTCTTTGTTTTTCGTTCCGATAGCAAGTAAGTTTTTTGATTTTCATACTGTTCTAGGTTTAACGGCATTTTTTCATGTATTAAGCAATTCTGCCAAAATTTATCTATTTAAAAAAGGAGTTGATCGCAAAATCACCTTTAACATGGGAATCAGTTCATTGACAGGTGTGTTTCTTGGTGCGATTTTGACCGTTTATATTTCATCGAAGAACGCGCCATTAGTTGTTACCTCTACCCTATTATTATTGGGGATTGCCTTATTGCTTTTCCCCCGTTACACCATTCAAAAAACACGTCCAAATCTTTTAATTGGAGGTTCAATTTCAGGTTTTCTCGCTGGTTTTACGGGCACCGGAGGCGCAATTCGAGGCATCGTTCTTTCGGCATTCGGTTTGGAAAAAAACAGCTTCATTGCCACCTCTGCGCTCATTGATTTTGGCGTTGACCTAGTTCGATTTATTGTATATCTTTCTTTGGGTTACATTGTCGTCATGGAAATGCTATGGCTATTACCTTTTCTACTTTTCATGAGTATTTTGGGTACTTATTTAGGCAAGCTACTTGTAAATCGAATCAATGAAGCTCAATTTCGTAAGTTGGTTTTAATCACTGTAATATCTGTTGCCTTGATCGAATTTGTTCGCTTTCTTCCTATTTTCAACTGATTATTTTTTTCGCGAATTGAATTTCTGTTTCAAATTATTATTATTTTCATATCGCTAAATTTAAAACTACACTATGAAAATCCTAAAAGTTCAAGCGCTTCGTGGTCCAAATATCTGGAGTATCACTCGTAAGAAATTAATTCAAATGCGCCTCGATTTGGAAGGTATGGAAGAAAAACCAACCAATCTAATTCCGGGATTCAGAGAACGAATTGAAGCATTGCTACCTTCTCTAATTGAGCATAGATGTTCGGAAGGTGAACGCGGTGGTTTTTTCGCACGTATCGACCGTGGCACTTGGATGGGACATGTTATTGAACACATCGCATTGGAAATACAAACGCTTGCAGGAATGGACGTTGGATTTGGTCGAACTCGCGAAACCAAGACTCCTGGAGTTTATAACGTGGTTTTCAATTATATCGAAGAGAAAGTTGGTCTTTATGCTGCGGAAGCCTCGGTTCGTATTGCAGAGGCACTCATTGCCGGAGAAGATTATAATCTACAAGCGGATATTCAAAAAATGCGCGAAATACGGGAAGATGTTCGCCTTGGACCTTCAACAGGTAGCATCGTGGACGAAGCCGTTGCTCGTGATATTCCTTGGATTCGATTAGGGACAAATTCTTTGGTTCAATTGGGATATGGAGTGAATCAAATGCGCTTTCAAGCTACGATTACCTGCAAAACGAGCAATATTGCCGTGGACATCGCATGTAATAAAGAACAAACCAAAAAAATGTTGGATGCCGCTTCAATTCCAGTGGCGAAAGGTTCGATTTGCGTTGATGAGGAGGATTTGGAAGATACAATTAAAAGTATCGGTTATCCAATCGTTATCAAACCTTTGGACGGAAATCACGGAAAAGGTGCCTCGATTAATGTCACTAATTGGGAAGACGCAGTTGAAGGCTTACATTATGCAAAAAAATATTCTCGTCGTGTAATAGTTGAACGTTTCATTACTGGTTACGATTTCCGTGTTTTAGTTATTGACAATAAAGTGATTGCGGCGGCTCAACGGGTTCCTGCTCACGTCGTTGGAAATGGTAAAAATACCATTCAGGAATTAATAGATATAACGAATGAAGACCCACGACGCGGTTACGGTCACGAAAACGTATTGACAGAAATAACGGTAGATCGCGATACAGAAGAATTATTGGAAAAGAAAGGATATACCTTAGAAACGGTACCCTCTCAAGACGAAATTGTTTACCTAAAATCAACTGCAAACCTGAGTACAGGAGGAACTTCTATCGATGTTACCGATATCATGCACCCTGAAAATATCTTTATGGCCGAACGCATTTCTCGCGTAATCGGTCTAGACGTTTGCGGAATTGATATAATGGCAGAAAACTTGACACAACCGTTGAAAGAAAATGGTGGTGTGATCTTAGAAGTAAATGCCGCTCCTGGGTTCCGCATGCACCTTGCTCCTTCTGAGGGACTTCCAAGAAATGTTGCTGCTCCAGTGATTGACATGCTTTACCCTCCTGGAAAACCGTCAAGAATTCCAATTATTGCGGTTACGGGAACCAACGGAAAAACAACCACCACACGATTGTTGGCGCACATTGTAAAAAACAACGGTTACCGTGTCGGTTTCACAACTTCGGATGGAATTTATGTACAAAACCATTTATTGGAAAAAGGAGATACAACTGGACCGATTAGTGCGGAATACATTTTAAAAGACCCTACGGTAGAGTTTGCGGTTCTTGAAACAGCACGTGGCGGAATATTACGTTCAGGACTAGGGTTTAGTCGTTGTGATATCGGAGTTATTACCAACATTCAAGAAGACCATCTCGGATTAAGTGATATTCACGATCTGAAAGATTTAAGTCGTGTTAAATCGGTGGTTGTGGAAAGTGTGAAAAAAGACGGTTGGGCTGTTTTGAATGGAGAAGATCCAAATTGCTTGGAAATCGCCAAAAACCTACGTTGTAACGTAGCACTTTTTAGTATGGATGAAAATGCGCCTGCTATGGTAGAACATTGTAAAAATGGAGGAATTGCGGCGGTATATGAAAATGGTTTTGTTACCATTAAACGTGGCGAATGGAAATTCAGAGTTGAACGCGCAACACATATTCCATTGACAATGAATGGAAAAGCTCGTTTTATGATAGCAAATGTACTCGCCGCGACCTTAGCTTCCTACTTATACGGATTTAAAACGGAGGATATTAAATTGTCATTGACCACCTTCCTACCTGGTGCGGCTCAAACTCCTGGGCGTATGAACATATTTGAATTCGCGAAATTCAAGGTAATGATTGACTTCGCTCACAATCCGAATGGCTATCGTGGAATTGAAGACTTCTTGAAAAACGTTGATGCAACGCGCAAAATTGGTATTATTTCCGGAGTTGGCGACCGTCGTGACGAAGACATCCGTGAATGCGCCCGAATTGCAGCCCGAATGTTTGACCACATCGTCATTCGCCAAGAGAAACACCTTCGTGGACGTACAGAACAAGAAATCGTTGGACTGATTTTGGAAGGATTGGCAGAAGCAGGTACCAATGTGACTCATGAAGTCGTTAAGTTGGAAGTGGAAGCGATAAAACATGCGATTTCATTAGCGGAAGACGGAACCTTTATCGTAGCATTAAGTGACGTTATTGACAATGCAATCGACATCGTTCAAGACTATTTAGACGCTGAAATTGAAAATGGAATTATAGCTTAAGCGCTATAAAATTGGAATGAAGGAAACCCAATTCATACAACAAAATCAGGAAAAATGGCAACGTTTTGAGAAACTTAACGCCAGTAAAACCGCTGATCCAGAGGAGATAAGTCAATTGTATTTGGACATCACTGAAGATTTGAGTTACGCCCAAACGCATTATCAGCGTAGAACAGTTCGCGTCTATCTCAATCAATTAGCACAAAAGGTTTTTATTGGCGTTAATCGTTTTAAAAGAGACAACCTCCTCAAATTGTTGAGAGAAGTTTCCATTTCTATTCCTCTCGAAATCTTTCGTTCCCGAAAAACACTAACGGTTGCTTTTGTTGCTTCCATTATTTATATCGCTCTTGGTGCTTTGTCAACCGCTGTAAACCCTGATTTTCCACGTTGGATATTGGGAGATTACTACGTTGACATGACGATTCAAAACATCGAAAGCGGAAACCCGCTGAAAGTGTATGAGGATGACAATCAATTGGCAATGTTTATACGCATAACAACTAATAATCTTGGTGTTGCTTTACTCACATTTTTTATCGGTTATTTCTTCTCATTCGGTTCTCACATTCTGCTGTTTACCAATGGCATAATGCTTGGTGCATTCCAATATTTCTTCTATCAACGAGGACTTTTCGTTACGAGTTTTTTAGGAATTTGGATTCACGGCGCTTTTGAAATTTCTGCCATTCTTATCGCGGGAGGTGCCGGAATTACCGCTGGAAATGGTTTTCTTTTCCCAGGGAGACAAACGCGATTTCAGTCCATGCAACAAGGTTTAAAACGCGGATTAAAGATTATTCTATTGTTGGTGCCATTTATAATCGCCGCAGGTTATTTGGAAAGTTATGTTACTCATCACTATCAAGTTTTGCCCAATTGGACGAAATGGACGATCATAGGATTTTCTTTCTCCATTATGTTCATTTTGTTCGTGGCAATTCCAATTATTGTTGGACTTAGATACAAGCATTTAGTCGAAATCGAGCAAGAGGCATTAACTCAAAATCAAGCAGATCCTGAATTATCATCCGCACGGGTTTTACAGGATTTTGTCCGTGACTCTTTCTTTTACTACGGAAAAAAGTTCACTTCAATTGCTGGTGTTTTTATCGCCCCTTCATTTTTTATCGGACTCGTTCTTTTAAGTGTTCGAGCCTTTTTTTATCCCGACGATTTGTCACTTCATTTTTACTATTATGATTGGATATCACATCTTAATTTCATTACTGGAACTGCGTTTTCGGGATTTTTAGATTATTTAATCTCGGCAATTTGGTTGCTTGGTCTCACCCTATCAACGGGAATTTTGATTTTAAAACTGAATTCTGTTTCCATGTCATTGAAGGAGTTTGCAAAGCGCGTTCCTTGGTTGCTTATTGTGGGGTTAGTGACGTATTTACCCTTATTAGTTCTTCCTTGGTATTTACAATTTATCACTTTTTTTCTACTTCCATTCGCGCTTCCCTTATTTAGTTCTGTGATGTTGGGTGAAAATAAATTCAAAGCAATCTTCTTAGAGGGTATTAAATTAGGTTATTTTGGTTATTTCAACTCAATTTTTGTACTAGCCATTTTTTCCGTTGGAATAACCGTTTTGGCACAACCAATAGCCGCAATTTTTAGCGTTTTCAATGAATATACGATGCGACCAGAACTTCCCGATTTATTGGACGTTCTGTGTGATTTTTTGACCAAAATTTTCGATGCCTACAAGTTGGACAGTATGTTCTGGACAAACTGGATTCGCGAAATCGTTTATTTAACAGCAGTTGTTTTTATCGTTCCGCTTTTAGCAATACTTTCTACCTTAATTTATCACCACGGAATGGAAACCAAAAATCTACGTGGCTTATGGAAAGAGTTTGAAAAGTTCGGTAAACGTAGTCGCACTAAAGAAAGTATGGAAGAATGAAGTTTTTGAATCTACATATTATCCTTTACTTCCTCTTGCTCTCAAGTTTTTCGACTTTTGGCCAGCAAAACGACGCTAAAAAAAAATCAGAGGCGATACGATATGGAAGAAGTGCGAAGTATAAAACTAATCCAGATCACAGTCACCAAGAACCACGAGATATAAGTTATTATTCAGAAGATGATGAATATACGTTAACAGAAGAACAAACTGGTAGCTACTATCAAGAATCTGATCAGGAAATTCGAAAAATGCGCCGCTTAGCGAATAAGCAACAAAAAAGCATGAAATCCCTGACAATGCCCGAACCTGTGGAATTTCCTGAATTTGATGAATCCACTGTGGACGAACCTGACGTTGATATTCCTGATTCTGATATTCCAGATCCAACGAAAGTGAATATCAATACCTACCGGACAATTGCTTTGGTCTTACTACTTGCCATTTTGGCGGTGCTGATTTTCTTCTATTTCAAACGGCGTCAGGCAACAACTAAGACGATAAATACTGGAATTAATTTAGAATGGAATCCCGAAGTTGTTACTAAATCTGATTTGGAAATTCGACTTGAAAACGCGGAAAAAAGCCAAAATTATCGCGAGGCTTACCGTGTGCATTTTACGTATTTATTACAAGCGCTTATTCGAATTGATGCTATTCGTTGGAAAAAAGAAAAAACAAATCACGAATACATTTACGAAATCAAAGCGCTGGAACATCGCACGAAATTCTCAAAAGCTGTGTATTTCTTCGATTTGATTTGGTACGGCGAATTCCAATTGAATGAAGCGAAATACAACAAAATCATTTCGATAGTTAAACCATTTATCGACGAATTAAACGCCATTAAAATTGAAGAATAACCTCACGTATATACTTGTTGGCGCGGTAGTGGTTATCATTGCTGTTGTTTATTTCTTGTTCAGTTCGTCCGGTGATGGCGGGACTAGTGGAGTTTATACTGATTGGGAAAGTAAGTTTGAATTAATGGGAAAAAATCCACGCGATTTATATTTCACGACTTCCTATCTAAAAGAGAAATATCCCAAAGTCAAATTCGAGCGAATCACGACCCATAAACAATTCGATTCCATTTGTGAATTGGGAAAAAAACCAAATTTCATTTTAATCGCTGATACCATTGCCTTTACCCGCAAAGAATTGACTTTAATTAATACCTCGTTAGAAAACGGTGGAAAAATGTTATTGGCATTCAATACGACAATGGGAAGTTTGTTCTCGGACTTTGAAGTTGCGACACCCAATCGATTTGTTTTTGACACTTCACTCGTGCTCAATTTCCCGAAAAAGAAAGCGTATTTCCACAGAATCTATGAAATGGACACCTTAGCGACTCACTGGAACGGCTGGAATTCTGCTATCGTCCCATTCGAGAATCGTTGGTTGGTAGCAAATAACCTCACTTTAGTCCACTCAAAAAATATTGGCCAAGGAAAAATTCTCCTTTGTGAAAGCCCAGAATTCTTTTGTAATTACAACCTTAACCGTCCTGAAAACAAACAATTATTAGCACAACTCGCTCCTGAATTCAATCGTAATCAACCTTTTTATATTCTCGATTTCGGAATTTATCATTATGTGAAAGAACAATATAACCCGGAAGAGGACAAGAACAGTTTGTTTGATTTAATTCTGAAAAACAAGAGTTTACTCAATGCTTTTTCTGCAATTTTGATTGGTGTTTTGCTCTTTTTATTGTTTAGAACGCGCCGTCGTGAAGGAGTAAAAACTATTCCTGCTCCACGTCCAAATGTGACCGCTTCTTACGTTGAAACAATTGCATCAATTTTTAGAAACAAAGACAATCCTGAAAAATTATTTCAAATTCAACGACAAAGTTTTATCGATACCATTCAACGTCATTTTTACGTTGACTTACATCGCAATTTGGACGAGCGAACCCTCTTATTGTTATCAGAAAAGACAAACTACCCAATGAAATCGTTGGTAGAATTAACCAACCTATTCTTTAATCCTCCAAGTGCATTTAATATCACCTATTTGAATTCTGTCGTCAATAAGAAACTGGAATTTTATAAGTTTTGTGGGATCATAACTACGGGCAAAGCACTTTTACCTCCTCAGTTCATCCTCAATCGAAACATATATCTAAGTTCAGTTTGGGTAATTAGCGGTATCTTATTATTTTTCAGCGGATTGCTAATGTTAAGTGCGGCTCAACCGGCTGGGATTTTCGTTTGGATTCTCGGATTTTTAATTGGAGTTTTTGGCGTTCTCCGTTTATTATTTCCTTATTTAAAGTTCGATAAAAACACGCTTGTTTTCGTTTCCTGGTATGGAAAGAAACAAATGTTGATGCACCAACAAATCGAATCCATCACTATGAACGAACATCGCATTGAATTCATCTTGCTGCTCGATGATAAAAGAATAAAGAAGAGCATTAACCGCTTCGACACAAATAGTTGGGAGTTGGACACCTTAAAATTGTTTATTAATCAAAAAAATGAAGTATGAGTAACGACGCTTTCGATTTAGAAAAAAATGAAAATAACGAATACGACCCTGGAATTGAGCGTACTAATGCCGATTTATTGTGGGTTTCTGCGAAAGTGAATCAAATACGAATTGAACTTTCAAAGTACATTATCGGCCAAAATGACATCGTTGAATTGATGATAGCCGCAATTTTCGCGAATGGTCACGTACTACTCGAAGGAGTTCCAGGAGTGGCTAAAACATTGGCTTCTAAAGTATTGGCTCGAACTTTAAATGTTCCCTTTTCGCGTATTCAATTCACACCAGACCTCATGCCAAGTGACGTGATAGGGACAAGTATTTTTAACATGAAAAATGCCGAATTTGAGTTCAAGAAAGGACCCATTTTCTCCAATATTGTTCTTATCGACGAAATCAACCGTGCACCAGCAAAAACACAATCTTCCTTGTTCGAGGTGATGGAAGAACGACAAATTACCTACGACGGAAATCGCTATTTAATGTCATTCCCGTTCCTTGTGGTTGCTACACAAAACCCTGTCGAACAAGAAGGTACTTACAACCTGCCAGAAGCGCAATTGGACCGTTTCCTTTTCAAAGTACGCATCGATTACCCTGATTTATCACAAGAAGAAGCTATTTTGAAACGCTATCAACACACCGTGGAAGCACCTGATTTGTCGCAAATAACACCTGTTTTTAGCGCCAACGAAATTCAATCGGTGCATCGAATTATGGAAAAAATCATCATTGAAGAAAACTTGATCAAATACATCGCCGCTATTACGCACAAAACACGAAGTCATGGACGCTTATTTTTAGGCGCTTCACCTCGTGCTTCGATTGCTATGTTGCGTGCATCTCGAGCAATTGCGGCTCTACGCGGTCGTGATTTTGTGACACCTGAAGACATTCGCCACATTACCATCCCAACTTTAAACCACCGTTTAATTCTGACACCTGAGGCGGAAATGGAAGGATTTACTTCGGCAGAAATTATCAAAGAAATCGTTGAATCCATCGAAGTACCGCGTTAATGAGTCGTTTGTTTGATTTCTTACTTACCCGTCGGTTTTTCTATTTATTCTCGCTAATAGTTGTGGCTCAGACGTCCCTCTATTTTTTCGAGAATATGCAATGGATTATGGGCATTCTTTGGGCTACTTTGATAGGAATCACACTAATGGACTTGTTGCTTTTAGGCTTACTTTTTCCACGTTTGGAGTATCATCGCGAACGAAAGGAACGCATGTATCTCGGTGATGACAACAAAGTAAGTGCAACCGTAACAGTAAAATCATGGTTGCCGTTTTATTGGTTTTTTGAATGGAACGAAGGCACGCCAGAACTTATTCCAACTAATAAAGTTTCCAAAAGCGGACGACTCACGAAAACAAGCACCTTAGACTATAAAGTTCGTCCACTAGAACGTGGGATTTTTCATTTCGGCGAAACTTATTTCTTTCTTCGCTCCGTTTTAGGATTTGTTGAGCGCCGTTTTATTTTCAAGCAGGAAGATAGTTTCATGGTCTATCCTTCTGTTATTCAAATGAAAAAATATGAATTGCTGGTCTTCCAAGAAAACAAAACAGCGAGCGGGATCAAACGCATCCGTCGTTTGGGTACTGCTACGGAATTTGAACAAATACGGAATTACGTTCCGGGTGACGAACTAAAAACCATCAACTGGAAAGCCACTGGAAGACGTAACGAACTGATGGTGAACCAATACCAAGATGAAAAATCGCAGTCAGTTTATTGTATTGTGGACAAAAGTAGAACTATGCAATTGGAATTTGACGGATTAACCTTGCTGGACCATGCCGTTAATGCCTCGTTGGTTTTCTCCAACATTTGCTTGTTAAAAGGCGATAAAATTGGTTTGGTTACCTTCTCTGACAAAATGGGAACACAACTACCTGCCGAACGATCCCCAGGCCAAATGAAACGTATTTTAGATGCACTTTATAATCAGAAAACGCAATTTAAAGACAGCAACTTTGAGCTCTTACAACTTTCTGTCCGTCAAAAAATAAAGACCCGTTCCTTATTGCTTTTGTTTACCAACTTTGAGAATGAATTTGCCCTACGTCGGGCACTCCCCTACCTCAATCAATTGAATAAAAAACATTTGTTGGTTGTCGTTTTCTTCCAGAATAATGCCCTTAAAGAAATGGCGTATCAACTTCCAACCAACAATGTTGAACTCTATTCAGGAATAGTTGCCGAACGGATGATGACCTTAAAATCGAGAATGGCGCGTGAACTTAAACAATATGGCATTCAATCGATTATCACTCAGCCACAGGATTTATCGGTTAGCGTCATCAACAAATACTTGGAATTGAAATCGCGCGGACGATTTTAACCTTCTTTACTTCATTAATGAAAGTTCCTGTAAATAAAGCGTTTAAGATTGCTACTTTTAAAGCTGTTGTTGCATTATTGAGTTTCCTTCTTTTTTATGCGCTGCTTTTAATTGGAGCATTTTCTTTAACTGGCCTTTGTTTTTATTGGGCAATTTTATTGATAGGACTTCATTTTTCAGTACTGACCGTGCTTTTAGGAATAGGATTAATTGGGTTTGGAATTTTGATTGTTGTTTTTCTTTTAAAATTCATATTCAAGACATATCCCATTGATAATTCGCATTTAACGGAAATCACTAAAGAGGACGAACCTGAATTATTTCAACTGATACATGAAATCGTGTCGGAAGTCGGAACGAAATTTCCGAAAAAAGTATTCCTTTCTACTAAAGTAAATGCCGCCGTATTTTATGATTCCAATTTTTGGAGCATGTTCTTTACTGTTCGAAAAAACCTCGAAATTGGTATCGCACTTATAAACACCTCTACCAAAAAAGGAGTCAACACCATCCTGCTCACTACCTGGGGAATATCTGGAAATTCTGCTCTTGGTTTGGTCGCAAGCACCTTGACAAAATCTTGCTTTTTCGACTAATACGCATTCAAAAATAATATTGAATAACAGCCAAAACGAGAGTTTTTTACTCATTTTGGCTGTTATTCAAATCCATAATATCATTTTAAAACATTGTTATTCAAAAACTTAAACAATTTCTTTAACTCACTACTTTCAAAGAATTTTTTATCACCTCTACCTTCTCACGAACAGCGTTTATTGTTGCGCCAGTGATGGTCAAATGTCCCATTTTTCGAAAGGGTTTTGTAGCTTGTTTTCCGTATAAGTGCACATGCGTTTCAGGTAGCGCCATGACGATTTCCAAACCTTCGTACTTCGCGATTCCCGTATAACCTTTTTCTCCCAAAATATTCAACATCGCACCTGCACGAATGATAGAAGTATCGCCCAAAGGCCAATTTAAAATCGAGCGCAAATGTTGTTCAAACTGCGAACTCACGTTGCATTCAATCGTATGGTGTCCACTGTTGTGCGGACGTGGAGCTATTTCATTAATCAGTAAGAGCTTATCCGCAGTTAAGAACAATTCAACGGCCAAAATTCCGACCATGTTCAATTTCTCGATGACCTGAATGGCCAATTGTTCGGCTTGTTCTTCGATTTCGCGACTTATTTCGGCAGGAGAAAATAAGAACTCCACTAAATTCGCTTCGGGATTAAATTCACATTCCACCACTGGAAAAGCCTTTGTTTCGCCGGACGCATTGCGAGCAACAATCACCGACAATTCTTTGACAAACGGTATCAAGGTTTCAACAACCGAAGGTTCATCAAAGCAATTGATCTTATCCGATTCATTTTTAATCACTTGAACACCTTTTCCGTCGTAGCCACCAGTGCGCATTTTGTGAACGAAGGGTGCAGGAACACGACTTGCTTCCACCCTATTTTCAACTAAATGGAAAGGTGCGGTGGGCAATTGATGATCGAAATAAAATTGTTTTTGCGTTCCTTTATCTTTGATGACGCGTAGTACTGCAGGTTGTGGATACACCAAAACGCCCTCTTTTTCAAGCTGTTCTAGCGCTTCGATGCTTACGTTTTCAATCTCTACGGTAAGTAAATCCTTGTCTTTTCCAAAGGCATACACCGTGTCAAAATCCGTGATGGACCCACACGTAAACGAATGACCGATTAGCGCACAAGGAGCGTTGGGGTCGGCATCCAAAAAATGAAGTTGTAGATTAAAATCGATTGCGGATTGGAGTAACATTCTCCCGAGTTGACCTCCGCCTAAAACGCCGATTTTCGCGTTACTTCCGTGCCAATTTTTATGCATAATGCAAAGTTAGCACACAAAAAAAAATCCCGTCGAATCAGGAGAAATTAATTCAAACTCACGTCGAAAAAAATGGATCCAGAGCTCGCTTCAAGCGTGTCAAAGGACTTCAATTTATCCATCAAATTAGCAACTTCAAAAATGCTCATCGTGCTTTTATTGCCAAGTTCGCGGTGTTTCGACAATTTCATTTGTGTTTGACGAATCGACTTGTTACGTAAAGTTTGAATGTAAGTGGTCATCTTAAATCGTTTAGTTTGTAGGCGTTTACGGAAGTGTTTGAGCGTGGTTTCATTTACGTGAAAAAAATTAGCGAAAACACGATTGGGCGTTCCGTTGAAACACAACTCAAGTCCTACTCCTTTCAACGGTCGGGTTTACCCAGATAGTATTTGTAAAATATTCATCTCTGGCTTTTCACTGCAATCCCTAACGCGAGATTTTGGGTCACACTATAAATTGCGATTAAACCCTGCGTCTATCTTCTAATTCGGGTGGGTTTACGCAAAAAAAATTTGGTAGGAAAAGATGTTTTTGACTAAATTAAGGTGGAAATTCAGAAATAACCATGGAAAATATTGTTGTAAAAAACGGTGAAAAACCCAATGAAATCAAGGTATGGCATCCATTTAATAATGACTTGTTTTGGAAAATGAAAAGTTTAGAGGGAGCAGTTTGGAATAAAGCGGATTATACATGGAGTTTACCCAATTCGTCATCCAGTATTTCACAACTTTTTCAAGCATTTCGCGGTGTCGCGTGGATTGATCTTTCTCAATACAAAAAAGTCGCCAAGACAAACAACTCTATAAAACCAGTGAAGAAAATTCTTGAACTCCCACCGTTATCCGAAACTCAAAAAACAGCTATTGAAGAATTTAAGAAATATTTATCCAGCAAACGCTACAGCGAAAACACGATCAAAACTTATTCGGATGCTTTATCGAGTTTTTTGCGCTACTTTCATTCAAAACCAATTGCTGAAATTGAGAATGAGGATTTGATACGTTTTAATAATGAATATATTATAGGACAAGGACTTTCCTCCAGTTTTCAGAATCAAATTGTCAATGCCATAAAACTGTTTTTCGCGGTTCGACAAGCCAAAAAATTAGATCCGGAGTTAGTACACCGGCCGCGCAGAGAAAAAGCCTTACCGAATGTTTTGAGTAAAGAAGAGGTGAAAGCGATTTTGGAAGCGCCAACTAATTTGAAGCATCGTGCCATGCTAAGTTTAATATATGCTTGTGGTTTGCGAAGAAGCGAGTTGCTAAATTTGACATTAAAGGACATCCACTCTGAACGTAATTTATTACTCATCAAACAATCGAAAGGTAAAAAAGATAGAGTTGTTCCTATCAGTAATAAAATAATCAACCTATTACGAGATTATTATAAAGCATATAGGCCAAAAAATTGGTTATTTGAAGGACAGAATGAAAACGAAAAATACAGTGAAAGAAGTATTCAATTGGTATTAACACAAGCGGTTAAGAAAGCTAAAATAGAAAAACCCGTCACACTTCATTGGTTACGGCACAGTTACGCTACTCATCTTTTAGAAAATGGTACTGATTTGCGCTACATTCAAGAGTTATTGGGACATAGTAGTAGTAAGACAACTGAGATTTATACGCATGTCAGCACGCGAAACTTGCAACAAATTCGCTCTCCGTTTGATGATTTGTGAAATAAATAACTACATTAGCCTTGCGAAACAAAACTGCGCCTATCTCGCCAAAATGGAGGTAATTGGGAAGTTTTGTAGCGTGTATATATAAGTTAGCACCAATTGTAGGACGACACACCATATAGACAGAAACGACATTAAAAAAATAAAAAGACGAGATAAAGAGAAATGGCAAACAGCAACTTGACAAATGCACGAAACGCAAAGAATGATGAGTTTTATACTCAATATCACGACATAGAAAAAGAAGTAGCAGCCTATTTGGAGTATGACCCAAAAGTTTTGCGTGGTAAGACAGTTTTATTGCCTTGTGACGACCCTGAATGGAGCAACTTTACAAAGTTTTTTGCTCAAAATTTTGAACGCTTCGGACTTAAAAAATTAATAAGCACAAGCTATGCAGTAGAAAGCAAACTTTATAAAAGCAATTATCAGCCGACACTTTTTGAAGTCAACGACCCTCAATATG
>JBDKEM010000031.1:0-10322 GCA_039795265.1 Bacteroidota bacterium | reverse complement strand
GTCAAGTAACAACAATAAATGATACTACGATTTGTGCTAATTCACCTTTGCAACTTTATGCTAACGGCGGAATTGCCTATGAATGGAGCCCATCAGAAAACTTAAGTTGTTCAAATTGTGCAAACCCAATTTTTGTATCCGACTCTTCTCAATTAATTACTGTTAGAATTTGGACAAGTGACTCTTGTTCAGTAGTCAGACCCATTAGTGTTCAAGTAAAAAACAATCCTACAATTTTAGAAATTCAAACTAGTCCAAGTATTTGCGCAACTAATACTGGTTCGTTGGAAATTCAAACTAACACTAACTGTACGCTTCCTTTAACCTATCAAATTAATCAGGGCCCTAATCAAAACACTGCAACTTTTACAAATCTTTCTGCTGGAATACAACAAGTTCGTATTACAGATGGGGATGGTTGTTACCTCGATACAGTAGTTGAAGTTGAACAAGTAATAAATACGATTTCAGATTTTAGCTTATCCTCTGAATATGGTTTTGTAAATGAATACATTCAAATTAATAATAACTCAATAAATGCTGAAAACTATATTTGGAGCGTAGATGATACAAATTATGTTATAACAGACAATAAAATAAAATTCCTTAACCCTGGCGAATATCAAATTCAGCTTGTTTCTTTTGATTTTGACAGTACTTGTACAGATACAACAAAACAGCAAATCTCCATATATCCTTACTTATATTGTTCGGTTCCAAATATAATTACGCCAAACAATGATGGAATAAATGACTTTTTTACTTTAGATTTTACTTTAGATGTAGAGTGTAGTATTAGTTTACTTAATAGAAATGGAAATCTAATTTTCTATTTTGAAGGTAACTTAGAGGCAGGAAAACACGATATATGGGATGGGAAAGTGAATAATCAATTAGTGAAAGAGGGTACCTATTTTTACACAATAGAACTCAAAAACACTAATAAATTACTTCTTGAAGTTCCACAAAAGTCAATGGCTGGTTTCTTTAATGTCTCCTATTAGTCATCATATTTGCCAAAATTTTTAATGTGATTTTCTTTTAATTTGGAAATTCTTATTTTGGTCATTGCATTTGAATCATCTTCTATTTCTAATAAAATTTCTCTGTTAGTACGTGGCTTGTATAAATTATTTAAAATTGCAACACGTATGAGTTCGTTTCCTGATGAAACGGAAAACTTTTTCATCAATTTTGTTCGTAATAAATCCACATTTTTCCTAGAAGCTGGCAATAAATCTGCAATTTCTTTAGTTGAGAAACCATCACAAATCAGCTTAACTAGTCTTAAATCCCTTTGATCTAATTTTAGATGCTCAGCTCTAGTTTTTGCTTTTCTACTCTCAGCAAGATTATTAATTACAGCTTTATTCATGAAAGAGTTTGTATAATCGTTCCCTAAGAAAACTTGCTCAATTGCACAAGTTAATTCACGTGTTGAAGATTCTTTTAATAAAAATGCATGTGCACCCAAAGACAAAATATCAAAAGCCATGTCTAAATCAGCATACATTGTTAGAACAATTACTTTTATATTAGATTTAATATTCTTTAATTCTTCAATGACCTCTATCCCATTCATAATCGGCATTTCGAGATCTAAAAGTACTACATCAATAGTATTATCTTTGAGTTTATCGAAAAACTCTCGACCATTTGCGGCGTTAAAAACAAAGCTGAATGAAGGTAATTCTGCTAGCATTTTTGATAAGGCATTTCTAATTAGCTCGTGGTCTTCTACAAGAGCAATTCTAATGTTTGGCTGATTCTCCATCTTACATCTCCTTTATATCCAATTTAGTGATAAGCTCAATAGTTCCATAATCACGGAGTCTTTTAAAGTATACTTCACCATTTATAACATTCAGTCTATATTTAATATTTTCGAGACCGAGACTATCTGATTCTGATATTAAGCGATCGAAATCACGTTGTGTCAATGCAATTCCATTGTGTTTGATTTTCAGTTTTAGAAATTCCCTTTCGTAGGTCAACCTCATGTTTATTTCTGTAGGATAACTATGTTTAAATAAATTGGTAATTAGTTCTCCAGCTATGTAATAATAATGCGTTGAAACCTGTTCAGAAATTATCAACTCCTCAGGAACAACAGACGTAAAATCAAATGTTTCTATAAGAGTTCCTGATTTTTGTTTGGTCATGTTATCAAGCGCCTTCACTAATCCGAATTTCATCAAATATTGTGGTGTTAATCCTTTGGCGATATTTCGAATCAATAGAATACTCTCGGCCAAATACACCTTTGCCATCTCAATTGACTTAAAATCAACTTCTCCATCTTCAGAATTGTCCTCAAAATTGACCAAATTCTTCTGCGCAAACGATAAAAGCGCGCCAATATCGTCATGAAGCTGGCGCGCTATTTCAACACGTTCTTTTTCTTGTGCTGATATTGCAACTTTCAGTTTTTCTAGTTCCTTTTTATCCTCAGTTTCTTTGATAAGTTTATCTGAAAGTTCTTGTATGCGTTGGTTTTTTTTCACAAGAAGAACAATTCCCATACTCAGTAAAAAAGTAAAGAATAAACAAATTAAAACTAAGATGACTATTTCTTTCTCCTGGACCATACGAAATAGAGAAAATGAAGGTTTAAAATAACAACGAATACAATATAGACAGGATAAATATTCTTGCTTATATAATCATTATATCTACGGATATGATCGAAAAGAAAATAAACAAATGAGATAGAATGAAAAACAAATAAGTTTAGAATTAATAAAAATTCTCTTTTTTCAATTTTTAATTGATTCAGTAATAAAATCAATAATAAAATTGAAACGACAGCATTATTGCTAATTAAACCAATTTTATTCAAGTCGAAAAAGGAACCATAAAAAAACACCTCTAATCCAAAAATAAATACTGGAAGAGTAAAAAGGACTTTCTTAAAGAGACTTTGAATTTTTAGAAAATCACTTATATAAACAACCATTAAAATATTCTCAATAATTACAGAAATGTGAAAAATTGGAAAAAAATTACATTTCAAAACTTTATAAGCAATTAAACAACTTAGGTCTGCAATTGACTTGGTTAAAAACCACATCAAAATGATATTATCTCGGGTCTTTTTAAGTTTTTTTCCTAGACATATGAATAGAACTAATGGAATCCATTCACTCAATAATGCGATATAAAATAAATTTAAGGTCAAGAATTTAAATCGTTTGAATTACCACATCCACCAGGACAAGGGAATAGCCCATCCGCAATAAGACCATCGGTTAAATCATTTTGATCCGAATCCGCACTCACTACAACCAACGTTAATTTATCCAATTCATTTTTGGCAAAATAAAATCTTAATCCTTCGCTTCCATTTTGATTCAACATCTGTTTAATCTTTTCTTTACCCATAAAAACACCAATTACCTCTCCGGGTTGAATTGTGTTTCTGTAGCGCTTTGTCATTTCTGACCCTTCTCTTAGAGTGATAAATTCACCCTCATTTCCATTAAAAGACATAATTTAAAATTTTAAAGTTAGGCGACAAAATTAAAATTCAATGACGCCGAAAAATTGATAATCTAAAATCAATTTTCGTCCAAAATAGAAAAAATTAGAATGATTTCTAGTTTTAGTAGAAAGAGTTCTGGTTTTCGGGGTTGGGGGTTGGAGAATCAGGGGGATTTGGTTTTGTTTGTATGGGATCTTTGGATTTATTATGTGTTTAGCGAAGTAGAATATGTATCAGACCATAGATTTCTTATGTTCAAATATTGATTTTCTTTTTAATTCATTAAACATCTCCTATGTCGAAAATTAAATTTAGTCAAAACGAAGATGATGAAATCAAAATTGGAGGTTTAGGTCTACTTAATCAAACTGATGATTTTTTGACATTTTTGAATAATTCAAAAAAGATTACAATAAAAGATGCTGCCTCCGGATTACTAGGTATTTCCAGTTTTGACTCCAAAATAAAATTAGAAGAGGAAATTACTTCTTTAAAAAAACAATTAAGTGAAGCTATTAAAGATGGTAAAAATAATACCAAGAAAAAAGAACTTGAATTATACCAATTACAAGAGGAATTAAAACAAAAAGAAAAGATAAATCATATTCTCCCAAGAATTCATGAAAAAGCTCGAGAAAAATTAATTCAAGACGACAAATTCAAAGATGAATTTAAGGACTCTCGGATTTGTGAGGCAGTCGTTATATCTATTGACATAAGACGATCAACTGAATTAATGTTGAAAGCTAGAAAACCTGAATTATTTTCAGAATTTGTGACTGAATTAACATCTGAATTATCGAATGCAGTAATAAGGAATTATGGTGTGTTTGACAAATTTACTGGAGATGGCATCCTTGCTTTTTTTCCTAAATTCTACAGTGGTGAAAGTGCAATTTTAAGAGCAATTAAAGCTGCAAATGAATGTCATCAGGTATTTACTAATCATTACCAAAATTGCCGTAAAAATTTTAACGTTTTTATCAAAGATATTGGTTTAGGAATTGGAATGGATTTCGGAGAAGTTTCACTTGTAAATTCTAGAAATGAACTAACCGTGGTTGGCATTCCTGTTGTCTATGCATGTAGAATGTCGAGTGCCAAAGCGGGAGATACCCTTCTAAATCAACCTGCACTTGAAGAATTAGAAAGACAATCATTAAACGAGGTAAAAATAATTGAATCCGAAATTCAAATAAAAAATGAAGGTTCTGCCCTAGCGTTCAAAGTTGAAATTTTGAGAGAATTAAAAGACTTGAAAAAACCTTCGTGGATTGATTAATGAGAACAATATAATAACTACACTAAGATTGTTAAATAGAACTTTACATTGAATGATTATTTCTATTCAAGCGATAGTATTTTTAGAGATTAGCGTAAAAGCTTCGTGTTTACAACAAAATTTGAGGTATATGCGATAGATTGATGCGTATATAAATAAGTTATGTGCTATAATACACGACACCAATGACAGAAGACAAAAGAAAAGAAATAACGAAAATAATTGGACGAGCAAAGTGGCTGCTTTTGGTCGGTGGAGTTGTTATACTAATAATGCCTTTCCTTTTGACAAGCGAGTATTTCCACGAACGCTTTAATTTCAGTGACACGGGACAAATTGGCGACACAATTGGAGGAATAACTGCACCGTTTATGAATTTGATTGGTGCATTTCTAGTTTTTTATGCGCTACTCGCCCAAGTAAAAGCAAACGAATTAATCCAAGACCAAATTGACAAAGACAACGAAGAAAAAGAATGTGAAAATGAAGGACAAAATTTAAATCAACTCTATTCATATTTGACAGACAGTATAAACAGCTTTCATTTCAAGACATTACCTTTAGAACTGTTAAAAAATATTGATGACGTTCAAACAGAAACGGAGTTCAAAGGTGGTGAAGCATTTTATCATTTATTTTCTCAGATTCGTTGTCATTATCACGGGACACAAGAAGAGTTACATAGCCACCAAGCGGTTTCAGAACTGTTGAGTGTTCTAAAAATTATGGACTTGCTTCTTGACAAACTCAAAGACACAAAAAGCAAAAACAGAGAAATATTAATCACATTAGTTCGTCACTTGTTCGACTACAAAATCATTACAAGAATTCGTGATGAGCAAGACGATGAATTGGAATTAGAATATTGTGATTTCTGCGAATGCAACCACGGACTACCAGAAGAATTGAAAAACTTAATTCTTGAAATCAGACGAAAACTGAAATGATGGAAAGAATTACAGCACATAACAGCACCCACCCAAAAGTGGCGGTTCAGTGGATAAATCAAGCATTGTGCCACTATCAAAGTTTGTGCTTAGTTGACATTGAAGTGCTTCTAAATTGCCACCTACGGGTAGCTGCAAAACGTTAGCGGCAAGCTTAAATAAAGAAAGAATGGGAATATTGATTAAAAAAACAACAGAAATAAGTTCTTCAGAAAAGTCATTACAAGAAGAACCAAATGCTATCAATGAACGACCAAGAATTTGCTGCATTGATATTGATGGCAGCTATATAAACATTTTAGAAAAAAAAGGTTTCAATATTTATGCTGGAACATTAGGTAAGAAAATTAATGTTCCAAATTCAACTAGAAAGGAGAATCATCAATTACTATTAAATTTTGACTTCCCTTCAAATTTGCATGAGTTTGACATTATTATAATGGATTTAGAGTCGGACGCCAAAATCCCATATAGTCCAGAAGAACATATCCGAAAAAATCACACCGGAAAAAGCGCAGTTGCCCTTTTATGTAGCTACCCTGAGACTGTTTTTGACCCTAGACCATTAGGTAGCCTAATTCTAAATGACCGTTTAAACCAAATTGGAAAACGACCACATATAATTATTGCTTTTACCGTTGATTGCTACGATATAGAGTATGAGACTATAAGAATTTCAGAAGGGTACCCAGAAAGACAAGGCGTTGAAAAATACAACATATATTCATTCGCTGGACATGCCCCATTATCAACTCCAAAAGAAGGAAAAGAAATGACGGTTACGGTTGGTAGAGAGGATTTGAAGAAGCTTTTAGAATTACATCTAAGTAAAACTAGTTACAATCAAACTTTTTATCACCCCACTATTTGGGATTCCAACAAGCAAATTCCGAATCCTGATGTTGTGCCGTT
The DNA here is from genome assembly GCA_039795265.1 of Bacteroidota bacterium. Classification (GTDB taxonomy): domain Bacteria; phylum Bacteroidota; class Bacteroidia; order Flavobacteriales_D; family Crocinitomicaceae; genus UBA952. The sequence continues at coordinate 3,700 of JBDKEM010000031.1, read as the reverse complement.
AATCATAAACTCAAGTGGAGACATTGTCTCTTTGTGCGAGTTCAGAGATAATTCAATAATTTTCTATTTTCCACAAATAGAGGACAAAGGAGATTTTTTGAATTCATTTTTAACTCGCATTGCTCCTGATTTAATGCCTGATTTATTTCCATTCTCGACTACCTTTAGTTGGACAGAATCACAAGATTATTGGCTACCAAAACATAAAGAACTTTTAGATCAGCATAATAAAATTCAGATAGAGTACGATGATAAGTTAAAAAGCAAGGAACTAGAGATTATTAATAATAAAGAACAATACTCTTTTCTACATGAAATACTGACTGAATAAGGTGACAAATTAGTAGATGCCCTAATTAAATACTTTAAATGGTTAGGGTATTCAAAAATAAACAAGATAGACGAGGAAAAATTAGAATCAAAAATTCTTGAAGAAGATATCCAAGTTGAACTTCCAAATGGAATATTAATAATCGAATGTAAAGGTATTGGAGGAACATCAACAGATTCAGATTGTAGTCAAATTTCAAAAATTAAACATAGACGATGTAAAGAGAGGGGCAAGTTCGATGTATTTGCGTTGTATATAGTGAATCACCAGAGATATCTACCACCTTTGAATAGACAAAATCCTCCTTTCACAGATAATCAAAAACAAGATGCTGTTTATGACGAAAGGGGTTTATTGTCAACGTGGCAACTTTTTAAAGCATACAACGAAATCGAAAACGGTATTTTAGTAAAAGATGATGTAAAAAAGGACCTATTGACTTTTGGCTATATTGAGCTCTTACCTAAAAACTTGTTGCTAATCGATGAACCGCAAGAAATATTCAAAGATGGAGAAGTTTGTATTGTAAATGTTAGCAATATCGAGCTAAAGATATCTGAAGAAATATTAGTTGAAAAAAATGGCATTTTCAAAAAGAACATCATCGAAGGCATTCAATTAAATGAAAAACCAGTTTCATCAGCAAATAATGGTGAATTAGGACTGAAGTTAAAATATAAAATCAAAAAGAAATCAAGACTTTGGAAGAAATCCAGCAGCTAACAGCACCTACCCAAAAGTGGCGGTTCAGTGGTTAAATAAAGCTTTGTGCTTCTTTCAAAGTTCGTGCCTGGTTGACAGTGAAGTGCTTCTAAACGCCATCTTCGGGTAGCTGCAAAACGTTAGGCATAATTATAATAAATATACAAAATGACAACAGAAAAAGCAAAAGAATTAATTGACAGAGCAAAACTTTTTATTGGACAAGAATTGGAAATAAAAACTTTGGACAAAGCATTTGGACAGTTTATAACGACTAACTATCGTTTTATAGACATGGCAGCGTTTACTTGGACAGTTCAAAATGAAAATCCAACGGTTGACCTTTAGGCAAAACTTGAAACAATAGATGGTTCAAATCGAATAACTATTGGACTTGAAAAAATCATAAGACACTTTGAAGGCAAACAATTAAATACCACTAAAATGAAATATAAGGAAGTCCCTATAACACACAATACAATTACACAAAGTGTATTTGTTACTGCTGTGCCTGCGACTTACAAATCAACAGGAAAACAAGGTTTTTTATCTTGCACCTTTAAAGTTGCAGACGGAGAACCATCTGACCCTAAAAAAGGTGAAGAAATCTCTAATATTTTGTATGAGACAGAAGCGGAAGCAATTTCTGAAGGAACAAAAATATTAAAGGAAAAAATTAAACAAGCTATAAAACTTAACAAGAATAAATAATGAAAGAAGAAGCAATTAATTCAATTAGAGAAGCAATAGCTAATTGGAAAGGAAAAATAAATTTTACCTTTGAGAACAAACAAGTATACTCTTATAACAGCCCAATAACAAATGGAGAGTTTGTTTTAAGGTTTTCAAATTCATTAAATAGTTTTTTCTGTAACGGAAATACTATTGAAATTTCACTAACATCAAGACCATTTCACACAGGAACATTAAGCGACAACCCTCTTTCAGACAACCCCAAAGGAGACAAAAACAGACTTGAGAAATTCCTGGAAGAATTTGATAAAGCATTTTACACAGAAGTTGAGAGTAGGCTTAATGACTGCATTGAAACTTTGACAACATCAGACCCTTTATTCCTTTAAGATTAGAGAAAAATAACTATGCCTAACAGCACCTACCCAAAAGTGGCGGTTTGGTGGTTAAATCAAGCTTTGTATTTCTATCAAAGTTTGTGCTTGGCTGAAAGTTAAGTACTTCGAAATCCGCCACTGCGCCAAGCGGCAAAACGTTATTCTACACAAAATTAAATTGGATGCGATAAGTGTAAAAATCCACCTTTAATAGAAACTCGAATTTAGTGTTTAGCAAAAAAAGAATTAAGGCTCCCCAAACTCACCCACAATCAACCCAACCTGCAACGGAGTCAACAGTCTCCTCCCTTTAACATAACCAGTCACACTGAGCTGTTCATTTAAACCCTTTGAAGCGTTGATCCATAGCCTGAGCTGCCAGGATGCACTTTTCTTAGTGATATTCGGGAAATAAAGTTGTGCGAGCTCACCGAAGCCGTAAGCCCGCACTTTGAAAGGTTCATTGATCATATTATCTGTATTTGCTCAACTTTTGTTTTATTGAATTGAATGGTGCTGGCGCCGTTTAATTTGGCTGCAAGGAGTTTCATGTCGTCGCCTACCTTTTTGTCTACAATGCGGGCGTAATGTTGGGTGCTGTGAATGTTTTTATGCCCGAGCATTTTTGAAACAGTTTCAATCGGTACGCCATTCATCATAGTAACTGTTGTGGCAAAGGTGTGGCGGGCAACATGGTAAGATAGTTGCTTTTGAATGTGGCATAAATCTGCGAGCTCTTTGAGGTAGGCATTCATTTTTTGGTTACTCAGGATGGGTAGAATCCGGTCTTCTGCATCGAGTAGTTCTAATTGACAGTAATTTCTAATGATGCTCATGGGGATATCCAATAATGGAATATTTGCTCGGCCACCGGTTTTCTTTCTTCGGGTTCTGATCCAATAGCCAGATTGATCGTTGCCCTCAATTTCTGCTCTTTTGAGTTTTTGGACATCGATGTATGCCAATCCGGTGTAACAGGAGAAAATAAAAAAATCGCGCACGCGGTTCAACCTTTCAAAATTGGAATTGAATTCTACGAGGCGTTGTATTTCTTCTTCAGTAAGATAAGGCCTGTCCACTTCTTTCAATGTTAAATTAATGCCATTGAAAGGATCTTTGAGCAACCAACCACTTCTGATGCTCAGACGCGTAACTGTTTTGAGGTTCTGCAGAAATTTTACAGCCGTGTTGTAGCCGCAGCCCTTTTCGGTTTTTAAATAAATGCTGTATTTCTGTATAAGCTGATAATTAACCGCTTTAATAGAAATGTCCGTGCAATTGCATTTCTCTTGTAAGAAGGCTTGAAAATGGTTTTTAGCCGTATTGTGTTTTTGAAAAGTAGCGTAAGTAATTTCCTTACCGATTAGTTTCTTGAGATCAGCTACATATTCTTCCCAGATTTCGATGATTTGTCTTGATTTGGCAGAATGAATTCCCAAGATTGCATCTCGGAGCATCTGCGGTGTGACATCATCAGTGTAGGTTAAAAGCTCATTGTATTTGGTGTGCGCTTTTAAACGGACCGCTTCCAGGTAATTATTGAAAACACGTGCCTCTTCGGTGCGTCCTTTCATTACATAGCGGGCCGGGTCCCAGT
>JBDKEM010000006.1:0-4338 GCA_039795265.1 Bacteroidota bacterium | reverse complement strand
TCAAGGTCACAACTGGTTTTGTCAACTTCACTGAATCCCTGGAAGGATTATTGATCTCCACTTCCGTTCTAAAAGAAATGCCACCTATGGTAACCGAATGGATGCGCGGATTCACTAATCTGGCATTTGCCATTTCAGAGACATTCTGCATTCTAAGTAGTTTGACAATGCCATAAACTACTCCAGCACCTAGCGCTATGCCGACTACCTTATTCATCGGCTTTCTTTTTGTTTGTTGAAGTAATCGGTGAGTCTCTTGGCGATGCAATCCATGGATTTCTTCACGATATATCCAGCCGCGGCAGAAGCCGCAGCGTAAATCACCACATTGGATAATCCAGCAAAGGTTATTTCAGTAAGAATGGGTTTAGCGGTTACCGCTTTAGCGACACCTCCTAGAACTCCGGAGGCTGTTGTGAAAATAGAAGTATGCGAATGTTGAGACATGAAGTTTTGCTTCGATTAGGAAACAAACTTCTGAATTGAAAACATGTGAATAAGTCCTGTGAGGGTGTGTGATTGTCTAAGTAAAAATAAGAGGGTAATTTGTTATTTTTGAATGAAATAAAATTTAAAAATGCATCGGTAATTGAATAAAGAATAAAAAGAAACAAAATCTCGCGTATCACTTCATAATTATTTACATATGCGAAAGATTGTTTCGTGAATAAACAAGATACCAGTCATTCTAAATGACGATAAAGATCAAAACTTACAGACGAATAATATGAATTTATTTAGATCCAATAGCAACTGGTTAAGACATAAAACAATCGCATATCTGAAAGAAAAGCATTTAGCTTTATTTGAACCATATCATAAATCATCAATAAGGTATTTTAGAAATTTTATTTCTGATAGCAAACAATGGTGGTTTGTTTTGCTTTTTGTTATTTCTCTGTTTACAATTAGTCCATTCATTAATTTTGATTTTCTCAATTTCTTAGAAATTAGTTCTCAAACTGCAATTTACATTGTTGACCAGCGAACAGCGAATATTGCAACAATAATCAGTATAACTCTTGTAGTAGTAGGATTTATTCTAAACAATCTTGCAGTAAAATCACCTCTTGTTTATGGTCTGCTCTTCAGAAAATCTCTTTTGTATCCTATTATATACCTGACACTTTCGGTAATCGGAATATTCATAGTTGTTTCTACACTTCGAGACACACTTTCTCCATTTACATTTACAAGGGCTGTCTTGACTGGAACTTACCTTGCAATTATCATATTGTTTTTAATTGGAATGCTTTTTAGAACAGTTTTTCTGTTCTCCAATGAAAAAGAAATAGACAAAATGCTTGAAGAAGAATTAATAATTGAAGCAAAAAATAATTTGAAAAGAATTCTAATCAAAAAACATAGCGAAGAATTATTCGTGTCCTTAATGAGTGAGAAAGGGGCAAAGGAGTATGATTGGAGCGAAGCATGGGGCAGCGTTGAATTGTCAACGATTAAAGTTAAAGAGGTTTCAACAGATGAAATAATAAAACACAAAGAAAAGGTAATTCATGACATTAACTTGGATTGTATATCAAATTTCATTTCAAAAAAGAAGGCAACTGAACAAATATTTTATCGCAAATTAGGATTAGAGACAACCACTACTGAAGTTAACAACTTTGTTTGGGAGAAGAGTAAAGCAAACACAAAATGGGAGAAAAAAAAATTGCGAAGCAGTTTGTCTTTGAAGAATAAACCAAAGAAGGAAAAAGATAATGAAGCGATGAGAAAATTCTTTGACCAAAAATTGGAACAATTAAGCGAACAAGATAAGCACCGTAATATCGAACAACACCTGGAATCCTATATCAAACTTTATGAACTTCAAATGCAAAATCAAAAATGAGGTTATTCAGCGACATTACAGATATAACTGATGGTATTGATTCAAATGTATGGAGAGCCATTGACAGAGCAATTGAAAAGAACAGTTTTGAATCTTTTCGTGTTTTAAAATCTTTTGTTCGACAGATTTTGCAACTAAGCGTTCGCAATAATTCTCCTAAACATTTTCAGAGATATATTTTTTTTCCTTCATACTTCTATAGTGTTTCTTACGAAAAGGCAAAACGAAACACTGCACTTTCAGCGCTCCACAAAACTTGTTCAGAACAAGCAGCAATGCACCTCAAAGAAGTCATATGGTTTGACATTGGTTACGAAGGAAGAAAGCACCAAAGTATCGAGGAAAAGAAAACAACTAATCATTTTTATTATTGGGGTTTTCAAGGTTTCAGTAGATTGCTTTTTTACATTGTAAAAAACGGGGACATAAATCAATTCCGTTTTGCAATGGATGAGTATGAACAAATTTCAGAAGGAAACTATAATCAACATTTTCAACTCAAGTGGAATATTAGAAATCTGGAAAGAGAAAATACTGATGGAAAGAACGACGATATTATTAAAGAAAAAAAAGAAGAGCTAAAAGTTCTCAAAGAGTTTGATAATTACAAACGCCATGTTCTTACTGGTATAAAATACTGGATTTTTTTTCTATACCAAGTGAACAAGATTAATGAAGAAACTGCTTCGCAATTTCTTGAACGCATTAAAATACCATACACTGATTCAGAAGATTTATTAAAAGACATTCTATTTTTCCGAGGGAATGCAATAAACTATTACATGGGATGGAATGAATGGGATTACACAGAAAGACATTCAGGAAAAGTTTATTCGCCACCAACACCATACCAGTGGATGACATCAGGATTTTTTGCAGACCAAATAAGAGAAAAGAGATTTTATGTAAATGTGAACGAACTTGACTCTGAAGAAATTTCTCAAGCGAGATTCCTTTACGATGAATTAAAAAGAAATTCTGAATTCTATGAAACTAATTTTGAAAAGTGGAAGATCTTGCTACTAGTAAATAATATTGAGGAACTACAAGAAAAATCTAAGGAAATTTTAAAGGACTTTGCAATTGTAAAACGAAAGAGTATTACAGATACCGATAAAGATATTGCCCTTGCACCTTTGCATCAACCATTTGTTGCCAACTTCAAAAAAACAATTGGTGATGCCTGGAAATCACAAGCAAGGATTCACAGAATGTTTCGGCATTTTGGAAATACAGTTAATGTAAACAACCAAGATATAGAGCTAAAACATATTGGACAGCGAACATTTTTTGAAAAAGCAAAAATGATGTTTACCGAACAAAATAATCAAATGATTTATGGTGTGGACAGAATGGGTGGGGAAAAAGGAAGATGGGAGGATAATTATTTTTTTAGCGTAATCAGGCAAACGGAATTTAACAAGGTAAGCGGAACAAATGTTCTGGAAGTTCTTAATGAAGCACTAACAGAATTGAACAAGAAGCAAATTATACCCTCTCTTATTTTAGTAGCCCCGGAATACAGTTACAAAGACGATAAATTTTTAATGAGTGAGCGCTTTGTTTCAAAAATGAAAGAACCACAATCTGAAAATGAATTAGCTCAGTTTTGCATTGGTACTTATGACGGAATTCCTGTTTACACTTCATTAAGTGATTTACTGAACAACACAATTTTAGTTTGCAATTTCAATCATGCATTTCAAATGCTTTATAAAACAAATCCTAATTGGTATGAAGATGTATTAACTGTTGATGTAATTGAAGTGACGGACAATGAAGCACAACGAATATTAGAAGAAAATCGTGCAAAGTGGACTACTCTTGAAGATGGCGGAATTCTGACTGATGAAGAAGCATTGCTTTTGATAAAAACATCAGTTATAATTGACATTTGGACAACAATAGAATTTAAAGTCCTAAATAAGGAAGCATACATAATCGGTTACATTAAATCTGAGACAGAAGAATAGTCAATGACAAAAGTTAAAAGAAAAAGAGCACGAACCGGTAACAGCCGTTTTTCAAAACTGGCAAAATATTGAAAATGAATTGCGTCTCACCGAACTCATCGATCATTCGCCTTATTTGAATGGTCTAAACAATCGATTACTTGATTAATATCTTGGATTGTTTTACCCATTCCCATTAGCGTTATTCTGAACCGAAATTACTTTTAAAATTTCATCTTCTTTCGTCAATTCAACTCCTTCTTTTTCGGCTAGCTCAATTGCTATTTTTGCCCATTTCTGAGCTTCAGAAAAATCAGCTTGTTTGTACTTTAGTTGTGCTTGAAATTTTGCCAGTGTAAAGTTCGTCTCCTTTCGAAGTTGAGTACTATTCCATAAATCAGCTTGCATGAAATGCGATTTTGTTTTCCCATGTTCGCATATAAACTCAACCAATTCTTGGGCTGTGTGATCATATACAAAATCTGGATTTTCAAGTCCAAGTTGAATTAAACTATCAACTTCTAACTTATTGGT
>JBDKEM010000058.1:0-3120 GCA_039795265.1 Bacteroidota bacterium | reverse complement strand
AGTCATCTTTTTTCACTTTTTTCAAACCATTTTCAGCTCATTTTTTTCGCCAATTCAAAACTTGATTATGAGACCTGGTTTTTAAAGCGAATCAGAAAAAGGGTTTTTAAGGATTGACTATCTATTTGCCGAGCGCGAACCATTAAGAGAAGAAATTATTGACTTAATTGAAGGAGAAAAACCAACCATCCTAAAACGCAAAACCGTTGGCGACAGAATCCTCAACAGAATTATAGCTTTCGTTGACACTTTTGTTAATGGGTTCAATAAGGTGGCGTAGTTTTACTAGCTCGTTTATTTACATTTCAAGCTTAAAAATAGAGAATATTCGCAAGTTTTTGTTGATAGTTATATTTTATCCCCGATATGGTCTCCCTGATCTGTGTATTTGTCAGATTCAAGTAGTTTCTTCATTTTCTTCGAATAGCTATAGGTTGCATATAACCTATATGGATTTCCATTAACCACCTGCCCTTTCAATAAAATGTCTTCATTATAATTATTAACGTATAGTGTCACTATCAATTCTCCTTTTTCCCATATGTACTTTTCATCATCATAATTATCTTTTTCTTTTCCGTATTGTGCCCTATACATATTAATAATTTTATTGGCTTCAAAAAAAGTTAAAGCAGGTGCACCTTGATATTGATCTGCAATATCAATATATGGGTCATATTCCCCTTCTCCTTCATAAATTGTTAATCTCGGAAACGAAGTTGGAGAATGAAAAAGTAACACTGCGCAGGAAACTATTTTTTTATTGTTATATTTACTTGAAAATAATGTCGGGCAAACTGAAATATCATTTGTTATTTCATATTGACATAAGTGTTCACCGTATTCAAATTCAGGAAACATTCCCATTTTAAAATTTGAAATCGTATAAAAACATTTTTCATTGTAATCAATACCTTGCATACAATGACTATTTAAAGATGCTAATCCTTCATCTATGTCCATACCCAAACGAAGCTCTTTAAATATTTCTTCCTCAACTAAAACTTCTGTTTCATTACTTGTATTTGAACAGCTAGTAATTGTAGTGATTATTGTTAAAGTAATCAAGATTTTACAAGAAAGTTCGAATATCGATTTATACATCTTTAAACTTTTTAAAAATTTGAAAGATAAAATTAATATTTCTATCTAATATTTCTTTCGCTTTACTTCAAAATTCGCAAATAGTCAGTTTGATAAGTCTATATAGTTTCTCGCTCTCACAGTTTCGAATAAACAATAATAATGTAGTTGTTTTATACTCTCATTTTATTTTAGTACTGCATATTTTTTCGTATATTTATTCATCAAAATTTTAAATGAAAAATATACTATTCCTATCGCTCCTCCTATCTTTCTCAACCTTTTCCCAATCTTCAAACTACTACGCTAACATTTCGGCGAGTGCATCAGGTATTCAGTTAAACCCAGATTCAGCATTAGAAAAAAATCGTTATTTTCATTGTCAAATCTCTAACGCGTAGCGTTAGAAAAATTAACATTATGAAATTTGAGCTATCCTTTACCAATAAAGAGATTACGCCTTGGGGTGGAATGGTTTTTTTGAAGCAAATGTTGGATAAAATTGAGTTTAAGAATCAAGTTTATAATTGCAAATCATTACCAATTCAAAATTCAAATCGAGGTTATGATATTTCAGTAATATTAGAATCATTTATAACGAGTATTTGGTGTGGAGCAAATCGTTTTTTACATACAGAAGTCACTCGTGCAGACAAAGCATTAGGTAATATTTTTGGATGGAAACAAACTCCGGCTCAAGACGCATACAAACGTTATTTTTAAAAATTTACCCAAGCTACAAATCAAGAAGTTTCCAGCCATTTTTTCAGTTGGTTCTTCCAGAATTTAAATATTAACTATTTCACGCTCGATATAGATTCTTCAGTAATTACTCGCTATGGTTCACAGCAAGGCGCTAAAAAGGGATACAATCCAAAGAAAAAAGGGCGCAAAAGCCATCATCCAATAATTGCGTTTGTTAATGATGTAAAGATGGTTGCCAATTTTTGGCTTAGAAGTGGAGATACAAGTTCAGCCAATAATTTTGTAGGTTTCTTAGAAGATACTATCGCAAATTTTGGCAACAAAAAAGTTGGTTTAGTTCGATTAGATAGTGGTTTTTTTCAAAAAGACATATTGGATTATTTGGAGCAAAAAGTGCTTAATTACATCGTTGCTGTTAGATTTACACATCCAATTCAACAACTCATAGACAAACAAGATTTGTGGTTAGAAGTAGATAATGGAATTGAAATTTGTGACAAAACATACCAAGCAAATTCTTGGGGAAATGAGCGAAGAATAGTAATTGTCCGACAAAAGATAGCCGATCGTCCAAACGCAACAGGAAGAACACTAAGCTTATTTGAAGAAGATGAAGTGCATAGAAATTATAGGTATTCGGCATATGTTACCAATGTTGAATATGCTGCTACTGATGTGTGGCGTAACTATAGACAAAGAGGAGATGCTGAAAATAGAATTAAAGAATTAAAAGCAGATTTTGGCGCAGAAAGCTTCAATCTTAAAGGTTTTTTTCCGACTGAGGCCTCATTGATTTTCTCTATGATAGCATATAATTTAATGTCTTTGTTTAGAATCTTCGTATTACAAGAAAAAACTCAAAAAACACTTTCAACATTAAGATATAGGACTTTTGCCGTTGGAGCTTATTTTGAAAAAGTAGGTGATACGATAAAACTCAAAATTGCATTAACCAAAAAACGAAGAAAATGGTTTGCGAGCCTTTGGGATTTCCCAATTGATTTATCTCAAAAAATTCCTATCGCGTAATCTGGGTTAAAACAACAATTATCAAACCTGATAACAACAACCCACACAACCAATTTATCTTACACCCCAGGTATTTGGAATTTATTAGAAGTAGCAGATAGAGATTTGGAAGATACAACCAAAGTTCTTTTAATTTACGGTTACGATGATCAAGATGGAGTAACAAAGAACGACCGTACTAGATTAGGGTCTGCTGAAAAACTCACATCAACGAAAATTTAGGCTAAAAATGCCAAATTGTTTGATCAACCATTTTTGGATTTGGAATTTTATATTGAGTATCAAATTCTTAATCCATGGCAG
>JBDKEM010000047.1:0-3358 GCA_039795265.1 Bacteroidota bacterium | reverse complement strand
TTATTGTCTATACAGGCATTTAAGAAAGACATACCACCGCCTCCCTTTGGCTTAAATTCATCAGGCAATTCATTTGCCATTGATTCTATACTAAGAGTTGCTTGTTTTAGCCTTTCTGGGTGAAATCCTACTCTGGTTATTACTCCTTCTGCAATAATTGCATTTTCAGTATTTTCACCTTCTTTGAATAGGCAATTCATAAATATTTCCGATACGTTTTCTGATGTTAAATTCATGATGTTTTTAGTTTTTTTTGGTCTTCTAAAAGCGGAGAAGCCCGAACCGCTAACACTGCATTTAAGAATCCTAGCGCAGTGTTTTAGCTAGGTTTTGTACTCGCCTTTCACGGCTTTATTTCGGCAGATACTGAACCAACTTTAATCGCTAGGTTTCTTAAATGCCTAGCGTTAGCAGTAAATCTACCAAAACGACACCTCATTTCTTTTACACCAAGAAACAGCAGCTTCTAAGCCAAAGTTTTTAATAAACACACAGGCTGTTACGTAATGTTGAAATACGATTTCTTCACTTACAAACATGTTTTCTTCCTCTTGTAAAATGCCACATGCGAATATTTTTACTATTTCTTGTCCATCTTCGTCTCTGTCTCTGTGAACTAAAACATCTGGGTAATTTTCTGTTGTTTCGATAATTTTAAAATGTACTAACATATTATGGTCGTTTAAATGTGAATAAAAAGATCTACTGATAACGTGCTATTTATGCGCTTTGTGGTTGCTTGGTTTGGGTCGTTTACTTGCATTACACTACTTTCTGTCGGTGGATAAGTCCGTAGCTCTCACACCACAAAACTCATAAATACCTACTTGTTATGCACAATGCTGTAATTGCATCACGGATGTAAATTCCTTTTTGGTAATCTCTATAATTTCATAATTAGACAATTCTATTTCATCGCCTAAAAACAAGTAAATAGCCTCATTTTTTATTTCCACAAATGGGAAAACAAATCGACCACCATGCTCTATTTCTAAAATTTTAAAAACATCTTCAAAACAAGATTTTTGCAATCCATTAAGAAGAAAATTTGACATTTCCTTTCCTGCTTTCGTTCTTCTATTTGGTACTACAATTTCTGAATCTTTTTTTTCCCAAATTTTAGGATCTATTTTATCTTTTTCGTTAAAAGCAAATCCAGCGAAAGAAGTTACTCTTTCGTAATTTTGTTGTCCTCTATTTCCTAAAAAACGCTGGAAAGTAAGCCCTGTTTTTTCGAAAATAGCTTCTTTGTTTTCTTGCTCAAAACGAAGTTCTTTTGTTCTTAATTCGTGAAGTTTTTTGTACACTTCACATTCTTTGTTTTCAATTTTATAATACATATTCTTGTTGTTTAAATTGGGTTATTGGTTGACAAAAAAGCACGTGTGCATAACACATTGTTCAGTAAAGCTAGGCGGTTCGCACATGGTTCTAGCCTTACACCCTTCATATTCAGTGTTGCGGTCGATACTTCCGTGGACTTCACATGCCTAGCTTTCATAAACAAGTGTTTCATTAGGTGATACTTTGACAGAGAGCCTTATTGACAGCATCTATCATTACTGATTCAGCTTGTGCGACATCATTAGTCATTAGCCATTCAGAAGGTGCATCCTTAAAAGCTTGTAGCATTAAAGTACAGGCTTCAAGTAACTCTGGAGAAGCTGAAATTAAACGCCCATTTGCTTGTATTTCTTCTGTTACTTTTGAAAATGTACATACGGCACATATAGATTTTGAACCTTCAATTATGCCTATTTTACTTGTCGTTACTTCTTGATATTCTTCTGAATATCTCCATTTTTCTTTAGTGTACATATTGTGAATTTTAAATTCAAATAAATACAGCCACTAACATGATATTTAGTCATTTAAGGGCTGTTTGGAATCGGTTCTGTATTCATGTCTTTTAGTTTATTTCGGTTAATCATCTAACACACATCAAAAAAACACCTTGCTTTTTGTCAAATTCCCCAACTGTGTATGTGATTGATTTTTTCACCTGTTTCCCCTTGAAGAAATTGAAGACCATGCTACGGGCTTGGTTCTTGTTTATATAAGGAATAAAAACTCGGTTATTGACTGTGATATGTTCGAGAGCCTCCTTAATCAACTGTCTTGCTGTTGCTATTTCGCTGTTCCTTTCTGCCGTCTTTTTTGCCATAACATAAATTTCTGATGCAAATATATAGGTATTATTTTTAAACAAAAACAAAACAGAAAATAAATTATTTTTAAACTTATTGCTTTTTTGTTTAAAATTATCCTTACATTTGTGACCATGAAGACAGCGAAAATAATCACGACACCGATACAACTGGTCGGGCATAAAGAGAAGGAGTACAAGTTGGTTGAGGTCAAGATAGAGCTTGACGTAATGAGAGAGCCTAACCTTGTATCGGTAAGGAATTTCATCACAAAAGTTGAATTGCTCCCACTTATGGACAGCGGCTCAAAACAGGTTGCTTTACACAAATTCTTTTCCAAGCCGATATGTGCGTAGAGATAAGATGCCAACACAAGGGCGAAAACGACTATGTGTTTACCGTCTCCGACTTGTCTAGGGACATCGAAGAACAAGGATTTGAGTTTGACGTATGGTGCAAGGCAAACGTGTGGCGTGAGCCTGAGACGAGGCATGAGCCTGAAAATTCAGGGTTCAAGATTGATTACGACAGTTTTGATTTGATGCTTAAAAACCATTCTGATGAAGAAAAGAAAAGGATAACGGCTTGGGTCGAGATACACAAGGCAAAGGGTGTTTTTGAGGATGCTTTTGGAACTACTCTTTACGAGATAGAGTCAGACTTTGAATACCAAATAGTAGAATTGCTATTGCCTTATTGTTCATTAAACAGGAACATTGACGAGGAATACAAGGATAAAGATAGTATCTACGAATGTGCTAGATGGGTTCTAAAGCAATTCAAAAACAAAGGGCAAATAGAATGCGATTTGTTCAAGATAGGTCAAGAACTTGAACAAAAATGGCTAAGGTGGGTAGACTTCGAACTACTCAAGAAACTGGAAGAAATTAAACAATCAATTTAAACAACAAAAAAACATGTCTAGTTTATCAAGTCTTTATTTTACAAAAGAGAAACTTCAATCAATGCTGAACGCATGTGACAAGGGAGTGGAAATTACCATCGCAATAAACGACAGCTTGAGCGACAAGGGAAGCAATGTTTCGGCTTATATCGCACAAACAAAAGAAGAACGTGACAATAAAGTGCCTAAAAAATATGTAGGCAACGGAAACACGTTTTATACGGACGGTTTGATTTTGGCTTGTCCTAGACCTAAAAAAGCATAATATGGAAAACCTAGCAAAAGCAATTCTTTGCGTTATGAAAGA
>JBDKEM010000055.1:0-151490 GCA_039795265.1 Bacteroidota bacterium | reverse complement strand
TCTTTCTTCATACTACGTGTTTAAGTTACTAAAAAGTTATTTCCGAAATTTTTTTGAGCTTTTGAGGGCTCAAAAATTTCAGAATAACTTTCAGCTTTACACACTTTATGGGATGCTACCTATTCCTCATAAATTTTTCTTTCTATCCATTTATATAGTAGTGTTGTTCCCTCTTTTAAATCATATTTGGGTTTCCAATTCAAGTCTTTACTAATCTGAGTATTATTGGAACAACGACCTCTTACACCCTGTGGACCTAAAATGTGATTTAGTGATATATTCTTTGATGCAATTTCAGCAATTAACATTGCGTAATCGTTAATACTAATCATTTCTTCTGAACCAATATTGTAGGGTCCTGAAAATTCAGATCGTGTTAACAAGATGACAGCATCTAAACAATCTTCAATATACAAAAAGGATCGTGTTTGATTGCCATCACCCCAAATATCGATTGAATCTCCATTTTTTGCGCATGCAACCTTTCGACACAAAGCTGCAGGCGCTTTTTCCTTACCATTATTCCAAACGCCCTTTTCTCCAAAAATATTATGGAAACGCGCAATTTTAACATTCAAATTATAGTTGCGTTTATAGGACAAATATAACCTTTCACTAAACAATTTTTCCCACCCATATTCACTGTCGGGAGCAGCCGGGTAAGCGGAATTTTCCTCACATTTTGGGTTGCTTGGATCCGTTTGATTGTATTCTGGATAGATGCAAGCCGACGAGGCGTAAAACAAGGCTTTTACTTTTCGTTGTGCGGCAAGTTTAGCTACATTCACGTTTATTTGAACAGAATTATGCATTATGTCCGCATCATGTTCACCTGTGAAAATATAACCTGCACCTCCCATGTCTGCCGCCAATTGATATAATTCAGCTATTCCTTCAGTTATAACATGAGAAACAAACTCAAAATCACGTAAATCACCAATAAAAAATTCATCGCAAAAATTATCCATAAATTCTGGATATTTTAAATCGGCTCCAACAACATAATTCCCTTCATTTTTAAGTCTTTGGACTAAATGAGAACCAATAAATCCACCTGCACCGAGTACTAGAATCTTTTTCATTTTTCTAAATTAACTATTTCATTCAGCAATTGAGTCAACAATGAATCATTGTTGGCTATCAACTTATTTCTAGAAATGGATAAACTTGATTTACAGCCTATTTCATTCATTAATTCTGGATTTTTCAAACAAAAAACAATTTGTTTTGCCATTGAAAGATAGTCATACTCCTCTACTAAATATCCATTTTCACCTGAATTTATTAATTCAGCAATACCCGCATGCCTCGTTGCAACAACAGGAAGACCACATGCCATAGCTTCCATAACTGATACTGGCGTACCTTCTTTATCGTTATTAATTGGTGTGGTAATGGAATGCTGCACAAAAACACTTGCTCTAACCATCTCATTTTTAACCTCATCGGGACTTAAAACACCTTTGAATTCAACTTTTTCTTCAATTTTTAAAGCTTTTACCAGTATGTGGCACGCTTCAAACAATTCTCCTCCACCATCTTTGCCTACCATTACTAATGTTGCATCAGGTATTTCCTTCAATACTTCATGAAAAGCAAGAATGGTTAGATGCGGACTTTTTGTTTCAGAGAATCTCCCTACACTCAATATTCTATTCAAATTCCTATCAGCTATTTTGAAGTCGAAAATTTTGAAATTTATCGTTGATGGTAAATGAACTATTTTTTGTTTTGGACAACCAAGTCTTTCTAATTGTGAACAGATGTCACGACTTACACCAATGATCTTCGAAGCATAACTGAACATTTTTACATACTCCTTTTTGTTCTTGTCAACTACGTCTTGGTGCCACGCATCATACCCATGGAATATGACAACAAGAGGAATACTATTTTGCATACATGCCTTATAAACATAAACGCCCATGGTTCCAAACTCAGCCAAAGCAATCTCAATTTTCTTCTTCTTTAAAGATTTTCTCAACCTGTTTGAAAAGTAAGTTTTTTCATCAATTTCAAGTAATTTTAAGAAGGCTAGTTTAAACTGCTTCCAAAGGTGGTTATCGCTTACAATATCTCCCCAAGGATGAATAAATTGCGGTGGTAAACCGTAATAAAAAACTTTATTGAATCGTAAGTTTTCGAAGTGATTGCGAACAAAAGTTTCTGTATATTTATTTTTGTTTTCATTGAAAATCGCAAGATTTAAAAGATTTTTTTTACGTTGATGGGTTAATTTCCAATTCTTTACAAATTTTTTCTTGAAACTGATAGATAATAAAAATCGAATATGCCAATAGAAGTTGTAGAGAAATAGATTGACTCTGTTTGAAATCTCCAATCGAATAAATGAAAACCTAACGGCAAATATAAAAACCAATGAGAGTATCATTAGGAACAGCACTATGAAACTAGTTATTGTCATTAACAAACCAATTTTTCAATGATTTTACTCTCAAAGTTAGTGAATCAAGTTAAGTTTTATTTTTTTTCTGTCAAGCAAGTTCTTTTTACAGTTCTTTTAAAGCATTTTTTTAATGTTTGCGATGAATAATTCCCTTCGAAATCGTTGATCAAATTCCACTAGATTAGAAGATGGTTCAATCAATTTATATTCTCGAAGCAGCCTTGAATAAGAGGATTCATAAAAAGAGTTTCTCTTGTTTAATTGATAATTTCTCAGCACCTCATTACCCCAATGAAGAAAACACCATTTTTCAGGAATTTTCTCACTACCAAAATAGTAACTTTCAATTTTCTGAAATTCGTCTGTGTTGGAAAGATCGTGGAAAACATACGATGTAAGACCTTGTGATTTAATATTTTCATTGAGAATCAAAATCGGTTTATACCAATCCGTATTCTTTTCATCAATCAATTCCAAAGCCTGCTTGTAACACTTTAACATTAAGCTTGAAAATTGTGGGGCTTTCATAACATTTCCAACAACTTCAAGTTCATGATGTGCTCTAAAAAAATAGTCACTTTCAACATCGAAGGGCTTCAAACATGTTACATCCATATCTACCCACCAACCTCCTTTTTCATACAAAAGTTTGTATCTGAAAACATCAGAAAATCCTGCAAAACTTCCTTTACCAATTCCAAACTGAGATGCGTTTTGATAACTAAAAACTTGATTGAAAG
The DNA here is from genome assembly GCA_039795265.1 of Bacteroidota bacterium. Lineage (GTDB taxonomy): Bacteria > Bacteroidota > Bacteroidia > Flavobacteriales_D > Crocinitomicaceae > UBA952. The sequence goes on along the minus strand of JBDKEM010000055.1, from coordinate 148,343 downwards.
GAATGATTTCATTTGCGTCATGAATAACAACAGTTGGAGGCAAAACTGTGTTTAATTGTTGATACAACCAAAGATGAAACTCAAATCCGTGGTGTAGGAAAGAGTGAATCGTCAAAAGTTCCATATTGCTTAATTCCTCTCCAATCCATAGACTGTTCACTTTCTTTTCATTTATCTTATTGAGTACTAAGGTTGAGTTTTGTGTGATAACTTTTTCTTCTGTATTATACTGTTTTTCAATGGAAACATTTTTCTTTCGCTTGGAAGCTCTCTCTTTCAAATCAATTCCAAAAATTAAACAGGAATAATAAAGCGTATGATTAACAAAATAACTAGCTAATCCAAAAGAGTAATAATAAATTGGGGTAACGAACTTTGAAAGGCTTGATAAAACGTTAATAAATTGATTTGCGAATAAAAGTACAAAACCAATTACAAAATAAATGTATCGCAAATCGACAGATACGAGTGCTATTGCCGCAAAAAATGGCAACCAAGAAAAATAAAAATTCTCGGTAAACTTTGCTACTAGGTTATTTTCGGTTTTCAGGTATCTATTTCTATCCCATTTCGGAAACAACTCACCGTTCTGAATGGAAATAACGAGATAGAGCCCATATAACAAATTAAACAATGGGTGAATTGCGAAAAGAAAAAAGAAAAAAAATATCAATTCAATAGGTGGAATAATAAACTTTTGAAAGACTTGAACTTTTTCAACCCCAAACTGTGTAGCTGTAGTTGTGGTATGAGTGATTAGGTCATTAGTGAAATCTGAAATTTGATGTGCTAAAATTCCTCTCAATCCGAATAAGAAAAGCCAGAATAAATAGCAGAAATAAGTAAAACCAAAATCTGTTTCTGTTAATTTAAGTACAATAAATCCCCAAATGACATAAGCATACATTGAATCAAAAACAATTGACAACCAAACCCTTTCTTTTATCCTAATTTTGGGAACGGCGTACAAAAAAAGTAGAAGAATTTCTGTAATTAATAGAAATAAAATCGTGAGATTCCTATTCATCAAAAACCAAAAGATACAAGTTGCAAGCAATAAAAAGAAAACGATAAAAAAACGCAGAAGCGGACTATGTTTGGAAGCAAAGTTTTTTTTACCAACTTTTTCATCTTGATCAATATCAAACAAATCGTTAATATAATAGCCATAACTACCAACGAACAAGGCAGAAATAAAGAGGTAAATAAAATTTTTATAGAAAGAACCTGAATTTAAGTGATTTTGGAGACTGAAAAACACATAACCAATCACTATCAAAAGTAAATGTGAGTTTTTCCATTCTGCTAATCGAAACACTTTGTTGAGCTGCATCATGGACAAACTAGTTAATCTTTTTTAAAAGTTGTTGATGTTGTGTTAAAAAATCACGAAGCCGCTTTTCACTTAAATTACATTTGATCTCATCAACATAACCTAAAAATGGATACTTATTTGAATCCGGTTTTTTTCTATAATTTTCATAAAAGAAAAAATTCATATCGACCTTAAAGGCAGCAACTTTACCATTTGGAACTGTTTCATCTTGCAAATAATGCATGTAACTCGTATCTTTTTTGATACATAAAAAGTTTATTGCCGTTCGCAATTCAGTTGTCTCATTACAAGATGATCCATGAATTAATGCACTATCAAATAAAAGTAACTGCCCAGCTTTCATTTCAATAGGAATAGAAAATTCAAGCAGAACATCTTTATAATCCTCAAATAACCACTTTACGTCCAATGACCTGAAGTGATTTCCAAAAAGATGACTACCTGGAATTACATGAACACAACCATTATTCTTATGGACATCCTGAATAGGAATCCATCCATAGCACATTGAAGTTTCTAATTCATTAACTAAGGAGCTATCTTGATGAGGAGAAAGTCCACCTTGATCTCCAAAAGGTTTTATTAACCAGGCGCCTCCTTCAATTTTTGCCTTTGAAACATCAATGACCGATTCCAATCGAGATTGTACCAGTCGCATTGACGTTTCTCGTGCCAAATTCATTATTTTTTTTTCATCCCTGCCACTCGTGTAAAAGAGTTTTCCTAATTCAACTTTATTTAAAAAAGACTGCAAATCCAATTTAATTTGACTCAATTCGTCCTCAACTAAAAAATCTACAACTGCAAAACCATTAAGCTGAATTTGATTCAACAGGTCCTGAGAATAGAAAAAATCCAAATCATTCAAGGCTTGAATGGGTCTTTTTACTAAACGCAATTGATTTTTATTCTTAAAAAAGTCAATTAACTTTATCATCCTAAGGGTTGTTTATAATAGTCGCCAAAAGCAAAATTCCTGTATAAATTTAAAAATTCTAAATAAAGAGCAGAAGTAACAGCTGTAGAGCCGAAATAACTTAGGTGATCTTTTGTAAGTACCTTATGACTTGTAAAGTAATGTTGAATAGTCTTGTAATACCCTTTTTGGATTTCCAGAATAGACTGCTCAATTAAATTCAAATAAGGCTTTTCGAAATGAATTTCGAGTAAAAAAAGTGCATTCAGGAAAAACAGCGTATCCAAAGGTTCTGCTTGAACAGTCAACCCTTTGTATAAGTAATCAATCAGACCATTTAACTTTAAATCAGACAGATGACAACTTGTATGTTTTCCATATTTAATTAACCGAGCAAAGGCATAAAAACTATAATATTCTGAAAAATAAACGGTCTTGAAATTTTGGTTGGAAAGATCATTTATTAACGTTGCCCAAACCTTATCATTTACATTTCTTTTTCCGAGATATAAGAGCGCATTGCAAGTAGTACCCGTTTCGAAATCATTTTTTTCAATACTAATAATATGATTTGACGATGCATTCAATGAATAAAAAATCAACTTAAAATTAGTGCTAAAGGGTAAGGAAAACGTCGGTATTTTCCCTATCAAATAAGTATCATAATAGCCTTGCTTGTTTATAAATTGATTAAGAAAAGATTGATTCTGAATTTCAAGACCCAACTTTCGAAGAATAAAGGATGAAAGTGAAGTTGAATCTATATCAAATGGAATTTTGTGTTGATGGTTACTGGCTGGAATATATCGCCAAAGAAGTCTATCGAGACTACTTGATAACAAAAAAGATTTGGCTTTATGAAGTATATCGGTTGCTACTCTAGAGTCAATAAATAATAAAGGAATCAAACTGGAAGCAGTATCAATAGCAGCATTCTGTGAACTTTCTTTGACCCAATTATTTTTTGTTTCGTTTGGGTGTCGGTAATAAGTAGTAAAGCTACCATCCTCACATTGAATACTATATAGAAAATCTAGTACTTCTTGAATCAAGCCATCTAATTTTTTCAATTCAATCATGGTAGATTACGTTGATTTCCTTTATTTTAACTATCGGTATCAAAATAAAATTGGGCTTATCTGTTATAACTTCAATTTTCGATGAATCGTTTGATAAACAAGTGATGATGTTTCTTGCCAATCGAAACGCCGCATATTCACCAATGCAAGAAAATTGGCCTCGACCAAATGCCAAATGACGTTGTTTGCGACCAAAAATAATTTCATTAGGTTTAACAAAAACAGATGGATCACGATTAGCAGCACCGAGAAACAAAACAATACTGTCACCTTTCTTCAAAGGAATATCGTGAAAATGCATATCTCTTTGCACTTTTCGAAAAACATAAGGAGTCGGAGTATATAATCTCAGTAATTCATTTGCCAATTCGGTCATCTCGTTTGAGCTTGAGGAGTGAACCAAAAAAGGATATTCTTTTAACACAAAAAACACCAATGAATTGACAAAACTTGTCGTGCTATCCGAAATCACAAAGATTAATGTTGCTAAAAATTTCGGTAAATCTTCAGCTAAAACCCCTTCACCATCATTCAATTGATGAATTATTTCATTAACTTTTTTAGGAAGTTTATCGAGACTTACGTTCTGCTTGATTAGATTTTCAAGTACATTTCGATCTAAAAAAATTTCATTCGATAAATTAATTAATTCGTCCAAATCAAATTTTTCACTTTGGGGATTGAAGTTTTTAAATGGTTCTAAAAGACCAAGTTCATCGAAAGCTGTTGTTAATATCAAAGGTTGAATAAGAAACTTAACTAAATCAAAAGGCTCATTTTTCGGAAAGTAATTTCGTAAGACGGTATAAAATTCATTGATGAACGAGATGTCGTCAAACTGCAAATTTTTAGAAGCAAAGCCCAAATGACTAATGGCAATTTTTTTATTCTTTAAGTGTTTTTTAGAATCTGGTTGAAAGTAAATTTTATTCAATGAAATATGAAAATCAGAAACGCCAAAATCGTTAGAATGAAGAATTTCATTCACTATTTCATACTTGAAAACACCGTAGGAATTAATTTCATTGAAAAAGATGATCGAATTCTCGTCATAAAAACAAGCTGTGTTAATTGCAACTAATTTATCAAAACTGAAAACTTGCAGTTCTTCAATTGTTTCTTTTGAACCACTCAAAAAGAAAGAACTTAACCAAAGCTTAATTTTATTAATTAACAATTTCAATTTTCTTGGTTTTGTTTAATCAGAAAAGGTATGACATTTGAATAAAGTGCATTATCTGCAAGATCAGGCGTTTTAAAAAAATAGATGGATTTGGTTGAAGAAGGGGAAAGGTAAGCACCAAAAGCAGTATTAAACAACCCATACTTTTCATTTAGTTTTTCTATGATTTTCCATTGATCCACAGAAAAATGGTTACTTTTTTTAGAAATACCTACAAATTCATCTTCAAGAAATATTAAATTATATTTCAGGTATTGATCCATTTTAGCTATTTCAATCATATGAATATCCTCAAAAAAGCTGATTCCTAACCGATTAGAAAGTTGAGAAAATTTCTCTTTATCGGAAAAATAAAAATATGTTTTAAAATAAATCTTCTCATGTTCATATTCATAATTAATCCCCAATGCATTTGGCATAAACTCATCTCGACTTATGCCAATAGCATCATAACTTTCAATACCATTTCGTAAATGATAAAAAAATCCTTTACGTGGATTTCTTTGACCAACAATATATTTCAATTCTAAAGCAATCCCTGAATTTGTAGGATGAAAAAAAGAGGCGTCTGTTTCAGTTTTTAAATGGATAAATTTCAAGAATTCAGTGCTTCTTGGCAAAAAAGAAACTATTTCATTCTCAGATAAATCTCGAAAAAAATGAACATAAAACTTTATTGAAATCAAATCATGATTATCAAAATTCAACCCCAAATAATTAAATGTTGGTGAATTATTTCTTTCAGCAAAATTCTCGCAATTATGCCAAAAATCTATCAGTTCAGGTTGATTAAAATAACTTTCGATTTGGGAAACTGTTTTTTTAATGTTCATATTCTTTCATTTTCCAATCAAAGGCAGGTAACAATGCCCCATTTAAATTTAATTGACTTAAATCAAAGTTAAAATTTTCAATTTTAAATATTGGTTTAAATAAAATCAGATTATTCCAAAATAGAATCATCTCAATTCCAGTATTTTCAGCAAAATTGTCTGCATTTAAAGCGACAGATTCTGTGTTCTGAAAATTTCGGTCTATTTTAATAAAACTTAAACCTATTCGATAAACTTGAGAACTAAAAAAATGGGGAGGGATGCGACAACAATAATCGGTTCTAATCGCATTTACATTAGATAGCCAATTCTCTGATAAAAATGGAGAACTTGATAAAACTACATTTTCGTTAATGTCACTTACTATCAAAACTGGTTGAATATTGAGATTGTTAAGACTAACATTTTCACATTCCACCTCAAATATAAACTCTTCGTTTGTTTGAAAATGAGGGGTTGATTTTTGAGTTAATCTAATCGTTTTAACTTGAAATTCGTTTGGTTGTTGAAACCTTGAAAAATTTGTCAACTCAATACTTTTGGTAATTATATCTAAATTAAAATTTTTCACTGTTTCTTCAAGGTAAAGTGAAAGCAATTTCTTTCCTTCAATTTTCTTTTTAAGCATCCCATCTTCAAGTAACATAAATTTTTCATTCCATTGTATTTCATTCACATTATGACTTACAAAAAGAATGGTCTTTCCTGCTTTTTGAAGTTCAATAAATTTGTTTTTTGCTTTTTGATAAAATGTGGCATCCCCTACAGCAAAAACTTCATCAAACAAGTACACATCAAAATCAAGATGCGCTATAATACTAAAAGCCAAACGCAAGAACATCCCGTTACTAAAATTCTTAACAGGTTCTTCAATGAAATCACTAATACCGCTGAACTCAATAATTTCATTTAGTTTATTCTGCGTTTCTTTTCTGCTAAATCCATGTAATTGAGCATTCAAATAAATATTTTCTATCCCAGTTAATTCAGGATGAAAACCAGCTCCAATATCCAAAATACTTGCAATTTTGCCTCTTATTTTTACGCTTCCAGATGTAGGTTTAGTTATACCAGAAAGAATTTTCAAAAGCGTACTTTTTCCACTTCCGTTCTTACCAATTATACCAATAGAATCGCCCTTTTTCACTTCAAAACTTAAATCTTTAAGGGCAAAAAAATCATTGTTTTCATGACTAAATTCACCTATTGCTCTTTTGAAATTCTTGAGTTGGTATTTTTTTGATAATCCTACCACCTGAATAGCTAATTTTTCATCCATTTACCTTGTTTTGTTAGAATAAAGATGTATTAATTTTTCGCATTCAAATTCATCAATCAACCATGGAAAATAAAGCGTATAGTCTTCGTAACACGACATGATAAAATCCTTTAAACTTGAATTGCTTGCCGCATGTTTATAAACATCACCATAATTGTAACATATTTGAGTAAATGCCATGTTTAAATGGAATAAATGTTCCAATTGAAGATTAGCGTAACTCATGTAAGAAGAGGTAACAATGGTATAATCGTTAGTAGTTTTCGCTGAAACAATTGCTTCAACTAGTTTACTTGCGATAAGAATTCCACTGTTATAACCTTGTGCTGTAATTGGGTCATTTTTAGCTATAACTTCTCCTAAACCAAAAACTAAATTAGTGCCATCTCTATAAAAAGGTTCTTTAAAAAATGGAGAAACAGAAGTTTGAAAAATATTAGTGTCCTCTAAATTAAAATTTTGAAATAATTCATCCGATAATTCTTTCTTAAAAATCCCGAGTAACTCTATGGTTTTCTCCCATGCCACATTTAAAGAGGTCACATCTTCAAAAACATCCCATGTCCCGCCTTTTGTTATACTCAAAACCAAACTTATTGAAGTTTCATATTCTTTATTTAGAAATGGGTATAGGGTAATATCTGCGGTTGAATGAATAGAAATCATTCTCAACTTGTTATGTTTGTTTAATATTTCATTTTTGGGAACAAGATTAAAATAAACAATCTCACGTTTTATAGTAAACCTTTCTCTTGGTAAATTGACATTATCCTTAAAATAGACCGAATTTTTCTCTCCTCCTCCGAAAACTTTAATTTTAACCAAATCAGGTTGATTTTTTTGATTACTCGATTCTCCTTTAATTACATTGACATTATCACGAGACAACAAAGATTCCCAAAAATTTTGCAACCTTAATCGATTGTCGATAGCATAAACAGGAAATTGAAATCTTCCTGTCAATTCGTTCAACTGAATAGGTGAACTATGGAACCATTCGAAATGATATTGTTCAATATATTCGAGTTTACTTAAGACTTTTTCAGAAAGAAATTTTTTTTCTAATTGTTGTGAAGTTCTATTGGTTATTGGGCTTGATAAAGGATCTAAACTTAAATAGGAAATAGGAATCTCCTTCACGTAAAAATTGTGCTTAATTTGATTTTCAGAAAGCAACAATGAAGCAAGAAATGAAACTGAACTTGATTCAATAATTTCTATAGCCATTTTTTTGTTCATCACAAGATAAAAATCAATTAAACTTCAACTCAAATAATGGTGATTTTATATTCTCTCCTTTTTTAAATAACACTTGATCAATCATGGTAAAGTTAACGGAATTTAATCGATTAAAATTCACTTTATATCGTACAACTTTAATTTTCAAAATCTCACCATTTGGCACCAAAACTAACTCTTCGATTTCCAAATTATGATTAAAGATACCTTGTACCAAGTTTTCAACCCAAGTAGATAACAAGTTAGAATTTTCGTTTATTTTTAAGTACCTATTAAAACTGAAACCATAGGATTGATAAAAAAAATTAAAAGGTAGTCGATACATTATTGGCGCAGAAAACGAGAATTGCAATAAATCATTTCCTTTCTTGAACTTTACTTCTACCCATTCTTGTCTCTCCGTAAACACAAAAAACTTAATATGCAAGCGTTCATGTGGAATACCTTTAAATACACCATGTGGTGACACAATTCGAAAATTATTTATTATCTCGAAAGGTAATGCCAAAAACGATTTTTCATCTGGAATATAGTAATTTAAGAAATTGGCTGGATGTCTTTGAGTTGTTGGATCAAATAACCAGAATGATGCATAAATTAGGTTAACAGAGAGTACGGTACCGACTATTCCCGAAAGCACTTTATCTACAAAATTGTTTTTTTCAAACAAATTAATTGTGCCATTGAGTGTTTTTTTCTTCCTAAAAAAATAATCATCTAAGCACCAAAAACTTATAGTAATAGTTAACACATTAAAAAAACCAAAATTACCATTGACTTGTAATACTATTGAAACAAAAAGTGAAATAAAAAAAGAGACATACCTACCCTTTCTTCCAAACAACATGAACAAAGGAATTAGTAACTCGAGTAACAAGGCAAAAAAGGTGATTGCATTTTGGATGTATAATGGTAAGTGAAACAAGTAAATTGCAATAGGAGTAGGACTGGGTTGATTTATCCAAAAATAATTCATAAAAGATAAATCATACCATGAACTATCACTATACAACAATTTGGTCAAACTCATTGAAAACCACTGTCGAAAAAAAAGAACCAAAAATGTTATTCGAACAATATTTGGTAGCCTTTTCCTAAATTGAATAAAAAAAATAGCGAAGATTGCTATAAAACCTATTTCAAGTAAATAGGTATCCCATGGAAATTGAAACAAATCACGTCCAAAAGTAACGATTGATAGATACGAGAACCACATTAATAGGAAACTAAGAATCCTAGGCCTATAAATTATATTCAAGATAGAACTGAATATGTTTATTGTTAAAACAGAATAGATAAACCAGTTACTTTGATTCATCCAGAAAATGGAAGGATGGTTAAAAATGGAATAATAACCTTCTTCTCTGAAAATAACATGAGCAAAATCTTTGAATGAAATTAGACCATTCTCTGAAACCAATGACAACTGCCACAGCAAAGATGAAAAGGCTATTAAATAGACGAAAGACAGAGTTTTAAAGAACAGGTGAATTGTAAATTTAGAATTTTCTAAAACGTCTTTTTCTAAAAAAAATCTAAATTTTTCATAGAAACTTTTCAAAATTGGAAAATGTAAAAACTTCTGGACTAACCAGTTGATGGTTATTATTAAGGAAATTAAAATTTGAAAAAAGAGTAAATGGTTAAGGTAAAAATAAATTAACACTCCGAGGTTTGGATACCATGAAACAAATTCCGATTCACTTGCATTCAACCACCATTTTGGACATAACACAACAAAGACACAAGTTATGAAAAGGGTAATGACAGTAACCAATCGAAACGCTTTGGATCTAAAAAAAATCATGCTTAAAAGATTCGTTTTGTATAACCTTATTGTTTTATCCTTTTTAAATCAATCATCTTCAGAGAAGTTTTTAGATAAAATCCGCAAACTCACTCTCTTTTTTATTATAAAGGTACATTCCAAACGAACAAATGACTATTACTGCAAGAAAATTGATTACCCACATAAAGTTGAAGTCTCCAAAACCAAATAGAACCCATCTCCACATTTGCACTACACTGGACATAGGATTAATTTGGAGGATAAAACTAATTTCATCGGGCAACATAGTTTCTGTAAAAAACACGGGTGTGAACCATATCCCGAAATACAATATATAAGGTAATAAATGCATTAAATCGCGATTCTTATAAGCTAAGGAAGCAACTAAGAAAACTAAAGATAAAGAACATATTAAATTGAATAACAGAACTATGGGCAAAAATATTATATGCCAACTCATTGCTATTTCAAAATAAAGCATTAATGGTATTAAAATCATTATGGATAATATTAAATCGATAAGTCCAAGTACTGCTTTTGAGAAAGGCAGTATGCTTTTTGGAAAGTAAATTTTTTTCATTATTGTAGCTGATTCCTGCATACTTAATGAACCTGAACTCACCACATAACTAAAGAAATTCCATCCCAATAATCCGCTCAAAACATAAATCGGAAAAGGCATACCCTCAGATTTGATTTTAAGCAAGTATCCGAAGAAAAAGGTAAATATAAAAAGGGATGTTAACGGTTGAATTAAACTCCAGCTAACACCCAACCATGTCTGCGCGTACTTCACTTTCAAATCCCTTTTCGCAAATACCCAAATTAGAGAGCGGAATTTCCAAATCTTAACGAAGTAATCTGAAAAGCTATCTGGATGAGAGGAAATAAAAGTGAACGTTTGTTTATCATTTGACATGATCCAAAATTACGATTTAAAATGGATAGAAATTAATCAATTGATTTCTACCTATTCTAAACAAAGAACCTTCTCATAAAGAAGTTTAATATCCAATCCAAGTCAAAAAAAGCAACTAATATTGTCACAGAATTGTCATAGACTTAACATATGCGAAAATTATTTTTACTCTTACCTTTCATTTTTCCAATCGTAACTTGGTCACAAGATGCGCCAGAAGAAGAAGAATACGAAGAACCAACACCTTTTTCAAATACACGTATTATCAACGGACATTCCTGTCAAACTATCAAGAAAGGGATGTTTGACATGCGCATCGAGCACCGCTTTGGTGATATGGCTGGAACGAATGGTGGTTGGCAAAACATGTTCGGTTTCGATGTGCTTTCCGATATGCGTATTGCAATGGAATATGGCGTAATTGATAAGTTAATGATTGGCTTCGGACGTTCAAAAGGTACTGGTGCTCCCTATCGTTCCTTGTTAGATGGTTTTGTGAAGTACAAAATCTTGGAACAATACAAAGGAAAAATGCCAATTTCAATGGCTGTGGTTGCAGGTTCTTCTTTTACCTATATGAGCGCCTCATCAGACTTGGGAGCAATTAGTCATTTCCCAAAAGCAGCGCATCGTTTCAACTATTTCACCCAATTGAACTTCACACGTCACTTCGGAGATCGTGCAGCAATCGCAATAATGCCAACTTTTGTGCATCGTAATTATGTCGGTGCAGATGACCGAAATGAAATTTTAGCTTTGGGTTATGCAGCGCGTGTCCGAATCACTAAGCGCTTCGCAATATTAGGAGAATATTATCAAGTGTTAAACAACAACGATTATCGCAAAGACACCTACAAAAACAGCCTTGGAATTGCTTTGGAATGGTTCACTTTTGGACACAATTTCACAATCAATTTGACCAATTCTGGCGGTCTAGGCGAAACTCAATTTATTCCTTATACTACACAAAGTTGGTTGAAAGGCCAATTTCGGTTTGGATTTTGTGTAGGTAGAAAATTTTCATTTTAAAACACAATACCATGAAAACGTACATTGCTTATTTCGGACTTCTTTTTATTTCGACATCACTTTGGTTAGCACCTACGGATGAATACGAAGTTGCCGACGGATATTCAATCGATTTTAAAAGTAAAGATCCTTCTGGCTCGTTCAAAGAAATGGATGGAAAGATTTCCTATGACGCCAACAGTCCCGAAAATGCGAAGTTTGACTTAACAATCGACGTTGCTTCTATCAATACTGGAAACGGAATGCAGAACAAAAAAGCGCAAACGGAAGAATGGTTTGACGGAAAAAAATACCCAAAAATCAAATTCAAATCGACCAAGGTGGAGAAAAAAGGTAGCGACTTAGTCATAACTGGAGACTTAACGGTAAAAGGAACAACGAAAACATACAGTATTCCAGCGAGCGTGAGTCAAAACGGTAACAAAGTTACTTTTAAAGGAACGTTTAGTGTGAGTAGAAGTGATTTTAAAGTGGGTAAGAAAAGTGACGTCGTACCTGATGCAATGAAGGTAAGCTACGTAGTTCCTGCTTCAAAAAAATAACATCAGATTTGAAAAAAGCATTGATTTCAGGAATGTCTGTTGGTGTGGTTTCCTCTGGAATTGGATATGCATATTGGCATAGCTACAATCATTTTTTATTCGATTTTTCGAAGGCCATACCTGCTTTCAAACTAATTTCAGCTTATTTTTCATTATCCTTCATCTTTGCTGGAATCAGTACTTTTGCTTCTGGTCAATTCATGCGTTGGGTGAATTTATTGATAGGTTTAATTGGGTTCACATCGATATTATTACCCATGTTGCAACGCGAAGTTCCAGGAGATTTTCCAGAATTATTCCCTGGATTTGCTATACCGCTTTACGTACTCTGGCCACTTTGTTGGTTGTCAATTTCACCATTTTTCACCGTAAAAAAATGAAACTTAAACTAATATATTTCAGCGCTTTACTTTTGTTTTTTTCGTGCAGGAAAGATAAAGTTCAGAACACTGTAGATCCAAATTGTGTGGATACAGTGTCATTTAGTGAAACTGTGTTGCCTATTATCGAACAAAACTGTACAGGTTGTCACGATGTAGGTAACAGTACTGGATACACCTTAACAAATCACACGAACATTTCATTGAACGCCACTGCAATTCTTGGTTCCATGAAAGCTCAAGGTTTTCAATTGATGCCAGAAGGTGGTCCTGCTTTGGAAGATAGCCTCATCCAAAAAGTATATTGCTGGATTAACCAAGGAAAACTTAATAATTAATCTAAAATCAAATAACATGAAAAAACAATTACTCAACTTTGCTTTACTTGCATCAGTCGGAGCATTTTTTGCCTTTCAAAACGCAAATATCGTAACCAAAAAATTCCATAAAATCCCGACAAACAACAACGGTGCATCTGGAGGAAGCACAGGTGCTCCAGGAGAATCCAATTGTACATCGTGCCACAACGGAACGGTACAATCAGGTGCCACAGAAAATGTTTTGGTGATGCTCGACGGTTCAACTCCTGTGACCCAATATACACCAGGCGCGACATACACGATGAATTTTGGAATGAGTTCAAATGTCACCAAAAAAGGATTTCAAGCAACCGCTTTTACCCCTTCAAATACTATGGCAGGAACTTTTACAGCAGGGTCCAATACTTCTATTAAAACATCGGGGTCAAAAAAATATGCGGGGCATACAAATAGTTCAAATACAGGAACAGCAACATGGAACTGGACATGGACAGCTCCAACAACCAACGTAGGTACAGTAACTTTTTATGTGGCTTCGAACAAATCAAATAATAACAATAATGACAATGGTGATGTGATTTATTTATCACAACACACCTTTCAAGCGAATACCTCTGACGTCAAAGAAAAGGTATTTAATCCTAACTTCAAAGCGTGGTTGAATGACGATAAAATGAACCTAAAATTCAACAGCTTACAAGCACAAAAAGTTAGTGTGAACGTTGTTGATTTGGCAGGAAAATCTGTTGCTTTCAGAAATTTAGGTTACAGCCATGTCGGAGAGAATAACCTTGATTTCAACATGAACAGTTCACTACCTTCCGGAATGTATATGGTGCAATTGTTTTTAGATAATACTCCTTACACCTTCAAAGTGTATATGAAATAGATTCTGATTTATTTACACTGGAAATCCCAAGAATTCAGACTGTTTCAAAAGACCTTAATCTAGGCTTTTCAAAAATTCAAATCCGGTTCCGATAGCTATCGGAATAACCACTGTTAATGAGGAATTTGGTTTATGCAGTAACGATGAGTAAGGTCTCTTTGCAATTGTCATAAGTGTTAAAATTAAGGCTTGTTGATATCATTATTGTTAAGATAGTGTCAATTCAACAAGCCTTTTTTATCTTTGCAAAATGCGCAATTTATTAGCCTTTTTAAGAAGGTTTCGAGTTTTTTTACTGTTCGTTTTTTTACAAGTCATTGCGCTTTATATCAACATTTCCTATTTCTACTACCCTAAAAGTCAATTTCTTACTACTTCAAATGTGATGTCTGCAAAGTTTTTAGAAATGCAAAACGATGTGAACAAACATTTTGCTTTAGAAGACAACAATATTGCTCTTCAACGTGAGAATATTCAGTTACGGATGAAGCTGAAACAAAGTAAATATCAAGAAACACACGGAAAAGTTTTTATTAACGACACCGCTTTTAAACAACAATACACGTACATTCCTGCCACAATTATCAATTCAACCGTAACACGAAGGAACAACTATTTCACGTTGAATGTCGGAAAAAGTCAAGGTGTATATCGTGGTTTAGGTGTTTTCTCAAATAATGGAATAGTTGGAATTGTTCACACAGCATCTGAACATTATTGCATAGTAAAATCAGTACTGACAAAAGACATCAATATCGACATCTTGATAGAACGTTCAGGACTTTTTGGTTTTCTTAAATGGGATGGGAAAAACCCGAGAATTGGAACATTGACTGGAATTTCAAATGACATAAAAATTAAAAAATGGTCTACAGTAGTTACCCGCGGGGGAAGTGGAATTTTCCCGAAAGGAATTCCTGTCGGCAAGGTGATTAAGGCAGAACCCGTTGAAGGAGAGCCGTTATGGGACGTTAGAATACTATTCTCTGAAAACTACCGAATTTTACAAAATGTGTATGTCATTAAAAATTTACATTTACCTGAATTACGTTCTTTAGAACAACATATTCCAGAAGACGAGGAGGACGAAGACTTATGATTTTAGTAGCGAAATATTTCTGGCGATTTTTTTTCCTCATCCTATTTCAATTGGTGATTTTCAATCATTTTGAACCTGGTTTGGGAATTCAAATTATGGTGTATCCTCTCTGTGTTTTCCTACTTCCATTTGAAATGCCAATTATTCCGTTGATGTTATTGAGTTTCGGAGCAGGACTTACTATCGATTATTTTTCTGACAGTTTTGGATTACATGCTTCTTCACTTTTATTATTTGGTTATTTACGCCCAATTTTCCTCAAAATGTACGCCCCTCGTGATGGTTATGACCCTTTAAAAGAACCAATTATCCGCGATATGGGAACGCGATGGTTTTTATTAACATTCGGGTATCTTATGCTCATTCATCATTTTTGGTTTTTCTTCTTTGAAATCTTTCGTTTAGGTGATTTCTTGTTCGTACTCCAAAAAACAATCTTGAGTGTGGTTCTATCTTTTATTTCTGCGCTGATTTTACAATCGTTTGTCGTTACTCGAACTAAGGCTCAATCGTAAAATTCATGAATCTCGACGCACGTAAATATGTCATTCTTGCCTTTGTCGTTATAGTTGGATTGCTATACACCATCCGACTTTTCTATATGCAAGTCATTGATGATACATGGAAAATTCGTGCAACGGAAATCGCTGAAAAGAGAAAAGAAATAATTCCTCCACGCGGTGTGATTTTTGACCGAAATGGAAGAAAAATTGTATCCAATACCACATTTTATAACCTCATGATGATTGAGGATAAAATTGAAAAATTAGACACCGCAAAATTTGCAAAGCTTATTGGATGGACACGTGAAGAAGTACGTCAACGGTTTAAAGACATCGTAAAAGGTGAAGGAACCTACTTAAATCCAAGCACGGGAAAACGAACCCCTAACTACCAAAAAATCAGAGCGTATCCGTTCATTAAAGAATTGCCACTCGACGATATATCCAAAATTGCACCGCACTTAAACGATTTCCCAGGATTCTTTGAACAAGTTACTTCCATGCGTAGTTATCCCGTTCCCGCTGGAGCCAATATTCTTGGTTACCTAAATGAAGTTACTCGTTTGGAAGTGAATGAAGATCGCTTTTATCGTCCCGGAAGCAATATCGGTAGAACAGGAATCGAACGCTTTTACGAAAAAGAACTACGTGGAAGAAAAGGGGTTAAATACATCGTAACCTCAGCAATGAACAACGCGATTGAATCTTACCAAGGAGGAAAATTTGACACCATTGCCAAACAAGCACCTCCGCTTAAAACTGGTTTGGACATCTATCTGCAAGCATACGGGGAGAAATTGATGAAAAACAAAAAAGGTTGTATAGTGGCTATTGAACCTTCGACTGGGGAAATTATTTCAATGGTTTCTGCTCCTTCTTTTGATCCAAACCTGTTGGTTGGTCGAAAAAATATTTCCAAAAATTATCCAAAATTGGCTACTGACCCGAACTTACCACTTTTCCCACGTCCTTTGCAATCGCAATATCCTCCCGGTTCCATTTTTAAATTAGTTCAATCGTTAATCGGCTTGCAAGAGGGAGTGATTACTGCTAATTCGGGTTTTGCTTGCGATAAAAGCGTGGTAGGGTGTCATGGTCATCCAAGTGCACGAAATATCGCGGAAGCTGTTCAATACTCATGCAATCCTTATTATTATGCCGTTGTTCGTCGTATTATCCAACAGGGAAAGAAAAAAAGCCTTTTTGCAGATGCAGAAATTGGTTTGAATTTATGGTACGATTATATGCGCAGTTTCGGATTGGGAGCTCGCTTAGATGTTGACGCGTCTGGACAATTGCCGGGATTGATTCCAAATTCCGAATATTACGACAAGCGTCATGGTCACCACCAATGGGCATTTTCAACTATTCGTTCTATTTCTATCGGACAAGGTGAGGTAGAACTTACACCAATTCAAATGGCGAATATCGGAGCAATCATCGCCAATAAAGGTTGGTATTATACGCCACATTTTGTGAAGTCGATTGGAAGAAAGGGACCTTTGCCGCAATATCGGGTGAAGCATTACACGAAAGTAGATGCAATTCATTTCGATCCTGTAATAGAAGGTATGCGACGTGTTGTAAACGAAGCAGGAGGGACAGCTCGAATGGCACGATTAGATAGTATCGTAATTTGTGGAAAAACTGGTACTGTTCAGAATCCACATGGAGCAGACCACTCTGTTTTCTTGGCATTTGCACCAATGAACAAACCAAAAATCGCTATTGTGGTTTTCGTTGAAAATTCTGGTTTCGGAGGAACTTGGGCAGCACCAATTGCCAGCTTAATGATTGAGAAATATTTAACAGGAAAAATCAAAGACAAAGCGAAAGAACAACGCATTTTAGATGCAAAATTATCCAACTATCAAATTGTTGAGAATCCATGAGAAAGAACGACTCTTTGATAGCTAACCTAGATTGGCCTTTGTTCATTGCATTTATGTTGATGTTAGCAATGGGATTTGCAACTGTTTATTCCGTGGCTTTTGAAGAGGCACATTCCATGATTTTCGATCCAGAAACAAAATATGGGAAACAATTTATGTGGCTCGGAATCAGTTTGTTTTTAGGCTTAATGGTCTTTTTAATAGATTCTGACATTTACCGAAAATTTGCCGTTCCAATTTATTTGGCAACAATTGTGCTTTTAATCATTGTGCTCTTTATGCCAGCAATCAACGGTGCACATGCTTGGATCGGAATCGGTTCAATGGGAATTCAACCAGCGGAGTTTGCAAAAATCGCGAGTGCCTTATTATTATCAAAATATGTAAGTAATTTAACCTTGAAGCAATACAATACCAATACTGTTTTGATTTCAGTGAGTATTCTGTTGTTGCCAATGGCACTAATTTTAAAGCAACCCGACGCTGGAACTTTTGTGGTTTTCACTTCTTTTTTCTTTGTTCTATATCGCGAAGGATTGACCTTTGATCCCTTGATTTTAAGTTTTGTCAACCTTATTCCTGGGGTGCGATTTAAAGAAACTTGGGTTGGGACTCACTTTATTCCAATTGCGTTTGTTGCTGGATTCATAAGTGTCATCACTTTAGTTTTAAGCAATGTCGAAATGCACCTACCGTTTATGGAAAATGGAATCTCTGGTTCGTATGGAGTTCTGATTACCTTGGGAATAATGGGTGTTTTAGCCATGTTATTTATTTATTTTTTTGGAAATAAACGTGATCGTAGAAAAGCCTTTGTAGTAATTCTATCCGCCATTTTATTGGGAGGTGGATTATCTTTAGGGGTAAAAATTGGATTTTCAAGCTTGGCTGAGCACCAAAAAGACCGTATTGAATTGGTACTCGGCTTGCGGGAAGACCCTAATGGAGAAGACTACAATCGTAACCGTGCAATGGCTGCAGTTGGTTCAGGTGGATTTAGTGGAAAGGGTTATAAGCAAGCTTCCGTGTCAAGCGTTGAAAGTAACCACGTTCCTGAAAGTGAAACTGATTTCATTTTTTGTCCTTATGCTGAAGAGTGGGGATTTTTAGGTTCAGTTTTCCTAATTGGGATGTATCTTTTTATGATAATCCGCGTGATTTTCATAGCAGAAAGACAACGTGCAGTTTTCAATCGAATGTATGCCTATTGCGTGGCAATGATTTTATTTTATCACTTTGCAATCAATATTGGAATGGACATTGGTTTAGCGCCTGTAATCGGGATTCCACTTCCATTTTTCAGCTACGGAGGATCGTCGATGATGTCTTTTAGCATGATGATGTTTATTCTTTTAAAGTTGGATAGTCAACGAAAAGATGTGTTACGTTAATTCAACTCTTTTCTAAATCATTTTTAATTCAATAAAAACAATGAAATAACGTTTCTTGATTATGCGATTATTATCCTTAATTTTCATCCTTGCGCTTCAAGTTTCTTATGGTCAAATGGCGGTTGGGTCCTGGAAACATTATTTCGGAACGGCAAAAGCTATTGACGTTGCAGCTTCCAATACAGCAGTTTACACAGCTTTTACCAACGGGCTTTTTATTCTCGATTTATCCTCTTCACCGTATGAGAAGTCGGCGATTAGTTCTGTAAACGGACTTTCCGACTTGAATATCAGTTGTTTATTTTGGGACGAAGTGGATAATTCCTTATTAATTGGTTATGCCAATGGAAATATCGACAAACTCAAAAATGGTATAGTTTACAATATCCCTGCATTAAAACTGGCTTCTGTTTCGGGATCAAAACGAATCAATCGATTTTATCGACATGGTAATTTTGTTTATACAGCAACCGATTTAGCGATTCTCGTACTGAATCTTTCCAAAAACGAAGTAAAAGATACGTATTACGCAACCAACTCAATGGAAAAAGTTGCCGATGTCACCATTCTAAATGATACCCTTTTTGCTATAACACCAAGTCGCTTATTGCGCGCCAGCCTTCAAAATCCTGCAATTACAGCAGCAAGTCAATGGAGTTTAGATACACGGATTCCGACGCTAACAAACCATTTCTATCACGAAATTGAAAGTTTGAATGGTGATTTATATGTATTATTTAAAAAAGAAAATTATGGAGAAGACACCGTATATAGACTTTCTAATTCAGGAAAAACCGTTGTGTCAAACATGGCATTTACCTTAGAAATAAATTCAATTAGTACAGTAGATGAATACCTTGCAATGAATACTTTCGGAGGATCATTTTTATACAATTCTAATAATGAAATGGTCACAGCATTGAATTCCTACAATCTTGGTTTGAACCTAAATACAAATCGTCTGATTAAAAATTCGACCAGTTTTTGGATGGCAGATGAATTCAATGGTCTATACCAGGTTTTTAATGAATTTGCCATTAAATCCCATTCCATTGAAGGACCCAGAAACGATGAATTTTACAGTATGGATTGGCAAGACGGAAAGTGGGCAATAGCAAGTGGACGTTTACAAATGAAAGTTCCTGCATTCACAAAAAATGGTTTACACTTAAAAAAGGACAATCAATGGACCTTATTAAATGCAGACTCCATCACACCTTGGCAAACATCCAATTTTTGGGATATATTAGATGCTAGTATCAATCCGAAAAACCTAAATCAAATTGCAATTTCCTCCTATTCCAAGGAGCCATTATCAGTGATAAATGATGGGGTTGCCACGCTTTATAACAATTCCAATTCCACCTTAGAAATTTCAGGAATTGGCAACGGCTGGACTTTAGTTTCTGATGTTTGTTATGACCGGAAAAATAATTTATGGGCGCTAAATGGCTATGCTCAACGTCCTCTCAATGTGCTTGATAAAAATGGTGTTTGGCGAAATTTTTATTGTGGATCGAATGCTGTAAATATTTACACTACCAAAATGATAGTGGACACAGAAAACAATATTTGGTTTGCTACCTTAAACGATGGACTGTTTGGCTACAACTACAACAAAACACTTGACAATGAATCAGATGATAAATTCATCCAATTAAATACTGGATCTTCCACAGGGGCATTACCCTCTAACAATGTTACCGCACTAGCCTATGATAAAGATGGAGAATTATGGGTTGGCACCGACAATGGATTTGGGATTTTATACGGTGCTTCACGTGCATTTAATGCAACTGCTGGAAACTACAACCTTCAACGAATCAAGGTGAAGTTCGAGGGTAATGTTGAATACGTTCTCGGAAATACCTATATCAGTGATATCGAAGTTGATGGTGGAAACCGAAAATGGGTTGGTACAGCAAACGCAGGAATCATCTTACTTTCGTCTGATGGTTCTGAAATTATTGAGCAACACACCACCTCCAATTCTCCGCTGATTTCTGATAACATTTTCGATTTAAAATTAGATCAAAGTACAGGTGAGTTGTTTGTACTAACGGACAAAGGTTTAGTTTCTTACCGAACAAGTGCAACTGCTGATAACGTGGACTATAGCGACGTGGTGGTTTTCCCGAATCCAGTTCGTCCGAATTACAATGGTTTGGTCACCATTCAAGGAATCCGCTACGACTCCGACGTTAAAATCACAGATGTTGCTGGGAACTTAATTTACAAAACCACCTCCAATGGAGGGACAGCAACATGGAACGGAGAAACCTTTTCAGGCCAACGCGTAGCAGCTGGAGTTTATCTTATCTGGACTGCAACCAACACCGAGAGCGATAAAAAAGTTGGTAAAGTAATGGTAATCCGATGAGAAGTAGAAAGTTCATTTTAGTGACTTACATCAGGTTTTAACTTCATATCAATCATAATTTTTACTTCATTCTAATCATGTTTTAGGTTGGGCATTCCCCTCACCTTTGTCTCAACTTCTAAACAAGAACAAAATGAGTACAACACACGTTTCAAACGAAATGGAATTCAATCGATTTGGCTGGATTTCAATGACATTACTAGTAGTAGGTTGCCTTGGTGGCGTAACAGTAGGAATGGGTGCAATCGAAAACACCTTTGCTTTAATCGCAGTTGTAATTCCAACAATGATTACACTTAGCTTACTTTTAGCAGTTTCTCCAATGAAATATATCATGACAGGAGCAGCAGTAAGTGTTGCCGTCGATATGATCTTAATTTCATATTATTTGTTTACCTAATCTATAAGCAACTATTTGATAACGCCTTTAGGATTTATTTCCTAAAGGCGTTTTTTTTATGTATTAATATGTAATTTTATGACATTATATTCGGATTTAATGCGAATATGTGTGCAAAATATTACAGTTAAGAAAATAATGCTTATTTTTGTTGGGTTAATCGGAAATATTTCGAATAAATAGTAAAATAATGACATTCTCACTTCGAAAAAAATACCTACCAATTAGTCAAGCACCCTTTACTGATCAAATTGCAGGTGAACCTATCGCTCACTATAATAGCCGAAAAGATAAACTTAGCGAAATGACTAAAAAAGGAGAGTTAATATCCCTTCGTCGTGGTTTGTACATAACTGGTCCTGGACTTGACCTGCCAACACCTCACAAATTTGTCATTGCCAACCATTTACGAGGGCCGAGTTATATTTCTCTCGAAACTGCCTTGCAATTTTGGGGAATTATTCCTGAACAAGTTTACGAAATTACATCCGTCACAACGAAAAGAAAAACCTCATACGTAAATAGCGTGGGGCGCTTTAGTTTTCAGCATTTACCCTCTCCCTATTATTCATTTGGAATCCAAAGAATCGAAGTTGGCGAAAATCAATTTGCGATGATTGCGTCAAAAGAAAAAGCGATTTGTGACAAAATTGTATTAACTTCAGGAATAAATCTTAGAAGCAAAATACAAACTACCGACTTTTTATTAGATGATATGCGAATGGACGAAGACCAACTTAAAACGCTTGATATCAACAGAATCAAATCATGGATAGAGGATTCTCCAAAAAGTTCTAGTTTAGAAATGCTCGTTAAAACACTTGAAAAATTATGATAAAAGATTGGATTGCGAGTTACAACCCTCAAAACGAAGAAGAAACCTATTCTGCCTTGCGTGAAATCATGCAGGAAATAGTACTTGGAGGCTTATCACGTACTGATTTTTTCAAACATGCGGCTTTTTACGGAGGAACAGCACTCCGGATTTTCTACGGTCTAGATCGCTATTCCGAGGATTTGGATTTTTCCTTGCTGACCGTAAATCCAAACTTCACACTCACTCCTTATTTCTCAGCAATTCAAACTGAATTTGAAGCACTTGGAATGAAGGTATCAATTCGTGAAAAAGACAAAAAGACTAAAACAGCTGTTGAATCTGCCTTTTTAAAAACAGAAACCTTATGGCAAGAGATTGTATTGGAAGACATCGTCAAACAACACGGAATTTCGTCGAATAGAAACATAAAAATTAAAATCGAAATCGACCGCATTCCTCCTTTGGGATTTGAAACTGAAAACAAACTATTGATTCAACCTTTTTCATTTTACGTTAACTGTTTCAAACCAACTAGTCTTTTTGCTGGAAAAATGCACGCACTTCTTTTCAGAAAATGGAAGAACCGTGTAAAAGGAAGAGATTGGTATGATATGGAATTTTATATTCAAAAGAGAATTCCACTAAACATAGAACATTTTCTAAGACGTGCCATTGAAACAGGAGATTGGACAGAAAAGACAATTACCGAAGAGCAAATTCTAAACTTATTGAAGGAAAAGATAAGCACAACAAAAATCGAAAATATCAAAGAAGATGTCGTCCGATTTATCCAAGATGACCGAAAATTAGATATTTGGAGCACCGAGTACTTCAATGACCTAATTCAAAAAATACGCTTCGAGTAATTCAAGGTAAATATTGAAATTAAAACCAACGGTGATGCAAGAATCTTGGGATTTACTCGCTCATCATTACAACATGCCTATTGATAGCAATTTAACAAAATAATCATTTCTCGTAAAGGGTTATAAAAGTAGAACACTATACAAACCCTTTACATTGAAATGACTTGGCGATGCTAACTAAAAATCTCAGTTAGATTATTTTACTTCCCAAAAATTACCCATAGACAATAAATCAAATAAATTAAACACGTACTAAGAGATTGCTCACGAAAATCACTGTTTAATGAATTTAAAAGTGTGTGTAAAATCATCAAAAATGTGAATGAAATAAACTCCTGCGGGCTGACTTCGCATATCGACATCAATTGTTGCTGCATCAATCGTGCCTTCTAAAACTATTCTTCCCGTATGGTCAAAAACTTTATAAACTGAATCAGGAGAATGGTGATCACTATTAATGATTAAGCTATTCACAACAGGATTCGGATACAATGAAAACACTTTCTGTTCTTCAAAATCACTATTTAAATCCGCAACATTGAACGATAACGAACATGTATCATTCTCAAAAATATCATTTGAGTAAACAAAAATCACAGACAAGGGCTCACAAGATAACGAACCAGTTAGCGTAACTGGATATTCAAACGTTGTTTGTCCAGATTGACCAAAAAAATTAAAACTTCCCGTAGCCACGGTATCACCATTACAATCAAGAACTGCAGATATGTAAGGATAATTTATAAAAACTGTATCCGAAGCAGAAAATTCAACACTGAAATTATACTTGGACGCATCTAAAGAATCTGGACTAAAACCAATCACATTAAAATCGGAACAAGAAATAGACTGAGCCATCAATACAGAGGAAATCCCAAGCGTTGAAATAGCTGATAATAAAAGAGATTTTGCTTTCATAGAATAAAGATTAAATTAAAAACTGGAAATTTCATGGCTTTCCTTTGACCAATTATTTGTGACAAAGGTAGATTGTGCAAAAAGTATTGTTCATAGGAAAAAGCGACAATCACTTGTGAATTTCCGCCAATTGAGTAGAAAGATCGGAAGGTGAAAGTCCTGTTTTTGCTTTAACAAAGTTTGAAAAAGAAGCTGGTGAATCAAATCCCAAGCGATACGCCATTTCCTTATGCGTTATCTCTTCAAACAAGAGCATTCGTTTGGCTTCTAGTAAAACACGAGAATGAATTAATTGGAGCGGGCTTAATCCTGTGTGCTTCTTTGTGATTTCCGCTAGTTTTTTTTCTGTAGTAAATAACCTTTCAATGTAAAACTGCACACCTAAATTATTACAATAGTTCAATTCCAATAATTGATAAAAGTCAACTAAAAGCTTTTTATTGTTGTCTTTTGTAAGATTCGCTTTGAAACAACTACTCTCAATAATTAATGAAATAAAAGCTTCAAGTAATTGAGTAACAACCGAATTATTAACTGAATCGTTTTTTGTAAGGTACTTTTCTAAAAGGCGAAGAAAGAACTTTAACTCTTGAAAAACTTCTTCATTATTTTCAAAAATAATTGCCGAATTTTCAACAAATGAAAGTTGTCTTAAATTTGCTCTAAGGGCTTGGTTACTAATACGAAACTCGGTAAATTGAATAACTGTTCCTGATGAGTTATTTCTGTTCATTAAATGAATTTGTTGCGGACAAATCATATAACAGCTATAGTCATTTCCGTCATATTTCTCAAAATCTATCAGCTGATTACATCCACCTTTTTCAATTAACATTATTTCAAAATAAGTATGTCGGTGTTCTTTTTTATAGTCATACGGATTGGTATGATTGAGCGGCAAAATATTGATTTGCTTTGACTCATCGCTTAAAGAATGTACGGGCAAACTTATTCTTTCCATTTTTTCCAATTATCCTAATTTTCAGTTGGATGATTTCATATACAACGCATTAAAACTCTTGAAACGCACTCTAATAACAAAAACAAAAAAATAAACCTAAAGTTGCCAAGATTTTCATTAATTTATGTGAAGTAGAAAATTGAATTCATTTTTAAACTAACGTAAATGGCCCAACATCAACTCGATTTATTCCACAGCTACATCAAATAATTACATTGTTTTAAAATCAAATCAAAACCATAAAATTTGATATTTTTAAAAGCAGTTGATTTCTCTGCAATTTTTATATCTAAATTCAAACCAAAATACAAAAAAAGTATGCGTCGGATTATATTGATTCAAATTATAATTTCTTTAACCTTTTTCAGTTTTTCACAGGTCTATGACGGAACCTATAAAATAAAACATCCTCCAGCCAAAGCAGCGGGGTGTGCCCCACCAACCACAACTACTTACCTAGAAATTAACAATGTAAGAGCAATGGTTCACACTGCAGGAAATCTTTGGCAAGTACCGAATCAAAATTTCTCAATGTATGAAGTACCTAAAAACTCAGGTATCATGGCTTTGTTCACTGCTGCACTTTGGTTAGCAGGTACAGATGTAAATAATCAGTTGAAATTAGCTGCTTTACGTTACCGAAATGGGCAAGATTACTGGACAGGACCACTATCTCAAGTCTATGCAGAAACTTCCTATGAAAATTGTCAAAAATATGACCAACATTTTATCACCACACAAGACATGATTCGCGAATTTGATGCCTGGTATGAGGCAGGAAGGTATGATCAAATCAACGGAACATCCACGCAACAAGAGAATTTTCCAAACTACAAAGTTCCCGATATTATAAAAAAATGGCCTGCTCATGGTGACGTTTCTCAAGGACAAGATTATTATTTAGCACCCTTTTATGATCGAAATAACGACGGAAATTATAATTGGCAAGACGGTGATTTTCCATGGCATGACATCAAAAAAACAAAAGAATGTAGTGTGGACAGAACAGTTTCACTCTACGGAGACATCAACTATTGGTGGATTCTCAACGATAAAGGAAATATTCACACAGAAACAGGTGCCGACCCTATTGGAATGGAAATTCGGGCTCAAGCTTTTGCATTTTCTTCCAACGACGAAATCAATAACATGACCTTTTACAACTACGAATTAATCAATCGTGGTTCTTTGACGCTTTACAACACTTATTTTGGCTTTTTCACCGATGGCGCATTAGGAGATCCGTTTGATGATTATGTTGGTTGTGATGTCAATCGTGGTTTGGCTTATTATTATAACGGCGATGCATTTGACGGCGATAATTCTGGTTTTAAAGGTTATGGATTGTCTCCGCCAGCTGTTGGTGTTGACTTTTTTGAAGGCCCTTATCAAGACAATGATGGCATCGACAATGCCTACGGAATCGGTTATCTCGAGGCGTTAAACGGCATTGGTTACGGAGACGGAATTGTCGACAATGAACGTTTTGGAATGCGTCGCTTTTTATACTATTCCAATACCACGAATGGAGCAAATGCCAGTCAAACCGATCCAATTGGAGCGTCGGATTATTACAATTATCTGAGGGGGTATTGGAAAGACGGTTCAAAATTCGTGTATGGCGGAAGTGGACACATATCTGATCCTGATGCTAACCCTTTGGTTCCTTGCGACTTTATGTTTCCTGGTGACACTGATCCTATGGGTTGGGGAACGAGTGGGGTACCGCAAGCTCCTTGGACCGAACAAACTGCCAACAACACACCTAATGATCGCCGTTTCGTAGAATCAGCAGGTCCTTTTGTCCTAAAACCAGGTGCAATTAACAACATTACGGTCGGTGTTGTTTGGGCGCGAACGCAAACCGCAGATCCATTTGGTTCAGTGGATGCGCTAAAACGTGCAGATGACAAAGCTCAGGCCTTGTTTGAAAATTGCTTCAAAGTGCTCGATGGGCCGCACGCTCCAGACATGGGTTATCAAGAATTAAACAACGAAGTTATCTTATCCCTCTCTAATCCAATCAATTCCAATAATTACAACGAAGCATACGAAGAATTTGATCCATTTATCGTTGCGGAGAATCCTGATGCGGATAAAAAGTACAGATTCCAAGGCTATCAAATTTATCAATTGAAAGACAATAAGGTATCACTATCCGACATTCAAGATGCCAATAAGGCTCGATTGGTGGCGCAATGTGACCTTAAAGACGGCATTGGAAGAATTATCAATTTTGAATTTAGTGATGAACTCAATGCTAGTATTCCAATTGAGCGGGTAAATGGAGAAGACAAAGGAATTCGGCATAGTTTCAGTGTTAAAAATGACCTCTTTGCTCAAGGAAATTCGCGATTGGTAAATTTTAAAAAGTATTATTACCTCGCCATTTCCTACGCCTACAACAACTTCAAAAATTACGTTCCCGATGATCCTACAGCAATTGATGGACAAAAATTGCGCTACTTAGCAAGTAGAAAAGCGGCTGTTGGTGAAGTAAAAATTATTGAAGTTACACCTCATAATCCCGCTCCAGAATACGGAGGAACATTGCATTATTTAGAATATGGAGAAAGTCCAGAAATCACTTTACACGATGGTTATGGAAATGGTATGCGTCCTTTGAGTCTTTCCGAAAATTCCTTGAAAACCATACTGGAACAAGGAACAACTACTGATTTAACGTATTCTAAAAACAAGGGGCCGATTAATATAAAAGTTGTTGATCCATTAAACGTTGCTGACGGTTATTTTGAATGTCAATTCAAAGGATATTCACCAACAAACTCGAACAGTGCAAACGAGGCCAATTGGGTAATTTATCGTTATGAAAATAAAGGTGGTAACTTAATTGACTCTGTAACTTCACAAGTCACAATTTTGAAAAATAACGAGCAACTCATTCCACAATGGGGTGTGTCTGTCCAAATAGTTCAAGAAAATTATACCACTATTGGCACTACCAATAATAGAATTACTGACATGATTGATGCTTCATTAACCTTTGCTGATTCCTCCAAAAGATGGTTGACCGGAGTGGAAGATAATGACGCCTATTTTCCGAACAACTGGATACGTTCGGGAAGCTATGATGCTCCTGCAGCGGATTGTCTTCCGAATGCAGCCGCTTATCTCAATCCATGCAACTACAGAGATGAGATCAATGTTGATCCTGATCAAAAATTTGAAAAAATTCTTGGTGGAATTGTTGCCCCTCACCGTTTAGTTGGCTACCAAGCGGATTACATGCCATTAGCCTATTTCAACTTCTCAAGCAGTATTGGTTCAGCAAAAACTAATGCATTTATCACAAACCTACCTTCTATTCAATTAGTTATGACAGATGACCAATCCCTGTGGACACGTTGTCCAGTCATTGAACTAGGAAGAACTGCCAATTTGAACATTGGAAATGCCGAACCAGGAGCCATGCGAAAAAGTTTAAGCGTAGGAAAAAATGGACTTCCGGATGGTTCAGGAATGGGGATGGGTTGGTTTCCAGGTTATGCTGTTGATTTGGAAACGGGTGCTCGATTGTACCTTGCCTTCGGTGAAAACTCATTTCTTGGTGGAGAAAATGGCGCCGACATGATTTGGAACCCAACATCACGCTTGATAAGTTCAACGGGAGTTCCGCTATTTGGAGGAATGCAACCAGTTTACATTTTCAGTTACCAACAAGCGACAATTAACGGAAACAGCCAACTATTCAATTTCCCTGCTTATCGACCAAATGAAGCCGAAAGCAATTCAGGAAACTTCCTGTATCAACGATGGGCGGCAATCGAAAGTACTAATGACCCTCAATTGAAACGCGAACTTTACGGCGGATTAACGTGGATTTTCTACCCGTTGTTGCGTCAAAATACCACTGTGTTAAGCACTCCTGCAACGATGACCTTGAGAATAAATAAAGAATACAAAAATTTCACGGTTACTGGAGCCAATAATGGTCGCCCGATGTATAGTTGGAATATGAAAGGAAATGCAACAATAACCCAAAATCGACCAACTCTTTCATCAGCACTCGATTTAATCAATGTGGTTCCGAATCCATATTGTGCATTTTCGGAATACGAGCGCAACAAATTGGATAATCGCGTTAAAATCATCAACTTACCAGAAAGATGTTCGATTACGATTTACACCACATCTGGAAAACTCATTAAACGTTTTGAAAAAGATAGTCCAATTACTTATCAAGATTGGACTTTGACCAACTCAGTTAATATTCCGATTGCATCAGGAACATATTTAATACATGTTCAAATTCCCGAAGTTGGTGAGAAAGTGTTGAAGTTATTTGTGGCAATGCGGATGATTGATTTACAAAACATTTAATCCGATTTTTTCAAACCTTTCCGAAATCATAACCACGAATTGCCTTGTAGAAATAAACAATTCCGATAGTTATAAACACGTGACTGACATCATTTTTATCAAACCAAACTACTGGATTAATTTTTAACAGAAAGAAAAAGGCACTTGGCAAAATGATCAGCATTCCGAGGTAATAATCGTAAAATGAACGATGAAGTTGTTTGCTATATCGCCATCCCAAATAACCTGCCGACATTGAAACACCAATAATCGTATGCGCAGCGATTGGTAAAAATCCACGTTCAGGTTTCACCTCCAAATTTCCCTTCCAGCAAACGAAACCAAAAATAACTGTGACAAGGATCATTTTTATGAGTGCGATGGTTTGATAGCGCTTTTTGAGTTGCTCATTTGGTTCTTGATCAACCATACCACGTTCAATGAAATAAATCGCAGGAATGGCGGTTAACCACGATCCAAACTTTCCATAAATGCCCCAATAACCAAACATTGCGTGTCCCAATCCACCTAAAAACGAGCTGATACCAAAAAGAAGAAAAAACGCGGTCCACCAGCGATGAGCTGCGAATTTTGTTGGTTTACGCAACAACATAATACCCAAGCCTAAACTAATTCCCGCCATAATTGTGTCGGTGAAAAGTACATTCGGTTCCAATAGAATAAGGTTTCCAACTGGCAATTGCAACTTTTCAAAATCTTGACCAATTAGCATAAAATTGTAGGTTAATTTGGGTTTTCGATGAGGTTAAATTCTAAAATAGATTTTAAAAAATAACTAATCCAACAAATCAGGACGTCGTTCTTTCGTTCGCTTATAAGCCTGCTCCTCTCTCCATTGGTCGATTTGTTTTGGATTTCCAGAAAGAAGAACTTCGGGAACTTTCCAACCTCTAAACTCTGGAGGACGCGTGTAAACTGGTGGCGACAATAAATTATCCTGAAAACTGTCTGTCAAAGCCGAAGTTTCGTCATTCAACACCCCTGGTATCAACCGAACAACTGCATCGACAACCACTGCTGCTGCCAATTCTCCTCCTGAAAGCACGTAAGAGCCGATTGAAATTTCTTTCGTGATATAGTGTTCTCGAATTCGTTCATCAACACCTTTATAGTGTCCACATAATATTATAATATTCTGATATAAAGACAATTGATTACAATCTCGCTGTTCTAGCACTTTCCCATCAGGTGTCATATAAATCACTTCATCATAAGAACGTTCGGTCATCAAATTATCCATCAATAACGCAATCGGTTCACAACTCATTACCATTCCAGCTCCGCCACCGTATTGGTAATCATCCACATTTTTATGCTTGTTGGTAGCATAATCGCGGATGTTGTGCACATGAATTTCAACTAAACCTTTGTCCTGTGCTCGTTGCATGATTGAAGCAGCAAACGGACTTTCTAACAATGAAGGAACAACAGTTAAAATATCGATGCGCATTGGAAAGTTATAAAAAATATGGAAGCGCGAAATTACCACTTTTATCGCCTTATTGGTGTCAATTTATTCGCCCTTGAAATCGAAAACTATCACAAATTGACAAATTGGCAGAACTTTCATGATTCAAAACTCAATTCCATCCCATGCTAGAAAGCGACTTAAAGAACGACTTAAACAATTGATTACCTTATTTATAACTATTCATTTTAAAAAAAAATACAGGTCCGTGATTTTAATTTCGACATCGAGGAACGACTTTTGAAAAGGCAGCAGCGTGTTACTATTTTTAAAAAGAGATAAATCATTAGCGCGTGCCTTCATAGTAGGATTGGGATTGGTAATTATCATGTGGATGAGTTATTGGGCGGATTTTTTGTTCATCACTGATTTTCACAAGTATGGCGTTCTACCAAAAAATATTGAAGGACTTAG
Source organism: Bacteroidota bacterium (assembly GCA_039795265.1). Classification (GTDB taxonomy): domain Bacteria; phylum Bacteroidota; class Bacteroidia; order Flavobacteriales_D; family Crocinitomicaceae; genus UBA952. Next base: position 117,160 of record JBDKEM010000055.1, on the reverse strand, counting down.
AGGGATATTCTTTATGCCCTTTATTCATGCACACAATGACATTCATCATATCATAAACAACTCCTTACCCACCTTAATTTTAACCACCTTATTGTTCTATAGCTATCGGGAAATAGCCATAAAAGTTTTCTTGTATAGTTGGTTTTTCACGGGTGCTTTATTGTGGATAATTGCCAAAAATACGGGCTCTTATAATATTGGCATGAGTGGTTTAATTTACGCACTAACGGCATTTCTTTTTACTTCTGGAACTTTCCGAAGACACCTTCCTCTACAGGGACTTTCGTTGTTCGTCGTTTTCATATACGGAAGCTTAGTTTGGGGAATTTTTCCAATAAAGGAACATGTTTCATGGCAAGGACACCTCGCGGGATTAATCACAGGTGTCGTTTTAGCCATTATTTTCAGAAAAGATGGACCACAACGACCAAAATATCAATACGAAATTGAGAAAGAATTAGGCATAGAACCACCTGATTTAGAAGGAGAATACTGGGCAAAAGTTCGTGCTTTCGAGGAACAACAGCGCCTACGTGAAGAGCAAATTGCTGCTTCTCAACAACGAGAACAAACAACAGAAATCAAAATAATCTATGATTTCAAACCGAAAGAGTCTCTTGACAAAAAGCAGCAATCTTGAATAAAGCGATTTTCTAATGTTGATGCATTCCATTTATCTTACAACAAGCAGGTAAAGCTTCATACGCAACAGGATCCGCTTTTAACTCATCGGCGTCATATCCCAGTTTAGAGAGCAATTGCAAGATTTCTTCTTTTTTAATAAGTTGCTGATTGAATTTTACTTTTACCTTTTTCGTTTCCAAATCAACTTGAGCATATTTTATTCCTTTTGTGTAATTCAACTTCGACTCAATCCGATCTTTGCATTGTTCACACTCAGCTGTAGTTTGAATTGTAATCACTTCGTTACTTTGTTTTTTTTGTGCGCCTACATGTAAACTTGTCAATAACACTAGCGCGAGGAAGATTAGATTTTTCATTTTTTTTTGATTTTAGGATGTTAGGATTTTATGAGAGAATGAGAAATGAGAATGAGAAATGAGAATGAGGGTTCGCCGCGGCGAAGAGAAATGAGAAATGAGGGATAGGTAACATTGAATAGGTAAAAGCGAATGGGCATTTGTGATCGATTTTTTGATGAAAATCCAATCCGCAATTTTCCATTTTCCAATCCGTAATTCTCCATTTCAATTTTCTATGCCATGACGGATTTTACTTCCTTTCTTCAAGGTATATCGAAATCCAGCATAAACATTCACTCCCAAAATTGGACCCCACACGTTTGTAGCATCGAATCGGGAACTGAAAGGGTTCTGTGCGTCAATAATTGGATTAATTTGACGTTGATTCAACAAATTTTCACCACCGATATACATTTCCCATCGTTTAAAATTACGGGTTATTTGCGCATTCAACATCCAATAAGCTGGACTTTTTTCATCCATGATTTTTCCATTTGAAGATGTATCAATTTGAGCAGGCATTCTCGAAGAACCAAAAACCGACAATGTACCGTCTGCTTCCCATTTTTTATTCTTAGAAATGTAAGCCAAATTCAAGAAACCTCGATGGCGTGGAATCATCACTTGTTGACGGTACTTACCATCATACAAACCTTTAACATCCAAGAATTTATAGGCAAGTCGTATATCCCATTGTGGTAGAATTTTCCAACTGAATTCGACTTGAAAACTATTGGAATACGACGCACGTGACAAATTGACAAAATAAATGGTATCCGTACTACGATCACGATCAACTAACAACTGATTCTCAAATAAGGTGTGATAATAATCAACGCTCAAACTAGCCTTTCGTTTCAAGAACGTAAACTCTCGAACCAATGAGCCCCCAAAATTCCATGACTTTTCAGCTTGTAAAGAACCTGGAGCTTGCCAAACTTTTGAACTTGCCAATAAAGAAATATTATCAATAATATAGTTTGGAGTGCGCCAACCCTTTCCGGCTGTAAAGCGCAAATCTGTGTGCTCGTCTATTATCACTTTAGCATGAATTCTTGGGATCCATTGCCAGCCAAAAATTGAATGGTAATCTGCACGAAATCCTGCAACCGATTGAAAACGTTGACCGTTGTAAGCATATTCAACAAATGCTCCAGGCACTAACTCATGGCGATTGGCAGTTAAATCACCTGCTTGCTGAAAAATGGATAATGCGGTCATACCACCACCTATTTTAATTTTATGATCCGACGTGCCTAAAATATCGTCATAAATGGCATTCACATAGGCTCTTTTTTCTTCTCCTGAATACGAACGCAAACCCATCAATCCGTTTACATCTTGAAACTTTAAATTGTATATTATTCCTAATGATTGTTGTGGTCGTTTTCCAAAAAATCCTGTTTTTGCAAAGATATCAGCATGGCGTGCGTTCATCATTACACCATAAGGCACAGTCGGGTTAGGTTCAATTTCGCTACCTCGATAAAAAGAAGTTTGACCACCTAATTTTCTGTCATGATAGACATTCATGGCAAGTTGCGCCTCCATTTTCTTACCGTCATACTGCCAACGATTTGTAAAAGCCAAATTATCGCCCATTGGAATATCTCTAAACCCATCTTTATTTCTGTCCACATTCCCATAAACCGAAGAACCGTGTAGGAACCAACCCGTGTGCCACTTCTCCCCTATTTTCTCTGCACCGTTAAGATTGATTTCTGAACGACCAATGATGCTTTGGTAACCATTAACGTGCAGTTTTTCAGATCGATGTGGTTTTTTTAATTCCATATTTACTAAGCCAGCCATTGATTCGTAACCATTAACTACGCTTCCAGTTCCTTTCGTTATCTGAATGGATTCAATCCAAGTTCCAGGAAGGGATTGAAGTCCGAAACTACTTTCTAAACCACGGAGATACGGTATGTTTTCCAGTTGCAGCTGCGTGTAAACACCATCTAATCCCATCATTTGAATTTTTTTTGCTCCTGAAACGGCATCCGACATGCTAACATCGACGGAAACATTTGTTTCAAAGGATTCGGACAGGTTACAACACGCGGCTTTTCGTAATTCCATTGCGGTTAATTCTTCAACGTGAAGTGTTCTCAATTTAGAGATACTATGACCCTCTTTTTTTGCATTAATCACTACCTCAGGAAGAGTTAATTCACTATATAAAATTATGTTGATACCTCCAAAGCGATCATTTTTTGTGATTACAACGGATTCCGAAAAGTAACCCCATGCTGTGATTTTAAGGGTATCCGGAAGTTGTTTGGGAAGGATAAGTTCAAACGTACCATCCTCCTTTGAAACAGTTCCCTGTTGACTACCAAGTAATTTGATTTTTGCCCCGTACAAAGGGACTTTTTTGCCTTGTTCATTAATTCCTTGAACTAGACCTTTGAGTTGACTGAAAATGCTGAAATGTAGCATTGACATGACAACTAATAAAAATAGTGTTTTCATGAATTTTTGTTTTTAGAATTTTTTCAATCAGAAAGACTGAATAACAGATTTTCGTTCAACTCCTTATCCACAATGCTTACAAATGGAAAAAGAACTGCCTTAAAAAACTTCTAAATTCTAAAAACTTGATTTTGAATGCAAATCGACCTTCCTGATAATATTGGCGGTGGATCGTTGCCTAAGTTGGTTGTACAACGCGTTATTCTGATTGAAACAAAATCAAAATCAGAGAAACTACTCTTGAGAATAACTGGAATTTCAAATAAATGCCATGAAACTTGATAGTCGTTGGTTAATAAATCTTGTTGAGTTTGAATAATTGTTTCTTCATCATCACAACAACCATCGTTCTCTTCTTCAACAGAACAACAACTAACCTTTTGATTTTCCGTGCAATGATCAGTTAGATTTACAAAAAAAGATGTAAATACCCCATCTTCTTCGCATGAATGCTTGTACACTGGTATACCAATGTTTCCTAATAGGAACAGACCCAACGTTATGATCAACAATATGGATTTCACGGCACAAAAGTAATTTCTATTTTCAAATAAGGCAGAAAATCAATGATCTTCAAAGTAATAATTTTGTAAAATGAAGATTAATTTCGTTTTCAGTAAACATTTTTTAACAATTGTTGTTCTACACCTGTCATGGCTTACAAGATTAAAGATATTGAAATTTTAACAGGTATTAAAGCCCATACGATCAGAATTTGGGAAAAACGATACGGTATCTTAGAACCAGAAAGAACAGATACCCAAATAAGAACCTACTCCGATAAAGAACTAGCTTACCTTCTAAATATAAGTTTACTCAATAAATCCGGCTATAAAATCTCAAAAATTGCAGATATGTCGGAATCTGAAGTGAGTGAAAAGGTTTGGGAATTAAAATACAAGGCTACAGATTTTGACGATGAAAAACTGGTTCTTGCGCTTGTCGAAATGGACGAATATTTGTTTCATGATGCGCTCTCTTCTATTATTCAAAACAAAGGTCTTAAACTAGCATTTTCACAACATATCATTCCGTTTTTAGAACGTATCGGTGTCATGTGGGTAGTTGGTACAATTAATCCCGCACAAGAACATTTCATGTCCAACTTAATTCGGCAAAAGGTAATTTCTGAACTCGATCGTTTACCAATACCTGATTTGAGTACATCGCCCATAATTTTATATTTACCAGAACACGAATGGCATGAATTAGGTTTGCTTTTCTATCAATATATACTGCGCAGTAATGGGATACACTCCATTTATTTAGGTCAGAGTTTACCCTATCAATCTTTGAAAGAAAGTTTAGAAAAAACAAAAGCAAAAACTGTAATAACCTCTTGGTTGACAGCTGTTGACGAACGTTTCATTGTAACCTATTTCGACCAATTACAGCGCGATTTTCCAGAACTAGAAATTTATGCTGGAGGAGCACAAGTTAATAATTTCAGTGATAAACTACCGAAGTCAATTCACGAAATACGACACTATGAGGACTTATTAGGATATTTCACACAACGCAATTAAGCAAGGATAACTGCTTATTTTTGCCGTTAAATGTCTTTTTCATTGAAAATCTGTTTAGTCGCATTCTTCATTCTGTTTTTCGGCGAGATAGCTTTCTCACAAAATTTGGTTTACCGGAAATTCGATCAAAACAATGGCTTAATTTCCAATACAATCTATGACGTTAAACAAGATAAAGAAGGGTTTATTTGGATTGCTAGTGACCTAGGTTTACAACGTTATGACGGAAAGAGTTTCAAATATTTTCCATTAAACGAAAACAAATCAACTTCAATTAGCAATATTCTATTTTCGAAAAAAGGGGACTTATACGTTCAAAATTTCAACGGTCAATACTTTAAACGAATCGGAAATCGTCTTGGGTTTCAAGCTTACTTATCCCATCATACCAACTTCAATCTTGGTCATGATTTTAATCAGGAAGCGATTGCTGTTTTGGCAAAAAATGAAGTTATTATTCTCAAGGATGAAACTAAACGGTACACCAAAATCAAATTAGAAAAGGGGTATTGGTTATCATCGGTTAATTCGAGTCCAGATTACTTCTATCTATCTGATTTCCAAAAAAACAAAATTGTAAAAATTGACAAAACTGGTAAGGCAACATTTCAATATCAAAAAAAGCCCTTCGAAAATGATTTTATTCATTGGGTAATTGATCAGGGAAACGAATACTTTGTCGCCAAAATTTCCTGTTCAATATTCGATAAAAAAGCAAATAAATACTTCAATTTTTCCCATTTAAGCCCGAAAGCCTTTGTTCAAAACGCAGCGTTAATTTCTAAAAACAGGCTAGCAATTTTAACCACAAATGGAGTATTAATTTACAACTCAACATCACACACGTTTACACGTCTTTTTGACGGAATCTCTTGCTCCAAAATCTTTCCTGATAAAGAAGGTAATTGGTGGCTTTCTACAATAGGTAGCGGGTTGTATTTTATACCTCATCCGGAAGTTACTGTATTTGAGGAAAATAAAGAATTTACGAGTTTATCCTTGGATGAAAAATCGGTCTATGTTGGGTCCAAGAACAATATGATATATCGTTTTAACATTGACCAAAACACTTTTGAAAATATTGAGAAAGAGGAAATAAATCAGGAAGTTAAAACGCTTTATTTTTCTGAAAAACTGCAAGAATTACTCTATTGCTCTTTGACCTTCAAACATAAAAAAAATGGAAAACTTGTTTCAGAAATACCAATTTCAGTAAATAATATTATCCCTCTTGACCAACGACACTATCTTTTGTGCGAAAGCAGTAATTTATCTATTTATCCAATTGAAAATGGGGATGAATGGCTTAAATGGGACAGCCACGCAATGCCAATCAACCAAAAAAGAATGGTTTTTTTCAGTGAAAACAAACGTTTTTTAAACGCTGTTTTTTACCGAAATAAAATCCTTGCACTAGCAAATGACGGATTGTGGTTGATTCAAGAAAAGACAATAAACAAGCTAAAAATCAACAATGGTAAAGATGAGGTAAGCAGTATTTTCAAAACGGACTTTGGCGTATTACTAGGTACCTCTTCCAATAAGATTTACCTTTTTAACGAACGCGGAATTGTTCGTCAGAAAAAATTCAATTCTTACCTAAAAAACCAAACACTTCGGAAAATTGCCTTTTATGAAAACCATTATTATTTGCTCACAAATTCTGGACTTTTCGTTTTAGATAAAAAATGGAGTTTATGTCAAAAATTATCGGGCGCTAATGGCTTTATTGGTTTATCAATCAACAACTTTGTAGTGAGCAAGAGCACGTTATTCGCAAGTACTTCATTTGGATTTCAAGTGATTCCTTTGAAGTTTAAAAAAGCCAAGTTTTCTACCATCAACATGGTTCTAGATGAATTTCTGGTGAATGGAAAAGCAACTGAACTCGTAAATAAGTCCATCTTTGAACCAGAACAAAATTCATTAAGTTTTTCATTTTCAGTTCTTGATTTCAAATCACTAGGAAATCACACCTTATTCTACTCAATAAACGGAAAAAATTGGCGTTCAACCAACGAAAAACAACTGAATTTAAATGAATTAGCACCTGGCAATTATACTTTAAAAATTAAAGCGAGAAATGAAAATGGTTTTGAGAGTAAAATATTATTTTATGAATTTAAATTGTTAGCCCCGTTCTATCAACGTTGGTGGTTTATCACAATAGTTTTGATTGGATTGGGGTTATTGGGTGTTGGACTTTTTAGATTACGGATTCGACAAATTCAAACAAAAAACAAAATTCTTCAAACAAACTTGGATCTCGAGAAACGACTACATGAGAGTACGCTTGCAGCTATCAAATCCCAAATGAACCCTCATTTTTTGTTTAACGCACTCAACACAATTCAATCGTTTATTTATACTAATGAAAAAGAAGCTGCAAGCTCTTATTTAGTCGATTTCAGCGATTTAACAAGAAAAATTTTGGAAATGAGTAATAAAAATACAGTTTTGCTCTCGGAAGAAATTAGCGCATTGAGATTGTATTTAAAGCTGGAAAAAATGCGCTTTGAAGACGATTTTTATTTCAGTATTGATTGCGAAGAAATCCCTCACGAAGCATTCCAAATTCCATCCATGTTAATTCAGCCTTATGTTGAAAACGCCATTAAACATGGGCTTTTACATAAAAAAGGGAGGAAGCGAATCGAAATAAAGTTTGCAATAGAAGACAAGGTTCTGAAGGTTTCAATAACCGATAATGGTATTGGTAGAGCTGCATCAATAAAAATAAATGCTTCAAAAGAAAAACAGCATGAGAGCTTTGCTACGGCAGCAAATGAAAAACGTTTTGCACTTTTAAACCAATTATCGGCTTCCAAAATTGGAGTCAAATTTGAAGATTTAGAAAATGATAAAGGCCAATCAACCGGAACGCGAGTGGTCTTATCGATTCCGATTTCAAACTAGACAAACTAAAAAGGGATTTTTACAAACTTAAAACATCAAACAAACTGTTGACAATTAGCTTTACACTATGAAAGCAATTCTAATAGACGATGAGAAACGTGCGCGCATTTTATTGAAAGCCATGCTCACAGATTACTGCCCAGAAATCGAAGTTCTTGGTGATTACTCGGATCTTGAAAGTGGAGTTTCTGCCATCAAACGCATACAACCCGATGTCGTTTTTTTAGATATTGAACTTCCGGAAAGTTCTGGACTCCAAGTACTGGACTATTTCAAAGAAGGACAAATAGATTTCTCCATCATTTTCGTAACTGCCTACAACGAATTTGCAATTCAAGCTTTTAAATTATCAGCGGTCGATTATCTTTTGAAGCCAATAAACCCTGAAAAATTAATCGAAGCGGTGAATCATTTTAAAAACATTAAAGTCAAAGAGTTACGTCAAATTGAGCAATTGCGCCATAACCTGTATGAGTCTAAAAAGAAAATTGTCATCCCAAGTAGAAACGATATTCAATACATTGACCCCGAAGAAATTCTTTTTGTAAAAGCCGATGGTTCATATTGTCAGTTTTCATTGAAAAACGGCAAAAAAATTATGATGAGTAAAAACCTAAAGTTCGTTGAAGACATGCTTTGTGAATTTCATTTTTTACAACGCATTCACAAATCTTTCATTGTCAACCTTAATGAGATTAAAGCTTTCCAACGAAACGACAATAAATTAATACTAAGAAACGGCTTAGAAATTGACGCTTCAACAGATAAACTAGATTTGTTAGGTTTGAGGTAATACTATTAATTTCCTTCACATAAACTAAACCCTTCGCTTTACAAACTAAGTATGAATCGCCACAATTGACGCCTCTACATTTGGCGAAAATTGAAATTTATGAATAAATCTTTACTTATTGTAGGGTGTTTGTTGGGAGGATCGCTCTATGGACAAACAATTGTAAAAGACACCTTGTTTTTTACTGGAAGTGAACAAATTTGGACGGTGCCATGTGGTGCTTCTAATGTTTTTGTAGATGCCTTTGGTGCGTCAGGTGCAGCAGGAAGCTCTATAAATCCTGGAGTAAACACAGGGGGTGCAGCAGGTCTAGGAAATCATGTTTCGGGAAGTTTTAGCTTTTTAAATCCCAACGATAACCTGTATGTGTATGTAGGAGGTAAGGCTAACAACCAAGTTGGTGGCTATAATGGAGGAGGCGCTGGTGCTGTCGGTAATTTAACAAATGGAACAAATCACTCTGGCGGCGGCGGCGGCGCAACTGATATTCGGTTTGGAGGAAACGCAATAAATAATCGAGTTCTTGTCGCTGGCGGCGGTGGCGGCGGTGGAAATGCTGGTTTACACGGTTTAGGTGGTGACTTTACAGGTGGAAATGGTGGAAATGGTGGTGGCAACCAAATGCAAGAAGGTAATTCTTTAAACGGTGGAAATGGTCTGCCAACTACAGAAACCTCTACCGGATATGTATCTGGTGGATCAACTGGAGGTTCATCGAGTGGTGTTGGCTTGCCAGGAGAAGGTTGTGCATCTTTTTTAGGTCAGGCTGGATTACCAGGAGTTCTCGGACAAGGTGGAGATGGTGGATTCGGGAATTCTGGATTTGGTCAAGCTCAATCTTTGATGGCGCCTAATGGTGGCGGTGGCGGTGGTGGTTACGTTGGTGGAAATGGCGGTGGCGGTGGCTCTGCAGGTGATACTGGATGTAATGGAAATGTGTTTGGAGCCGGTGGTGGTGGAGCAGCTGGTTCGAATTACTTTGATGGACCTGTTGCAGGAATCAATGGTGTTAATGATGGAAATGGTTATGTAGTTTTTACTTACACGCTAGAAACACCAATTGTTGAGATTGACGAAAACTTTGAAGTTCCATGTGTCGGTGAGGAAATTATTATTTATGGTAATCCCGGAAATGGAACGTGGACTACAATTCAAGGAAATCCAAATGACATGTTCGATGGTATGTTCACTCCTTCTCAAGAAGGTAGCTACACTTTGGTTTATTCTAAAACAATTTGTAACACCGTATTCGCTGATACTATCAACCTAGAAGTTAATTGTACTGTTGGTTTAAATGAAAATCATATGGCTTTATTTATTCTTTACCCGAATCCTTCTGAGGACAACATCACGATTGACAATGCTCATTTGGCAACTATATCAATTCATGATTTATCAGGAAAAGAATTGATTTCAATTTCTAATTATAATGGAGAAGCTATTGATACAACAAAACTCGCAAGTGGAATTTATACTGTTACAGTCACAAATGAATCGGGAAGTTCAAGCGCACGAATGATTAAACAATAAATCAATTTTGATTAGAAAAAAAAAGTCCTGATTAACTTTAATCAGGACTTTTTTTTTATCAAATTACCTTAATGGATTGCAGGAGCCATATCGTTGTGCCCCAATGCATACAACATTTTAGTATGTTCTTTTAATGCTAATCGAAAAGAAGAATACGAATGATAAGGAAGGTTAAAATCTTTAGCCGTTTGTTCGACAATTTTTGAAATGTCACGGTAATGAATATGACAAATATTTGGAAATAAATGGTGTTCAACTTGATAATTCAATCCACCTACATACCAAGAAAATAATCGTGCATTTGGAGCAAAATTAGACGTATTCAATAACTGACTAACTGCCCAATCTGCCTCTACAACTCCACTGTTATCGGGTAAAGGATAATTTGAAGTTGGTACAACATGCGCTGGTTGAAAAATCGCTCCTAATGTCAGCCCTGCTATAAATTGCATGGTTAGAAATCCAAGTAAGGTAACCCACCATGATGCAGGACTTAATAAGAATGGCAAAGCGATAAAGAGTGTTGCATAGATTAATTTTTCAATGATAATTGTTGTTAAATGGGCTCTATAACTAAATCCTTGACTTTTCACTAAGCCCCAATTTTCATAGCGTTTCGCCTGTTGGTAATCTTTCGAAAAGAACCATGTGATCGTCATTAAACCATAAAAGAACCAAGCATAAATGTGCTGATATTTATGTGCAGCTATTCGTTTTTTGTGCGGTGAAAAACGCAACAAAGGAGTTGGTGGGCTAATGTCTTCATCCAAGTCAGTTACATTGGTGTATGTATGATGTAAGATATTATGCTGAATTCGCCAATTGGTATCGTTACCTCCTAAAAGAACTAAAATCTTCCCAATAACAAAATTCACCGTCGAATTGGTAGAATAAGACCCGTGGTTTGCATCATGCATTATAGATAATCCACATCCCGCTGTTCCGAAGCCCATAATGATCCAAAAAATGTAATAAACCCAATTCTCAAAACCGTTTACAAACAAGAGAGAAAATGGAACCAAATACATCGAAATCATCATCACCGTTTTGAACACCATTGCGGCGTTGGCATGTTTTGAAATATTATTGGTTTTAAAATAATCGTTAACCCGCTTACGTAATTCTTTATAAAATTCAACGTTGTGATTAGGGGTAAAATGGATGGTGCGTATTGCCATTAAATAAAAAAATAAAGTACAAATTTAACTACTTTTTAACAAAAACCCCTTTGGATTTGCTTATTTGTGATTAATTGGGTGTTTTGTTTAACCCTTGAATTTCAAAGATTAAACAGTTGGCTAGAATTCTTCCGTAAACTTATAAATTTGGAAAAATAATGACGGTTGGTTTAATATTAATTAGACCGAAAGTGGCATTTAAAACGAGGTTATACCAAATGCCATACATATTGTCGTTTATAAAATCACATAGGGTATAATGCCGACATGACATTCGAAATAAATGGAATACGACATTATATGTCATCGTCGGTATTAGTACCTTTGCACCTCATTTTTTACAAATCATGGAATACGACTTTCGCTTAATCGAAAATAAATGGCGCCAAAAATGGGCTGAACTTGGAACTTATAAAGTAACCGAAGACCCAAATAAAGAGAAATTTTATGTCTTAGACATGTTTCCTTATCCTTCGGGTGCTGGTTTACACGTTGGTCACCCACTTGGATACATCGCTTCGGATATTTATGCCCGTTACAAACGTTTGCAAGGTTTCAATGTGTTGCATCCAATGGGCTACGATTCATTTGGTTTGCCTGCGGAACAATACGCGATTCAAACGGGGCAACATCCTGCGATCACAACAGAAGAAAACATTGCTCGTTACCGCACGCAACTTGACAAAATCGGTTTTTGCTACGATTGGTCACGTGAGGTTCGTACTTCTTCACCAGAATATTACAAATGGACACAGTGGATTTTCAAGCAATTGTTTAATGCGTGGTATAATCCAATGTCTAACAAAGCCGAGCATATTGATACATTAATTGCGATTTTTGAAAAAAACGGTTCATCAGGAATTGATTCCAAAATTCTTACAGGTGACATAGAAAAGGAAGTTTTGCCCTTTACTGCCGAAGAATGGAAAAACTTTGACGACAAGAAAAAGTTCGATATTCTCATGTATTTTCGATTGGCTTACTTGGGTGAATCCTTTGTCAATTGGTGCCCAGCATTAGGAACCGTGTTGGCCAATGACGAGATTGTGAATGGTGTTTCTGAACGTGGTGGTCACCCAGTTGAAAGGAAGCGAATGAAACAATGGAGTATGCGCATTACAGCCTACGCCCAACGCCTATTAGATGGATTAGAGACGATTGATTGGACAGAAAGCATTAAAGAAACTCAGCGCAATTGGATTGGAAGAAGTGAGGGCGCATCTGTTCGCTTCCCTTTAATTGGTCACGACAAACAAATCGAAGTATTTACAACACGACCAGACACTATTTTTGGTGTTTCGTTTGTGACGCTTGCCCCTGAACACGAATTAGTTGGTACTATAACCACTGAAGAACAAAGAGATGAGGTTCAAGCGTATATTCAAAAAACAAAAGCGCGAAGTGAGCGCGAACGTCAAGCTGACGTAAACACGATAAGTGGTGTTTTTACTGGAGCTTTTGTTAAACATCCTTTTACCGGAAAATCAATTCCAGTTTGGACTGGCGATTACGTGTTGGTGGGCTATGGAACAGGTGCAGTTATGGCAGTTCCTGCGCATGACGAACGTGATTTCAAATTCGCCAAACATTTTGGACTAGATCGTACACAAGTCATTATACCGACTCATGATTTTAATTGTGATGAAGCAGCTTGGACGGAAAAAGAAGGTACATTAATGAATTCCGACTTTTTAAATGGTCTGTCCGTTAAGGAAGCGGTAAAAAAAGCAATTCAAGAGATTGAAAAGGCTAAAGTGGGTTCTGGCAAAGTTAATTACCGTTTGCGCGATGCTGTTTTCTCTCGTCAGCGTTATTGGGGCGAACCGTTTCCAGTGTATTACAAAGACGAAGTACCTTACTTGGTGGACGATCAACATTTGCCGATTGAATTGCCCGAAGTGGATAAATACTTGCCAACGGAAGACGGCGAACCACCTTTAGCACGCGCTGAAAAATCGGCTTGGAATTATGCCGAAGGTGACCGAATGGAATTCAACACGATGCCAGGATGGGCTGGAAGTTCGTGGTATTTCTTGCGCTATATGGATCCGAAAAACGAAAACGAATTCGTGAGCAAAGGAAAAGTGGATTATTGGAAAAACGTGGATTTATACATTGGCGGTTCGGAGCACGCAACTGGACATTTATTATACGCTCGTTTCTGGACAAAATTCTTGTTCGACCAAGGCTACATTCCGTTTGAAGAACCCTTCCAAAAAATGATTAATCAAGGGATGATTCTGGGGAAATCAGCAATTGCATTTATTGATTCAGAAGGTAAAATGCACTCTTATGACCTTATCTCTGATGATCTAACAAGTTATAGAGAAACAAGAATTTTAATTGATTACATAAATGATGACGAGAGTATAAATCTTGATGCGCTTAGAAATTGGCAACCTCAATTTGAAAAAATGACTTATGTGACTAATTCACAAGGTAAAGTTATTGTAAAAAGAGAAGTTGATAAAATGTCAAAACGTTGGTTCAATGTAGTGACACCTGATGATTTGTGTGAAAAATTCGGAGCGGATACCTTGCGTATGTACGAAATGTTTTTGGGACCATTGGAGCAAAGCAAACCTTGGGATACCAAAGGAATTACTGGCGTTCACGGTTTCTTGAAAAAATACTGGCGCTTGTTCCACTTGAACGGAAATTTTGAAGTGAACGATGCGGAACCAACGAAAGATGCGTTGAAAACCTTGCACAAAACCATCAAGAAATTGCGTGACGATTTGGACCGTTTTTCATTCAATACCGGGGTTTCCAGCTTTATGATTTGTGTCAACGAATTGACCGACCAAAAATGCAACAATCGTCACATTTTGGAACAATTAACGATTTTGATGGCACCGTATGCACCGCACATAACTGAAGAAATTTGGTCGAAATTGGGATATGCAGAAGGTTCTTTGAGTGATGCGTCTTATCCAATCTTCAACGAAGCACATTTGGTGGAATCAGCTTACAATTACCCAGTTTCTTTCAACGGAAAAATGCGTTTTGTATTGAATTTATCTTTGGATTTAAGCATCGAACAAATTCAAGAACAAGTGATGGCGAATCCTGACACAATAAAATGGTTGGAAGGTAAAACGCCTAAGAAATTCATTATCGTTCCTGGAAAGATTATCAATATGGTGATGTAATGCGCATATTGTGAGATCAAAATTATTCACCAATTGTAATTACATGAATGTCAAAAATGAACTACAAAAATTTCGTTTCAGGAGATACAACAGTTAAGTTTGGAGAAAGTATCCAAGAAATCATCGAGTACCTAAGAAGATAAAAGAAAACAATATCAGGAATTGAAGAAACTTAGCACATCAAAGAACAAGAATCAAAGTTCTTAATTCGACAGGTAAACAATAATTCTTTTTGGTTCAATAGTTGAGATAAAAACTATTAAAGTTCACTTGACAAATAATTCATTAGAATCCTAATAAAATATTTAAGCCTATAAACTAATAATATATTTCTATACTTAAGTCTAAAGACTTATATTTGTGTTGTTAATTTAAGTATAAAGGCTTATGAAGAGTGCAAAACAACAGTTGATGCTGTCCCAAGTGGACAAAAAATTGGGACAATTTAAAGCACTAAAAGAAGTGTCTGTTCCCCCGAGAGGTTGGTTGCACACATTAAGAACTGCGCTTCAAATGTCTTTACGTCAATTAAGCGCCAAAGCATCCATTACTCCCCAGAGTTTAAAAGATATGGAAAGCCGTGAGGTGGCAGGAACTATTACTTTGAAAACCTTGCGTGATGTTGCTAATGCGATGGATATGCAGTTGGTCTATGGCTTTGTTTCCAAACACGAATCCTTAGAACAAATGATAGAAAAACGGGCCAAGGAATTAGCCACTGAAATCGTGATGCGCACCAATAATACAATGACCTTGGAAGACCAACAAAATTCAAAAGAACGTATCGCCCAAGCAATTACTGAAAAAACAGCAGAAATCAAATTTGAAATGCCTAAGTATTTATGGGATTAAAAATTGATTACATAACTGGGCAAACACCCTTAAACGAGGAAGAACAAGAAGGCTTGCTAATTCCTTCCATAACTACACGTGAAGAATTGGACGAATTTGAGCAACTTAACATCGAAAATGCCATCCAATAGACGTTTGGAAAGAAATGGAAAGCGGAGCAAATTTTCACAGAAAAGTTTGTTAAAGATTTGCACAAACGAATGTATGGCGAAGTGTGGAAATGGGCCGGTGCGTTTCGGAAATCTGAGAAAAACATTGGTGTCAAAAGTTATTTAATTCCCTCTGAATTGAAAATGCTTTTGGATGACGCCCTTTTTTGGGTTCAAAACGAAACGTACTCACCCGAGGAATTAGCTATTCGTTTTAAACACCGGTTGGTAAGTATTCACTGTTTCTCCAATGGGAACGGAAGACACTCACGTTTAATTGCAGACTTAATTATGGAGAAATTATTTAACGCATCATTTTTTTCTTGGGGCAATAATAATTTGGTAAAAGCCAATGATACAAGGAGGACATACATCAAAGCAGTTAAAATGGCTGATAAGCAGGATTTACGCCCCTTAATTGACTTTGCAAAATCTTGATCTTAAATATTTAGTATTGAGTTCACTTCCCTAAAGACGCCATTGAAATCACGTTAATTCCATCGTTTCGGGTATAACTAAATCCAGTTCCTGTAATGATGTTTAGCGATTTTGGTGGCGGTACCTTTTCGTTGTCAATGATGGATGCAAATTTCTGAAGGCTCTTTGCCGCCTCTTCAATTTGTCCAGTACCTAATTTGATTTCAAAAGCCGACCAATCACCGTTCTGTTTTTGAATAATGGCATCTACTTCCAAGTTACTCGAATCGCGATAATGAAACACTTTTGCATCGTTTACTTGTGCATAAATTCGCAAATCATGAACAACCATCGACTCAAATAAAAAACCCGTGAAACGAAGGTCATTGAGCAAGGCTTTTTTATCAATTCCAAGAGCAGCCACCGCCAAAGCCACATCCGAAAAGTGACGTTTTGCTGATTTACGCAAAGATGAAGACGACCGAACATGAGTATTCCACGCTGGTTGATTTTCTGTAACCATCAAGCGGTCAAGCGCGTCTAAATAATCGTAAATCGTTGGACGTGAAATATCCCTAAATTCCTTCTCGCGAATGTCGGTCTCCAAATTCGTAATTTCAACTAAGGTAGCCGAATTTCGCGCCAATGAACGCAGGACATTTCTAACTTTTATTGGATCTCGCTTGACATCCGAAACCCTACTCATGTCCACTTCTGCCAACAAATCCACATAAGCGCGGTTTAGATCTGTAGCTTGACGTAAACTTTTTCCAATTAAAGACGGAAAACCACCGTAAATCAAGCGTTCAACAATAAATTCCAAGTCGGTTGGCTCATCGACGATGTTAATTTTTTTTCCGTCAAACAAATCGTTCAAACTGACTTTACCCGACGAGAAGCCCATTTCTTGCCAACTCATCGTGCGCATATCTAGAATAGTAAATCGTCCAGCGCCAGAATGCATTTTTATGGTTTCATTCGGATTTGCCGACCCCGTTAAAATGAACTGCGCCGACAATTTTCTATCGTCTACCTCATGTCGAATGTAATTCCAGATTTTCGGATACTCCTGCCATTCATCAATAAGCCGAGGTGTTTTACCTTGCAACAAACGCTGCGGTGCGGTTTCCATTAAAAGTGGTACTTGCGGATCTTGATCAAGCGGTAAAAAGCTACTTGAAAACTGTTTTGCAGACTCTGTTTTTCCACAAGCTTTCATACCTCGAATTAACAAGGCTCCCGCAGCATCTAATTTTCGCACTAACTCCTCATCTGTCGCTCGTTGTATATAAGAATTTCTATCGTTCATAATTACAAATTAAACAAAATACTTTACATATTTTGAGCTTTTTACTTTACAAATTTAGAGCTTTTTACTTTACATTTTTAAACTAAATTACGTTACATTAATTCAAAACGATTTTATCACTATAATAACCAGAATATATACTACTTTTAGGAATGCAAACTATCTCATTTTTATCACATCTAAAAATTAATTATCTATCTGAAATACTATTTATTACAATTTTTTAACCAAAACTATTTTACATTTTTAGAGCATTTTACTTTACATTTTTTGAGTGTTTTACTTTACATTTTTTGAACTTATTACTTTACATTTTTAGATTATTTCATTTTACATTTTAAAAGAAAAATGATTAACAAAAATCAGCTTAAAAACAACCTAGTAAATTAAATTTAAAAAGATTTTAATTTTGTTTCAATCAGATGTTTTTCCGCCAAATTTCTCGGATGAAAATGGGTATTCTGAAAAAGTAACGTGCCAACAAAAAATACAATTTCACTTTTAATCGAACTAAAAGAAAGCCAAATTTATCGTTAGGTAATGGAGAAATGTCATATCCTAATTTTGCGGCAGCGTTTTTTGAAATACGTACGATAACTTGACAATCTCGTTCCGAAAGTTTTCCTTGCCAAGATAACACTCGCGAAGTATTTACTGGTGCCGAAAGTGCCGAAAATTTAGTCAAAACTCGTTCTTTTTGATGCTCAGTAAGTTGCTCGTAATTGTGTTGAATGGATAAATTTATTCCTGAATTGACTAGCATTTCTTCTTCAAAAGGAATAGAGAGATGAGCACAAATTTGCTGTAAGGTAACGCGAGTTTCAGTTACTAAATCCTCGTATTTAACAATCAAAACAGTGTCTTTAAGCTCCTTTAACAAAGACAGAATTTCAGTCGCATAATTATGATAAACAGCGGAATAAAACTCAACACCTTCCTTCTTTTTACCTATCTCTACACTTTCAATACACGAATTAACATAGGCAAAAGGGTGGCGCACTAACACTACAAACTTTGTGTCAGGAAAAAGTTGTTGTAGTTGCCTCGCGTAGAAGGTATGTGTCGGGTTTTTAACAACGATTTGTTTCACTTCTTTTCGCGCTTCCGAGGAAAGATTTAGAGACAAATAACTTGCAATTAACAACTCAGTGTACGACTTTGACTTGACACCAACCATTTTTAAATAATCAACATCAACTGTAAGTTTACCAGCAAATTTGAATTTATTCCCAATCTCCAGAATGGAATCGATATCGCCTTCGGTGAAACTGTTTTTCTTTCGAAAAGCATGGTAATTAT
Source organism: Bacteroidota bacterium (assembly GCA_039795265.1). Lineage (GTDB taxonomy): Bacteria > Bacteroidota > Bacteroidia > Flavobacteriales_D > Crocinitomicaceae > UBA952. Next base: position 98,581 of record JBDKEM010000055.1, on the reverse strand, counting down.
ACAAGGTAATAGGCAACTCAGGAACAACATGGGTTGACGCAGAACGACTTAGAAGGGACAAAAGCAGCGTTGTGCCTGATCTTCCCATACCAATTATTTGCTGTACCTGCACCTTAATTTTCAATTGAGTTTAAGATGCAAATGAAACGTTTATTCAGTTAAATTCTCAAAGTTTGTTATTTTTTCAATGTAAATCATCAAGAACATTTCCAAAAATTAAATTTGTAACAAAAATAATTTATGAGAACAAACCACGAAATAGACTACTTCATACATGGTGAAGAAATGCAATTAGTAGAAATTGAATTGGATCCACAAGAAACTGCAATCGCGGAATCAGGCGCATTTATGTACATGGACGATGGCATCCAAATGGAAACCATTTTTGGTGACGGCTCTAAGCAAAATACAGGATTTATGAGCAAGCTTTGGAGTGCGGGAAAACGTCTTTTAACTGGTGAGAGCCTGTTCATGACAGCGTTTACACATCAAGGTTATGGAAAGGCACGCGTTGCTTTCGCCTCACCTTATCCAGGAAAAATCATTCCATTAGATCTCAGTGTGCTTGGAGGAAAAATCATTTGTCAAAAAGACTCCTTCTTATGTGCGGCGAAAGGTGTGGAAATCGGTATAGAATTTCAACGTAAATTAGGAACTGGACTTTTCGGTGGAGAAGGATTCATCATGCAAAAATTAGAAGGTGATGGAATGGCTTTTTGTCACGCTGGAGGACATGTTATGAAAAGAACTTTACGACCTGGAGAAGTACTTCGAATAGATACGGGTTGTATTGTAGCCTACACCAAAGAAGTGGATTATGACATTCAATTCGTAGGCGGAATCAAAAACACGTTGTTTGGCGGTGAAGGAGTTTTCTTCGCTACACTCCGTGGTCCAGGAGAAGTTTGGCTGCAAACCTTACCCATCTCACGACTTGCATCACGAATTTTAGCTTATGGAACTGGTCCTCGTAAAGAAGAAGGGAGTATTTTAGGAGGACTTGGGAATTTACTTGACGGCGACGGAAGATAACTTATTCGTTAAAATCCTTGCGTAGGTCTGCCACGATTTCTCCAACCGGACGAATTGCATGAACGTGTTCAATGGACGGACCTGCGCACCAAACCGTCTTATAAGTGGAACTAAAAGCCGCTTTTTCTAAACTTTTCATTCCACGCATAAAGGTTAAAGCTTTCACCCATTTTTTCAATCGTTTGTTGCGATTAAGCAAGCGCTCGAACCAATTTTGAGTCGTTCCAACTTTTTGAACGTAAGGCGTATTTATTACCGTACAAGGGGTGCCAGATAATTTAGTCGTTAATACGATATCGTATTTTCCAAATTGGATACATGCCTCTTTATATTCCTTAGAAACTGGAGCTTCCGTACTTGCGATGAAAATACTTCCCATTGACACCCCGTCTGAACCCAACTCAATCATTTGACGAATGCCTTTACCTGTACCGATTCCACCTGCAGAAAGAACAGGAATTTTGCACGCCGCTTTCAACTGGGGAATTAATTCCTTGTAGGAAGTTGGCCCCGCATGACCACCAGCTTCTTTGCAAACCGCGATAACTGCATCTGCACCCAAGGCTTCCACTTTTTTAGCAAACTTCACATCCGTCACATCACAAAATACTTTCACACCGTGTTGGTGCGCCATTTTGATAGTTTCTTCAGGAGAACCAAGTGAAGTGATGAAATAATCAATTTTTTCTTCACAACAAACTGACAGTTGTTCCTTGTACAAAAAGTTGGATTTGTTGACAATTAAATTGATTCCGAATGGACCATTAACAGCAGCCTTAATACGTCTAATCGCTGCACGTAACTCATCTGTTGTGCGGTAGTTAAGTGCGGGAATAGCTCCTGTAATTCCAGCCTTAATCCCTTCGATAATCATCGCTTCGTTTGAAACTAAAAACATGGGAGCCATTATCACTGGAAACTCAATATTCAACATTTCACATAATGCCGGTCGAGCTGTCGAATTGGTCGTAATCATAAATATTGTATCTTTATTCGAATTCATCAAAAATAGGTAATCTTTTAGAGTTTTCCCGTTATGTGGACAATGCGCTCAATATTAATTATTTTCATTTCAATCCCACTGCTTTCATTGGGACAACTTCCTTATTTGGTAGAGGATGATGCCAAATACACGTTTTCCATGATTACAGAGGATTTGATCGCATTTGAAAAAGCAACTCCATCTTATTCGCAGCTCGATACAATTGGGGTTTCAGAATTCGGACTTCCATTGCTATGCCTAACTATCTCCGATTCAAAATATCCGAATGCCTATCCTATTTTTTTCTGTGGAAACATTCATGCGAGAGAAGATTATAGTTCCAAATTAGTCATGAAATTCACCAATTTATTTTTACAATCTTTAGGTGACTCCGTCGGTTATTATCCATTTGCCAAATCAGTTTTGGAGAAATACAAATTGTACATTATACCTGTTGCAAACCCCGACGGACTTAAAATCGCGCACGAGGATTGGTTGGGAATTGAGCAATTCAAAGACAGTATTTTTGCCTTAAAATGTGTTGACGGTTTTGGAAATTGGAAAGCCAATGGAAAAGGCACTGATTTGAATAATAATTTCGATGACGGCTATCATTTATACAAAAAGTCGGCAATTGCGCAAGAATTTCCAGCTTCTGAAGGGTACAAAGGTTGTTTTCCAGCAGATGCAGCGGAAGTTGTAGCTCTTCAAAAATTCGTTCAAAAAACACGTCCGATTTTAACCCTTTCTTTTCATACCAAAGGAGATGTTTTATTTTGGCGTGATTGCGACACGTATGAAAAGTACAATAATGTGGATAGTTTAATTAACTCACGAGTTGCGCGAGAAACAGGATTGAAATTGGCGGACATCTCCTATAATCCAATTAGTTACGCTAGCGGATTAGAAAATTATGTCAGAAGTCGTTTGGGAAAATTGGCTGTTTGTGTTGAATTGTCTCCCGTTGGAAAAAAGAAAGATCAACATCCCGATAATCAGTTCAATAAATTAGTTTGGGAAAAGTGTCATCATCTTCCTTTTATTTATCTAGACGAACTTTGGAAGCTAAAAGATAAATGGCCACAGTCGTTTTACGAATAAAAAACTATTTATTCACGTTCAACTCATTTTCAATCAATTGCCTCATCTTTAATTTATAATTCAAATAATGAATTCCAGTTGCTGGACCAGAATACCCCGAATGTAACCCAACAATTTCGCCTTTTTGATTTACTAAAATGGCTGTTGGATAACTTTTGATTTCGTCCAACATCGGGAAATCTTTTGCCGTTAATTCTTTATTTGCTGTTCCTGCGTAAACCGCAGTATATGGAATCATCATTCGTTTTTTGAATTGTTTGATTTTATTGATTGAAACTTTAATATCAGTTCCGGCCTCATAACAAACAGCAATTATTTGCAAGCCGTTTTTCTGAAATTCCGTGTGCAATTCTTTAAAATAAGCTGTTTCATCGACGCAATTCGGACACCAAGTCCCCATGATTTGAATCAAGGTTAGCGATTGTTTTTTTATCTCATCGTTGATGTCAATTTTTGATTTTCCGTCCAATTTCAACCAATTCAAAGAATTAAAACGGTCCAGAGGATTTACAACTTTAATGGCTGAAAACGCGTCAGGTAAAGCTGCATTTTCTTCACGAATCGCAGTCCATTTTTCAGAATAACTTGCACCGCTGTAGAAAACTCCGTTCAAGCGATTACCTTTTTCGTCTGTAGTATGTGTAGCTGTAAAAAGCATTGCCCAAGCACCATTGTAGGTAGAAACGCGCATTTCATTTTCAGAAAAATTACCTTCTAAAAAGCGATAGTCGCCAGTTTCGGTTAAAAATGTTCCATAAATTCGAGTTCCGACACATTTAAAAATTCCAATTGCCTCAGAACTTTGTTTGGAATCCGGTGAAAACGTTACTCTCCAAGTCCCCGAAAAAACATCTTTTTGTGCTTGACGCGCCAAATCAGGAAAACGTTCTGCTTCCATTTTTTCGTTCGATTCTACCCAATAAGCTGTCAACGGAATCGCAATTTTTCCTTTTTTGGGATGACGCGACCAACGTCCACGAAGCGCTTTTCCTTCGTTTTCTAATTTAAAAATGAACTGTGCGTCTAATTCTGGGAACTCCGCCAAAACACTATCTTTTTGCTCTCTCGTTTTCAACAAAAGCTCTTCTTCTCCATTGATTACTCGTAATTTGATTCGACTTCCTTCCTTTGAGACTTCGATGGTAAAAGGTAGATTCAAGCGATCATTTAATGCCAATTCAGCATGCCAAGTCCCTGTTTTCATAGATTTTAATTTAGTAGAAGAAAAAACAACATTTCCGATTAAACAAAACGCGAGTAAGAAGGAAAACGTTAATTTCATGGCTTTCAAATTTTAAATTCGAGGAACGAAGGTAAGTACAAGATGGAAAATTCAATCGGAATGCAACTTAATTCTATACTCAATAGTCAAAAGGTGGAGTAATGGATGATTTTGCACTTGTTGAAGCTTGTATAAAGGGAAGTCCAAAGGCTCAAAAAACGTTGTTTGAAAAGTTTGCCCCTCGGATGTTTTCGGTGTGTTTGCGTTACATGAAAGACAGAGACAAAGCGCAGGATGTTCTCCAAGATGGAATGGTGAAAGTCTTTAACAACCTTTCGAACTTCAAAAATGAAGGTGTTTTTGAAGCTTGGATTCGTCGCATTATTGTCAATTGCTGTTTGGATCAGTTACGCAAAGATTCGAAATTCATTAATGATGTTTCAGTTGATGATTATGCTTATAAGTTAGATAAATCGGATTTCATCGTTGAAAGTATGATTGCGGAGGAATTAATGAAATTGGTACAAAGTATGCCGTCAGGTTACCGCGTAGTTTTCAACATGTATGCAATCGAAGGTTATTCGCATCAAGAAATTGCAACTCATCTTGGCGTCACTGAAAGCACTTCGAAATCACAATACTTAAGAGCAAGGGCATACTTAAGAGACCGTTTAGACAAAGACTCAAAAGATGGAAGAGAAAGATAAAATAAAAGAATTGTTCCAAAAAGGACTTCAACACCACGAAGTTCCGGTTAGTCCCGAAATGTGGGCTGCGGTTTCATCGTCTATCGGTGTAGGTGCTAAAGTTGGAATGTCATTAGCTACTAAATTACTTTTGGGTGGTTTAGGAGCTGCAACAATTTCTGGTGCCATTATTCTTTCTGTTCTGAATAAAAAAGAAGACAAACCTGTACTTTCTAAGAAAGAAATTTTAAAAGAAAACGCGAAAGAGACTCCTCAAAAACAATCCACTTCACCTGAAAACAGTGCTTCAACTCAAGCAAAAAAACCAACTTCAAACAACACTAATTTAGTTGACAATTCATTTCATCCTATTTCATATGTGGAATTAGCAGTTTCGACACCGACTACAAACGAAACGGTAATTGAAACAAAACCATCACATTACGAAGTAATTCCCGTGGTAAAGCCTGAAAACGTTTCAAACAACTTGGTTCAACCCACAAAACCATCAGAAAATAAGGTTGTTCCAGTAAACGAAACCAAAGTTGCCCCAAAAGAAAGTGAGTTAAAAATTGTGATGCCGAATGTGTTTACGCCAAACAACGATGGAAATAATGATTTTCTAACCCTTGATGCAGTTGAAATTGCAGATTTTTCCTTGGTCGTTTTAGATGCATCTGGAAAATTAGTTTATCGTACTTCAGACAACAATTTTGAATGGGACGGAAACATGCTCAACGGAGATAAAGCCCCCGCTGGAAATTACGTTTACTTCATAACTGGAAAAGATAAACAAGGAAAACCTGTTTCTAAATACAGTAATCTAGCGATTCGCTATTAGCAACTTCAAAACAAATCTGAGTGCGTTCCGGTTCGAGTTAAGGAAATCAATTTAATTTCTTCGTCTTACTTCCAAATTAAAAGCCAATCTGATTGAATGTGACACTCCCATAACCCAACGTAATTTCCTTTGAGAATATGGGGCTTAAAATTTAAAGGCAGTTTCCCTGACTCCTCGAGCAATTCAATAATACTTTTTAAAATTTCTAAATTTAATCCTCGTTTTTTAGCTAATTTGACGTCTTTTTTAAACTTTCCTGTATATTCAATCCTATAACTCATATCCCCAACTCTTTGAACAATTCTTTGGAGTTTTTAACACGAAAAGTTCTTCCATTCTCTACATCTTCAATCGCCTTAATTGTCTCTAAATTAAAACCACTGACAACTTGAACGCCACTTTTTTCTTCTGAACTTATTTTTATTAAATCCAAAATGACTTTCCCCATTTTTGACTTTTCGTTAATCTTTAAAGTGATTGTTTGCATATTGGTTTAATTTGAAACAAAATTACAAAAATGAAATTCAAAATAAGTGACTTGTTTACCCTCTTTTGTTTTTTGGCAACGATGACATTTCAATTTCGTTTCAGAGTTAAATTTAAACTTTTCATGCGTCTTTCCTTATTTTTCCTGAGCCTTTTATTTTCCATTAAGTCTTTTTCTCAAGACAGCCTTTCTGTTCTTTTTATCGGTAACAGTTATGTTTACACCTACGATTTACCAAACGTGCTTAAAAATTTAGCCCAATCAAAAGGCGATATCCTTACTGTCGCCTCGAAAACCAATGGCGGTTATACTTTTCAAAATCATGTCAATGATCCCGTTACCTACTCTAAAATTCATCTCACTGATTGGAATTACGTGGTTTTACAAGGTCAAAGTCAAGAACCTAGTTTTCCATACGCTCAAGTCAATAGTTCGACTTTACCTTTTGCGGTTCAACTCGCGGATTCGGTTTACGCCAACAGTTCGTGTTCTCAAGCAGTATATTTCATGACTTGGGGAAGACAAAACGGCGATTCACAATGGGATTCTATCAATACCTTCGATAAAATGAATCAACGCTTGCGGGATGCTTATTTGCGCATTGCAGACGCTGCAAATGGAAGTGTTGCTCCTGCTGGACCAGCTTGGAAGTACATTCGAGACAATTACCCCAATATCAATTTATTTTCCGCTGATGGTTCACATCCATCTTTTGAGGGAACGTATTTAAATGCCTGTGTTTTTTACGCATCGTTGTACCATAAATCTCCAGTTGGAGCAAGTTATTACGGAACCCTAGATTCAGGTACTGCAACGATTTTACAGCAATGTGCGCGATTGACCGTTTTAGACAGTCTTGACACATGGAAACTAGTAGATTCTGATTCACTAACTCAGGTAAACATAGTGGCAACTATGGGTTCGTCGGCAACGGAAGTTAACTTTTCAGCAAATAGTAATCTCGTAAGCAACTACTTTTGGAATTTTGGCGATGGCACTACATCCAACATGGCTTCACCTAGCCATACTTATCCAAGTGCAGGGACTTATTATGTGCAACTCATTGGCGAAGGTCCCTGTGGAATTGACACTGCTTTTTATTCATTAATTATTTCAACAGCAACTATTTCAACTTGGAACCTATCTGCAAGCATCAATGCCTTGTCATCAACCGAATTCCTTTTAACAAATTCTTCTAGATTTAAAGTAAATCAAATTATTGATGTGACTGGAAAGAAAATTAGCTACCAAACTATACCATTTGAAGATGAAAATTCTTTAAAAGTAATTGTTCCAAACTCAGGTATATATTTCATCCATTGTAGTACTGAAAACGGCGAATACACGCTGAAAACACCAATAAAATTCTAGAAAAATAAAGCACAAAAAAAGCCGAATCATACGACTCGGCTTTACTTTTGAATAAGTTTTTCTTATTGTTTTACAAACTTAACAGTTTCAACACCGCTAGCGTGAGCAACATTTACAAAATAAACACCTGCTTTAACACCTGACATATCAAATGTATAATTAGAAACACCACTTGCAGTTTGTGTAGCAATTACTTTACCTTCAATGTTCGAAACGAAAACTTTTGAAGCTTTCATGTTAGCGTTGATATTAGAAACTGTAATCACATCGTTCGCTGGATTTGGAGAAACATAAATAGGAGAAATAACTTGCTCGATAGTTCCTGCTGCTCCAACGATAATTCTGTATCCACTAAATGAAGTACCTTGAGTTACTGGCGTTGGAGGAAATCCTGGAACCAACGAAACCATAACAGTAGCGTCAACATTAATCGTAATGTCAAATTGCCCTGTTAGCGCAGTTGTACCATAAACATTAGCACAACCATTAGAACCACCAGGATATTGACAAGAAGCAACGTTACAAGCGTATTGGTATCCTGTTGGAAGACCGTCCACTCCAGTTACTTTAAACGATTGAATTGGACTTCCAACGAAGTTTCCAGAAGCATCCAATTCTGCAGTAACTTCCGCAGGTACTTTAAAGTTCAAATCAGTAGAGTAAGCTTGGTTTTGAATACCATCAGGTAGGTTTACGATAGTATCAGGTAGTACACCATAATCAGTTGTGTCAGCCCATGTTTGGTTAGGAGTACACGTTTGAGCAGTTGCAGTGAATGCACCACAAACGACAGCAAAAGAAAGTAATAGTTTTTTCATAAATTAATTTTTAATCCGACCAAATGTAATACAAATTTCTTTTATACTGTATTTTTGAAATCCTTATCGTAATTTTAACACTATATGGTTTTCTTTCCTCTCCCTCAAAATGAACTACAACTTTGGCTTGATTCCAAAGAAAAGAGGAAAGATTTGGAAGAAAAATGGTTTATTGATTTCCATTTAAACGATCATAAGCTAGAATTGATTAACTATCTTAATAATTTCAAATACAACAACTTAGTTTTTCACGGATGGGTGCTTCAAGAAGAAGATTTAGTTTCAATTTTACAATGTCAATTTCCTAAAACAATTTTTATTGACCGACTAAATTGGAAGGAGCACGCTTTCTATCCTCAATTTCAAAATTTTCTACGTCCATTGTTTTTGGAACTAAAATTAGCCACTCCTTCCATGCCAAATCAGGAAGCGATTTCGCTTTTTTCCTATTTCTCTTTGCTGGACGAAGAAAGCAGATTAATCCTTGAAAATCGATATGGAAAAAAAATTAAACTATTCTGGGAAGAAGAATGGAATAAAGCAAAGTCCAGCAAGTCCACTAAAGAATTTGAATCTGAAATTTCACTCGTCTTTTCTGAAAACAACATCCAATTTCTCAATCAACTTTCTCGGTTAAATGTAGCAACAAAAGTGAAATGGGTTGAAGAACGATTGCAATTGTTTCATCATAAACAATGTACAGCGCAATTAGCCTACTGGATGGTAAGTAAGCTGAAAAAGTTGAATTTAGATGAAAAACAACTCGCCACACTGTACGCAATTTCCGAAGAGTTAAAGAATGGTACCTTAGTCTTTGAGGCGGATGTTCTTGCAAGTAAAAAAGCAAATCCGATATGGAAAAAAGGCATACTTGCGCTTGGTTTTGTTTTAATAGGTGTGTGTTTTTATGTCTTATGGAATTGGAAAACTGAAGGCAAACCTACTCTTGTTTTTGAAGGTTCGTCTTTGAGCGTTTTGTCCAAAGCTGAACGCATTCGTTTGGACACTTTACTGCGAAAGTTAACGGTTGAACCACGAGATAGTTCGGAAATCGACTACTACGGTTCAGGAGTTTCAATAAGTCTGCGACAAGCTTTTATCAATTTGAAAGCTGAAAGAGCTTATACCCACTTAGAAGAAGCCATGCATTTGCATTACGAGGACAAAATTGATAGTTGCTCGCGTTTGTCTAAAACCGACATTTCAAAAGCGGTTTTTACTGAAACAGAAGCAATTTCAAAAAAGAAAAATGGAGAGAAAGCGACCATCAAAAACACTAGTGATTATGAAGTGATTGTGCTGATTTGGTCGGAAAAAAGAAATGAAAAAGTGTACTCCAAATTACTGAATGCGCATCAAACTTTGAATTTGAATGTTGCAGCTTCTGAAAAAATGCTCTTGTTACCTGGAAATAATTTGGGTAAAATTTACGTTACAAATTCTCCTTTAAATAAAAGCATTCACTTTCATTCAATTGATTTCAACTACGAAGCGTATTTACAACAAGTTTTTATTTGGCGTCCGAATTCGAGTGATAATAAAGTCTTAATTGAAGGTAAAAAAGGGGACTTTTTCGAAGTGATTGCTCAAGGAGGGATTTTGGAAAGGGAGTGATTATTTCAATCGCTCCAATTTTTCCAAAGCGTCCTTGATGTGTCGAATTGGCTCAACTACCAAACGTAATTTGTCGTTTTGTTGCACTAGGCGGTATCCTTCTCCAATCGTCATGATGGTATTTAGCATATTTGTGAATTTCTCGGTTTCATAGAATGGCGATTGCGGATTTGCAATGAAATAACCCACCAATTTCTCTGATTTTATCACCAACCTTTCCAAACCTAATTCCTCCGCTAACCAGCGCAAACGGAAGGAGAAAAGCAATTCTTTCACTGCTTTTGGCAAAGGACCAAATCGATCCACCAATTGTTTGGCAAAGGCGTCCAATTCTTCCTCGTTTTTCAAATTGTCGAGTTCTTGATACAAACTCAAGCGCTCAGCAACATTGTTCACATAAGTGTCTGGAATACGAACCTCCATGTCTGTTTCAAAAATGCAATCTTGAACAAATTGATGAAACGAATCGGTCGTACGGTCGTCAAACAATTCCTTGAATTCATTTTCGCGCAATTCCTGCATCGCTTCATTCAAAATCTTTTGGTACATCTCGAACCCAATTTCTGAAATGAAACCGCTTTGTTCACCTCCTAACATGTTTCCTGCCCCACGAATGTCCAAATCTTTCATTGCAATATTGAATCCCGATCCCAAATCCGAAAATTGTACTAAGGCTTCTAGTCGTTTACGTGCTTCAGATGTCATCACACTGAATTTTGGTGCAATTAGGTAACAAAATCCTTTTTTGTTGCTACGCCCCACCCTACCCCGTAATTGATGTAAATCACTCAATCCGAAATTATTGGCATCGTTGATGATGATTGTGTTTGCGTTTGAAATATCAATTCCTGACTCTACAATTGTCGTCGCTAATAACACATCATAACGTCCTTCGATAAAGTCTAACATCACTTTTTCCAACTGCGCGCCTTCCATTTGTCCGTGACCAATTCCAACACGAACGCCAGGACATAAGCGTTGAATCATTCCCGAAATTTCACGAATATTGGACAAGCGATTATTAATGAAAAACACTTGTCCACCGCGGGTTACTTCATACGAAATTGCATCGCGAATAGCTTCTTCATTAAAGGAAATAATTTCGGTTAAAACGGGTTGACGATTCGGAGGTGGTGTGTTAATGATGCTCAAGTCGCGTGCACCCATCAAGGAAAACTGTAAGGTTCTCGGTATGGGCGTTGCAGTCAAGGTCAAGGTATCAACGGTTGCACGAATAGTTTTCAATTTATCTTTTACAGCCACACCGAATTTCTGTTCCTCGTCGATAATCATTAAACCCAAATCTTTGAACTTGACCCGATCGGCAACAACGGCATGAGTTCCTATCAAAATATCGATTTCACCATTGGCCAGTTTTTTAAGCGTTTCTGTCGTTTCTTTTGCTGATTTGAAGCGGTTGATAAAGTCCACAGTACATGGAAAATCCTTCAAGCGGTCCCGGAAACTGCGATAATGTTGCATCGACAGAATCGTTGTCGGAACTAAAACAGCAACTTGCTTACTGTCAGCTACTGCTTTAAAAGCCGCACGGATAGCCACTTCGGTCTTCCCAAAACCAACGTCGCCACAAATCAAACGATCCATTGGTCGAGCTGCCTCCATGTCCTTTTTAAAATCTTGCGTTGCCTTGAATTGGTCGGGCGTATCTTCATACATAAATGACGCTTCCAACTCATTTTGCAAATACGTATCTGGTGAAAATGCAAAACCTGGTTGACTGCGACGTTTGGCATACAACTTTATTAAATCAAAGGCTAATTCCTTGATTTTCTTCTTCGTTTTGTTTTTTAAGGTCGTCCAAGCCTGTGTTCCCAATTTATTCATTTTGGGAATCGAGCCGTCTTTACCGGTATATTTTGAAATGCGGTGCAAGGAGTGAATCCCAACATACAACACGTCTCCATCTTTATACACTAAACGAATTGCCTCTTGTGGTTTTCCGTTAACGTCTATGGTTTCCAAACCGGAAAACTGCCCTACACCGTGGTCGATATGGGTCACATAATCTCCTTTTTGAAGGTTGTAAATTTCCTTTAAAGTCAAGGCTTGTTTTGCCTGACGGAAACCTTCTTTTAAACGAAAACGATGGTAACGTTCAAAAATCTGGTGGTCGGTGTAGCACGTCAATTTTAAAGTTGGCGCAATAAATCCCTCGTGTAACGCCAAATTCATTGGTGAGAACTCAACTCCTCCTCCAATATCTTCAAAAATTTGGAACAAACGTTCGATTTGACGTGGTTGATTGGAAAATATCAAGTTGGAAAAACCAGCACCTTGACGCGCTAATAAATCCGTTTTGAGTAAATCAAAATTCTTACTGAACGCTGGTTGCGGTTGAAAATCAAAATGAATAGTTGCCGTTGCTTTAAAATGATAATCGGCGCCCCATTCAACGAGAGGTAAATCGTCCAAGGTTTTTTTCAAGGCGCTCGGATGTAAATACAAATCGGAAGGCAAGGTTCGTTTAACCGTATCCGTAAGATTGGTGTAAATATCAACGGATTTGTCGTATTCCTTGTTCAGAACCGTCACTAAACGTTCATACGAACTTAGCCAAACAGTTGATTTTCCGATAAATTCAAAAAAGGAAGCGTTTCCTTCTAAGGTCATTTGTCCTTGAATGTTTGGCACGACATTGAAAAACGAATGGTTGGCAACCGATAGCTGTGTTGCTGCATCGAAAGTACGAATGGATTCTACCTCATCGCCAAAAAACTCAATGCGAAAAGGAAAATCATTGGCATACGAATACACATCCACGATACCACCACGAATGGAAAATTGTCCTGGCTCATACACAAAATCCACGCGCTCGAAGTGATATTCCAACAACAATTCGTTGATGAAATCAATGGAATACGATTTGCCAACTTCAACGCGCAAGGTATGTTCAATCAGCTTTTTCTTTGTCGGAACTTTCTCAAAAAGTGCTTCGGGATAACTAACAATCCATGTGTTACTGCCATTAGCAATTCGTTCCAACACCTCAGCACGTGTGACCACGTTCGCGTTATCGGTTTCTTCCAATTGATACGGAACTCGATAGGAAGCAGGATAGAAAAGTATGCGTTTATCGTCGGGAAAAAGACCTTCTAAGTCATTGAGAAAGTAGGCCGCTTCTTCTTTATCGTTTAATAAGAACAAGTGATGACCTGGGATTTGTTGTGCCACGGCAGCAGCAGCTAAGCTTTTCGATGAACCGACATGACCTTTCCAATGGACACGAACTTTCGCCTGACTCAACGCTTGCGCAGTTTGGTCAATACCTTCTACTTGTGCGATTTTTTTCAGGAAAGCGGCTAATTCCATGAACGGCTGCAAAAGTAGGGAATAATCAGGGATGCTAAGATTGAAGTCGAAAAAAGGGAATTGTGAATAATGAAATCGAGCTTAATCCTTGAAAAAAATAGTGCGTTGATGTGCCAAAACGATTTAAAAATAGGTTTTTTGGCACATTTAAAACATATATTATAGTTATAATTATGTGCCAAAATGATTTAATAATTTATATTTTGGCACATTTAAACGGTATTATCATCGGACTTTATGTGCCAAATTCAATTATTTTTTGATATATTTGGCACAATTAAACAAAGAAAATGTCACGATTTGTTGTTGGTAGAACGAGGGAAAAACAGAAACTTAATGATGCTCTTAGCAGTCATCGCTCTGAACTTGTCGCTGTTTATGGAAGACGAAGAATTGGTAAAACCTATCTGATTCGTGAGTTTTATGCGGAACATATCGTCTTCAGTGTTACGGGCTTAAGTGACGGAGGGAAGGCTAGGCAAATAAAAAACTTCATGATGAAATTGAGACGCGTTCACGACGAATTGGAAGCTGAAAAAAATCCTTCTGATTGGTTGGACGCGTTCGCTTACTTAAAACAATACTTAGACACGCTTCAACCGACAAAAAAGAAGAAAGTCATTTTCATAGATGAATTTCCTTGGATGGACACACGCGCTTCTGGTTTTCTTGCGGCCTTTGAAAATTTTTGGAACGACTACTGCACCACAAGACATGACATAGTAGTAGTGATATGCGGTTCGGCAGCGTCGTACATGGTCAAAAATATCATTTTCAACAAAAAAGGACTAAACAAACGAATTACTAAAACCATCAAACTCAAGCCTTTTACACTGGAGGAAACCAAAGCTTTTTTCCAATACAAGAAAATGCCGATTGAAAAAATCGAATTACTTAAAATCTACATGGCATTTGGTGGCGTTGCGGAATACCTAGAACAAATTAACAAAGGAGAATCATCGGTTCAGGCGATTGATAGAATGTGCTTTGAAGAAGGCGCTTACTTAGAAAATGAATTTAATGAAGTATTTAAATCACTGTTTGAAGAGAATTCCTATCATCATCAAATCATGATTGCGTTGGCTGAAAACAAAAAAAGAGGCATACGAAGAGAAGATATTTTAAAAGAACTCAACATTGCATCAGGAGGACGATTTTCAGACGCTTTAGAAGATTTGATTCATTCCGGTTTTGTGGTGAAATACGCTGCCTATCACCAAAACAGAAAAACTACCTTGTATAAAATTTACGATGAATTTTGTCTGTTCTATCTCCAATTCATCAAACGATTTAAAGGCGCCAAATGGACCGAGATTTATCAAAAACAAGAATATATCACTTGGTGTGGCTACGCATTTGAAACCATTTGCTTGAAGCACAGTTCCTCCATAAAAAAAGCACTAAAATGCGACCAGATAAAATCCGAAGACTACGCTTGGCACAACGACAAGGCGCAAGTTGATTTAGTTATTAACCGCGACGATAACACCATTAATTTATGTGAAATAAAATTCAGTAACAGCGAAATCAGCATCGATGAAGTCTATTTCCATCAGCTCCGAAAGAAAGAAAACGATTTTCGAGTGGCAACACGCACCAAAAAATCAATTCAAACCGTCATGATCACCACCTGGGGAGTCAACGAAAATGAATACAGCTCAGCTATTTTGACGCGGGAATTGAGGGTGGAAAGTTTGTTTTTACCTTTGGAATAGGTAAATTAATTATTAAAACTTCCACAAACCCACCACTTATTTAAGCGCTTGAAATACATGTGTTTACAGATAAATAATTTACACTTCGTAGCTAAAAATGAAACTCTTAGATTAATTGTCTTCCAAAATATTGAGTGATAGTTAAAATTGAGGTTGAACCGAATTTTTCTAAAACTAGTAAATCTTTGTCCCCGGTAATTAGAAAATCAACTTTACCATCCTTTGCCAACGCAAGGAGAAAATTATCTTTTTCATCCCTACAAAGATTAACTTGACTTTTAACTTCTACAAATTCGGTAAACTCCTTAATGGCATCTAGTAGTTTTGTAACAATTTCTTGGGAGAAAAACTTTTTGAATTTCGGACGTTTCGTAACACTTAGAAACTCTTATAATAACTCATCACTAAATATCAAAATGCACTTGTCTTTGGAAAGCAAATCATCAAGTTGACTAAAATTATTTGTAATTAGAAAGCTAATCCAAAGATTCGTATCTAAAATTACTATATGACAATCCCTTCCCACTACGTTTCGCTCTAACCTTTTCAACTTCTTTAGTGATTTCTGTTAAATCAGGTGCAAGCTCAGAATTTGAGCGAAGTTCTTTCAGCACATCTTTCAGTTTAGGCTGAGTTTTCTTTGAAATGGTAATCAAATTTAAATCCGCCAAATCGTTAAGTAATTTTAATACTTTAGGATTCAGAATATCGACTTGAAGACTTGTTTCATCAGTATTGGATAAAAATGTGTGAAATAGATAACTAATGTAAGAAAATAATTTTTCTTTTAATCGTCAATTTTAAAATGTTCATTGGTACAAAGGTAATTCAGCAAATTTTAATTTGTAATCAGCGGGAAGATTTTTGGCTACCTCTCTAATAGTATGGAAGTTTTGGATAATAACATCACCGTTTTGTAGTTTTGTTTGAACTATTATCGGAAAAGCTTTAAAACTGGGTAACTAGTCAAATATGGTAGGGTATTTTTTATACACATACACAAATTTACTGTCTGGTTTAACCCCTCCTATTTTGACAGATTCGGTCATTCCCTTTTTATGGTATAGCAACTCAATAGCAAGTGCAATTTCTTTTGTATTTGCGTTATATTCTTTCCAAAAACATGGTTCTGAACCTAATTTGGTTTTATGCTGGGATTTTCTTTGTGGTGGGGAATTTGTAACTCCCACGTACCAGTTTGAGTACAAAATCGAAATTGTTGAGTTTTTTTTTACCCAATTTTCAATTTGTCGGATAATTTTCTTTGCTGCTTCTGATTGCAAATGTCTATTCATAAGATTTAATTAAATATTAATCAAATTTACGACTATTTTTCAATCAACAAAATTAAAGTTCGTAACTATAAATAATAGTTTCAGATTTATTTACAAACTTGATTTTTTTATTGGCTCCAATTCCTTTTTTAAATTGTCTAATAAATTCTGAATTGACCTTTTATCAATATCACCTTTTATTCTTTGGCTAATTTCTAAGGCTTTTATTCTTTTTTCCATGAAATCAACTTTCCCAAGAAATAAAGACTTCAAATTCTTATCAATATCAATGAAATAACTTATAGATTGATTTGCCAATTCGAGAGCTAACTCTAGGTCAATATTGAAATATTCTTTTTTAATATTGAATTCTCTGAAAACAAAGTGAAGAAAACTCTCAACAAACTCATGATTTTCAACTTCTTTGAACCACTTCAATTTAAATTCTCCCGTTGATGCTGTTTGATTCGATAGCTGAATTGCCCTATGTTCAGGATGTTTTTCAGTTCTTCCTATTTTGATAATTCCAGGTCTATCCGATATAGACATTATGTAAACAAATCCTTTCTTCATTTCTATTAATTTTCTTCCTAGTTAAAATTTATCGTAGAAGGCTAATTTAGTTGAAATTACAACTCGAATTTCATTTAAGCATGAATTCTCAATTCAATATCAGAATTTTGTTTTTTGGTAATCAATATAATCGAATTTAAAAATTTGTTTATCATTACGTTAGAATTTTAGCATTAAAAAAAACAAGTTCCAATCAGAAAATCATTAAGAATATTTAAAAACGAAAAGCCCATTTAAATAATTAAATGGGCTTTTCAATTGATTAGGTTATCTTATTTCACAAAATGATAACTGTCTTTATCATTCAATTTAAACGCTTGTTTGACAGCGTTATAGTCTTTGAAATCGATGTTGGGGTTTTGAGATAAGCCAGACGCTGATATAACGACAACTTTGAATGTTAAATTTCCTGGGTTTTCAGGTTCAATCAAATCAGAATCTGTTCGAATAATCTTTACACCACCTAAATAAGTAGAAACTTCAAAGCTTGAAGAATATGTATCATCTTCATAAAATGTAAATGGTAATTGCCTATACTCAGATCCCGTTCTAATGTAAACCAATACAGCTCCTTTGTCGATAATATCTTGGGTTATCGCTGGATAAGAAAAGGCTATTACCCAACTCGGATCATTAAAGACCCACGCAGAAGAGGTAATCGTTGCGGAAACAACATTAGCATTTCCATTAGCCCCAGCTGGACCTTGAGGTCCTTCCTTGGTACATGCAACCAAGGATGATACAATCAATCCAAAAAAAATAATTCTTTTTTTCATTGTGATAAATAATTAAAATTCTCCCTACTCATATCGCTTTTCAGATTCCGCGCCGTTTGAATGGTTTCTGAACTCCATGTTATCTGAAATAAGACAAATCAATGATTATAAGCCCTTATCATTCTCTTTATAACTACCTGTTTTAGGTTTCAAGCCACCAGTTAAAAGAAGTATAAAATCGATAAGAACACCAATTCCACACAATCCACCAGTCAGTAGATATAAAACACCAATTCCAATATGACCTAGATAAAACCTATGAATACCTAATGCTCCCAAGAAAAAACATAAAATTATTGCAACTGTCCAACTATATTCTTTCTCCTCATCTTCATTAACCAAATCCGATTTTTTACTTTTCTTGGTTATATTCATTTCACCAGCCCTTGTATTTTTCTCCAGTCTAATGTTTACTTGGTTCAAAATAATGGGAGACTCTGATTCTATTTCACTTTGAATCCAATCAGTATCGACGGATGTATTCTCAATGCTTATTAATTCAATATCGGTGTGAGTATTATCATTTCCTTTAGCAATTGAGTTGTTTAAATATTTTGATTCAGAACATATAACTGTTTCGCTATTATTCAAATCTGTTTTTTCATACTCTTCTTTGACGTTCTTTCCCTTAGTTTGACCAATTGATGATTGATTCCAATTAACATTAAAACCTTTTCTATGATAACGCTTTTGTACAGAACAAGATGAGATAAGGATAGAAGTTATAGTTAAAAATGTCAAAATTAAATTGATTGTTTTCATTTGTATTAATTTATTAAATAATTGATTTACTATATTTTATTCATATTTCTTTAAGGTCGCATACGCTAATGGGTATTTAATAGTGAGAAATTTATAATATTCCCTACTCATTTCGCTTTTCGGGATTCGCGCAGTTTCTGATATGACTATATTTACTACTTAAATTTTATTAAATCAACTTTTCCCAATTGATCGTCAGTAAATATTATTCCATCTGCTGTTGGAAATTTCTCTTTCCCTTTTTTGATCATGTGATTAATAATTGGTTTAGCATTAGTAGATGGTACAACATTAGGTGTAAAACTCCCTAAGTAATCAAATTCAACAACTGGTTTAGAATGAATAAACACAAGTAGACCTTGCATTTGCTCCACTTCAGCAGTCGCTTTTTTTGGTTCATAGTTTGCTGCTTTAAACGCAACAATTGCTGTTAAACTAAACCCAATAACACATCCAAAAATTACTTTTTTCATAAATAAAATTAAATAATACTTACTCATATCGCTTTTCAGATTCGCGCCGTTTGAATGGTTTCTGGACTCCATTTAACATTTATCTGAATGATTCCAATTCCTCTTTTCTTTCCTTAAGGAAGATTTTGATTTTATCTAATTCTTGAATTTGTTCCTCGGCTAAAACGCACGAATATCCTGATCCACTTATTGAAGACGATGCTCTAAGTTCTCCTACCTTGAGCGCATTTTGAATCATCGAATTTTTAAGACCGGAAAGTAATTCTATTTGCTTTTTTAAAATTGAGTATAACCCCTGATTGTCTTTTTTTTCTATCAAAATTTCCCTAGCCGTCTTAATGAGTGAATCAAATTCTTTGGTTACTTGGTATTGTAATAAATTTACCTTTTCCGTCATACATTTACATACTTCATTATTCGATTTTTTGTTCTCACAATCAGCAAATGAAGACATAGAATTGCTTTGACTATAAAAACAATTAGACACTAAAAAAAGGATCAAGGTTAGTTTTAAACGAGTTGGCATATCAAGTCTTAATTTTCAATAAGGCTAAAATTGTAGGTAAGAGGATCCAATATTCCTATGTAAAACCTCTTTTCCTTAAATCCTTCTTGTCGGTAATCTTTATTTTCCTTTAAAACATATTGTTTATCAGCATTGATTATTTTGAAGGCATCACTTGATACAGCAAAATAAGTGTCTCCACCCCATTGTTTTTTCTTATCACCAGAACCGTAATATGCGTAAAAATAAAAGGTGTTTTCTCCATTAGTAATTTTATAGTTCCCGAGAGTCGTAGTTTCGCCAGGAATAACTTTCCACCAACCTTCCGAAACCCAACCATTAAAATTCGATGTTTTCGATTTATATGCGATACAAATCCAAAGTGGTTCTTTTGCAGAATTGGTTATTTTTAATTGTGAAAACGATTTCAGGCTAGTTAGGAGGAAAAGAAGAATTAGTATCGATTTAGAATTCATTAATATGAAATTCTTTGTATTTCTTTTTGAGTCGTAAAGTAGTTTTTTCATAATTATTCTTATCTCATTTACCTCACAAAACTAAACACATAAAACGCACACATTCAAGCAATTTACTTTGCGAGAATATTGATTATTAAGCGGAAATATTTCTGATTAAGCGAAAATAGGGAGCAGTATTTTCGCAATGAAGAAGGAGCCTTCTATACGAGTTTCAAAACTGGCTTTACCTTCAAAAAGTGATAGGCGTTTATGAATGATATCGGTTGAACGTGATTGGAAAGAATGATTCTTTACCAAATACGTGTTTAGTTCATTTTTCACCTCAATTTTTAAGAAGTCGCCTTCCTCTACTAATGAAAAATAAATGGTCAATTCTCCATTCACATTTCGAGAACCATAAATGATAGCATTTTCAAACAAAGGTTGAATTAATAACGGGGGAATTTGAAGTTCTTCGTCGCATTGAAGGTTTTGAACCAGCGTGATACTATCCTGAAATCGCTGATTTTCAATAGATAAATACAACTTTAAAAAATATAATTCCTCTTCAATTGTAATGGATTTTGTGGTGGAATAATCCAACACTTTTCGAATCAAAACGCTAAACTGATTCAAGAATAGCAGTGCTTTTTCTTGGTCAATGTTGAGGATAAATTTCTGAACGGAATTAAGTGCATTGAAAACAAAATGCGGGTTCATTTGTGATTGCAAGGCTTCCATCTGCAACTCGTTTAGGCGATTTTTCATCGTAAGGCGTTCAATTTCTTGCCTTTTGGAGCGTAACACCAAATAACGTGTAATAGAAATCAGTAATCCCGAAAAAAGCAAGAAATAAATGACAAGTGCAGGATTGGAAAAATACCAAGGTGCAGGATTGGAAATCGTGTAAACCTTGCTCCAAGCGATTTTTCCCGAACGTTTATCAAGGACTTTAAATTCGATTTTTGTATTACCAAAACTCAAATTTTGGAGAATTATTTTTCCGCTTGCGTCAATTTCAAACCAATCGTTGCCTTCCGTTTTGTAATAGGACTGAAAGACTTCCTTTTCAAATTCATTGTAAATCGTAAACTGAAGTCTAATGGCATTTTTTTGTGCTTCAAATAACGACGCGTGGTTAAAAATTGGTTCGTTGTTTTTGGTGAAATTTTGGGTAACATTCACGACAATTTGTTTGTCTATTTCTTTTAATAATTTGGGAAGCTGAATTCGCTTGATAGAAAGATTTGAATTAATGGTAAGTAAGTCATCTACCAAACTAATTTTCCCAAAAAGGTCAATGTTATTCTGATACTCACTGTAGCTTTTTAAATTTACTCCATCCCAAATAAAAATTCGTTTTGCCGTATTGAAAACGAGATATTCATTATTTGCTTTTAGGTCGATAATAGATTCATTGAAAAGTTGACTTTTCTTGATAGTTTTAACGAGTTGAAAAGATTTTTGACTATCATAGAATATAACATCACCTTTCGAAGTAGATAAGACCAAAAAACGATTTTGAAAAAAACCACATCTGTATATTCTAGAATTTAAATTCTTTAATGAAAGTGCTTTGAGTTTTTTGTTTTCATAAGAATAAACTCCTTGATTAGCTGTAATTACAATGGTATTACCGTTTAATTTACCTAATCCTAACAACTCCTTTACAGCAAATTTTTCATCATTGAAACTATTGTAAACCAACTCTTTTTTGGGTTTTAACTTAAGTTCAACCAAACTAAATTGCCGAAGGTCAAATAACAAATTACCATTCGATAGTAAATGAAAATTAGTGGATATAGCTTGGACAAAATCTTCAATTTCTAGGCTTTCATTTACAATAAAAAAACCATCAACAGTTGTTACGTAAAATTTGTTGTTAACCCATTTTAAATCATCTAACTGGAAGGATTTTTCGTTCAACTTCTCCCATTTTTTATCGTTTGGAAGCGTAAAGGTTTTGGAGGGATTTGCTTGTGTTTTATTGGCAAATTCAATAAAGTCCTTTTCCAGTAATTGTTTTTTTACGGCATTGTTTAAATCGAATTGAAAAAGTCCGCCGTCCGTTAAGGCTACTACTCCTTTGTTTGTTGGAAAACAAGAAATTATCTCGCTATTCCCGCCTTCGAATTTATTGTTAAAATCCTTTGAAAAGAAGGATGCATTCAGTCTTATTAATCCCATTGCAGAACCAAAATAAATATGGTTGCACTTTTTATCAAAGAAAATTTCTTGCCCCAAAATCAAATCAGATAAAAGCAATTCCTCATTGAAATACTTGTCGATTCTAATCAAGCCATGAAAGCCAAAATTCATATTGTTACAAGCGCCATAAATATTTTCCTGGGTGTCATTGGCATAAGCAGCGGGCCGTCTGGATGAAACTGTTTTTACGGGATTTTGGTTTTGTCCATTTATGAATTTTTCAGCGTTAAACAACTTTGCATCTGGATCAAAACTTAATATCAAATCGTTGTTGAAACAATGTGCACCGTAGAGAAAATCACCTTTGTAAACGTTTTTAAAAACTACATCATTTTCCCGAAATTGAAT
Organism: Bacteroidota bacterium; assembly: GCA_039795265.1. Taxonomy (GTDB): domain Bacteria; phylum Bacteroidota; class Bacteroidia; order Flavobacteriales_D; family Crocinitomicaceae; genus UBA952. Next base: position 76,005 of record JBDKEM010000055.1, on the reverse strand, counting down.
TTCATTAACTCCCCGTATCACACTAGCTGCATAAACTTTATGTTTGAATTTGAAGAAATCTACCGTCCAATAAGACATCATAGTATCAGAGACTATTTTGTTGGTTAAGGGTTTAAATTTTCCTGTTGGATCAACGACAGTAATTCCATCATTTTGAGCGAGATAAAGGTGATTATTGTCCTCAAACATGCCAAGTACCAACCCATTTTCTCTTGCTTTTTTCTGTTTCAAATGAGAGGTTACTTTTCCATTTTTGATACTCACCAAGAATTGTTCTTTACCCAATCCAACCCACAAAGCGCCATCCGAACTGGCAAAAACAGATAAAACGCCCTCGTCAGGTAACCCTTTGAATTGTTTGATTTTTCCATTTTCGATGTAACACAAACCTTTACTTGTCCCAAACCAAATAATTCCATTTTTGTCTTTGGTAACTCCCGTAATCGATTGAGCAGGAAGACCGTCCCTGGTAGTTAGTAGTTTATAACTATAATTTTGCGTTAGAGCATTAGTTGAGAAGAGTAATCCCAGACTGAATAACGCGCAAAAAATCTTCTGCTTTACGTTTTGAAACAGAAAGACAAACATTGTTTTGCAAATAAACATTATTGCCATCGATGCGGTTATATTTTTCAATGCAGTTAAGGTTGATTAAATGTGATTTGTGAATCCTATAAAAAAGTTCTTTTGGAAGGATTTCTTCATAGGTTTTTAATGTTCTTGGCGTTTGATATTTTTCACCATCTAAGGTAAAGATTTTGGTATAATTACCGTCTCCTTCCAAATAGTTTATTCGTGAAAAAGGTATAAAAACATACTCATCCCCTTTCAACACCGCCAATTTATTGAACTTCAAATCAAGGTTATGATTTTTTAATTCGTTATAAATTGTTTCTAGGTAAAACGAGTTTGCTTTAACTTTAATGGATTCCACTGCTTTGTTTATTGCGAGAACTAAATCTGGAAAGTTAATTGGCTTAACCAAATAATCTATCGCATTCAATTTCAACGCTTTGATAGCGTGTTTTTCAAAGGCCGTGGTAAAGATGACAGTGTGTTTTTCAGGACTTAAATACTTGAACAGCTCAAATCCAGAACGTCCTTCGCCTAATTGAATATCCAAAAAAATGAGTTGTATATCAGTTCTTCGCCCTAGCAAATCAACCGCTTCTTCAATGGTAAAACAAACACCTGCAATTTCAACTTTTTCTTTGGCATAGATTGAAACTAATTCCGATAGTACTTCTTGCGCTGTAGGTTCGTCTTCTAAAATTATCGCTTTGACCATTTGATTTGAAAAATACAAAAATATTTTAAAAACGGCTTTTCAAAATGTAACTTATTAAGCGACGCTATACATTATTTAACGGTAACAAAACCGTAAAATTTAGTACTAAGATTATTAATTGTTCTCCTCCAGCGCACTTATTACCTTCTCCTGAATCGCTTTCAATTTTTCGGGGTGCATGCTATAATAATCAAAGGATTTTTCGTAGTCTTTACGATTTACTTTCAAACGTTTGAACACCTTATCAGCGGCTGTATCCAAGGCAGGCTTATACACTCCTGGCGAACCGAATTTTAGTTGATAATATTGCTCTAACACCACAATTTCTGACATTACCTCTACCATTTTTTCCTCGTCCAAGGGTGCAGAATTGCTGAACGAATCGCTACAACTTGATACTAAAAACAAAACAGCATAAAGCAATACCAACGAAGGTTTCAAACGTCGATCCTTAAGTAAATTTGTAACCTTGTTGACATTATACCTCCGCCATTGTGGAAAGAATTCGAAATACGACAACATCCATGGTATTTGGTGTAATTTAAACATGAAACAACAAGCGTTTTCCGTTTGAACCTTCAACGATTTTTCCTTGGTCATAAACCAAATTACCATTAACAAACGTTTTCTCAACAACATGATGAAAGGTCTGTCCTTCAAAAGGTGACCAGCCACATTTGTACAAACAATTTTCTTTCCTCACTTCAACTGACTTGTTTGGATTAACAAGCACAATATCTGCATAATACCCTTCGCGCAAGAACCCTCGGTCTTCGATATGAAACAATTTGGCAGGTGCATGGCAGAATTTTTCTACCACTCGTTCGATAGTAATTTTTCCTTCTTTCGTTTTTTCTAATAAGGCAAGCAATGAGTGTTGTACCAAGGGGCCGCCAGACGGTGCTTTGGTGTAAACTTGTTGCTTCTCTTCCAAGGTATGAGGTGCGTGATCGGTGGCAATCACATCAATTCGGTCATCCAACAATGCTTTCCACAATGCCTCGCGGTCACTTGCTGCTTTTACGGCAGGATTCCATTTGATAAAATTCCCTTTCGTGGCGTAGTCCTCATCCGAAAACCATAAATGGTGAATGCACACTTCCGCTGTGATTTGTTTTTTCTCAAGAGGGATTTCATTCGTAAATAAATCTAATTCCTTGGCTGTAGAAATATGAAAAACATGCAAACGTGCCCCTGTCCTTTTCGCTAAATCAACAACACGAACGGTTGATTTATAACATGCTTCAACACTACGAATTTCAGGGTGAAGTTTAACAGGAATATCGTCGCCATAAATTGATTTATAGTGCTCTAAGTTCGTTTTGACAGTTGTTTCGTCTTCGCTATGCACCGAAATTAAGAGGTCTGTTGCGTTGAAAATTTTCTCCAAGGAGGCACTACTATCGACCAACATATCACCCGTTGACGATCCCAAAAACAACTTTAACCCCGCCACATTTCGACGATCAATTTTCAAGATTTCATCAAGGTTGTCATTGGTTCCACCCATCATAAAAGAGTAGTTCGCAATGGAGGTGCGCGAAGCGATTGCGTATTTATCCTCTAATAAGGTTTGAGTAACCGCATTTGGAAAGGTATTCGGTTGTTCTATAAATGAAGTGATTCCACCCGCAACGGCTGCGCGCGATTCCGAAGCAATATTGGCTTTATGCGTTAAACCCGGCTCACGAAAATGCACTTGGTCGTCGATACAACCTGGAAGCACCAACAAGCCGTTAGCATCGACAATCTCATGGTTTTCAGTAACTGAAATATGGGAATCGATTTTTTCAATTCTTCCATTATTAATTAAAATATCTGCTGTAAATTGCTTTCCCTCATTGACAAGCAAACCGTTCTTAATCAGGTAGATCATACGTCCATTTTTTTCATTTTCCATACGCCGTAAAAGGCTTCTTTAAAAATTCCTGTGCTCATCTTTGACGTTCCATAAAGGCGATCGATGAAAGTAATAGGAATCTCTTTCACTTTAAAACCGTGTTTCAAGGCTGCATATTTCATACAAATTTGAAAAGCATAACCTTTAAAAATGACATTATCTAGATTGATGGTCCGCAATACTTCAGAACGGTAGCATTTAAAACCAGCAGTGGTATCTCGAATAGTGATGAACAAAACTAAACGCACATAAACACTTGCAAAATAAGACATTAACTTACGTTTCAAGTCCCAGTTTTTAACATTACCTCCTGAGACATAACGCGAACCGATAGCCAAATCCGCTCCTTTCAAACAGGCTTCTCGCAACCGAATCAAATCTTCAGGATTGTGTGAAAAATCGCAATCCATTTCAAAAACGAATTCGTAGTCCCGTTTTAAAGCCCATTTAAACCCGTGAATGTAAGCCGTTCCAAGTCCAAGTTTTCCAGAACGTTGCTCTAAATGAATGCGATCTGGAAATTTCGATTGGCATATTTTAATTGCCTCTGCAGTTCCATCAGGAGAATTGTCATCCACGAAAAGAATATCGAATTCGACAGGAAGCGCAATGACAGCATCAACCATTCGATCGATGTTTTCAATTTCGTTGTAAGTCGGGATAATTACTATTGAATCTGCTGACATGAGCGAACGAAGATAACCATAACCTGAAAAGTAATACCGATGAAAATAGATATTTGGAGAAAATTAACGAAACAATAACCCAAGACAAACAACATATAAGACTGTTAATCAGATTATTTCTTATTGAAAAATCCAATCTCCAAAAAATTAGTACCAAAGAACTTTAAAAAACAATTTTTCTTAAATAATGTTATTACTATTAGAAGCGATAGTATTACTATTATTTTTGACGCCATGACAAATGAATTACTCTTCACGGACGCATTAACGAATGAGAATTTATATGTAAAAAACCCTGCCTTTACAGCTTTAGGTAGAAAAATGGTTGCGGCAAGTATTGAGTTAATTGACGAACTGGGTTTTGAGGGATTTACATTTAGAAAATTAGCGAAAGAGATTGAAACGACAGAAGCCTCTGTATATCGCTACTTTGAAAGCAAACACCAACTTCTCTTGTTTTTAATCAACATTTATTGGGGACACCTAGGGAAAAAAATCGAGCTGCTCACCCGTCATGAAGAAGACTCAAAATTGCGTTTAGAGAAATCTATACGTATTTTATTAAGCACAGAAGACGAACCTTATTTTACCATCGGTGACTATAAAAAACTAAGGCATTTGGTGACTCAAGAAGCTTCAAAGGTCTATCTTCACAAAAACGTTGACGCCGAAAACAAAGCTGGATTCTTTTTACTCTACAAATCAGTTGTTAAAAATTTGAGTGATATTGTTTTGGAAATTTGTCCCTCCTACCCTTTTCCGAACGCTTTAATATCGACAATAATCGAAGGAAGTTTCCAACAACTTTTTTTCGCAGAACATTTGCCCCGCTTGACTAATTTTAAAGATAACCAATTAGCAATCAACGATTTTTATTTAAACATGACTTTTAGCATTTTAGACAATTATGGAAAAGAAAAATGAAATAACCGCGTTTAAGCGATTTTGGTCCTTACTCGTTCCCGACTCAAAAGAAATTAGAAACGTATATTTATTTGCCATCTTTAGTGGGCTTTTAAGTCTTGCACTACCTCTTGGAATACAAGCCATTATCAACTTTATCCAGATGGGTCAAGTGAGCACCTCTTGGTTTGTTCTTGTAGCAATTGTTGTTGTTGCCATTGGTTTTGGTGGTTATTTGAACATTGCTCAAATGCACATTACAGAGAACCTGCAACAGCGCATTTTTTCACGATCTGCTTTTGAATTTGCGGATAGAATTCCTAAAATTAAAATGGAGGCACTCTTCAAGCAATATGCACCTGAACTAATTAACCGATTTTTTGATACCCTAACCATTCAAAAAGGGCTATCCAAGTTACTTATTGATTTCACGTCAGCTGCTTTACAAATTTTCTTCGGTTTGTTATTATTGTCCTTTTACCATTCGTTTTTCATCTTTTTCAGTTTTACACTCATTTTACTCATCGTCCTAATTTTTCGATTCACCGCTCAAAAAGGATTTAAATCAAGTTTAGAGGAATCCAAATACAAGTATAAAATTGCGCATTGGTTAGAGGAAATTGCACATGCCAGAATGACCTTTAAATTGGCGGGGACTAACCTAATGCCCTTGAATAAAACGGAGAATTATTTGGAAAACTACCTCAAAGCCCGCAATGTTCACTTTAAGGTATTAGTTTTTCAGTACATGCTTTTGGTAGGATTTAAAGTTTTAGTCGCGCTTGCTTTATTGATTATCGGTGGATTTTTGGTAATTCAGCAACAAATGAATATCGGTCAATTTGTCGCAGCAGAAATTATTATCGTCTTGATTCTTAACTCTGTAGAAAAATTAATAGTAAGCATCGACATAGTTTACGACGTCCTTACCGCCGTTGAAAAAATCGGTCAAGTTACCGACTTAGAAATGGAAACGTATAGCGGACGATCAACCCAAAATCCTAGTGGCGGCTTTGATGTTTCCTTAAAGAATGTAAGTTTTGACACGGATAGCTACCGAGCTCCAATTCTTGACAACATTGACCTCGATGTTTATAGTTGCGAAAAAATCAGTATTATAAGTGATTCAAGTGTTTCTACAAACGTATTATTTTCTCTAATTGGAGGACTATACCCACCATGCTCAGGCAGTATTTCAGCTAACCAGATCCCACTCGGAAACTGGAACCTGAAAGACTTACGGTACGACATTGGTAACATGCTTCCACAAGACCAACTTTTCTATGGAACGATCGCAGATAACATTTCATTGGGTCGCGAAAAAGTCGATTTTGAAGAAGTTGTTCGCGTTTCGGATTTGGTAGGATTAAAACCTTATTTAGACTTGTTTTCAGAAGGATTTGACACCATCGTAAACCCTGAATCGTATTTTATTCCAAAAGATGTGGTTCGAAAAATTCTTTTTGCTCGAAGTATAGCTGGTTCGCCTGCACTTCTTTTACTCGATGAACCACTTTTGGACTTAAGTAACGAACAAAAACGCATCTTTAGAAATGTCATCTCCGGGATGAAAAATACGACTATACTAATGGAAACAAATGATGAAGACTTACACCGCATCTCGAATCGACTTATAGTCATTTCTCACGGTAAAATTGTATTTGATGATCGTCCTGAAAAATATTTAAACCTTTGATTATGTTAAATTTATCACCAAATAATTCCAATAAAATTGTAGAGAAAGAGCTAAAAGTACTTTCTGATCTTCAAAAAAATGAGTCCTCTAAAAAGCTCCTAAGACTCCTCTACCTACTAACTGCTCTAATAGGCGTTTTGCTTTTCATTCCATGGACACAAAATATTCAATCTAAAGGAACAGTTACGACTTTACGTCCTGAGCAGCGACCTCAAACAATCAATTCAATTATTGGTGGAAGAATTGAGAAGTGGTACGTAAAAGATGGTGATATGGTTAAAAAAGGAGATACCATATTGTTTCTCTCTGAAATCAAGGAAGGATATTTTGATCCACAATTGGTTAACCGTACACAAAAACAGTTGCAATCCAAAGAGCAGTCGGTAATTTCATACAGTGATAAAATACAATCATTAGACAACAGAATCGATGCGCTTATTGAGTCTGGTAAGGTCAAAATGGAACAAGCGAAAATCAAATTGCGCCAAACAAGATTAAAGCTAATTACAGACTCCACGGACATGCACGCTGCTCAAGTAAGTTTCAACATTGCGAAAGATCAGTACGAACGTTATGAAAAACTTTTTAAAGATGATTTGATTTCTCAAACTCAATTGGAAAATCGCAAAGCAACTTACCAAAAAGCAGCAGCTTATTATACATCAACTCAGCAGAAATACCTTCAAAGTAAAAACGATGTTATTGATGCTCGAATGGAACTAGATGCGATTCAAGTTAAATTTAGAGATGAAGTTGCCAAAGCTGAATCGGATAAATTTTCCGCTTTATCGAACATGTATGAAGCCGAGGTGGATGTCACGAAATTACAAAGTCAAGTAACCAATTATTCGATTCGAAATGGAATGTATTACGTCCTAGCTCCTCAAGATGGAATGGTAACCAAAGTGCTATCTTCTGGAATCGGAGAAACTATAAAAGCAGGTGATGGCATTGCTACCATTATGCCTGGCGCATACGAATTAGCAGTTGAAATGTATGTGCAACCGATGGATTTACCTTTAGTACAAAAAGGACAAAAAGTTAGAATTCAATTTGATGGATGGCCTGCAATCGTGTTTTCTGGATGGCCTAACACAAGTTATGGTACCTACGGAGGAATTGTTTTTGCAATCGACAATTTTGCCGATGAAGAAGGGAAATTTAGAGTTCTAATTGCTCCGGATCCAAACGATCACAAATGGCCAATTGCGCTTCGCGTTGGTGGGGGAACAAAAGCGATGTTACTGCTTAATGATGTTCCTATTTGGTACGAACTCTGGAGAAATATTAATGGATTCCCTGCTGATTTTTATGTAAAAAAAGAAACGCCTAAAAAGAAGAAGAAATGAAAAACTGGCTTTTACTAATTTGGATTTTTAGTTCGTTCATTGCTTTCGGACAACAGTCTTTATCGGATACCGTTTTCTATGAAATTGTATTGAAAAACCATCCCGTCGCCAAACAGGCTTCAATAACAGCTCTAATGGGAGATAAGGAACTGTTGAAATCGAAAGGCGGATTTGACCCAAAAGCCTATCATTCAACCGCTCAAAAATATTATTACTCGACGCAATATTACAGTTTGATGAACAGTGGCGTCAAAGTACCCACATGGTTTGGAATTGAGGTGAAATCTGGCTTTGAACAAAATCGAGGTGCTTATTTGAATGGTGAAAATAAATCACCTAATGGCGGTTTATGGTATGGAGGAATTTCAGCCAATCTAGGTCAAGGAATGTTGATCGACCAACGTCGTGCAGATTTATTTAAAGCACGGATTTTTGAAAAAAGTACAGAATCCGAAAAACGTTGGATGTTAAATGAATTGACCTATGAGGCAGGTTATTCCTATTGGAACTGGCGACTTCTCGCTGCTTCGAAAGAAATTGCTCGTGAAGCATTGACAGTAGCTGAAACACGCTACAATGCCGTTCGGAAATTAGTTCAAGCGGGTGATCGACCGGGAATTGACACCGTTGAAGCGCGAATTCAAGTGCAAAACCGACAAGCCATGTTTGAACAAGTTTCAACCGACTTTGAACAATCAAAAAATAAATTAGCAACCTTCCTTTGGAACGAAAACAACGAACCACTTGAATTGACAGAGACGGTGGCAACGTCTGTAAAAAGTATTCATTCGTCTCCAATATTACCTGCATTTGTCGAGCCGAATGTGAGTTCGCATCCGTATTTACAAGTAGCGAATTTTAAAATTGAGCAATTGGAAATCGACCGTAGATTGAAGAAAGAAAACTTGAAACCACAACTACAAGTGCAATACAATTTCCTAAATGAACCCATCAACTACAATCCTTTTGAGGGTATGCAACTCAATAATTTTAAATGGGGAGTGAACTTCGAAATGCCTTTATTCTTGAGAAAAGAACGAGGTGATTTGGCGCTCGCAGAATTGAAAATTAGTGATGCAGAAAACAAATTGCAAAACTTAGAAGCTACTCTTCGACAAAAAATCTTGAACGCCTACCTCGACCACAGAAATGCCTTGTCACAAATCGAAATCTGTGAAAACAATGTGGAATATACGCGACGCTTACTGGAAGCTGAACGCCAATTGTTCGACGAAGGTGAAAGCACACTGTTTCTTATCAATGCGCGAGAAACGACATATATCCAAGCACAAATCAAACTCATTGAATGGAAAGTAAAGGCACATCAGGCCTACCTATCGACGATGTTTGCGCAAGCGAGGTTGGTGGAGAATTAGGGAATGACTTTATGAGGGAATGTCCGCCGCGGATTAGGATTTTAGGAGAGAATGAAGTATGATTGGGTGATTAATTAAGAGGGAAATACAAGGTGAAATTAGTTCCTTTTCCGATTTGGCTTTTCACTTCAATTTTTCCTAAATGGGCTTCGACAATTAATTTTACGTAATACAAACCCAAACCAAAACCTTTAACATTGTGTACATTTCCTGTCGGAACTCGATAAAACTTATCAAAAATCATTCTTAAATTTTCCCGTTTCATTCCAATCCCGTTATCTTGAATTTCAAGAATGATTCCTTGTTTTTCGTTTTTCGTTGAAATTGTAATGGCAGGAGTTTGTTCACAATACTTCACGGCGTTATCCAACAAATTATAAATCACATTGGTCAAGTGGACTGGATCCGCCTTTAATTCAAAATTTTGAGCTTCTAATTGTAAGTTCAACTTTCCATCTCGTGCCATTTGACTGAATTCAAAATTGTCTTTAATTTCCAAAAGAAGTTCATGAATATTCATCGTTTCCTTGTTCAATACAACTTTATCTTTATCCAATTTCGCTACATTTAAAACACGTTCAACTTGATTTTCCAAGCGTTTATTTTCCTTGTAAATAATACTCGCATAGCGTTGAATTTTCTCAACATCAGCATCTTGCATCCGAAGCAACATTTCACTAGAAAGGCTAATGGTAGAAATCGGCGTTTTCAACTCATGGGTCATATTATTAATAAAATCAGTTTTAACCTCGGAAAGCCGTTTTTGTCGTATAATAATAGTAATTGAGTAGGCAAAGAAAACCAAAACCAATAAGACAATCAAGGAGATGTAAACCCAAGGCGAAATGAATGAAGTTGGTTTAATCTCAGATTTTTTATGTTCAGGAAAAAAAACGGAAAAATAATGTCCATCTTTTCTAAGTGTTTTCTGAAATGCTTTAATTCCAGGAATCGAATCGGATGAATTTACATAAATGGAGTCTTTTGAAAATTTATAAAGTGGTGAATAAGTAATGGAGTCGGTGAAACAATCGTAAATTGCGAACGAAAAGCTTTCGTGGATATTTTGATTGTACAGTGTCTTTTTCAACAGCGTTTCTAAATAAAAAGGCTGAATTTCATTATTGATTTCAACCATAAATTGATTGAATCGAACTTGTTTGATGGCACCATAAAGGTCAGTATTGTCCACTGATTTTTGCGTTATTGTTTCCAAAACATTCCGAAGTGCAATATGGGTTTGATCGCTAAACTCTTTTTGATTCAAACTATCGGCTTTCACCTGTATTGCGATATTTTTCGATTGCATTTCGATGGTTTTTTGAACCCAAATCAATTGGATAAACAAAATACTTGTCAACGAAAGTACTCCCAAGATTACGACCGCGTTGATGGTTTTTCGATTCATGGGACAAAGGTAAGGATTCTGGGTTGGTGGATTACGAATTACGGACCGAAGGCACTGACCGAAACGAAGTGTCGTAGATACTGACTGAAACGAAGTGAAACGTCATGTAGAGCGTCATATGTTGCGGATTGAAAATTTGAATTTGTGCTAATTTGCTAATGTTTGTTCTTGTGTCGGCTGATTCAATTCTCATCTTTGCGGGCTTTACGTTTAGAAATTAGCTTCGCTGCTGCCTTAGGCGGTACGAATTGAGAATTTGAAAACGGGCTAATTTGCTTCCGTCTCGACCGAAATAAAAATCATTCCCTCGTTCTTTCCCTGATAAGATCGTTTCCTCATTCCCTCACCTCAAAAAAACCGATAAAAAACCCCAATCTCCATTCCGATGTTCAAATAACTATTTTTACTAAAAGTCCCTTCTACCGCTGGAATTATTGACCGTCGCACATAAGGCGAACAATTCACTCCGAAACCACTTTCCGACATATAACTAAATTGAACCTGTGCTGAAATTGTTGGGACAAAGCGAATATTTTCCATCAAGGTTACTTCGTTGAAATTCGGGGACAAATAACGTCCATAACTTACTTTTGACCATGAAAAATGAGCACCCATAAATGGCATAATACTGAATTTTGACCAACGTTTTTCAAAACCTAAATACACTGGCAAGGAAAAGTAGCTGTATCGATTTTCACCAAAAATTGCTGCATCTTCATAACGGATTTGCTCTCCAAACTGAAACATTGAAAAACCTGTTCCGAAAACGAGCGACTTTCTTTGAAAAAACTGATAAAAATTGAAGTCGATGCTTGAAATTGCGCGTTCTTCTTTTTGTCTTTTTTCTCTATATTCGTTAACCCCATTTCCAGCATTGACAATAGACTGCTCATCACTAATCTTAAAACTTGAATTCACGTAACTCATTCCAAAACCAAACCCTGTCTGGAAATTCCATTTTTTGATTTTTGGTTCATCTGTTGGCTTAGTTACTTTCAACACCTCTGAGGAAAGCGTAGAATCGTTTTCGGCTTTTTTCGCAAAATCAACTAAGGTATCAGTCGAGACAATCGGTGCTAATTCCGCAATATTCCCTTGATTGTTGAGCTCATTTTCTGTGATTGATTTTGAAGGTAAACTAGAATCGGAAACGGCTAAACTCCTATCCTTCTCAATTTTTCTTCCTATATTACTAATTAAAGAACTCGAACTTGCTTGGAACTGAAATGGTGATTTTCGATGGGAAATTAGCGGATTTTTATTTGAATTCGTTCGTTTTTCAATTATTGGAGAGGAACTCAAAAGAACAGCATCTGGCTTCTGTTTTTTTGTTTTTGATACGCTTGGTTTGGTAGGACTAAGTATCTCTTTTCGACTTGAAAAACTCAGGAAATAAGTCAAGGAAATTCCACTGACGATAAAGACAAAAACAAGTGATTTCCAGTAAATGGCAACTCGTTTTTTTCGCGCTCTTTGATCCAGTTTTTCTTCTAAGTCCGCTAAAAATACTTCAGGTACTTCCTTTGAAAAATCGGGTGAATAAAGGTCGCGTAATCTATTGTTCATGGATTCTTGTTGCATGATTGATTTCGTTTAAATAAGCGGATTTTAAATACTTCCTAGCCATTTTTGTGTGCCATTTCGAAGTCTGTTCAGAAATCCCAAGTCGTTCTCCAATTTCCTTGTGCGAATATCCGTCAATGGCAAAAAGCAGAAAAACAACTCGAGTCGATTCGGGTAAATTTTCAACCAATTGTTTTAAAAATTCATCGTTGATTGAATCGTCTATTTCCGACTCAGGTGAAGCATAAAGCGGTAGTTCTTGATCCATCGCAAACAATTCGCGATAGTGTTTACTCCTTCGAAAATGGTCGATAACTTCATTGGTGGTAATACGTTTGATCCAACTGAAAAAGTAATTGTTTTCCTTGTATTGCTCAATGCCGTTCAGTATTTTCAGAAAGGAATTGTTGACCAGAGAAACTTGTTCATCCAAATTCGTGTGGTAGCGACGAACCGTAGCCTCCAAAACTGGAAAGCAGATACGATACAATTCAATTTGGGCCTTTCGATCCGCCTTGCGTACGCGTTGTAACAAATCTGGGTGCGGTGCTTGCATTCCTAAAGGTAAACGAAAAAAACTATAAAAAGGAGGTGCAAGGGTTAATAACCTGAAATCGTCATCGTCAATAAATTTTACTACTTCAACGAATTACCCTTTCTACAACCGCTTCCTAAAAATAATTTTATCCTCTCCTTCATTCCAAAAATCTCGAATTACAGCCTCCTGTTGATAGCCAAGCGTCGGGTACAAGTTTCGAGCAGCAATTTGAGCCTCATCACTTGAAGTCTCAACAATAATAATTCGGGCACCTTTTAAAACAAGTTGTGCCTCAATATGAGCCATTAACTTTTTTGCAAAACCTTGACCTTGAAACGATTTATGTACACCAATAGCTAGTAAATTATAAGTACCAACCGTCAATTTTTCTGGAACACAATACGCAATTGCAACTGGAATAGCATCTTGTAATGCAGTAAACCAAAGATCTTCCGTTTCTGGATTCGTAAAATAATCCCCTATCATATCATCCAAATATTCCGATGGAAAAAGTTCGCACGAATCAAGTACATTCTTTAGTTCAACTATGTGATTTTGTTGGATTTCTTTTATTTCGATTTGCATTTTTATAAATATTTACTTGGAAAGATAATTCAATACTTTATATGGAGTATCTCCAAAAAAAATAATTGAACATTTTACAGATTCAATTTTCAACAAATAAGGTCATTTTAAATAAATTTCGGAAACAAATTCATCGTTTTTATCATAGAACATTTCAACTTTAAAATTCATTCTATCTTTGATTCATGGCAAAAGCAAAGTTTTATGTAGTTTGGAGTGGAAAAGTTCCAGGAGTTTACACCGATTGGGGGAGTTGTGAAGCACAAATAAAAGGCTTTCCAGATGCAAAATATAAATCGTTTTCGACCTTGAATGAAGCTGAAAAAGCGTTTAAAGAAAACTACAAAAAGCACATTTACGCCAAAGCACAAGAAAGCAACACTTCGAAATCTAATTCAACGGTTGGACAGCCTATTCTTGACAGTATTTCTGTAGATGGATCGTGGATTACTACAACGGGATTTATTGAATATCAAGGCGTTAAAACCGGAACGAAAGAATTGCTCTTCCGAGTTGGGCCTTATCCTGATGGAACCAATAACATCGCTGAATTTTTAGCAATTGTTCATGCGCTAGCCTACTGTAAACAGCATCATCTCCAAGTCCCAATATACTCCGACAGCGTGACCGCCATGTCGTGGGTGAAACGTAAAGCAATGAAAACCAATGTAGAACGCACTGAAAACAATGTTAAACTTTTTGAAATCATGGAGCGGGCACAGCAATGGTTAGCCAATAACACTTATTCCAATCCTATTTTAAAATGGGAAACAGAATTTTGGGGTGAAAATCCCGCTGATTTCGGAAGAAAATAATTACGCTATGGTCGCATCATTCCGCCTTCACCTTTTCGGAACACTTCTCGGCCATTAGAAAACTGCTTTCTGACAATCTCTTGACCATTAGCATCGTACATCACAAATGGCCCATCTTTCAAACCATTTTTGTAATAAATTTCATGCATCAACTTTCCCGTTCTGGAGTATTGTTGAAATTTGCCATTCAGTTTTCCTTCTTTATACTGTGACACAATGGTAGGCACAACTCCTCCAGGGTAGTAGTCAATCCAAGTCCCGTGTTTCTCACCGTTTTTGTATTGACCTTGCGCTTTCTTCGCGTAGTCTAAATGCGAATAGGCTTCGTATTTCCCGTGGGCTTCAGAGGATAAATCACGTAAACCCATTAAAGCGATGTCGGAATTTTTATTCTTCAACTTGACAATTTTGTAAGTGATCAGTTCCTTCATTCGACCGTTGCTGTAAAATTCTTGCCATTCACCTGTCTTCAAGCCTCGTTTGTATTTTCCTTTGAGTGAAAGCATTTTCGTTGGAAAATAGGAATACCAATCACCCCATAACATTCCTTTTTTGAATGTACTTTTATTTTTCAACTGTCCATTATCCCAGTAGTTAAACCACTCCCCTTCTTCCTTTCCTTTTTTGTATGAACCCGACATGAGCAAAACGCCTGTTTCGTACCAAGTTTCCCACTTCCCTTCTTTTTTATCGTTGAGATAACTGCCTTTTTTGAATGGTTTTCCATTTTCATAGAAATAGTTCCATTCCCCTGTTTTTAAACCTTTAGTGAACTCTGCATTGTAAGATAATTGTCCGTTTGGGTAATTGAAAATCCATTTTCCATCTTGCTTATCCTCTACAAAATTTCCCTTCATTTCCGTTATTCCTTCTGGCGTGAACCATTCCCAAAAACCTGTTTTCTTACCATTGGAATACGCTCCTTTGGTGTTTACTTTTCCATCGGTGAAATACACTAAATATTCTCCATCTAAAGAGTCATTTTTATACCCAACTTTCTTCTCTAAATCGCCAAGCAAACTGTAAAACTCCCATATTCCGTCTTTCTTACCGTTTAAAAAATTCCCTGAAACTGAGAGTACGCCATTTGCCGTTCTTTCTTCAAAAAGTCCATTTTTCAAGCCACCTTTAAAGGTATAATATTCTTTTGTAACACCGTTGGTATAGTATTGACGAAAAACACCCTCTCCGTTGTTGATGATTTGCGTGTTTTCAAGGTCTTCGTTCCAGTAACTGCGTAAATAAACAGTGTCGTTGATAACCTCTTCCTCTTTGAAAGGACGTCCATCATTGTAAAAATATTCCCATTTTCCATCAGGACTTCCCATTACATAATTACCGTTGATAATGAGTTTTCCCTGATCGTTCCATTCTTTATAAGTAGAATCTGGGACATTGAAATAAAAGTAACAAACTGATTTAATGGCTTTATTCGGGAAATAAATGATTTGTTTTCCATGTATTCGATTGCGGTAATACATCCGCTCTTCTTCCAAGGCCCCATCGAAGGCATAAAAAAGCCATTTACCGTGCTTTTCAGTAGTGCGAGGAAAAATATTGCTTTGGTAATAACTTCCCGTGGCTTGTAAGTGTTTTTTCGCCATATCCCAATACAATTTCACTTTAGGACTTAAGTTTTCTTTTTCGATTTTAAACTGGTCTTGAGCGAAAAGGGAGAAGAAAAAAAAGGAAAACACAAACGTGAGAAATTTATTCATGGAGAAGGAATTGAGTTGAAACATTGCAATACAAAAGCACGATTGAGTTACATTATTTTACGAAGTTTTTGAGGATTAAAAAGACACCAAAAACGAAAAATACAATTCCAATCAAACGGTTCAAAGCGGTGAGTAATTTAACGTTCACAAGCGGTCGTAACTTTCGCGCACCTAGAATTTTGAGCACATCTATTCCAAAGAATGTCAATAATACAGTAGTCAAGTAAAGAAATAAATACATGTCTCCATCTAACTTTTCGACGTGCATGGAATGATTTGCTAGTGACATGACACTAAACCAGTAAAAGACCACCAAAGGATTCGCTAAATTCAATAAAAAGCCTTTAATCGCTAGCATGACATAATCGAGATGGCCATTTACAGTGTCGTTAACATCCAATGAGTTATCCTTTTTCATTTGCGGTTTCTTGAAAAATTGAATAATTCCGTAAATTAAAAAAACGGAACCCCCAATAAAACCAAAAAGTGTTTTATTCGAATCAGTACCCAATGCTTTGACTTCGTAATAAAAAAGCGAAGCGAACAATATGTAAACCACATCACTAAGTAAAACTCCAAAATCAATTGCAAGAGCCGCTTTGATCCCTTTAGTTATACTTGTTTCTAAAAGGACAAAAAAAACTGGCCCTACCATTACACTGAGCAAAAAACCAACACCAAAAGCCTGTGCGAAAAACTGCATGTCACAAATTTAAGGTTAATATCCAAAGGATGCAGGTTGAAAAATGGCTTGTTTCATTAATTGAATGTGAATAATTCAAGTAAACTCGCTAAATTTGTCGGCATAACTAGATAAACATGAAAACGGGTATTGCCAACAAAAAACTGGATGCGATTATTGAAAAGGTTGAGAAGCATGGACTTACAGCTCCGAACCTTGTAGAAGATTTAAAAGATTTGCGTCAAAATGCCTTGTTGGAACAAGATCCTTTGGTGGTTAAAGTGTTGCGTTTGACCTATGAATTTTTAGATGAAAACAACGCTTTTGACATTCAAGCTCAATTTGACGAAGACGAAGACGGCAATGAATTCCCTGTAGAAATTGACGATACAGAAAATTTATTGTATCTGTTGAATCTCTTGAAAAATTCAGATCACAAAATCAATCGTGATGAGATTAAAGATTATCGTACAGCTTTAAAACAAGAATTGTACTAAGCGTTTACTAAATCCGAGACGTATTCAAAACATTGTAAAGCACTTTAATAGTGCTTTTTTTTTGAAAATGATTTTATAAAAAAATTTCATCAAAAGAAGGCTCTTACTTCCATACCACCGCTGTGAATGAATCGAACGCCTTCTGATTTTCTTCCGAGATAGTTGATACTCATTTGAAGATTTTTAGACAAATTGCGCTGATAGCCAAAATTCCAAGTAAAATTCGTTCCAGGCCGCAAGGATTCCAATAATTCAAAACCAACTGCAGAATTGATGTTGCCTACGAAATTCATTTGGTTCATTTTTAGTTCTCCTTGCAAACTTCCTTTGTCGGTTTGGTTGAATTTGAACGTTGATCCAATCTCTTGAATTTTACAGGTTTCTCCACCAAATTGCACCAAATTGTACTTTGTCGTAAACCGTCCATCAAGGGTCAAACGTAGATTCGTTGACGGTTGAAAAATAAGTGAAGGTTGGTAATTTTGGTAGTCGTAATTGTAATTTCTACCCGCTGTATAATCCGCCAAAGACAATTTTCTACCAATTTCAGTTTTACCTTCGATGGTCCATTTATTAGAGAGATTCCAGCGCAGTATCCAACTGTGAAAGGTGTTTTGCTTTGAATCAAACCCACTGGCCAACAAAGTTTTACTTCGAACATCTTGGAATGTATATTCACCATTTATAACATTGGAAGTGCGGTTAAAAAACAAACTATTGCGAATTGTACTTCCCGTGCTTATCAATTGCTCCGCCTGCACATTGGTAGCGAAAGGATTAAAAGCGGTTTGTGGGTCAAAAGCATTTAGTTTTCGGTTGATGCGAATGCGAGCCTGATCCGAAAATAAAGCGAGTATCTTCAATACGCCCGATTTCTTCGCCCACAATTTTTCAGGTCGCCAAAAAATGGACTGATTCAACTCATTGGAATAGGTTCGAACGTAATCACTACTCGGAACAAAAACACGGATATAACTGGCTTGATCAATGTATTGCGCGACTTCAAATTCATTCAAATCCTTTATTCCGTCAAGGTTGTAATCAATCCAAGTGTAAATCCCTTGACCGTCGTTGACTTTCAAATATTGAAATTGCCGTTTTTGCTCCAAGCCTGAACCGACTTCATAAAAAGTATTCCATGTTAAAGCTGATTTCCACAATTTGGTTTCGTATTCCAGTCGTCCAACCATTGAATTTTCGGGTGCTTGTGTAATGAGAACAGAATCCCGAATCGACAGTTTACGATAGGCGCCGATTAGGGTTAACCGCTGATTCTTCATTTCCGAAATGCGTATTTCCATTCCAGCCGTTTGCGCTTTCGCAGTTGGCTTCAAACGAAAGGTATCTGAAAATTGGTCGTAGCGTTCCCGATAAAAAATTTTGTAATAAACTTTGGAAGAATCCGCGTTGGAGAAAAAATATTGGTGATCGTAAAACTGATAACTGTTTTTAGAAAGCGAGTCTTGACTTTGAAAAACATTGCGTTCATGGTCGTCTTGAAATCCTACCTTAAATCCTCCGATTTGTTTTGAAAGTGAAATACGATGGCGTAAATAACTATTCTCATTCCCAGCACTTGCATTGGTGAAACTCCCGTCCCATTTAGCATCCCAACCTTTTTGCGTCCAATTTCCTTCCGTAAATAAACGATTTCCACGATAACTGTTTCCAATGTTGAAATGTTGTAGGTTCAAACTGGCATTACCTTTTTCTTTTGCCATTAATTTTGTTCCAACATTTGCCAGAAATTGTTGTCCGACATAACCTTTTCCTCTGACATTCCAGTCGCGGTCAAATTCCACTTTTCGGTATTGTTCAATTGGGGAAAAATTAGCGCTCAACCATTCAATTTCTGCACGATTTTCCAATTTCATTTCCTTATCCTTCTTTGTTTTTATCGCCAATTCTTGTTTAAATAAAGTTCGGTGTGAGGCTCCAACATTATCATCGTTATTCAAAGTGGAAAAGGTATTTAAATCCTTGTCGGTGATAGCATTATCGGTTTCTATACTCAAGGATTTGGTCAACTGATATTTCGCTCCAATGTTCATCATTCTGGTACTTTTCGGCGTGATTAGCAGACGAGCGGGAATATAGTCTCCTTGCGAAACGCCGTTTACAGGAGCAACCCAACGATAAACTTTTCCGAGTGCATTGTAGGAATCAAACACGTAATCACCATTTCCAGCGCCGACAAAAAGAAAATTCGCCCGATAAACCGCAACAGATGGAAGCGTTGAGAAAACCAAGACAGAATCATATCCCAACGAATCCGTCATTCGATACAAAATTTGATTTTCGAGGTAGCCAACCGAATCCACACTTGACAATCGCGCTTGATTCAAATTGTCGCCAATTAATCCAAGTTCCAGCTTTTGTTGTCCAGTTAACGATTGTTGAAGCGGCTGATTTTTAGCATCTTGTTCTTGATAAACATTCATCCAAACCGATCCTTTTTTAAACGTATAGGAAGTTGCCACTTGCGCCAATGAGCGCGCATAATTTTGATCGGAGTATTGAAATTCAACAACAATGCGAATGTCTTTGGTTATCAAATTGCGCGACGTAAATGTCAATTCCGAGGAGTTATAATCGATGATGTAATCAAATTCTTGTCCTCTTGTAAGTAATCTTCCGTCGATATAAACGCGTTCGGTTCCTGCTAAAACTTGAATGAACGGTTCATTTTCAGCCCCTCTTAATCGATAAGGACCTTGGTTCGCTTCTATTCCTTGAATAATTTGTCGGTTAAATTTTCCTTTCGACAAAGCTGCACTGGATTGAATTGAAAGGGTATTCTCTTTTCTGTCTTTCCATTTATATTCAGCAGTCAAACCTTGACCACGTTTTTTATAGTTCATGAAGTAACCCTCTGGTTTAGAGATCCAAAAGTCACCTGTCACTAACTTCATGCGTTCATTATAAATCTGAATATAAACTTGATCGAACTCTTGTAGTTTGTTCGTATTTCCATCGGGTTGAATGGGCAAATTGGCATCAGAAACGGAAGCGAGCACCTTCAAATTTGGCGTAAGTTGACCAGAAAGTTCAAGATTCAGGGAAGAATTTATACCCAAATTCTGTTTGTTTCCGAAAGTTACTCCACGTGAAATACTTCCATTCTTTGACAATTCAGTTCCTCCAAAAACGTCATCAACGGAATAAATTTGTTCGATTTTAAACTTTTCGTAATCTCCTTTACGTGCAGTGTAAATTTGGGAGGTGTCACGCAATTGAAAGGATTTTGAAAAGTCGTAGGGTAGAACTTGAAATTCGAAGCGAAGGGAATCAGAAACCGATTCGAGCAACGTAATGGTGGATTTCTGGAAATCCAAGCGCCATTTGTCTCGATTCACTTCCATGCCTTCTAACGTATAAACTCGGAAAGAATTGGGATAAATACTCAGAGAATCCAAGCGTTTATCCAAATCATTAGCAGCTCTTATAACTGTTCTTTCTGCGGAAACTTGCGAGAAAAAACTACGCGAGAAAGCGAGAAATACAAGGATTACAAAAAGCAGCTTACGGTTTATCGTCATAATTACACCCGAAGGAGATGTATAAATACGGGGAAAATTAGGAAATATTTGGCGGAATACGGATTCTTGGGGACGAATTCAATGTGAGCTTAACGTTTGAGCAATTATCAGTTCAGCGTACCTTATTGCTTTCAGTAATCAGATTGACAGGTTTAATAACCTAATTAAAAATAAAAAAGGTAAGAAACGTATCTCTCCCCTTTTCGCTACCTCATAAAACTAAATTCTTAGAAAAATCCTAATTTATTTTTATCGTAAGAAATCAACATGTTTTTGGATTGACGGTAATGGTTCAACATCATTTTATGTGTTTCCCGTCCAATACCTGATTTTTTATAGCCACCGAATGGTGCGTGAGCAGGATAAAGATGGTAAGAATTCACCCAAATCCGTCCTGCTTGAACCTCACGAGCAACTTGGTACGCTAAATGCATGTCGCGCGTCCATACTCCCGCTCCTAAACCATACTCAGTGTCATTAGCGATTGCAATCGCTTCTTCGTAGGTTTTGAAAGTTGTTACAGCTAAGACAGGACCAAAGATTTCTTCTTGGAAGATCCGCATTTTGTTATTTCCTTTCAAAACGGTTGGTTGAATGTAATACCCTCCAGACAATCCTTCATTATAGCAAGTCGCTCCGCCAGTTAGTACCTCAGCACCTTCTTCTTTGCCTAAATTTATATATCCCAATATTTTATCAAATTGTTGTTCACTTGCTTGAGCGCCCATCATAGTTTCAGGATCTAGTGGATGTCCCATTTTGACAGCTTTAACTCGCTCTATTAAACGCGCAATAAAGGCTTCATAAATACTTTCTTCAACCAAAATACGAGAAGGACAAGTACACACTTCACCTTGATTCAAAGCAAACATTGCAGCTCCTTCGAGACATTTATCGAAAAACTCATCGTCTTTTTCCATCACATCCGCGAAGAAAATATTTGGAGATTTACCACCCAATTCTAAGGTTAAGGGAATAATGTTCTTTGCAGCCGCTTCCATGATTTTTTGACCCGTAACGGTTGAACCGGTAAAAGCAATTTTATGAATACGATCGCTTGATGCTAAGGCAGCGCCCGCCTCCGCACCAAGTCCATTGACAACATTCAACACACCAGCCGGTAAAATATCTTGAATTAATTCCATTAGAACCATAATTCCAACAGGCGTTTGTTCTGCTGGCTTTAAAACAATACAGTTTCCTGCGGCTAGTGCAGGCGCGATTTTCCAAGCAGCCATTAGTAAAGGAAAATTCCAAGGAATAATCTGACCGACAACACCTAATGGTTCATGAATAATTAAAGAGAGAGTGTTTTTATCCAATTCCGCAGCACTTCCTTCATCCGCGCGAATTACGCCAGCGAAATAACGGAAATGATCAATTGCTAAAGGCATATCGGCATGCGTTGTTTCACGAATTGGCTTACCGTTGTCCCATGTCTCAACTTGAGCCAAGCGTACAAGATTTTGTTCCATGACATCTGCAATTTTCAACAACATATTGGAACGCTCTGTAACGGATGTTTTTGACCAAGTTGGCATTGCAGCCCAAGCAGCATCCAAGGCTAATTCAATATCCGCAGCTTTACCTCTTGCCACTTTTGTAAATACCTTTCCGTCAACGGGAGAAATAGCTTGTAAATAGTCACCACTTACGGGTGCCACCCACTTTCCTCCAATAAAATTCTCATACTGTGCTTTAAAAGAAGGTCGAGCATAGACGACTTCCTCTTGTTTAGTTACTGTTGACATAGCTATTAATTTTATAGTTAAACAGGTCAAAGTAAACTTCCAATTTGCGCAATCAATTGTACTATTCTACAATTCAATTGAACAATCCTACACAAGCGCTAAAAACCTCTCTGTGAAAAGGATATAAAAAACTGATTTTCGTCATGTTCTTGTTTTTCATGTCAAAATAGTTTTAAGTTTGACTTCTAAATGAAAGGAAAATGGCGGCAATTGATATAGGAAATTGGCAAAGCAGAAAATTGGAAAACCACGTTGAAAATCGTACTTGTATCACGTTAAACAATGCAGAACTCAATTTATTCGAAACGCATCAATCTGCTGAAAAAGTAGCACTAACCTTTTCAGATCCTGTACTTGCAAGTATGTTAACGGGTAAAAAAGTAATGCATCTTTCCGACAGTCCCGCTTTTAGTTTTCTTCCTGGCGAATCGGTAATTATGCCGGCTAACGAAACAATGATAATTGATTTTCCGGAGGCCGCTGACAAAAATCCCACGAAATGTTTGGCCTTACGATTTAGTCAAGATAAGGTAAGTGAAATTGTAAATGATTTAAACACCCTGATGCCAAAAGAAAACTCAACTTGGAGCCGTGAGGACTACAATTTTCATTTTACAAACGACATTGCCATTCAACAAATAATACAACGACTTATTTACCTTTTTACCGAAAACCACCCTTCAAAAGATTTATTTTCGGACATGATGATTCGGGAGATGATTATTCGCATACTTCAAATTGAAAATACCAACAACTACATTCAAAAGGCTTATTCAGCAAGTAATAGCACTCGCTTTTCGTATTTGATTAGCTACATTCGAAAAAACATTTCAGAACCGCTTAACGTCAGCCAACTGAGTAAACTCGCGAACATGAGCGAAACGGCTTTTTTTAAAGCTTTTAAAAATGAATTTGGGATTACGCCAAACGATTTTATCATTCAAGAGCGCATGCGCAATGCAGTTAGCTTGTTAAAAAATCCTGAAATCAGCATTAAAGAAGCCTATTTATCAAGTGGTTTTAACAGCTTTTCTTATTTCTGTCGCTTGTTTAAAAAATTGCATCAAATGAATCCAAGCGAATTTAAACTAAAGCTAGGGAACTAGAATTTATTCAAAGGTGACTAATTCACGCCCGTCAAACGCAGCAAAAACAATTTTTGGGTGAGAATATTGCCAAAACCAATTTCCATTAGCATCCAAACCTATTGCTCCTGCAAAACCGTCAAACGGCAGAAGTTCGTCAAACGTTTTAGAAAAGGCTTCTTCGATTGTTTTTCCGTCGGTTACACGTGTAACGATTTTTGCTGCAACGGCACCACTTACGATGTCCTCCCCTACTCCTGTGCAACTGATTGCGCAAAAGTCATTAGCATAGTTTCCCGCTACGGTTGCCGAATCAGAAACGCGTCCCGGAATCTCAAATCCTTTTCCACCCGTTGAAGTAGCAGCAGCCAATTTCCCATCTTTATCCAAAGCAACGCACCCTACTGTTCCTTGACCGTTTGCTGCCAACTTCGCTTCATATTCCGCACGACGTTCTGGAATTTCCGTTGAAAATGATGGCACGCCAATTTCACTCGCAAAACGGTTGGCTCCTTCACCACCTAAAACACGGTCATCCACATTCAATAATTTTTCTGCTACGCGAATTGGATTCTTAACTTCTTGAATATTAATTACTCCACTAAATTTCTTTGAATTTCCGTCCATGATTGAAGCACTCATTCGGATAACACCGTCTGACTGTATTTGTGAACCGATTCCTGCGTTAAATAAAGGATGATTCTCTAATAATTCAACGGCATAAATTACGGTTGAAACGGCATCGTTTTCCGATAAATGTTGGTATGCTTTTTCAATAATTTCACGCATCGCATTTTGCTTTGCTAGTTTCATCTCGTTGGATTGCGAAAATTCGCTAAAAAAACCGCCGTGAATTAATAATTTCATTTTACACCCGCTTTATCGTGAATAGTCATTTGATGTTCTTTAAGAAGATAGTGATCGCCTTTACTTAAAACATGAACTACTAAATTTTTAATTGAAATAGGTTCTCCGATGCTAACATCCGTAATATTGGTGTCAGAAATGTGACGTCCATCCACTAAAATCACCAAACCTGAACCAAGGGCTTCCATCAAATTTCCTTCTGTCACCAATAAACCAGTATCTTCACCAAGTCCAATTCCAAGAGTTTTCGGATTGCTAACGACTGCTTGAAACAAACGACCAATGCGGCCACGTTGAACAAAATGAGTATCGATAACCACATGATCCATAAGCCCTAAGCCACTTGTGATTTTAATTTCACCCTTCAAAAGTGCCTCGTGGGAAGAACCCTGATATATCATACTTTTACTTGCACTTGCCGCTCCAGCAGAGGTGCCAACATAGATAAATTCTTCCTCTTGATATTTCTGTAGAATTAAATCGTGCATAGGAGTTCCTCCGATTATGGAGGTCAAACGCAATTGGTCACCTCCTGTAAAAAACATCACATCCGCTGCTTTCACTCGATCCACCGAACTCTGCGCTAAAGCGTGTTCACGGTTTTCAATTTTTAGAACTCCGACATTTTCAGCACCCAAGTAACGAAATGCTTTTGCATATTCTTCTCCCACCACATCTGGAATTTTTGAAGCAGTTGGCACAATTTCAATCCGAGATTCCGTTCCAGATTTTGATTCAGTAAGAATCCGTTTTAAAATTCCTTTTTCAAAAAAGTTCAAGTTGTTTTCAACCTGAGATTCAAAATTACTTTCAGTAAAAGAGCCTTTGTCCACAGCTCCACCGATAATGATTACTTTTCCTTTTGGTGTCATTCGGTCAATTTAATTATCAATCGTTTAATTCGTTCGTCAATTGGTTCTCCGTAAGGAGTTTAAATTTCTCAATCCAAGCTTCTGGTGCTAGCGCATTTTGAACATCAAATTCACCAGAACGAGTTCGTCTCAAGGCGATTAAGGTTGCGCCACTGTTTAATTTTTCTCCAAAATCGTTGGCTATACTTCGGATATAGGTTCCTTTAGAGCAGCTGATTTCAAAATCGACTTCTGGAAATCGGGAACTGTCTATCTGAAAATCAAAAATATGAATCAAATTTCGTTTCATTTCGACCTCTCTTCCCTTTCGAGCATACTCATAAGCACGTTTCCCGTCGATTAATTTCGCTGAAAAAATTGGAGGAGTTTGTAGTTGCTCTCCAAGGAAAGATTGCCTTACGGTTTCTAATAAATCTTCGGTAATGTGCTCCGTTGGAAAATCTTGATTGTACTCCGTTTCCAAGTCGAAAGACGGCGTTGTTTTTCCGATTAAAAATGTACCCGTGTATGTTTTTGAGTCGTTGGTTAAACCTTCAATTTTTTTGGTATTTTTTCCAGTGCAAATGATTAAAAGCCCTGTTGCCAAAGGATCCAAAGTGCCAGCGTGACCTACCTTGATTTTTTTCAATTTCAAAGCAGTTTTCAGGTGCCAACGCAATTTATTTACTGCGTCGAACGAGGTCCATCCAAGGGGTTTGTCAACGAGCAGAGTTTCGCCTTCTATAAAATTCATCGGTTAAAAAAGTAAAGCAGCAAAACTGCACCAATAACGATACGATACCACCCCCAAATTTTAAAACCATATTGTTGTACAATGCCAATGAAAAGACGAATTGCCAAAATTGCAACAATGAAAGCAACGACGTTTCCCATTAAAAACATCCACGTGTTTTCGCTGGACGAAAGAATCATTTCGTATCCTTTCATTTCTTTTCCGTCAAAATCCCAATCTTTTAAAACAACAGAGTAAGCAGTAACCGCGAGCATAGTTGGAACGGCTAAAAAGAAACTGAATTCAGCGGCCATTTTTCGTGTGAATCCTTGTTGCATACCACCAATTATGGAAGCTGCAGCACGACTTGTTCCAGGCATCATCGCCAAACATTGCCAAATTCCGACTGTAAACGCTTTTGGGATACTAATATTTTCTTCTTTGTCAATGTGCGTGTTTTTGAACACTTTATCGATAAATAAAAGAATAATACCACCAACAATCAGGGTGATAGCAATAGGAATTGGTTTTTCAAGAACCGCTTCAATTTTATCGTCGAACAGTTTTCCAAGTACCAAAGCAGGGATAACAGCAAGACCTAATTTCACATAAAAAAGGTAGGATTTGAAATCCAAAAATTTGCGCCAAAAAAGTACGACGACAGCTAAAATTGCTCCAAACTGAATCGAAACCTGAAACATTTTAACAAAAGGATCGCTTTCATTTTCCATGATGGAACTCGCGAAAATCATGTGGGCAGTTGATGAAACGGGTAAAAATTCCGTCAATCCCTCGATAATTGCGAGGATTAGCGCTTCAATAAAACTCATAGATTATTTTTTCTTTGGCTTTTCAGCAGTAGCTTCTGCCATAGGTTTTTCAAGTTCCTCGGATTCAGTAGCACCTTTTTTCATGATTCCCCAAAGAATAATAACAAAACCAGAAACGATTAATATTGGAGCAATTGTTATCCGAGTAGTACTAAACAAATCATCTTCGTTAAACACATTTGGATCTTCGGAATTACCCCCAATCATTAAAATGTATCCAATCATATTGATTACCAAACCAACAAGAAGCCATTTGTAGTTTTTGGCATCGAAGCCAAAGTGTTTTATTGGATTTTTCATCGTCTTTTTACCTCTAAATTTAATTTGAATTGTAATTTAAACCAAACGATGTAATTAATACAAATCGTCCAATTTCATACGAAGATACTTGTTTAGCGCAAAAAATGTAGAAACAAGTGTGATAAAAATTCCAATTACCAATAAAGAACCAATTAAAATTAACAAAGAAGTTAGGGTGTAACTAATTTCAAATGTGTCCATTACATTGTTCAAGGCGAAGAAAACAGTCAACAATAAAGATGTTCCAATAAATGCCGCAACTGCTCCTTGTAAAATAGCTTGAATAACGAAGGGTTTACGAATAAATCCACTTGTTGCTCCAACCAATTGCATCGTTTTAATCGTAAAGCGTTTTGAGTATAATGAAAGGCGAATTGTATTGTTAATCAAAGCGACAGCAACAATAACCAATAAGCCAGCTATGGTTAAAAACAATAGAAAAAACTGACGAAATCCAAGGTTTACACTTTCGACAGAAGCCTTATTGTAACTTACCTCATCAATTTGGTCAGCGTATTTTTTCAATAGTTCATTTTTAATGGTTTCCATTCCTTTTTTTGTGGCAAACTCTGCCTTCGGACGAAAAGCAACCGTTGGTGGTAGTGGATTTTCACCACCGAGTAGTTCATCCATTTCTGCCTTTTGTTCATCACCACCAAATTCTTGAATTGCCCGTTCAGGAGAAATAAAAGCAACTTCGCTAAACATTTTCCAATTTTTGATTTCAGTTGCCAATTGTTTAATATCAGCGTCATTCAAAGTTGATTTGAAAAAAATATCACCTTGCAAACTCTCTTTTGCTTGTTTTTCAAAACTTTGGATTCCTAACAGTCCACCGATTACAAGACCGATCATGAAAAGTACCAATGAAATTCCAATTAAAGTTGAAATGTAACTGGTTTGCAGGCCTTTTTTGGCCACGTCGTTTCTTTTTGAACTCATAATGCAAAAATAAGCGCTTCCAAAAAGCATAGCAGTTATAACGGATGAAGAAATGAACGTGGGGGTGTTACTTATTTATTGCGGATTTCGGATTACTTATTACGGATTGGCGGATTTCGGATTGGCGGATTAGCTTCGCTGCTGCCTTCGGTGGTGTGGATTACTAATTGCGTAATACAGATTACGGATTGTGGATTGTGGATTAAGGTCAATTGAGTCAAAAAATATTTGAATATCCTCAATCATACCACCAATTCAAATTTGATAACGAATGTATCCAATTAATCAAAAATATCTATGTATCACACCGTGATGTCTATGTTAAATTACTTTTTTAGGTGCTTATAACTATGATTCGCCGAAAGCGAACTATGTTTCTCTGTGGTTAAAAAATTGGAAACCACATAGGTACATAGATTATCTAGACTTGAGATTGAAATAGACGCCACAGCGTTGACACATAGGTGTCCAGCCTCCGCCGAGTAGGAAGGACTTTCGTTTTAAATGATTTGATATTATCATCGTCGGTAGATTTGATTTTGTGGTATAAACACAGATACTCACAAAAATATTCATTCAATCTATTCTACTATCTTCGTGGAATGATGCAATTGGATTTCACAACTGAATTAAACTACGCGAGTCAATTAATGAATTTGACTAAAGAAATTTGCATTCACGAAAACGATTCAAAAATTTATATTTTCAGAAATCAACGTGTTTTGAATCTTTTTCAATCGGGAAAATTAACACTATCGAATTTCGAATCGGAGTATTATCGCTATTTAGAATACGGAATTGTCATTGTAAAAAATCCAAATTCAACAGTTATTTACAACGATATTTACGGTGCATACCCCTTATTTTTAACAAAATGCAATAATGGGCATTTGTACTTGAAAAACTACTTCAAATTTGACAAAGAAGCTCCTTTAAATGAACGCGCCATTGTTCAATTGATGCATTTCAATCATTTCTTAGGGGAAAATACTTTAAACGAAAACACCAAACGATTAAGTGGCGGTTTAAAAATTACGCTTTCTGAAAAAACGATTGATATTAAACGCATTATCAATTGGGAATTTATAGTAAATAAAATAAAAACAGCTCCTGTAAAAGACGCGTCATATTGTTTAAAAACAGCGATTACAGCATCCCTGTCGCCCAATACCACTAATAATAAATTACCGATTTTAACACTGACAGGTGGTTTTGATTCACGACTACTTTTAAGCGTATTGCTAAAAGACAAAATGAAGTTTGAAACCTTAACATGGGGACTCAAAGACAATTTACAAACGAAAACAGCAATTGATCTTTCTAATCGTTTTGGACTAAAACATCACAACCTCGTTTTGGAAAATGAGTTCTTCGATAATATGTCTCATTATTTGGATTTTATTATTGATAACGGCAATGAATTTCCATTCATCATTGATATTCCGCAGTTCGTTTTCATGTGCGAAAATTTGGAAAAAAACACCCAACTTATCACTGGATTCATGGGGTCAGAAATTATCCGAGGACCTAGTTATTCCTCTCAGGTTACTTTGACCAAATTTGCAGCAGAAGTGCTGTTGTGTTCAACCAAAGAAGAAATCAAGCAACTTATTCTCAATTTTCAGCAACAAATTCCATTTATCGACAACGATTTTATCCTTAGAAATTTGGGAGTTTTGATGGATGAATATGCCACTTATGCTAAAATTGACATCCCTAAATCGCTTCCCAATTATAATGTATTTCGCTATTTATTCTATGAGAAATACGCTAAAATTTATGGCCATTTACAACAGATGCATTTCCATTTTGGCGTTCACACCATCAACCCGTACATGGATTTTGACTTCATCGTTGCCTCATTAAGAAGTAATAAAGGATTAAGTGAGTTGACGCCTTTTGAGAATAATTTCATCAACAATTTTTTCCTTTATCGCTTCTATGCCAAGGAAATGAAAAAGATTTACCCAGACATGTTGCACACCAAAATGGATCGCGGTTACAACCTTAAAGATTTAGTGAGTTTTGCGGGTCTGGTGAAATTGGTTCCGGTTCAAATTATTCGCAAGGTAAAAAAGAAAAAAGGAAAAGTGGTAAAGGTTGTTGATGCATATAGCTGGTTTAAAAACTTCATAGAAAAGGAGTTAACACAAAGTGATTATAAGGCGAACAACTTTCTTCAGGAAGAGTTGGTAATTCAAAAAATCAAACATCCTGATACGTTGAATGGTTTAGAGAAAATTAAATTACAATTGTTGTTAGGACTTAAACGCAAAATGAAATGATTCGAAAAATAGACAACTTATTAAGTAACCGATTGACCACTTTTCTTCTGCGTTTTTATTTTGGCAATTTTGAGAAACGAGTACGACTAGGAAAAGGTGTTAAATTCAGAAAATGTCCACGAATTGAAGTATCCAAAAAGGCAAAAATTATAATTGGCGATAACGTACTGATCAACTCGAAAAATAAAGGATATCACATCAACATGCACAGCCCAGTCAAACTAGTTGCGGATAGAGAAAATGCAATCATTCAAATTGGAGAAAATTCGCGAATTCACGGAACTTGTATTCATGCTTACAACTCCATTTCAATTGGAAAAAACTGTTTGATTGCTGCCAATTGCCAAATCATGGACGGAAGCGGTCACGATTTATCTTTTAAAAATGTCAGTAATCGCATCAATACCACGGGAGGTTCACGGCCAATTTCGATTGAAGACAATGTTTGGATTGGTGCCAATTGTATTATCATGCCGGGTGTAACCATCGGTTTTGGATCGGTAATCGCGGCAGGAAGCGTTGTAACAAAAGATATCCCCGCAATGTGCGTAGCAGGTGGAAATCCAGCGCGCGTTCTAAAAGAATATCAAAAACAAACAGAATAGAAAAAAATCTGTTTAAACTGACATGAGAGATGAAGTGAATTTACAAAATCTGCGTCCTAAAATCCAAACGGAAACAACAGAAGACCATACCTTGGAACACTTTCAAAATGAAGTATTGCGTCCAATTTTAAAATTTCAACACGAACTGTTTAAAGCTGAAGTGATGAATAATCCTTCTTTAAACAAAATTTTGACTTCTAATTTTCCCGACGAAATTAAACGCGATCAACTCAAAAGCTTCCTTCAAAAAAGCGAACTTCGTTTTCAGTTTTTGGGGCAAATAAGTGGGCTTTTTACCATAAACGAGTTCAATTTTTATAACAAACGCAAAAAGGATTTGGACAAACGGATTGTTTCTATGTTGATTGACAGACTACTTTCTATGCAAATTTGAACTTTTCAGATTTTTTTTCTTTCAAGCATTATCTAGCTTGAAAAAATTATTACTTTTGTCACCCGTTTTCAAAGGAAGATGGGTAATAAATTGAAATAAGCGAGAGTAGCTCAGTTGGTAGAGCACGACCTTGCCAAGGTCGGGGTCGCGGGTTCGAATCCCGTCTCTCGCTCCAGTTTTAAACAAAAAAAACAGGATGCTCGAGTGGTGGAATCGGTAGACACGCCGGACTTAAAATCCTGTGGGCATTTGCCCGTGCGGGTTCAAGTCCCGCCTCGAGTACAAAAGCTCTGATGAAAGTCAGGGCTTTTTTTGTTTAAAGTAGTTTATAAATGGCAACAGTTTACATCCTTTATTCTCCAAAAATCAATCAATACTATATTGGTTCTTGTCTTGATTTGGAAAAAAACTAGAGGAACATTTGTCTGCTAAAATCGATCTTCCGACCATTTTTTCGGATTATTTCGGATATAATCAGAAATACGTTCATACGATAGTTCGTTTCGGATGATTACTTCGAAGTAATCGCGTTGCCAAATTTTGAAATCTAATTCTTTGATTTTCTTTTCGATAGCTAAGGTGGTTGTCGAGGCGATAGTTGGGGCGAATTGCAATTCGCCCCAACTATCGCCCCAACTATCCTTTATTTTTTTATTACCGAAATTTTAAACCCTCGAACGATAGAACCAATAGTTTGACTTGGCGACTGAAACTTATCAATAGATTCTTTGCAGCCCTTATTAAAAGTTATTTCTACAATTCCGTGAATGTGATTGGGCATAATGATGAATTCATGGATGATACAATTATCCCTGACGTTTGCCGTATTTTTCCATTCGTTGTGCGCAATTTGCCCAAATTCATTCAATATCATTTCTCCATCGACAACCTCGCCAAAGATGTGTTCCCGATTTTGAACACAGATTGTAATGAAATATAAACCTTCTTGCGCGTAATCGTATCCTTTCAAACGAATCGATCTACGGTGGTGAATTGCTGGATTGTAGGCCGCCATTTTTTGATATTTCTCTTGAATTTAATCAAAAAATTGGTTTTGATGCTTAAGAATTTTGGAGATTTTGAATAAAACCTGAACTCGATTCATAAAATTGAATTCATGTTAAAACCAAAAGAAACGATTCTTAAGTATAACTCTTCAAACTTCACATTTAATCTCCCTGAATCACTTCAACATCCATGACCCGCCGACAGAAATGATATTTTTTTCTTTCAAATAGTCGTTATAGGTGGCCTCCGAAATTCCTCCTGTCGGGCAAAAACGCAGATGAGGAAAAAGTTGTCCGTAAGCTTGTAAAGCAGCTAAACCGCCAAATAAATTTGCTGGAAAAAATTTGAAATAAGTCAAACCCAACTCCATGCCACGCATAATTTCACTCACCGTAGAAACACCGGGGATAAATGGGATTTCCGTCTCTATAAAGTCTTCGTGCAACTGTGAAGTTAATCCTGGGGAAACGATAAAATCAACAGCTAACTTCTTCACTGCGCGTAATTGAGCAGCATTAGTCACTGTTCCGACACCTACACTAAAATCGGGTAATTGCATCGCTTTAATTTGTTCGATTGCGGTGAGCGCAAAATCTGTTCGCAAAGTAATTTCAATACACTTTATGCCCGCGGTTGTTATTTTCTCAATTTTTTGGTGCATGTCCACCTCATCGAAAATGGTCGCTACAGGAATAACCGGATTTTTTTCTAAAATGCGTTCTATACCGAATTGTGTCATGTTTTAAAGTACAAACGAAGCACCCTCTTCACTGGAAGTAACAATGCTTCTAAGGTTATTAAATAATTCTCTTCCGTAGCCAATGTGATTCGCCACTTTTGTTCGAGCTTCTCTGTTTTCAAATCCTTCGGTAAGGCAAACTAAAGTATTGTCGTTACAATTCAAACGTAGTAAATCACCTGTTTGAATTTTTGACAAAGGTCCACCCTCGAAAGCCTCGGGAGTTACATGAATAGCAGCTGGAACTTTTCCTGACGCACCTGACATACGTCCATCCGTAACCAAAGCAACTTTAAATCCGCGTTTTTGCAAGATTGTCAAAGTTGGTGTTAATTGGTGTAATTCCGGCATTCCATTGAATTTAGGCCCTTGAAAGGGTAATACCGCAATAAAATCACGTTCTAACTCCCCATTTTTAAATGCTGCAATCAAATCAAGTTGTTCGTCGAAAACTATTGCAGGAGCTTCTATCAAGAAATGTTCTTCAGCAACTGCTGCTGTTTTAATGACCGAACGTCCTAAATTTCCTGTTAAAATTTTAATGCCGCCATCTTTTGAGAAAGGGTCAGTCGCAGGACGAATGATGGACAAATTCAAGGATTCCGTTGGACCTTGCTCCCAAACCAATTTTCCATCCTGAATTTTTGGCTCTTGAACATATAATTCCATTCCACGACCTATGATAGTATTTACGTCATTGTGTAAAAGTCCGTTTTCAAGTAAGGTACGAATCACGAACGCCATTCCTCCTGAAGCGTGAAAATGATTGACATCCGCAGCTCCATTTGGATACATTCGACATAATAAAGGAACCACCTCTGATAAATCCGACATATCTTGCCAGTTGATAATGATTCCAGCTGCACGTGCAATTGCGATTAAGTGAATCGTATGGTTGGTCGAACCTCCTGTGGCTAAAAGACCTATGATACCATTCACCACTGTTTTTTCATCAAAAAGGGATGCCAACGAACGTTCTTGTGCCTGTTTGGAATTTTCCAATGAAACGCGAACGGCTTCTTCATTCAAAAGCTCTCTCAGCTGCGTTCCAGGATTAACAAAACTGGATCCCGGCAACTGTAAACCCATCATCTCCATCAGCATCTGATTGCTGTTTGCTGTACCGTAAAACGTACATGTCCCTGGCGAATGATAGGAATCGGATTCTCCTTTGAGTAATTCTGCTCTTCCTATTTTTCCTTCAGCAAAAGCCTGACGAATTTGTGATTTTTCTTCATTACTGATACCCGTTGGCATTGGTCCACCAGGAACAAATACCGCTGGAAGGTGTCCAAAACGTAAAGCCCCCATCAACAATCCAGGAACGATTTTATCACAAATCCCAAGATAAACTCCTGCATCAAACATGTTATGAGTTAATGCGACAGCTGCAGATAGAGCAATGACATCGCGACTATACAAAGACAATTCCATTCCAGGTTGTCCTTGAGTAACGCCATCACACATAGCGGGAACACCACCAGCAACTTGTGCTACACCATTATATTTTCTGGCATATTCACGTATTTTTTCAGGATAAAACTCATACGTTTTGTGTGCAGAAAGCATGTCGTTGTAGGCTGTTACTATCGCCAAATTCGGTGTTATATCAGCTGCTAATTCAGCTTTGTCATGAGAACCACAACCTGCAAATCCGTGAGCAAGATTGCCACAGTTAAGTGATTTTCTTGTCACACCATCGTTGTAGGCTTGTGCAATTCCTTCTAGGTATTTTTTTCGCGATTCTTTACTTCGCTCGACAATGCGATTCGTAACCGCTTCTATTTGTGCATTTAATTTAGTCTGCATAATAAATTTGAATTGGGTTTTCTATGAAATGAGCAATGGGAAGTTGTCGTTCCTTTGCGGATTCTAGAACTGTTAATTTTTCTTTTCCAGTAATCAATAAAAATAAATTCGATGCGCTTTTCAACAGCGGAACAGTACACGTAATGCGTCGATTTGGGTAAACGGGCGCATTCGTAAAAATGGGACTTTCAGCTAAAATCGCCTTTTCCGAATCAGAATCGTTTGGAAAGATTGAGGCTGTATGTCCATCTGTTCCCATACCGAGAAGAACACAATCACTTTTGTTAAAAACGGAATATGAATGCTGAAGATCTTTCTGATTTTCCTCTTCGTTTTCCAATTTCGTAACCATCGGAATGAATTTTAACCCAATAGCATTGTTTTGAATTAAAGTCGTTTTGATTAAACGTTCGTTCGAAAATTCACTTTCAGCATCAATAAAACGTTCGTCCACTAAACCTACGGTAACGTTCGTCCAGTCGAGTTCTTCTTGTGAAAGTAAACGATACAATTCAGCAGGTGAAGAACCTCCAGACAATAAAATGGTGGCATTTCCTTTATCTGAAATCGCGTTTTTTAGAACCGCAACAATGTCTTTACAAAGTTCTTGATTGAGCGTTGTTTTATCTTTAAATTGCTTCATCTTTCCACGATTTTGTAATCCATGTCGCTTTTTCATCCAAAATTAAATCACCAGGCCCCCAAGTTCCAGCTTCATATAAAATGTTTTGTTGGTTGGCTTTTTTCCAGTTACTTGTGATGGATTCAATCCAATTCCAAGATGCTTGAACTTCATCCAAGCGCATAAACAAGGTTTGATTTCCTCGGATTACGTCAATAATCAAACGTTCATAGGCATCTGGAAAACGTTCTTTGAAGGAATCCACATAGTCCAATTTTAATGCGATTGGTTTGTAACGATAACCTCCTGGGCCAGGCACTTTCGTCATTTGGATTAACTCGATTCGTTCCTCAGGTTGCAAACGAATAATCAAGCGATTATTACCAAGATGCACATTAGATTGAAAAATATTGTGGCGTACTTCCTTGAAATTGATAACGATTTCGGAGTACTTTTTCTTCATTCTCTTTCCTGTTCGCAAATAAACTGGAACATCTTTCCAGCGCCAATTGTCAATGAAAGTCTTTATGGCAACGAAAGTTTCTGTTTTAGAATTGTATTTATTAATATCTTCCAAATAAGAATTCACCTCTTGCCCTTGTAACATTCCTCTTGTATATTGCCCTTTTACAGTTTGCGTTTGAACCGTTTCTAATGTAAATGGACGCAAAGCTCGAAGCACTTTTAACTTTTCATTTCGAATTTCGTCCGCTTCCACGGTTTGAGGTGGTTCCATAGCCACGAGGCAAAGCAATTGTAACAAGTGATTCTGAACCATGTCCAACAAGGCACCAAAATTGTCATAAAAAGCCCCTCTTTTTTCAACGCCAAGACTTTCAGAAACCGTAATTTGAATGTTATCAATGTGTTCAGAATCCCATGCACGTTCAAAAAGATTGTTGGCGAATCGGAGCACCATTAAATTTTGAACCGTCTCTTTTCCGAGGTAATGGTCGATGCGGTATATCTGTTGTTCCTTAAAGGCACGTCGAACCTCTGCATTGATCGCATTAGATGAAGCTAAACTAAAACCCAAGGGTTTTTCAAGTACAACTTTACTGTCAGCATTTATCAAGCCCGCAGATTTTAGGGCAAGTGCAATTTCACCAAAGGCGGATGAAGGCGTGGAGAAATAATAGATATTTTGATAATCTGCAAACTGATTCAAGTAATTTTTTAGGTCGTTATATTCCTCCGGGGTCGAATCAGCAACTTTTATCAATTGAACTTTATCAATAAATAATTCGATTTGCTCCGAATTTGCTTCATTGCTTGCGGCGGATTGTAAGTGTGTACGAAGTTCATTTTTAAAATCAAACTCAGCAGGATTTCGACGCGTAATGGAAACCACATTGAACGGATTTAAAAATTGACCGTCCAATTCGCGGTGGAAGATAGCTGGGAAAATTTTACGCAATGCCAAATCGCCATCACCACCAAAAACGACAAGGTTGAAAGCTTTAAATTTTTCGGAATGTTTATGCCGTTCTGTCATAAAATCAAGATTAGTATGTGTCAAAAGTACACTAAGTAAACACAAAATCCAAAAATGAGTTCATTAAAAATGAAAATGTTTACTAAAAATTAACACAAACCTTACGGTTGCTATAAGAAAATCGTTAAAAAAAAATCAAATTATTTGTGAATAAAAAAAATGAACTACTTTTATCATGTCTTTTTGACACTAAGTAAACCAATTTTTTAATTTTTAAAACTTTCTTTTATGAAAAAAATCTTTACTGTTTTAGGTTTGGCGCTTTCAACTATGGCGTTTTCACAAGTAACTGTTACTTACCAAGTGGACATTACAAACTACTTAGCGGGTGGAGCAACATTAAATCCTAATGGAATCCGTGTAGGAGGTAATTTTACAGACAACCTTGGAACTGTTACGGCAGGAGCGGTTGACAACTGGAACCCATCGGGAGCAAATTCAGCAATGACTGATTTAGGAAACAATGTTTGGTCAATTGCGATTACTTACCCTGCTGCATCAGTTGGTGCAACACAATATTACAAATTTGTAAACGGTGACTGGGGAACAAACGAAGGAACAGATGCTGCTAACACAATCGCGACTGATGGATGTGGTGTTGATGATGGAGCAGGAAACATTAACCGTACATTGGTTATCCCTGCAACTAACACTACTGTTTCTTATTGCTGGGATGCTTGTACTGCTTGTAACGCAAGCGTGGAAGATTTAGGTTTGGTTAGCGTTGTTGCTTTCCCTAATCCTGCAAATGATGTTGTTAATTTCTCAGTTGATGCTGCAGAATACAGCATTACATTGAGCGACCTTTCTGGAAAAACTGTTGCAACTACTTCTACTGACAAAATGGATATTTCTGGACTTTCATCAGGAGCTTACATTTACAAAGTTGTTACTGCTAACGGTTCAGCAACTGGAAAAATCACAAAAAAATAAGTTCATATCGAACTCAACTAAAAGCCTAAGTGTTATTGCTTAGGCTTTTTTTTCACCCTATAACCCTTAAAACTATGCGACTAACTAAACAACTTTCATTCCTTTTCGCGCTGTTGTTTCCGTTATTAAACTCAGCCCAAATCCTAGAAGCAACGCCCGCTTTTCCAACGCAAAATGACGTTGTAACAATTACCTACGATGCCTCGGAAGGTAATGCAGCTTTGGTTGGTCAAACTCAAATTTATGCACATACAGGAGTAATTACCTCTGCAAGTACTTCCCTAACCAATTGGCAATATGTAAAAGGAACTTGGGGACAAGCCGATCCAACCGTTGCGATGACCAGTTTAGGGAACAACAAACACCAAATCACAATCAATATCAGTCAATTTTACAACTATCCGCAGGGAACTACGGTATTGAAATTGGCCTTTGTATTCAGAACAGCCAGTGGCGCAATCGTCGGAAGAAGTGCTGACGGTTCTGATATTTATTACGACATTTATCCGACTAACGCAGGATTAATTGCTAAAATTTTTCATCCAAATAACGGATTAACCGTAGATTTAAATCAATCATTCTCTATTGATGCACAAACTAATTCGAATGCAGATTTAGAAATTTTTGATAATGGAAACTCAGTTGCATCCTTAAGCAACGCCTCACAACTTACACCTACCATTACACCTACAACCGAAGGCACACATTTAATAAAATTTGTTGCAACCAATGGTAACGAAACCAAGGTGGATTCAGTTTTTTATACTGTAAATCCCACAATTATTCCTCAAGACCCACCTGCTGGACTGAAAAACGGCATTAATTACATAGACGATAATACCGTCACCCTTCAACTCTACGCCCCAGAAAAAGAACATATTTACGTCATAGGTGACTTCAACAATTGGACACCTACTTTAGATTACCACATGAATCGAAGTACTGATAACGCGACTTGGTGGTTAACTATAGATAACCTCACACCAGGACAACGCTATGGTTATCAATATTACATCGACGGTAATTTAAAATTGGCTGACCCTTTGAGCCCTTTGGTTCTTGACCCTTCCAATGATGGTTCAATTTCAGCACAATCTTATCCGAATCCTCATCCATATCCAGTAGGAAAAACTTCCGGTTTCGTGACCATTATGCATCCAGGAGCACCGAGTTACAACTGGACAAATTCCTCATTTATTGGTCCTGAGAATAAAGATTTAATGATTTATGAACTTCATGTTCGTGATTTCGTAGCGAAAAGAAACTATCAAACTTTGATTGACACTATAGATTATTTAGCTAATCTTGGTATAAATGCTATTGAGTTGATGCCTCCCGGAGAATTTGAAGGAAACGAAAGCTGGGGCTATAACCCGTCTTTCCACATGGCGTTAGATAAATATTACGGTACTCCCGAAAAATTCAAAGAGTTTATTGATACATGCCACTCACGAGGAATAGCCGTTATAGTTGATATGGTTCTAAATCATGCTTTTGGTCAAAGTCCCATGGTAAGAATGTATTGGGATGCAGCCAACAACAGACCCGCAGCGAATAGTCCATGGTTCAACGCAATTTGTCCGCACGAACCGTATTGTTGGGGATATGATTTAAATCACACAAAACAAGCTACGAAAGATTACATCGACCGTGTTAACCAATTTTGGATTGAAGAATACAAAGTAGATGGTTTCCGTTTCGATTACACTAAAGGTTTTATCAATAATGGTAACGGCTACAGTGATGAACGCATTGCAATTCTAAAACGAATGGCCGACACTATTTGGAACGTAAAAGAAGATGCTTACATTATCTTAGAACATTGGTGTGATAACAATGAAGAAAAACAACTGGCAGATTATGGAATGATGTTGTGGGGTAATTTAAATTATGCTTACCGTCAAGCTGTGAATGGGTATGTCGGAAACTCCAATACCAGCTCAGGAATTTACTCTTCACGCGGTTGGACAGTTCCTCATTTGGTTTCCTTCATGGAAAGTCACGATGAAGAACGTGTTATGTATGATGCACTTACCTTCGGATTAACTACCAACCCTGACCATAACGTTAGAAATTCCTTTCATGCCTTGAGTCGATCGCAAGCGGCTGCGGTAATTCTGTTCGTACAACCAGGTCCAAAAATGATTTGGCAATTTGGCGAATTGGGGTATGATATATCCATTGATGTCCCTTGTCGAGTTTGTAATAAACCCGTACTATGGAACTATTATCAACAATCAAAAAGAAAACAAACCTACGATGTATATAGTGCAGTTTTAAAACTCAGAACTTCGAATCCTACTTTTAAAACTTTAAATATTAATCACTCGCTATCAGGTGCAGTAAAACGTATATTACACAACGATGCGAGCATGAATGCCGTTACATTAGCCAACTTTGCTGTAACCAATTCCTCCGCAATTCCAGCATTTCAACACACAGGATGGTGGTATGAGTATTTTACCGGTGACAGTTTGAATGTCACGGATGTATTTGGCTCTCTCAACTTAGCACCAGGAGAATACCGCATTTATACCGATGTAAAAATGGATAAACCTCAGATTACGGAATCCACTTTGTCATATGAAGAAATCAGTTTTTCTTCGTTTGATGTAAATGTATTTCCGAATCCAACAAGCGATGTACTCAATTTTGTAGGTAATTTTCTGTCACCGAATAAAGCTAACCTAAAATTGATTGATGTTAACGGAGCGGTAGTTTACAACTCGGATTTTGATGCAGAAACGGGCTTCAATAAAATTGAAATCGACGTTAAAAATCTTCCTGCTGGAACATATCATATACTGGTACAACAAGGTGCTAAATTTGCTAATAAATCTGTGGCAATTGTGCGATGATTAAACAGTTTTTAATTTTATTTTCAGTTGTTCTGAGCAACTTCGTTTCGGCACAATTAGTTCATCCACCGAATACTGTTCCTTTCATTCAGAGTGAAGTTTCGTCCATTTATATAGATATTAATCCTAGCTATTTAAATTTAATTTTAACGGATAGTCTATATAGCGACCACGATTTTCCGGCAAAATTCAAATTTGTCTCTTCTGGATTTAGCGATTCGTTACCCGACGTAGGCTTTCGATTGAGAGGGAACACCTCACGCGACTCATTTAAAAAATCATTTAAAATTTCCTTTAACGAATATGTGCAAGGTAGAAAATGGCAACAATTAGAAAAACTCAATTTAAATGGTGAACATAACGATGTTTCTATTTTGCGTACACGCCTTTCGAACCAATTGCTGAAATTCGCGGGCATACCCTGTTCAAGAACTTCTTACGTTAAATTGTTTATCAACAACGAATACAAAGGACTCTACATCAACGTTGAACATATTGATGAACAGTTTATTAAAGCTCGAATTCCTGGTCAACCTGTTGGTGATTTATACAAATGTACCTATCCAGCCAATATGATGTTCAATGGTACCTCTATTGGCAATTATGTCGGGCCGTATGAAGCAAAAACTCCACCTGCCGAAAGTTATTCCTCGTTAATTAATTTTCTGGATATTTTAAATAACTCAACAACAGAAAATTTCCCTTGTGCCATTCAAGAAGTCTTTGATGTTGATTTGTATTTAAGAACATTGGCAATGGAAATTTTAATCGGTCATTGGGATGGTTATTGCGTCAATCAAAACAACTATTATCTCTACAAGCGTCCGAACGATGGGAAATTTATGTTTATACAATATGACATGGATAACACCTTTGGAATTGATTGGTTTGGAGTGGATTGGACAGAACGAAATATTTATAATTGGACTACAAGTAACAATCGACCCTTGTACAACCGATTAATGAATGTTCCTTATTTCAAGGACCGACTAACGTACCACTTCAGAGATTTATTACTAAATATTTTTCTTCCAAATCCGTTGGTTGATGAGCTACGAACGACGCAATTGTTAATCAAGGATGCTGCTTTTGCGGACACGTATAAATACGGAGATTACCAATTCTCCAACCAAGATTTCTTAAACGCCATCGACTTTACTTTTGGTCAACATGTTAAAGAAGGACTTAAATCTTATCTCGAAAAACGTGCAGACAACGCGATTTTTCAGTTGCTCAATTACAATTCACTAACGAATCCTTGTGTGGCAAACCTCGAGGAATTGGAGGTAGAAACCTATGTTCCTGTTGAATTTTATGACCTACTTGGAAGAAAAGTTGATGCTTCAACTGAAGGAATTCTTCTTCAAAAAGATAAATTTGGAAACACAAAACGCATTTGGAATTATGAACCATAAATTTTCATCCTTACTTTTTCTGCTTGTTTTTAGCGGAAACTTCTTGGCGCAAAGCTTTGAACACGTTGAACCCATGAATTGGTGGGCAAACATGAAACATTCTCAGGTTGAGTTACTGATACATGGAAAAAACATTGCCAATTTCCAAGTATCCGTAAAGGATTTAACCATTTTAGCAGTCAAAAAAACTGAAAATCCGAACTACCAATTCATTACTGTAGAGACCAAAGGAATGCCTGTTGGTAGCTACCCAATTACGCTTTCAGACGGAAAAAAAGTTCTGGCAACTTATAATTTTGAACTCAAAGCTAGGCAAGCTGAATCGGCAAATCGTAAGAGTTTCACTTCTTCGGACGTCATTTATTTATTGATGCCTGATCGTTTCGCGAATGGAAATCCTGCCAATGATAGCTCACCAAATACCATTGAAAAAGCAAACAGAAAAAATCCAGGCGGACGTCATGGTGGAGATATACAAGGAATCATTAACAACTTGGACTACATAGCCGACTTGGGAGCAACAACTATTTGGACAACGCCACTTTTGGAAGACAACGATTCTACTTATTCCTACCACACATACGGACAAAGTGATTTATATAAAATTGACCCACGTTACGGTACAAATGAAGACTTTAAAAAATTGGTGGAAGAAGCACACAAACGAAAATTAAAAGTCATCAAAGACGAAGTGCCTAACCATTGGGGTTATCAGCATTGGATGATTAAGGATTTGCCAACCTACACTTGGCTCCACCAATTTCCTGGATATGCCCAATCCAACTACCGTACATCAACACAAATGGATCCAAATGCTTCTGAACGCGATGCAAAATATTGCTCCGAAGGATGGTTCGTGCGTTCGATGCCTGATCTAAATCAATCTAATCCATTGGTTTTAAACTACCTCATTCAGAATACGATATGGTGGATAGAATATGCCGGTCTTGATGGCTTGCGCGTCGATACGTATTCTTACAATGACAAAGAACCTATTGCAAAATGGACGAAAGCGATTACAGATGAATATCCGCACCTTAACTTGGTTGGCGAAATTTGGATGCACGATCAAGCGCAAGTTTCATATTGGCAAAAAAATAGTCCAATTAGCGCCATTCAATCATACAACAGCTACCTTCCTTCTGTGATGGATTTCACCTTGCACGATGCTT
The DNA here is from genome assembly GCA_039795265.1 of Bacteroidota bacterium. GTDB lineage: Bacteria > Bacteroidota > Bacteroidia > Flavobacteriales_D > Crocinitomicaceae > UBA952. The sequence continues at coordinate 32,768 of JBDKEM010000055.1, read as the reverse complement.
TCATGGAAGCGTTCAAAGAGAAAGACGCTGGTTGGGACAGAGGCGTGATACGCTTTTATGAGAATTTTGTAAACGATTTCCTTTACGCTAATCCACACAATTTATTGGTGTTTTTTGAGAATCATGACACGCAACGCTTCAATGAAATTTACCCAACTCTTAGCGATTATCGCATGGCATTGACTTTAATCGCTACCACCCGTGGGATTCCTCAAATTTATTACGGTTCGGAGATTGGAATGAAAGGTGACAAAAACAAAGGTGGAGATGCTGATATTCGTCAAGATTTTCCAGGTGGTTGGAAAGAAGACACTAAAAATGCCTTCACGGAAGAAGGCCGTACTCCTGAACAACGTGCATATTTTGAATTCACCAAACGTATCTTTAACTGGAGAAAATACAAGCCAGCTATTCACCACGGTAAAATGACACAATTCATTCCTGAAAACAATGTTTATGTTTACTTCCGACATACTGAACAAGAATGTATTATGGTCGTAATCAACAATTCAGATAAAAGCGAAAACTTAAATCTAGCTCGATTCAAAGAATTGACTCAAGGTTTTAAACAAGGTACAGATGTTTGGAGTAATAAAACCCTCGATTTAAAAGAAAAAACCTACGAAGTTGCTGCTAAAACTGCCTACATCTTTGAATTGAAAAAATAATCGTTTAATACCAACGATGATATATGATATCTCCGCAGCGGCGGATTCGATTTATATAGAATGTCATTCCGCCACGGCGCAGGTATTACACCACAAGAATTTAATAAACGACAATATTCATGGCAATTTGTATAACTCATTTTAACATGCGCTTTTTCCAACTTTTCACCCTGTTATTACTTTTTTATCCAATAGTATTAGCACAAAACCCAAATCGACAATACGTTTCTTGGAGCGAAGAAGATCAAGGCGTTGTTGTTCAAGTCAGTGATGGGCGTTATTTGTTTAGGGCATACAGTCCGCAAAATGTTGAAGTCAATTTCATTCCAATTGGTGAAGCGTTTTTATCTCAATCGCATGCTGTTGCAATTACGCCTTTAGTTAAACCTTTTTTGATTGGAGATGCAGCTGGTACATTAAGTTTAGTCACAGAAAACGGGATAGAAATTCGCATTCAAAAGTCACCATTTAAAGTTTCTTTTTGGTTTCAAGACAAAGAAATTACCTCTGAAAATTTAGGTTATCAAAAAGGAAATGAAGGAGATAAACTGATTTTAAATTTGCGTTCCGATGAGGTGTTGTACGGTGGGGGAGCACGCGCTTTAGGAATGAATCGAAGAGGAAACCGCTTGGAATTATACAATCGCGCGCATTATGGCTATGAAGAACAAGCGCCACTTATGAATTACTGCATGCCACTAGTGATTTCTAACCGTTGTTATGCTGTTCATTTTGACAACGCCTCGACTGGTTTTTTAGATTTGGATAGTCAAAAAAACAACCAACTCACTTTTGAATCCAGTTTCGGGCGTAAAACCTACCAAGTTATAGTTGGTGAAAATTGGAAGCAGTTGGTTCAAAATTATACTGAATTGACGGGACGCCAACCGATGCCCGCACTATGGACTTTCGGAAATTTTGCAAGTCGCTTTGGTTACCATTCTGAAAATGAAGCCCGAAATGTAGTGAACAGATTTCGTGCAGAGAAAATACCTTTGGATGCCATTATTTTTGATTTGTATTGGTTTGGAAAAACGATTCAAGGAACGCTTGGCAACTTGGATTTTTACACCGACTCCTTCCCTACTCCTCAAAAAATGATATCAGATTTCAACTCAAACAAGGTAAAAACAATTTTAATCACCGAACCATTTATTTTAACGACCTCTTCCAAATGGAAAGAAGCCGTGGAGAAAAAACTACTCGCTACAGATAAAAATGGTGAACCGTTTAAATACGATTTCTACTTCGGAAATACAGGACTGTTAGACATTTACCAAACACAAACAAAAACGTGGTTTTGGGAGGTTTACAAGAAATTCGCTTCCATGGGAGTGTCTGGGTTTTGGGGTGATTTAGGAGAACCTGAAGTACATCCTAAAGACTTGATGCACGGAAATTTACGAGCGAATGAAGTCCACAATATATACGGACATGATTGGGCTCGTCTTTTGTCGGATGGCTACAAAAAAGACTTTCCTGAGCAACGTCCATTTATTTTAATGCGATCGGGATATTCAGGTACGCAACGTTTTGGAATCGTTCCTTGGTCGGGGGACGTCAACCGTTCATGGGGAGGAATGCGGCCTCAGATGGAAATTAGTCTACAAATGGGATTACAAGGTGTTGGTTATATGCACTCCGATTTGGGTGGTTTTGCCGGTGCAAACGATGATCCGGAACTATATGTTCGATGGCTGCAATATGGGGTTTTTCAACCTGTATTTCGACCACATGCGCAGGAAGAAGTGGCAAGCGAACCAATCTTTAAAGACGAAAAAACAAAGTCACTGGCAAAAAAAGCGATTGAATTGCGTTACCGTTTACTTCCATACAACTATACCTTGGCTTTTGAAAATCACCTTGATGGAACACCGTTAATGCGTCCTGTTTTTATGGAAAATCCAGGCGCAACTTGGTCGCACGAGGTTGCCAATTGTTATTATTGGGGAAGTGATTTCTTTGTTCAACCGATATTGAAAAAAGCAGCAGAAATTCAAGATAGAAAATTGACCGTTCGTTTACCTGAAAACCAGGTTTGGATTGACTTTCATACTGGAAAAAAATACCGTCCACACGAAAATAATCAATCCAATTTAATCGAATATTTCGCTGCAGAAGACCATATACCAGTCTTTGTGAAAGCAGGTGCATTTATCCCAATGTCGCCCGTAATTCAATCCACTGAAGACTTTGATAAAAACAAGTGTGAAGTACATTTCTACTACGATGAATCCATCAAACACTCCTCCGGACAATGGTATTCGGATGACGGAAAAACACAAAACGCCTTTGAAAATCAGGAATACTCATTAATAAAATTCGAGAATCACCATTTAGGTCATTATTCCTTAATCACCTTCAAGGAAGTTGGTAGCGGAGAAGGAGAGACAATGGAAACTAGAAAATTCACCTTCATCGCACATGGATTGACACGAAAACCAAAAGCGATTTATCTTCACGGAAAACGACAAAAATTCAGCTACAATAAAACTTCGCGTTCGGTTTCATTTACTGTTCAGTTAAAAAAACAAGGAGATCACAAAGGGAATGATTTGGAGTTGCATTGGTGAGAATGGAGAGTGAGAGTGGAGAGTGAGAGTGGAGAGTGGAGAGTGAGAATGGAGAGTGGAGAGTGAGAGTGGAGAGTGAGAGTGATGGGTGCAGAATTGTAGCGTTCGCCCTCGTGGCGGAAAAAATTGTAGCGTTCGCCCAACGTGGTAAAGAAAATAGAATCCAGCGTGACAGCGAAAAACGAAAGGTTTGTACTGCTTGGCGGAGAAATATCTAATCATTCTGAAGGATGAGAATTTGAAAATTAAATTTCTATTATTTTCTTGGTCGTTTCTTTTCTCAAATTGGTTTTTTTACACTTTGTACATTTAATGTAATGGAATTCTTTTGCTGTCTTTGAAGGATTTAATGGGGTTAAACCTTGATAAAAAAAATATTTTCTTTGTGTCAAATTGACATTAACAGAAATTAACTACTTTTGATTTGCAAAACCTTAAAATGTACTAACTCAAAACAGGTGCGTATGAAGTACTTCAAAACACAAATTTTATTATTAACCTCCTGCTTCCTAATGCTTTCTGGATTCATTTCAGCGCAGTCAGCAATTCTTAAAGGAAATGTAAAAGACCAGGACGGAAATCCACTTTTCAACGCGACAATTGTTGTCGAAGGAAAAGGAAAAGGTGCAGTTTCTGATGAAAAAGGAAACTACGAAATCAAAGGCATTGAGCCTGGTACCTACAACATCATTTTTCGATTCAACGGTTTGTTAACCGAAACAGAATCAATCACTTTTGCTGCTGGTCAAACAGTTACGAAAGATGTGAAAATGAAAAAAGAGGTGATGGATTTAGATGAAGTTGTTGTTATCGGATACGGTACAACTCGAGCTAAAGACTTAACCGGTTCGGCAACTGTTGTCAACGAAAAAAACTTCGTTCAAGGATCCTTATCATCTCCTGAGCAATTGATTATGGGTAAAGTTCCTGGATTAAAAGTCAGCTCCAATGATGGTGCTCCAGGTTCTGGAAGTACACTTCGAATTCGTGGTGGAACATCCTTAAATGCAAGTAACGACCCGTTAATCGTTGTAGATGGAGTTCCTTTGGATAACGGAGGAATCGCTGGTGCTGCCAACCCTTTATCCCTTATCAACCCGAACGATATTGCTTCTTTCGTGATTTTGAAAGATGCCTCTGCTACTGCAATTTATGGTTCTCGTGCGGCAAATGGTGTCATTATCATCACCACAAAAAAGGGTGATGGTGGAAAGAACCAGCCTTTAAAAGTGATTTTCGATACAAAACATTCTCTTTCCACGGTTGCCAAGTATGCAGACGTACTGACAGGTGATGAATTCAGAAGATTGGTTACTGAAAAAGGAACAGCGGCTCAAGCAGCACTTTTGGGTACAGCAAATACCGATTGGCAAAAAGAAGTTTTCAGAACAGCTTATGTGACTGACAATAACGTTTCTATTTCTGGCGGAATTAAAAACTTCCCTTACCGTTTGTCTATTGGAAATCGTTTAGAAAATGGTTTGTTGAAACGCGATCAATTCAGTCGTACAACTGCCTCTTTAAATTTAACGCCGCAATTTTTGAAGAATACCTTACAATTTGAAATTAACAATAAATTGATACAAACAGGTTCTTTCTTTGCAAATAGAGGAGCTTTAGGAGCAGCTTATTTCGACCCAACACAACCAGTTTATTCAGGTGTTGATCAATTTGGCGGATATTTTGAATGGTTAGACAACGGGATTCCAAATACACTTTCTTCTCGAAATCCTTTAGGATTGATTATGCAAGGAACGGATAAAAGCCAAGTTTTCCGATACATCGCAAATGCAAAAGTAAGCTACAAAATGCCTTTCCTTCCTGAATTAAAAGCGGTTGTCAACGTTGGAACGGATATGGTCAGCAGTTCTGGTTACGCTATTACTCCGGCATCTTCTGCAGCAGGTTACTTTTCTCAAGGTAGTTATAATGAATACTCTTTGAAAAAAATGAACAAGTTGTTAGAAGCTTATGCGAACTACAACAAAACGACAAAAGACGAAAAACATATCATCGACTTAACTGCAGGTTATTCTTACCAAGATTGGTCATCACAAAGTCCAAACAATCCGACTTACAACGAAGCGAAAGATTCCATTATCGCTTTGGCTGCTGCGAATCCTTTTTACACAAAAAATGCAATTCTCTCCTTCTATGCCCGTGGAATTTACACATTGATGAATAAATACGTTGTCAATGTCTCTATTCGCCGTGATGGTTCTTCTCGTTTTAGTCCAGACACTCGTTGGGGTTGGTTTCCAGCGGCGTCTGCAGCATGGATAATTAGTGAAGAAAAATTCATCAAAGACTTGAAAGTAGTTAACATGTTGAAAATTCGTGCAGGTTATGGTATTACAGGTCAACAAGACGGAATTGGAGACTACGCCTATATCGGAAACTACTTTGAAGGAGCAACCAATGCACAATATGCATTTGGAGGTCAATATTACACTACTTTCCGTCCAGCTGGATTTGATGCGAATTTGAAATGGGAAACAACTGCAAGCTACAACTTAGGAATTGATTTTGGATTATTCAAAGATCGCATCTCTGGTTCAGTAGATTTATACCGTAAAAACACTTCCGATTTGTTAGCAACAGTTGCTGTTCCAGCAGGTACAAACTTCACTAATCAAATTTTGACCAACGTTGGAGCAATGCAAAACCAAGGAATTGAATTAATGTTGAATGCAGGTCTAATCGCTAAAAAAGATATGCGCTTAGATTGGATGGTTAATGCTACCAGAAACTACAACAAGGTAGTTAAATTGTCTCAAGTAAACGATCCTAATTCTCCAGGAATTTTGGTTGGTGGTATTTCAGGCGGAATTGGAAACAGTATTCAAGTTCACCAAATCAACTATCCAACTTTTAATTTCTTTGTTTACGAGCAAAAGTATGATGCTAATGGTCGTGTAATCGAGTCAGGAGCATTGGCAGATGCAGATTTGAACAACGATGGAGTTATCAATGGTTTGGACAAATGGAAAGATACAGACGCGTTTGTTGATAGAAATAACGACGGAATCATCAACTTAGAAGATCGTTACTATGCTGGACAAACCGCACCAAAATGGTTCTTAGGTTCTTCGTTTAATTTCACCTACAAAAAGTGGTTTGCTGGTTTGTCAGTAAGAAGTGAGTTAGGCGCAACTATTTATAATAACATTCACTCCAATAGCGGTGTTTTTGACGCGATTGACGGAACGAAAAAATACTTGAACAACATCAGTTCTCTTTATAATGTAGATGAAGTTCAAAAGCGTACGAACAACCAACTTTTGAGCGATCATTATCTGGAAAAAGCGAACTTTTTACGTATGGACTTTGTTAATTTCGGATATAACTTCGGAAAAATGAAATGGACGAAAAACAAAGTAGGATTAAATGCATCGTTCATCGTTCAAAACGTGTTTGTAGTGACAAAGTACTCAGGTCAAGATCCTGAAGTTGGTGGTGGAATCGATAACAACATCTACCCACGTCCTCGTATGTATTCCTTGAATTTAACGTTCGACTTCTAAAAACTAAGAATCATGAAAAAGATATATTACTCTGGAGTTGCCTTAATGATGCTTTTAGCTCTTGGGTTGAACTCATGTAACAAACAACTTAATCAAACCCCTAAATACGGTTTGAATGCAGAAGCAGTGTACAGTGATCCAAATAATTACATCAATGTACTTGCGAAATTGTATTCAGGTTTATCCATGACAGGAAATAAAGGTCCTGCAGGGGATGCTGACATATCTGGAATCGACGAAGGTTTTTCGGCGTATGTTCGCGTACTTTGGAACCTTCAAGAATTACCAACTGACGAAGCAATTTGTGGTTGGAATGACCCAGGAATTCCAGATTTGAATAAAATGCAGTGGAATGCTGAGAATGTTTGGGTGAAAGGAATGTACTATCGTATTTATTACCAAATCACGCTTTGTAATGAATTCATTTACCAATCACGCGACGAAAAATTAAACGAGCGTGGTTTCTCTGATGCTGATAAACAAATGATTCGTACCATGCGTAACGAAGCGCGTTTCTTGCGTGCAATGAGTTACTATCATGCTATGGATTTATTCGGAAATGTTCCATTTGTTACTGAAAACGATCGCGTAGGAGCATTTATGCCAAACAGCATTAGCCGTCCAGACCTTTTCAATTATATCGAAACAGAATTGAAAGCAATCGAAGATCAATTGATGGAGCCTGGAGTTGCGCCTTACGGACGTGCTTCTAAAGCTGCAGCACATTTCTTACTTGCTAAACTTTATTTGAATGCTGAAGTTTACACAGGAACTGCTCGTAACACAGATTGTTCAACTTACTGTCAAAAAATCATTAATGGCGGTGCTTACCAATTAGACGATGTGTACCAAGATTTATTCCTTGCAGACAATCACACCTCACCTGAAATTATTTTCCCAGTTGTTTATGACGGCTTGTATGCTCAAACTTGGGGAGGAACAACTTATTTGGTTTGTGGCGCTCTAGGTGGCTCAATGGTGGCAGCTGATTATGGAGTAAATGGAAAATGGGCAGGATTGCGTGTTACACCTATGTTGGTTGATAAATTTGCAGATTCACTTTCGGACTCTCGTTTCCTGTTTTTCCGCACTGGGCAAACAAAAGAGATCACAAGTATGTCAACATTCACACAAGGATATGCAAATCCAAAGTTCAAAAACAAAACAAAAGCGGGCTTGAATGGTTCTAACAATGCAAGTACGGCTCACGTGGATATCGACTTCCCAATGTTCCGTTTAGCAGACGTGTATTTAATGTATGCCGAAGCTGAATTGAGAAATGGAAACAGTTCCAATGCAGTACAATACGTAAACTTGGTTCGTCAACGTGCGTTTGGAAACAGCAGCTTCAATTTTACTTCTGTGACCTTGGATGATATTCTAGACGAGCGTGCGCGCGAATTGAATTGGGAAGGAACACGCAGAACCGACTTGATTCGATTCAATAAATTTACTGGTTCAGATTACGTTTGGACTTTTAAAGGAAATGATGTAAACGGAGTAGGAACACCGGATTATTTGAAACTATATCCACTTCCAACCTCTGATTTAGTACTAAACACCAACCTGACTCAAAACACAGGATACTAAGACATAAACAACGTTGATTGATGAGGAAAAGGGGAACTTCGAAAGGGGTTCCTCTTTTTTATTCACCCCAAGCGCCCAGCGATTGTATTTTCGATAGTATCTTCTAAGGTGTAGAAGGTGTGGTTTAATGCCGTTTTGATTTTGGAATTATCGTAGGAAATGGTTTTGTAACTGGAATGAACCGATTCTACGGTGAGTCCTTTCTTTTCTCCAGTAAGGCGACATTTCCATTCATTAAAAGTTCCGAAAATTAATGAAACCCATTTTGGAACTTGTACCGATGGCGCTTTCTTATTCATTCTTTCCGCAATCTTTGAAAACCATTCTAAAAACGAAATATTATGTCCAACGCACAAAAAACGTTCATTTTCAATAGATGAAAAAACTAACGATATCAACGTGTTAGCCACATCACGCACATCGACAATAGCATTTGAACCAGTTGGAAAGAAACGTAATCCATTCTCAACCGTTTTGAAAATTGACAAAGAACTTTCGTTCCAATTTCCAGGCCCAAAAATCAATGAAGGATTTATCATTACCGCTGATAAACCCTCTTCAATTCCACGCCAAACCTCCTTTTCTGCACCATATTTTGAAACTGCATAACCACTGTTACTTGGGTCGTGAACGAATAAATCCTTTTCTGAAGTCATTCCTGATTTCGCCAGTCCAATTGCGGCAGTAGAACTCACATATCCTAATTTCTTCACATTCTTAAGTAGGCAATAGTCAACAATCGCCGCAGTCACTTTTCGGTTTTGCTTTAAACAAATTGGATAGTCCGCCTTGAAAAAAGAAACTTTAGCCGCACAATGAAAAACATAATCAAATGAATTCTCAAACAAGGCTTCCATAAAACTCGGCTGTGACAAATCACCTTTTACCCACTTTACGTTTTCCCACAACGTTGCCGCTAAATCAGGATTGTAATATTCAAAAAGTTTGTAAATGCTATCCTTCCTTTGTTCGTTTCGATAAATCGCTAAGCAGATATTTCCGTTCAGCACCAACTGATACAAAACATGAGAACCAACAAGTCCGGACGCGCCGGTAACTAAAATCATTATTACTTAAAAATTTCCGTGAATGCCAATTCGATTTTGGAGGCTGCGAAATCGAGAAGTTCTGCCGCATGCGCTTCCGATACAAAACCAACCTCATAACCACTTGGACCAAAATACACCCCTTCGTTTAGAAGAAAATGGTGCATAGCGTTGAAATGTGACATGTCAGGATTGATTTCCGAAGCTTTTTGCACCCGTTTCTTTCCGTTAAAAGAGAACCAAAAAATAGAGCCAATCTGCACCAATTCAACTGGAAAATCGTTTTGTTTTGCAAAAGCATTAATACGAGCAGTGAATACCCGAGTTTTCGCTTCTAATTCAGCGTAAAAACCCGTTCTCGCACACGCTTCTAATTGCGCCAAACCTGCCGCCATAGCCACTGGATTTCCAGATAAGGTTCCAGCCTGATAAACCGGACCGTCGGGAGAAACAAAAGCCATAATTTCCTTTTTCGCTCCATAAGCACCAACAGGCAACCCCCCTCCAATAATTTTTCCATAGGTTACTATATCCGGTTCGATACCGTAATGTTCTGCTGCACCTCCGAAAGCAACACGAAATCCCGAAATCACCTCATCAAAAATCAATAAGACACCGTATTTCGTGCAAGACTCACGCAATTGGCGTAAGAAAGTTCCATCCTGTAACAACAACCCATTATTCGCGGGAACAGGCTCAATAATAACCGCAGCTATCTCAGTAGACAAAGAACTTAAACAATGCTCAAGTACCTCAATATCATTCAACGGAAGCACAATCGTTTCCTTTGCCCAAGCCTCCGGAACACCTGCACTCGAAGAAGTTCCGAAAGTCACCAAACCACTTCCTGCGTTGACCAAAAGCGCATCCACATGACCATGATAACACCCGTCGAATTTCACAATTTTACTTTTTCCCGTAACCCCTCTAGCCAAACGAATTGCAGACATCACCGCCTCCGTTCCAGAACTCACAAAGCGCAATTTATCAATGAAAGGAATGCGGTCTAAAATAAAAGAAGCCAACGCATTCTCGCGTCGAGTTGGCGCTCCAAAGCTAGATCCATTCGACAAAGCTCCAACAATCGAATCAAAAACACCCTTGTGATTATGTCCTAAAATTAGTGGACCCCAACTACAACAAAAATCCACAAATTCATTGTCGTCTTCATCCCAAATCTTGCAACCATCTCCCCTTTTGATAAACAATGGCGTACCACCAACCGACTTAAACGCACGAACAGGTGAATTCACACCTCCTGGAAAATAACGTTTGGATTCTTCAAATAAACTTGCCGATACTTCCCGACTAATTTCTGCTGTTGTCATAGTTTTCGATACTTTTGTAAACACGCAAAATTAACAATTATCCAATGAGTATGGTTCTAGAAAACACCCTTGAGTTTGCCCAAGCAGCTGATAAAAATGACGAATTACGCGAGTTTAGAAACGCCTTTCATTTTCCCAAATTCCCAAAAGAACCCGTTCGATATTTCACAGGAAACTCCTTAGGATTAGCCCCAAAGAAAGCATCAGAATACGTTCAAGAAGAGTTAAACGCCTGGGCAGAATACGGAGTAGAAGGACATTTTTTAGCAAAACGACCTTGGTTTTCTTACCATGAACAACTTACAGACAAAGTAGCAAAAGTCGTTGGCGCCCTACCAATAGAAGTTGTAGTGACCCATTCTTTGACCACTAACTTACACTTATTAATGGTCTCCTTTTACCGTCCACAAGGGAAGCGAACTAAAATTTTGTGTGAAGCCAAAGCTTTTCCAAGTGACCAATACGCCCTAGAATCTCAAGTTGCCTTTCATGGATTATCCTCAGAGCATTTAGTGGAAATCGAACCACGCGAAGGAGAACATTTGATTCGTTTAGAAGACATCCTCAAAAAAATTGAAGAACTCAACGACGAATTAGCGCTTGTAATGATAGGTGGTGTAAATTATTACACCGGTCAATTATTTGACATGAAAACTATTACAGAAGCAGGACATAAGGTTGGAGCAATCGTTGGCTTCGATTTGGCACATGCGGCTGGGAACATTAACCTTCAACTACATGATTGGAATGTTGACTTCGCCGCATGGTGTGGTTACAAATACCTCAATTCCTCTCCTGGTGGAGTTTCTGGACTCTTTGTGCACGAACGGCATGCACATCGTAAAGATTTACCACGATTTGCAGGATGGTGGGGTTACAACAAAGAGAAACGATTCCAAATGGAACCCGGATTTGACCCAATGCCTGGCGCAGAAGGTTGGCAATTAAGCAACGCCCCCGTCCTAGGAATGGCAGCACATTTAGCTTCCTTAGAAATATTTGAAAAAGCAGGCATGGAACGAATCGGTAGAAAACGCGATCAACTCACCGCCTTTCTTGAATTCGTTATCGACGACATATCCGAACGCAATAAAGACAAATGCACCTTCGAAATCATCACACCAAGAGACAAATCGCAACGAGGCGCACAACTTTCCATTCTTGCTAATGGACAAGGAAAAGCGCTTTTCAATGCCCTCATGGAACAAGGCGTAGTTGCCGATTGGCGAGAACCCAATGTAATTCGAGTTGCCCCTGCTCCACTTTATAATTCATTCGAAGATTGTTATTGGTTTGGTGTTCATTTAGAAAAAGCAATACAATAAAAAACCATAAGCGTCCCACAAAGCGCGTAGGTCAGCTACAAAAAGTATCGGGTTGAATTATAAATATTTTACAAATAAATACCCCATTAATAATTATACAATAATTTTTTTTAGTATCCCATTATTAATTAGCTATAATTACATTATGTATCCCATTATAATTAATGTTTATAATTCATTTTACCCCATTGTATTTAAAATATAATTACATTTGTACCCCGTTACAAAATAGGATAAAGTTGTGAATTAAAAGCTGAACCATGCTAAAAAGGACACTCTCAAAAGAACTAGAATTCTGGAAAACATCCATTTACAGAAAGCCCCTAGTATTACAAGGTGCAAGACAAGTAGGAAAAACTACACTTATAAATGAATTTGGAAAAACATACCAACAGTACATTTACCTAAACCTAGAAAAAAAAGATCATAAAAATTATTTTCAAGAAATCGATGACATAAAAGAACTCACCCAACGCATCTTCTTTGACCATAAACTTAAATGGTCGAAATTAGAGAGTACTCTGTTGTTCATTGATGAAATACAAGAACAACCATCAGCAGTGAACTTTCTTCGTTATTTCTTTGAAGACCTTCCACAAATTCATGTAATTGCAGCTGGAAGTATGCTGGAAAACCTAATTGGAAAAAACATCACATTTCCAGTTGGCCGTGTTGAATACAAAACCTTGCGTCCCTTTTCTTTTGAAGAATTCCTTCTCGCTATTAACGAAGAATTAGCTTTTGAGGAATATAAAAATGTACCCATTAAAAAATACACCACCCAACGTCTTTTTGAACTATTTCATACCTACTCCTTTATCGGAGGCATGCCAGAAGTTGTTAAAAAATATGCAAAAAATCAAGATATAACCGAGCTGTTTCCAGTTTATCAATCCTTGATCAATTCTTACTTTTTAGATGCTGAAAGATATGCAGAAAACAAAAATGGTCTTGACCTTCTACGCATCGTAATTCAAAAAATTCTATCGGAAGCAGGAAACAGAATAACCAATAAAACATTCACAGGAACTGATTTCAAAACAAAAGACATTACAACTGTGCTGAACGCTATTCAAAAAACAAAATTGATTCAGCTTATTTATCCAACATCACAATTTAGTTTACCCGCATTTCCTGACTTTAAAAAATCACCAAAGATCCAATTACTCGACACAGGAATACTGAACTTCGCTTCGTCAGCCCATACCGAGATTTTAGCAACCAAAGACTTAAATAATGTATTCAAAGGTCGAATAATTGAACATCTCGTTGGACAAGAAATACTCTCAACAATTACTTTTCCTCTGGGCACACTTCATTTTTGGTCTAGAGACAAAGTGAATTCAAGCGCAGAATTAGACTATGTTGTACCCTACAAAGGTCATTTAATCCCAATTGAAGTAAAATCAGGACCAACAGGAACTTTAAAATCCCTCCTCTTATTCCTTGATAATTCACCACTGAATTTCGGTATTCGCCTTTATTATGGAGAATTTAGTGTTGACAACATAAAAACCAGTAGTGGTAAAGCAGTTCAATTGTTTAACCTACCTTACTTTTTAGCAGGCCAACTTGAAGCTTATTTACCTTGGATTTGGGAACAAACGAAAAAGAAGGAAATTCATACTTTTACCTTTCGAGAACCTGATAATAACTACAGTTCTGAAAGACTACAAAAAACACAAACAAACACCAACACAAAATTCAATAAAAAACATCTTCTTATTCTAAAACATTTACAAGAAAAACCCCTAACTGGAAAAGTCATTCTTGAAGAAATTCTAAATATTACCGATCAAAACAAAAACAGAGCTACTTACCTCCGATTTTTAATGAAATTAGAACTTATAGAATGGACAGAACCAGAAAATCCAATAAGCAAGACACAAGCGTATCGCATCACAAAAAAGGGCATCGAACACCTAACTTCCGATAATAAATAATTTTTTTTGATGTTGCGAAATCAACTTTTTAACTAACTTAAGGTAAAATTTAGCAGAAAATGGAGAAAAAATGGGTAGTTCGAGAAGGACAAGATGAACAGAAAATTGAAGCATTACGAACAGCATTAAAAGTAGATCGAATCGTCGCAGAATTATTGATTCAACGAGGGATTGATAATTTTGAAGCAGCTAAAAAATTCTTCAGACCACAATTGACGGATTTGCACGACCCCTTCCTCATGAAAAATATGGAAGAAGCCGTCAATCGACTCAATTCGGCAATCGAAAACAACGAGCGAATCCTACTCTTTGGAGACTATGACGTGGACGGTACAACCGCAGTGGCGTTGATGTATTCCTTCTTAGAATCGCAAAATGTCAATGTAGATTTTTATATTCCAGATCGTTACAAAGAAGGCTACGGTTTGAGCATTGAGGGAATTGATTACGCTAAAAAGTCATCTTGTAAACTCATCATTTCATTAGATTGTGGAATTAAGTCAATAGACAAAGTAAAATATGCCCGTGAACAAGGATTGGATTTTATTGTGTGCGATCATCATGAACCTGGAAACTTACTTCCTGAAGCAATAATTCTCGATCAAAAGCAACGCGATTGCCCTTATCCATACAAAGAATTAAGTGGTTGTGGTGTAGGATTCAAACTACTACAAGGACTATCCATTCGTAGAGAGATTCCTTTAGAAAATTTATATCAATTTTTGGATTTACTAGTCTTAAGTATTGGAGCTGACATCGTTCCTGTTACTGGTGAAAACCGAATCCTATGTCAATTTGGATTGAAACAATTGAATGAAAATCCAAGAACCGCCTTCAAAGAATTAGTTGCAATTGCTGGTAAAAAATTCCCTCTTTCCTTGACGGATGTAGTATTTACTATTGCACCAAGAATCAATGCAGCAGGTAGAATCAACTCAGGGAAAACAGCTGTCGAATTAATGATTTCAGAAAATGTGGAAGAAATTAAAAACTTGGCATCTTCTATACACGACGATAACGCAGTCCGAAGAGATCTAGATAGTCAAATAACAGAAGAAGCACTTGCTCAAATTAAAAACGACTCCTCCTATTCTCAAAAAGTAACTACTGTTGTTTACTCACCAGATTGGCACAAAGGCGTCGTTGGGATTGTTGCATCACGCCTTATTGAAAATCACTACCGACCAACAATAGTATTAACTGGAGGAGAAAACGGAATAATTGGAGGTTCAGCGCGGAGTATCGACAACATAAATCTGTATGAAGTGCTCGAAGAATGTGAAGATTTATTGATTCAATTTGGAGGACATAGTCATGCTGCGGGGATGACCTTAGAACTTAGAAATTTAGAAGCATTCAAGAAACACTTTAACGAGGCAGTTCAGAAAAGGAAACAAAATGCAATTTTTCAACCTATACAAGAAATTGACATCAGTATTGAATTAAATGAAATTCACAAAGACGAACCAATAACTTCCATACCCCGATTAAAACGAATTATCGCAGATTTTGAACCACACGGCCCAGGAAATATGAAACCAGTTTTCTTTTCGAGTAATCTATTCACAACAGATTCACGCATTTTAAAAGAAGAACATTTAAAACTAAAAGTTACCCAACCTAATTCGAAATATGCTTATGACGCCATTGGCTTTCGTTTAGCCGAAAAAGAGCAAATGACCACAAAAGGACTACCTTTCGAAATGGTTTACACATTAGAAACCAATGAATTTAATGGAAAAACTACCGTTCAAATGAATATCAAAGACATACGTTCAATGGTCATTTAAACACCAATTAAAATCAATATTACTGCCTTGTTTACGTTTTTCTCAAATGTACATTGTCTCGACTTTATTCTTAAATTCGCGACTGCTTAAAGGAATCAATACGTTTTAATACAATCAGCTAGCATGAATTATAGCAAAAAAAATACGCTTTTCGGATGGTTAATTTTTGGAATTGCCACCTACGTTTACCTCGCAACTCTTGAACCAACCGTTTCACTTTGGGACTGTGGAGAGTATATCACAGCAGCATATAAGTTAGAAGTTGGTCACCCTCCAGGAGCGCCTCTTTTCATGGTTCTTGGACGTTTATTTTCCATTTTTGCCTCACCTCAAGGCGTTGCAGCTTGGATTAATGGACTTTCGGCGATTTCAAGTTCCATGACGATTCTTTTCATGTTCTGGTCACTCACTTTGTTGATCAAGAAAATGATTTTGATGAATAAAAAAACGTTGACTTCTGGTGATGAAAACATCACTTTTGTAGCAGCTGCAATTGGTTCTTTGGCATATACTTTCAGCGATTCATTCTGGTTTTCAGCGGTTGAAGGTGAGGTGTATGCGATGGCATCTTTATTTACAGCAATCGTTTTCTGGGCAATTTTGAAATGGGATGAGGAAATGGCGATGGTGCAACAAGGACAACTTTCGCTTGCTGTACGTCCAAATCGTTGGTTAATATTAATCATGTTCCTTCTTGGACTAGCGATTGGGGTTCACTTATTGGGGATACTTGTCGTTCCAGCTATTGGATATATGATTTATTTCCGTGTATTCAAAGATGCTGATTTAAAAGGAATTATATTAACTGGAATAATTTCCGTTTTCACTTTAGGATTTATTCAAGAAGGTATAATTCCAGGTACTATTGCCTTGGCATCTTCGTTTGAAGTAGGATTTGTAAATAGCTTAGGATTACCATTTTACAGTGGTTCTATTACTTTCTTCTTGTTGTTAATCGGTTTCTGCGTTATTGGTGTGATTTACGCGAGAAAAAAAGGAAACGTAATGTTCTATAATGCCATGATGGGATTGGTAGTATTATTCATCGGATATGGTTCATTTGCGGTAATTGTAATTCGGTCAAATGCCAACACTCCTTTGGATGAAAACGATCCAGAAAATCTTGTAACTCTTGAATCTTACTTACGTCGTGAGCAATACGGTTCAGCACCGATTTTATACGGAAATTACTGGAATTCGCTACGAAACGGAGAAGAGATGACTGACCAAGGTCCGAGAGTGACAAGTAGAGATGAATGGAAAGATTTATCTCCATTTTATTTGCGTCGCTTCGTGGTCTTACAAAATGAAAATGAGGTTAAAGCCTTTACTTCTGAAAAAGAAGCAAAAAAGTGGATTAGTGAAAACGAAGGGACATTCACCATTGAGGAGAAGTACTTCGAAAGTAATGCTTCGATTCGTATCGGCGCTGTTGCAACCTATTCTCAGGCCACATTCTTTCCACGAATGTATTCTGGTGACAACCCAATGCACGTTGAAGGGTATAAAAAATGGTCAGGTTATGATCCTGATGACGGAACGGCAACTGAAATTGGTCGCGACGGAAAAAGACTTCCTTCATTTGGAGAAAATCTAAGATACTTTTTTGATTATCAGGTAAATTGGATGTATATCCGTTACTTCATGTGGAATTTCGCAGGACGCCAAAACGACATTCAAGGGCACGGTGACAACTTAAGAGGGAACTGGATTTCAGGAATTTCTTTTATTGACGAATGGCGTTTAGGTTCACAAGAATTTTTACCAACATACACTACTCAAAATCAATCAAATAACAAATTTTACTTCTTGCCGTTGATCCTTGCTTTGATTGGGATGATTTTCCATTTTTACCGTGCTCCAAAAGATGCGTTTGTGTTATTTCTTGCATTTTTATTCACGGGAATTGCAATTTTGGTGTATTTGAATCAAAAACCGATGGAGCCAAGAGAGCGTGATTATGCTTATGCTGGTTCCTTCTATTTCTTCGCGATGTGGATAGGAATCGGTGTTTATGCGATTTACGACTGGCTCACTTCAAATAAATGGTTAACGAATTCAGCGGGAGCAGTTACTGTTTCTGGTTTAGTTGGTTTCATAGTACCGTTTATCATGGCAAAAGAAGGTTGGGACGACCATGATAGAAGCGGAAGAACAACTGCAAGAGACTTAGCTGTGAATTATATTGAATCCTGTGGTCCAAATGGTATTATTTTCACGAATGGTGACAACGACACTTTTCCACTTTGGTATATTCAAGAAGTCGAAGGTGTTAGAACCGACGTGAGAGTGTGTAACCTCTCCTTAATGGGAACGGATTGGTACACAAACCAAATGAAAATGCGCACATATACCTCCGATCCATTACCAATTGGATTCCGTGAAGATCAGATTTTAATGTATGCTGGAAATACCGATCAAGTTTATTTCCTCTCCTTACTTGAGTTAATTACAACAGGTGCAAGTCAAGACATACTTGAAAAAGTAATTAATATGCGCGTCAAATCAAACGAATCGATTGCAAAAGAAGCTTTGCGTTTCTTTGATTCAAAAGCAGCTCAAATTATTTCTCCAGTTGTTTGTAAATCAGACGCAACATTAAAAGCTAAAAACTACTTAATGACTTCTGATTCAACAAATGTTGCAAAAACTATTGTTCAAAAATACGTTGGGGTGATGACCTTATTTGAAGGCGCAAGAAGTGGAGAAGTTGAAGGTTTAGGTGAGGCTGCTGAAGCTTTGCAAGAACTTATTGAACAATTCGAAAGACCTTGGTCGGCAGTTGATTTTCAAGAAGCAATGGCATTTGTTCGTGATGACAAAAACATGGTGTTCACGGAAGGTGGTAAATTAAGCTTCTTCCCTTCAAGTCGTTTTGTATTGAAAGTAAACAAAGAGAATGCAGTTAAATCAGGTGTAATAAAAGCCTCTGATAAAACTCGTTGTCCAAATACCATTTCATTTGAATACAATACAGCTCGTGATTCCTATTTGACACGCGATGAGGTCATGATGATGGACATAATCGCCAATAACGATTGGAGTCGAGGAATTTATTTTTCTAGTAGTCGTGGCTCATCAACTGCAGTCGCATTATTAAGTGCAGGACATATCAAACAAGTAGGTATGGCTTACGCATTGAGTCCGCTAAAAGACGACCCAATCTTTTTTGACTTAGACAAAATGTATTACAACATGATGACGAAATATAGTTACGGTGATATGAAAAATCCAAACGTACTTACTGACTATTATGCACGTCGTCACACACAACAATATCGTGTTAACTTCTTGCTACTAGCAGAACAATTGTACATGAAAAATGACATTAAGAAAGCTGTAAAAGTCTTAGATAAAGCAATGGCAGAAATGCCTTTAGAATCTGTTTTAGACTTTACAGAAGTGAACGGTTATGATCAATTGAGTTCCTTGAAAATCAATCAAACGCACCATAGCTTTATGATTCAAGGTCAGGAAGTACGGGCGAAAACTGCTGGAATATTGCACGAATTTGTACAACTTTACTACCTACTTGGCGAAACTAAAAAAGCCGAAGAATTGGGTAAAAAACTCATGCTTACTTACGAATCTGTTTTCAATTATTTCGCAAACAGTAAAGCTACATTTGCTGGGAATCAAGAAAATGCAGACGACCTTTATGCGGCAGTAGATGCATGTTTTAAAATGTACATTATTGCAAACGATTCGCAATACAACAAAGGAAACAACGCATTTGCAAAGAAGATTTACGGTAAAATCAAATGGGTTTATAAGACAGTACTTCCAAGAATTTATAATGAATTGGAGCAAGCTGCATCAGATAACGGTGAAAGTATGAACGGAGAGGGTTATTATTCAAATATGATTTTTGGTTTACAAATCAACATGGGCGCGATGGGTGAACATTATGGTTTGTTAAAACCATCTACACCTGCTGTTAAAGAAACTGCACCTGTTAATCCAGCAGGAGCACCTATGCCAGTTGGTGGAAATGAACTGAATGGATTACCGAATATGAATCCCGATACGATGAAATAATTCATGCACTTATTTCGTCCACCTTTAGCGCTTCGGTTATTATTTCCAACGGCTATTTGGAAGGGTGAAAAAAATGCAGTTTATTTAACCTTTGACGATGGCCCCACACCTTTGATTACCAACAAGGTATTGGATTTACTTTTCAAATTACAAGTAAAAGCCACCTTTTTCTGCATCGGTAAAAAAGCGGAAGAACATTCAGCCATTGTGAGTAGAATTCGTTCAGAAGGTCACCAAATTGGAAATCATTCGTTTCAACATGAAAAAGGAACCCACACTGGAAATGACAACTATTTTGAGTCCATTAAACGGTGTGACGTGATAGTGAAAAGCAACTTGTTTCGTCCGCCTTATGGTAGAATCACACCAGTTCAATTTCTTCACATTACTAAAAAATTAGGTAAAAAAGTTGTTTTTTGGAGTTGGCTTTCTTACGATTATGATAACGAAATTTCTACTGAAACTATTTTGTTGAAATCTAAATCCATCAAAGGGGGTGATATTTTAGTGTTTCATGATGCAGAAAAGTCAGCAGAACGGCTTTTGGTATTGCTTGAGCATGTAATTCGAGAAGTAAAAGATAAAGGTTTACACTTCAAAACACTCTGATGAACTATTTTTTTTCACATTTAATCAACGAGTTCAAACTACCACTTCAAAATCCTGTTTTGGTGTTTTCACTTTTACTTTTTATCATTTTATTATCACCAATTGTATTAAGAAAAGTAAGAATTCCGGCAATTATCGGATTGATAATTTCAGGAGTAATAATCGGTCCTCATGGTTTGCGTTGGATTGGTGAGCGAACTATGGAATCAGAAGGTTCGATAAAACTCTTCTCAACTATTGGACTCCTTTATATCATGTTCATGGCTGGGTTAGAACTAGAAATGAACCAATTTAAAAAGTATCTCAACAAAAGTTTAGCTTTCGGATTTCTAACTTTTGCTATTCCTTTGGCATTAGGTTACCCACTTTGTCGTTATGTTTTGGGACTTGAGGAACTCGCAAGTTTATTGACAGCGAGTATGTTCTCAACACATACATTAGTTGCTTATCCCATTATATCGAAGTATGGTTTGTCCAAAAATCATGCAGTTGCTATAACCGTTGGAGGTACTATCCTGACTGACACTGCTGTATTAATTATTCTTGCAATTATATCCTCTGCAACAAAAGGACATCTCGACTTCGGGTTTTGGCTACGATTATCTACCTCCTTGCTTATTTTTTCCATCATCATGTTTTACTTAATGCCGAAAATCGCACGTTGGTTTTTGTCAAAGTTGGACAGTGAAAAAACTTCCCAATACATTTTCGTATTATCTGTTGTTTTCTTTTCTGCCTTTCTTGCAGAAGTTGCGGGTGTTGAACACATTATAGGTGCTTTCGTTGCGGGATTGGTTCTTAATCGTTTGATTCCCCACAATTCCATTTTGATGAACCGTGTCCAGTTTATCGGAAATGCCTTGTTCATTCCTTTCTTTCTGATTTTCGTAGGAATGGTTGTGGATTATCGCGCCTTTTTACAAGGTTCATGGCCTTTAGCAATCGCTGGGATACTTACATCTTTTGCTATTTTAAGTAAATGGTTAGCCGCATTTACAACGCAACTGATTTTCAAAATGACCTCGGTCGAACGTCAACTTATTTTTGGATTAAGTACCTCTCACGCAGCAGCAACCTTGGCAATAATTATGGTCGGATATAATGACGGCGAAGGTATTTTGGATATCAATATTGTAAACGGAACAGTGCTACTCATTCTTTTCACATGCATGACGGCTTCATTTGTTACTGAAAATGCGGGTAAAAAAATGTTGATATGGCAAGCAGAAAACAGTGATGTTGATGACAACGAAAACGCTTTAAGAAACAAACATATCATGGTATCCATGAACGAATTAAAAGGCAATGAGAACCTGCTTGAATTTGCGCTTTTAGTTTCTGATCCAAAGGTTATTAATCCAGTTTCGGTCGTAAGTGTTTATCCAAACAACGACAAAGCCGAACTCATGATTCGTAAGTCACGAAAATCGTTGGAAGAAATCGTCCGTCACTTCTCAGGATATGAGGCGAAATTGAACACTATAGCCACAATTGATTACAATCTTTCATCAGGAATTGCACGTGTTTCTAAAGAATTAGTAAGCGATATTGTCATTCTAAATGATTCGAAACATATCAATTTACTAAAACGTGTTGTTGGAGATGATCGAGCACACTTATTAGACGTTTGTCCGAAAACTATTTTCTTTTGTCAATTTTACAAACCGACGGTTAGTTACCAACAAATTTTTCTTTTCACCTCCCAAATGGCTGAATTGGAACCTTCTTTTCCGTTGTGGGCCGAACGCATTCTTCGTTTGGGTAAAGAACTCTCGATTACCATTGAATTATTTGGCACAAAATATACCCATGAGCGCATTCAGAAAGTAAATCAAGCGAATCGATTAGAAGCAAAAATCCATTTTAATCCGTGCGACTTAAATGATGATCTATTGTTGACAAGTGACCGCTCGAAAGATGTTTTGGTCGTTTTTTGTGGTGCTCGCGCAGGGTCAGTTTCTTATGACGCTTCTTTAGAAAGCATCTTATCAAAAATTGAGAAAGCCTATCCAGATAATGATTCTATTATTATTTATCCTGCAAATGAAGGTGAAAACAACTATTCTTCCTACCAAGATATATCTTCCTCACCTATTTCAAAAGGTGTCGAAACAATTCAAAAAATTGGTCGCGAGGTGGGAAGTATATTCAAAAAATCGGATGAAACGGAGGAATAATGCGTAAACAAACCAACGTTCTTTTTTATGTGCTCTCTATCTATGTAATCTTACAATTCACTTGGTGGGGGTATCATTTGATTCAATTAAGTAGTGAACTCGATGGTGAACAAACGCGAATTAATCGTAGAATATGGATGATTGTTGGTGAAGGATCTGTATTTATCCTCATTTTAATTGCAGGAATTCTACGCATAAGACATGCTATTTTGAAAGAAGTCGCCTTGTCTCAACGTCAAACTAATTTCTTGCTTTCGATAACGCACGAACTAAAAACCCCAATTGCATCCATTAAACTATTTCTTCAAACTTTAAATAAACGCCAATTAAACGACGAAAAAAGAATTCAAATCACCGAAAAAGCACTGGAAGAAAACACCCGATTAGAGCGGATGATTGAAAACATTCTACAAGCGGGTAGGATAGAAAGTAAATTACTCCGTCCAATTCGCTCCTCTTTTAGCCTAAACGACATGGTTGAAAAAATTGTTGATCGCTATAGAAACACAAATCAACTTTTTACCATTGAAATCCATCAAGAAATTGAAATTATGGCTGACCCTTTCATAATGGAAGCAATTCTTCAAAACTTGGTGGACAATGCCCAAAAATATGGTGGTTCAGAACCGATTGAAATTTATGCGAAAACAACTTCGACGAACTTACATATTGGCGTGAAAGACTTGGGGCCTGGCATTCCTGAAAAAGAATTACCTTTCATTTACGACAAATTTTACCGTGTTGGAAATGAAGAAATTAGAACAGAAAAAGGAAGCGGACTTGGCTTGTTCATTGTTCAAGAATTTGCACTCCTTCTTAAAGGTAAAATTACCTACCTACGCAATACACCAAAAGGAAGTATCTTTGAATTAACACTACCATTATGACATCACATTTCGGACTTATTATTCTTGACGGTTGGGGAATCGGAAACGGTTCAAAGTCAGACGCAATTGCCAATGCTAACACGCCTTTTATGGATAGTTTACTAAAAAATTATCCGAACGCAACCTTAAAAACGAGTGGCGAGGATGTTGGTTTACCCGACGGACAAATGGGAAATTCTGAAGTTGGACATCTCAATATTGGCGCAGGTAGAGTTGTTTATCAAGAGTTAACGCGGATCAATAAGTCTATCAAAGACGGCGATTTTTTCACCAATCCAGTTCTCTTAGAGGCAATGCGCCATGCGAAAGCCCACAATGTCAAATTACATTTAATTGGTTTGATTTCAAAAGGTGGTGTTCACAGTTCGCAAGAACATGTTTATGCCTTGTGCGATTTGGCGAAAAAACAAGGCTTATCCGATGTTTTCGTTCACGCATTTACGGATGGAAGAGATTGTGATCCAAAAAGCGGACTAGGATTCATTGACGAATTAGAAATCGCTATGTCCTCAACTTGCGGAAAAATTGCCACAGTGATTGGAAGATATTACGCAATGGATCGTGACAACCGTTGGGAGCGAGTCAAAAAAGCCTATGATTTAATGACGAAAGGAGTTGGAACATCTTTTTCATCAGCAAAGGAAGCTATTCAGTTTTCTTATGAAAATGGAGTTACTGATGAATTTATCGAGCCAGCATTAATCAACAAAAACGGCTTGATCGAAGAGAACGATGTTGTGATTTGTTTTAACTTCAGAACCGATCGACCTCGTGAAATAACTACAGCCTTGACACAAAAAGATTTCCCAGAATTGGACATGCATAAGTTGAATCTATATTATTGTACCATGACCAATTATGATGCGACTTTTGAAGGTATGCATGTTGTTTTTGAAAAAGATAATCTAAATAATACCCTTGGTGAGGTTTTATCTAAAGTTGGGAGAACACAAGTTCGTATTGCAGAAACCGAAAAATATCCTCATGTTACGTTCTTTTTTAGTGGCGGAAGAGAGTCCAATTTTGAAGGTGAAGACCGCATTTTAGTGAATTCGCCGAAAGTCGCCACTTATGATCTGCAACCCGAAATGAGCGCACCTGAGGTAAAACAGCGAATTGTAGATTTTATTCTTGAAAAACAACCCAATTTCATTTGTTTAAATTTCGCAAATCCAGATATGGTTGGTCATACAGGTGTTTACGAAGCAATTGTGAAAGCAGTAGAAACCGTGGATTCATGTTTGAAAGAGGTCGTTGAAACAGGGCTTAATAAAGGATATGAATTTTTAGTCATAGCCGATCACGGAAATGCCGATTATGCCATTAACGACGATGGTTCTCCAAATACTGCACATAGTTTGAATCCTGTTCCCGTTGTTCTTGTAACGAAAGACAGAAATGTTGCCATTGAAAGTGGTATTCTGGCCGATGTAGCGCCTACAATTCTACATCGTTTGCAAATTGCTTCACCGATTGAAATGACAGGAAAATCCTTGATAACAACCTTGTAACCTCAGTTCGTTCTTAAGCTATAGACTTCTGACTAAATCGAGTGCATGCTTAATATGTCCAAGTGGATCAGTTTGCGAATTAAATACTCCTTTCACTTTTCCATCTAAGTCAATTATATAGGTTACTCTCCCTGGAATTAAACCAAACAGATTGGCAGGAACTCCAAAGAGTTTCCTCACCTTTTTTTCTGTATCAGCAAGAAGAATATAATTCAATTGGTACTTTTCAGCAAAAGCCTTATGTGAACTAACAGAATCTGAGCTAATTCCAATAACCGTGCATCCCAAGGATAGAAAATCCTCGTGCGCATCACGAAATGAACATGCTTCCTTTGTACAACCTGTTGTATCATCTTTGGGATAGAAAAAAAGTACAATTTTAGTTTTCCCTAACAAAGAAGTTATAGTACGTTCATTACCATGTTGATCCTTCAACGTAAATGCAGGACAAGCATCACCAATTTGTATCATTTTTATGCGTTTAAAGCCATTTTAAATCTATCTAACACGCGTTCTCGTGCAAATTTATGTTCAATAATTGGAGCAGGATAAGCTTCCGTGCCAATTTCAGGAATCCATTTCTTTATGTATTTCAATTCTTTATCGAATTTTTCCTGTTGAGCCGAAGGATTGAATACCCGAAAATAAGGCGCCGCATCACTGCCACATCCTGCCGCCCACTGCCATCCACCAATATTACTCGCCAAATCGAAATCGAGCAGTTTTTGCGCAAAATATGCCTCCCCTAAACGCCAATCAATCAATAAGTGTTTTGTAAGAAAACTAGCTACAACCATTCTAACGCGATTATGCATAAATCCTGTTTGATTCAACTCACGCATTCCAGCATCTACCAAAGGGTAGCCGGTTTTCCCTTGACACCATGCTGAAAAATGTGCGTCGTTTTTCTCCCATTCTACCCCATCATAAATTGGCTTAAAAGCAGTGTTTACCGTTTGGGGAAAGTGGAATAATATCATTGAATAAAAGTCTCTCCAAATCAACTCATTAAGGAAGGTCTCACTATTAATCAAGGCTTGTTGTGCTAATTTGCGAATGCTTATTGTACCAAATCGTAGATGAACACTCAATTTCGAAGTGGCATTTAAGGATGGAATATCGCGTTTCATAGCATAATGTTGAATTAAAGCATCGTCCACACTTTCTGCAGGGAAGGATGCCTTTTGCTCCGTTTTAAACCCCATTTCCTCTAAACTTGGTACAAGTGAAATCGAGTTAGATTGAACCAATTGATTTGTAAAATTCAAAACTGGATAAGGCTTCAAAAAAAAAGAATTCAATTTGGATTTCCATTTTCGTGAGTATGGAGTAAAAACAGTATATGGTTTCCCATCGTCTTTTAAAACTTCATTCTTTTCAAAAATCACATGGTCTTTAGCTCCATGAAAAGGAATTCCCATTTCATCTAAAATTTGCTTCATTTCAGCGTCTCGATTACGCGCATACGGTTCGTAATCACGATTTGTGTAAACCACTTTAATATCCAGTTCTTTTGCGACTTTGGGAAGCACTTTTAATGGAAATCCATAGAAAACGAGTAAATCTGCCCCTAATTTAATGTATTCACTTTTTAATTTTTCAACGTATTGATGAATGAAAATCACACGTTGATCGTCAGTGGGTAGATGATCTAGGATATTCTTATCAAAAATGAAGATTGGTTGCACCTTACAACCTGATTTCAATGCTTTGAACAATCCAGCATTGTCCTCAATTCTTAAATCCCTTCTATGCCAAAAAAGTGCTTTATCCATGATTAATCAACAAGCAAAAAGTTGAAATGTTTGTTGAAACAAAAATCAAATGCAAGGGAGACAAAGGCAACAAACCTTAAATTTGTGGTCTTCGGCTGCGTAGTTCAATGGATAGAATAGAAGTTTCCTAAACTTTAGATCCAGGTTCGATTCCTGGCGTGGCTACAAATAGTGATTTGAACAGACAAAGACTTATTTATAGTTTATTATAAACTTTTTCTACCTTAACAAGTTAACATGTCCTATTTCTGTTTTGACATCGTCATTTATCTTATTTCTGTATTTTACACGCCATGTATATGTTCCATCTTGAGATATTTTCCCTCTATATTTTCCGTCCCATGCTCCTAAGGTATTATTTACAGTAGTCGGAAACTCAGGAAGTTCAGATGTTTCAAAAATTAACACTCCCCACCGATCAAATATTTGAAAAACATATCCATTTGGAGATATTGGAATATTAAATACTGGATAAAAAAGATTATTATTTTCATCCCCATCTGGAGTAAAAGTATTTGGTACATAAATAAGAACATCAGAAAGAATGAAAATACTTAATGTCGTTGTATCCTGACAATACCCTAAATTAGAAGCAACTAACTGAACCGTATATACACCAGGTGGACATCCGTAGGTGTAATCCAAAATATTTTGACTGGTTGGATTATATGAAAATGTTGGAGTTGCATATAAATCACTCATAGGCAGTTGAGGGATACATCCTCCCAGATCCCAAAAGAAATCTGTAGCATTAGTTGACTCACTGAAAAAATTAAATGTGGGATCAAAGAAAGAGGCCTGAGTATTAGAAACACCGATCGAGGCTGTTACTGGTAATAAACCATCTATTTGAATTGTGTCAGATGTCAAATTACATCCAAATCCATTATTGAAAACATTTACAAAAACAGTAGTATCACTAAAGGAAATGAACGAAAAGCTAGTAATTGTATTTGGTCCTTGAACTTGTAATGGATTACTAGATCCAAATGTATCAACTACAAACCATGTGAAATTATTGATTGAATTTGGTACGCCACCCGTAACAACAGCCTCTATTGTTGTTAAACTTCCTAAACAAGAATAGGCATCAGCTACTAAATTAACTTGTGGATCAGGAAAAACATTAATAATAAAATCATCAAATGCATTACAACCTTCTCCAGATTGAAGAATATTCACAGAATACAAGGTGCTTGCTGAAAATAAATTTGCCGTATAACTGGATAAATTACTGTTATTAATAGGTATAGAAACACTTCCTATTGGATTCTGAAGAAACCATTGATAATTTGTAACGTTTCCAATCCCTCCAGAAACTGTTGTTGTTAATGGGACTTGAGCGCCGTAACAAACTTCATTAATTCCTGAAATGGTAACAAAAGGGTCAGGAACTACGGTAATTGAAATTGTATTGATTGAAGTTGAGGCACATCCAATTCCTGTTTGTGTTACTGCGACACTATAACCCGTAGTACCAATTGTATTTCCTAGAGGACATAATAAATTACCATTTGCAATATTTGGATTCCATTGGAACGTTGCGCTTCCCACACCACCAGTAACAACAGCTGTTAGACATGACGGAGTTCCTCCAATGCATAAGGTTTCATCTTGACCGATAATTAAAACTTGGGGGTCAGAAACAACTCGTATTCTTGCGGGAGTTGAGGTAATAAAACCACACCCGCTTGGGGAATAGGTAACCTGACAGTAATAGTAATAGTTACCTGATGTATTGAATGTATTGGGAATATAAGTTGGACTATTTGCATTTGGAATTGCAGTCCCACCAACATTGGTGTAGGTTGTATTTTGAAACCATTGGTAAACAGGAGTACCAGCACCGCCAGTCACCTCAACAGAAAGTGGGAAAGTTCCACCAACACAAATGGCTGTATCAGCTATCGGTTCTAAAATAAAAGATGGGTCTGGATTAACAGTAATTGTAACCGTGTTTGGATTCCCTGAACAGTTTAATAAAAATGCAGTAGCCGAATATTGAGTAGTATTGGTTGGACAAACATTTATTGTATGAGGTGCAGAATTAGTTATTTGACCCGTACTCCATTGAACATAATCTACTGCTGTACCACCAATAAAATTTGCAGTAACTTGTGTACAACCTCCAACACAAATGGTACTTTCTGATGCTGTGAAAGTGGCAATTTCTGGAGGAGATTGAACAGTTACTGTAATCGGAAATGCTTGACTCGGACATCCTGACAAGGAATAAACAACGATATAAGTCGTAGTGGTTGTTGGTTGGGCAGTTACAGTAGATGATGTTGTTGAACCAACAATTTGATTTGTTGGCGTCCAATTATATGTTCCTGGAATATTTCCTGAATTAACCGCTGGTGTTCCAATTGCATTTAAAGAAGTAGAAGAACCTGCACAAATTACAGGATCGTTCGCCGTTGCCGTTACTGTTGGTGTTGGTCGGACAACAACAGATACAATGAAATTATTCCCAGTACAAGTTAATTGAGACGACACGACATAAGTTGGAGTAACTGTATAAACTAACGTCGCATCGGATAAAGTGCTATTATTCAAAATTTGACTGATCGAAGTTTGTCCTGTCTGAGCTGAACCTCCAGTTACAACATTAGTAGGTGTTGAAACAGGGTTTGTCCAACTAAAAGTTGTTCCAGAAGGTACAATTTGACTAGGAGGTGTATTGGCGGGTGTTATGGAGAATGGACTACCAGTACAAATTGAAGCTGTCTGATTTTGAATGTTAGGAACTGGATGAATGGTTATTGTAACAGTGAATGGAGTACCAGAGCATGTTGAAACTAAATCAAAAGGAGTGACTGTATATACCAAAGTCTGAGGAGAATCGGATAAATTCGTTAGTGTTTGGTTAATTGTTGTTTGTGAGGAACTTGAATTATTACTTTGCCCACTGACGCTGTTATTGGCTGAGACTGTCCAATTCAGAACAGTATTTGAGTTAAAAATTGCACCCGATGGAGTGTTTACTGAAGGATTGTAAACCATTGCTGAACCGCCACAAATATCGGGTAATTGAGTATTTGGAAGTGAAGGCGTAGGTTTTACAATTACAGAAACTTGAAAAGGAGTACCATTACATTGTGGTTGAGAAGTGGAAGGGCCAATTGGTGTTACAGTATAGACAACGGTTTGATTGCTATTTGTGGAGTTTTGTAAAATCCCAGTACTAAATGTACCACTTGCGGTTGTGTTGCTATTTTCACCTATGATATTAGAATTCGCTGCAACACTCCATGTAAAAGTTGTTCCAATCGGAACAATATCGCTTGGCGAACCTAAAGCTAAACCAGATATTTCAGTATTGCTACAAATTTCGTATGTTGCGTTAGATAGACTTGGTCCAGGATTCACCGTTACAGTCAAAACAAAAGGATTCCCAATGCAAGGGCCAGAATTAGGCGTTACGGTATATGAAATAACTTGACTGCTTGATGTCGTATTAATCAATACTTGGCTATTAAAATTTGAAGTCGGAGTAGTTTGATTACTTTGACCAGTGATATTCGTATTATCAGAAAGAATAGTCCATGTATATTGAGTTGTTGATGCAATAATATCACCAGCAACTTGCGTAATTATTGGTGAATTTCCACTACAAATTGAAACTGATTTATCTGCAATTGAAGGAGTTGGAGTTACCGTTACAGCAACACTAAAATTACTTCCTACACAATTTCCTGAAATTGGTGTAACTGTGTAATTTAAAGTTGTATTCGATGTTGAGGTGCTAATTATTGGACCTCCGTTGATAGTTGGACTTGGTGTTGTATTACTATTCTGTCCAGTAATATTTGGAATTGATGCAGAAACAGTCCATGTATATAAAGTGTTTTGAGGAATGAAATTACCCGACAATGCTGAGTTTGGTGCAATGTTAAACGAACCTCCACTACAAATTAATTCACTAATAGGTTGAACGGCTGGCAATGGATTAACTGTAACAGTAACTTGTTGAGTAGATCCTTGGCAACTTCCAAAACTTGGGGTCACATTATAGATAACAGTTTCTGGAACTAAAGAATTATTATTTAATGTGTTGTTTATATTGCTGGTATTTTGATTTGTTAGAGATTCACCAACAACGTTAGTATTGTCTGATGATGCAATCCAATTAAAAGTTCCGCCTTGAACATCAGAAACTAGGGGAATGTTTAGTGTGTTCCCAGAACATATATTTCCTGAATTAGAGCTAGTTAAGTTTGGGATTGGATTTACAGTTACGGTACTTATTATCGTATCACTGCTACAAGCATTTAGAATATACCATCCAGAATATGTGTAAGTTGTGACTTGATTAGATGGTAAGGCAACATGACTAACATTAATTTGATTGTCAGACAAACCACTTACTCCTATTGACCAATTGTAAGTACCATTAGGCAAATTGGGATTTGCTTGCAATGTTCCATTATCTCCACTACAAAAAACTAAATTATTGATGGCTAAAGTTGGTTTCGGATTAACCGTGACAGTTGATGAACTTGGTAAACTTGGACAACCATTCAATGTATAAACAACGGAATAATTGAATGTTTGTTGACTTGTTGGATTAGACAAAGTTGGTGTTACTGTTAAGGTAGGATTTGTTCCTGATGGAGTCCAAGAATATGTTCCTCCTGGAGCAGATACTGTTGTCCCGATTGTTGTTGATTGCCCATTACAGATGATTATGTTCGGGGTTGCTGTAATGGTTGGAATAGGTCGAATAGTAACTGTCGAAGTTGCAGAACTCGCAGCACAGCCTCCAACACTTACAGAAACAGTGTATTGTGTGGTTGATGTCGGACTTACAACTATAGCTTGAGTTGTTTCACCTGTACTCCATGAATAAACACCTTGATTTGGAAGTGCAGTTAAAGTTACATTTTGACCTAAACATATTGACGTATCTCTTAGGATTGCTTGTGGATTCTGAATTACATTGACATTCACATTTTGAGAAACTGTACAACCATTTACCGAATAACTTAAAGAATAAACCGAGGAAACAGATGGGTTTACTGTAATAGAACTACTATTTTGATTATTAACTGCCGGTCCATTCCAAGTGAATTGACCTCCACTTGGAGTTACAGTAGGAGAAAGCGTTATTGAATTTCCTCCGCAAATCGTTGCGTCAGAAATTGTAATTGTAGGAGCTTCAAAAACGGTTATTGTTGCTGTATTTGAGGTTGTTACTTGATTAGTGCAGCTCCCAACTGAGATGTTCTCTAGTGTGTATGTATAAATTCCTGGAGTAGAAGTAGCAATTGGTAGGGTAACCGATGTTGCCGAAGCTGATGTCGAAATGGTCTGACTTGCACCACCACTTACATTGTAAGTGAATGTGTATGGTGGATTGGAATTAGATCCAGTAAAAGTTACAGATGGAGGATTAGCATTTTGACAAACTGAAATGGTTCCGTTAATAGCTCCAATTGGCAATGTTGTAACAGTTATCGGCATTGTGGTATTGGTCGCACAAGTCGTTGGTGCTGTCGATATTGGCGTAAATGTATAAGTAATTGTTCCTGCTGATGCCGTTGAAATGGTAGATGGTGACCATGTTCCTGCTATTCCATTGTTGGATGTCGTTGGAAAATCTGCAGGCGTAGCTCCTTGGCAGTATGGTCCTAACTGGGTAAACAAAGGCGTTGTGTTCGGATGAACAGTAATCGACATATTTGCGGTTGTAGCACAAATACCCGGTCCAGAAGTCGGCGTAAATGTATAATTAGTCGTCACTGCGCTTGTGCTTGCCGTATTGCTTATCGTTGTTGGTGACCAAGTTCCAGAAATACTATTGTTTGAAGTTGTTGGTAAAGAAGGAATACTTTGACCGTTACAATAAGGTCCAACTTGAGTGAATGTTGGAGTAATATTTGGATTGACAGTTACAGTTGCAGACAAAGTTGGGTTAATAGTATTTGAACAACTTCCAACGGCAACATTGGTTAAGTTGTAAGTAAATGTACCTGTTGTAT
>JBDKEM010000035.1:0-30434 GCA_039795265.1 Bacteroidota bacterium | reverse complement strand
TCTTTCTTCATACTACGTGTTTAAGTTACTAAAAAGTTATTTCCGAAATTTTTTTGAGCTTTTGAGGGCTCAAAAATTTCAGAATAACTTTCAGCTTTACACACTTTATGGGATGCTACCTTAACGTAAGTGTTTTGAAATCTTGATTGCTTCACTTTATCTGAGTTATATTTTCGGTATTATTTTTGAAGTAATTCAATACGATCTAAATCGAAATAAATAAATTCATTTTCAATAATAGAACTTGTTGAAACATCGCTAAGTTTTCCTCTTATTATGATTCCAATAATGGTTATTACAACAAAACTAAAGCTGATTATTACAATTGAGGCATTAAACGCCGAAAGTAAACCAATTAATATAAATCCAATGATAAATGTCAACGAAGATGCAACAAAAGAATAATTGATCTCCGCATCTATTTCCTTGCATAAGAGTGGGAATTTAACGGATTTCATCAATACACTTTAGACACTATCAAACGCAAGTAGGTTTTGCCCTGCGCTTCGTATTTGTGGATTTCCATTTCAAAATCGCCATCTGTTTTTTCATAATATTCAGTTGCGCAGAAACTCATGTAAGGGTAGTTTTCGCAGTGATTTCCTTCCATTTTTGCGGAGAAATCTTCAATGGGATATCCGCTATCGAAAAGGTATTTGTCAAAAGCAACGAAATGCGTTCGGTCTTCCTTTTTCAATTTTCCGATGTATTTGTTTTTCACTTTTAAGGCGTTCAAATCGAATCCTGTTTTATTCACAAAAATTATTCTAACCTTATTTTCATTGATTTTCGCACACGAGGAAATCACAAAAGCAAAAAGAAACAAAACTAAATAAGTTGTTTTTTTTCTAATCATATTACATTCTTAAGCCAATAAAAGTAAACTAATGAACGAACAAATCAAAGTAAGGTCGAAAATTTTGTATTTCCCAACAAGTCAAATTTATCCAGATCCTGCTTTGTTCTTGCGGTGTGATTTATAGTGTTATTGATTCGGATATCGATGACATAAATGTAAACAATAACTATTCCTGCGACGTGGTAGGACGTTTGGTAAAAGATGTAAAAGAAAGCATCCAAAAATTCAAAAGGACAGTAAGCGGTGTTTAATTTATAAAAAGCCTCGAGAAACGACTTTTGCAACGGTCTTGACGCTGTTATTGTTAAGATTTTTATATTGAATAGTATAATTCAAAAAAAGCCCCAATCTCTTGAGGCTTTGAAGTCGTGGGCTCAAGGTCAACTGTATCGAACCAGTTGAGGGAGGATATCGAGCGAATTGCCGACACGAATATTGTTTGAAGTTTATTGAATTTGGTTATTCTAATTTTGTAAAAAGAAGCATTAATTTTAATCTTCACCACCCTCGTTTCCTAAAACATTGAACACGAAGTGCTATTCCCATTTCATTTTGTTTGGTTGTAAAATTGGTTCTGTTGTAGATTTCTATTTTTGTCACCCACGACTTCGAATTCCTTGAGCCTCCACTTTTCAAATGATAAAGACTCAAGCCATAACGCATTGAAAATTGATTTTGCGGATTAGTTCGACTGACGTTTTCAATGTAATGGTATTCGGGGGTAACGAAACATTCTACAACTTCCGCTTTACAAATTCCACTACGATTTCGCACCCTTAATTTGAAAAGACTTTTTCGAAATTGCAGTGCACCTGTGTAGGAAGTAAAACTTGAGAAGGGAGTTTTATTCTCAAAACGTAAACCTATTTCTGGTAATAAATATTTACCAATTTGTTTTGTAATTCCTATTTGAAAAGAAGAATTTCGTTGATTGTTTTGTCCAAAATTATAGGCACAAATGACCCCTATGTTTCTATTTCTACGTGTTTGATTTTGAGCATAAAATGATAGAAATACTATTGCTATGAGGAATATATGTGTTTTCATTGGACAAAATTTATTATTGATTCAATTAATATTCTCTTACTTGTGAATATCTGCAAGACAAAATCCTGTTTCCCCAATTAATGCAGTATTGAAAATATTTTTACTGTCTCTGTTTGAATAGCCAATGCAAATTGATTTTCCATTTAATTCATTTGTGCTTGAAATCACTTTATTGATCACTTTATCCTCTAAAAGTGCAACTTTATTGAACGCTTCTTCCAGCTGTTGACCAACTAAAAAATCTTCGATAAAAGTAAATGCACCACCCATCCAATTGGTTGCAAAGTATGCACCAGCACCACTTATAAAATAGGGGAGAGCAGAGTCAGTTACTCTGTTTTTTGCTTCTAAATAAGTTATAGATTGGTTATCACTAGCTGAAGAACCAGCAGCACCACATGAATTTTGAATTACAACCAATGGACTATTTTCAAAATGAAGTTCAGTTGTAAATAGTTCGGCTTTAACAAAATCGTTTACATACAAACCACCATATTCTCCATCTAGTCCACAGTTTGAGCATCCATGACCGTTGTAAACGAAAAATGAACAAGTTGTGGCAGTATTTTTAATTTTTGACCAATCGGCATTTGGATAATAGAATTTATAGACAAAAATATTTTTTGATCGAAACAATTTTGCAAGTTCGTCCAATTGCTGTTTTGCATATTCACCAACATCATTTCCAACAACCAATACAGCAGTTTTCTGATTAACTGCAGGTTGTTTCTGCGAAAAAAAAGTAGTTGAAATTAAAATTACGAAGAATAGTATATGCGTTTTCATCTTGCTTAATTTTTAGAAAATAATTTAAGTATCGATGTTGCATATCCTTTTTTCTGTTAAATGAAATAACTTGAAATGGTTACAGAAATCTTGAGGTTAGAAATGTATTATTGGCAACTTTTCAAGTATAGTCAAATGCTGAGGCATAAAATGGTTTGGAAATAAAATTGTTTTTTTCATCGCTCGATAAATCAAAATAAGCTTGCATCATCATCACATCATTTCTTTTAACAAAAGAATGTATTAAACCTAGTTTGTTATTTTTTTCAATGCTTTTAAGTAATTGATCTTTTTCATCAACCCACATCATTGCTGAATTTACTTTTTCTTTCGCTAATAATCCTTCAAATAATTCAGCAAGTTCCTTTTCATGCCCTGGCTTATAGAATATACCTTCAAAAGCTAAGAATTCAAATCTTCTCGGATTGAAAATTCTGCGCAATAGTGGTAAATAAGGCAAAGTTCTTACGATAAACTTTCCAATTTTCCCCGGCATTCGATTAACTTTCCAATGGCAACGATGTAGTTGACACCCAGCAATCCAATCCCCCTTTTCATTTTTGAGAACATAATAGTTTTGGTGCTGAAAAATAGGGTTAAATTGTACAAGTGAATGTTGACTGTAAAAACTTGAAAGATATTCAATAACTCGTTTTTTATCAAGCTCAGTTGTGATGCGATGAAGGTTAGCTTTTTCTTTTGGAAAAAAACGACTGAATCCTATTGTCTTTATTGTCCCAACGTGAGAGTAACCCGTATTTTGAACAGCTTTAAAGGAGGCTTTGTTCCCTTTTTCAACTAACGCAAAATAAACCGTTTTTAGAGTTTCACCATCACTTACTAATTCCATTGTTTTTGTAGAGTATTTTTTCATCAACCCTTGCCCTCTAACAGCTGGATCTGTTGCGAAATAACGTATATATTGACAATTATAAGCTGATTGCCCTGCTAAAACGGTCATGTTACTAAATACACCAGTTCCTTGAATTTCGTTGTTTTTTTCAATTGCTAAAAGTTTGGGATTGATAATCAAAGGAATGTGTTCTGCAACTTTCATGTTTTGATAAACCGCCCCTTCATTTCCCCATGAAATTCGTTTCCAAAAGGTAAGTGCATGTTCTGGTATTCCTTCATAACGTGCAATAGAATATTCACCTTCAGTAAATAAAACTTCTTTTCTCATTTCTTTTTTTTTGGTATTAAGAATCCATCTTGTTCCATCTGTTCACAGCTTTTTTTAATTATAAGAAATAAATCTTCAAGTATCTCTTCAGAATGTGCAGGAGATAAAAAGCAATTTCTTCCTTCCCAAACATAAACTCCATTTAACAGCAAATAATTGTAGAGAATACTTGTTTTTCCTGGCGTTGTAAATCGGAACAAGGATGCAAAATGATTAGTAATAATTGGATAATTCATCGATTGAAAGTAAGTGTTTAATCGTGCGCAAAATTTTTCTGTTTTTGAATTCAATGTCTTTAAAATTTCGCCTTGGTTTTCTTCCAAAAGTTCAAGTGTTTTTAATGCAGTTACCATTGCTAAAGGATGATGACAAAAAGTACCTGCCACGAAAGTCATTTTAACACTAGGTGCAGAATCGTCCCCAAATTTCCAAAAGCCACCATCAGTTGCATCTAAAAATTTTGCGTTACCAGCCACAATTCCAATCGGTAAACCTCCACCAATAACTTTACCATACGTTACAATATCTGCTTGAACAGAAAAAAAAGCTTGTGCTCCTCCAATTCCAATTCTAAATCCTGTTATTACCTCGTCAAAAATCAATGCTGAATTTCCTTCTTTTGTTATGACTCTTAGTTGCTGTAAGAATTCTTTTGGTTGCAGTGCTGGATTTCGACTTTGAACAGGTTCTACTAATACTGCTGCAATCTCGTGTATATTTTCTTTAATAAATTGTAAGGATTCATTAGCTCCATATTCTAATAAAAAAGATTCGTTAAGAATTGATTGCGTAACACCTGGTACTATTTCTTGAGCTTGATACGAAGAGTTACTTTTCAAGGATAATAATGTATCAAATGTTCCGTGGTAGGCGCCTTTAAAGAAAACTATTTTGTTCTTTTTTGTCGTGGCTTTTGCCAGGCGAAGCGCTACCATTACGGCTTCAGTACCTGAATTAAAAAAAGCGACACGTTCTACACCTGTTAATTGATTGATTTTAGCTGCCAATTGACCTGCCAAAGGGGTAATAGGCCCAACCGACCAATTTTTTTCCAATTGTTTGATAATTTCCTTTTTCAAAGGTTCATAATTGTGTCCGAACAAAATTGAACCAAATCCCATGGTTAAATCAATGTATTGATTTCCGTCTACATCATGTATAAATGCTCCATCTGATTGTTCACAATGCAAGGTGAATGTTAAATCCTTTAAATCTTTTGCAAAACCCGCTGAAGCTCTATTTAAAGCGAAAGTTTTTCTAAATCTTTGGGTTAATTCTCGTGTGGTTTTGGTTTTATTTTTAAGTTCTTCAATCATTATTTGACTCATTTTTAACAATCGAAAATAATAAAAAATGAGAAATTTTAGATATTGCGAAATCGTAAAAATTATTAAGGGAGGTTGAATTAATTTAAATGATAAAAAAAATGGTTTAATTAAAATATGAGTTTAATTCTAAGTTGAAACAACTTGAAATTTATCTAGGAATCTTTGAAATAGCAATAGTTGATTTGTAATTGTATGATAGTTAATGTTTTGTATTTTGTTTTTTTGATTTTGAATCACTGCTGTTATATTTTTGAAACATTTCGGTAATATGGAGAATAATACTAATTTCTTATATTTAAAAACTTATTAATTAGAAAAATAGCGATGTAGTTTATTTCTATAATCAGATTTCAAATTGATAAAACACCAAAATAGATAACAGTATGAATAATTCGGTCCATTTATCCTTTGCGCAGTTTTTTAAGGTAAAAGAGATGCAACCTTATTTGTTTGCCCTATCAAAAAAGATGTTCGATGGACACCTATGTGTTGGGGTCAACGAGCTTCCAAACTACCCTGAATTTTGGACGGATTGGTCGGAAGCAATTCCAAGTTGTCTCAAGTTTGATGTCAATTGGCCATATATTGGCACTTCAGATAATCCAAATCAACCTTTCATTTTGCATAAGGAATTTTTGTACACAGGTCGAAGTTTCTTCTATGAAACAAAAATCATAGAAAAGATTAAGGATTTTGCAAAAGTGGATGAGAATAGCTTGAATAAACGCAGAAGTAAACTGATTGAAAACAAAGATTTTTTGCGTGCTTTCCACCAAAACAATCAGCAAACCGATTGGCAATTTGTGGCAGCAATTGTTGGTTACATGAACAATTTGACCCTTGTTACAGGTGGTCCAGGTACTGGGAAAACGACCACGGTTGCTAAAATTTTAGCAACAATAAACACTTTGGAGCCGAACTTCAAATTGGCTTTAGCTGCACCAACAGGAAAAGCAGGAACACGAATGAAAGAATCTTTGCTCAACACTGTAAATGATCCGCGAAATGCACATTTGAATCTAAAAGAACTAGTTGAAAAGGTTGAACCAAAAACCATTCATTCACTTTTAGGAAGCAAAGGACAAGAATCCACTTTTTTCAAACACAACGAAGAAAATCCATTGGAGGCTGACGTTATTGTGATTGATGAGTCTTCGATGATCGGAGCCGCTTTATTTGCTAAACTTTTGATGGCAGTTGAAAACGGAAAAAGAATCATTCTTTTAGGAGATCCTAATCAATTGGCATCGGTTGAAAGTGGCAGTTTATTTGGTGATTTATGCCGTTCAGCAAAAGAAAATGAAAATAAGTTCAATGCTTCCGACTTTGAATTGTTAAATGAATTACTTCCTGAATCTAATTTTCTAGATGAAAATGCGAAAATCACCACGTCAAAAAATGTTTTAGACGGAAAAATTGTGCGTTTAACCAAGACTTACCGCTATGATGAAGGTTCACAAATAGATTTGTTTACAAGAGCTGTTACTGAAGGAAAAGCTGATGATTTAAGCGGAATTTTGGCTTTGGGGAGCGATTCACTACGGTTGGATGAAACATACAACGAAAAACTTTTTCAAGAATTTGTGATGGATTATTCGGAATACATTGATGAAAAGGATATTGCTGAGGCATTGAAAAAACTAAACTT
Source organism: Bacteroidota bacterium (assembly GCA_039795265.1). Classification (GTDB taxonomy): domain Bacteria; phylum Bacteroidota; class Bacteroidia; order Flavobacteriales_D; family Crocinitomicaceae; genus UBA952. Next base: position 23,583 of record JBDKEM010000035.1, on the reverse strand, counting down.
TTTACGAGTACTTTGTTCAGTAAGGGAGGGAGATCAAGGAATCTACGCCATCAATCGAAAAATTGAAAACGTGCTTAAAAAAGCTGGGAAACTAGAGGTGCGTGAAGGCTTTTACCACAACCAACCTATAATGGTGACCAAAAACACACCTTCAATTGGATTGATGAACGGTGATGTAGGCATTGTCAGAAAAGATAAAAATGGTCAATTGCGGGCCTATTTTCCAACCACCAAAACCCATACTGACCCAACACTTCCCCAAGGAATAGTGGGCATAAATCCCGTCTTGATAAACGATTGGGAAACTGTTTTTGCCATGACGATTCACAAAAGTCAAGGTTCTGAATTTGATGCCGTTTTGGTTTTGTTACCCAATCAAACTACGAGTCGTTTACTCACACGGGAGTTACTTTATACCGCTATAACTCGCGCAAAAAAACACGCTTTTATTCAGGCAAACTTGGAGTTGTTAAAAGTGGCAACATCTCAACAGGTTCAGCGCGTTTCTGGACTTAATCACCGAATTAAATTTTAAAGTTATGGCAATCAATACCTATTTCGGAAATAATCTTCCCCACTTAGCACATCAACTTGCAAACGATTTACGAAGTCAAAACGAGATTTTCGCTAAAAATTTCTTGGTGACCGGTCATCAGAGCACTAATGATTTTTTAGTTGAATCTATCGCACAAACCAATGGAATTGCAGCGAATCTTGCTTTTGTGCGTCCGATCGAGTTGGTTGAGATTATATTCAAAGTACTTGAACTTACTTCTGCTCAAAATTTACTCAAACCCCATCAATTAGTTTGGGTACTTGAAAGAGAAATTGCTTTGGCTTGTGATGCCAACCTTAAACCCTTTGAAACAATCAAAAAATACATCGACGACGATGCCCACAAACGGTTCACTTTAGCTGAACAAATTATTGCCCTCTTTCAATCGTATCAGGAAGATTCTCCAGAAATAATTACCACTTGGAACAATAATAATGTTTATGAACGTCCTGACATTCAAACAGAAGACGAAGCTTGGCAGCGTTATTTATGGACTAAATTAAAATCAGCTACAACTCACGACTTCTCCGATTTGACAACGGTTTATGAACAAATTAAAATTGCTCTGGAGCAACCTGGAAAACGTGATTTATTGAAGGAAAAAATTCCTTTTGTTGCTTTATTCGGTTATTTGCCTTACACCCCCGAATTACTCGATTTGTTGGACATTTTGAGTGAACACATCAGCGTTTCTATTTATTATCAATATTTCGAAACGGCAACAAAAAGTCGCTTTTTGGATAATTTCGGAAGCTTGACAAATAGGCATATTGAATTGCTTCAAAGGTTTAGTCCCCGAAGAATTGATGTTCAACAAGATACGAGCATGTCGTCCGTTTTAACAGTTTTTCAGGAGCATGTCAAAAATCCGGATTCGGTAAATACCAAATTAAATCCTGACGATTCCATTACCATTAGCAGCTCTTACACCATTTCCCGTGAGGTGGAAGCTTTGTATCATTACCTCATTCAACAATTCGAAAAGGATCCAAGTTTGATGAAGCGTGATGTCTGTGTAATTACGCCAAATGTAGAAACTTATGCACCTGCCATTGAAGCATTTTTTACCAAGTCAGCTTTACCTTTGGATTATACACTTTATGATACAAGCCATAAAATTCAAACTTCTCCTTATGCTGCAATAGAGGCTCTTTTTAAAATTGAAAAAGATAGCTTCACTTCTAAAAAAGTCTTGAGTTTACTGGAGTTTCAGTATATCCGAGATTCGTTTGGATTTGACGAAGATTTGAATGATTTGATGAAAGCGGTTGCTCTTGCTAATATTCATCTAGGTTATGCAGGTGAAGTTGAAAATGACACTGAATTCATGTCCTGGAAATACGGTTTGAAGCGCTTGATTTTTGGTGCTTGTTTACCTCCTTTTCAAGACAAAATTCACTTAGAGGATTCTACAATCGTTCCTGTTGATGAATTTGAAGAGAAAAGTATTTTTCAATTGGTTCAACTTCATTCCTTTGTTGAAAAATTGAATTCTTGGATTATTGAACGCGAAAAACCGAGAACAATCCTTGAGTGGGTACAATTCACAGAAAACGAAACAGTTAACGTTTTTATTGATTTTAAAACCTTTGAATTCAATCGCTTACAACGTATTTTGGGCGATTTGGCAAAGGTGGGCGAACTGCATACAGAATCGGTTTCATTTTACACGTTTAGGTATTATTTACTGCAACATTTAGCTGGTTTAGACGGTGGCGAAAGAAAAGGTTATGGCGGTATAAAATTCATTGCTCCAAGTGCTTATCTATCGAGTCCTGTGAAATTATATGCCTTTTTGGGAATGAATGGAAAAGACTTTCCGCGATTGGTGAAACACTTGAGTTTTGATTTGAATTTACCGAATCGAATTACGAAAACAGAAATGGATAAAAACCTGTTTTTGAATATTTTACTTTCCACTAAAAGCAAGGTTTATTTCAGTTATATTGGGAAAGATGTGAAGGATAATTCGGTGATTCCTGCAAGTACAGTAATCGAGGACTTAATCAGTGAATTGAGCTTAGTTGTAAAAGATTTTGATGCCAAGAAATTTATAATTAATCACCCCTTACACGCTTTCAATAGCAAATACAATCAAACCGATTTTCCGCACTTGATTCAATTTGAAAGCAAGGATAAAAAGGCAAGTATTTTTCCGAAGTTGTATCTACCCGAAGCATCCGATTCATTTGTTTGGGAAATAAAAGATGGAAAGAAAGTGATTGATTTGCATACCCTAAAGAAATTTTTGGAAGACCCCGCGCAACATTATTTCAATAAAGTTTTAGGTATTTACAACAACGAAAATGGTGTTGATGTCAGTGAAGAAGAACTTTTTTCACTTGACGGACTTCAATCTTGGAAAGTTAAAAATGCCTTGCTTTTAGCTCAATATCAAGGAATAGAGAAAGAAGAAGTTTACGAAAAATTGAAGATAACAGGTCAGATACCACTCGCTAAGGTCGGTGTTGAAACTTTTAATTCGAACCTTAACGAGATGACAGAGATGTTTGAAAATGAAACTTTCCAAGAATTATTAAACCAAGAAAAGAAAGAGGTAGAGACTGTTGAAATTATTGTGGGTGACTTTATTCTACGAGGAAAAACAGATGGGATTTATGCCGATCGCTACGCGTTTATTAGCGCCTCCAAAAACAAAACGAAGTATCAAATGAGGGCTGTACTGCAATTTTATTTCACTTGTTTAGCGGATAGTTCAGTCAACGAAATGTTCTACCTCACTCCTGATTTAGCACAAGGAAAATTGGTTCCAAGACCAGACAATAAGGAAATGGAAAACGTATTGGAATGGTGCTGTAATTTATTGGTTAGTGGAACCGAAAAACCGCTTAATTTCCTGCATTACTACTTCGATAAAGAAAAGCTCCCGGTAGATGTTGAAGAATTTAAAATCGAAACAACCAAAAAACTAAATGACTCTTTGGATAAATACCACCCTTCTGATTATTTCCACAAAATCAATGAAAATTACCCATTTACTGTAGAAAAAAATATCGATTCATTTATTGAAATAGCTTTAGTCGTTAGTCAAATAATCTCTCCATTAAAAAACTAAAGAATGCCAAATAAAACCCAACCTTTTGATTTATTGAAACAAGAATTATCAGGAAAAAACATCATTGAAGCCAGTGCGGGAACGGGAAAAACTTATTCACTTGCTGTTTTGGTGCTACGTTTAGTTTTGGAAAAAGGAATTCCTATCGAGCAAATTTTGTTGGTAACATTTACCGAGGCAGCAGCAGCAGAATTAAAAGACCGAACGGTGAAATTTCTTCGTATGGCTTTGCAAGAAACGGAAACCGAAGGTATATCAGGAGATAGTACCATTCAACAACTTGTTGCCTCTTGTGAACTCAATCGAACAGCGAAAAAAACACGTATTCAAAAAGCACTTTTGGACATTGACAAAGCAACCATGAGCACTATTCACAGCTTTTGTCAACGTACTTTGAATGAATTTGCATTTGAAACAGGACAAGTTTTTGGAAAGGAATTAGTACCAGACGTTGGCGACCTTATTAATCAAGCTGTGAATGACTTTTGGCGTACCTATATTACAACCAGTGACCTTAATTTTTGGAGGAGTTTAGGTCTCTTGAACAAAGTAATCTTGAACCAAGCGGTTGTGGAGCGTTTGAACGGAAAAGATTTTTACGATTGCGGTTGGGCTAATTGCCATTCATTAGAAGAAATTGAAATTAAAAAATCAATTTATAAAGCAGAAATAATAAAATCATTTGACGCGTCACTTTTACATTTAAAAAGCAAAACCAAAGGGGCTGGTATAAAGAAATTAGAAAATGGTTCTACTTTTTACGATTATATTTCTACAAAAGAAGCATTTGGATTTGCTGAACTTTACCCTGACGAAATAAAATCGGTTCGTAAAATTGAAAACATCAAGCGTCACGTTGCTCACTACCAACTACAAAAAATTACTACAGAAATTCTAAATAAAATCCGTTTCAAGTTACAAGAACGAAATGCGCTAACCTACAACGATATTATTGATGCACTCTACCAAAAACACGGGGAAAAACGGCTTCAAGAATTGATGCAACAGAAATATAAGGCTGTTTTTGTGGATGAATTTCAAGACACTGACCCGAAACAATATGCCATTTTTAAATCCTTTTTTCAAGATAATGAGGAGACCATATTGTTTTTTATTGGCGATCCGAAACAATCCATTTACGGCTGGCGACAAGCAGACATCGCGACTTATCAATCGGCGAAAAACAGTCCGAATATGACCTGCTTGGAAATGAATGTCAACTACCGTTCAACTAAGGAATTTATTGATGCTGCCAATCAGTTTTTTACCGACGTACCAAATTCAAACTTAAACTACATCCGTGTTGAAGCGAAAAACAGGGATGATAGAGGTCTTCATACCATTGACAACGAACTTTTTCCCGCTTTACACATCCAAAAAGATGTTGCGGATATTGAATTGAATTTATCCAATACCTTAAAACTAATTTTATCAGGAACTTACCTACTCAATGGCTTACCTGTTACTCCCTCCAATATCGCTGTCTTGGTGCGTAATGGATTCGAAGGTACGAATGTGAAAAATATATTTCAAAACCTAGGAATTCCTTCCGTTTTACAAATGGACGCCAACGTTTTTACCTCCGTTGAAGCTGAAGAACTCAAATTGTTACTGAAAGCTGTGCTGCACATCACCAAAAGCAATACGAACCAAGTTTTACTTACGAAATTGGTCGGGTTAACTTTGGATGAACTCAAAAAAGTGGACGATGACGTGGTGCTTCCTTTCTTTTACGAATTGCGAAGTACATTGGAGAAAGATGGAATTTTTGTGATGGTGAAACAATTCATGCAAGGCTTTGATTTGATTGAAAAATGGAAAAACAACACCACTTTCGGACATCAAAAGTTGGCCAATTGGCAACAATTAGTGAATGTTCTTCAAGAAAAAACACAAAAAGACAACCTAACTCCCTCTGAATTACTTCGCTTTCTCATTCAAGCACAAAAAGAAGATGCAAAGGAGGTTTACGCACAAGGAATTGAAAGTGACGAAGATGCTGCTAAAATTATGACCATCCACAAAAGCAAAGGCTTGGAATTTGATATTGTTTTAGTTCCCTATTTGAATTTAAAGGAAACAGAAAATACGAGGTTTACATTTAACTCTTTCCGATTGAATAATCGTTATTTCGTTTCATTGAGTAAATTACGTAATGAGGCTAAAATCGCACACGAACAACAAAACCAAGACGAAAATGAGCGCATTTTGTATGTGGCTTTAACACGCGCAAAGTACAACGCCTTCGTGTTCTCCAAGTCAAATGCCTTTTTGTTAGAACCTTACCTAAAAAACCTTCAAGACGCACACAACGAAAACATAGCATTTGCAAACCAAGATGAAGTGGATAGTTGGGATGCTTTTGATGTTCACTTGCCGAGCGAAATCGATTCAACCAAAATAGAGCGAAATTTTCCAGACCTCAATTTCGATGATAAATATTTCAAAAAACTGAGTTATTCCTTTTTGGCGGGTTCGCATCAATCCCATGAAAAACCGAACGTGCAAAGCTATGAAGACAATAGTTACGAACAGTTCATTTTCAAGGACTTACCCAAAGGAATGCACATAGGAAATTTGTTACACAATATATTTGAGTTCATTGACTTTACCGATTCAACAACATGGGTAGAACAAATCGAACGATCAGTTCGCCAGTTCACTCCTGGAAAAACGCAGGATAACGCTTTTCAGCAAAATTTACTGCGGTTGGTAGAACATACGGTTAACGCACATTTACAATTAAACGGAAATCAGTTTCAACTTTGTCAGATTGCACGAAAACAACGAGTTAACGAACTAGAATTCAATTTTCCTGTGAACGATTTCATTGACTATTCGGGCTTGTATCATTTCTTCGACGAGGATGAATCACGCACGCTCCGAGTTGCTGGAAGTCAGGTAAAAGGTATGATGAACGGATTGATAGACATGGTGTTTGTAAACAACGGAAAATTCTACATCCTCGACTGGAAATCCAATTTCTTGGGTGATTCACTTACTGACTACAATCGAGCGGGAGTAGAATTAGCGATGAACGAAAGTAACTATCATTTACAATACCTTATTTACGCCTTGGCTTTAGAAAAATACCTAAAATCAAAAATCCCCGACTTCAACTTCGAACATCAGTTCGGTGGTGTAATTTATCTTTTCTTGAGAGGCACACGCACCAATGAAAATTCAGGAGTTTTTACACAAACAGTTTCTGCCAATGAGATTCGTGAATTGGAGAGGATTTTGGGTGGTTAATGTGCTAATTTCTCAATGTGCTAATGTTTCAATGTGCTAATGTTTTAATTTGCTGATTTCTCAATGTGCCAATGTTTTAATGTGATAATGTCCTCCCCTAAAATCATCCTCCTTTCCACAAACAAGTCTTCAAATCGTAATATCGTAAAGTCGTAATATCATAAAATCCTGACGCCTAACCTCAAACACGATCCAATTCTTTCAAGATAAACGCTTCCAAATCCTCTTTTTTCGGTAATTCAACCAAATATTTTGAAACAAACAGCTGATTATCAAGCCCTGCAGTTGCATATTCAACTAGCTTCTTACCTTTCTCTGTACATAATAAAATCCCTATGGATGGATTGTCGTCTACGCGTTTTATTTCTGCGTTGTAATAAGCCACATAAGTATTTAACTGCGACAAGTATTCCGGTTTGAATGCATCTACTTTGAGCTCAACAATCACATGACATTTAAGAATTCGATGATAAAACACCAAATCGGCAAAGTAGTACTCCTCATCAATCAATATTCGTTTTTGTCGGTTTTCAAAGCAAAATCCTAGACCAAGTTCTTGTATAAAATATTGCAAATGATTCAGCAGCGCGGTTTCTAAGTCTTTTTCCTCAATGAGAATGTCACTTTTCAAACCTAAAAAATCAAACGAGTAGATGTTTTTAATCGCATTTTCAGGTAACTCTGGGCTTATTTTACTCATTAATTGTTCCTGTGCTATATGGGTATTAGAGGACAAACCAACACGTTCATAAGCCAAGGTATTTATTTGGCGTTTAAGTTCTTTTACCGACCATGTTCCTTTGATACAAGCCATTTCGTAATACGTTCGTTTTAAAGAATCCTCAATTTGTATCAATTTTTCAAGGTGCGAATAGGATAAATTTTGGAGTATTTTGTGTGCAGGAACCAAAAGCTTGTTTTCAGAAAGTGGGGATGCCGTCCCCATTTTTGAATCGGAATTTAATTGTGGGGATACCGTCCCCACTATTGAAATGGAATTGAAATTGGACAAAAAGTTAGTGTAAGGAACAATTTCAGTTTGTAAGTGAGAATAAAGTTTGTAAAAATCCTTAAAACGATAAAGTGAGCGCCTATCAATTCCTTTTATGTGCTGGAATTTTTTACCGAGTTCAGAAAATAAATTATCTCCGTACCTAGCCCGATCTTCTCCATTTAATTCAAATTCAACAATATAAAACCCTACCAACCAATTCCTAACTGTTAACGATACATTTACCGCCTTAACTGCTTGTTGCTGAAAATGATGATGTGTTTGTTCGATTAAGGAAACCAACGACTCAAAATTCATAATTTCATTTTTTCTTCTCCAACGAATATAATTAAAAGAGTTGGAAGTTTGGGTTTATTTAATGTGCTAAAGTTTTAATGTGCTAATTCCCTAATAATCAAATTCTCATTCCCTCATTCCTCATTTCTCATTCCCTCATTCCCTCATTTCTCATACCCTCATTCCCTCATTTGTCATTCTCTCCTAAAATCCTAAAATCAAAAAAAAATGTTATAATCCCACCCTCTGCCCGTATTACTAAAAAACTAAAATCAAAAACCCATGAACGAAATCATTTGCCCACACTGTAATGAATCTTTTAAACTAGAAGACGCTGGTTATGCCGATATCTTGAAACAAGTGCGTGACCACCAATTTGAAGAGGAACTAAAAACACGCCTTGACCTTGCAGAAAAAGAAAAACTGAACGCTGTAAAATTGGCTGAAGCGCAACTCAAAAATAACCTTCAAGAAGAACTTGCTAAACGCGACAAAGAATTGGTAGAACTGAAAGCTAAAAATGAGGTGCTTCTTGCCGAACAACTTGCCAAAAAAGAGCGCGAATTGACCGAACTATTAACCCAAAAGGAAAGCCAACTCGCTGAAATGAAGGCTGCCATTCAACAAAGCCAATTGGAGAAACAACTATCCATCACACAAGCGGTTCAAACAATCGAAAAAGAACGCGATGAACTCGCCAATACGGTTAAAAACAAAGACTTGGAAAAAGAATTGCTGAAAAATGCTTTGGAAGAAAATTACCGTAACCAACTGATTGCCCGAGAAGAAACAATTAAAATGAAGGACGATGAAATTGCGCGATTGAAAGATTTCAAACAAAAACTCTCCACCAAAATGCTGGGCGAATCCCTCGAACAACACTGCGAAAATGAATTCAACAAACTCCGCCCGACCGCTTTCCAAAGTGCTTATTTTGAAAAGGATAACGACACCAAAACGGGAACTAAAGGCGACTACATTTACCGCGAAAATGACGCACAGGGCAATGAAATCATTTCCATTATGTTTGAAATGAAAAACGAAAACGACGAAACTGCCACCAAAAAACGCAACGAAGACTTTTTCGCGAAACTGGACAAGGACCGAAACGACAAAAAATGTGAGTACGCCATTTTAGTTAGTATGTTGGAAGGCGACAACGAATTATACAACACCGGTATTGTGGATGTTTCTTACAAATACCCAAAAATGTATGTAGTTCGCCCGCAATTCTTTATCTCCATCATTACGCTTCTCCGCAACGCTGCCATGAACTCCATGCAGTACAAAGCACAACTTGCCGAAATGCGCAACCAACAAATCGACATCACAAACTTTGAAGATAAAATCAACAAGTTCAGGGAGGGGTTTGCTTACAACTATGGACTTGCAAGTAAAAAGTTAATAGAAGCTGTGGATAGCATTGATAAATCCATTGACCAATTAGAGAAAACCAAAAAAGCTTTACTCTCCTCCGAAAACAATCTGCGCTTAGCCAACGATAAAGCCAACGACCTCAGCATTAAAAAACTCACCCACGGCAACCCAACAATGAAGGCGAAATTTGAAGAGGCGAAAAGGGGGGATGGGGATTATATGGATTGAAATTAAAATTAATGAGGTATTCGTTAAAGATAATTAGTCCACCAAGTTGGTGGACAATTAGAAAACTCTCCTCCAAATACAGAAAATGAAATCGTCCAACAAGCTGTCGGATTAATTCCAAAAGACCAAAATCAAATTGTCCAACAACCTGTTGGACAATTGACTAAAGATAGTATTCTATGTAAAATCCCATGGGGGCATCATATTATAATACTTAACCAATGTAAAGATATTCAACATTCTTTCTTCTATATGCAGCAGATTATCCAAAACAACTGGAGTAGAAATGTATTAGAAATACAAATTGAATCGAAGCTGTTTCAAAGACAAGGAAAAGCTATAAACAACTTTGAACTAACGCTACCCAAACCACAAAGCGACTTAGCAAAAGAAACTTTAAAAGACCCCTATAAATTTGGATTTATTACCCTCGAATCTGATGTTCAAGAATTAGAATTGGAAAAACAATTAACGGAAAATATAACCCAGTTTCTGCTCGAATTAGGCAAAGGATTTGCCTTTGTTGGAAGGCAATACGCACTACAGGTAGGTAACAAAGAACGAAAACTTGATTTATTGTTCTACCACTTAAAAATGCACTGCTATGTCGTAATTGACCTCAAGATGGGCGAATTTGAGCCTGAACATGCCAGTAAAATGAATTATTACCTATCTGCAGTGGATAAATTACTTAAAACAGAACTGGATAATCCTTCAATTGGCATTATTTTATGTAAATCTAAAGATGCACTTGAAGTAGAATTTGCCTTGCAAGATTTTAATAAACCCATGGGAATAAGTGAATTTACCTTCAACGAATTACCCCAAAATGTTCAAAGCAATATGCCTACAATAGAAGAATTAGAAAACGAACTCAAAAAACTCAAATAGTTCAGTACAAAGCACAACTCACCGAAATGCGCAATCAACAAATTGACATCACAAACTTTGAGGATAAAATCAACAAGTTCAGGGAGGGGTTGGCGAAAAATTACGAATTAGCAAGTCGTAAATTTAACGACGCAATTGAAAGCATTGTAAAACTCTCAATAAATCACTATTTTCGAAGATTGACATCCATTAATTGTAAAAAGAATATGGCTAAATTTATTTGCGTTACGACTGATTGTGCGATTGCTTTATCAAAGGCGGCATTTCCGACTTTGATGAACTGTCCTGTCTGCCTACAATCTCTAAAAGAAGTTTCTGAAAACGCAGAAATTTCTGATTTAGATGAAAATTTGATTTCTGGACTTCCCTACGTAATCGCATACCCACTCAAACGAACTTTACTTGAAAAACATGCATGGACCAAAATCAATTTGTTTAAAGATACTTTTCAGAATTACCTCAAGTACCTTGGACTTATAGCTGCTTCAGAGTTTTTTAATAGTTCCTTGAAGGATAAAAATATGGTTGCACTTTTTCATCAAACTTTGGCTCAACCATCATTTGGCTCTTGGAATCAATATATTCGAGAAACGCTTAATTATCTCAAAAGCAATGAACACAACTTCTTTTGCCCTGATTTATTAGCCTATTACGATTTTGTTGAAGCTGGAAAAAAACGAAAACTCTATAAAGGTGAAATTCAATATACCGATAGTAACGGCGATATACAGCTGTACAAGCAAGAGGCTACTGCAATTGGAATGTTGATTAATTTTAGAAATCGATATCTCGGCCATGGACTCACACTTGATGAAGGAGCATCGCAAAAACTTTGGGATGAATACTATCCTATTTTTAAAGATTTACTGGATAAGTTAACATTAGCAATTCATTATCCGATGTTCAAACACGAACATGGAGAAAGTTATTTATTGAGTTCCGCTGAAATATCACCAATCGAAAAAGGACTTCAAATACCAGGACGTGTATGGATAGAAAATAAGGAAGGTGAATCAATGGATATTCTTCCCTTCTTCGTTGTACCCGGTGAAGTTTCCATTGGAAAAGAAGACAAAGAACAAATTCTAACCTACGAATCGTACACCGGAAAAACCATCAAATTCTTTAGTCCTGAAGGAACGGAGAAACAGACCTCAGGCAAGATTCTCGAAAAATTAAACCTACTTCTTCGTGAAAAGCAAAAGGAACAACCTATTTCACCAGATTCATTTACCAAGGAAGTCTTTTTAAATCGCATTGCTGACGAAAACAAACACATATTGGATACACTCATTTCAGAGAAAAAAGTTATTCCAGGAGTTTACGTGCATAGAGAGGAAATGGAAATCAAACTCCGTGAATGGATAGGTGCAAGGGCCAATATCTTTTTTATTGCTGCCGAGGCTGGAAGCGGCAAAACAAATCTTTTAGTTGAAATTCAAAGACAATATTTAGAGCGCAATCTTTCATCGCTACTTATCCGAGCTTGCAGAATGGAGAAACAAAGTTTGAAAGAACAAATAGCCTATTTACTCAACCTCGATAGCAGCTTAGGTTTAAAAAATTACACTTCAATTTCAGGAACCCAGGCAGAACCTACTTTTATTTTAATTGACGGATTAAATGAAGCGAGCAACGCAGAAGAAATCTGGCAAGAAGTACTTGAACTCAGCCAAATCTTTGTTGCGGGTAGTTTAAAATTTGTAATAACCTCACGCGCAAACAATAAAGCAGATATAGAAAGATATACGCTTACAAAAGAAGGCGAAATTTTAATTTATGGCGAAAACAAAGAAAGAGAAAACGGATTAGCTGCCTTTGTCTATTGGTTGACACCATTAAATATGGTGGAAATGAAAACCGCTTGGGAAGATTATGTAAAGAAAGATAAAAACAAGTTTAAACCCCTTTTTACTTTTGACGACCTCGCCACGTTTGACCGTTCATTATATAACCAAATTAGTAACCCATTGGTTTTGCGCCTATTTTTGGAAACCTATCACGGAAAGATATTACCTGAGAAAGGAAATAGGCATTTGAACATCTGGAAGGATTGGTTAGCGACTTTCTCTGCGGAAGAGCAAATGTTTATGGAATTACTGGCTACTGAAGTATGGGAAAAGGGCGAAAATGAATTGATGCTCGATGAGCTTTTAAAGCACGAAACCCTCAAATCGTATTTCACCTCAGATGTGATAAATTCCCCTTACCACCGACTAAAAAATTTGGGTTGGATTAGCCGATATGTAAAAGATATTACGATGTATGTGGCATTTACCGTTGAGGGAGCTTTGTTGTATCTTTTCGGGTTGAAGTTAGAGGAAAAACAACCTGAAATGACTAGTAATTCCATTGATGATATTTTAAGAGATGGAACTAAACTTCAAAAAGCTGGTGTAGAGTCATTTTTATGTGAACAATCTAATAAAGGAAATATTGACTTAATTTCTGAACTCATAGACCTAGAAGATAGAACTTTAACAATTTGCATTAAACCTTTATTGTATTTTTTGAAAATACATGGAGTAGAGGATACACTTAAAAAATTATTGGAAAATCCTACAGAAAATGATTGGGTGTTTCTACAAAAACTAAAAGACAGCATAAAAGAAAATCAACTTTATGTCTTAGAATTGGAACTTAATGAGAAAATCGTTAGTATGGATTCTTTTGAAAGTATCGATTTTATAAAAATCAAATTGTCCAGTTTAGAAGTCTTAACACCAAAAATACGTAGAGCCTTTTTAATTAATATAAAAGATAGAATTAAAACAATAATTAAAAGTGAGAATCAAAAAGAAAAAGAAAGTTTCTTAATATTATTAATAGAGCAGTTTCTATTGGTAGGTGATTACGAATCGATTATTGAGATTTATAATACTTTTTTAAAAGATGATTTGAGTCAAATGTCATTTGAAAGTAAAATAAAGTTATATGAAATAATTGGAGAAACATTTTATCAAAAACCTGGTGGTTTAAATGAAGCTGAGAAATTTTTCACTTTAGGATACAATTTATTTAAGAAAGACGAAGCGACAAATTTTCATCCAAAAAAATTAGATTTTATGAATAGTCTTGGATGTTGTTATTGCAATTTGGGGATATTTGATAAATCTGAGAATTTTCTTATTGAAACCTTAGATGAAGCAAGAAAAATATATGGCAAATTTCATTCTTTCACCATTATGGTTATGGCTAATTACGCCGATCTTATTCAAAGAATAAACAGATTTGATGATTCGAAAAATATACTATTTGAAAGTTTAAATGTTGCCAAAAAAATTGTACCAAAAAACAATAAATGTTTTCATCAAATCTATTTTGCTCTTGGTTGGAACTATTTATGTACCAATAACTTATCAGAGGCTATTATCAATTTCAAGAACAGTTTAGAAATAACCAACTCAACAAAAGGTAAAACTACGAATCAAGCAGCTATAGATCATCAAAATCTAGGACTCGCCTATTTGCGAAATAATGAACTCGAACTTGCCAAAAAACATCTTTTAAAAGCAAAAAAAATATGGGATTTTAACAAAGTTGAAAATACTCACAATCTGACAGCTATTGGGAATGTTTATCTTAAAGAGAAGAAATATGATAAAGCATTGGAATTTCTAAATCGATCTCTTGAGATTGATCCAACCGATACTGGAACAATCAGAGCAATTGGTGATTTATTACTTTTCACCAATCAATTCAATGAAGCTCTTGAAAAATACTTTGAAATTGAAAAAACTTTATTAAGTCGGCAAAATAAAAAAACTCTATTAAGTCGGCAAAATAGTAAACTAGATCTTGCCTATCTTTATTCTGCAATCGAATTCGTTTATAGGGACCTGGGACAAGAACAATTGTGCATAGAGTTTCTTTTAAAACAAATTCAACTGTATACTGAGCTGTTTGGAGAATCTAATAGATATCAATTAGAAACATTATCAAGACTTGCAAGTTACTATGATAAAAGTGAAGAATATCAAAAGTCTTTGGAACTTTATGAAAAAATCCTAGAAATCAATATTTTGGATTCTAATAATAGTGATATTACAACCTCTTATTTTAATTTAGGTATTTCATTAAAAAATCTCAAAAGGTACGAGATTGCTATTGAAAATCTAAAAAAAGGTTATTCTATTCAAAGAGCAGGCGGTTTCCTCTTCCAAATCGCCCAATGCTATCAAGCACTTAAAGATTACGTAAACGCCTTAGATTATTACATCCAATCAGCAGAAATCCGAAAAGAAGATCCAGAAGTTGGTTTAGATGACGAAGCAACTCAAGAAGCCATTTCAAATGCAATACGACTCGCAAAAGAAATGGGGAGAGAAGATGAATTGCCGGAGTGGATGAAATAATAATACATTCAAAACTATTGACTTTTTTACAAAATGAATTATATAAAGATTATAATAAAAATTAATTTAAAATAAAGCAACATGAATGATTTAATACAAATAGATGAAAATAAAACAATTACACTTGTTGGTAATCGAAATATTACTATTGAAATTAATCAATTTAACTCTGTAAGAACAGAAAATGAATATAATAATTGCAGTAATTTATTTTTACAACTTTCACAACAAGACAATGGCATATCAATGGAGTTGTTATATGAATTAGCTAGAATACTAAATGACATTTTACCAAATCATCAAATTAATTGGATGAGTACATTTTGCGTGATTAATATGGAAGTTTTCAATAATATACTAAATGGAAATGGCATAAATGGGAATATTGAAGAAGATGAAATAAATGTTTTTGATAACATAGAAGATGCTATTGATATTAATCGACAAGTAAATGAAGAATTATCTAATGGATTGACTAGAACGAATTTTGAAGAAGGAGTTAGAATATCATTAGTTAGAGAAGGTATAATAACGGAGTAATGTTTTAATAACTAAAAACTAAAAGTCAAACTGCTCGTGATTAATTCCAAAGCGACAAATAATTTTAACTTTTTGACCTAAGAATCTTTTTCCAACGCCAAAAGACTCGCAAAGAACTAGGGAAAGAAAATGAATTACCGGGAATGGATGGGATAATTTATAATTAGCTATTGACTTTTTTAATTTAGCGTTAGATTAATGCTGCTAAATAATTCAGCTTAAGTAAATTCTAAATGAAATTGTATTCAATTTTTTTAGAATTTATTTTCAGAATGCGTATAGTTATGTTTATTTAATATAAAGGATATTATTTAATTTTGCATCTTTCAAAACACAAAAAATAACTATATTTGTATTTTAAAGAACACATAAATACATGGAAAAGCTCTTGAAAAGACATCTAAACCTAATTACCCAAACTGAATTTGGATTTGAACGTTATTTGTTGAATAAACTACCATGGGAGAATCGTTTGCTTGGAGTAAAAGGTGCTAGAGGGGTAGGAAAAACGACGATGCTATTACAATACATCAAAAAAAATTACGGTGTATCTTTAAAAGCATTGTATGTTTCACTGGACGACTTATACTTTTCAGAGAATAAATTGAGTGATATAGTCGAGGTTTTTGTCATCAAAGGCGGCGAGCATATATTTTTAGATGAGGTACATAAATACCCAAATTGGTCTGTAGAATTAAAAAATATCTATGATAATTACCCCAAGTTAAAGGTGACTTTTACTGGTTCATCCTTACTTGAAATTTTGAATGCAAGAGCAGATTTGAGTCGCAGAGCATTGGTTTTTGAACTACAAGGCTTATCGTTTCGTGAATATTTAAAATTCAAACACAATATAGATTTACAACCAATTTCATTGGATGACTTGCTTTCCAATCATACGCAAATAGCACTTGAGATTAATAATAAATTTAAACCAGTTTCATTTTTTGAATCTTATTTACAATTGGGTTATTATCCCTTTTATCAAGATAATTCGGTGTTTTATTACAAGCAATTACAAGAAATTATAAATATGATTTTAGAAATTGAATTGCCAATACTTCGCAAAACAGAAACGCAACTCATATTTAAAGTCAAACAATTACTTTACATCATAAGTCAGTCGGTACCATTTAAACCAAATGTCTCTGCTTTAGCTGATAAAATAAAAACAACCCGAAAAACGGTAATGGAAACATTGATTTATTTATCGGAAGCGGGTATTTTAAATATGATTTACAAAGATCAGTTCGGAACAAGTTTATTGCAAAAGCCCGAAAAAATTTATCTTGAAAACACGAATTTTGCCTATGCGTTAAGTGCAACAGAACCTAACATTGGTAATATCAGAGAAACCTTTTTTCTAAATCAAGTCAGTCAACAACATCGTGTAAGCTACCACGAGCGTGCAGATTTTACAGTAAACAACAAGTATATCTTTGAAATCGGAGGAAAAAATAAAACCAAAACACAAATTAAAGGACTTGAAAATGCATTTATAGTGCAAGATGACATTGCTTTTGGTTTAGAAAATACGATTCCATTGTGGATGTTTGGAATGTTGTATTGATTAAAATTACAAGTCCTTTAGAGGCTCACAAAAACTGGATAATAAACAATTCTTAAACGAAAACAAAAAACCAACCATCAAACATGACAAGACACATCATCATTGGAGATATACACGGATGCATTCAGGAATTGGAATTGCTTTTGGATAAATTGAACTTGAAAAAGGAAGATAAACTTTATTTTATAGGTGATTTGATCGATAAAGGTCCTAACTCACCAGCTGTTGTTCGCAAGGTGTTTGAATTGAGTTTAACATTTGATTTGGTATTAATTCTAGGAAATCACGAAGAGAAATTTCTGCGCTACCTCAAAAACAAAACTAACAATGAAAATGCGCTGAATGACATGTCCAATATTGCTGAATTTCAACAGCTTTCAGTCTTAACCGCAGACGAATTGGCCTTCCTAAAAAATGCTTACTTGTATTTCTATATTCCGAATTTGGAGGTAACTTTGGTGCATGGTGGCTTTCCTGAAAATACAGTGATAAAACCACAGCAATCAATCCGATGGAGCGAAATAGCAAAAGAGGATGTAAAGAAAAACCGTTTGCTAACCATGACGCGCATGTTGAACGAAAAAGGAAATTTTTTAGGCTTGAATGAAAACCTTCCCGAAATGTATTTTTGGGCTGAAAAATACAACGCACGTTACGGAAAAGTTGTTTTTGGTCATCAACCCTTTATCGGGGAAAAGATCAAACAATTTCCTAATGCTTTCGGTATCGATACAGGATGTGTTTTTGGGGGCGCATTATCAGCTTTGATTTTCACTTCATCCGGGGAGTTTACAACGGAATCACAAAAAGCACTTAAAAAATATTGTTTATGACGAATGAAATATTTAAATCTGGAACAGTAATGTTGGTTCCTTTTCGGTTCAATGCAAACGACATCGAAAGCATAAACCGCGCAAGAAAACAATTGATTGACATTATTCCCAATTCAAGTAGCAAAAACAATAGCAGCAATGTTTTCAACTCCTTACATTATCCCGACTTTATCAGTTTTCACCTCGGAAATGGTTTTTTGAATAATGGAAAAGACCCTTACCTCAAATTTTACGAACTGGATAAAAATAGAATCAAAGCACTAACAAGCAGATTACATTTTTTAGATAAGGAAGACGAAAACAACAAAATCTATTTTCAAATTTCAAAGGTCCAACTTATTTTGAATCAAAACAAATTCTTGAATGAAATTGCTTTGGGATATTGGATGTTTGAGTTTGAGTGGGAAGAATTGGACGCGAGTATTTTATTGGATAAGTTGGCGAAAACTGATTTTTTTCGTTTTCACTACTTCGCAGTTGATAAGAATAAGCAAATAAAGAATAAAAATCAAATCATATACAACGAAAAAGGTGACACTTTTTATTTGAATTGTTGGTTGAGGGAATTTTTCTCGGAATTTGAATTTTCGCAAATGAATTTTTATCAACCTAAACCCACTCTGTTACACCTAATCAACACACAACTCGGGCAAAAAACAGAAAATCAATTCGCATTTCAAGCATATTGTTCCTTGCGTGTGCCTCCTAAAAATTGGTTGGACGGATCAATTGTACCCCAAAATGAAATGTTGAATTTGAAGAGAATTAGCATCGCAACTGAAATTGTTTCATTAGACGAGGGAACTTTGGTTTTACAAAAATTCATCAATGCACGAACTGACGTTGTCAACACTTATTTTCCAGCATTTTTAATGGCTGTAAACCAGCGGGAAGTTATCCATTATCTCATTCAAAAAACGACAACTGTTTTTGCTGAAAACCAATCCATTGACAACGATAAATTGATGGATTTGCGACGCTTGGAAAGCCTAAAAAGTATGTTAATCACTGCCAAGCATTTTCAAATTTTTCATACCATTTCAAAAAACTCTGAAATCAATAAATTCTTCAAAGAAATGCAGACCACATTCTTAATTGACGAAGGAATAAAAGATGTTCAGGACAGTATCAATGAAATGAATGAATTATTTGCTGACGAGGATCGGAAACAAAAGGAAGAGCGAGAAAATCGAATGAATTTAGTGCTCGGTCTCATCGCATTTTTAGGGATTTTTTCCGCACTTACTGATATTTTTGAACTGTTTGATTTAGCAGGTAAACTTACTCCCCATGTCGTGTGGATAGCAATTGTGTTAGTACTTGTTTTTATGTTTCGTCCGACCAAAAGCAAATAGAAACGATGCTCAAGGACTGATTATTGATAAAGATAACTTTAGAACTTTCGTGAAAAAAACTGATTTAAAAATGCAAAACCTTACACACACCTACCTTCTTTACTAATGTAATGGTCTTATCAAATGAATTATTCACGTGAAAAATGTTCAGTGAACGAGTTGTTTAAAAAATAAAATGTTCCCACTGTGGGAATCTTTAAATAAAACATTGTATATTTGAGTTGAATATGAAGAATATAGTTTCATTAAAATCTTTAAAAGAACATTGGGAAAAAGCAGGACGAGAGGATTCTGAACAGCCCCTCAGATCATGGTATCAAGAGGCGAGGCAAGCAGAATGGAAAAACCCTAATGAGGTGAAAGAACAGTTTCGGAGTGCTAGCATTGTTGGAAATAATAGAGTTGTGTTTAATATATGCGGCAATAAGTACAGGTTGGTGGTGAAAATTAATTACGCAGCACAATGGGTATTTATTCGTTTTGTGGGTACGCACAAAGAATACGATAAGATTGATGTAACAACGATATAAACAATTAAATATAAAAAAGATGGAAGCCAAATTAATTAAAACCGAGGAAGAATATAATTCAGCATTAGCCAGAATCGATGAGTTATTTGATTCAGTGCCTGGGAGTAAAGAGTTTGACGAGGCCGAATTATTAATGACGCTCGTAGAACTTTATGAAGAAAAGCATTACAAAATTGAGGCTCCAGATCCAATTGAAGCCATCAAGTTTAGAATGGAACAAATGGAAATGAAGCGAGTGGATTTAGCAAAGTATTTAGGAACTCGTGCAAGAGTGTCAGAAATACTGAATAGACAAAGAAATTTAACACTCACCATGATAAAGAAATTGCACAAAGAATTTGGTATTCCAGCGGAATCATTGTTGGCCTAATTCAATTCACATTTCAATTCATACAAAATAAAAAAGCACTAAAAAACTGGTTAACATAACAAAATGAGTTTTGTAAGTTTCTCATTTTAAGCAATAAAAGGGACTCGCTTGAGGCGATCAATTCTTTTGCGACAAAATGTATCGTAATTGGAATCAACTCATTTTTCAAATAAAAACTAACCATGTCACACCTCGACCCCACATACCTCCGTTACATCTACGACAACCTTATCAAAGGTAGCGTACATCCTGATAACACCTCAGAATTACCTGATGGCTTGATTGGCCTTTATGAGGAAGCCTTTGCAGAACATATCCCTGTTTTACAACGCCAACAATTATTGCAGCGTTTTACTTTATTTGCTTTACTTAAAAAAGAGGTAAGTGCTGCTTTTGTTGCAGAGGTTTTGGGAGAAAGCGAAAATGATATTCTTGAATTTATAAATACATACGCTTCTTGGTTTAATAGCCCTGAACCTGGTAAGTTTCAGTTGTATCATGAGCGATTGAAGGTGTATTTGTTGCAGAAATTGAGTGAAGGGGAAATTCATTCACTGCATAAGAAACTAATTGGTAGATTGGAACAAGCGATTGAAGAGCAGAAAGCAGATGAATTTGAGTGGTATGGTTTGGAGTTTTTAGCGGGGCATTTGCTGGTAGAAGCTTTTGCTGATGAAGAAAAAGGAGATGCATCAATGAGATTTTCATTAAGTGAAAAGATTTGGGATAGGCAAATAGAATTGTCAAACAAATACGATTGGAGTTATTCCAATATAAATAATATTCTAAAATGGACTTATAAGTTTAATCAAGAAGACGTAATTAGGATTAATTTGTTAAAAATCAAACTTTTTAACAAGGAAAAAGAAGATTTAGAAAGTATTTTGAGACTAATTAGCGAAGGTTTAATTGAGTTGGCTATTGAACGATTTGACGCAGTTAATTATTTTTCAGAATTTAAAGAAAAAAATAGTTTGATTTTTTCAATCATCGTTATAATCCATGTAAGCGAAACCCCTAGTTTAAACATTAAAGAAAAAAAAGAAATACTAAAGAAAATACTTTATTACTTGGAGGTGTCTTTAATAGCAACTTTTGATTTAATAGATGCAGAGGGCGAAATTTATCCTCATGAAGTAATAATAGATTCGCTAGGGAGGTGTTTTAATCTTGATTTAGATATTTCATTTTTCATTCACAATACAACTAATCTTTCCATCAATAAACTAATTGATAGCCCCTTTCTGAAATACCGTAAATATGTAATTGAATTGTTGCAAAAAAAAGTCTTTGAGGATAAATTTACTATATATCATTCCGGCTATGAATCTTATGTGAAATGGGGTTATTTTGAAATATTTAATGATAATTATAGAAGCTTTAAAAATCTTTTTGACATTATAAATTCAAGTGATGACTTTAAATCAGATTATATACGTGATTCGTTTATTGAAACAGTGATACTAAAAACTTTCCAGAAATTAGAATCAACAGAAATAATTGAATTAGTTTCAGAAATTTCAGACTATCGCCGAAAAGATGATTTATTGTCTGAATTAATTTTAAAAGAAGCAATTATTTTTAAAGACAAATTTATTTTATTAGAAAAAATTAAAAACCATGATACAGTAGTTAAAACAAGTATTTTGTTTTGTGATCGAATTGAAATTGAGAATCAAAGAATCAAAATAATTCATCATAATTATTTAGTAAATCTAGTTATTGAATTGAAATCTTTAATAAATAAAGACGATATACTTTTATCCATTTATAAAAGAATTGACGACAAACATAAGAGTCTTATATTTCATAATTTAAGTAATAAAGAGTCTAAAATTGAATGCTTGATCTTAAAGCTGGATTATAAACAGACAAAACAAGAAATTAAAAAAATTCATCTTGAAATATTAGAATTAATTTCTAATGAACATAACATCCAACGATTATCTTTTTTAATAAAATTGATTGATTTCACAAAAAAACAAAATGAAGCAAATCTTACTTTTCTATATAAAATCATATTACAAGAATTAAATTTAATTGATTTACAAAATGAATGGATATATACTTC
Organism: Bacteroidota bacterium; assembly: GCA_039795265.1. Taxonomy (GTDB): domain Bacteria; phylum Bacteroidota; class Bacteroidia; order Flavobacteriales_D; family Crocinitomicaceae; genus UBA952. Next base: position 1,291 of record JBDKEM010000035.1, on the reverse strand, counting down.
CCTTTTAAAAAAACTTGCGATTTCAATTCAATTTACTAAACTAGAGAATTACACAGAAAATATTATTGAGCGAATTTCTTCAATTGAAGACAGAAATCATCTGATATGCATTTTGATTTCGAAAAATCATCAAAGAAACGATTTTAAAAAAATAATCAAAAATTCTCAATATATTATCAGAAATTTTTCGAACGAAAAAAAAACTCAATATGAATTGTCAAGTTTTCGTTATGAAATTGCAATAAAGTTTCTTGATAATCATGAAGTTCAAAAAGCAATTAAAATAGCGCCTCAAAATTATTGGTACAAGAGAGCCTTCGACAAAGATTATTCAATTTTCTTATTTAAAAATGGAGAAATAGACAATTCCTTGAACGTTATCAAATACTTAAAAAAAGATCATATTTATGAGTACTATGAACATTTAATTGTTTTATCAAATCTTTCAACAAAAATTGAACAAAAAGAAATAGGAAAAAAGTTAATTAGACAGGTAGAAAAATATTTAAACAGTTTTGATAAGATGTCAAAAGATATTTCAATTCTGCATGAAATCTCGAAAATCCAGAAGGCTGTGTCTTTATTTTATTTTGTTAATAATAAAGAAAAGAAGGCTTTAAAGTTCATTTCAAATATCAGTTATGGCTTTTGGAAATGTTCGGCAAAAATTGAAATAGCCCAACATTTGTTTTTAATGAATAGAATAAATGAAGCACATAAAATGATTGAATTGTTGTTTGAAGATTTAGAATTAATTACTGATGCAGATTATTTAAGAATATTGAAAAAAGAAATCAGAATTACAGAGTTGCTTACTTCTTGGACAAATATTAATCAAAAAAATGATTTTAATAACTTTAACGATTCTGAAATACTTATTGGATTGGGCAAGAAATTCTTTCAATATTTTAGTAAAAATGATTTTCATAATTTTATTTGCTCTAAATTTTCATTAGATCAGCAAAGATTTTTGGTTCAAGGATATTACTACTCTCATCTATTAATAGGTTTTACAAATTCAGAACTATTATTCATTTTGAAAAAATTTGATGACTCAACTCACCTAATAAAACAGTTTATTTCAAGTTATTTTATATATAATTACTTTTTAAAGAATAAGAATTTAGGCGTAAAAGATGATGATTTTATTCAAACCCTCAACCTCCAATGGGTAGCATCCCATAAAGTGTGTAAAGCTGAAAGTTATTCTGAAATTTTTGAGCCCTCAAAAGCTCAAAAAAATTTCGGAAATAACTTTTTAGTAACTTAAACACGTAGTATGAAGAAAGAT